>CAVTBA010000017.1:0-153219 GCA_963732835.1 uncultured Actinomycetota bacterium
TACCTAGGCGCACCCGGCCACGAGGGTTCCCGGCGGCGGGAGGCCACCCTTGCGATCGCCGCTAGGTGGCCCGGCGGCGACCCGCAGCGCCCGGCTTCGCCGCCCTTGCGATCGCCGCTAGGTGGCCCGGCGGCGACCCGCAGCGCCCGGCTTCGCCGCCCTTGCGATCGCCGCTAGGAGTCTGCTGAATAACGGGTGCTTGGGGGCGGGGTGCCTCACGGCGCTCTGTGGCGCTGGGTTAAGTCAGACCCGGAGGTCGACAAAAGGGTCACCCCGCCATTGGTCAGGTTGGCAGCTTGGGCGGTTCGGGCAAGTACCGGTTGGTGTCAGGCCAGCGCCCAGGTGTCGGCGGTGCGGGTCAATCCCATGGCGACCATTGTGCGTAGGTTCAGTGCGGCGACGCGGTGATGTAGCCAGTGGTCGTTGCTGGCGGTACCGCGGTAGCGGAATTTACGGTTACCTCGGGTCAGCCAGGCGATGGTACGTTCGACCATCGGGCGGTGTTGACGATATTCGTTGAGCCATTGCGGGTTTCGTGACCTTCTCGGGCGGTCGTTGTAGTGCGTCGTGTCGTCCGGTACTGCAGGGCCTTGCCATGGCGGTCGGTGGTGCATCGCGACCGAAGGTCACAGCGCCGACAGCCGCCCCGAACAGGGCATTGCCGTGCGCGCTGATCCGGCGCTCACCCCGGCCGGGCAGACGGCGATGCCGGCGGCGTGATCGACCTGGAAGTCATCAATGGTGAACCCGCCGGGCACCGCGGCACGCAGCGGAGCCGACTTCACCCGATCACGGTGGCCGCGATTCGGCGAGCGCGGCGCGGAAATCACCGGCGCCGTAAGCCGAATCCGCCAGCACCCTCACCGCGGTGTCCTCCAAGTCGAGAAGCTGCAGCCCGACGGTGGCTTCGTGGTTGGCTGCGCCGTTGGCCTTGGTCAGGGCGCAGTCGGTGATGATCCCGGTGTCGGGTTCCACCGCGACATGGGCTTTATAGCCGTCCTGGCGGCGATGCACGGTCTTATGGGCGTGGCGGGACTGCTGGATCGACGGTGGAGATCACCCGATCGCTGGCGACCTCGCTGGGCGATGCGCCAGCGTCCGTCGGTGCCATCGGAACCCTCGACCGGTTCGACGTCCTGGCCGGCGATCAACGCCAGCAGTGCAACCGCCTCAGCCGCCACGCGGCCCCAGTTCCTGGTCGGGCAGATGCCCCAGCAGCCGATGAGCATCGGCGACCAGCGCGTCGACCAATGCCTCTCGGGCGCCGGCGTCATCCCAGGTGATCGTGGGTTTACCCGGATCGCGGTAGTCATGGGCGCTGCAGTGGGCGGCGATGACCTCAGTGGCGCCGGGAACCTCGCGGCCGACGCGCCGGATCGCCCCGATGAGCTGGGTCACGGTGTCCTGGGTGGCCACCGCATCATCGAGGACCGTGGAGTCCAACGCTCGC
Organism: uncultured Actinomycetota bacterium; assembly: GCA_963732835.1. GTDB lineage: Bacteria > Actinomycetota > Actinomycetes > Mycobacteriales > Mycobacteriaceae > Mycobacterium. The sequence goes on from CAVTBA010000017.1 coordinate 1,451, forward strand.
CGCGTCTTTCTCGCCAACGCCCCGGTTGGGCGACCACCGTCTTGACCGTCTCGAATATCCGGTTCGGGCGATCCGATTCGGCCAGCCGGCGTCGCCAATAGGTCAGCGTCGTGGAATGAAACGCCGGCGCAGTCATCGGCAGCCCGCAGGCCGCTTTCCAGCGCAGATCAAACGTGACCGCATCGACGGTCTCGTTATCGGACAGCCCGTGCAGGGCCTGCAAGGTGATCACCGAGGCCATCACCTCGGCCGGCACACTCGGACGGCCCCGCCGCGACGGGAACAGATCGGCGAACATCTCCTCGGGAAACAACTCATGCCGATGCGCCGCCAAAAACGCAAAGACACTGTCGGCCTTCAGAAGATGCCCCGCAACCGACTCCGCATCCAACAATTCACGCTGATCATCAGATCGACCCTGCACCCACCAATCATCCCGAAAACCCCAGGCAAACACCCCCCGCCACGCGGATTAATTCAGCAGACTCCTAGGTGGCCTGCAGCGTCAGCGGCGGACCGGGGTCGGGCGACAGCGGCACGTTCTCGCGCTGCATCAGCCAGCCGGCGATGTTGTGGAACAGCGGCGCCGCCGAGTGGCCCGGCGTGCCGTCCGCGTTGCGCTCCGGGTTGTCCATCATGATGCCGATCACATAGCGCGGATTGTCGACGGTGGCCATGCCGGCGAAGGTGATCCAGTAGACGTTGTCGAAGTAGCAGCCGCAGGCCGGGTTGATCTGCTGCGCGGTGCCCGTCTTGCCGGCCATCTGGTAGCCCGTCACCGCGGCGGCGGATCCGGTGCCCTGCTGATAACCCATCGGGTCGCGTTGCACCACGGCGCGCAGCATGTTGCGCACGGTCTGAGCCGTCTGCGGGGAGACCACCCGCACCCCTTCGGGACGCGGTTCTTCGGTCCGGGTGCCGTCGGGCGCGATTGTGGCCTTGACGATCCGCGGCGGTATGCGCACCCCGTCGTTGGCGATGGTCTGGTACATGCCCGTCATCTGCAACAAGGTCATCGAAAGGCCTTGCCCGATCGGCAGGTTCGAGAAGGTGCTGCCCGACCATTGGTCGATGGGCGGCACCAGCCCGGCGCTCTCACCCGGCAGACCCACGTTGGTGCGTTGGCCGAGACCGAATTTGCGGACCATGTCGTAGAAACGTTCCGGGCCGACGCGCTGGGCGAGCATCAAAGTGCCCACGTTGGAGGACTTTCCGAACACGCCGGTGGTCGTGTACGGCATCACGCCGTGGTCCCACGCGTCGTGGATGGAGACTCCGCCCATCTGGATCGACCCGGGCACCTGCAGCACCTCGTCTGGATTGGACAGGCCGTACTCGATGACCGAGGAGGCGGTGATGACCTTGTTCACCGAGCCGGGCTCGAACGGTGAGGACACCGCCAGGTTGCCCAACTGCTTGTCACCCTGACGCCCGATGTCCTGGGACGGGTCAAAGGTGTTGTCGTTGGCCATGGCCAGCACTTCGCCGGTCTTCGAGTCCAGCACCACGGCCGAAACATTGTGCGCGCCGGAGAGATTCTTGGCCTGCTGGACCTGCTGCTGCACATAGAACTGGATGTCGTCGTCGAGGGTCAGCTGGACCATCGAACCGTTGACCGCCCGGTGCCGGTTGCGGTAACTGCCGGGGATGACGACACCGTCGGAGCCGCGATCGTAGGTGACCGAGCCGTCGGTTCCCGACAGCACCGAGTCCAGGGACTCCTCGAGCCCCAGCAGCCCGTGACCGTCCCAGTCGATACCGCCGACGATGTTGGCCGCCAACGAACCGCCGGGATACTGCCGCAGGTCTTGCCGCTCCGAACCGACTTCCGGGTACTTGTCGGAGATCGCGCTGGCGACGGCGGGGTCGACGGCACGGGCCAGATAAACGAAGTTGTCGTCGCTTTGCAGCTTCTTCAACACGGTCGCGGAGTCCGGTCTGTTGCCCAGCCGGGTCGCGACCTCCTGGGCGATGTCCCGCAGCCGCTGCTGGGGATCGGGGGCCACCGAGTTCTTGGCCTTGGCCTCTTCCAGTTGCTTGCGAATCCTCTTGGGCTGGAACGTCAACGCGCGTGATTCGATGGTGAAGGCCAGCTGATCCTTATTGCGGTCTACGATGCTGCCGCGCACCGCCTTCTCGACGTCGGTGACCTTGAGCTGGCCCGCGGCCTGGGCGCGCAGCGCGGGCGCGCTGGTGACCTGCAGGACGAACAACTGGACCGCCGCCACCACGATCAAGACCCCGATGGCCGCGTTCCCGGCCCGATGCCGGAAGACGAACGACGCGCCGCGGGCGCCCGCCTGCACCAGCTGCCGGGTGCGCCGCTCCCGCGCCGAGTGCCCGGTCCCCACCGCCTCCGGCCGGTCGGCCGGGCGGGCCTTCTTGGCGTCCTTGGCTCGCTTGGCTTTCCGGAATCTCTTCGGCTCCTGGACATCCCCGGCTTGCTGTTGCTTCGCGCGCCGCTTCGACTGGCGAACCCCCTTGGCTTCCTGCGCCTTGCGGGGACCGCGCGTCGGCTGCGACCGTCGGGTGCGCATGGAGTCGTCGCGGCTCACCGGGGCGCACCAGGCGTCGCAACCGGGCCCGGCGCCGCAGGCTGCGGCGCCAGCACCGGGGCGGCGGGGACGACGGGAACGACGGGGGCAACCCCTTGGGGAACCGCGGGGGCCGTTCCCCGTTGCACCGGAACCGGCACCTCCGCGGGTAACGGTGCGGGCACCTGCCCGGGCGGCGGAATTGGCAAGCCGCCCAACGGGATCGGCACCTCCGCGGGCACCGGGGCGAGCGCGGGTCCCGCCGGCGCGGGCAGCCCCGGCAGCGGCACTCCCGGCGCGGTTGGCACGCCCGGGAGCTGCCCGGTGACCGGCACGCCCGGGAGCTGAGGTCCGGTCTGTGCCAGGTGCTGACCGCCCAGTGTCGATGCTCCGTCCGGAGCGCGCAGCAGCGCTTCGGGCCCGGACCTGGCCGGCGCGGGCGCTCTGGGGTCGGGTTGCAGGCGGACCGGGACCTCCGCGGGAGGCGCCGGCGGCGCCGGAGGCTGCGGTGGACCTTGTTCGGGGAGCTTGCTGTTCAACGGTGGCGGCGGCACCCCGTCAGCCGGCTTCGGGGTGCCGACCACCACCCAGTTCCCGGACGGATCCTGGACCAGGTGCGCGGTGTCTCGCGTCGGGATCATGCCCTGTTTGCGGGCCGCCTCCGCGAGCGCCGGTGCGGATTCCGCCTCGCGCACGTCGCGTTCCAGCGCCTCCTTCTGCTGTTGCAGCAGCCGGGTTTTCTCGCGCGCGTGACTCAACTTATAGGAGCGCTCGGCGGAGTCCGTGGACAACCACAGCGTCAGACCCAGCCCGACGCCGAGCGCACCGATGACCAACACGACAAAAGGGACCTTGCTCGCCAGAGTCCGGGGCCGCAGGTCGATCGACGCCAGCCGGGCCGCCAGAAGTTCGCTCAGGCGGGGACGAACAACTTTCGGCGACTTGGCTTTCCGCGCCTTGGCCCGGGCCTTGGCCTGACTCGTGCTCTTGGGCCGTGCCGGCCGCTCGGCCGGCCGCGCGATCGGGCTGGTCTGCGGGCCGGACTTGGGCGCACGGCTCTCGCGGGTCGGCGCCGAGGTCCGCCCGGACCGGGTGCGGCGCGCAGAGCCGGTGTCGGCCGCGGAGCGCGCACTCCGCCGGACGGAACCGTCGCGTCCCCCGCGGCGATTCGGCGTCTCCCGCTTTGCTTTCATGCGTCGCCCTTTCCGGTTGCCTGATGGACCCGTTGCACAGCTCGTAGCCGCACCGCGGCGCTGCGCGGATTGCGTTCGACCTCGGCGGCGTCCGCACGTTCGGCGCCGTGCGTCAGCGACCGGAATCGCGGCTCGTGGCCGGGAAGCTCGACCGGCAGATCCACCGGTGTGCGGGAGGCGACCGCGTCCGCGAACAACCGTTTGACGATCCGGTCTTCCAGCGATTGATAGGCCAGCACCACCATGCGCCCGCCGACGGTGAGCGCGTCCAACCCGGCCGGAATCGCGCTGCGCAACGAGTTCAATTCGTCGTTGACGGCGATCCGCAGGGCCTGGAAGGTCCGCTTGGCGGGATGCCCCCCGGTGCGCCGGGCGGGGGCCGGAATCGCTTGATAGAGCAGGGCTACCAGCTCCGCGGTCGAAGTGAAGGGGGTGCGGGTGCGCTGGCGCACGATCTGTGCCGCGATACGTCGCGCGAACCGCTCTTCGCCGTAGCGGTGCAGGATGTCGGCCAGCGCCGCTTCGTCGTAGGTGTTGAGGATGTCGGCCGCCGTCAGCGACGACTGCGGATCCATCCGCATGTCCAGGGGCGCGTCCTGGGCGTAGGCGAAGCCCCGCTCGGCGCGGTCGAGCTGCATGGATGACACACCGAGGTCGAACAGCATCCCGTCGACCGATCCGACTGTGTCGTAACCGGATTCGGTCAGCGCCGCGGGGAGGCCGTCGTAGCGGGTGTGCACCAGCGTGATCCGGTCGGCGAACCGCGCCAGCCGGGCCCGCGCGATTTCCAGCGCGCTGGGATCGCGGTCGAGCCCGATCAGCCGCAGCCCCGGTAACTCGGTCAGGAACCGTTCCGCGTGGCCGCCCGCGCCGAGGGTGGCGTCGAGGAGGACCGCGCCCGAACCGTCGGCGTGGTGACGGGTCAGCGCGGGCGTGAGCAGCTCGACACAGCGGTGCAGCAGGACGGGCACATGCCCGAAGTCCGGTGAATCGTCAACCACCGCAACGCCTCCGCGGGTCTGCCGGATCGCCCGAAGGGCGCCGAGGGAGCAAGCCCTTGCATCGAGGTCCCTGTCCGAAGGCACGAACCTGGCGTTGGGGAAGTACGCCAGGGTCGGTTCGGGCAGAGGCCACGTTGCACGGGCATGCGCCTCAGATGATGTCGCCGAGTGCTTCATCGCTGGCCGCGGAGAAGTTCTCTTCGTGGGTCTGCTGGTAGTCCTGCCAGGCTTGCGCATCCCAGATCTCGAGGTAATCGACCGCTCCGATCACCACGCAATCCTTGGAGAGGTTCGCGTAGCGACGGTGGTCGGCAGACAACGTGATGCGTCCCTGCGCATCGGGATGCTGCTCGTCCGTGCCGGCGGCGAGGTTGCGCAGGAATGCGCGCGCGTCGGGGTTGCTCCGCGAGGCCTTGCTCGCCCGGCGCGCGAGCTGCTCGAATTCCCCCCGCGGGTAGACGGCGAGGCTGTGGTCTTGGCTCTTGGTGACCATCAACCCCCCTGCCAGTGCGTCACGGAATTTCGCGGGCAACGTCAGCCGCCCCTTGTCGTCGAGTTTGGGCGTGTAGGTGCCGAGAAACACCAGCTCACCTCCCACTCGGGGTCACCCAAACACTGTTGCCACCATACCCCACAATCCCCCACTTCGCCCCATCCATGGAGTGTCGTGGCGGAGTTTTCCAGGTTATCTGCCACCGCCAGCCCATCATGCCGTTCGCCGGCCACTTCTCGGGCGCCGCCGACCACCGCGGTGGGCGGCGGAAAACCGCACTTCAGACACCAGCCGAGGGGCCAGTGGGGCGTCGTGGGGGGCGTCAGTGGGGCCCGGTGGGGCTCATAACCTGCGGCTAAGCACGGTTGTGGCTCGATCCGGGCTCAAAACGGCATCGACGGCCCGGCGATCGTCGGCAACCCGGGTGCGTCTGTGACCATCGGCCCGGACGGGCAAAAAAAATCGGGGTAGCCGATGGCTACCCCGATGCGCTGGCGATGCCGCTAGTCGTCGAAGCGGCGGCGGAACCGGTCTTCCATCCGACTGGTGAAAGAACCTCCGCCGCCCTTGTTGCGGCGCTGGCGCGACGGCCCGGGCGCCGATCCGGGGTGGTCGGGCCGGACGGACAACCGGGGACCGGTGATAGCAAACACCACGCCACCGAACATCACGATGAATCCGAACACACTGAGAATCGGGAAGTTTCCGATCATGGTGGCCTTGAACGCCACACCGGAAACCAGCATCGCCAGGCCGATGACGAACAGCGCCGCGCCCTGCAGGCGGCGGCGCGCGGTCGGTGCGCGGAACCCTCCGCCGCGGACGCTCGATGCGAATTTGGGGTCTTCGGCGTAGAGAGCGCTCTCGATCTGATCGAGCATCCGCTGCTCATGATCGGAGAGTGGCATTCGTCCCTCCTTGCCGACAGTTTGGCGCGTAACTATCGATAGCACGCGGATGCCCGTTGCGGGGGCAACTAATTGAATGATACGAGGTCAATCTGCGCCATACCACTGGTTCGGTGGCGATTCTATCCCGGCCGCGGCGCGGCACCCACAGGAGCCGGAACGGCCGTGCGCTACAACCGGCTTCCCCGACCGGGTGGCTCATGGGCTCGTTGCCGCGACCGCTCGTCGAACGGCCTCCCCCGGGACCGATAATGGCGGTGGCGGGGCGGGCCGAGCGGCTGGGCGAAGCCGAAGCACCCGGAGCACAGGACGAGGAGGGCACCGCGAGTTGGCGATATTCCTCATCGATCTGCCACCCAACGATATGGAGCGCCGTCTCGGTGACGCCCTGAAGGTGTATGTCGACGCGATGCGGTACCCGCGGGGCACCGCAAACCAGCGTGCCGCGATGTGGCTCGAGCACATCCGCCGGCACGGCTGGCGAGGGGTGGGCGTCGTGGATGCCGAGCTGGCCGACGGCGTGGACGCGCCGATCCCGCCCGCGACCGAACTGAGCAACGCGCCGTTGCTCGGGGTGGCCTATGGCTACCCCGGGGCACCCGGGCAGTGGTGGCAGCAGCAGGTCATCCTCGGCTTGCAACGCGGCGGCCTGCCGCCCCAGGAGATCGCCGGCCTGATGAACAGCTACTTCGAGTTGACCGAGCTGCACATCCATCCGCGCGCGCAGGGTCGTGGCCTCGGTGAGGCGCTGGCCCGGCGGCTCCTGGACGGTCGTGCCGAAGACAATGTGCTGCTGTCCACGCCGGAAACCAACGGTGAGCCGAACCGGGCCTGGCGGCTGTACCGGCGCCTGGGGTTCACGGACGTCATCCGCCGCTACCACTTCGCAGGTGACCCACGGGCATTCGCGATCCTGGGCCGCAAGCTGCCGCTGTGAGCGTCGGCTCCGGGGCGCGCCCGGGCGGACGTGCGGAAGCGGGCCGCCGGATCTGGCACGATGACCTGGTGCGCGCCAGCCTTGCCCCGCCCCGAAGCCGAGGATTCACCGCTCGGCGGCGCCGGTTGGTGGCCATGGCGATGCTGCTCATGCTGGTGCCGCTGGCCACTGGGTGCCTGCGGGTCAGGGCGTCGCTCACCATTTCGCCCGATGACCTGGTCTCCGGTGAGATCGTCGCCGCCGCTAAACCCAAGACGCCCAAGGACACCGGCCCCCAGCTGGACAGCAACAACCTGCCGTTCAGCCAGAAAGTGGCGGTGTCGAACTACGACAGCGACGGCTACGTGGGATCGCAGGCGGTGTTCTCCGATCTGACCTTCGCCGAGCTGCCACAGCTGGCCAACATGAACTCCGACGCCCAGGGTGTGAACCTGACGCTGCGCCGAAACGGCAACCTGGTGATCCTGGAAGGCCGCGCGGACCTGACCTCGCTGACCGATTCCGAAGCCGACGTCGAGCTGACCATCGCCTTCCCCGGCGTGGTGACCTCCACCAACGGCGAGCGGGTCGAGTCCACGGTGGTGTCCTGGAAGCTCAAACCGGGCGTGGTGAGCACCATGACCGCCCAGGCCCGCTACACCGACCCCAACACCCGCTCGTTCACCGGGGCGGGCGTGTGGCTGGGCATCGCGTCCTTCGCGGCGGCCGGCGTCGTTGCGCTGCTCGCCTGGATGAACCGCGACCGTTCCCCGCGGCTCACCGCACCCCGCGACCAGCCGCCGAGCTAGCGCTAGCCCCGCCGCCCGGGCGACCAGTACGCCAGCATCTCCGCGAACGTCTGGAAGGCGGGCGCCGACACCCCGTAGGTCGCCTCGAGGTGGATGCTCAGCGGGAAGCCCAGCTCGGCCACCCCGTCGATCACGCGTTTGTACAGGTCGAACATGAGCTGGCGCTTCTGGGGCGGTTCGCTGCCGGCCAACCGCCTGACGAATTCCTGCTCGTCGGCCACCGTCGCGTTACCCGGGTCCTGAATCAGCCAGTTGATCAGGCCGACCCGGCTCTCCATCTTCGGGACGAAGCCGAACGACAGCAGGATCTCCGGCCGATGATCGGTGTTCTTGGCGAAGTCGCGCAGGAACCCCACGATCGCGTCGGAGTACAACAGCTGGGTCATCCCGTAGGTCGCGCCCTGGTCACACTTGAAGTTGAATCGGCCGTGTTCCCCCTCGCGGGTGGGAATCAGGATCACGCCGCGGTTGGGCACCAACTCGCGATAGATCGACAGGGCATCGGTCGGCGCGACGCCGGACCCTTCGCCGTCGTTCATCGTGCGCGGGACGCCGACGAAGACCACACCCTCCATCCCGGCCGCGCGCAGATCGGTCAGCCGCCTGCGCAGGGCCGGCTCGTCCATGAAGGCGGTGACCTGCGTGCACAGGCCGTGGATTCCCGCCAGCTCCGGCTTGACCATCGACCAGAAATCCAGCACGTCGAGCTTCGGTTTCATCGTGATGGGACGGTCGTCGTCCTCGGCGATGATGCCCGGGATCATCACGTGCCGGAGCCGGCCGGCGAGACCCGATTCCGCCGAGTACTGCACCACCTTTCGCGCGTCCTCGAGCGCCCGCTCCCGGCCTTCATCGGCGTTCGGCGGCACCAGCTCGAGCGCAATGGTGTTGAGTGTCACGCGGCTTCTCTCCATCCGACGACTGTGGCTTGGGCGTCTCCCGGCCGCACCGCAGCGGGCGGCCCCGACACCCCCGCCAGCATAAGCGCGGCGGCGCCACCGGCTTGCGGGGGAATAGTGAGCCTGCGGGGACCAGTGAGGCAGTCGAAGCAAACGCGGTCCCCCGCCCGCGCCATGTGGGACGGATCCCCGGTGCTGCGCCGAATACACTGGTCGGGCCCGCCACACATCGGGCCACGTCGAGCAGAAAGGGGCGCCGCGCTGAGCCCAAAAGCCCCAGCAGCAGCGGCAACCGTCGAGTTGACCGGCGCGGTCACCGATCGACTTCGGCGGTATCTGCACGATCGGCGCGCCGACACCGCCTACATCGGCGGCGACTACGAGGTCCTGGTCGCCGCCCTCGAAGGATTCGTGCTCAACGGGGGCAAGCGGCTGCGGCCCGCCTTCGCCTACTGGGGCTGGCGCGCCGTGGCGAACGGGGAACCCGATTCCGAAGTGCTGCTGCTGTTTTCCGCCCTCGAGCTGCTGCACGCCTGCGCGCTGGTGCATGACGATGTGATCGATGACTCCTCGACCCGCCGCGGGCGGCCGACCGCTCATGTCCAGTTCGCGGAGCTGCACCGCAACCGGCAGTGGCGGGGCTCGCCGGAGCGGTTCGGCATGTCCGCGGCCATCCTGCTCGGTGACCTCGCGCTGTCGTGGGCCGACGACATCGTTTTCCGCGCCGGCCTGTCGCCCGAGGCTGCGCGGCGCGTGCAGCGGGTATGGGCCGAAATCCGCACCGAGGTGCTGGGCGGTCAATACCTCGACATCGTCGCCGAAGCCAGCGCCGCCGAGTCGATCGCGTCGGCGATGAACGTCGACACCTACAAGACCGCCTGTTACACCGTGTCGCGACCGCTGCAGCTGGGGGCGGCCGCCGCCGCAGACCGACCCGACGTGCAAGACGTGTTCGGCCGGTTCGGAACGGACCTCGGAGTGGCGTTCCAGCTCCGCGACGACGTCCTCGGCGTGTTCGGGGACCCCGCGGTGACCGGCAAGCCGTCGGGTGATGATTTGCGATCGGGCAAGCGCACAGTGCTGCTGGCCGAGGCGTTGGAGTTGGCGGATAACTCAGATCCCGTGGCCGCCAACATGTTACGTAGATCCATCGGGGCGCGGCTGACCGACGCGGAGGTGGACCGCCTGCGCGAGGTCATCGAGTCGGTGGGCGCCCTGGCCGCAGCGGAGCGGCGCATCGCCGAACTGACCCAGCGGGCGCTGGCGGCGCTGTCGGCCGCGCCCATCGACGCGGCGGCCAAAGCGGGGCTGTCCGAGCTGGCCCGAATGGCCACCGACCGGTCCGCCTGAGCCGATGACGACTCCCACGCACATTCCGCCGTCCGACCCCGCGGCAACGAAACCGTCTGGCGCCGGGTGGTTTTCGCAGCTACGTGCGTTCGCCACCGCCGAGGAGTCCCGGCCGGCGAAGCTGGGCATGCTCGGTGCGGTCCTGATCAGCGTGGGCGGGCTGGGCGCGGGCAGCATCCGGCAACACGACCCGCTGCTGGAGTCAATCCACATGTCCTGGCTGCGTTTTGGCCACGGCCTGGTGTTGTCGTCCGTGGTGTTGTGGACGGGTGTGGGCCTCATGCTGATCGCGTGGGCGGGGCTGGGCCGGCGCGTGCTGGCCGGCGGAGTGACCGAGTTCGTGATGAAGGCCACCACCGGTTTCTGGCTGGCGCCATTGCTGCTGTCGGTACCCGTCTTCAGCCGGGACACCTATTCGTATCTGGCCCAGGGCGCGCTGCTGCGCGACGGCCTGGATCCCTACGCGGTCGGACCGGTCGCCAACCCGAACAACCTGCTGGACAACGTAAGTCCCATCTGGACGATCACCACCGCCCCTTACGGCCCGGCGTTCATCTTGGTGGCCAAGGTTGTCACCATGGCCGTCGGCAACAACGTGGTGGCCGGAACGGCGCTGCTGCGGCTGTGCATGCTGCCGGGGCTGGCCCTGCTGATCTGGGCCACCCCACGTTTGACCCGCCACCTGGGCGCCGACGCCTCGACGGCTTTGTGGATCTGTGTGCTCAACCCGCTCGTGCTCATCCATCTGATGGGTGGGGTGCACAACGAGATGCTCATGGTGGGACTGATGACCGCCGGCATCGCGCTGAGTTTCGCCGGGCGTCACGTCCTGGGCACTTCGCTGATCACGGTGGCGATCGCGGTCAAGGCCACCGCCGGAATCGCCCTGCCGTTCATGGTTTGGGTATGGACGCGGCATCTGCGGGACCGCCGCGGATACCGGCCGGCCTGGGCGTTCCTGGCGGCCACGGCGATGTCGGCGCTGATCTTCGCCGTCGTGTTCGGCATCTTGTCCGCCGTGGCCGGTGTGGGCCTGGGGTGGCTGACGGCGCTGGCCGGGTCGGTGAAGATCATCAACTGGCTGACGGTGCCGACCGCGGCCGCCAACATCATCCACGCCGTTTTCAGCGGGTTTTTCGCGCTGCACTTCTACCCCATACTGCGTATCACGCGGTTTGTCGGAATCGCGATCATCGCGGTGTCGCTGCCGCTGTTGTGGTGGCGGTTCCGGCGCGACGACCGGGACGCGCTGACCGGCATCGCGTTCTCGATGCTCGTCGTGGTGTTGTTCGTCCCCGCGGCTCTGCCGTGGTACTACTCCTGGCCCCTGGCGGTGGTGGCCCCGCTGGCGCAATCCCGACGGGCGATCGCGATCATCGCCGGCCTGTCGACGTGGGTGATGGTGATCTTCAAACCCGATGGCTCGCACGGGATGTACTCGTGGCTGCATGTTTGGCTGGCCACCGCCTGCGCGCTGGTCGCCTGGTATAGCCTCTACCGCGCTCCCGACCGGCGGGGTGTCGGGGCCGGTCAGGCCCTGGAAAGGTCGTAGCCGCCGCTCAGCAGGCCATGGCCTGCGCGCGGCGCACGACTTCGCGAGCCTGGTGCGCGTGCAGGGCATCGACGGGACGGGCATTGCTGATCGCATCCCGGCTGCCGTCGTGGGTGATCGTCAGCGACGGGTCGGGGGTGAACAACCACCGCACGATCTCGGTGTCGCGATAGCCGCCGTCATGCAGGATCGTCAACAGTCCCGGCAGGCTCTTGACCACCGCACCGGACTTGGTGAAGAACACCTGCGGCACCACCAGGCCGCCGTCCCGCTTCACCGCGACCAGGTGACCTTCCCGGAGTTGCTGCTGCACCTTGCTGACCGAAATCCGGAGCAATTCGGCGACCCGTGGCAGGTCATAGGTTGGCTCGTCGGGGTCCAAAACATCGTCGCCGGCAGGAATGCTGCTCACCGCGCAAGTGTAGGCCTTGCCACGCGGGTTGAACCCGCGTTTTCCGCCCAATCACACCGTCGCACTTACGATGGCCCGGTGGCCGAAGCTGAATCGCTCGAATCAGCAGACCCCTTGGACGGCACGTTGCTCGATGGCCGCTACCTGGTGCAGTCCAAGATCGCCAGCGGCGGCACGTCGACGGTGTACCGCGGCCTCGACACGCGGCTCGACCGCCCCGTCGCCGTCAAGGTGATGGATTCCCGCTACGCCGGCGACGACCAGTTCCTGACCCGGTTTCAGCGCGAGGCCCGCACCGTCGCACGGCTCAAGGATCCCGGCCTGGTCGCGGTCTACGACCAGGGCCTGGACGCCCGGCACCCCTTCTTGGTGATGGAGCTCATCGAGGGTGGCACGCTGCGCGAGCTGCTGGCCGAGCGTGGGCCGATGCCGCCCTATGCCGTGGCCGCGGTGCTGCGCCCGGTGCTGGGCGGGCTCGCCGCGGCGCACCGGGCCGGTCTGGTCCATCGCGACGTCAAGCCCGAGAACGTGCTGATCTCCGACGACGGCGACATCAAGATCGCCGATTTCGGTCTGGTCCGTGCCGTCGCGGCCGCCGGAATCACCTCCACCAGCGTCATTTTGGGGACCGCGGCCTACCTGTCGCCCGAGCAGGTGCGCCACGGCGACGCCAGCCCCCGCAGCGATGTCTACTCCGCCGGGATCCTCACTTACGAGTTGCTGACCGGGCGCACCCCGTTCACCGGCGACTCGGCGTTGTCGATCGCCTACCAACGGCTGGACACCGATGTGCCGCCGCCCAGTGCCGCGATCGACGGTGTCCCGCCGCAGTTCGACGAGTTCGTGGAGCGCGCGACTGCACGCGCCCCGGCCGACCGCTACGCCGACGCGATCGAGATGGGCGCCGAACTGGACGCGATCGCCGAAGAGCTTGCGCTGCCGGACTTTCGGGTCCCGGCGCCGCGCAACTCCGCGCAACACCGCTCGGCGGCCCTGCAGCACAGCCACACGATCCCGCACGGGGTCACCGCGCCACAGCCCGCTCCCCCCGCGGGCGCACCGGCCCGCCACCCCACCCGCCAGTTGACCCGCGGCCCCGCGGACTGGCCCGAGTCGCAGCACCCGCCGCAATCCGAGGACGAACCCGACGACTACGAATACGAGCCTGTCGCAGGGGAATTCGCGGGCATTCCGATCAGCGAATTCGCGTACGCCCGGCAGCATGGCCGGCGCATGGTGCTGGTCTGGGTAGCGCTGGTGCTGGCGCTCACCGGGCTGGTCGCCACCGCGGCGTGGACGGTCGGGAGCAACCTGAACGGACTGCTCTAGGGCCTTGGTCCGCGAGCGTAGCGCCACGGCGAAAATCCGAAAATCCCAGTGGCGTTACGCTCGGCGCGCCATCGACTTAGTCACGCAGCATCTCGGCGACCAGGAACGCCAACTCCAGCGACTGCTGGGTGTTGAGCCGCGGGTCGCATGCCGTCTCGTAGCGCCCCGCCAGGTCCAGGTCCGAGATGTCTTGTGCCCCACCGAGGCACTCGGTGACGTTCTCGCCGGTGATCTCGACGTGGATGCCACCCGGGTGGGTGCCCAGCGCGCGGTGCACCTCGAAGAAGCCCTGCACCTCGTCGACGACCCGGTCGAAGTGGCGGGTCTTGTACCCGTTGGACGACTCGTGGGTGTTGCCGTGCATGGGGTCGCACTGCCAGATCACCTGGTGACCGGTGGCCTGGACCTTCTCCACGATGGGGGGCAGCAGATCGCGCACCTTGTGGTTGCCCATCCGGCTCACCAACGTCAACCGGCCGGGCTTGTTGTGCGGGTCAAGCCGTTCCACGTATTCGACGGCCAGTTCCGGGGTCATCGTCGGACCGATCTTCACGCCGATCGGATTGGCGATGACCTCCGCGAACGCGATGTGCGCGCCGTCGAGCTGGCGGGTCCGCTCACCGATCCAGACGGTGTGCGCCGACAGGTCGAACAGCTGCGGCTCGCCGTCCTCGCTCTCCGACAACCGCAGCATGGCCCGCTCGTAGTCGAGCACCAAAGCCTCATGGCTGGCGTAGATTTCGGCGGTCTGCAGGTTGCGGTCGGCCACGCCGCAGGCGCTCATGAACCTCAGGCCCCGGTCGATTTCGGTGGCCAGCGCCTCGTAGCGCGCACCGGCCGGTGACGTCCGGACGAATTCCCGGTTCCAGTCGTGGACCAGGTGCAGCGACGCCAACCCCGAGGACGTCAGCGCCCGCACCAGGTTCATCGCCGCGCTGGCGTTGGCGTAGGCACGCACCAGGCGCGACGGGTCGTGCTCGCGCGCGGCCGCGTCGGGGGCGAAGCCGTTGATCATGTCCCCGCGGTAGGACCGCAGCCCCAGGGCGTCGATGTCGGCCGACCGCGGCTTGGCGTACTGGCCCGCGATACGGGCCACCTTGACCACCGGCATGCTGGCGCCGTAGGTCAGCACCACGGCCATCTGCAGCAGGGCGCGGATGTTGCCCCGGATGTGGGGTTCGGTGTTGTCGGTGAACGTCTCGGCGCAGTCGCCGCCCTGCAGCAGGAAGGCCTCACCCCTGGCGACCTGGGCCAGCTGCTCCTGCAGCCGGAGGATCTCCGAGGGCACGGTCACCGGCGGCACGCTCTCGAGGACCGTGCGCATCGCGGCCGCCTGGTCGGCCGGCCAGCTGGGTTGCTGGGCGGCCGGCTTGGCCAGTGCGGCGTCGAGGCGCGCCCGCAGGTCGTGCGGCAGCGGGGGCAGCGACGGCAGCTGGTCGATCGGGATGTCGACGGTCCAGTTCATCGGTCCATGGTAACCGGGGCGCGACGGTGACTGATCAGCGCGAACGTCGTTCGGGCGGGCTCAGGCCGGCGCCTCCCCGCTCGGATTGCCCGCGGGCCCGGTCGCGTCCGACGAAGTGATCAGCCGGAATCGCCGCAGCTGGTCGCGGGCGTCGACCAGCGCGTCGTGGGCATCGCGCGACCGCGGCGGCATCGGCGGGCAGCCGCGGTCCTCCCACAATTGCCGCAGGTCGCGGGTGAACCGGGGCAGCGCCCGCGGCAACTCGGGCATCGTGCCCCACAACTGGCACAAGGCCACGTGGTCGTAGGCGCCGATCCACGCCCACAGTTCGATCGGGTCGGTGCCATCGACGTCAGAAACGCCGAAGAAGTCCTCGAGGTCCTCCCGGATCTGCCTGCGCGAGCGCCACAGCTGCGACGCCGGGGGCGGCAGCTTGGGCAGCACGTTGGCCCGCACCCAGCCACCGGCGCGCTCGGGGTCGAATTCCGTGGACACGGCGTAGTACTCGCGGCCGTCCTCGGCGACCACCCCAATGGAGATCAACTCGATGGTGCGGCCGTCCTCGATGAATTCGGTGTCGTAGAAGTACCGCACCGGGCAAGCCTAAGGTCGGGCTAACGGGCGATCAGGATGGGCTCGGTGGGCGGCGGTGCGGCGTGTACGTCGTGGTCGAGCTGGGCATCGACCGCGCGTTCGTCGGGCAGGGCCGGGGTGCCCGCGATCGCGCACTGGACCCACAGCTTGGCCCGCACGATCGGGCGACGCAGCCTGCGTTCGCGCTGCAGCGCGCGGCGCATCTTCTCCGGTTGGGAGGTGTATCGCCATCGCGCCCAGGGCGCGTGCGGGCGCGACAACCGGACGGCGCCGATCACCAGCAGGACGACGATGAACATGCCGAGCAGACCGGTCCACACCTTGCCCTTGAGCACCACCACCACGGCCAGCGGGAGCGTCAACACCAGGGCGCCGGCCGCCGCGGCCCGCAGCGGCCACGAATCGGCGCCTTCCCAGACCGGCAGGAAGAACATCAGCGGATGCAGACCCATGATCAACAGACCGGCCACACCCACCGCCGCGAACACCGCGTCCACCGAAGTTCGCCCGTCCTCCGACCAGTAGACGTCGGACAGGTGCAGGATCAACGCGTACTCGTCGAGCACCAGGGCGGCGCCGATCCCGAAAAAGATTGCGGACAAGGTGAATTCGGGCTCGTGACCGTCGATGGACAAGGTGACCAACGTCAGGCCGGAGAGCAGCACCAACACCACCCCGAACGTCACGTGGTGAATGTGGACGCCGCTGACGTGGACGTTGCGCGGGTGCCACCATCTGGCCGGGCGGCCGGCGTGATGACGGTGACGGATGAAGCGCACGAACGTTCGCGTGACGAAGAAGGTCAGGATGAACGCCACCAGGCAACACAGCAGGGGCAGCCGGCCACCGGCGACGATGTCGTGCGCGAACCAGTGTGTCACCCGCAGCACGAACCAGTGGAGCACTCTTGAAACGTACGCCTGTGGGCGTCGACTCCGCAGGAGCCGCGCTGGGCCACCTGCAACGTCCGCCCACCCATTACGCTGTTGTGCGACATGAGTAGATGGCGGGCGTCCGGCGTGGGCTTGGCAAGCAAACGTGGCCCCGGGCAGGTCCTGTTGTGGTGCGGGCTTTGGCTGCTGGCGGCGGCGTGGCTGGGCTATGTGGCCTTCCGGCTGTTCGGGCACACGCCCTACCGCATCGACATCGACGTGTATCAGATGGGCGCGCAAGCCTGGATGCACGGGCATTCGCTGTACCACGGTGATGTGTTGTTCCACACACCGATCGGGCTCAATCTGCCGTTCACCTATCCCCCGCTGGCGGCGATCGTGTTCTGCCCGTTCGCCTGGCTGCACATGCCGGCCGCCAGCGTCGCGATCACGGCCTTGACATTGGTGCTGCTGGTCGCCTCGACCGTGATCGTGCTGACCCGCCTCGACGTCTGGGAGGCGTCGGCGGCGTTGCCCGGGCCGGCGTGGCTGCGCCGCTGGTGGCTGGCCGTCGTCATCGCCCTGGCGGCGACGACCTGGCTGGAACCCGTCACCTCGAACTTCGCCTTCGGCCAGATCAACGTCGTGTTGATGACTCTGGTGATCGCCGACTGCCTGCCGCGCCGCACCCCGTGGCCGCGGGGCCTGCTGCTGGGACTGGGCATAGCACTCAAACTCACTCCGGCGGTGTTCCTGCTCTACTTCTTGCTGCGTCGTGACCACCGCGCGGCACTGACCGCGCTCACGTCCTTCGTCGTGGCGACGGCGGTCGGTTTCGTTCTGGCATGGAGTGATTCGTGGGAATACTGGACGCACACCCTGCATCACACCGATCGGATCGGCGAGGCGGCTTTGAACACCGATCAAAACATCGCCGGGGCGCTGGCTCGGCTCGGGCTGGGTGAGCAGCAGCGCTTCCTGCTCTGGGTGGCGGCCTCGCTGCTCGTGCTCGCGCTGACGGTGTGGGCGATGCGCAGGGTGCTGCGGGCCGACGAGCCCGCGCTGGCGGTCGTGTGCGTCGCGCTGTTCGGGTTGGTGGTCTCGCCGGTCTCGTGGTCACACCACTGGGTGTGGGGGTTGCCGACGGTCGTCGTGCTCACCGTGCTGGCCTGGCGGCGCCGCAACGTGGCGCTGGCCGTGGTCGGCGTCGCGGGCGTCGTGCTGATGAGATGGTCGCCGATCGACCTGCTGCCCAAGCATCACGAGGCGACGGCGGTCTGGTGGCGCCAGCTCGCCGGGATGTCCTACGTGTGGTGGGCGCTGGCGGTCATCGTCGCGGCCGGGCTGACGGTCACCGCGCGCAAGCCCTCGCGGGATTCGGCGCCGCAGCAAATGACGCCGGTGACAGCGGTCGGCTAGTTAGTCGACGTCGCGGATCAACTGACGGCGGTTTCGGGGATCCGCGCGGCCTCGCTGGTCGATTCCTGACCGGCCGAGCCGTTGCGGTTTTCCTTGATGCTGGCGGCGTAGATGTCCACGTATTCCTGGCCGGAAAGCCCCATCAGCTCGTAGATCACCTCGTCGGTGACGGCCCGCTCGATGAAGCGGTTGCCGGCCAGCCCCTCGAAACGGGAGAAGTCCATCGGTTTGCCGAAGCGAACGGTGACCCGCCCGAAGCGCAGCCTGTTCGTGCCGGGCGGGTTGACGACGTTGGTCCCGATCATCGCCACCGGGATCACCGGCACCCCGGTGTGCAGGGCCAGCCGCGCCAGGCCGGTCTTGCCCTTGTACAGCCGGCCGTCCGGCGAACGGGTGCCTTCGGGGTACATCCCGAGCAACTTGCCCGTCGACAGCAGCCTTTCGGCGGTGGTCAGCGCGGCCTGTGCGCTGTCGGCATCGGTCCGGTCGATCGGCACCTGGCCCACGGCGGTGAAAAACCAGCGCTGAAACCAGCCCTTCAGGCCGGTTCCGGTGAAGTATTCCGACTTCGCCAGGAAGGTGATCCGGCGACGCACCACCAACGGCAGATAGAAGCTATCCATCACCGCCAGGTGATTACTGGCCAGGATCACCGGGCCGGAACTCGGAATGTATTCCAGGCCTTCAACTTTTGGCCGACCGAGCAAGTACAGCAACGGGCCGAGGAGTACGTACTTGAATAGCCAGTACCACATGGCCCTCCCTCTCGCCTGCCCGCCGATGCCTGCCCGCCGATGTTCTGCGCCAACTGTACCCATCGCATGCGCAAGGGACCACCTTCGACGCAGCCGGGTCACTCCTCGAGGGTGACCGGGATGGGCTGATACCGGGTCCTGGTCGCGGCGTCCGGAGCCTCCGGCTCCGCGGCGCCATCACCGGGCGGACCGCCCGGTGGCGGTTTCGCCGCGCCGTTGACGTCGTCGAGCATGGCGCGGACAACCTCGAGCAGGGCGACGCTGTGGTCGGCGATGACGGTGATCAGCGGGTGCTGATCACCGGTCGCCAGCGCGGCCAGCGCGCACACCGGACACCACACCTGCTGACATTTGCCGGTGCCGACTCCCCGTCCCGCCGTCAGCGCGGCCGCCGTCCGCACCGCCGGGTCGATCCCGTCCAGGATCGCCTGGGCAAGCCTGCGCAGCTCCGGACCAAGTTCGGGATGAGCCCCACTCACTTAGGCCACACCTCCGGGTCTGGTCGAAAACGTACTGTCAGCTCGGTACCCCGCAGGTGTGCGTCCAGCACCGTGCACCGCCGGAGTACTGACGCCAACCGAACCCTGCGCCGCAATCCGCCGGCGCTGATGATCAGGTCGTCGTCGACGCGCCCCAGCGTCAGCCCCGACGGATCGAGTTGCGGCAACGCTAGCCGCATTCGGTAAATGGAGCCAAGCCCCGTTCCGGATTCCAGGTCCACCGTCGGGCGCAGCGGCCCCGGCGGGGCCGTTCCGCCACGACGGCGCGCAGCGTCGAGCAACGCGCCCAGCGCCTTGGGGCCGATCGGCTCCCCGGACAGGTGCGGAGTCATCACCAGGGCTACCTCGCCAATGGTGGCGTCGAGCTCGTCGAGAACGCCACGTTGTTCGGAAATGCGTTCGGCGTACCAGTAAAACGCGGGGTGCTCCGGCAAGTTGCGGTATTCGTAGGACTCGTCTTCGGCCAGAACCTGGTTGACGATCAGTTCCTCGACGCGCACGCCCATCAACGCCAGCGAACCCAGCGTCCGCGCCGCTTCGGCCGCGACCACCCGCTCGGGCGTCAACACCAAATGCGCGCCGACCAAGTCACCGTCGGTCAGCAAGGAGCTGAGCGCCTCAACGCTGGCGCTGATGCGCTCCAGCAGTTCCACCACGGCCGCCGACCGGCTGTCCTCGGCGCTGACGGACAGCCGGCGATGACGCGGCCATGCGCGCTCGACGTAGAGCCCGAAGGTGGCGGGCAAGGTCAGCATTCGCAGCGCGTCGGCGGTCGAGGCGCAGTCGACGACGACGCTGTCCCAGCGCCCGGAGACGGCCAGCTCACCGACGGCGTGCAGCCCGAGCACTTCCTGAACACCCGGCAACGCCGAAAGTTCTTCGGGTGCAATGGTACTCAGCTCGGAATCGGGAAACCGCCGATCCAGCGTGTCGACCACGTCGCGCCAGCGGGCCTCAAGCAGGGCCAACGTGTCCAACGCCAGCGCGTCGAGAAAGCCGCCGCCGGCCTGCGCGTCATCGGCAAGGACCCGAACCAGTTCGCCCTGACTCGGCGGGACGGGGACACCGAGCACGTCGCCCAGCGAGTGCGCCTGGTCGGTGGACACCACCAGCACCCGCTGCCCCGCACTTGCGGCACTGACCGCCGTGGCACACGCCAGCGTGGACTTGCCTACCCCGCCCTTGCCTACGAAGAGGCTGATCCGGGCCGGGGTGGGAACCCGCAATTCGCTGGACTCACTCAGCCCTCGACTCGTTTCTTCAGATCCTTCAACGCGGTGTCGGTCAGCCTGCGCTCGGCCTTGCGCTTGAGCAAACCGATCATCGGGACGGCGAGGTCGACCGAGAGCTCGTAGGTGACCTCCGTGCCAGATCCCTTGGGGGTCAATCGATATGTGCCTTCCAGCGAACGCAGTAGCGAGCTGGAGACAAGTGTCCAGCTGACGGACCGCCGGTCCTTGGGCCACTGGTAGGACATGACCAACGTGTCCTTGAGGACGGCGGCGTCCAGCACCACCCGCGCGACTTTCGGGTAGCCGTCGGCGTCCGTCTCCTGAACCTCGGCCTCCCGGTATTCCGAGATCCATTGCGGGTAGGAATCGATATCCGCGATGACGCCCATCACCGTGGCCGGGTCGGCTTCGATGTAGATGGTCTGCGACGTCTTCTCCGCCACCTGGTGCTGCCCTCTCTCCCGAAAGCGGTCGACGCCGCCGGCGGGAAACTACCGAGCGGGTCCAACCCCCGCCTGCCCCGGCTAAACTACCGGAGAAACTCCGACCGGACGTGTCCGTTCCAGTGTCGTCTTGACCTCGAAGGCCATTTTCTTGCCCGCCACCCGACGGCGGTGCGTCATTTTCCCAAGATTGAGCTTCGCCAACTGCCAGGCCGCCACGCCCGTCGGTTCGGCGTGCAGAAAATAGTGCAGCACCACCCCATCCAGCGACGGTTCCAGCCAGATCTCCATGGTGCCGGTCAACGCGCCGGTGATCGTCCACCGGATGCCCTTGTCGGCGCGATCCTCGATGACCTGCAGCCGCAGGTCCGGCCACCAGCGACGCCAGCACGACTGATCGGCGACCGCGGCGCCGACCCGCGCGCCGTCGGCGGCGATGAACGTCTCGTCCGCGACCTGGATGCTGTTCACCACCTCAGCTTCACACACCGATCCCGATGGCCACGCGAAGGGCGGGTCGCCATCCCGGCCGCGGCCGGCGGACTGCCACCGTTCCTGCACGAATGCGCGGATTAGGCTGGACGACATCAAGCCGTCCCCCCGGACCGTCACCCAAGCCAAAACGAGGTCAGCAAGAGTGCGTGAGTACAGTGTCCCCGCCCGCTTCTCCGTCGGCGAGCACGACAACATCGCGGCCATGGTCTTCGAACACGAGCGCGAGGACCCCGGCTTTGCCATCTTCCGACGCCAGGTCGACGGCGTGTGGACCGACGTCACCTGCGCGGAGGTGGCCAATCAGGTTCGCGCCGCGGCGCTGGGGCTGATCGGGCTCGGGGTCGAGGCCGGCGACCGGGTTTCCATCTTCTCGGCCACCCGCTACGAGTGGGCGATCCTCGACCTCGCGATCCTGTCCGTGGGCGCGGTCACGGTGCCGATCTACGAGACGTCGTCGGCCGAGCAGGTGCGCTGGGTGCTGCAGGACTCCGAGGCGGTGCTGGCCTTCGCCGAAACCGACGCGCACGCCGCGATGGTCACCGAACTCACCGCCGAGCTGCCCGCCCTGCGCCGCGTGCTGCACATCGACGGCTCGGGCCCCAAGGCGCTCGATCAGCTCGTCGAGGCCGGCGCGTCGGTCGAGCCCGCCGAGCTCACCGCCCGCCAGGAGGCGCTGCGCGCCGAGCACCCGGCGACGCTCATCTACACCTCGGGCACCACCGGACGGCCCAAGGGCTGCCAGCTCACCCATTCCAACCTGCTGTACGAAACCAGGGGCGCCAAGGAGTGCCTGCCGACGCTGCTGGACGAGGGGCAGCGGCTGCTGATCTTCCTGCCGCTGGCCCACGTGCTGGCCCGCTCGCTGACGCTGTCGGCGTTCGCCAACAAGGTGACCGTCGGGTTCACCAGCGACGTCACGAACCTGCTGCCGATGTTCGCCGTGTTCAAGCCGACGGTGGTGGTGTCCGTGCCGCGGGTGTTCGAGAAGGTCTACAACACCGCCGAGCAGAACGCGGCCAACGACGGCAAGGGGCGCATCTTCGCGGCCGCCGTGCAAACCGCGGTCGACTGGAGCCGGGCGCGGGACCGCGGGCGACCCGGGCTGGTGTTGCGCGCCAAGCATGCGTTGTTCGACCGGCTGGTGTATCACAAGCTGCGCGCCGCGCTGGGCGGTGAATGCCACGCGTCCGTCTCGGGTGGCGCCCCGCTGGGCGCGCGGCTGGGCCATTTCTACCGGGGCGTGGGCCTGACCATCCACGAGGGCTACGGCCTGACGGAGACCAGCTCGGCCATCACGGTCAACCAGGTCGGCAACGTCAGGATCGGCACGGTCGGAACATTGTTGCCGGGCAACAGCATGCGCATCGCCGACGACGGCGAGCTGCTGGTGCGCGGCGGCGTGGTGTTCAGCGGCTACTGGCGCAACGACCAGGCCACCCGCGACGCCTTCACCGACGGCTGGTTCAAGACCGGCGATCTCGGCGCGCTCGACGAGGACGGCTTCCTGAAGATCACCGGCCGCAAGAAGGAGATCATCGTCACCGCCGGCGGTAAGAACGTCGCCCCGGCCGTGCTCGAGGACCAGCTGCGGGGACACTCGCTGATCAGCCAGGCCATGGTGGTCGGCGACGCCAAGCCGTTCATCGGCGCCTTGATCACCATCGACCCCGAGGCGTTCGGCGCCTGGAAGGAACGCAACCACAAGGCGGCCGGCGCGTCGGTGGCCGACCTGGCCACCGACCCGGACCTGGTCGCCGAGGTGGACGCGGCCGTCAAGCACGCCAACCAGGCGGTGTCGCACGCCGAGTCCATCCGCAAGTTCCGCATCCTGCCGGTCGACTTCACCGAGGACACCGGTGAGCTGACACCGACGATGAAGGTCAAGCGCAACGTGGTCGCCGAGAAGTTCGCCTCCGACATCGAGTCGATCTACGAGAAGGAATAGCGGCCCCGCATCGTCGGCCGTCGAGCTGGGAGCACCGCCCGCTTGCGGGGCGTCGAGCGTCACGCCAGCGTGACGCGGGGCGTCGAGGGTCACGCTGGCGTGACGCTCGAGCCGTCAGCCGCGCAGAAGCCCGGCCAGCCGCGCCGCGAGCGTGTCCCACCGCCACTGGGCCAGCACCCACTCGCGTCCGGCCGCGCCCATGGCGACGGCCCGGTCCCGGTCGCTGAGCAAGCCGCCGACGCCGTCGGCGACGGCGGTCAGCGAGCGCCCGTCGACCACTAAGCCAGTCTTGTTGTGCTGCACGGCTTCCGGGGCCCCGCCGGAGTCACCGGCGATCACCGGCTTGCCGGTCGCGGACGCCTCGAGGAAAACGATGCCCAGGCCCTCGACGTCCATTCCGGCGCCGCGGGTGCGGCAGGGCATCGCGAAGACGTCGGCCAGCGCGTGGTGCGCGGGCAGTTCTGCGGCCGGCACACCCCCGGTGAACGTCACATGCTCGGCCACCCCGCAATGGCGGGCCAGCCTGCGCAGCGAATCCAGGTAGGGGCCGCCGCCCACGATGACCAGGGCTGCGCCGTCGACGCGTTGCCGGATCGACGGCAGCGCCTTGATCAGCATGTCCTGCCCCTTGCGTGGGACCAGTCGGGACACGCACACCACCGTGGGCCGCTCACCCAGCCCATACCGGTCGCGCAGCTCGGCGCCGGCGGCGGGGTCGGGCCGGAACCGGTCGGTGTTCACCCCGGGCGGCAGGTATTCCAACGAGGCGCTGGGCCCGAAGGCCGGCGCGAACCGGGTGCGGGTGTAGCGGCTGACGAACGTGACCACGTCGGTGGTGTCGCCGATGCGGCGCAGCACCGACCGCGCGACCGGAAGCATCGACCAACCCACTTCGTGGCCGTGCGTGCTGGCCAGCACCCGGGCCGCCCCGGCCTGGCGGGCGCGCTGCGCCAGCAGCGCCAGCGGTGCCGCGGCGCCGAACCATACGGTGTCGATGTCGTTGTCGGCGATCAGCCGGCGCATCCGGGCGTCCACCGCCGGCCCGGGGAGCATCAAGGTGCCGGGATGACGAACCACCCGATAACCGGCCGCCCCGGCCGCGTCGTCGAAGGTGTCGGCGCCCTTCCACTGCGGCGCGTACACCGTCACCGAATGCAACCTGGCGTCGACCAGCCGGCCGACGAAGTCGCTCAGGTAGGACTGGATGCCGCCCGGGCGGGGCGGAAAGTCGTTGGTTACCAGCAGGACCCGACTCACTGCGTCAGGCTAGCCTGGCGGCGCACAGGGTCCGTGGGAGGGCATCCGTCAGGCCGAGTGGGCCAGCCACTCGTGCCAGCGCACGAGCAGGCCGGACGAGTCGGTGGCCAGGACGCTGTGGACGGCGGAGGCCACGTCGGTGTGCCCCGCCCCGCAGACGGCCAAGTACACGTCGCGCAGCTTGGCCGTCCCGTAGGTGTCCGCGACGAAACGCGCGAACCACCACGCGCGGTCGTACGCCAGCGAGCGCTGCGGCCCGGGCCCGTCCAGATCGGCGTCCGAGGGCAGCGTCAGCGGTACCGGCAGCGCGTCGGCGGGCACCGGGGTCCGGGGCCGGGCGACGAAATCGGCCACGCCTTCGGTCAGCCATCGGGGCGCATCCGGGGCGGTGTCCGCGCGCGCTGCGTAGTGAAAAAGCTCGTGCGTCAACACGATTCGTAGCGCCCCCGCGGTCATGTTGGCCGCGCCGGGCGCGAAGACGATCCGCTGGCCGATGACCACCCGGCGCGCGGGATCGACACGGTCGACGACCGTCACCGCCGCGATGTCGGCCCATCGCGCCGCCGGTCCCCCACCGGCGGCGGCGCGGAACTCCTCGTCCGTGTGGGCCGCAACCACCGAGATGTCGCGCGACCAGTCGACGCCCCAGAACGCCTCGACCGCGGTGATCGCGGCACCGATGCCGGACGCCACCCGGGACAGCAGGCGATCACCGGCCGGCCCGCCGAGGCCGAGCAGCCGAACAGTGCGGTCGCCGACGACCAGCGACTTCGTCGCGGCACTGACCTGGCTGCGTGCGGGGGTGACCAGCTGCGCGGGTCGTGTCCCACCATCGCGTCCCGCTTGGAGGGGGACGGACGCCGCCACGATGAGCTCGACGACGAACACCCAGGCCAGCAGCATGGGGAGCCGCGGGCGCCCCGCGCGGGGGACTCTAGTAGCGGCGGGCGTCGTAGATCGGGCCCCCTGCGCCCATCGGCACCACCCGCACCGGCTGGCCGTAGGTGGAGGAATGAATCATCATCCCGTCGCCGACGTAGATGCCCGCGTGGGACGCGTCGGAGTAGAAGGTCAGCACGTCGCCGGGCTGCAGGTCCGACAGCGACACGGGCTGACCCCCGTGGGCCAGCGCCTGGCTGGAGTGCGGCAGCGCGATGCCGGCCTGCTGGAAGGCCCACATCACCAAACCGGAGCAGTCGAACCCGCCGGGCGCGGCGCCACCCCACACATACGGCGAACCGACCTGGGTCAACGCCGCCTGCACGACCGTGCCGCGGTCACCACCACCGACGCCCCCGCCGAAGGGCCCGGGCATGCCGCCGGGGGGCGGAGCCTCGCCGGGCGCTTGCCCGGCGGGCGGCGGCGCGCCGGGCGGCGCGGCCTCCGGCGCGGGCGCGCCGGGTACCGGGGCACCGGCCGGGACCGGACCGGGATCGGCGAGCGCGGTGCGCTGCTCGGGCGACAAGGCAACGTACTGCGACTTGACGACCGCGATCTGCACCTGCAGCTGACTTTGCTTGGACTGCAGGCTCGCTCGCACCGCGGCGGCCTGCTCGGCTGCGCTCTTCGCGTCGGCGGCGGACTTGGCGGCTTCCCGCTCCGCCTTGGCGGCCTGCGCGCCGGCGGCCCGGAAGTTCGTCATCTGGTCGGACATCTGCGTCGCCATCTGCCGCTGCATGGCCAGCTTGTCGATCAGCCCTTGCGGCGATCCGGCGGTCAACATGGCCGTCATGCCGTCGACACGGCCGCCCATGTAGGTCGCGGCGGCGAGCTTGTTGACGGCGCCCTGGTAAGACGCCAACCGGGCCTTGGCCGCATCGACGGCGGCCTGGGCGTCATCGTGCTTCTTGTCCGCCGCACGCTCGGCCACCAGCTTGTCGTTCAGGTCGAGCTGCGCACTGTGCATCGCCTCGGTGGTCTGCTCGGCCTGGCGGGACAACTGGTTGAGCTTCGCCAGCGCGTCGTCGGCCGGGTCGGCCGAGACGTTCGCGGCAAGGACACCGGATAACACCGTGAAGCCCGCTAGCGTCCCGATGGCAGATCGTGTGAGGACACGCGCAAACGGGTATCTAGAGTCAAGCCTCAAGATTTGCTTCCTTAAACGGCCATCGACGACCACGCGCGCCGTCGAGCTGGGTTTAGGTCTCAAACAGGTTACGAAACGATATCGACGTTTGTCCAAAGCGAGCGGTTAAGAAATTGGAAAGATTTCTGTCATTATCGTGTGAGCGACGCCGACCCCCTCGTAAACCTTTGGAACACAAAGCATCTTAGGCGACGCCCGAATCGTGCTCGCGGCGGATAGGCACCAACCGTAATCGCGGTGCCAGACCGACATCGGCCAGCACGGCCAACGCGGCGCATTCGTCCTCCAACAAAGTTTCCGGGACCCCGAGTATCACGCTGACGACGCAATCGCGGCAGCCGGGTCCGCGGACCGCGCAGTCGTCGCAATCGATCACCACCGGCGCCCCCGCTTCCGGCGCGGTCGCGCCGTTGCTGTCGGGTCCACTGCTTCGTGCCATCAGGATCGGTCCTCTCGGTCAGGCTTGCGAACGTCAGTCGCACTGCCCGAACGGTAACCGCAGCCACCGACAACCGGTCGGCACCACGTTCCGGCTGGCCACGGGCCCGCGCCGGGGGTTGGGGTTCGTTCGGCGTGGCAGCCCGGCGGTGTCGGTGGTCGGGCTTAACGTCGCGGCCATGGGTGCCGGTGGTGCGACTCAGCTCAGCTTCGCCGACTTGGGGCCATCCGTCGAAACCCCCGACGTCTCGCTGCGCGACACCACCTTCGTGGTGGTGGACCTCGAGACCACCGGCGGGCGCACGAAACCCAGCGGCGGGAACGCTCCCGACGCCATCACCGAGATCGGGGCGGTCAAGGTCCGCGGCGGCGTCGTGCTCGGCGAGTTCGCCACGCTCGTCGACCCGCAGCGCAGCATCCCGCCCCAGATCGTGCAGCTCACCGGCATCACCACCGCGATGGTGTCCGACGCCCCGAGGATCGACGCGGTGTTGCCGATGTTCCTCGAGTTCGCCGGCTTGGACCACGGGGCGGTGCTGGTCGCCCACAACGCGGGGTTCGACATCGGATTCCTGCGCGCGGCGGCGGCCCGCTGCGATATCCCCTGGCCCCGGCCACAGGTGCTGTGCACGGTGCGGCTGGCCCGCCGGGTGCTCAGCCGCGAGGAGGCCCCCAGCGTGCGGCTGGCCGCCCTGGCGCGCCTGTTCGCCGTCGCCACCCAGCCCACGCACCGCGCCCTCGACGACGCCCGGGCCACCGTCGACGTGCTGCACGCCCTCATCGAGCGGGTCGGCAACCAGGGGGTGCACACCTATGCCAACCTGCGCTCCTACCTGCCGGACGTGACGCCGGCCCAGCGGCGCAAGCGGGTCCTCGCCGAGGGCCTGCCCCGCCGGCCGGGGGTCTACCTGTTCCGCGGACCGTCGGGCGAGGTGCTCTACGTCGGCACCGCCGTCGACCTGCGCCGCCGGGTCGGTCAGTACTTCACCGGCGCCGACCCGCGCGGCCGGATGAAGGAAATGGTCAACCTGGCCACCGCGGTCGACCACGTCGAGTGCGCCCACGCGCTGGAGGCGGGCGTCCGCGAGCTGCGGCTGCTGGCCGCGCACGCCCCGCCCTACAACCGCCGGTCCCGGTTTCCGCACCGGTGGTGGTGGGTGACGCTCACCGACGAGGCGTTCCCGCGGCTCGCGGTGGTGCGAGCACCCCGCCACGACCGCGCCGTCGGTCCGTTTCGGTCGCGAACCGACGCCGCCGACACGGCCGCCCTGCTGGCCCGCTTCACCGGGCTACGGACCTGTACTGCCCGGCTGGGGCGTTCGGTCCTGCACGGGCCGGCCTGCGCCGAGGCGGAGATCTCGCCCTGCCCCGCGGGGCGCGACGTCACGGCCACGCAGTACGCCGCCGCCGTGGCGCGCGGCGCCGCGTTGATCGACGGGATGGAGGACGCCGCCCTGGCGGCCGCCGTGGATCAGGTCAGCGCGCTGGCCGAGCGACGAATATTCGAGAGCGCCGCGCGCCTGCGTGACCGCACCGCCACCGCCGTCGAGATCCTCTGGCGCGGCCAGCGGTTGCGCGCCCTGGCCGCGCTGCCCGAGCTGATCGCCGCCGCGCCCGATGGAGAGGGTGGATATCATTTCGCCGTCGTCCGGCACGGCCAGCTCGCCGCGGCCGGCACCGCCAGGCGCGGGGTGCCCCCGATGCCGGTGGTTGAGGCCATTGCGGCTGGGGCACAGGCGATTTTGCCCACCGCGGCCCCACTGGGCGGTGCGTTGGTGGAGGAATCCGCCCTCATCGCGCGCTGGCTGGCCGGTCCGGGGGTGCGCATCGTCCGCGTCGACGCATCCCCCGACGCCGCGGGCTGGGCTTCGCCGCTGCGCTCGGCCGGCGCCTGGGCGGCGTGGGCGGCCTCCGCGCGCTCGGCGCGGCTGGCCTACGAACAAGCGGCCCAACGCGATTCAGACCTGCTGGCTGAACCGCACCCATCGCGCGAGCAGCTGTTCGGCCGCACCGGATTCGATCGCCGCGCTGGCGCGCCGCAGCCCGTCCTCCCACGCCGGCAACCATTCAGCGCGGCTGGATAGGCCGGCGTGGGCGACGATCGCCCCGGCGGCGTTGAGCACGACCGCGTCCCGGACCGGGCCCTTGGCGCCGGCCAGCACCGCACGCACCTCCGCCGCGTTGGCTTGCGCGTCGCCGCCCAGCAGATCGTCGAGATCGGCTCGGGCGAAACCGAATCCGGCGGGATCGAACGTCAGCTTGTCCACCGTCCCGGCCTGCACCCGCCAAATCGTGCTGGTGGTGGTCGTGGTCAGCTCGTCAAGCCCGTCGTCGCCGTGCACCACCAGCACGCTGGACCGGCGCGCGGCGAACACCCCCGCCATCACCTCGGCGAGGTTAGCGAACGCGCAGCCGATCAGCCCTGCCCGCGGTCGAGCCGGGTTGGTAAGCGGCCCAAGGAGATTGAAGACCGTTGGTATCCCGATCTCGCGGCGCACCGCCGACGCGTGCCGGAACGACGGATGAAACAGCGGCGCGAAGCAGAACCCGATGCCCACTTCGGTCAGGCTCTGCGCGACCTGCTCGGGTTCGAGCTCGATGCGCACCCCGAGCGCCTCGAGCGTGTCGGCGCCGCCGGACAACGACGACGCCGCGCGGTTGCCGTGTTTGACCACCGGCACGCCCGCGGCCGCGACCACGATCGCCGCCATGGTGGACAGGTTGACCGTGTTGACGCCGTCACCACCGGTCCCGACGATGTCCACGGTGTCGTCGCGCAGGGCGGGCATCTCGCGCGCGTGGCTCAGCATGACGTCGGCCAGCTCGCTGACCTCGGCGGAGGTGGGGGCCTTCATCTTCATCGCCACCGCGAAGGCGGCGACCTGCGCCGGGCTCGCGTCCCCGGCCATGACCTGGTCCATGGCCCAGGCGGCCTGGCCGCGCGCCAGGTCGTGACCGTCCGTCAACCGGGCCAGGACCCGCGGCCACGACGGCGCCGCCCCGGCGCCCGCGGCGGACCCGCCGGGGGACGAAGCCCCAGATGCCAAAGCCACGCGCCGATGGTCCCACGAGGACCGAACCTCCCCCAACCGGCGCGGGAAGCCGTCCGCTCCGGACGCGGTCGCGACGCGAAAACATCAAATGCCGCCCCGGGTGGAGTTGAACAACTACAAAGCGTCATACTTGCGGATGTGACCAGCGCTGTAGGGGCCTCAGGTACTGCAATCACGTCGCGCGTTCATTCGTTGAATCGACCCAACATGGTCAGTGTCGGCACCATCGTTTGGCTCTCCAGCGAGCTGATGTTCTTTGCCGGCCTGTTCGCGATGTACTTCACCGCGCGTGCGCAGTCCGGCGGGAAGTGGCCGCCGCCGCCCACCGAACTCAACCTCTATCAGGCCGTCCCGGTGACGCTCGTGCTGATCGCGTCGTCGTTCACCTGCCAGATGGGGGTGTTCGCGGCCGAGCGTGGCGACGTCTTCGGGCTGCGCCGCTGGTACGTGCTCACCTTCCTGATGGGCCTGTTTTTCGTTTGCGGACAGGGCTACGAGTACTACCACCTGGCGACTCATGGCACCACCATCCGCGGCAGCGCCTACGGCAGCGTGTTCTACCTGGCGACCGGTTTCCACGGCCTGCACGTCACCGGCGGTCTCGTCGCCTTCGTCTTCTTGTTGGCCCGCACCACGATGAGCAAGTTCACCCCGGCGCAGGCCACCGCGAGCATCGTCGTCTCCTACTACTGGCATTTCGTCGACATCGTGTGGATCGCGCTGTTCACCGTGATCTATTTCATCCGATGAGCCGACGCTGGACGAACAGGAGTGCTGGGTTGAAGAAACTGAGGTCTACCCGATCCGGTGCGCGGCCCGGGCAGCCGCGAAAAGCCGCCAGTGATCGCTCCCGGCGGCGCCTGCGCCGCCGCCTGTCGGGCGGGCTGTTGCTGCTGATCGCACTGACCATTGCCGGCGGGCTGGCCGCCGTGCTGACGCCACGGCCGCAGGTGGCCGTCGCCGACGAGTCGTCCTCGGCTCTGCTGCGGACCGGCAAGCAGCTGTTCGACACGTCCTGCGTGTCGTGCCACGGCGCCAACCTGCAGGGCGTGCCCGACCGCGGGCCCAGCCTGATCGGCGTGGGCGAGGAGGCCGTCTACTTCCAGGTCTCCACCGGCCGGATGCCCGCGATGAACGGCGAGGCCCAGGCGCCGCGCAAGGATCCGATCTTCGACGAGGGGCAGGTCGACGCGCTGGGGGCGTATGTGCAAGCCAACGGTGGCGGTCCGACCACGGTGCGCAACCCGGATGGCAGCTTGGCCATGAAGTCGCTGCGCGGCGACGATCTGGGTCGCGGCGGGGACCTGTTCCGCCTGAACTGCTCGTCGTGCCACAACTTCACCGGACGGGGCGGGGCGCTGTCGTCGGGCAAGTACGCGCCGGAGCTGGACCCGGCCAACGAACAGCAGATCCTGGCGGCGATGCGGACGGGTCCGCAGAGCATGCCGAAGTTCTCCGACCGCCAGCTGTCCTTCGAGGCCAAGAAGGACATCATCGGCTACGTCAAGGCGGTCACCGAAGAGCGCCAGCCCGGCGGATACGGCCTCGGCGGATTCGGGCCCGCACCCGAGGGCATGGCCGCGTGGATCATCGGGATGGTCGCCGCCATCGGTTTGGCACTGTGGATTGGGGCACGAGCATCATGAGCCGCGCCGAGACGATGCGGCGCGAAGCGATGAAGAGGAGCGGCGCAAAATGAGCGACGTCAACGCGGCAGGCGGCTCTGACACCGACAAGAGTGGCGCGCCACACGAGCCCGACGAGTCGGCGCTGGCCGCCATGTCGCAGCAGGAGCTGGTGGCGTTGGGCGGCAAGCTCGACGGCGTCGAGACGATCGTCAAGGAACCCCGCTGGCTCGTCGAGGGCACCAAAGCCGAGAAGCGCGCCGAGCGCGGAGTAGCCCTGTGGCTGTTGCTTGGCGGCGGTTTCGGGCTGGCGCTGCTGCTGGTCTTCCTGTTCTGGCCGTGGGAGTACAAGCCGAGGGCGGCCGCGGGCAGCCTGCTGTACGACCTGGCCACCCCGCTGTACGGGCTGACCTTTGGGATGTCGATCCTGTCGATCGCCATCGGCACGATCCTCTACCAGAAAAGGTTTATCCCGGAAGAGATTTCGATCCAGGAGCGGCATGATGGCGCCTCCCGGGAGATCGACCGCAAGACCGTCGTGGCCAACCTGACCGACGCCCTGGACAGCTCGACCGTCCGGCGGCGCAAGGTGATCGGGCTGTCGTTGGGACTGGGCCTCGGCGCGTTCGGCCTGTCGACGTTGGTGGCGTTCGCCGGCGGCCTGATCAAGAACCCGTGGAAGCCGGTGGTGCCCACCGCAAACGGCAAGAAGGCCGTGCTGTGGACCTCCGGCTGGACCCCGCGCTACCAAGGCGAGACCATCTTCCTCGCGCGGGCCACCGGCTCCGCCGGTGCGTCACCGTTCATCAAGATGCGCCCCGAAGACCTCGACGCCGGCGGCATGGAAACCGTATTTCCGTGGCGCGAATCCGACGGTGACGGCACCACCCCGGAATCCCAGGAAAAGCTCCGCGCGATCAACCAGGGCGTCCGCAACCCCGTGATGCTCATCCGGGTCCGGCCGTCCGACATGCCCCGGGTGGTCAAGCGCCAGGGCCAGGAGAGTTTCAACTTCGGCGAGTTGTTCGCCTACACCAAGGTCTGCTCGCACCTGGGTTGCCCCGCGTCGCTCTACGAGGAGCAGTCCTACCGAATCTTGTGCCCTTGCCACCAGTCGCAGTTCGACGCCCTGCACTTCGCCAAGCCAATCTTCGGACCGGCGGCCCGCGCGCTGGCGCAGCTGCCCATCACGATCGACACCAACGGCTATCTGGTCGCCAACGGTGACTTCATCGAGCCCGTCGGACCGGCATTCTGGGAAAGGACGACAACATGAGTCCAAAACTGAGTCCCCCCAAACCGCCCAAGATCGGCGATGTCCTGGCCCGTCAGGGCGAAGACATCGACACGCGCTATCACCCCTCGGCGGCGGTTCGCCGGCAGCTCAACAAGGTCTTCCCGACCCACTGGTCCTTCCTGCTGGGTGAGATCGCGATGTACAGCTTCATCGTGCTGCTGCTCACCGGCGTGTACCTGACGCTGTTCTTCGACCCGTCCATGGCCGAGGTCACCTACAACGGCGCTTATCAACCGCTGCGCGGCGTCGACATGTCCAAGGCCTTCGCCTCGACTCTCGACATCTCGTTCGAGGTGCGTGGCGGCCTGTTCGTCCGCCAGGTCCACCACTGGGCCGCACTGATTTTCGCCGCGGCGATCATGGTGCACCTGGCCCGCATCTTCTTCACCGGCGCCTTCCGCCGGCCCCGCGAGGCCAACTGGGTCATCGGTTCG
Source organism: uncultured Actinomycetota bacterium (assembly GCA_963732835.1). Lineage (GTDB taxonomy): Bacteria > Actinomycetota > Actinomycetes > Mycobacteriales > Mycobacteriaceae > Mycobacterium. The sequence continues at coordinate 34,757 of CAVTBA010000017.1, forward strand.
CTGCTGCTCATCCTCGCCATGTTCGAGGGGTACTTCGGCTACTCGCTGCCCGACGACCTGCTGTCCGGTATCGGGCTGCGCGCCGCCCTGTCCTCGATCACGTTGGGGATGCCGGTGATCGGCACCTGGCTGCACTGGGCGCTGTTCGGCGGCGACTTCCCCTGCGGTGGCGTGGGCAACGAATGCGCGACGGTGGGCACCATCATCCCGCGCATGTACGCCCTGCACATCCTGTTGTTGCCGGGCATCATCCTGGCCCTGATCGGCCTGCACCTGGCGATGGTGTGGTTCCAGAAGCACACCCAGTTCCCCGGCCCGGGCCGCACCGAGCACAACGTGGTCGGTGTGCGGGTCATGCCGATCTTCGCGGTCAAGTCCGGCGCGTTCTTCGCGGCGATCGTCGGAGTGATGGGCCTGATGGGCGGCCTGCTGCAGATCAACCCGATTTGGAACCTGGGCCCCTACAAGCCATCTCACGTGTCGGCCGGCTCGCAGCCCGACTTTTACATGATGTGGACCGAAGGCCTGGCCCGCATCTGGCCGCCCTGGGAGTTCTACTTCTGGCACCACACGATTCCGGCGCCCGTCTGGGTGGCGCTGCTCATGGGCCTGATCTTCGTCCTGCTGATCATCTACCCCTTCCTGGAAAAGCGGTTCAGCGGTGACTACGCGCACCACAACCTGCTGCAACGGCCGCGCGACGCGCCGGTGCGCACGTCGATCGGCGCCATGGCGATCGCGTTCTACATGGTGCTCACGCTGAGCGCCATGAACGACATCATCGCGTTCAAGTTCGACATCTCACTGAACGCGACGACATGGATCGGCCGCATCGGGATGGTCATCCTGCCGCCGGTGGTCTACTTCATCACCTACAGGTGGTGCGTTGCGCTGCAGCGCAGCGACCGGGAGGTGCTCGCACACGGCATCGAGACCGGCATCATCAAGCGGCTGCCGCACGGCGCTTACATCGAGCTGCATCAGCCGCTCGGCCCCGTCGACGACCACGGCCACCCGATACCGCTCGAGTACCAGGGCGCGGCGCTGCCCAAGCGGATGAACAAGCTGGGCTCGGCCGGTTCACCCGGTAGCGGCAGCTTCTTGTTCGCCGACCCGGTATCGGAGGATGCGGCGCTGCGCGAGGCGGCACACCGCTCCGAGCAACACGCCCTTACCGCGCTGCGCGAGCACCAGGACAGCATCGTCGGTTCGACGAACGGGGAAGACGGCGAGCAGCACTAACCTCGCGCTGGCTCGGTGCACGCGACGCCGCACTGTTGGTGGGCGGCCCGCAGGACCGCGCGGGCGGTCAGGAACGCCGGCTTCGTCTGATCGTTAGCCTCGACGGGGAGGTTGGCCGCGCAACGCAGCACCATCAGGGCCAGCGCGCTGTAGGTCGCGTACGGGATGATCAACAAGTTGACGCGTGCGTCTCCCCCGACGACGGTCATCACGTGCTGGCGTTTCCGTTCCCACCCCGACCAGTTCAGGTCGGGTGGTCGTTGCAGCGGCGGCCAGTTCACGTTGATGGCGCCGACGTCGCCCAGCAAGGGAGTCAGGACGGCGACCAGCTCGGGCAATTCGTTGGTGATGCGGTCCGCGCGTGGCCACCACGCACCGTCGATGGCTCGGCCGAGTTCACGAGCCACCGACAGCCGGACGGGATTGGCTCGGCGTCGGCGTTCGAACAATGGGGTCATCCCGGGACCTGGCGGTCACCGCCAGGCAGATTCACGACGACCAAGGGCGGAATCCCTTCACTTCGGCGTCGTTCGCCCCGGCGAACGCGGGACGGACGGAGGAATCGCATTGCCCGGGATGGCATCCGCACCCGTGGCGGCGGACCACCGCTGACAACGAAACGGCTCGCGCTCGACGCTACGCCACCCGCGACCGGCCGGGGAGCCCAGGGGGCCGCACAGCTGCCAGGTTCGCTGAGGGGAAGCACCTGGCCGCGCGCATCCCGGCCGCCCCAACCCCGTCTGTGGACTAGAGTGGCGAGGGCCTGACCGTGGCGCTGTCCGGGTGAGCGGAGGGCCGAAACCATGAGGACGTGCGCAATGGCAACACAAGACTTGGGCAACGCACCGCAGATCCATCCTTCGAAGGTCCGGGTCGGTGACATCATCGGCACGTTGCGCCCACCGGAACTGCGTTACACCGTCAAAATGATCAGCGGGCCGCAGAGCGGTCCCCGCCGTTGGACGTTCTTCGGCCGCGACGACAACGGCACTCAGCACACGAGCACGTTCGGCGAGGACGAGTTGGTTCGCAGGTACGCCAAGGCGTCATGACGAGTGCCTACTGCGCGGCAATGGCGCGGCGCAGCTGGCGAACGTGCAGCCACTCGATCGCCGGCATCCCGGCGGTGATGACGCCGGCTACCCCGTAGGCGACCCAGGACGGGCCGTCGTGGCCCACAGCCATCAGGTAGGTCGCCGTCGCCACCGCGACCAGTGCCGCGCCCATCGCGCCGACCAGAAGCACGGTGCCGCGCAACCAGGCCCGATCGACCGCCTCACCCGACCAGTCGGAGTCGGCCTCCTGGGCCGGCGCCTGCGGCCGCGGTTGCCGTGCCCGTTCGGCCGCGGTGCGCGGCGCCGGGGACATGAGACGCACCGGGGGCCGGTTGGGCGCGGTCATCCCCCGGGCGGCCGGCTCGGTCTGGGCCATCCGGCGGGCCCGCAGCAGGATCGGGATCGCGCCGGCGATGATCAGCGCGGACACGACGATCACGGCATACAACACCCAGGAGGTGCTGTGCGTGCCGCCGGCCGCCTTGTGAAAGCCCTGCCCCAAATCCGTCAGCGCGACGGCCGCGGCCACGCTCACGCCCAGCAACACCAACCAGACGGCGGCGCACGCCCCGATCAATATGCGGTCGATGAGGTCGGGCGAAATGGTGTCGTCCCCCAGCCCACGGCGGTACGCCGAATACCTGCTGACCATCAGCAGCTCGTCTGCGGTGCATCGTTGGTGTTCGACGAAAGGACCGTTCCGTCGCTTGTCGTGATCGAGCAGTTGAGCCGGCTGACCCGGAAAAGGCTGGACGCCTCGACGGAGCCCACGTCGGACTGTGAGATCGGTGTGACGGTCATGGACCACGGGATGTACACGTTGTGCTGCGTTCGCCGGCGCCCGGACGCGTCGACGTAGGTGACGGTGATGATGTCACCGGGCGCCTTGGTGCCGGTCACCGAATAGGTCACCTGACGCGGCCCGGCCGGGGTCGTCGGCGGCGGTGGCGCCGCCGCCGACGAGGTGGCCGGGGGCGGCGCCGGAGCGGGCGCCGGCGGTGGCGGCGGTGCAGGCGTCACCGTCACGGTCTGTGTCTCCGTTGCTGTCGGGGGCGGCGGTTCGGTCGTGGGTGGTGGCGGAGGAGGAGGCGGGGGCGGCGGTTTGGTGGTCGTTATCTCGTCCTGCATGGGCGGCGTCGACGGGACGGTGGTGGTGTTCGGGTTGGCCAGCTTGCTGGTGTCGGTGCGCGCGAACAGCAGCGACACCGACACCACGAGCGCGATGGCGGCCACGATCGCGGCGACCCCGACCACCCACGGCCAGCGCGGTGCACCGTGCTCATCCTCGGTATCGGCCGACTCGTCGAAGGTGTCGTAGTCGTAGAGCCCGAGATCGGCCGGCAGGTAAGGGCCGCTGACGAAATGCTCCGACTCGGGAGCCGAATAGGCCCGCGAATAGGCGTCCGTCTGCCCCGTCTGGTCGACCGCCGGCTCGGCGCTGTCGTCGAAGGTTACGACCTCGCTGTCCGAACCGGGTTCGCCTTCGGGTTCGGGGGCGTCCGCCGGCTCGCTATCGGAATCCGGTTGGTGGGGAGCCTCGTTCACGGAATCGGGTTCCTCAGGTTCCCATTCCGGGGGTTCGGCCCGCTCATCCTCGCCTGCCCTGTCCCACTGCCTCACCAGCGCGCGGGGCCCCGGGGCCATGTCGTTGCGCGCGCGCTTGAGAAATTGTCATTTGCCTGGGCAAAACACTACCGAACCGAGGGGGGCAAAGAAGTCTTGGCGAACCGGCCACAGATCACGTGACCTGATTGTGACCTTGACGGGCGAATCAGTGCTTCTCGGGACCGACGTAGTACTCGAACACCAGTCCCGCAACGGAGGCAAGGATGAACGTCACCCCCGCGGTGATCAGCCATGGCAGCCACAGCGCGATACCGACCGCGGTCACCGAGCCCGACAGCGCGACCAGGATCGGCCACCAGCTGTGGGGGCTGAAGAAGCCCAATTCACCTGCTCCGTCGCTGATCTCGGCGCCCTCGTAGTCCTCGGGCCGAGTATCGATGCGGCGCGCCACAAACCGGAAGAAGGTGGCCACGATCAACGCCAGTCCGCCGGTCAGCGCCAGCGCGGTTGTGCCCGCCCACTCCTCGCCGCCGGTGGCGAAAAGCGCTGTCAGCACCGCATAAAGCGTCGCAACCACAAGGAAAAACCCGGCGACGAATTCGAAAAGCCTGGCTTCGATATGCATTTGGTGTCCTAACCTACTGACTCCCGGCCAACTGGCCGCGGCGGGTGTCGAACGGGTGGGTCGTCACCGCGAGCGGCGCCTGACCGATCGCCTGCAATGCCTGGGCGTTGCTCTTGCCATCGATCCGTTGCTGCAAGTAAGCCTTGAAGTCGTTGGGCGGCACCACCCTAACCTCGAAGTTCATCATCGAGTGATAGGTGCCACAGAACTCGGCGCAGTGCCCGACGAACGCCCCGGGCTTGCTGATGTCATCGACCTGGAAGACGTTCACCGAGTTGTTCGCCTCGGGGTTGGGCATCACGTCGCGCTTGAACAGAAACTCCGGCACCCAGAACGTGTGCACGACGTCCGCGGACGCCAACCGGAACTGGATGCGCTTGCCGGTGGGCAGCACCAGCACGGGGATCTCGTCGCTGGTTCCCAGGGTCTCGACCTTGTCGAAGTTCAGGTAGGTCCGGTCCGAGGTCTTGAGCCCGCGGACCGGCCCGACCAGCTCCTCGCCGTGTGCGTCCTTGCCTTCGGGCTTGGAGACCATCGCCTTCTTGCGCGCCTGGTCGGCACCGTCGTAGGTCAGCGTGCCGTCTTTGAAGTCGACGCGCTGGTAGCCGAACTTCCAGTTCCACTGGAAGGCCGTGACGTCGACCACCACCTCGGGGTCCTTGTCGACATGCAGCATCTTCTCCTGCACCACCACGGTGTAGTAGAACAACACCGAGATGATCAGGAACGGCGTCACCGTCAGCACCAGCTCCAGCGGCATGTTGTAGCCGAACTGCCGGGGCAGCTCGGTGTCAGTGGCCTTCTTCCGGTGGAAGGCGGACGCCCAGAAGATCAGGCCCCACACGATCACCCCGACAACCAGCGAGGCGATCGTCGCGCCGATCCACAGCTCGCGGTTGAGGTGCGCCTGCGGGGTGATGCCCTTGGGCCAGCCCAGACCCAGCACGTCCGACCAGCTGCATCCGCTCAGGGTCACCGCCAACACGCCGAACGTCGCGGCCAGCGCCAGCGGCCGCAGACGACGGGACAGACCCTGCCGAACGCCCCCGGAACGGCTGCCGAAAAGGGCCGGAAACCTGCCCTGCGACAAACGTTGCGAACGGACCTGCTCGCGAGGTGTCACGTTGGCGCCTCCTGCTCGGATATCGAATACTACGCAGCGTAGACCACGCCGCTGACCCGAGCGACGAAACCCCGGCCCACCGGCCGCCGCGACGTGCCGGGTGCGCTCGCCGCGACCGTCGGCGAAGTGGGGCATACTGGGGCGCCGTGTGTGGTCTGCTGGCGTTCGTCGCTGCCCCGGACAGTGCCGACGCCGCCCGGGCCGACGAGGCAATCGCGCGCGCGTCGCATTCGATGCGCCACCGGGGCCCGGACGAGCCGGGCACGTGGACCGACCCGGGGGCCGACGGTGCCGTCGTATTCGGCTTCAACCGGCTGTCGATCATCGACATCGCGCATTCGCACCAGCCGCTGCGATGGGGGCCGCCAGAGGCGCCCGACCGCTACGTGCTGGTGTTCAACGGGGAGATCTACAACTACCTCGAGCTGCGCGACGAGCTGGCCACCGCGCACGGCGCGGTTTTCGCCACCGACGGCGACGGGGAGGCCATCGTCGCCGGCTACCACTACTGGGGCGCCGACGTGCTCACCCGGCTGCGCGGCATGTTCGCCTTCGCCGTGTGGGACACCGCCACCCTCGAATTGTTCTGCGCCCGAGACCCTTTCGGCATCAAGCCGCTCTTCATGGCGACCGGCGCCGGTGGCACGGCGGTGGCCAGCGAGAAGAAATGCCTGCTGGATCTGGCGGAATTGGTCGGCTTCGACACCGGCATCGACCACCGGGCCGTGCAGCACTACACCGTCCTGCAGTACGTGCCCGAACCGGAGACGCTGCACCGCGGGGTGCGCCGGCTGGAATCGGGCTGCTACGCCCGGATCCGGCCCGGGCGGCAGCCGGAGGTCACCCGTTACTTCGTGCCGCGCTTCGCCGCCACGCCGATCACCCGCGACACCGAACAGGCCCGCTACGACGAGATCACCGCGGTGCTCGAGGACTCGGTGGCCAAGCACATGCGCGCCGACGTCACCGTCGGGGCGTTTCTGTCCGGGGGCATCGACTCCACCGCCATCGCGGCGCTGGCCATCCGGCACAACCCCAAGCTGATCACGTTCACCACCGGTTTCGAGCGGGAGGGGTTCTCCGAGATCGACGTCGCGGTCGCCTCGGCCGAGGCGATCGGCGCCCGCCACATCGCCAAGGTGGTCCACCCGGGCGAGTTCGTCGCCGCCCTGCCCGAAATCGTCTGGTATCTCGACGAGCCGGTGGCCGACCCCGCCCTGGTACCCCTGTTCTTCGTCGCCCGGGAGGCGCGCAAGCACGTCAAGGTGGTGCTGTCCGGGGAGGGCGCCGACGAGCTGTTCGGCGGCTACACGATCTACCGGGAACCGTTGTCGCTCAAGCCTTTTGACTATCTACCGCGGCCGTTGCGGCGCTCGATGGGCAAGGTGTCCAAACCGCTGCCGGAGGGGATGCGGGGCAAGAGCCTGCTGCACCGCGGCTCGCTGACGCTCGAGGAACGCTACTACGGCAACGCCCGCAGCTTCTCGGACGCGCAGTTGCGTGACGTGCTACCGGGCTTCCGCGAGGAATGGACCCACACCGACGTCACCGCCTCGGTGTACGTCGAGTCAGTGGGCTGGGACCCGGTGGCCCGCATGCAGCACGTCGACCTGTTCACCTGGCTGCGCGGCGACATCCTGGTGAAGGCGGACAAGATGACGATGGCCAACTCGCTGGAGCTGCGGGTGCCGTTCCTGGATCCCGAGGTGTTCGCCGTCGCCTCGCGACTGCCGGTGGAGGCGAAGATCACCCGCACCACCACCAAGTACGCGCTGCGGCGGGCCCTGGAGCCGATCGTTCCGGCGCACGTGCTGCACCGGCCCAAGCTCGGGTTCCCGGTGCCCATCCGGCACTGGTTGCGCGCGGGCGAATTGCTGGACTGGGCCTACGGGTTGGTGGCGTCTTCACAAGCCGGTCATCTCGTCGACCTGGCCGCGGTCCGGCGCATGCTCGACGAGCACCGCAACGGCGCCGGCGATCACAGCCGCCGGCTGTGGACGCTGCTCATCTTCATGCTCTGGCACGCGATCTTCGTCGAGCACAGCGTGGTGCCGCAGATCAGCGAGCCGCACTACCCCGTGCAGCTCTGACGGCCCCTTCGCGAGCAGACGCAGAGTCGCACGCGGGACTGGCCACGCAATGCGATTTTGCGTCTGGTCGCCGCCTCAGGCCAGCGCGGCGGCGATCTCGTTGGCCGCGTCGTCGCCGTAGGCGCCGGCCAACCGGCTCACCGCGGTCTCGCGGTTCCAGGTCCACTCCTGGGTTCCGGTGGATTCCAGCACCAGCACGGCGACCAGCGAGCCCAGCTGCGCGGAGCGCTCCAGGCTCAGGCCGGCGCTGCGCCCGGTGAGGAAACCGGCGCGGAACGCGTCGCCGACGCCGGTGGGGTCGGTCTGGCTGGTCTCGGGCACCACCCCCACGTGGGTCGTCGTGCCGTCGGGCTCGACGATGTCCACGCCCTTGGGGCCCAGCGTGGTCACCCGCAGCCCGACCTTGCCCTGCACGTCGGCCTCCGACCAGCCGGTCTTGTTGAGCAGCAGCTCCCACTCGTAGTCGTTGGTGAACAGGTAGGCGGCGCCGTCGACGAGCTTGTCGATCTCGTCCCCGGACAGGCGCGGCAGCTGCTGGGACGGGTCGGCGGCGAAGGGCAGACCGAGCTTGCGGCACTCCTCGGTGTGCACCACCATCGCGTCCGGGTCGTTGGCCCCGATGATCACCAGGTCCGGCTCACCGATGGACGACACCACGTCGGCGAGCTTGATGTTGCGGGCCTCCGACATGGCGCCCGGATAGAACGACGCGATCTGGGCCATGTCGAGGTCGGTGGTGCAGGTGAAGCGCGCCGTGTGCGCCGTCTTGGATATGAGCACGTGGTCGCAGTTGACGCCGTGCGACTGCAGCCACTGCCGGTAGTCGTCGAAGTCGTCGCCGGCCGCGCCCACCAGCGCCACGTCGCCGCCGAGCACGCCGATGGCGAAGGCGATGTTCCCCGCCACGCCGCCGCGGTGAATCACCAGGTCGTCGACCAGAAAACTGAGCGACACCTTCTGCAAGTGCTCGGCCAGCAGGTGCTCGGAAAACTTGCCCGGGAACCGCATCAGATTGTCGGTCGCAATCGAACCTGTCACCGCGATCGTCACGATCGTCTCCACCCTTCGTTAGTAAGGTTATCTAGCTTACGCACGCGTCCGGACCGTCGCTGTGTCCACGGTCGGCGCGAAGCGGTGCGCTAGCCTCCCTAGGGAACTCGCTCAAGTCGCCGGGACGACGACGCTCGGCCGGGGTATCCCGCCACGTAGTCCCGTCTACCACCGTAGGAGAACCACGATGGCAGGTCCGCACTCGCCGAACCACACCGTCGGCGGCAGCGGACCCCAGCCCCCCGCCGAATCCCGGCCGCTCGAGTTCCCCGAAGACCCGCGCGCCGGTGACGCAGCCCCCGCCAATTATGCCGGGCAGCCGCCCCCGCCGATGCCCTACCCGCAGCGCCGGTCCAGGCGGCGGCTGTTCATCGGTGTTCTGTTGGCCGTCGCCCTGGTGGCCGCCCTGACCGTGGCGATCGTCTACGGCGTTCGCACCAACGGGGCCAACACCGGCGCCACGTTCTCCGAGGGGGCGGCCAAGACGTCCATTCAGGGGTACCTGGACGCGCTCGAACACCGCGACATCGCGGAGATCGAACGCAACGCGCTGTGCGGCATGTACGACGGCGTCCGCGACAAGCGGTCCGACCAGGCGCTGGCGAAGCTGAGCAGCGATGCGTTCCGCAAGCAGTTCTCCGAGGTCGAGGTGACCTCGATCGACAAGATCGTGTACCTGTCGCAGTACCAGGCCCAGGCGCTGTTCACCATGCGGGCGTCGCCGGCGACCGGGGGGCCGTTGCGCGGTGAGTTGCAGGGCATCGCCCAGCTGCTTTTTCAGCGGGGCCAGATCATGGTCTGCTCGTACGTGCTCCGCACCGGGGGCTCGTACTGAGCCTCGTGTACTGCGCCCCGTGCCGAGCGAGGTCCCCGGGCGGGGTCACCCGGTCAGTTGAACGAGTCGCCGCAGGCGCACGAACCGGTGGCGTTGGGGTTGTCGATCGTGAAGCCCTGCTTCTCGATGGTGTCGACGAAATCGATGGACGCGCCTTCCACGTAGGGCGCGCTCATCCGGTCGACCGTCAACCTCACACCGCCGAAGTCGGCGGTCAGGTCGCCGTCAAGCGTCCGGTCGTCGAAAAAGAGGTTGTAGCGCAGGCCCGCGCACCCGCCCGGCTGGACCGCGATCCGCAACGCCAGGTCGTCCCGTCCCTCCTGGTCGAGCAGGGACTTTGCCTTGGTGGCGGCGGCCTCGGTCAGGATCACGCCGTGTGTCGTGGCTTTCGACTCGTTTTGCACCGTCATTGCTTCTCCTACATGCCTCATCGTTGGGTGGGTCGGTTCAGGTCCGAGCCAGCTGGTCTCGCGTTAGACGGCCCGATCCGCCCGGAAAAAGCCCACAGGGTCAACGGTACCTTGCAGGACCGCTATTCCCGAGTCGCGCCGCAACCACCGAGGCCAGACCCATGAGCTGGTTGGCCGCGTCGGCCTGCGCCAGCCCCACCGATCCGGCGTGATCGGCGATGGACAGGGCGGCCATGATGCCCGCCGAGCGCACCGTGGCGTTGTCCAGTCCGACCTGCCCGGCCAGCACTATCACGGGCACTCCCCGCGGGCGGGCCGCGTCCGCGAGGAAGCCCACCACCTTGCCGTGCAGCGACTGCTCGTCGAAGCGTCCCTCTCCCGTCACGATCAGCTCGGCCGTGTCCAGGTCATCGGCCAGGCGGGTGTGGTGGGCGATGATCGCCGCGCCCGACTCGCACCGGCCGCCGAGAGCCAGCAGCCCGGCGCCGATGCCGCCGGCGGCGGCCGCACCCGGTTCGGCGCTCACGTCGCGTCCGGCCACCGCTTCCAGGATGAGCGCCCACGCCTGGAGGCGGACTTCCAGAGCCGCGACGGTGACCGTGTCCGCCCCCTTCTGCGGCCCGAACACCCTGGCCGCCCCCCACGGCCCGAGCATGGGGTATTCGGTGTCGGAGGCGGCGACGAGCTCCACGTTGGCCAGCTGGCGGCGGGCGGAATCCAGGCCGCCGAGCTCGGCGATCATGCCCTGCCCGCCGTCGGTGCACGCGCTGCCGCCCAGCCCGACCACGATCCGCGTCGCCCCGGCCCGCATCGCCTCGGAGATCAGCTGCCCCACTCCCCTGCTGTGTGCCGCCATCGCGGTCTCCGGGGTGGGCGGACCTCCCAGCAGGGCCAGGCCGCACGCCTGCGCGCATTCCAGGTAGGCGGTCGTCGTGGCGGGGTCGAACGCCCACTTTGCCTCGACCATGGTGGACAGCGGGCCGGACACCCGGAGGCGCCGCATCTTGCCCCCCAGCCGGCTGGCGAGCACCTCGACGAAGCCGGGGCCGCCGTCGGACTGCGGGGCGACGATGAACCGATCGCCCGGACGGCTTCGGGTCCACCCGGTCGCGATGGCCGCCGCGGCCTCCACGGCCGTCATGCTGTCGCCGTAGCAATCCGGAGCCACCAGGACGAGCATGGCGGGCAGCTGCAGACGGCCGGGCGCGAGGCCGAAGGCAGCATCGTCCGAGGCCATCGACCCGTCGTCCATCACCGGCAGCCGTTCATCACTGGTAAGAGTAGGGCCAAGTGAGGGGCTGACGCAGGTCTAATAGCAGGGCATTCCAAGCCAATTCCGGGACCGGCCATCCGGGAAGTAACCTGGCCTCTGTGAAGTTGATGGGACGTAAGAAGGGCCAGGACGAGGACCTTGACGGGGGCGGGGTCGCCGGCGCCCCCGAGACGACGTCTCCCGGGTCGCGTGGGACGAGCCCGAAAGGCCGGCCCACGCCCAAGCGCAACGAATCGCGGCGCACCCCGCGCAAGGGGCCGGTCGCGCCCGCACCGATGACCGCGTCGGAGGCGCGGGCGCGCCGCAAATCGCTGGCCGGCCCCAAGCTCAGCCGCGAGGAGCGCAAGGCCAACCGCGCCCGGATGTCGGATCGCCGGGAGCGCATGATGGCCGGCGACGAGGCGTACCTGTTGCCACGTGACCAGGGCCCCATCCGGCGCTACGTGCGCGACGTGGTGGATTCCCGGCGCAACCTGCTCGGCCTGTTCATGCCGGCGACGTTGTTCTTGATGTTCGCCCTGTTCACCACGCCGCAGCTGCAGCTTTATGTCTCTCCGGCGATGCTGCTGCTGATGGGCGTGATGATGGCCGACGGGCTCCTGCTGGGGCGCAAGGTGAGCAAGCTGGTGGACGCGAAGTTCCCGGACAACACCGAAAGCCGTTGGAAGCTGGGCCTTTACGCCGCCAGCCGGGCGTCGCAGATGCGACGGTTGCGCACGCCGCGGCCCCAAGTCAAGCGCGGCAGCGATGTCAAGTAGACGTCGCCGGGAAGCCGCCTGAGCGCGGTGCGCACGCTGGTGCTCGGCGGTATCCGGTCGGGCAAATCCCGGTGGGCCGAGGACGCCATGGCCGGGTCGCTGCCGGCCGGCCGGCTGGTTCGTTACCTGGCTCCCGGCCCGGCCGGTGCGGGCGATGCGGCCTGGGCGGACCGCGTCGCCGAGCACCGCAGCCGTCGACCAGGACATTGGTCGACGGTCGAAACCGACGACATCGCAAGCCAATTGCGCGAATCGCCGGACACCCCGACGCTCGTCGACGACCTCGGCGCCTGGCTGACCGGCGCGCTGGACCGCCACGACGGGTGGGACGGCGGGTCGGTTGCGGCTCCGATCGAAGACGTGCTCGCCGCGGTCGGCGGATTCGGCTCCACGCTGGTGCTGGTCAGCCCGGAGGTCGGGCTGGCCGTCGTCCCGGCCACCGCGTCCGGGCGCCGGTTCGCCGACGAACTGGGCAGCCTCAACCAGCGGGTCGCCGAGCTGTGCGACCGGGTGGTGCTGGTGGTGGCGGGACAGGCTGTGCCGATCAAGCCGTCGGGCACCTGATGGAATTCGCCCCGGTATCGCCGCCCGATGCGGGCGTCGCCGCGACCGCCCGCGCCCGCCAAGACACCCTGACCAAGCCGAAGGGCGCGCTGGGCCGCCTCGAGGACCTCTCGGTGTGGATCGCGTCGTGTCAGGGGCATTGTCCGCCAAGGCAATTCGAGCGCGCCCGGGTGGTGGTGTTCGCCGGTGACCACGGTGTCGCCCGGTCCGGGGTGTCGGCCTACCCGCCGGAGGTGACCGCCCAGATGGTCGCCAACTTCGAGGCCGGCGGGGCGGCCATCAACGTGCTGGCCGATATCGCCGGCGCGACCGTGCGTGTCGCGGACCTGGCGGTGGCGGGCGATGCGCTGACGGACCGGATCGGTGCGCACAAGGTGCGGCGCGGCAGCGGCGACATCACCGTGGAGGACGCGCTGACCGGCGACGAGACCGCCGCCGCGATCGCGGCGGGCCGGGCCATCGCCGACGAAGAGGTCGACGCCGGCGCCGACCTGCTCATCGCCGGGGACATGGGGATCGGAAACACCACGCCGGCCGCGGTGTTGGTGGCGGCGCTGACGAACGCCGAACCGGTCGCGGTGGTGGGTTTCGGCAGCGGGGTCGACGACGCCGGATGGGCGCGCAAGACGGCCGCGGTGCGCGACGCCCTGTTCCGGACGCGGCTCGTGCTGCCCGACCCGGTGGCGTTGCTGCGCTGCGGCGGCGGCGCCGACTTGGCCGCGATGGCGGGCTTTTGCGCCCAGGCCGCGGTGCGGCGCACCCCGGTGCTGCTCGACGGGATGGCGGTGACGGCCGCCGCGTTGGTCGCCGAGCGGCTGGCTCCCGGCGCCCGGCTGTGGTGGCAGGCCGGTCATCGGTCCACCGAGCCCGGTCATGCCCTGGCGCTGACCGAACTCGGCCTGGAGCCGATCCTGGATCTGCGGATGCGGCTGGGTGAGGGAAGCGGCGCCGCGCTGGCGCTGCCGGTGCTGCGCGCCGCGGTGGCCACGCTGTCGTCGATGGCCACATTCGCGGACGCGGGTGTGTCCGACCAGGCCACTCCCCCGCTGTGATACGTTCGCTGGCAACGGCTTTCGCATTCGGCACGGTTCTGCCCGTCCCGCGTTCGCAGCACGCTCCGCTGGGCCGCGGCGCCATGACGGCGCTGCCGGTGGTGGGCGCCGTCTTGGGTGCGTTGGCCGCGGCCGTGACGTGGGGCGGGGCTCACGCGTTCGGCCCGTCCAGTTCGCTGTCCGGGCTGCTCGCGGTCGCGGCGCTGCTGCTGGCCACCCGCGGCCTGCACCTCGACGGCGTCGCCGACACGGCCGACGGGCTGGGCTGTTACGGGCCGCCGGAACGCGCGCTGGCGGTGATGCGCGACGGGTCGACCGGACCGTTCGGCGCGGCGGCCATCGTCTTGGTGATCGCGCTGCAGGGGCTGGCCTTCGCGGCGCTCGGGGCCGCGGGCAGGCCGGGGCTGGTCGGCATCGCCGTGACGGTCTTCGCCGGCCGGGTCGCCGCGGTGCTGGCCAGCCGCCGGTCGGTGCCCGCGGCGGCGGGGAGCGCCCTGGGCGCCCGGGTCGCCGGCAGCCAGCCGGCGGTCGTGGTGGCGGCCTGGGTCGCGGTGCTGCTCGCCGTTGCGCTGGCGGGGGGAACGCGGCCGTGGCAGGGGCCGGTCGCGGTGCTGGCGGGCCTGGGCTGCGGCGCGGGGTTGGTGCGGCACTGCGTGCGCCGATTCGGCGGCATCACCGGTGACGTGTTGGGTGCCGCCATCGAGCTGACGACGACGGTGAGCGCGGTGGCGCTCGCCGGTTTGGTGCGGTTCTAGGGCCGAGCGCCCGGGCAGCCGGGCGCTCGGGCCCGGCGGCCCGGCCAGACGGGCGTTCGGGCGAGGGGGTTAGCCCAGCCGCGCCATCCAGCCGTGGGTGTCGGCGAAGGTGCCCCGCTGGATGCCGGTCAGCGTGTCGCGCAGCGCCATCGTCACCTCACCGGGCTGTCCGTCCGCGACGGTGAAGTCGGTGTCGCCGTATTTCACGTGCGAGACCGGGGTGATCACGGCGGCGGTGCCGCAGGCGAACACCTCGGTGATCTCGCCGGCGGCGGCCTTCTTCTGCCACTCGTCGATGTCGATCTTGCGCTCCTCGACGGAGAATCCGGCGTCGATAGCCAACTGCAGCAACGAATCCCGGGTGATCCCGGGCAGCAGCGAACCGGACAGCTCCGGGGTGACCAGCCGCGCCGACCCGCCGCTGCCGAACACGAAGAAGATGTTCATGCCGCCCATCTCCTCGACGAACCGCCGTTCGACGGCGTCCAGCCACACCACCTGGTCGCACTCGTGCGCGGCGGCCTCTGCCTGCGCCAGCAGGGAGGCGGCGTAATTGCCGCCGAACTTGGCCGCACCGGTGCCCCCCGGGCTGGCCCGCACGTACTCCGTCGACACCCAGACGGTGACGGGGTTGATGCCGCCCTTGAAGTACGCCCCGGCCGGCGAGGCGATCAGCAGGTAGCGGTACCGCTTGGACGGCCGCACGCCCAATCCTGGCTCGGTGGCGATGACGAACGGGCGCAGATACAACGCATCTTCGCCCCCGGCGGCCGGAACCCAGGGCTTGTCGACGGCGATGAGCTGGCACAGCGAGCCCATGAACAATTCGTCGGGCAGCTCGGGCATGGCGAGCCGCCGCGCCGACGAGCGCAACCGCGCGGCGTTGGCCTCGGCGCGAAACGACACGACCGAGCCGTCCGCCCAGCGGTAGGCCTTGAGCCCTTCGAAGATCTCCTGCGCGTAGTGCAGCACGATGGCCGACGGGTCCAGCTCGATCGGGCCGTACGGGATGACGCGCGCGTTGTGCCAGCCCCGCTCGTCGTCGTAATCGATCGACACCATGTGGTCGGTGAAGTACTTGCCGAAACCGGGCTCGGCCAGGATGGATTCACGTTGGGCGTCGGTCGCCGGGTTGGCCGAGCGTGAAACCGTGAACTCGAGGGAGCCGCTGGTCATGGCGCTGATTGTATATCCGCCCGCGACCGGGCTTTTCACCTGAACCGGCGGCACTAACGGGTTTTCGCTTCGACAAAGGGCGGCCGCACCACTTCGCACTCGGCGGCGCGCCCGCGGATGTCGACGGTGATCCGCTGGCCATCCTCGACCCCCGCGCCCGCGTCGATCAGCGCCAGCCCGATGCCGGCTTGCAGTGTCGGGGAGAACGTCCCGGACGTGGTGACCCCGACCGGCGTCTCACCGGCGAGCACGCTCAGACCGGGCCGCAACACACCGCGGCCGACCATCCGCAGGCCGCGCAGCAGCCGCCGCGGTCCCGCCGCCTTCTCCGCCAGCAGCGCCTCCCGGCCGAAGAAGGCGTCCTTCTTCCAGCCGATCGCCCAGCCGCATCGGGCCTGCAGCGGCGAGATGTCCAGCGCCAGTTCGTGCCCGTGCAGCGGGTAGCCCATCTCCGTGCGCAGCGTGTCGCGGGCGCCCAGGCCGGCGGGCTCGCCGCCGGCGGCACGGACCGCCGCGGCCAGCGCGTCGAACACCACACCCGAGGATTCCCACGGCGGCAACAGCTCGTAGCCGTGCTCTCCGGTGTATCCGGTCCGGCACACCCGCACCGGCACCCCCGCGTAGGAGGCGTCGGCGTACCCCATGTAGTCCATGCCGGTCGGCAGGCCCAGCTCGCCGAGCACGTCCGCCGATCGCGGGCCCTGCACCGCCAGCACCGCGTAGGAGCGATGCTCGTTGGTGATCGTCAGGCCGGCCCCCGAACCGGCCGCAGCGGCCGCCCGCAGCGCCTCGACCACCGCGGCGGTGTTGGCCGCATTGGGCACCAGAAAGATCTCGTCGTCGTCGACGTAGTAGGCGATCAAGTCGTCGATGACGCCGCCGGATTCGGTGCAGCACAACGTGTATTGCGCCTTGCCCGGCCCGATGCGGCCCAGGTCGTTGGTGAGCGTCGAATTGACGAATTCGGCGGCGCCCGGCCCGCGGATCAACGCCTTGCCGAGGTGGCTGACGTCGAACAGGCCGACTGCGTTGCGGGTGGCGTTGTGCTCGCTGACCGTGCCGGCATACGACACCGGCATCAGCCAGCCACCGAACTCGGCGAAACTGGCCCCCAGGTCACGGTGGCGGTCTTCCAACGGGCCATGCTGCAGGTCATCGGTCACGACGGTTCACCCTAAACCCGTGTGCTGGCACACTCGGGTGGGTGGTCGATTCCCCTGACTTCGAAGCGCTCGAGGCTGCCGGAATCGCCGATGCGCGCGAGCGGGCCGACCTGATCAAGTACCTGGACGAACTCGGGTTCAGCGTCGAGGAAATGGCGGAAGCCGAACGGCGCGGACGGCTCTTCGGGCTGGCCGGTGACGTCCTGCAATGGTCCGGGCGCCCGATCCACACGATGGCGACCGCGGCCGAACAACTCGGCCTGTCGCCCGAGCAAGTCAGCCACGCGTGGGGCTTGCTCGGCCTCACCGTCGCCGGCGCCGACGTTCCGGCGCTGAGCCAGGCCGACGTCGATGCGCTGGCGACCTGGGTCAGCTTGAAGACGGCGGTGGGTGAGGAGGGCGCGTTCGGCCTGCTGCGGGTACTCGGTGCCGCGATGGCCCGGCTCGCGGAGGCCGAGTCGACGGCGATCCGGGCCGGGACGCCCGACGTCCAGATGACCTACACCAACGACGAGCTCGCCACGGCGCAGGCGTACCGCGCGGTCGCGGAGTTCGTGCCCCGGATTTCAGCGCTGATCGACGTCGTTCACCGCCACCATCTGACCGGCGCCCGAACCCATTTCGAAGGCGTCCTTCGCGACACCTCGGCAAGCGTGGTGTGCGGCATCGGTTTTGCGGATCTGTCCGGCTTCACGGTGCTCACCCGCGCACTCACCCCCGCGCAGCTTTCGGCTTTGCTCAACGAGTTCGCCGGAACCGTCGCGGACGTGGTGCATGCCGATGGCGGCCGGGTGGTGAAGTTCATCGGTGACGAGGTGATGTGGGTGAGCGCGTCGCCCGAACGCCTTGCCAGGGCGGCGGTCGATCTCGTCGATCATCCGCGGGCACGCGATGAGGGCCTGCGGGTCCGTGCCGGTCTTGCGTACGGCAGCGTCCTGGCGATCAACGGCGACTACTTCGGCAGTCCGGTCAACCTGGCGGCGCGGCTGGTCGGGGCCGCGGCCCCGTGCCAGATCCTGGCCGACGCGGCCCTGCACGAGCAGTTGCCGGATTGGCCGGCGACGGCCCGGGGCCCCTTTGACCTCAAGGGTTTCGACGCGGCCGTCACCGCCTTCGAGCTGCACGGTGGGGGCGCCCCCGATCTCGGCGCGGGCTCCGGCGATTAGGGTAAATGCCCGTGACCACCGAATTGAGCTATCAAAGCCCCTCCGTAAACGTCGCCACATCGCTGCCGAAACGCGGGGCGGCCTCTTCGGTATTGATCGTGCCCGTCGTGTCGACCGGCGACGAAGACAGGCCGGGAGCGGTGGTTGCCGCGGGCGAATCGCTGCTGCCGGCGGACGCGGTCGCCGACATCGAATCCGGCCTGCGGGCACTGGACGCCACCGGCGGCAGTGAGCAGGTCCACCGCCTGGTGGTGCCGTCGCTGCCGGTGTCCAGCGTGCTGACGATCGGCCTGGGTAAGCCGCGACCCGAATGGCCCGCCGACACGATCCGCCGCGCCGCCGGCGTGGCGGCGCGGTCGCTGGGTACCGCCGAGGCGGTGATCACCACCCTGGCCGGGTTGCCCGGCCCCGGCGTCTGCTCGGCGGCCGTCGAGGGACTCATCCTCGGCAGCTACCGGTTCACCGAATTCCGCAGCGGCAAGACCGCGCCCAAAGACAAAGGGCTGCGCAAGATCACCGTGCTGTCCGCCACCAAGGACGCCAAAGCGGCCAGCGCGCACGGCGCGGCCGTGGCGACCGCGGTGGCCACCGCTCGCGACTTCGTCAACACGCCGCCGAGTCACCTCTTTCCCGCCGAATTCGCCAGGCGTGCAAGGGCTTTAGGTGAGTCCGTGGGTCTCGAGGTGGAGGTGCTCGACGAGAAGGCGCTACAGAAGGCCGGCTACGGCGGCGTGATCGGCGTCGGCCAGGGCTCGTCGCGGCCGCCGCGGCTGGTGCGGCTGACCCACCGGGGTTCGAAGCTGGCCAAGAAACCGAAGCAGGCAAAGAAGGTGGCGCTGGTCGGCAAGGGCGTCACGTTCGACACCGGCGGGATCTCGATCAAGCCGGCGGCGTCGATGCACCACATGACCTCGGACATGGGCGGCGCAGCGGCGGTGATCGCCACGGTGACGCTGGCCGCCCAGTTGCGGTTGCCGATCGACGTGATCGCCACCGTGCCGATGGCCGAGAACATGCCGTCGGGTACGGCGCAGCGTCCGGGCGACGTGCTGACGCAATACGGCGGAATCACGGTCGAGGTGCAGAACACCGACGCCGAGGGCCGGCTCATCCTGGCCGACGCCATCGTGCGGGCGTGCGAGGACAATCCGGACTATTTGATCGAGACGTCGACGCTGACCGGCGCGCAGACGGTGGCATTGGGTGCCCGGATCCCCGGGGTGATGGGCAGCGACGAGTTCCGCGACCGGGTCGCGGCGATCTCGCAGCGGGCGGGCGAGAACGGCTGGACGATGCCGCTGCCCGACGAGCTCAAGGAAGACTTGAAATCCACGGTCGCCGACCTGTCGAACATCAGCGGCCAACGCTTCGCCGGCATGCTGGTGGCCGGGGTTTTCCTGCGCGAATTCGTCGCCGACGGCGTGAGCTGGGCGCACATCGACGTGGCCGGCCCGGCGTACAACACCGCCGGCCCGTGGGGCTATACGCCCAAGGGTGGCACCGGTGTGCCGACCCGAACCATGTTTGCGGTGCTCGAGGACATCGCCGAGAACGGCTAGCCCACTCCGCGTCGGCGCGTCACTTCGTCAGCAAGGAGAAGACGGCTCGCTTCAGCTTGCGCCGCGGCCAGCCGGTCGCACCGTCGGCGGCCAACGCGGCATTGGCCGCGTTCCGACCGCAGGCGCCGTGCACGGAGCCGCCCGGGGTCGCCGACGCGCTGCCCAGATACAGCCCCTGCACCGGGGTTTCGGCCCGCCCCATGCCGGGCGCCGGGCGAAAGATCAGCATCTGCTGCAATTGCGCAGTGCCGCCGTTGAGCGCACCCTGGTGCAGATTGGCGTCACTGGCCTCCAGGTCCGACGGGCGTTGCACGAACCGGTCGATGACCGCCGAACCGAAGCCCGGCGCGTGCTCCTCGATGACCCGGTCCACCGCCTCGGCGAGCCGATCGGCCGACGCGTCGTCGGCGACGTTGCGCGGCAAATGCGTGTAGGCCCAGACGCTTTCGGTACCCGCAGGCGATCTGCTCGGATCGGCCGTGGTGGTCTGCCCCAACAACATGAACGGATGCTCGGGCACCGCCCGGGTGTTGAGGTCGGCCATCCAGCGGACCAGCCCGTCGCCGTCGGCTCCCAGGTGGACGGTGCCCACGCGGTGCAGCCCCGTCGCCCGCCAGGGAACGGGGCGCCCGAGCGCATAGTTGACCTTCACCACCGGCGGATCCCACACGAAGTGCTCGAGGTCGCGTAACAGCTTGGGCGGCACCGCGTCCGCGGGCAGCATCTCGCAGAACAATCGCGGCGCCGTCACGTCGGCGACGATCGCGCGTCGCGCCCCGATCGTGCGCCCCTGCGCCGTCGTCACCCCGACCGCACGGCCACCCCGCACCTGGATGCGGGAAACGTTCTGGTTGCACTCGATGCGCGCGCCCGCGGAGCGGGCACGGTTGACCAGGGCGGCCGTCAACTGTCCGGAACCGCCCACGGGCACGGGCCAGCCACCGTCTTGGGCCAGCATGGTCATCAGGAACCCCATGGCACCACTGACCGGCGCGTCCGGCGGCACGTCGGCGTGCATTGCGTTGCCCAACAACAACACTCGCGGCGCCTCGCCGACGAACAGCTCGTTCGCCATGGTGGTGGCCGGCTGCACCAGCAGACGCGCAACCCGGATCGCCTCGGACGTGCCGAGTTTGGTCAGCAGCCGCATCAGCGGCCGCACGGGCGGGAAGGGCGCCAGCATGGCGTCGAGCAGCGGCGCCTTGATCCGCTGCCACAAGTCCAGCAGCCGCCACCAGTTTTCACCGTCGGCCGGTTCCCGGCGTGCGAATTCCGTTGCCGTGCGAGCCGGATCGCGGTAGACGATGGGCGGATCGTCGTCGGCCGCGCTGCGCGGATGCCCGACCACCGCCGGCGCGTGCGACCACCGCAGGCCGTGGTCCTCCAGCCCCAGCGCCGCCATCGCCGGTGACGCCACGGTCATCGGGTAATACGAGCTGAACAGGTCGGTGACGTAGCCCGGCGTCAGCTCGGCGCTGCGAACGGCGCCACCCGGTTCCGGCTGCGCTTCGAGCACCAGCACGTCCCAGCCGGCGTCGGCCAGCATCGAGGCGGCGACGAGCCCGTGGTGTCCCGCCCCGATGACGACGGCGTCGGCGGTGTCCCGCACGTTCACTTCACCTGGCTCGGCTCCATGCGTTCCGCCAGCGCCGCCAGCCGCCACAGGCACTCCTTGTTGCGGGGATAGGCAGCGGCCAGCGCTATGGCATTGGGAACGGCCCCCATCGCGCCTTCGACGGGCACTTCGATCATCTCCACCCGGCAGCCCTGCGGCGTCTCGTGCAGCAGCATCGTTATCCGCGCGGCGCCCAACGGCCCCAGGCGGGCGCAGAGCACGAGCTGGTGCGGCGGTTCGCACCCCTCCACCACCGTCGAGTCGTTGATCACCAACGGCCAGATCCCGATCGAGTGCCGAATCGAGGAGCCGGGCTCCGGCCAATTCGGATCGACCGCCCGCATGCGGCTGTTGCCCACCACCCACTGCGTGTAGGTCCAGCCCCGGGCCAGCACTTCCCACACCCGCTCGCAAGGCACGGCCACGTCCCGCTTCGCGCTCAGCACCACAACCCAATCCCCTCTCGGCTATCGCGGCGGGATACCCACGAACCGGCCGCTATATCCGGTCAACTTGGGGTTTACTGGCCATAGACAGTGGTTAGTCTCCTACCGGTCAAAACCCGGACGACGAAAGGGCGGATCGTGACGGTGCGACGGTTGATCCTCGGTGTGGGTGCCGTGCTTTTGCTGGCCGGAGTGATCGGGCTGCTGGCGCCGGTGTCGATTTCTGACGGCAACGGCCATTCGATCGGGTGCGGCAACGCGGTCGCCACGGACCTGTCCGCGGCCAGAAGCGCGAACAACAACAGCGTGGCGAACATCCCGATCCTCAATCAGGTCGTTCCGCACACCGATTATGTGGCGCAGTGCCAGTCGTCGGTGGGCAGCCGACGCACGTGGTCGATCCCACTGGCGGTCGTCGGGCTGCTCGCGATCGGCGGGGCGTTGCTGACGGGCCGTCGGGGCGCGGCGCGGGCGGGTACCTAAGACCGGGGTCAGATCACCCGCATCCGCGCGGCGTTACGCAGGCCCTGCGGCGCCAGACGCGAAAGGCCATACAGCGCATAGGCTTCCGGCGCGACGGGGCGAATCGGTTTCTTCTTCTTGACCGACGACAGGATCGCGTTGGCGACCTTGTCCGGGCCATAGTGCCGCAGCGCGAACATCTTGCCCAGCTGACCCCGCCGGCCGTCGACCTGTTCGCCCTTTCCCGCGGGCGCGTCGAACCGGGTGGTGTTGATGATGTTGGTGTCGATGACGCCGGGGCAGATCGTGGTCAGTCCCACCCCGGCGGCGTCGAGTTCGGCGCGCAGGCAGTCGGAGAACATGTAGGTCGCCGCCTTGGAGGTGCAATAAGCGTTCAGCGACTGTAGCGGCGCGTAGGCCGCCATCGAGGACACGTTGACGATGTACCCGCCGGTGCCACGCTCGACCAGCCGCCGCGCGAACGACCGGCACCCGTTGACCACGCCGCCCAGGTTGACGTCGAGCACGCGGTCGAACTGCTCGGCCGGGGTGTCCAGGAATCCACCCGCCTGCCCGATGCCGGCGTTGTTGACCACGATGTCGGGCACGCCGTGTTCGGCGCTGACCCGCTCGGCGAACGCCTCCACCGCCTGGGCGTCGGACACGTCGAGCACGTACGCGTGGGCGACGCCGCCGCGGGTGGCGATCTCGGCGGCCGTGGCCTTGACGGCCGCTTGGTCGATGTCGCTGATGACCAGCTCCGCGCCCTCCCGCGCAAACGCGAACGCCGTTTCGCGGCCGATTCCGCTGCCGGCGCCGGTGACCGACACCAGGGTGTCGCCGAAGGACCCGCGCGGACGCCCGACCTGCGCGCGCAGCAGCGCCCGGCTGGGCGGCTTGCCCTCGGCCAGATCGGCGAAGTCGTGCACGGCGGCGGCCATCACCTGCGGGTGGGACATCGGCGAGAAGTGACCGGCCTGGATGTCGCGCCGCCACAGTCGCGGCACGAAGCGGGGCGTGTGGTCGTAGCCGTACGGCCGCACGTACTTGTCCTTGGTGTTCACGATGAGCTGCACCGGCACGTCGACGACGTGGACGCCCTGCGCGCGGCCGGAGAACGAGCGAAAGTAGTTGGCGGGATAGGTTTTCACCGAGCGGGCGGCGTCGCGGGCCAGCTGCGGCGAGTGATGGATCTGCTCGACTCCGATGTTGTCCACCGCGTTGCGCCGCAGCGCCGGGATCGAGAGCGTCAGCCGAAGGACCAGCGGTGCGAGCACCGGGATCGAGAAGAAGATCATGTAGGTCAACCGCAGCGCCTGGCTGATCGCCCGGGCGAAGCCGCGCGGGCGCCAGGGCCGCCGCAGCCCGCTGAAGATGTAATCGACCAGTTGGTCCTGGCTCGGGCCGGACACCGAGGTGAACGTGGCGACGCGGTCACCGGCGCCGGGCCGCTTCAGGTAGTGCCACACGCCCACCGAGCCCCAGTCGTGGGCGAGCACGTGCACGGGCCGGCCGGGGCTCAGTTCGCCGGTGACGGCGGCGAAGTCGTCGGCGAACCGGTCCATGCTGTACGCCGACACCGGCTTGGGCACCGAGGATGCACCGACGCCGCGGTTGTCGTACCGAAGGATCCGGAACCGGTCGGCCAGCAGCGGCACGACACCGTCCCACAGCACGTGCGAGTCGGGGAAGCCGTGCACCAGCACGACGGTGGGGCCCTCGGGGTTGCCCTCTTCGATAGACCGCGATTCGCGCGCCGTCGGCGCTGTCGACGAAATGCTGGGGTAGCTGTTGTGTTGCCGGCATCTCCGACCTCCCCGCTTCGACTGCAGTGGCCACACCGTAGCAAGGGCGTTCGGGCCGTCCCGGCAACCGCGCGCGGTCCGCCCTGGATGTGTGCCGGCGCGGGCGCAGTGACAGGATAGTTTTGGATAGCTACTTCGAACGGCTAGCGAGACAGTTCGACCCGCCCCGACCCACGAGCGATCGAGGAGTCAAAAACGATGGCCTTCTCCGTCCAGATGCCGGCACTCGGTGAGAGCGTCACCGAGGGGACGGTCACCCGCTGGCTCAAGCAGGAAGGCGACACGGTCGAACTCGACGAACCCCTCGTCGAGGTGTCCACCGACAAGGTCGACACCGAAATCCCGTCGCCCGCCGCCGGTGTGCTGACCAAGATCGTCGCCCAGGAGGACGACACCGTCGAGGTGGGCGGCGAACTTGCCGTCATCGGCGACTCGTCCGAGGGCGGCGGTTCGGAGGCGGCCCCGCAGGCGCCCAGCCAGCCGGAGCCGCAGGCCGAATCCGCCCCGCCGGCGCAACCGGAGCCCGAGCCCGAAGCGGCGGCCCAGCCGGAGCCGGAATCCGCGCAGCCGGAGCCCGCGCCCGAGCCCGCCCAGCAGAGTTCCGGTGGCGGCGACGCGACCCCGGTGTTGATGCCCGAGCTCGGCGAATCGGTTGCCGAGGGCACGGTGACCCGCTGGCTGAAGAAGGTCGGCGACTCGGTCGGGGTGGACGAGGCGCTGGTGGAGGTGTCGACCGACAAGGTCGACACCGAGATCCCGTCTCCGGTGGCCGGTGTCCTGGTCAGCATCACCGCCGAGGAGGACGCCACCGTGCCGGTCGGCGGCGAGCTGGCGCGGATCGGTACCGGTTCCGAGGCCGCGTCGGCTCCGACACCCCCACCCGCCCCCAAACCGGAACCCAAGCCCGAGCCGGCACCCGAGCCACCCAAGGCCGAGGCGAAGCCCGAACCCCAGCCGGTTTCGCAGCCCGAGCCGACCGGCGCCGAAAACCCAACCGGCGCAGGCGCAGCCGGCCGCCGAGCCCGGCGACTCGGGTCCGAACGGCGCGCCGTACGTGACGCCGCTGGTGCGCAAACTGGCCACCGAGAACGACATCGATCTGGCCGCGATCACCGGCACCGGTGTCGGTGGCCGCATCCGCAAGCAGGACGTGCTCGCCGCGGCGGAGGAGAAGCAACGGCGAAGCAGGCCCAGAAAGCGCCCGCGCCGCCCCGGCACCCGCCGCCGCGCCGGCCATGGACGGCAAGCCGGCCCCGGCGGCCGGCCGCCCCTGCGCTGGCGCACCTGCGCGGCACCATGCAGAAGGCCAGCCGGATCCGCCAGATCACCGCGAACAAAACCCGCGAATCGCTGCAGGCCACCGCCCAGCTCACCCAGACGCACGAGGTCGACATGACCAGGATCGTCGCGTTGCGGGCCAGGGCGAAGACCGCGTTCGCCGAGCGCGAGGGGGTGAACCTGACCTTCCTGCCGTTCATCGCCAGGGCGGTGATCGACGCGCTGAAGATCCACCCGAACATCAACGCCAGCTACAACGAAGACACCAAGGAGATCACCTACTACGACGCCGAGCACCTCGGCTTCGCCGTCGACACCGAGCAGGGCCTGCTCTCCCCCGTCATCCACAACGCCGGCGACCTGTCGCTGGCCGGACTGGCCCGGGCGATCGCCGACATCGCCGCGCGCGCCCGGTCGGGCGACCTCAAACCCGACGAGTTGTCCGGTGGCACCTTCACCATCACCAACATCGGCAGCCAGGGCGCGTTGTTCGACACCCCCATCCTGGTTCCGCCGCAGGCCGCCATGCTGGGCACCGGGGCCATCGTCAAGCGGCCCCGGGTGATCGTCGACGAATTCGGCAACGAGTCCATCGGCGTCCGCTCGATCTGCTATCTCCCGCTGACCTATGACCATCGGCTCATCGACGGCGCCGATGCCGGACGCTTCCTCACCACGATCAAGCACCGGCTCGAAGAGGGGGCCTTCGAGGCCGACTTGGGTCTTTAGGAGGGCTGCCGAACCGTGGCCAAGCCCGTCATCGCCATAGCGGGTTCGTCCGGACTGATCGGATCCGCCTTGACCGCGGCGCTGCGTGCAGCCGACCACCGGGTGTTGCGCATCGTGCGCCGGGCACCGTCGAATTCCGACGAATTGCACTGGCACCCCGAGAGCGGCGAATTCGACGTCGACGCACTCAGCGACGTCGACGTCGTCGTCAACCTGTGCGGTGTCAACGTCGGCCAGCGTCGATGGTCGGGGGCCTTCAAGCAGAGCCTGCGGGATAGCCGCATCGGTCCCACCGAAGTCCTGGCGCATGCCGTCGCCGAGGCGGGGGTGGCGACCCTGATCAACGCCAGCGCGGTCGGCTACTACGGAAACACCAAAGACCACGTGGTCGACGAAAACGACCGACCGGGAGCGGGTTTCCTGGCCCAGCTGTGCGAAGACTGGGAAGCCGCGACGCTGCCGGCCCAATACGCCGGCGCCCGGGTGGTGTTGGCCCGCACGGGGCTGGTGTTCGCCGCCGGGGGCGGTGCGCTGGGTCGGTTGCGGCCGTTGTTCCGGACGGGACTCGGGGCCCGGCTGGGCAGTGGCCGTCAATACATGTCCTGGATCACCCTGGAGGACGAGGTGCGGGCGCTGCTGTTCGCAATCTCCAATCCCGCGCTGTCCGGCCCGGTGAACATGACCGGGCCCGCGCCGGTCACCAACGCCGAATTCACCACCGCGTTCGGTCGGGCGATGAACCGTCCGACCCCCTTGATGTTGCCGGGTTTCGCGGTGCGGGCCGCCCTCGGCGAGTTCGCCGACGAGGGCGTGCTCATCGGCCAGCGCGCCATCCCGTCGGAGTTGGAGCGGGCCGGTTTCCAGTTCCACCACAACACCATTGGCGAAGCGCTCGCCTACGCCACCGCCCGCCGCGACCACGACTAGCGGCCGATCGCGAGGGCGGGTCGCACAGTCAGCGGCAGCCGGGCGCTGCGGGTCGCCGCCATCGGTCTAGCGGCGATCGCGAGGGCGGCAAAGCCGGGCGCTGCGGGTCGCCGCCATCGGTCTAGCGGCGATCGCGAGGGCGGCAAAGCCGGGCGCTGCGGGTCGCCGCCATCGGTCTGGGCGGTCCCCGCATCGGCATAATTGCCCGGCGAGTACCGTCGCGAGCGTGATCGATTCAATCCGGTCCAGCCGGGCCGCGATCGACGTCCGCCAGCTCGGAACCGTCGATTACCGCACCGCCTGGCAGCTGCAGCGCGACCTGGCCGACGCCAGGGTCGCCGGCGGCAGCGACACGCTCCTGCTGCTGGAGCACCCGCCGGTCTACACCGCGGGGCGCCGCACCGAGCCGCACGAGCGACCGGTTAACGGCACCCCCGTCATCGACACCGACCGTGGCGGCAAGATCACCTGGCACGGCCCGGGGCAGCTGGTCGGCTATCCGATCATCGGCCTCGGTGAACCGCTCGACGTGCTGAATTACGTTCGGCGCCTGGAGGAGGCCTTGATCAAGGTGTGCGGCGACCTGGGGTTGGACACGTGCCGGGTGCACGGCCGGTCCGGGGTGTGGGTGCCGGGCGACCGATCCCCCCAGGGCCGGCCCGACCGCAAGGTTGGCGCCATCGGCGTTCGGGTCTCGCGCGCGACCACCCTGCACGGCTTCGCGCTCAACTGCGACTGTGACCTCGATGCGTTCAACACGATCGTGCCGTGCGGCATCACCGACGCCGGCGTGACGTCGTTGTCGGCCGAGCTGGGGCGCCCGGTGGTTGTCGACGATGTCCGCGCGGCCGTCGCCGCCGCCGTTTGCGACGCCCTCGACGGCGCCCTGCCGGTCCGGGAACACCCCGGCACCCGCGTAGCATCGAGGGCGTGACTGTCGCGCCAAGGCCTGAGGTCGCCGCCGCCGCGGCGGTTCCGCCAGGCAGGCGACTGCTGCGCCTCGAGGTCCGCAACGCGCAAACCCCAATCGAACGCAAGCCGCCGTGGATCAAGGTCCGGGCCCGGATGGGACCCGAATACACCGAGCTGAAGGGCCTGGTCCGCCGCGAGGGGCTGCACACGGTCTGCGAAGAGGCCGGCTGCCCCAACATCTTCGAGTGCTGGGAGGACCGGGAAGCCACCTTCCTGATCGGTGGTGACCAGTGCACCCGGCGCTGCGACTTCTGCCAGATCGACACCGGAAAGCCCGCCGCGCTCGACCGCGACGAGCCGAGACGCGTCGCCGACAGCGTGCGCACCATGGGCCTGCGTTACGCCACCATCACCGGGGTGGCCCGCGATGACCTGCCCGACGGCGGGGCCTGGTTGTACGCCGAGACGGTGCGCGCGATCAAAGCGCTCAACCCGTCGACCGGCGTGGAGCTCTTGATCCCGGACTTCAACGGCGAGCCCGCGCGGCTTGCCGAGGTGTTCGAATCGCGCCCGGAAGTGTTGGCGCACAACGTCGAGACCGTGCCGCGCATCTTCAAACGGATCCGGCCCGCCTTCAACTACCGGCGCAGCCTGGACGTCATCACCGCGGCGCGTGACTTCGGGCTGGTCACCAAGAGCAACCTCATCCTCGGGATGGGCGAAACCCCCGACGAGGTCCGGACCGCCCTGGCCGACCTGCGGGGCGCCGGCTGCGACATCGTCACCATCACGCAATACCTGCGCCCGTCGACGCGTCACCACCCCGTCGAGCGCTGGGTGCGGCCCGAGGAATTCGTCGAATTCGCCCGGCACGCCGAGGAGCTGGGCTTCGCCGGGGTGCTGGCCGGGCCGCTGGTGCGGTCGTCCTACCGGGCGGGCCGACTCTACGAGCAAGCCGCGCGCACCCGCGCCTGATGTCGCCGCGGCGCCGTTGGCGCAGTAGGCCCGATTGTTCAGCGTTGCCGGTACGTATTCTTTGACTATGGCTAAACCCCGCACCGCCGCTGAGAACAAGGCCGCCCGGGCGCAGGCGCAGGCCGCGCGCAAGGCCGCCGCGAAGGAGCGCCGCGCCCAACTGTGGCAGGCGTTCAACCTTCAGCGCCGCGAGGACAAGCGGCTGCTGCCCTACATGATCGGCGCCTTCGTGCTGATCGTGGCCGCCTCGGTGGCGGTCGGAGTGTGGGCCGGCGGGCTGACGATGATCACCTTGATCCCGCTGGGCGTGGTGCTGGGTGGGCTGGCGGCCTTCATCGTCTTCGGCCGCCGCGCTCAGAAGAGCATCTACAGCAAGGCCGAGGGCCAAACGGGCGCGGCCGCATGGGCTTTGGACAACCTGCGCGGCAAGTGGCGGGTGACGCCGGGGGTGGCCGCCACCGGCCACCTCGACGCGGTGCACCGGGTCATCGGGCGGCCTGGTGTCATCCTGGTCGGGGAAGGGTCGTCGGCGCGGGTCCGTCCGCTGCTGGCCCAGGAGAAGAAGCGCACCGCCCGGCTGATCGGCGAGGTGCCGATCTACGACTTCGTCGTCGGCAACGGCGACGACGAAGTTCCGCTGTCCAGGCTGGAGCGCCACCTCAACCGCCTGCCGGCCAACATCACCGCCAAACAGATGGACACGCTGGAGTCCCGGTTGGCCGCGCTGGGGACGCGGGCCGGCGCCGCCGTCCTGCCGAAGGGGCCGCTCCCCAATGCCGGCAAGATGCGCGGGGTGCAGCGCACCGTGCGCCGCAAGTAGCTGCGGGTCGCCGCGCGGCGAAGCCGGGCGCCGCGGGTCGCAAGCGCGGCGCCGCGGGTCGCCGCCACCACATTCAGCGCCGCACGACCGCCGTTGCGGTCAGCCGATCCTGCAGGCCGCGGCCGTCCCAGTCGGTGAACAACGCCGGGACCACGGTGCCGACGAGCACGCCCCGCACCACCGCCCGGACGACGCCGACCGGCCCCCGCCCGTCGACCGCCACCACCTGCAGACCCAGCACCAACTGCCCGGGCGTGAAGCCGAACAGCCGCACCGATACCACCCCGAGCACAAACCAGATGGCCAGCACCGCCGTCGCCAACGTGTGTTCGGAGAAGAGGCCGAACCGCAGGGCCAGCGCCGCCAGGCCGTAGGAGATCAGCCAGTCGATCATCAGTGCGCCCAGCCGGCGTCCCAACGGGGCGAGGGACCCCGGCCCGCTTTCCGGCAGGCCCAGCCTTTCGCCGGGGTATGCGGACCGCGATTCCTGTGTCATCGGCCCAGACCGGGATTCGCTTCGCCTACCGGCACGGCCCGGGCCTGAAAGCGAGCGCTGCGCCCGGGTTCCCGACCAGATACGATCTTGCGATCCATGGCCCCACAATAGAACCCGCCGCCGACCCCACTCTTTCCTGGACGGCACCGGTCGCGTAACCTGCGCGCAACACGGGGTTGACTGGCGGGCAACATCTGCTCCATAGCGTCAGGCCGCGGATCTCACCAAGTAAAGGAGCATTTCTGTGACGGAAACGACGCCCGACGACGTCTTCAAAATCGTCAAGGACGAGAACGTCGAGTTTGTCGACGTCCGGTTCTGTGACCTGCCAGGCATCATGCAGCACTTCACGATTCCGGTTTCGTTTTTCGATGAGAGCGTCTTCGAGGACGGCCTGGCCTTCGACGGCTCGTCGATTCGCGGATTCCAGTCCATCCACGAATCCGACATGCTCCTCCTGCCCGACCCGGCGACGACGCAGATCGACCTGTTCACCGCACACAAGACGCTGAACCTGAACTTCTTCGTGCACGACCCGTTCACCCTCGAGCCCTATTCGCGCGACCCGCGCAACATCGCCCGCAAGGCGGAGAACTACCTGATCAGCACCGGCGTCGCCGACACCGCCTACTTCGGCGCCGAGGCCGAGTTCTACATCTTCGACTCGGTGAGCTTCGACTCGCGCACCAACGGGTCCTTCTACGAGGTCGACGCGATCTCCGGCTGGTGGAACACGGGCGAGCCGACCGAGAACGACGGCACCCCCAACCGCGGCTACAAGGTCCGCCCCAAGGGTGGGTACTTCCCGGTCGCCCCCGTCGACCACTACGTCGACCTGCGCGCCGACATGCTGTCGAATCTCATCAAAGCCGGCTTCAGCCTGGAGAAGGGCCACCACGAGGTGGGCACCGGCGGGCAGGCCGAGATCAACTACAAGTTCAACACGCTGCTGCACGCCGCCGACGACATGCAGTTGTACAAGTACATCGTCAAGAACACGGCGTGGCAGAACGGCAAGACCGTCACGTTCATGCCCAAGCCGCTGTTCGGCGACAACGGCTCCGGCATGCACACCCACCAGTCGCTGTGGAAGGACGGCAGTCCGTTGATGTACGACGAGACCGGCTACGCCGGCCTGTCGGACACCGCCCGTCACTACATCGGCGGGCTGTTGCACCACGCCCCGTCGCTGCTGGCCTTCACCAACCCGACCGTCAACTCCTACAAGCGACTGGTCCCGGGTTACGAGGCGCCGATCAACCTGGTCTACAGCCAGCGCAACCGCTCGGCGTGCGTGCGCATCCCGATCACCGGCAGCAACCCGAAGGCCAAGCGGCTCGAATTCCGTTGCCCCGACTCGTCGGGCAACCCGTACCTGGCGTTCTCGGCGATGCTGATGGCCGGGCTGGACGGCATCAAGAACAAGATCGAGCCGCAGGCCCCGGTCGACAAGGACCTCTACGAGTTGCCGCCGGAGGAGGCCGCCAACATCCCGCAGGCGCCCACCCAGCTGTCCGCGGTGATCGACCGGCTGGAAGAGGACCACGAATACCTCACTGAGGGCGGCGTTTTCACGCCCGACCTGATCGAGACGTGGATCAGCTTCAAGCGCGAGAACGAGATCCTGCCGGTGCAGATCCGGCCGCACCCGTACGAGTTCGCGCTCTACTACGACGTCTAAGCGCTCGACGACGCCACCCGCGCGGTTTGCTTGCCGCGCGGGTGGTTTCGTCGGTTGCCGTGGCCGCACCTAGTTGCGCGAGACATAAACCAGGGCGAGCCTCCGGCGTGTCTTCGCCAGTGGTTATGTGTCGCGAGCTCAACCAGCCGGCGGGGTCTGTAGCCGTCGAGCTCCGGGTCCGGCTACGTCCTACCGCTTTTGCGCCGCCGGTAAGACAGACGCTCTATTCTCCGAGAGTGGATGATGCAAGCGAGCGCGGCCGCCCGGCCGGTTCGCTGCGGGCCAGAGGACCGGGCCTTTCGCGGACCCTTCGCGATAACACAGCGCGGGCGCACCGCACCGCCGAGGCGGCCATGCGTCTCGACTTCGGCCGCCCCGATGCGTCCGAATACCTGGCTATGCTCAACGGCTTGCTGATCTTCCATACCGCCGTGGCCGAGTTCAGCCGGGACACAGTCGCGAGGGAGCTCGGCCCGCACCTAGCCCTACTGAGCCGGGCGCAGGCGCTGCGGGCAGACATCACGTTGATGTCGAAGCGGGTGGCGCCCGCGGCTGATGAGGCCCGCGCTTTTCGAAGTGCGCCCGTCTTCACGAATCAGCTGCGCGGAGGCCGCGAGGAGAGGATCGGCGCGGCATACGTGGCGGCCGGATCGGTCCTCGGCGGTCGCGTGATCGCAAGGAATCTCGCGGCTTCCGGATGCGGCGACTTTCCGCGGTCGTTCTTCGCCTCCGACAGCCTCGACCTCGGCCGGCTCTGGCGTCACTTCAAGACTGCACTCGATGACTTCGGCGACTCCCGAGCGGACTCCGCGCGGGTCATTGCGGGCGCGCTGGCCGCTTACGCGTTGATCCACGACATTCTGAGCCGGCCGGATTCCTCGCCGGGAGCGAATTGATGGCTGCCCAAGCGCATCTGAACGCGCAGGCTCTGGCCGATTGCGCTAGTGAGCAGCTGCACCTGTCCGGCCGAATTCAAGCCCATGGCGTTCTGGTTGCCGCCGATCTGCAAGATCGCCGCATTACGTACGCCAGCGCCAACACTCTTGAGTTGCTCGGGGCGGAGCCGGGTCGGCTTTTCGATTCGCCGGTGATGAGCGTCTTCTCCCCCGATGAACAGCAGCGGCTTGAGCAGGCGATCGAGCAGACTGGCTACCGGCCTACGTCGCCCGATCTGTATGGAATGCACTTGGCAGCTGAATCCGACGCCAGGGTCGATGTGATTCTGCATCAGGTCGGCGGGCAGATCGTCCTCGAGATCGAGAGGGCGCGCGGGGACGATCAAGCCAATCTCGTCCCGGTTCTATATGCCTCACAGGCGATCGGCGAGGCGACGAGCGTGCCCGAGGTTGAGGCGGCCGTTGCGAGCGCAATTCGCGCACTGACCGGATTCGACCGCGGGATGGTGTATCGGTTCCATGAAGACGAGCATGGAGAGATCGTCGCTGAGGATCGTCTTCCGGGACTGGTCCGATACCTCGGGCATCATTTTCCGGCGAGCGACATTCCGCCCCAAGCCCGCCAGATTTACACCCGCAAAGCGTCGCGCTACATACCCGACGTCGACGAGGGCGACGTCGCATTGATTGCCTCGCCGCGCATGGCCGGCACGAACCTTGACCTGAGCCGCGCCGCGCTGCGCAGCGTTTCCCCCTTCCACCTCGAATACATGCGCAATATGAAGACAGCGGCGAGCATTTCGTTCGCCATGGCCGACGGAGGCCGGCTGACAAGGCTCGTCTCGTGCACATCTGAAAAGCCGCGCTGGCTCTCGCGCTCGAGGCGTCGGTCGTGTGAACTGCTGGTCCTACAGGCGAAACTCCAAGTCTCTGCAGCTGAACAGATCTCCAGACTGAACGACGCGGCCAGCCGGGAATCTATCCGGACCCGGCTGCGGGCAGCGATGCAGAGCGCGACCGCTATTGCCGAAAGACTCACGTCGGCTTCCGGTGACCTGCTGGAGCTCTGCCGGGCAGACGGCGCGGCTGCATGTGCGGACGGGCAATACCGGTCGATTGGCGCAGCGCCATCCGAAGATGCCGTGCGCAGACTCGCGGGCGAAATCCGCGCCACCCAGTCCGCGAACGCGCCCTGGGCCACCGACCGTTTGCCGCAATCGACAGCCGACTCTCTCGGCGCGGCTGGCTGCTTGTTCGTCACGCTCGGCGCGCCGGGTGAGTTCGTGATCTGGTTCCGGCGAGACCGTCCGCAGCAGCTCCGCTGGCTGGGGGATCCGCACGCTCCCTCCACGGGATTGATCAATCCGAGGAAGTCGTTCGATACCTGGCTGGAGCGAGTCAGCGGCTCCAGCGCGCCCTGGACCGACGCCGACCTGCAGGCGGCGCAACTGCTGGCATATGACGTCGAATCGGCCCAGCTGAGCCGAGCCCAGGCCAAACTTGCATACCTCGGCCTGCACGACTCACTGACCGGACTACCTAATCGCCGCCAGCTGAGCAACGTAATGGCCCCCATGCTGGCACGAGCAACACCGACTGATCCGGTGGCCGCCATCTTCATTGATCTCGACCGCTTCAAGGAAGTCAACGACGAGTACGGGCACGAAGCAGGCGACT
The DNA here is from genome assembly GCA_963732835.1 of uncultured Actinomycetota bacterium. Taxonomy (GTDB): domain Bacteria; phylum Actinomycetota; class Actinomycetes; order Mycobacteriales; family Mycobacteriaceae; genus Mycobacterium. The sequence continues at coordinate 68,938 of CAVTBA010000017.1, forward strand.
GCGCGCTGCGCGAGGCTGCACGGCGCATTGCCGAGGTAACCCGCCGCCTTGACGTCGCGGGGCGGCCCAATGCGGGGGACCCGCCCGCGGCCAGGCTCGGCGGTGACGAGTTTGTCGTGCTGCTGCCGGGGATAGATGCCGAGGGCGCCGCACTGGTGGCCGACCGGATCCGTCAGTCGCTGCGCGAGCCGATTGCGATCGGCCCAGACATCCGGCTGACCATCAGCGCGGCAATCGGAGTGGCGCTGGCGGCGGAGCCCGAAGAACCGCACCATTTGCTGAGACGGGCCGACGCTGCCATGTATGAAGACAAGCGGCGGCACCCACGGGCCGCCACTTGAGTCGAATGACCAACTAGCTCCTCAACTGGAGCAGCGGTCAGAACGTGTCGCGACTTCACCTAGCCGTCGAGCGCCAAGTCCTTCCGGAAGCGCTGCATGCCGTCGATCTTGTCCGCCAACGAGGCGTCCGGCCCGGCGTAGAACATCCACGGCATGGTGATGATGCCCGTGATGCCGGCATCGGCGGCGCGCCGATAGTCGGCGGTGGTGAAGGCGTCGGTCAGCGGCGTCAGCACGGTGAAATCGTCCATCGACAGACCCTTTTCGGCTCGCAACTCCCGCAGCCGGCCCACGGCCTCGATCGCGCGTTCGGTCTTGATCAGATCGCCGATCCAGCCGTCGTTGCGGGCGGCGCGGCGCAGCGCAATATCGCTGAGCCCGCCGACATACACCGGTATCGGCGGCGGCGTCGGCTCCATCTCCAGTCGCGGTGTCCGGTAGAACGTGCCCTCGAACTCCGTCCAGCCCGGCCGCCAGAGCGCCCGCATCAGGTCGATGATCTCGTCGGTCCGTTTCCCCCGGGCCTCGAACCGCTCGCCCATCAACGCGAATTCCTCGCGGCACCAGCCGACACCGATCCCGAGCTCCACCCGGCCCGACGCCAAAACCGCCGCGGTGCCAATGGCTTTGGCGGCCGAATAAGGGTTGCGCATCGCGGGGATGTAGACGGTGTTGACGAACCGTAGCCGCGTGGTGACCTGAGCCAGCGCGCCGATGAGGACCCAGGGATCGGGCCAGTCGGTGAACGGCTGCCAGCGCCGTTGCCCGTCCTTGGTGTAGGGGTACGGGGTGTCCAGGGTCTCCAGGTTGACGACGTGGTCGGGAATCCCGATGCCGTCGTAGCCGAGTTCGTCGGCGGCCTTGGCGAGCTCGATGATCTCGCGCGTGTTCAGGAAGGCGCTGCTGATGTAGAACTTCATTCGGCTTCCCGCGCCCACGCCGGCTCGATGAAGACGCCGTCGGCCTCTACGGTGACCCCAGTGGCGTCCGAAATGGTGCCGCGCGCAAAGACTTTGACACCCTCCTTGCGATCGACCCACGCCTCGCAGCGGAGCGGGCCGAGCGGGGTGCCGCGCAGGTACTTCACGGTGATGGTTCCGGTGAAACGCGGCTTGGACAGCCCCTCGCTGGCCGCCTCGCCGAGCATGTGGTCGAGGACCAGCGCGCTGACGCCGCCGTGCACCAGTTTCGGTGGACCCTCGTACGCCGACCCGAGGACGAAGTCGCTCCAGCACCGGCCGCCGCCGTCGTGGTGGACGACGATCGGCGGCGCGATCGGGTTGCACACGCCGATCGCGGCGTTGCCCAGCGGCAGTGGGCGGCCGTTGACGCGGTAGCTCACCCCGACCGGCCGGGTCCGTTGCCGCAGCGACTCGGTGACGGCCTCGATCGCGGATCGCGCCCGGGCGACGACGTCGTCGTCGACCTCGGTCCGGATGGTGGCGTCGACGAGTTCGCGCACGGCATCGGCCAACGGAGCGTAGAGGGCTGTCACTCGATCAGCCTCCGCCGCGTTCAGCACCTCGAATATGGCGTCCAACGCGCCGGCCTCCTGACTCAACTCCCAAACACCTTCCGCACCACGGCCTTTGCGCGCCGCGTCGCCCGCAGGTAGTTGTCCAAGAACTCCCCGCCGTCGTCGGTCGGCCAGCCCGCGGCCACCGCGACCGTGTTGAGCTGGCGCCCCGGCCCGGGCAACTGATCGGTCGGCTTCCCGCGGACCAGCACTAGCGCGTTGCGGGCCTTGGTGGCGGTCAGCCACGCCTGCCGCAGCAGGTCGACCTCGTCGGCGGGCACCAGGCCGGCCGCGGCGATCGCGTCCAGGCACTGCAATGTCGAGGTGTTGTGCAGGGCGGGGATCTCGTGCGCGTGCCGCAGTTGCACCAGCTGCACGGTCCATTCGATGTCGGCCAGTCCCCCGCGGCCCAGCTTGGTATGCGTGTTGGGATCGGCGCCGCGCGGCAACCGTTCGGACTCGACGCGGGCCTTGATCCGGCGAATCTCGCGCACCATGTCGGCGGACACCCCGCCGGGCGGATAGCGCGTCTTGTCGGCCGCCAACAAGAACCGCTCGCCCAGGTCCGCGTCGCCGGCCACCGCGTGCGCGCGCAGCAACGCCTGAATCTCCCACGGCTGCGCCCATTGTTCGTAATAGGCGGCGTAGGCACCCAGCGTGCGCACCAGCGGACCCTGGCGGCCCTCGGGCCGCAGGTTGGCGTCGACCTCCAGCGGCGGGTCGACGCTGGGCGTGCCCAGCAGCGTGCGCACCTGCTCGGCGACCGTCGTCGACCATCGGATCGCCGCCGACTCCTCGACACCGTGGGCCGGCTCGCAGACGAACATCACGTCGGCGTCGGACCCGTAGCCCAGCTCGGCGCCGCCCAGCCTGCCCATGCCGATGACCGCGATGGCCGCAGGCGCCTTGCCGTCCTTGGGGACGTTGGCACGGATGATCGCGTCCAGCGCGGCCTGTAGCACGGCCACCCACACCGAGGTGAGCCCCCGGCACACCTCGGTGACCTCGAAGAATCCGAGCAGGTCGGCCGAGCCGATGCGGGCCAGCTCGCGGCGGCGCAGCGCGCGGGCCGCGGCGATGGCGCGCACCGCGTCCGGGTGGCGGCCGGCCGAGGCGATCAGGGCGCGGGCCACCGCCGCGGGATCCGCCTCGAGCAGTTTGGGCCCGGCCGTACCGTCGCCGTAATCCTGAATCACCCTGGGCGCACGCATCAGCAGGTCCGGCACGTAGGCGGAGGTGCCCAGCACGTGCATGAGCCGTTTGGCCACCGCCGGCTTGTCGCGCAGCGTGGCCAGATACCAGCTCTCCCCGGCCAGCGCCTCGGACAGGCGGCGGTAGGCCAACAGCCCGCCGTCGGGGTCCGGGACGTACGACATCCAGTGCAGCAGACTGGGCAGCAGCACCGACTGCACGCGACCGCGCCGGCCGCTCTGGTTGACCAGCGCCGACATGTGGGTCAGCGCCGTCTGCGGCCCCTCGTACCCCAGCGCGGCCAGCTGCCGCTCGGCGGCCGCCGAAGTCATACCGTGCGCGATCTCCAGGCCGGTCGGCCTGATCGATTCCAGCAGCGGCTGGTAGAAAAGCTTGGCGTGCAGCTGAGAAACCCGCAGATTCTGGTGCCGCAGCTCCTCGCGCAGCACGCCCGCGGCGTCGTGCCGTCCGTCGGGCCGGATGTGCGCGGCGCGCGCCAGCCAGCGCACCGCCTCCTCGTCGTCGGCGTCCGGTAACAGGTGGGTGCGCTTGAGCCGCTGCAGTTGTAGCCGGTGTTCGAGCAATCGGAGGAACTCGTAGGAGGCGGTCAGGTTCGCCGCGTCCTCGCGTCCGATGTAGCCGCCCTGGCCCAACGCGGCCAGCGCGTCCACCGTGGACGCCACGTGCAGCGACTCGTCGCTGCGGCCGTGCACCAGCTGCAGCAGCTGCACCGCGAACTCCACGTCCCGCAGTCCGCCGCTGCCGAGTTTGATCTCGCGGCCGCGCATGTCGGCGGGCACCAGTTGCTCCACCCGGCGGCGCATGGCCTGCACCTCGGCGACGAAATCCTCGCGCTCGCAGGCAACCCACACCATCGGCATCAGCGCGGTCAGGTAGCGCTCGGCCAGCTCCTGATCACCCACGGCGGCGCGGGCTTTCAGCAAGGCCTGGAATTCCCACGTCTTCGCCCAGCGCTGGTAGTACGCGATGTGCGACTCGACGGTGCGGACCAGCTCGCCGCTGCGCCCCTCCGGCCGCAGCCCGGCGTCGACCTGAAAGAAGGCCGAGGAGGCGACCCGCATCATCTCGCTGGCCAGCCGGGTGGTGAGCGCGTCGGCGCATTCACCGACGAAGATGACGTCGACGTCGCTGACGTAGTTCAGTTCGCGGGCACCGCATTTGCCCATCGCGATGACCGCCAGCCGCGGTGGCGTGCGGTCGCCGCACACGCTGGCCTCGGCCACCCGCAACGCCGCGGCCAGCGCGGCGTCCGCCAAGTCCGCCAGGTGGGCACCCACCACGGCGAACGGCAGCACCGGCTCGTCCTCCACCGTCGCGGCCAGATCGAGCGCGGCCAGTACCAGCAGCTGATCGCGGTAAAAGGTCTGCAGGCCCGCCACCACCGCACCGGGGGCGTCCGACGCCTCGTCGGCACACTCGGTGAACGCCGCATGCAGCTCGTCGCGCGTGGGCAGTTTTGCCTTGCCCTGCAACAGTTTCCACGACTGAGGGTGAACCGCCAGGTGATCCCCGAGCGCCAGCGACGAGCCGAGCACGGCGAACAGCCGCCCGCGCAGCGGGCGCTCGGTGAGCAGCGCGGCGTTCAGCTCGTCCCAGTCGGTGTCGGGGTTCTCGGCCAGCCGGATCAGGGTGCGCAGGGCGGCGTCGGGGTCGGGTGCGCGCGACAGTGACCACAGCAGGTCGACGTGGGCTTGGTCGTCGTGGTCATACCAACCCAACTGCGTCAGGCGATCGCTCGCCGGGGGATCGACCAGGCCGAGCCGGCCCACGCTGGGCAGCCGGGGGCGCTGCGTCGCGGGTTTGGTCACGCCACGACGGTATCGCAACCCCCTGCGCTGCAGGGGCAAGGCGGGCCGCCGGTCAACGCCGGCGCCGACTACAGCGACAGGTAGGTGCTCAACTCGTACTGCGTGACATGGCTGCGGTAGTTGGCCCATTCCGTGCGCTTGTTGCGCAGGAAGAAGTCAAACACGTGCTCTCCCAAGGTTTCCGCGACGAGCTCGGAGGACTCCATGGCGCGCAGCGCGCTGTCCAGGCTGGTCGGCAGCTCGCGGTAGCCCATCGCGATCCGCTCCTCGGGGGTCAGGTCCCACACGTTGTCCTCGGCCTGCGGCCCCAGCACGTAGCCCTTTTCGACCCCGCGCAGCCCGGCGGCCAGCAGCACGGCGAACGTCAGGTAGGGGTTGCAGGCTGAGTCGGGGCTGCGGACCTCGATGCGCCGCGACGACGTCTTGTGCGGGGTGTACATGGGCACCCGCACCAGCGCGGACCGGTTTGCCGCTCCCCACGACGCCGCGGTGGGCGCCTCGCCGCCGACCACCAGCCGCTTGTAGGAGTTGACCCACTGGTTGGTGACGGCGCTGATCTCGGAGGCGTGCTCGAGGATGCCGGCGATGAACGACTTGCCCACATCGGACAGCTGCAGCGGGTCGTCGGGGCTGTGGAACGCGTTGACGTCGCCCTCGAACAGGCTCATGTGGGTGTGCATCGCCGAGCCGGGGTGTTGCCCGAACGGCTTGGGCATGAAGGACGCGCGGGCGCCGTTCTCGATCGCGACCTCCTTGATGACGTAGCGGAACGTCATCACGTTGTCGGCCATCGACAGCGCGTCGGCGAAGCGCAGGTCGATTTCCTGCTGGCCGGGCGCGCCTTCGTGGTGGCTGAACTCCACGGAGATGCCCATGAATTCCAGTGACTCGATCGCGTGGCGGCGGAAGTTCGAGGCGGAGTCGTGGACGGCCTGGTCGAAATATCCGGCGTTGTCGACCGGGACGGGCACCGACCCGTCGTTCGGGCCGGGTTTCAGCAAGAAGAATTCGATCTCGGGGTGGACATAGCAGGAGAACCCGAGGTCGTTGGCCTTCTGCAGCTGGCGGCGCAGCACGTGGCGCGGGTCCGCCCAGGACGGCGAGCCGTCCGGCATGGTGATGTCGCAGAACATCCGGGCCGAGTGGTGGTGGCCGCCGGAAGCCCACGGCAGCACCTGGAAGGTCGACGGGTCGGGGTTGGCCACGGTGTCGGATTCCGAGACCCGAGAGAAGCCCTCGATCGAGGATCCGTCGAAGCCGATGCCCTCTTCGAAGGCACCTTCGAGTTCGGCCGGGGCGATGGCGACTGACTTGAGGAAACCGAGGACATCGGTGAACCACAGCCGCACGAAGCGGATATCCCGTTCCTCCAGCGTGCGGAGGACGAACTCTTTCTGGCGATCCATAACCGAAACAGTAGGCAACAGCTGTTAATTCTGTGTTACCGACGCGCGATCGGAACAATTGCGAACATTGCAAACAAGCTGCTCAGTGCGGTCAGGACTGGCACCGGTAGGCCGGGGGCGGCAACGTGCCCGCGACGAGAAAGCGCATCACGGCGGCGTCCACACACTGGTCTCCGTTGAACACCGCGGTGTGCTGCGTCCCGTCGTAGGTGATCAGCGGGCCGCCCAGCTGGCGGGCCAGGTTGACCCCGGCCTGATACGGGGTGGCCGGATCGTGCGTGGTAGAGACGACGACGACCTTGCCCGGCAACGCGGGCGACGCGACGTGCGGCGTCGACGTCGCCGGCACCGGCCACAGTGCGCACAGATCGCGGGGGGCGGTCCCGGTGAACTGCCCGTAGCTGAGGAACGGGGCCGCCTGGCGGATGCGCTGGTCGGCGGAGACCCAGCTCGCCGAATCCTTCGGTGTGGGCGCGTCGACGCACCGGATCGCGTTGAACGCGTCCTGATCGTTGGTGTAATGCCCGCCGCGGTCCCGGCCCTCGTAGTCGTCGGCGAGCAGCAGCAGGTCGCCCGCGTCGGTGCCGCGCTGCAGCCCGAGGAGACCGCTGGTCAGGTACTTCCAGTGCGCCGGGGTGTAGAGCGCGTTGATGGTGCCGGTGGTCGCGTCGGCGTAGCTCAGGCCGCGCGGGTCCGACGTGCGGCCCGGCTTGGCGACCAGCGGGTCGACCAGGGCGTGGTAGCGGTTGATGAATTGGGCCGGGTCGGTGCCCAACGGGCAGCCCGGCGAGCGGGCGCAGTCGGCGGCGTAGTCGTTGAAAGCGGTTTGGAATCCCGCCATCTGCTGGACGTTCTCGTCGACCGGGCCCACGGTCGGGTCGATCGCGCCGTCCAGCACCATCGTCCGGACGTGGGCACCGAACTTCTCCAGGTATGCGGTGCCCAACTCGGTGCCGTAGCTGTAGCCGAGGTAGTTGATCTGATCGTCGCCCAGCGCCTGGCGGACGACGTCCATGTCGCGCGCCACGGATGCGGTGCCGACGTTGGCCAGAAAGCCGGGCCCCATCCGGGTCACACACTGCTGGGCCAGCTGCTCGTAGAGCTGTTCGATGTGCGTCACACCGGCCCGGCTGTAGTCGACCATCGGCTCACGCCGGTAGGCGTCGAACTCGGCGTCCGAGCGGCAGCGCAGGGCGGGGGTCGAGTGGCCCACCCCCCGCGGGTCGAAGCCGACGAGGTCGAAGTTGCGTCTGATGGGCGTGCCGTCCAGATCCGATGCCATCCCGGCCACCATGTCGACCGCGGACCCGCCGGGACCGCCCGGATTGACCAGCAGGGAGCCGATCCGTTGGCCGGAGGCCGGCACGCGGATCACCGCCAGCTTGGCCTGCCCCGCACCCGGATTGTCGTAGTCGACCGGGACGGACACGGTGGTGCATTGCGCGGTGGGGATATCGCTTGTGTCCGTGGCGAATTGACCGCAACTACCCCACGGCTGCGGCGTCGCGACCGACGGCCTCGGGGCGGGGGTCTGCCCCGCACCGGGTTCCGGGGTGGCACCGGACACCGGCGGTCCCACCGCCGATTGCCCGACCAACAGCCCGAATGACAGCAGCGCCGAACTCAACGGTCTCAGGCGCGACATGGCTGTCATCGTGTCAGCTTCGGGTACCCGAAGCGGCGCGAAACGGTTACGCCTTGGTTTCGTCTGCGGCCCTCATCGAGCGTGCGGCCAGTGCCAAAAATCGGCGCCCAAAGTCGCGCGATCAGTGCACGTTCGGCGCTAACACTTCGCGCCGCTGGGCGGCGTCGCACCGCCGACCAGGTACGCCGTGACGTAGTTGTCGATGCAACCGTCGCCCTGGAACACCACCGTGTGCTGGGTTCCGTCGTAGGTGAGCAGCGAACTGCGCAGCTGGTTGGCCAGATCGACACCGGCCTTGTAGGGGGTGGCCGGATCGTGGGTGGTGGACACCACCACGGTCGGCGCCAGGCCGGGCGCGGAGATGGTGTGCGGCTTGCTCGTCGGCGGTACCGGCCAGAACGCGCAGGTGCCCAGGGGGGCATCGCCGGTGAACTTGCCGTAGCTCATGAACGGCGCGATCTCCCGCGAGCGGCGGTCCTCGTCAATCACCTTGGCCCGGTCGGTGATCGGCGGCTGGTCGACGCAGTTGATGGCGACCCGCGCGTCGGTGGCATTGGTGTAGTGACCGTGCGCGTCGCGGCGCATGTACATGTCGGCCAGGGCCAGCAGGGTGTCGCCGCGGTGGTTGACCAGTTCGCTCAGTCCGTCGGTCAGGTGGTGCCACAACGTCGGCGAGTACAGCGCCATGATGGTGCCGACGATGGCGTCGCTATAGCTCAGTCCCCGTGGGTCGTTCGTGGGGGCCGGCCTGCCGACCATCAGGTTGTTGGGGTCGACCAGCGGGTCGACCAGGCTGTGGTAAACGTCGACGGCTTTGGCCGGGTCGGTACCCAGCGGACAGGTCGGATGCTTCGCGCAGTCGGTGGCGAAGTTGTTGAAGGCATCCTGAAAACCCTTGGCCTGACGCAGGTCTGCTTCGATCGGATCGGCGTTGGGGTCGACGGCGCCGTCGAGGATCATCGCCCGCACCTTGTCCGGGTAGGCCTCGGCGTAGGCGGCGCCGATCCGGGTGCCATAGGAATAGCCGAGGTAGGTCAGCTTGTCATCGCCCAGCGCCGCGCGGATCGCGTCCAGGTCCCGGGCGACGTTGACCGTGCCGACATTGGCCAGAAAGCTCTTGCCCATCTTGTCGACGCAGCGGCCGACGAACTCCTTGGTTTCGTCCTCGATGTGGGCCACGCCGGCCGGGCTGTAGTCGACGTCCGGCTCGGTGCGCAGCCGGTCGTTGTCGGCATCGGAGTTGCACCAGATCGACGGGCGCGAGGACCCCACCCCGCGGGGGTCGAAGCCGACCAGGTCGAACCGTTCGCGGACCCGCTTCGGCAGCGACTGGACGACACCCAGGGCCGCCTCGATACCGGACTCGCCGGGCCCGCCGGGGTTGATCACCAGCGAGCCGATCTTGTCCCCGGTGGCGGGAAAGCGAATCATCGCCAGCGTCGCCACGTCGCCGTCGAGATGGTCGTAGTCGACCGGCACCGCCAGCTTGCCGCACAGCGCGCCGGGGGGAATCTTGGCCTTCGGGTTCGCCGGGCGACAGGGTGTCCACTCCACCGCCTGTCCCAGCCTTGGCCCGGCCAGGACGGCGCGCCCGCCGACGACGCGAACGCAGCCCGCGAGAAGGAGCGCCACCGCAGCGACCGTTGTCCAAACCAGCAGCGTGCGCGCGACCTTGCCGCGGCGAGACAGACCCATGCCAACATATGCTGCCAGAGGAAACCTGAGATCCTCATGAGCGGCACCACCGGCCGGCTACCGGGTCGTCGCGAGCAGCTCCTCCATTGCCACCGGCAATTCGTCGGCCAGCTCCCACGAGTCCGGCAGCAGATCCGGGCAGGAGAGGAGCCCGACGTCCAACTTGCCCGCCAACGGGTACATCGCCTTGACCTCACAGCCCGGCATGTACAGCGGCACCTGCGGGCGGGTGTACCTACCCACCGGGCATCGTCGAGGTGTCCAGCGCCATGATCGAGCACACCTGGATGCCGGCATGGTATGTCTCACATCACACGGGCGGTGCAACTGCGTAAAAGAGGTGGCAGAATGACACCGTCAGACGAACCCGGGGACCCGTTTCAGGATTTAGACCTGAGGGCCACGAGGATCGACCCGACCACCAATAGGGACAATGATGTCTGAGCAGAATGTTTATGGTGCAGGCACGTCTGAGCACGCACAGCCGCCCGCCAAAATCCGCACCCACCACCTGCAGAAGATGAAGGCCGAAGGGCACAAGTGGGCCATGCTCACGGCCTACGACTTTTCGACCGCCCGCATCTTCGACGAGGCGGGCATTCCGGTCCTGCTGGTCGGCGACTCGGCCGCCAACGTCGTGTACGGCTACGACACCACGGTGCCGGTCTCGATCGACGAGATGATTCCGCTGGTCCGCGGCGTCGTGCGCGGCGCCCGGCACGCCCTGGTGGTCGCGGACCTGCCGTTCGGCAGCTACGAGGCGGGCCCGGCCCAGGCCCTGGCGTCGGCCACCCGATTCATGAAGGAGGGCGGTGCCCACGCCGTCAAGCTCGAGGGCGGTGAGCGGGTAGCCGAGCAGATCGCCTGCCTGACCGCGGCGGGCATCCCCGTGATGGCGCACATCGGGTTCACACCGCAAAGCGTGAACAGCCTGGGCGGCTTCCGGGTGCAGGGCCGCGGGGACGCCGCGGAACAGACCGTGGCCGACGCGATCGCCGTCGCCGAAGCCGGAGCGTTCTCCGTCGTCATGGAGATGGTGCCGGCCGAACTGGCCACCCAGATCACCGGCAAGCTGACCATCCCGACCATCGGGATCGGAGCCGGCCCGAACTGCGACGGCCAGGTCCTGGTCTGGCAGGACATGGCCGGCGTCAGCAGCGGCAAGGCCGCCCGCTTCGTCAAGCGGTTCGGCGACGTCGGCGGGGAATTGCGCCGGGCCGCAATGCAGTATGCGCAAGAGGTGGCCGGGGGGGTCTTCCCCGCCGACGAGCACTGCTTCTGACCGCCGCGCGCGGCCGACTCCCGCCGCTGACGCCAAAACCGAAAATCCTTGTGTGGCAGGCGGGTACGATTGCTCTTGGATAGGGTCTCGACTCCGAGAGCAAGGGTGAACACATCGACCGGGGGAATCGTGGTGACTTCGTGCACCGTCGAACGGTGCTGAAGATACCGCTGTTACTGGCAGGAGGCGCTGCACTGGCCCGAGCACCTCGCGCGGCTGCGCAACCCGCGCCTGGCACCTCGCCGCAGGCAGGCCGCTGGTCTCCTGAACGCGCCAACCGGTGGTATCAGGCGCAGGGCTGGCCGGTCGGGGCGAACTACATCACATCGAATGCGATCAACCAGCTGGAGATGTTTCAGCCCGAGACGTTCGATCCCCGGCGCATCGACACCGAACTGGGCTGGGCCCGGACCAACGGGCTCAACGCGGTGCGGGTCTTCCTGCACGATCAGCTGTGGGCGCAGGACTCTCGGGGATTGCAGGTCCGTCTCGCCCAGTTCGTCGACATCGCGGCGCGCCACGACATCAAGCCGTTGTTCGTCTTGTTCGACTCCTGTTGGGATCCTCGCCCCGAGGCCGGTCCGCAGCGCGCCCCGACGCCCGGCGTGCACAACTCCGGTTGGGTGCAGAGCCCTGGTGCGCAACGCCTGGGTGATCGCGGCTACACCAACACCCTGCGCGGCTATGTCACCGGAGTGCTGACCCAATTCCGCTCCGACGACCGCGTTTTGGGCTGGGACCTGTGGAATGAGCCGGACAATCCGTCGAAGTACTACCGCTCCGTCGAGCGGGACGACAAGCTGGACCTGGTCACCGACCTGCTCCCACAGGTGTTCAGCTGGGCGCGTTCGGTCGATCCGTGTCAGCCGCTGACCAGCGGCGTCTGGGACGGCGAGTGGGCGGACCCCGGACGCCGCAGCGCGATCAGCGGCATTCAGCTGGACAACTCCGACGTGATCACGTTCCACTCCTATGGCGAGCCGGCGGAGTTCGAGAGCCGCATCGCCGAGCTCGGCCCCCAGGGGCGTCCGATCCTGTGCACTGAATACATGGCCCGGCCGTTGGGCAGCACCGTCCAGGGTGTGCTGCCCATCGCGAAGCGCTACAACGTCGGCGCGTTCAACTGGGGGCTGGTCGCCGGGAAAACCCAGACGTTCTTTCCCTGGGACTCATGGGAGCACCCGTACCCCGCCATGCCGGATGAGTGGTTCCATGACCTGCTCGCGCCCGACGGACGGCCGTTCCGCGATCCCGAGATTCAGAAGATCCGCGAGCTGGGCGGCCTGGCGATGCATCTTCGCGAAGAGCCGCCACCCAGCTGAGCTACCGGCAGCGATTCTGGAAATCGATCAGCGGCTGGCGAATGCCGTCCAGGTCGGCGTGCGTCTGCGGGTTGGCATCCAGGTACTGCCCGAGCTGGTCGCGGATGTCGCTGCGGGACGGGCCTTTCAGGCTGGTGAATTCGGCGTTCACGTCCGGATGGGTGAACAGGTAGGCCGACATCGCCGCGTCGACACCGGTGGATACCTGGGCGAGGTCGGCCGCCGTGCAATTGGGTGATGACGAGGGTGCCGGGTCCGGCGCATCCCTTCCCGGATCCGCACCGGCCGCGCCGGCGCCGGTGAAAAGCACTGCCACGCCGGTGGCCCCGGCCGCCATTCCGCCGGCGATTACCCGGCCAATGCCGCGCGCAAAAGACACCATGGAGCGCTCCTTCATCAGCCATTCGAACCACGAGGGTGACCCCTACCGCAAACCGTAGGCGGTTTTCGAGCAGCGCATGCGCCATTCCGTCCCCGCCGCCACCGCCGTAGCGCCTGGGGCCGACGACGGCCCACGCCGGACTGCGGCCATCGCCGCCATTCGCGTCACCGCGGTATGGCAGGCTATGGAAGCCCAGCACCACCGCCCACGACGTTCAAAGCCGCGGCGACGCGCCCTCAACGGAGCCGAAAATGCCTGCAAAAGCGCCACAAACCTCACGCCATCTCGAGGTGGAGCGCAAGTTCGACGTTGGCGAGTCCACCGTGTCACCTTCGTTCGAGGGCATCGCCGCGGTGGCACATGTCGAGAAGTCGCCCACGCAAAGGCTGGACGCGACGTACTTCGACACCCCGGCACAGGACCTCGCCCGTAACAAGGTCACCCTGCGCCGCCGCACCGGTGGCTCCGACGCGGGATGGCACCTGAAGCTGCCGGCCGGGCCCGAAGCCCGTACCGAGGTCCGGGTACCGCTGGACGCGTCCGGCCCGGGCGAGCCCGACACCGTGCCGGAGGAGTTGGTGGACGTGGTGCTGGCGATCGTGCGCGACCGGCCCCTCGAACCGGTCGCGCGCATCACCACCCAACGCGAGACCCAGGTGTTGCACTCCGCCGACGGCACCCGGCTGGCGGAGTTCTGCAATGACCACGTCATCGCGTGGTCGGCCCGCTCCTCCGATGACGCCGACGTGGAGCCCACCCAGCAAGAGTGGCGCGAGTGGGAACTCGAACTCGCCGAGACAAATGAGGTCCCGGACACCGAGCTGTTGAACCGGTTGGGTAACCGGCTGCTCGACGCCGGCGCCGCACCCGCCGGCCATGCCTCCAAACTGGCGCGGGTGCTCGGCACGACACCGCAGCCCACCGGCGCGCAACCCGCCGAGCACCCGTTGCAGCGCGCGGTCGCCGAGCAGATTCGCGCACTCTTGGTGTGGGATCGCGCCGTGCGGGCCGAGGCCTTCGACTCCGTTCACCAGATGCGGGTCACCACCCGCAAGCTGCGCAGCCTGCTGCGCGACTACCAGGAATCGTTCGGGTTGCCCGACGACGGGTGGGTTCTCGACGAACTGCGCGAGCTGGCCGGCATCCTTGGCATCGCGCGCGACGCCGAGGTCCTTGCGGAGCGCTACGAACGCGAATTGGACGGGTTGACACCGGATTTGGTGCGCGGGCCGGTGCACGAGCGTCTGGTCGGCGGTGCCCAGCGCCGCTACCAGACCGGGTTGCGCCGGTCGCTCATCGCCATGCGCTCGCAGCGCTACTTCCGGCTGCTCGACGCCCTCGATGCGATCGCGGCGCAGCCTCCCGTCAGCGCTGTGGGTGAAGAACACACGCCGGTCACCATCGACGCCGCCTACAAGAAGGTCCGCAAGGCCGCCAAGGCCGCCGCCCAGGTTGACCGGGACCACCCGCATAGCCAACACGAGCACGATGAGGCGGTGCACCGGATCCGCAAGCGGGCCAAGCGACTTCGTTACACCGCGGCGGCCACCGGCGCGGACAAGGTGTCCGAGCAGGCGAAGGCCGTCCAGACGCTGCTGGGTGACCACCAGGACAGCGTGGTCAGCCGCGAACACCTACGGCACGAATCCGAAGCCGCGTACGCCGCCGGCGAAGACACCTTCACATACGGCCTGCTGTACCAACAGGAGGCCGACTTGGCCGAACGGTGCACTGCGCAGCTCGACGACGCGTTGCGCAAACTCGCCAAGGCGGTGCACAAGACCCAGCACTGAGCAGGGCGGACGAGTTGGCCTGTAAGCCGGATTCTGTTCCGCACACCTCCGGCGGCCGGAGATGCACGGCGGCGACCATCCATCTGGACACACCGTCGCCGGGTGCCTCAAGCGGCCTACCCGCAGGCTCGGGCGAGCAACCCTCGGACGCCTGCGCGGCCGCACCTTTCGGTGCGGCCTTCTTGGCCTTGCTTCGGGTGGGGTTTGCCTAGCCACCCCGGTCACCCGGGATGCTGGTGCGCTCTTACCGCACCGTTTCACCCTTACCACCGCGAGGGTGGCGGTCTGCTTTCTGTGGCACTGTCCCGCGAGTCACCTCGGATTGCCGTTAGCAATCACCCTGCTCTGTGAAGTCCGGACTTTCCTCGAACCGCCTTGCGACGGTCCGCGGCCGCCCGGCCAACTCGTCCGCGACGATCCACGGTACTACCTGCGCGATGCCGGGGCCAGCAACTATCGCCGGCCGATTGGGGCGGCTCTATCGTGGACCTCGCAAACCGGCATACGGAAGGACGCGGATGTCCCGGTGGAAGAAGCGCGTCGACTCTGGCGACTGGGAGGCCATCGCCACCACGCTCGGCGAGTACGGCGGGGCGCTGCTGCCGCGGCTGATCACCGACAGCGACGCGGCCCGGCTCCGCAAGCTCTACAGCGATGACGGCCTGTTCCGCTCGACCATCGACATGGCGCCCAAGCGATACGGGGCGGGACAGTATCGCTATTTCCGGGCGCCCTATCCCGACCCGATCGAAGAGCTCAAACAGGCGCTGTATCCCCGGCTGTTGCCGATCGCCCGCGACTGGTGGGGAAAACTGCGCCGAGACACGCCATGGCCGGACAGCCTCGACGAGTGGCTGGCGACCTGCCACGCGGCCGGCCAGACCAGGTCCACCGCGCTGATGCTCAAGTACGGCCCGGGCGACTGGAACGCCCTGCATCGAGACCTCTACGGCGACTTGGTCTTTCCGCTACAGGTGGTGATCAACCTGAGCGAACCCGGCACCGATTACACCGGCGGCGAATTCCTGCTCGTCGAACAGCGGCTGCGGGCCCAATCCCGCGGCATGGCAACGCAATTGCCCCAGGGGCACGGGTTCGTGTTCACCACCCGGGAGCGGCCGGTGCCCTCGAGCCGCGGCTGGTCCGCGGCGCCGGTGCGCCACGGGGTGTCTGTGGTGCGCTCCGGGGAACGCTATGCCATGGGGCTGATCTTTCACGACGCGACCTGAGGGCTATTCGCCCGGCGCAACACGATCACATTGTCGACCATCGTCCCGACTTCCCCGTTCGGTCCGACCATTTCGCGTTCGGCGGTCTCGATCCGCAGCCGGACCCAGCGGCCGTCGTCCACGCGCAACGAGGCCAGCACGTCCTCGATACCGGGCAAGCGGTGGTGGTCATCATGCTGCGCCCAGGGCGGGGGCGCTCCGTGGTCGACGATCAACAGCACACCACGGGGATTCACCCGCTCCGCCGCCTGCCGCAGCACGCCATCGCGGTCCAGCCGGGCCGGCGAGTGCAGATATTGGGCGGATATGAGGTCGAACGTCCCGTCGGGAAAACTCTCGTTCAGGTCGTGCCGCTGAAAGTCGACCTGGGCGAGCAACATCCGATCCGAGGCAGCCTGGGCCGCCCGTTGCAGCGCGATGGCCGAGACGTCGACGGCCACCACGTGCCAGCCGCGCTCGGCGAGCCACAGCGCGTCGGCGCCCTCCCCGCAGCCCAGGTCGAGAGCCCGGCCCGCCGGCAGGTCAGCGGCCACTTCGGCAAGGCGCGGGTTGACCCGTCCGCTCCACGCCCGTTCGGTGGAGCGGTAGCGCTCTTCCCAGAACCGCCGGGCGTCATCGGGTTTGCAAGAGGTTCCCATGCCCGCGAGCTTGCCCAACCGCGCGCAGTTTGCCAAGCTGATTTGCCATGCAGGCAAAGACCGCCCCCGATGTCGACCTGCAGGTGCGGCGGCGGCTGCGGGAACTGCGCATGCAGCGCGGCATGACGCTGCAGGAGGTGGGCGCGCGCGCCGGCATCGATATTTCGACGCTCAGCCGCCTCGAGTCGGGAAAGCGCCGGCTCGCGCTCGATCACCTACCGCGCCTCGCACGGGCCCTGTCGGTCAGCACCGACGAGTTGTTGCAGCCATCCCATGCCCACGATCCGCGGGTGCGCGGCGCCGCCCACACCCACCACGGGGTCACTTACCGGCCGCTGACGCGCCAGGGCCCCGCCGGCGGTTTGCACGCGTTCAAGATCCGGGTCAGCGCCCGGCGCCGTACCCCACCCGCGGAGCTGCCCGTGCACGAGGGCCGGGACTGGATGTACGTCCTGTTTGGGCAGATGCGGCTCGTGCTCGGAGATCGCGACTTCACCATCGCGCCGGGCGAAGCGGTCGAATTCTCCACCTGGACACCGCACTGGTTCGGGGCGGTCGACGGCCCGGTGGAGGCCATCGTGATCTTCGGGCCGCACGGCGAACGGCTTCACCTGCACAATTGAGCGCCGCACGCCGACTGTGCGGACGCTTAGCATTGGCCATTGCCCAGCACGGATGTTGGTGCAAGTCTGACCAGATGACAGAAACCGAAGGGTTCGTCGACCAGACGGTGATGGGTCTCGCGGAGCCGCAGCCGATGTACAAGGCGTTGCGCGAATCGAGCCCGGTGTTCCGGTCGCCGCAGGCGGTTGTCCTCAGCCGCCTCGCCGACATCGAGATGGCCCTCAAGCACACGGAACTCTTCTCGTCGAACATGGACGCGGTCGACCTGGGCAACGTGCGGCCCCTGATCCCCCTGCAGATCGACCCGCCCGAGCACGCGAAGTACCGCCGCGTCCTCGATCCGTTGTTCACTCCCCGGGAGATGGCCCGCCGCGAGCCGCGCGTCGCCGAGCTGGTGAACAAGATGATCGACCGCTTCGCCGGTCGGGGCGAGTGCGATTTTCACGCCGAGTTCGCGGTGCCCCTCCCCTGCACCGTCTTCCTGCAGCTGCTCGGGTTGCCGCTGGAAGACCTCGACCAATTCCTGGCATGGAAGGACGGCGTGATCCGCCCGGAGGGTGACTCCGGCTTCGACCGCCGCCACGAGAGCTCCGCAGGGGTGGCGCAACAGATTTACGACTACTTCGACCGCGCCATCGACGACCACATCGCCACCCCCCGCGACGACGTGCTGTCGGCGATGATCGCGGCCGACATCGCCGGACAGCCGCTGTCGCGCGAAGAACTCCTCGATATCTGCTTCCTGTTCCTGATCGCCGGCCTGGACACGGTCACCGACTCGCTCGACTGCTTCTTCGTGTACCTGGCCCGCCACCCCGAGCACCGTCATCAGCTGGTGGAGCAGCCCGACGTCCTGCCGAGCGCCGTGGAGGAGTTGTTGCGCTGGGAGACACCGGTGCCCGGAGTCGCTCGAGTCGCCATCCAAGACGTCGAGGTGGGCGGTTGTCCCATCAGCAAGGGCGAACGCGTCAGCCCGTTACTGGGCGCGGCCAACACCGATCCGGCCGAGTTCGCCGATCCGGAGCTGGTGGACTTCACCCGCAACCCGAACCGGCACCGCGCGTTCGGCGGCGGTCCACACCGCTGCCTCGGCTCCCACCTCGCCCGCATGGAGCTTCGGGTGGCGTTGCGCGAATTCCACCGGCGCATCCCCGATTACGAGATCAAGCCCGACACGCAGCTGACCTACACCGCCGCGCTGCGGTCCGTGGAGTCGCTGCCGTTGATTTTCCCGGTGCCCTAGCTAGGCGGCCTTGGTTTGCGGTTACGCTGCGCTTAGACCTTGACGGCCCGAGAGGCTCGGTGCTCTTCACCGGGCGTCTTGGGCAACCTGTTTCCTTCGGCTCCTCGCTCGGGAGTCGAGAAGTGTCGTAGCGGAACTTCGTCGCTGTCGCGCATTGAGCCCGAAATGAGGTACGTGGGTCGCGGTAACGGCTCCGGAAGGAAGTCGCGGCGGTAGGCGTCGAGCCGGTCGACAACCAATAAATAGTCGAAGATGTGGCGACTGAGAATCGACAGGTCGGACTTACTGAGCTGGTTGGCCTTAAACAACGGGTAGACGAACTCAAACGCTCTGAAATAGCCATGGCTTTCGATGTCGTTCACCAGGCAGATGACTTCCGACGCGACGAACGCTGAGAGGTCGAGAATCTCTCGATTTACCCGGCGGGCGCGGTCCATGTGATACTGAATCGCATCCAACACCGGGGTGTGCGCCGCCGGGCTGGCCGACGCAATCAGCATGTTGGTAGGCGTTTCTGGGCCGATCTTGCTACACGTCTCTTGAACGTTCGCCAACGAATTCTCTCGATGGCCATCGAAGCCGGCCGCTTGGTGCAACGTGCCCATGAGGCTGGTCGCCTCGCCAACGACGCGGGCGATCAGCGGTTCCAGGTTCTTATAGATGTTTCGGCGATCTCGCCGCAACGGCAGCCGGACTACCAGCAGGTAGAAGATGAACGCTTCCACGTAGCCGTTGGCGAGGTGGAAAAAAACGCTGCCGAGTCGCTCACCACCTCGGAAGACTTCCGGAATGTTCGCGAGCAAAACATGCTGAGCAATGCAGTAGGACAGGGCAACGAACGCCAGCACCCAGAGCGATCGGTTGAGCCTGCGTTCGAAAGGGCTGAGATAGCTGAGCTGGGTTGCTCGTTGCCAGCGGCGTTTGAGTCCATCACTCATGTGGTGATTGTCGCCCAGATACGCCCCACGGGCTGAACTTTCGTCGACTTCCCCTCGACGGCGACGGAATGAGTGGTTTCCCCTGCCGAATCCGTATGGTTTGTCCTGGACCCTGCGGCGTTGCAGATGGATTCGGCGTTGGCCGGAGGCAGGTCTATGCCATGTCCCCGGTGCCCCACCAATTCAGCGGGATATCTAGACCTAGACTCAAGCGGGCCTGGCAGACTGTGTGCCCATGGCGCAGATAACCTTGAATGGAAACCCGGTCAACACGGTCGGCGAGCTGCCTGCCATCGGATCCAAAGCCCCGGCCTTCAACCTGGTCGGCTCCGACCTGTGGGTGGTCGGTACCGAGCAGTTCCGCGGCAAGCCCGTGGTGCTGAACATTTTTCCGTCCGTCGATATCGCGATTTGCGCGACGACCGTGCGGACCTTCAACGAGCGCGCCGCCGCGACTGGTGTGTCCGTGGTGTGCGTGTCAAAAGACCTGCCGTTCGCGTTTCAGCGATTCTGCAGCGCCGAAGGCATCGACAATGTCAAGACCGCTTCGGCGTTCCGTGACAGCTTCGGCGAGGACTTCGGCGTCACGATCACCGACGGTCCGATGGCGGGGCTCCTTGCCCGGGCCGTCGTGGTGATTGGCGCCGACGGCAACGTCGCATACACGGAATTGGTGCCAGAAATCGAGCAGGAGCCTGACTACGACACTGCGCTGGCCCTGCTGAGCTGAGCGGTTCTGCGCGGGCGACGCGGCCCGGCGGGCGTCGACGCAAACCGCCGCCAACAGACCGGGACCATCTCCGGGACAACCTCGTGCGCCAGCCTCGAGATGGGCTTACGATGCGTCTGCCATGACCCGCGCCGGCGCCGGTGCAGTGGGGGCACCGCCCGCTTGCGGGGGACGAAGCGACAAGGAGGAGCGCCGCTGATGACCCGTGTCCTCGTCGCCGCCGACCGGTGCACCGGCCACGGGCGCTGCTACACCCTGGCCCCGGATGTGTTCGACGCCGACGAGGCCGGCCACTCCGTTGTGCTCGTGCATGACGTCTCCGGGGACCTCGAGGCCCAGGCCGTCACTGCCGAGCAGAACTGCCCCGAGGGCGCCATCACCATCGCTCGCTGAAGCGGACCATCCTGCGGCGGCCATGTCGAGTGCGCGATAGCGACATACGATGGCCGGAGACCGCCCTGGTCAAGGCCGCTACGCGAGGAGGCGGGCAATGACAACCACGCCGCCCACCGCGGCCACGTCGAATGAGCGGATGATCGCCGGGGTCGCCGCGGCGTCCATCGCGCTCGGGGTGGCCCAGCTGGTGGGCATCCCGTTCGGCGCGCGGGCCGATGCACGCGCCGCGATCGGGTCAGCGGCCGTCGACCTGGCGCCGGGCCCCGTCAAAGAGTGGGCGATTCAGACCCTGGGCTCTCTGGACAAACTCTTCGTCGCCGTCGCGGTGCTGGTGGTGATCGCTGCGATCGCCGCAATCGCCGGGACCCTGGAGACTCAGCGCCGCCCGCTCGGCAGCGCCGCGATCGCCGCGGCGGGCGCGCTCGGATGCGTCGCGGTGCTGTCGCGGCAGGGCGCGACGGCACTCGACACGATCCCCACCCTCGCGGGCGCGGCCTGCGGCGTGGCGACCCTACGCTTGCTCGCCCGTCGGTTCCGGCCCGGCGCGCAAGACCCCGAAGCCGGAGCCGATCACGGCGAAACCGATGTCGCCAGGCGCAGGTTGGTCGTGCTCGGACTGCTCGGATTGGGAGTAGTGAGTGGCGTGGCGGGTGCGGTCATCACGCGGTTGGTGCATTCGGTGGCTGCTGACCGCAATAGCTTCACGCTTCCCCGGCCGCGCATATCGGCGCCACCAATACCAGCTGATGTGCAACCGAAAGGCGTTGCCCTACCGAGCTTTGTCACCTCGGGCGCCGACTTCTACCGGGTGGACACCGCGCTCAGTGTTCCGCAACTCAGCCACGGCGACTGGCGGCTGCGCATCCACGGCATGGTGAATCGCGAAGCCACTTACAGCTTCGGCGATCTCGCCGGCTTTGAGGTCGTCGAAAAGGTCACGACGCTCACCTGCGTATCCAATCCCGTTGGCGGCGAACTTATTTCGAACGGAATCTGGACAGGCTACCGGGTGGCCGATCTGCTGGCGGCGGCCGGTGTGCACCCGGACGCCGACATGGTGCTCTCGACATCGATCGACGGCTTCACCGCCGGCACGCCGGTGGATGCGCTCACCGATGGCCGCGACGCGCTCCTGGCGATCGCCCTCAACGGTCAGCCCCTGCCGGTCGAGCATGGCTACCCGGCCCGGCTGGTCGTGCCCGGGCTCTACGGGTACGTATCGGCCACCAAGTGGGTCGTCGAGATGGAGCTGACCCGCTTCGACAAAGCGGAGGCTTACTGGACGCGGCAGGGCTGGGCAGCGCGTGCACCCATCAAGACCGAGTCGCGGATCGACGTGCCGAGAGGTGGCCAGCAGGTGCCGATGGGCCCCGTCGTGTTCGGCGGCGTCGCGTGGGCGCAGAATCGCGGCGTGCGGGCCGTGGAAGTCCGGATCGACGGCGGCGACTGGCAGCCTGCCGAACAGGGCGCGAGCTATTCCAACGAGACGTGGCGGCTGTGGAGCTTTCCCTGGCAGGCGAAAAGCCCCGGGAGACACACCATCACCGTGCGCGCCACCGACAACACCGGAGCCACTCAGACAGCGGATCGGGTCGCTCCCGTCCCCGACGGCGCCACCGGCTGGCACACGGTGGACTTCACCGTGGCCGGGACTTGACGCGCTATTTCGACGAGAGTCTCCGCCAGCTGGCCACCGCGATCACGAGGCCGACCACCACCGTGATGGGACCAATGACGGACCAGGTCGTGGTGTTGCTCATCGGGCTACCGCCAAGCACCCCGAATCCCTGAAGCGCCCAGATCAGGCCGAACAACGCCAGGATCAACCCGAAGGCGAAGGTAGCGACGAATGTCCTTCTCATAGGGGGATGCTACGCGGCCGGGATCAACGGCGACGCGACCGCACTCATCTGCGCGCGAGCGCATGCCACGCCATGTCGACGATGGCCGCGCAGTATTCGTCGTCGACGGGAACGTCGGAGTACAGGGCGCGAATGTTCAGCGGTGCCAGCACGATCTGCACCGCGGCCAGGGTGTTGACGCCATCGCGCAGTTCGCCCCGCTCCCTGGCCCGGTCGACGACCGCGCGCATCGCGGCGAAATGCGTCCGCCAGAACCGCGATCGGGTGGCTTCATCGTGCCCCCCGCGGCGGTCCATCACCAGCGCGCGCAGCAGGGTGCAGCCGACCTCGGTGTTGATCCGATTCGTCACATTGCGCGCCAAGGCCTGTAGGTCTCCGCGCAGGGAGCCGGTGTCGGTTCCCGAACTCACGGCCTCGACGTCAGAAAGCACCGCATCGACGATGAGTTGGCGCCGGTCTCCCCAGTACCGGTACACCATCGCCGCGTCGAGGTGGTGACGCTGCGACAAGGCCTCGATGCTGAACCGCTCGACACCCCAACGGGACAACTCGTCGAGCACTGCCGGCATCACCCGCGCCCGGATATCCGCGGGAACGGATTCACTCGTCGGCTCAGACGGCTGCATCGACGTCTCCTTCTATCGGCTAGAGGTATCCGGTTTGGTTCACCAGGCGCACCGAAGACGCCCCGTCGGGATAGAACTCGGCGATGCTCAGCGACGCCAGGTCGAGGTGCAGCCGGTACAGAATGCCCGGGCCGGCCTCCAGCGCCAGGCGCAGCAGCATCTTGATCGGCGTCACGTGCGAGACCACCAGCACCGTCGTGCCCTGGTGCGCGGCGATGATTCGTTCGCGCGCCCGGACCACCCGATCGAGCACGTCGTCGAAGCTTTCGCCGTCCGGTGGCGTGGTGCCGGTGTCGCGCAGCCAGCGGCCGTGCAGCTCCGGGTCACGCGCGGCCGCCTCGCCGAAGGTGAGTCCCTCCCAGGCGCCGAAATCGGTTTCGATCAAGTCGTCGTCGACGGCCACGTCCAGGCCGAGCGCCTTCGCTGCCCTGGCCGCGGTGTCGTATGCCCGCTGCAGCGGCGAGGCGAACACCGCCGAGATTCCGCCGCGCTGCGCCAGATAACGCGCCGCGGCGTCGGCCTGCCGGCGACCGACTTCGGTGAGAGCCGGGTTGCCGCGGCCCGAATAGCGGCGCTGCACCGACAGCTCAGTCTGGCCGTGTCGCAGCAACAGCAGCCTGGTCGGCGTACCGCGCGCACCGGTCCAGCCGGGCGCCTGCGAGGATTGCGCCGCAGCGGTTTTCGCGGGCTCGGTCGCGGGCTGCCCGGATTCCTCCGCGGGGTCGCCGGAGGCGGCGGCGTCCATCGCCTCGTTGGCCAACCGGTCGGCGTGCGAGTTACGGTCCCGCGGAATCCAGGTGTAGCCGATCCGCTCGAACCGCGCCGCCAGCTTTCGGGCCTGCGCGTGCAGTTCGATCAGGTCGGGGTGCTTGACCTTCCACCGCCCCGACATCTGCTCCACCAACAGCTTGGAATCCAGGAACACCGCGGCCTCGGTGGCACCGAGCTGCAGGGCGTCGTCCAAACCCGCCAGCAGGCCCCGGTATTCGGCCACGTTGTTGGTGGCCCGGCCGATGGCCTGCTTGGTCTCCGCCAGGACCGTCGTACGGTCCTCGGTCCACACCACGGCGCCGTATCCGGCCGGGCCGGGGTTGCCGCGCGACCCGCCGTCGGCCTCGATGACCACTTTCACTGCTCGACCCCCATGACCCGCAACAGGATCGCGCCACACTCCGGGCACCGCACCACGTCGTCTTCGGCGGCGGCCGAGATGCGGGACATTTCGCCGCGGTCGATCTCGAGCCGGCACGCACCGCACCGGCGCCCCAACAACGGGCCGGCGCCCGGCCCTCCCCCGGCGCGCTGCCTTTCGTACAGCGCGGACAGCGCGGGGTCCAGCTCCGCGCTCAGGGTGTCGCGGCGCGCGGAATGCGCCTGGCGGGTCTCGCTGATTTCGGCGAGCGCGGCGTCGAGAGCCTGCTGGGCGCCGGCCAATTCGGCCTGCAGCGCGTCGACCTTCGCCTGCGCGGCGTCCAGTTGCGACTGCAGCTCCTCGCGACGCTCCATCACATCCAGCAGCGAATCTTCCAGGCTGGCCTGGCGCCGCGTGAGCGTCTCCAGCTCGTGCTGCAGATCCGACAGTTGCTTCGCGTCGGTGGCGCCGGACTGCAGCAACGACCGGTCGCGGTCTTCGCGCTGCCGGACCGCCTCGATCTCGGACTCCAATCTCGTCACCTGAACGTCGATGTCCTCCAACGCGATTCGAATGGCGCCCACGCGGTCACCGGCGGCGTTGAGTTCGTCCTGCACCCGCTCGCAGTCCTGTTGCTCCGCCAGGTGGCTGGCCCGATGCGTGATCCGGGACAGCTCCGCGTCCAGCTTCGACAGCTCGAGCAGCGAACGCTGCTGGGCGATTTCGGCCTTCATCACTGGTCACCCTCCATGTGCCCCATGTTCCAGGGGTCGGTGCGAATGGTGCACACCCGCACCGACAGCGCCGCGCCGAAGCGGGATCGCAGCAAGTCGGCGGCCTGGTCGCACCAGGGAAATTCACTCGCCCAGTGCGCCACGTCGATCAGCGCCACACCGGAGGCGCGGCGATGCTCGTCGGCCGGATGGTGCCGCAGGTCGGCCGTGACGTAGGCCTGCACGCCGGCGCCGGCCACGGCGGCCAGCAGCGAGTCACCGGCGCCGCCGCAGACGGCGACCCGGGACACCGGCATGTCGGGGTCCCCCGCCGCGCGGATGCCCCATGCGGTGCGCGGCAGGGCGGCGTCGACGCGGGACACGAAGTCGCGCAGCGGTTCGGGCCGGGGCACGGTGGCGATGCGGCCCAACCCGGCATCGCCGGAGGTGGGCAGCAACGCGAAGACGTCGAACGCGGGCTCCTCGTACGGATGGGCGGCGCGCATCGCCGCCAGCACGGCGGCCCGGATCCGCGCGGGCGCGACGACCTCGAACCGGTCTTCGGCCACCTTCTCGACCGTTCCGACGCTGCCCACCGCGGGCGACGCGCCCTCGTGCGGCAGGAACTGGCCGATGCCGCTGACGCTCCAGCTGCAGTGTGAATAGTCGCCGATGTGCCCGGCGCCGGCCTCGAACACGGCCGCCTGCACCACGTCCGCGTTCTCCCGCGGCACGTAGATCACCCACTTGTCGAGGTCGGACGCGCGCGATCGCGGCTCCAGGGCCGCTTCGACGGTGAGGCCGAGGGCGTGGGCCAGCGCGTCAGACACCCCCGGTGCGGCCGAGTCGGCGTTGGTGTGTGCGGTGAACAGCGAGCGCCCGGTCCGGATCAGGCGGTGCACCAGGGCGCCCTTGGGGGTGCTGGCCGCCACCGTGTCGACCCCGCGCAGCAGCAGCGGGTGATGGGCCAGCAGCAGGCCGCCGTCGGGGACTTCGTCGACGACCGCCGGCGTCGCGTCGACCGCCACGGTCACCGACTCGAGCGCGTCGTCGGGGTCGCCGCACACCAGCCCCACCGAGTCCCACGATTCGGCGAGCCGCGGCGGATAGGCCTCGTCCAGCACCCCGATGACATCGGCCAGCCGCACGCTCACCGGCGCACCTCCGAAATCACCTGGACCAGCAGCGGCCACTCCCGGCGCACCGCGGCCCGCAGGTAGCGCTCGTCCAAGCCGACGAACGTATCACAGCGACGGATGGCAATCCCCCTGTCCTGCAGACCCTTTCGAATTTCGACGGCATCCGGACTGCGGAACAACACGAACGGGGCCAGGCCGTCGACCACCTCCGCGCCCACCGACGTCAGCCCGGCCACCATCGCGGCGCGCAACTCCGCCAACCGCACCGCACCTGCCGCCGCTTCCGCGACGGCCTGCCGGCCGCAACACACCGCGATGGCCGTCAGTTGCAGCGTCCCCACCGGCCAGTGGGCACGCTGAGCCGTCAAACGGGCCAACACCTCCGGCGAGCCCAGGGCGTAGCCGACCCGCAGTCCGGCCAGCGCCCACGTCTTGGTCAGGCTGCGCAGCACCAGCACGTCGGGCAGCGAGTCAGCGGCCAGCGACTCCGGTTCGCCGGGAATGGAATCCGCGAACGCCTCGTCGACCACCACGATCCGGCCGGGCCGGCGCAACGCGAGGAGCTGCTCGCGGGTGTGCAACACCGACGTGGGGTTGGTCGGGTTGCCCACCACGACGAGGTCGGCGTCGTCGGGAATGGTCACGCCACCCAGGCCGAAGGGCGGCTCGAGCACCACGTGGTGCACCGGCACCCCGGCGGCGGTCAGCGCGTCCGCCGGCTCGGTGAAGGAGGGCGCGATTATCGCCGCCCGCGCCGGACGCAGGTTGCTCAACAACGCGAACGCCTCCGCCGCCCCGGCCAGCGGCAGCACCTCGCCGCGGGCCCGGCCGTGCCGCTCTGCCACCGCGTCCTGCGCCGCGCGCACGTCCTGGACGCTCGGGTAACGCGCCAGCTCGGTCAGCCGTGCGGCCAGCCGCCGCACCAGCCATTCGGCCGGTTGAGCGTGACGGACGTTGACGGCGAAATCCAGCATCCCGGGTGCGACGGCCTGATCACCGTGGTAGCGCGCCGCAGGCGGGCTCATGTTCAGACTCGCCATCCGAGAAACACTAGTGCGCCGCGGTGGCAGCGACACGGTCACACCCGGCCGGGACCATCGAGGACAATGGTGAGGTGACAGGCACAACGTCGGCCGACCGCCCGGCTCCCCGCTATGCAGCATCGTCGCAACCCGCCGCGGCGCAGCTGGTGATCTTCGACCTCGACGGCACGCTCACCGACTCCGCGGAGGGGATCGTTGCCAGCTTCCTGCACGCGCTCGACCAGGTCGGAATCGCGGTGCCCGACGGTGACCTGGTCGCGCAGATCGTGGGCCCGCCGATGGACGACACCTTCCGCACCATGCTGGGCGAGGGCGCCGAGCAGGCGATCGCGGCCTTCCGCGCCGAGTACGGCAGCCGGGGCTGGGCGATGAACACGCTGTTCGAGGGCATCGAGTCGCTGCTGGCCGACCTGAGCGCCGCCGGGGTCCGGCTGGCCGTGGCCACCTCGAAGCTGGAGCCGACGGCCCGGCGCATCCTCGCCCATTTCGGGCTCGATCGGCATTTCGAGGTGATCGCCGGGGCGAGCCCCGACGGCTCGCGCAAGACCAAGGTCGAGGTGCTCGCGCACGCGCTCGAACAGTTGCGACCCCTGCCCCAGCGGGTGCTCATGGTCGGTGACCGCAGCCACGACGTGCACGGCGCGGCCGCCCACGGCATCGACACCGTCGTGGTGGGCTGGGGCTACGGGCGGGCCGACTTCCCCGACGGCGCGACGGCCGCCGGGCCCACGGTGGTGACGCACGCCGCGACCATCGGCGAACTGCGGGCGGTGCTGGGTGTCTGAGCGGGAGCGGCTGCACGTCACGTTCGTCTGCACGGGGAACATCTGCCGGTCGGTGATGGCGGAGAAGATGTTCGCCGACCAGCTGCACCGCCGCGGCCTGGCCGACGCGGTGCGGGTGACAAGCGCGGGCACCGGCAACTGGCATGTCGGCGAATGCGCCGACAACCGGGCGGCCGACGTGCTGCGCGCCCACGGCTACTCCACCGACCACCGCGCCGCCCAGGTCGACACCGACCATCTGGCGGCCGATTTGGTGGTGGCCCTGGGCCGCAACCATCTTCGGATGCTGCGCGAGCTCGGGGTCGACGAGGAGCGGGTGGCGATGTTGCGCTCCTTCGACCCGCGTTCGGGTGCCCACGCCCTTGACGTCGAGGACCCCTACTACGGCGACGCGCAGGACTTCGAGGACGTCTTCGCCGTCATCGAGGCCTCGTTGCCCGGCGTGCACGCCTGGGTCGACGATCGGCTCGCCCGGAACGGATCGCCCTGATGCCTGCGGTGATACGTCGACTGGCGTTCCTGCTGCGGCCCGGCTGGATCGCGCTGATGCTGGTGGTCATCGCCTTCACCTACCTGTGCTTTACGGTGTTGGCGCCCTGGCAGCTGGGCAAGCACAACCGGACATCGCGGGAGAACCGCCAGATCGAGTATTCCCTCAACACCGCGCCCGTCCCGCTGAAAACACTGCTGCCGCAGCAGGATTCGTCAGCTTCGGACGCGCAGTGGCGCCGGGTGACGGCCACGGGGCATTACCTGCCCGACGTCCAGGTGCTGGCCCGGTTGCGGGTGATCGAGGGCAAACCGGCATTCGAGGTGCTGGCGCCGTTCGTCGCCGACGACGGGCCCACCGTCCTGGTCGACCGGGGCTACGTGCGGCCCGAGCAGGGATCCCATGTCCCGCCGATCCCCCGGGCGCCCCGGGACACGGTGACCATCACCGCGCGGCTGCGCGATGCCGAGCCCGTCGCCCCGGGCAGGGACCCCTTCACCCAGGACGGCGTGCAGCAGGTGTATTCGATCAACACCGGACAGGTCGCGGCGCTGACGAAGGTCCCGCTGGCCGGGTCGTATCTCCAGCTGACCGAGGATCAGCCCGGCGGGCTCGGCGTGATCGGCGTCCCCCACCTCGACGCCGGGCCGTTCCTGTCCTACGGCATCCAGTGGATTTCCTTCGGCATCGTTGCCCCACTCGGATTGGGCTACTTCGCGTATTCCGAGATCCGCGCCCGCCGCCGGGAAAAGCAGCAGGAATCCGCCGAGTCTGCGGCGGCCGCCAAGGCACCGAGGCCCCCGAGGCCCCGAAGACCGTGGAGGCGAAACTCGCCGACCGCTATGGCGCCGCCGCCGCTGACGCACCGTCAGCGCGCGCGACAGCAGCCCCGCCAGCAACGCGGCGCCCGCCTGCACAACGCGCGACAGCGCCACCGCGCGGCGCAGGTCGGCCACCGTCGGCTCGTGACCGTCGCCCAGGGTGGGCCGGATCTGCAACTCGTGGCGGTACTGGGTGGGCCCGCCCAGCCGCACCCCCAGCGCGCCGGCGAAGGCCGCCTCGACGACACCGGCGTTGGGGCTCGGGTGACGGCCGGCATCACGACGCCAGGCGCGCACCGCGCCCGGGGGTGACCCGCCGACGAACGGCGCGAACACCACCACCAGCGCCGCCGTCGCCCGTGCAGCCACATAGTTGGCCGCGTCGTCCAATTTCGCTGCGGCCCAACCGAACCGGGCATAGCGCGCCGAACGATAGCCGATCATCGAGTCCAACGTGTTGATGCCGCGGTAGGCCAGCGCCCCGGGCGCCCCGCCCACGGCCGCGCACAGCAGCGGCGCCACCTGGGCGTCGGAGGTGTTCTCCGCGACCGATTCCAGCGACGCCCGCGTCAGGCCGGCGCCGTCCAGCCAGGCCGGGTCGCGCCCGCACAGCGACGGCAGCAACCGGCGCGCGCCCTCGATGTCCCCGCGTTCCAGCAGTTCCGACATGGCCAAGCCGGTGCGCGCCAACGAGGTTCCGCCCAGCGAGACCCAGGTGGCCGCCGCGGTCGCGGCGATCGACCAGGGCCGGCCGCCGCGGTCGGCGGTCCGTTGCAGCGCGGCGCCGAGCAGGCTCACGGCCCCCACCAGCACGCCGACGTGCACCGCCCCCGCCGCCCTGCTGTCGCGGTAGGTCACCCGCTCCAACTCGGCGGCGGCCCGGCCGAACGCCGCGACCGGATGCCCCCGTGCCGGGTCGCCCAGCGCGACGTCGGCCAGGTAGCCGGCCAGCACGCCGGCGAGCCGGGTCTGCGTCGCAACCACCCCGGCAGCGTCTCACACGTGGTGTACTCGGGACATGAGGCCCGTTGTGGCTAAGTCCGCGATGAAGCGGCCCGCGACCCGGGTCGCCGACCTGCTGAATCCGGCGGCGATGTTGTTGCCCGCCGCGAACGTGATCATGCAGTTGTCCTTGCCCGGCGTCGGGTATGGCGTGCTGGAAAGCCCGGTGGACAGCGGCAACGTCTACAAGCATCCGTTCAAGCGGGCGCGCACCACCGGCACCTACCTGGCCGTCGCCACCATCGGGACCGAGTCCGACCGCGCGCTGATCCGCGGTGCCGTGGACATCGCGCATCGGCAGGTCCGTTCCACGTCGTCAAGTCCGATGTCGTACAACGCTTTTGACCCCAGGTTGCAGCTCTGGGTGGCCGCGTGCCTGTACCGCTATTTCGTCGATCAGCACGAATTCCTGCACGGCCCGCTCGACGTATCCACCGCCGACGCCGTCTATCTCGACGCCAAGCGGCTGGGCACCACCCTGCAGGTGCCCGAGAGCGCGTGGCCGCCGGACCGGGCGGCGTTCGACGAGTACTGGAAGCGCTCGCTCGACGAGCTGCGCATCGACCCCCCGGTACGAGAGCATCTGCGCGGCGTGGCGTCGCTGGTGTTCCTGCCGTGGCCGTTGCGTGTGCTGGCGGGCCCGTTCAACCTGTTCGCGACGACGGGGTTCCTGGCTCCGGAGTTTCGGGCGCTGATGCAGCTGGACTGGTCATGCGGCCAGCAGCGCCGGTTCGAGTGGCTGCTGTCCGCGCTGCGGCTGGCCGACCGGCTCATACCGCACGCGGCGTGGATCCTCGGTTATCGGCTTTATCTGTGGGACATGCGATTTCGCGCGCGACGCGGCTGGCGGGTCGTCTAGGCCCGCACCGTGGCGAAGAACGCGCGGACGTCGTCGACGAACAGCTCCGGTTGCTCGAACGCGGCGAAGTGTCCGCCGCGCGGCATGGTTGTCCAGTGGGTGATGTTGTAGACCGGCTCGCACCACGACCGCGGAGCGCCCAGGATCTCACCGGGGAAAGCCGCCACGCCCGTGGGCAATTCGACGCGATCCAGCTGCCCCCAGACCTTGAAGCTCTCCCAGTACAGGCGGGCCGAGGACGCGCCGGTGTCGGTCACCCAATAGACCATGACGTTGTCGAGCAGCTCGTCTCGGGTGAACACGTTTTCCGGGTGGCCGTCGCAGTCGGCCCACGCCCAGAACTTCTCGACGATCCACGCCAGTTGCCCCACCGGCGAGTCGGCCAGCCCGTAGCCCAGCGTCTGCGGGCGGGTGGACTGCTGCTTGGAATAGCCGGTGCCCCACTTCCGATGCTCGGCCAACGCGGCCAGCGCGCGCCGTTCGGATTCCGTCGGGTTCTTCAGGGACTCCGGCGTGGGCCGCCCGATCGGCATGTTGAGGTGGATGCCCGCGCAATGGCCCCGGTTTCGGCCGATCTGGGTGGTCACGGCGGCGCCCCAGTCGCCGCCCTGGGCGCCGTAGCGGTCGTAGCCCAGGCGCAGCATCAGCGTCTCCCAGGCCTCGGCGATCCTCCCCACGCCCCAGCCCGTGCGCGTGGGCTTGCCGGAGAACCCATATCCCGGCAGCGACGGGCAGATCACGTGGAAGGCGTCCTCGGCGCGACCGGACGCCGGGTTGGTCAGCGGCTCGATCACCTTGTGGAACTCCACGATCGAGCCGGGCCAGCCGTGGGTGATCAGCAGCGGGAACGCGTCGTCGTGCGGCGAGCGGTGGTGGATGAGATGAATGTCGAGCCCGTCGATCTCGGTGATGAACTGGTCGAAGCGGTTGAGCGCGGCCTCGCGTGACCGCCACACGTATTCGTTCGCCCAGTACTCGGCCAGCTCTCGGGTGTAGGCCAGCGGAATGCCCTGGCTCCAGTCGTCCACGCATTCGGCTTCCGGCCAGCGGGTGCGCGCCAGCCGCGAGCGCAGGTCGTCCAGGACGACGTCGGGCACCTCGATGCGAAACGGTTCCACGGGTTCACCATTCACGCCCCTGAGGCTGCCACACCACCGGGCTGGCCCGCGCGTGTAACGCCACCGCGAAAATCGGCACCTCAAAGTCAAGTGGTTAATGCAATTCTGCTTAGGCGGCTTGGTCGATGAGGGCGGCCAGGCGTTGGGCGGGGGTGTCGAGATCCAGGGTGGGTCGGGGGCGCTGGTTGAGAGTGTCTTGGATGCGTTTGAGATCGGCTTTGGTGTGCACGCGCAGCTCGGTGCCCTTCTCGAACCAGAACCGCAGGAGCCGGTTGGTGTTCTCGTTGGTGCCGCGTTGCCAGGGTGAGTGGGGGTCGCAGAAGTAGACCGGTGCCTGCAGTTGCAGGTTGATGTCGCGCCAGTTGGCCATCTCGGCGCCCTGGTCCCAGGTGATGGTGCGGCGCAGATGGGCCGGCAACTCGCTCATTGCTTCGATCATGGCCGTGGCCACCGACTCGGCGGTGTGATCGGTGGGCAGGTGCAACAAGATGGTGAAGCGGGTGCTGCGCTCCACGAGCGTGCCGATCGCACTGGTGCATCCGGCGCCCAGGATCAGATCGCCTTCCCAGTGCCCAGGCACGGCGCGGTCGGCGGCCTCGGGGGGACGCTCACTGATGGTGAAGACATCGTTGAACTTCCCCCGGCGTTCGATCTGGCCGCGGGGTTTGCGGGCCGTCCGCTTGGTCGACAAGCGCTTGTTCAGGTCGGCGCGCAGTTGGCCACGGCCTTGGACGTAGAGGCACTTGTAGATGGTTTCGTGGCTCACCCGTACCAGCGTGTCATCGGGGTGATCGCGGGCCAAGACGTCGGCGATCAGCTTGGGGCTCCAACCGTCGTCCATCCAGGTCGCGATGCGGGCGCACAACCCGGCGTCGTTGAGCTTGAACTGCTTGGGCCGCTTGGCATTCTGGGCGGCGCGGGAGTGGGCTAACCCGGCGTGGTAATCCCCGTCGGGATTGCGGTTACGTTTGAGCTCTCGGGATATGACGCTCGGCTCGCGGTCGAGCTGACGGGCGATCTCGACCTGTTTGAGGCCCTGGTCCCGACCTCGCATGATGGCCAGGCGTTCATCGAAACTGAGCCGATGCCCGGGCCCGCCCGGCCGGTCACGATCACCTGGTTCGGCCAGACCGGTATCCGAGCCCGTCCCACTTCGTAGTTGCATCGATCCAGCGTCATGCCACCACTTCCAGCCGGTCTGGATCGACACACCGACCTGATGGCCCGCTTCGCGAAGCGACTCTCCCGAACACACCCGATCGAAAAACTCTCGCCGCATCGAACGCGGATAAGCCACAGCCACCTGCAACCTCCTTAAGAATGGAAATTGCACTGACCGTATGAATCTGCCCACCAGAAGCCGCAGTGGCGTTTAGCACGCGACCCCAGCCGAAGCGAAGTGGTGGGCGCGGACGGTATCGAACCGCCGACCGCTGGTGTGTAAAACCAGAGCTCTACCACTGAGCTACGCGCCCGTGCCCGGGCAGGCTACACGCACAACGCCCGAGTACCCAAAACTTTCAGCCCCGCAAAGCCGCCAGCGCCTCGGTCCACAGCCGCTGATTGCGGGATTCACCGGGCTGTTTGCACTCCGCGAACCGGATGACGCCCGAGCGGTCGATGACGAAGGTGCCGCGGTTGGGGTAGCCGGCCTCGTCGTTGAACACGCCGTAGGCCTGGCTGACCTCACCGTGGGGCCAGAAATCCGACAGCACCGGGAAGAGGAACCCGCTTTCCAGCGACCAGATCCGGTGCGTGGGCGGTGGCCCCACCGAGATGGCCAGCGCCGCGCTGTCGTCGTTTTCGAAGTCGGGCAGGTGATCCCGCAGTTGGTCCAGCTCGCCCTGGCAGATGCCGGTGAAGGCCAGCGGGAAGAACACCAACAGGACGTTCTTGGCGCCGCGGTAGGTGCTCAGGGTGACACGCTGTTGGTTCTGGTCGCGCAGTGTGAAGTCCGGGGCGGCGGCGCCGACGGGCAGCATCAACGCTTCCCGGTTCGCGACTTCGGCTGCACCAGTCGGCTGGCGCTCCAGTCGCCCAGGTTGACCGACGAGGTCGGCATCAGGCCGGCGGTGGGGGCGGCCTCGGCGATCTCGGCGGGCAGCACGTGGCCGGGCTTGCCGGTCTTGGGCGTCAGCACCCAGATCACGCCGTCTTCGGCCAGCGGGCCGATCGCGTCCATCAGGGTGTCCACCAGGTCGCCGTCCCCGTCGCGCCACCACAGCAGCACGACGTCGACCACCTCGTCGGTATCCTCATCGAGCAACTCACCGCCGCACGCTTCCTCGACGTCACCGCGGATTTCGTCGTCGGTGTCCTCGTCCCAGCCCCATTCCTGGACAACTTGGTCTCGTTGGATGCCCAGTTTGCGAGCGTAGCTCGGGGCGTGATCCGCCGCGACCACCGTGGAGCCTCCTTGCATCTATCCGCAAGCCATCTTCGCGCTGCGCGATGGGGATTATCGTCGCACAGCCGCAACCCGGTCGACACTCGCCCTCGCGAGGCGCCTCAGAAGGACGCCAGGCACAGTTTCAGCGCCTTCGTCTTGGCGTCGTTCAACTGGTCCACCCGCCGATTGAATTCCCCCGTCGCCGCGTGGGTGCCGATAGCGTTGGCTACCCCGCGCGCGGCGTCGATATACGTATTGAACGCGTCCTTCAACTGCTGGGACAGCGCATCGTTGAAGCTGTTGCCCACCGTGTCGGCGCTGTTGTTCAGCGCGTCGATGGCCGGGCCCTCGGTCGGGCCGGTGTTGCGCCCCGCGTTGAACGCGCCGACGAAGATGTTCACCTTGTCGATCGCGTCCTTGCTCGCGGTGGCCAGCGTGTCACACGAGGTGCGCACCGCCTTGGTGGTCAGCGATTGTTGCCGCTGGGACTCACGGACCCTCGAGGTCGCCGACGATGCGGAAACCGACGCGGACACCGACTGCCGATACGCCGGGGCCACCTGGGTGTCGGGTGTGGCCGTGCCGTTGGTGACGGTGGTACACCCCACGATCCCCATTAGCGTCGCCGCGATACATCCGAGCGCCAGAGCGCCTCGCTTGGGGAACCTCCCCGCAAGGACGGCACGCCATCCGATGAGCACGGCTCCTGACGTTACCGGGTGGCTTTCCCGATCGTCCCGCTACGCACGAGTTCGTGTCCGCTGCGTGAACCCGTGTCAGCTAGCAGGCGTCGGCTGGCCCCCCGAAACGGCGGTGCGGCACGATAGAGGGAGATGGTGCGCAGCACCCCGAGGGCACCAGCCCCGACAACTACAGGAGCAGTGCGTTGACAACCGAGTTCGCACGCCACGATCTGGCCAAAACCCCCAGCAGCGCAAGCGAACCCGACCGCGTTCGGGTGATCCGCGAAGGTGTCGCGTCGTACCTGCCCGACATCGACCCCGAAGAGACCTCGGAGTGGCTGGAGTCGTTCGACGAACTGCTGGAGCGCTCCGGGCCGGCGCGGGCGCGGTACCTGATGCTGCGGCTGCTGGAGCGGGCCGGCGAGCAGCGCGTCGCCATTCCGTCGCTCACCTCAACCGATTACGTCAACACGATCCCGACCGAACTGGAACCGTGGTTCCCCGGCGACGAGGACGTCGAACGGCGCTTCCGGGCGTGGATCCGATGGAACGCCGCCATCATGGTGCACCGCGCCCAGCGCCCGGGAGTCGGCGTGGGCGGCCACATTTCGACCTACGCGTCGTCGGCGGCGCTGTATGAAGTCGGCTTCAACCACTTCTTCCGGGGTAAATCGCATCCCGGCGGCGGCGACCAGATTTTCATCCAGGGCCACGCGTCCCCGGGGATCTATGCCCGCGCCTTCCTCGAAGGCCGGCTCGGCGAGGATCGGCTCGACGGCTTCCGCCAGGAACACAGCCACGCCGGCGGCGGGTTGCCCTCCTACCCGCACCCGCGGCTGATGCCCGACTTCTGGGAATTCCCCACCGTGTCGATGGGCCTGGGCCCGCTCAACGCGATCTATCAGGCCCGGTTCAACCACTACCTGCACGATCGGGGCATCAAGGACACCTCCGATCAGCACGTGTGGTGCTTCCTGGGCGACGGCGAGATGGACGAGCCCGAGAGCCGCGGGCTGGCGCACGTGGGAGCGCTCGAGGGCCTGGACAACCTGACCTTCGTCATCAACTGCAACCTGCAGCGCCTCGACGGCCCGGTGCGCGGCAACGGCAAGATCATCCAGGAGCTGGAGTCGTTCTTCCGCGGCGCCGGCTGGAACGTCATCAAGGTGGTCTGGGGCCGCGAGTGGGATGCCCTGCTGCACGCCGACAAGGACGGCGCGCTGGTCAACCTGATGAACACCACGCCCGACGGCGACTACCAGACCTACAAGGCCAACGACGGAGCCTACGTGCGCGACCACTTCTTCGGCCGCGATCCGCGCACCAAGGCGCTCGTCGAGCACATGACCGACTCCGAGATCTGGAACCTCAAGCGCGGCGGCCACGACTACCGCAAGGTCTATGCCGCCTACCGCGCCGCAATCGACCACAAGGGACAGCCGACGGTCATCCTGGCCAAGACCATCAAGGGCTACTCGCTGGGCGCGCACTTCCAGGGCCGCAACGCCACCCACCAGATGAAAAAGCTTGCCCTGGAAGACCTTAAATGGTTCCGGGATTCCATGCGGATCCCGATCAGCGATGCGCAGCTGGACGAGAACCCCTACCTGCCGCCGTATTACCACCCCGGCTCCGACGCCCCGGAGATCCGCTACATGCTCGACCGTCGCCGCACCCTCGGCGGCTTTCTGCCCGAGCGTCGCACGAAGGCCAAGGCGCTCAAGCTGCCCGGTCGCGACATCTACGCCCCGCTGAAGAAGGGGTCGGGCACCCAGGAGGTCGCCACCACGATGGCGACCGTGCGTACCTTCAAGGAAGTGTTGCGGGACAAGGAGATCGGCCCGCGCATCGTGCCGATCATTCCCGACGAGGCGCGCACGTTCGGCATGGACTCGTGGTTCCCGTCGCTGAAGATCTACAACCGCCTCGGCCAGCTGTACACCGCCGTCGACGCCGAGCTGATGCTGGCCTACAAGGAAAGCGAAATCGGCCAGATCCTGCACGAGGGCATCAACGAGGCGGGCTCGGTGGGCTCGTTCATCGCGGCCGGCACGTCGTATGCGACGCACAACGAGCCGATGATCCCGATCTACATCTGCTATTCGATGTTCGGCTTCCAGCGCACCGGTGACGGCCTGTGGGCCGCCGCCGACCAGATGACGCGCGGCTTTCTGCTCGGGGCCACCGCGGGGCGCACCACGCTGACCGGTGAGGGCCTGCAGCACGCCGACGGCCACTCGCTGCTGCTGGCGAGCACCAATCCGGCGGTGGTCGCCTACGACCCGGCGTTCGCCTACGAGATCGCCTACATCGTGGAAAGCGGGCTGGCGCGCATGTTCGGGGAGAACCCCGAGAACGTGTACTTCTACATCACCATCTACAACGAGCCGTACGTCCAGCCGCCGGAGCCGGAGAACTTCGACCCCGAGGGCGTGCTGCGGGGCATCTACCGCTACCGCGCCGCCACCGAACAGCGCGCGAGCAGGGCGCAGATCCTGGCCTCCGGGGTGGCGATGCCCTCGGCGCTGCAGGCGGCCGAGATGCTGGCCGCCGAGTGGGACGTCGCCGCCGACGTGTGGTCGGTGACCAGCTGGGGCGAACTGAACAGGGACGGCGTGTCCATCGAGAGGGCGAAGCTGCGCCACCCCGACCGGCCGGCCGGGACCGCGTATGTGACCCAGGCGCTCGCGAACGCCAGCGGCCCGGTGATCGCGGTGTCCGACTGGATGCGCGCCGTCCCCGAGCAGATCCGGCCGTGGGTGCCCGGCACGTTCGTCACCCTGGGCACCGACGGCTTCGGTTTCTCGGACACCCGGCCCGCCGCGCGGCGATACTTCAACACCGACGCCGAGTCGCAGGTGGTCGCGGTGTTGGAGGCGCTGGCGCGCGACGGCGAGATCGACCCCTCGGTGCCGGTCGCGGCCGCCCGCCAGTACAAGATCGACGACGTGCAGGCCGCGCCGGAGCAGACGTCCGACCCCGGGGTGGCGTAAGCGCCCCCGCCGAGTGTGCGGCCAGCCGCACATTGGGCGCGAGCGTGCGGCCAGCCGCACACTCGAGCGCCGCAACCCCAGGCTCGCCGCCAAAGCCCCTACCTCTTTAGCGGATCCTTCTAGAAATGTGGCGTAGGTTTTAGGGGTGAATGACAACCCGTTCGCCGGCCCATTCGCCAAGCAGCCCCGGTCGCCGCTCGAACTCCTGGACACGGTGCCGGACTCGGTGCTCCGCCGGCTGAAGCAGTACTCCGGCAGGCTGGCCACCGAAGCGGTCACGGTCATGCAGGACCGGTTGCCGTTCTTCGCCGACCTCGAAGCGTCGCAGCGGGCCAGCGTGGCGTTGGTGGTGCAGACGTCCATCAACAACTTCGTCGAGTGGATGCAGGACCCGCACAGCAACGTCAGCTACACCGCGCAGGCCTTCGAGCTGGTGCCCCAGGACCTGGCCCGCCGGATCGCGTTGCGGCACAGCGTGGACATGGTTCGCGTGACCATGGAGTTCTTCGAAGAGGTGCTGCCGCTGGTGGCCCGCTCCGAGGAGCAGTTGACCGCCCTGACCGTGGGCGTCTTGAAGTACAGTCGCGACCTGGCCTTCACCGCCGCCTCGGCCTACGCGAACGCGGCCGAGGCCCGCGGCACGTGGGACAGCCGGATGGAGGCCAGCGTCGTCGACGCGGTCGTCCGCGGCGACACCGGCCCCGAGCTGTTGTCTCGCGCCGCGGCGCTGAACTGGGACACCACCGCACCGGCGACCGTCGTGGTCGGGGCGCCCGCGCCCGGCCGCGACGGGACCACCGGGCCGGGCGACAGCCAACGGGCGAGCCAGCACGTTCGTGACATCGCCGCCCGCCATGGCCGCGCGGCCCTGACCGACGTGCACGGCACCTGGCTGGTCGCCATCGTGTCCGGCCAACTGTCGCCTACTGACAAATTCCTCGGCGAACTGCTGACCGCGTTCTCCGACGGCCCGGTGGTCATCGGGCCCACGGCGCCCATGCTGACCGCGGCGTACCACAGCGCCAGCGAGGCGATTTCGGGGATGAACGCCGTCGGCGGCTGGCGGGGCGCGCCCCGCCCCGTGCTGGCCCGGGAACTCCTGCCCGAGCGCGCCCTGATGGGCGACGCCTCGGCGATCGTGGCGTTGCACACCGACGTCATGGGACCGTTGGCCGACGCGGGGCCCACGCTGATCGAGACTCTTGACGCCTACTTAGATTGTGGCGGCGCGATTGAGGCCTGTGCCAGAAAGTTGTTCGTTCATCCAAACACGGTGCGCTACCGGCTCAAGCGGATCACCGACTTCACCGGACGCGATCCCACCCAGCCCCGCGACGCCTACGTGCTGCGCGTGGCGGCGACGGTCGGCCAGCTCAACTACCCCACCGCGCCCGCCAGCGTCGGCACCAACGCCATGCCTCCGGTTCCGCTGCCGGTCAGGACGGCTATCGTGGGTCCATCCGGGCAATAGTGATCCAGGCAACAGGTCGCGGCACGGTATCGAACATGTAGCTTACGGAGCTGTTTTGTGGGAAGTACACAAAAACCTAAGACGAGGTTCATAATCTGTTACACCCGCCAAAACCGTTTCCACAGTGTTCTCTTAAACACGTGATTGCATTGCTTGCGCCCGGACAGGGTTCGCAGACCGAGGGGATGCTGTCGCCGTGGCTCGACCTGCCAGGTGCCGCGGACCAGCTCGACCTGTGGTCGAAGGCCAGCGGCCTCGACCTGGTCCGGCTGGGCACCACCGCGTCGACGGAAGAGATCACCGACACCGCGGTCACCCAGCCCCTGGTCGTCGCCGCCACGCTGCTGGCCCATCAGGAGCTCGCCAAGCGCGGCCTGCTGTCGGACGCCGAACTCATCGTCGCGGGCCATTCCGTCGGCGAGATCGCGGCCTACGCGATCGCCGGTGTGATGGCCGCCGATGACGCCGTCGCGCTGGCGGCCACCCGTGGCGCCGAAATGGCCAAGGCGTGCGCCATCGAGCCGACCGGCATGTCCGCGGTGCTCGGCGGTGACGAGGCCGAGGTGCTGGCCCGCCTCGAGCAGCTCGACCTGTTCCCCGCCAACCGCAACGCCGCCGGCCAGATCGTCGCCGCCGGCCCGCTGACGGCGCTGGAGAAGCTGGCCGAGGACCCGCCGGCCAAGGCCCGGGTCCGCGCCCTCGGGGTGGCCGGGGCGTTCCACACCAAGTACATGGCTCCGGCCCTCGACCGCTACGCCGCCGCGGCGGCCGCCGTCGCGACCGCCGAGCCCACCGCCACGCTGCTGTCGAACCGCGACGGGCAGCCCGTTGCCTCCGCGGCGGCGGCGATGGAGGCGCTGGTCGCCCAGTTGACCCAGCCGGTGCGCTGGGACCTGTGCACGGCGACCATGCGTGACCGCGAAATCACGGCGGCCGTCGAGTTCCCCCCTGCGGGCACTCTCACGGGTATCGCCAAACGAGAACTTCGGGGGGTTACCACCCGCGCCGTCAAGGCTCCCGCAGATCTGGACGCAGTGGCCGAACTCTGAAAACGCATCCAGTACAACCACATAACGCTCTATAAGAACACCCTGTTCGATTCACACAACACATCACGAAGGGAAGACGCTGTGGCCGTCACTCAAGAAGAAATCATTGCCGGTATCGCCGAGATCATCGAAGAGGTCACCGGCATCGAGCCGTCCGAGGTCACCCCGGAGAAGTCGTTCGTCGACGACTTGGACATCGACTCGCTGTCGATGGTTGAGATCGCCGTGCAGACCGAGGACAAGTACGGCGTGAAGATCCCCGACGAGGACCTCGCCGGTCTGCGCACCGTCGGTGACGTCGTCTCCTACATCCAGAAGCTCGAGGAAGAAGACCCCGAGGCCGCCGCAGCGCTGCGCGCCAAGCTGGAGTCGGAGAACCCCGACGCCGTTGCCAACGTCAAGGCGAGGCTGGAAGCGGACAAGTGAGCAAGCCTTCCACTGCCAATGGTGGTTACCCCAGCGTTGTGGTAACCGCCGTCACGGCGACGACATCGATCGCGCCGGACATCGAGAGCACGTGGAAGGGTTTGTTGGCCGGCGAAAGCGGCATCCGCGTCCTCGAAGACGAGTTCGTCACGAAGTGGGACCTGCCCGTCAAGATCGGTGGTCACCTCAAGGAGGCCATCGACGAGCACATGAGCAGGCTCGACTTGCGGCGCATGTCATACGTCCAACGGTTGGCCAAGTTGATCAGCGGTCAGCTGTGGGAGTCCGCCGGCAACCCGGAGGTCGACCCCGACCGGTTCTCGGTCGTGGTCGGCACCGGGCTCGGTGGCGCCGAAAGGATCGTGGAGACCTACGACCTGATGAACGAGGGCGGTCCCCGCAAGGTGTCGCCTCTCGCCGTTCAGATGATCATGCCCAACGGCGCCGCGGCGGTGGTGGGCCTGCAGCTCGGCGCGCGCGCGGGGGTGATCACCCCGGTTTCGGCGTGTTCGTCGGGCTCGGAAGCGATCGCCCACGCGTGGCGGCAGATCGTCATGGGTGACGCCGACTTCGCCGTCTGCGGCGGCGTCGAGGGCCCCATCGAGGCGCTGCCCATCGCGGCGTTCTCCATGATGCGGGCCATGTCGACTCGCAACGATGAGCCCGAGCGCGCGTCGAGGCCGTTCGACAAGGACCGCGACGGCTTCGTGTTCGGCGAGGCCGGGGCCATGATGATCATCGAGACCGAGGAGCACGCCAAGGCCCGCGGTGCCAAGCCGCTGGCGCGGTTGATGGGTGCCGGCATCACCTCGGACGCGT
This sequence comes from uncultured Actinomycetota bacterium, assembly GCA_963732835.1. Lineage (GTDB taxonomy): Bacteria > Actinomycetota > Actinomycetes > Mycobacteriales > Mycobacteriaceae > Mycobacterium. The sequence goes on from CAVTBA010000017.1 coordinate 110,558, forward strand.
TCCACATGGTCGCGCCCGCCGCGGACGGCGTGCGCGCCGGCCGGGCGATGACGCGGGCGCTGGAGTTGGCGGGCTTGTCCCCCAAGGACATCGACCACGTCAACGCCCACGGGACGGCGACACCGATCGGCGACACGGCGGAGGCCAACGCCATGCGGGTCGCCGGCTGCGAGCAAGCAGCGGTGTACGCACCGAAATCCGCACTGGGCCACTCCATCGGAGCGGTCGGTGCGCTGGAATCTGTTCTCACGGTATTGAGCCTTCGGGACGGCGTGATACCGCCAACATTGAACTACGAAACCCCTGATCCCGAGATCGACCTTGATGTTGTCGCGGGCGAACCTCGCTACGGCGATTTCCGTTACGCCATCAACAACTCGTTCGGATTCGGTGGCCACAACGTGGCACTCGCCTTCGGGCGGTACTGAGCACGGCGTCCGGCGACGATGCGGGCCGCAAGCGGCCCGAAGAGGAGCCGGACAAGTACGGAAGGAACGTTCGCAAGACCCATGACAGAGCTGGTTACCGGGAAAGCGCTCCCGAACGTGGTCGTCACTGGCGTTGCCATGACGACCGCGCTGGCAACTGATGCCGAGAACACCTGGAAGCTGTTGTTGGACAGCCAAAGTGGCATCCGCAGGCTCAACGACCCGTTCGTCGAGGAATTCGGCCTGCCGGTGAAGATCGGTGGGCACCTGTTGGAGGAATTCGACAGCCAGATGACCCGCGTCGAGCTGCGCCGGACGGGTTACCTGCAGCGGATGTCCACCATCTTGAGCCGACGGGTCTGGGAGAACGCCGGCTCCCCCGAGGTCGACTCCGACCGCTTGTTGGTGTCCATCGGCACCGGCCTGGGCTCGTCGGAGGAGATGGTCTTCAGCTACGACGACATGCGCGCCCGTGGCATGAGGGCGGTCTCGCCCCTCGGGGTGCAGAAGTACATGCCCAACGGTGCCGCGGCGGCGGTGGGCCTGGAGCGGCACGCCAAGGCCGGCGTGATCACGCCCGTGTCGGCGTGCGCGTCCGGTTCCGAGGGCGTCGCCCAGGCTTGGCGCACCATCGTCTTCGGCGAGGCCGACATCGCCATCTGCGGTGGCGTCGAGACCAAGATCGAGGCGGTGCCGATCGCGGCGTTCGCGCAGATGCGCATCGTGATGTCGACCAAGAACGACGACCCGGCGGGTGCGTGCCGCCCGTTCGACCGGGACCGCACCGGCTTCGTGTTCGGCGAAGCCGGCGCGCTCATGGTGATCGAGACCGAGGAGCACGCCAAGGCTCGTGGGGCCAACATCCTGGCCCGGATCATGGGGGCCAGCATCACCTCGGACGGGTACCACATGGTGGCGCCCGATCCGAACGGTCTGCGGGCCGGGCACGCGATGAGCCGGGCGATTCAGCTCGCCGGCCTGACTCCCGGCGATATCGACCACGTGAACGCCCACGCCACCGGCACTTCGGTGGGTGACGTCGCCGAGAGCAAGGCGATCACCAACGCGCTGGGTAGCAACAAGCCGGCGGTCTACGCGCCCAAGGCCGCCCTGGGTCACTCGGTCGGCGCGGTGGGTGCGGTCGAATCGATTCTGACGGTGCTCGCCCTGCGGGACCAGGTGGTTCCGCCGACGCTGAACCTCGAAAACCTCGACCCGGAGATCGATCTGGACGTGGTGGCGGGTAAGCCGCGGCCGGGCAACTACCAGTACGCGATCAACAACTCGTTCGGATTCGGCGGCCACAACGTCGCGATCGCCTTCGGGCGGTACTGATCACCGCTTCCTCGCCAGAGAGAGCACACCGGAAACAGGAGACTGCGATGACAATCATGGCCCCCGCGTCGGTCGGCGAGTCGCTCGACCCCAGGGACCCGTTGCTGCGTCTGAGCAACTTCTTCGACGAGGGCAGCATCGAGCTGCTGCACGAGCGTGACCGCTCGGGTGTGCTTTCGGCGGCGGGCACCGTGAACGGTTTGCGCACCATCGCCTTCTGCACCGATGGAACCGTGATGGGCGGTGCCATGGGCGTCGAGGGCTGTGCGCACATCGTCAACGCCTACGACACCGCCATCGAAGAGCAGAGCCCGATCGTGGGCATCTGGCACTCCGGCGGGGCCCGCCTGGCCGAAGGCGTGAAGGCGCTGCACGCGGTCGGGACGGTGTTCGAGGCGATGATTCGCGCGTCCGGATATGTCCCGCAGATCTCGGTGGTCGTCGGCTTCGCCGCCGGCGGCGCCGCCTACGGCCCCGCGCTGACCGACGTCATCGTGATGGCGCCGGACAGCCGGGTGTTCGTCACCGGCCCCGACGTGGTGCGCAGCGTGACCGGCGAGGACGTCGACATGGCGTCCCTCGGCGGCCCGGAGACCCACCACAAGAAGTCCGGGGTGTGCCACATCGTCGCCGACGACGAGCTCGACGCCTACGAGCGCGGTCGCCGCCTGGTCGGATTGTTCTGCCAGCAGGGCCATTTCGACCGCAACAAGGCCGAGGCCGGTGACACAGACATCCATGCGCTGCTGCCGGAATCGGCCCGCCGGGCCTACGACGTGCGTCCGATCGTGACCGCGATCCTGGACGACGAGACCCCCTTCGACGAGTTCCAGGCCAATTGGGCGCCGTCGATGGTGATCGGGCTGGGCCGGCTGTCCGGGCGCACGGTGGGCGTCCTGGCCAACAACCCGCTGCGCCTGGGTGGCTGCCTGAACTCCGAAAGCGCCGAGAAGGCAGCACGTTTCGTGCGTCTCTGCGATGCGTTCGGCATCCCGTTGGTGGTGGTCGTCGACGTGCCGGGCTATCTTCCCGGTGTCGACCAGGAGTGGGGCGGTGTGGTGCGCCGCGGCGCGAAGTTGCTGCACGCGTTCGGCGAGTGCACGGTTCCGCGCGTCACGCTGGTCACCCGAAAGACTTACGGCGGGGCCTACATTGCGATGAACTCCCGGTCGCTCAACGCGACCAAGGTGTACGCCTGGCCGGACGCCGAGGTGGCGGTGATGGGCGCCAAGGCCGCCGTCGGCATCCTGCACAAGAAGAAGCTGGCCGCAGCGGCCGATCACGAGCGCGAAGCGCTGCACGACGAGCTGGCGGCCGAGCACGAGAAGATCGCCGGCGGTGTGGACAGCGCCATCGAGATCGGTGTGGTCGACGAGAAGATCGACCCGTCGCACACCCGCAGCAAGCTCACCGAGGCGCTGGCCCAGGCGCCGGTGCGCCGCGGTCGCCACAAGAACATCCCGCTGTAATTCCTAGCGCGAGCAGACACAAAATCGCACGCGCGGGGTGCGCGCAGTGCGATTTTGTGTCTGCTCAGTGAGTTAATCCCCAGGGGTGACTGGTCGATTTGAGTCCGATCTCCGCATGCTTTCGCGGTGCACATCAATGCGCTGAACCTCTTACACGAAGCCGGCGGATACGCGACAACCGCACAACTGCTGACAGTCATGACCCGTCAGCAGCTCGACGTTCAAGTCCGAAGGGGTGGGCTTGTCCGCGTGTGGCATGGGGTTTACGGCGCCACACAGCCAAATCTTCTCGGGCGCTTGGCTGCACTGGATGTCTTTATGGGCCGGCATGCGGTGGCCTGCATGGGCACCGCCGCGGCTTTATATGAGTTCGACACCGAGAACACCACCGCTATCCACATACTCGATCCCGGTGTACGCATGCGTCCTACGGTCGGTTTGATGGTTCACCAACGTACCGGCGCCCGGCTTCAACGCATCGCCGGTCGCCTCGCGACGGCGCCGGAATGGACTGCAGTTGAGGTCGCAAGGCAACTTCACCGGCCGCGAGCACTGGCGACGCTTGACGCGGCATTGCGCTCGATGCGCTGTACTCGCAATGAAATCAGTAGCGCCATCGTCGAGCAGCGAGGTCGTCGAGGCATTGTGGCTGTCCGCGAGCTGCTGCCCTTCGCGGATAGTCGTGCGGAATCGGCGATGGAAAGCGAGGCTCGGCTGGTCATGATCGACCGAGGACTACCGCTCCCAGAGCTCCAGCATCAGATCGTCGGACGTAGTGATGAGTTCTGGCGCGTCGACTTCGCATGGCCCGCAGTTCGTTTGGCAGCGGAATACGAGAGCATTGACTGGCATGTGGGCCGCGAGGAAATGCTCCGCGACAAAACGCGGTGGGCCAAGATCCAGGAACTCGGGTGGACGATCATCCCTATCGTCGTCGATGACGTTCGACGGGAACCCGACCGCCTCGCCGACCGCATCGCGACCCACCTGAACCGCCCGCGGTTGGCCAGCTAACACCGCCGAGCAGACACAAAATCGCACGCGCGCTGTGCGCGCAGTGCGATTTTGTGTCTGCTCGCGGGGATCAGCGGCGCAGGATCGTCGTAAGCGCCTGGTGCAGTTCGCCTTCGGGGTCCGCGGGCCACGCATCGGCACGCCAGCCAACGAAATCGTCCGGGCGGACCAACAGCGCCCCTTCCGGGCCGAGTCCGGTGATCGCCCCCCACTCGTCGCCATCGACGCGATGCGCGGCTACCGACGCCGAAGCCGCAGCGGCGCACCAGCGCTCGTCGCCGGTCAGCACGGTGAACCCCGGGCCCAGCAGGTCGAGCGTCGACACACCGTCGCGCACCCACACGTGCGGAACCCGGGTTCCGGGCTGCGCGCGCAACTCCGCTACCAGTTGCACCGTGTCCGGCTCCGCGGGGCCGTTCACGATGGCCGCCGAGTGGTAGCGGTATCCGATCAGCAGCTCGAACATCGAGCATTCTTCCTCGGCCGGCAGTTGTGGGCGGTCATCGCTCAGCGGGAGCACGGCCAGCGTCGGGCCGGTCAGCGACTGGCGGGCCGCGAACCGCCCCACCGGATGGCGCTCGGCGTGGTAGGTATCCAGCAACGCGGGGCCGGCGGTCCCGTCCGACACGGCGGCGAGCTTCCAAGCCAGGTTGTGCGCACTCTGGATGGCCGTGTTGGCTCCCCCGGCCTTGAACGGCGGCATGGTGTGCGCCGAATCACCCACGAGAAAGGCTCGGCCACAACGGAATTGGTCGGCCACCTGCTCGTAGGGCTGCCACGCCGCGACCTCGATGACGTCGATCTCCATCGGCTCGCCGATCGCCCTGATGAGCAGATCGCGGCACCGTTGCGGTGTGAACTGGTCCGCCGACTCGCCCTTGCCGGGGAAATACATGGTGATGAACATCCCCAGTTCTCCTTCGACCAGCAGGAAGATGCCATCCACGTCAGCGTTCTTGACCTGCACGGCATCGCCATCGGCCAGGTGCGAGACGAATTTGGTCCAGGGCGCCCGGAAGTAGATGAAGACGACGTAGATCGGTAGCGCGCCATAGCCAGACGTCTTGATGCCCAACCAGTTTCGGATCGGGCTGTGCACACCGTCGGCGCCGACGAGGTAGTCCGCGCGGACGGTCTCGGACTTGCCCGAGTCCCGGTCGCGCACCACCGCGGTGACGCCCGACTCGTCCTGCTCGAGGGACACCACTTCCATCCCGTAGCGCACCTCGCCGCCCCGCCGGCGGGTTTCCGCGAGCAGTATCGGCTCCAGCCTGCTCTGCGGGCAGTACTGCGCGGCGGGCTCCGGGCTGAGCCCGTCGAGCCCCGCGAAGATCGCGTTGACATCGATGGACAGCTTCTCCTCGGCGCTGTTGAGCGCGGGCCTGACCATCATGGCCGAGACATGGTCGGCAACCGCGTGCACCTCGTCCGCCAGGCCGAGGCCGCGCAGGATCTCCAGGCTGCGAAAGCTCAGGTTGCGGGCCTTCGGGTAGACGAAGGTCTCGCGCCGCTTCTCCACCAGCAGCGAGCGGACCCCGTGTTTGGCCAGCAGCGCCGAAGTGGCCAGTCCACCGGCGCCGGCGCCGACGAGGAGAACGGGAACGCGTGTGGTCGTCACCTCAATAATGATAGTCTCTGTCATTAGAGATTTACAGTCACAATGTCGGCGGCGCGCGATGGTGGAAGATGATGGTCGTGACTCTCGCGGAGGCGGCGATGATGGACGTCGCGCTCGACGAGGCGCGGGCCGGTCTGGCGGAGGGCGGCATCCCGATCGGAGCGGCGCTGTTCACCGCGGACGGCCTGCTGCTGGGGCGTGGCCGGAATCGCCGTGTGCAACAAGGGGATCCCTCGTTGCACGCCGAGGTCGACGCTTTTCGTGCGGCCGGCCGACAGCGTGACTACCGGTCCACGATCATGGTGACGACGCTCTCGCCGTGCTGGTACTGCAGTGGCCTGGTGCGTCAGTTCAACATCGGTTCGCTGTTGGTCGGCGAGTCCCGGACGTTCAGTGGCGGGCAGGACTGGCTGGCGGCCAACGGGGTCAGGGTCACGGTGCTCGACGACGACCGCTGCTCGGCGATGATGTCGGCCTTCATCGCCGAGCACCCCGCCCTGTGGCACGAGGACATCGGCCTGGCGCCCTAGCCGAGCGGCGCCACGAACTCCTCCGCGACCGCCACCACCCGCTGGCGATCGGACTCCACCAATCCGATGCGGGTACGCCGATCCAGGATGTCGGAGACGTCCAGCGCGCCCTCATGGGTGACCGCGTACTCGAATTCGGCCCGGGTGACGTCGATGCCGTCGGCGACCGGCTCGGTCGGGCGCTTGCAGGTGGCGGTGGCGACGACCTTGGCCGCCTCGGCGCCGTACCGCTGCACCAGCGACACCGGCAACCCGGCGGCCGGGCCCGTAGCCGCCGTCCCGGGGTTGGCGGGCGCCCCGATCAGTGGCAGGTCGTGGGTCCGGCACTTTGCGGCGCGCAGGTGCCGCAGGCTGACGGCGCGATCCAGCACGTCTTGTGCCATGTAGCGGTATTCGGTCAGCTTGCCGCCGATCACGCTGATGACCCCGGACGCCGACTCCACGACGGCGTGTTCGCGCGAGACGTCGGCGGTGCGACCCTCGCCGGCATCGATCAGCGGCCGCAGCCCCGCGTAGGCGCCGATCACGTCGGACGGGCCGAGCGCGACCCCCACCGCGGTGTTGACCGTGTCCAGCAGGAACGCCACCTCGTCCGCCGACGGCGTGGGCACGTCCGGGATCGGTCCGGGAGCGGCTTCGTCGGTCAGCCCCAGGTAGACCCGGCCCAGCTGCTCGGGCATGGCGAACACGAACCGATTGAGCTCACCGGGAATCGGAATCGTCAGCGCCGCGGTGGGATTGCCGAAAGCGGCGGCGTCGAACACCAGATGGGTGCCGCGGCTGGGCCGCAGCCGCAACAAGCCGTCGATCTCGGCCGCCCACACCCCGGCCGCGTTGATGACCGCGCCGGCCGACACATCGAACGACTGCCCCGTGCGCTGGTCGGTCAACCGCACCGAGGTGCCGGTGGCCTTCGACGCCGCCACATAGGTCAGGATCCGGGCGCCGTGCTGCGCGGCGGTCCGCGCGACCGCGGTGACCAGTCGGGCGTCGTCGATCAACTGCCCGTCGTAGGCCAGCAGGCCGCCGTCCAGGCCGTCGCGCCGCACGGTGGGCGCCATCTGCACGACGCGCTCCGGCCCGATTCGGCGTGATCGGGGCAGGGTCGCCGACGACGTGCCCGCAAGCGCGCGCAGCGCGTCGCCCGCCAGAAACCCGGCGCGCACCAGGGCGCGTTTGCCCCGGCTCATGGACGGCAGCAGCGGAACCAGTTGCGGCATCGCGTGGACGAGATGAGGAGCGTTGCGGCTCATCAGGATTCCGCGCTCCACGGCGCTGCGCCGGGCGATCCCCACGTTGCCGGTCGCCAGGTAGCGCAGGCCGCCGTGGACCAGCTTGGAACTCCAGCGGCTGGTGCCGAAGGCCAGGTCGTGTTTTTCCACCAACGCCACCCGCAGCCCCCGTGCCGCGGCGTCCAAGGCGATGCCGGCGCCGGTGATGCCGCCGCCGATCACGACGACGTCGAGCGGCTCGCCCTCGGCGAGCGCCGTCAGGTCGGCCGCGCGGCGCGCCGCGTTCAGCGCGGTGGGGTCGGGTATCACGACAGGTATCCGTTCAGCGAGTAGGCGAGTTCGCCGGCCAGCGTGTCGGCGTCGAGAATCGGTTCGACGATCTGTGCCGACTGAATGGTCGACTGGGCGATCAGCAACACCATGGTGGCCATCTGGACGGGATCACCGGCGCGCACGCTGCCGTTGCGCTGGGCCACCCGCAGCCGGGCGGCGAGCGCGTCTATCAGCATGTGCTGGCTGGTCCCGAGCCGTTCGGTGATGTAGATCGGGGCCAGCTCCGAGTGCAGCACCGACATGACGAGCCGATCCCGGCGCAGCAGGTTGGCCACCGTAACGATCTGTCGCACAAGCGATTCCCGGTCTTCGCCGAGCAGCGGCGCGTCACCCATCACGTCGGTGACGTGTCGGGTCAACAGCGCCGCCACGATCGACCGGGTATCCGGCCAGCGCCGGTACACCGTGGGCCTGCTGACGCCGGCGCGTCGGGCGATTTCGGCCAGGGTCACCCGATCTACCCCGAAATCGACCACACAGCTGGCCGCTGCCGCCAGGATGCGCTCCCCGGTGTCCACCCGAGCGCCAGCGTTACTGATTGACAGCATGTGTAATACTGTAACGCATGACGCAACACGAGGGCCTCCTGCCCCCGATGAAATGGAACGCGTGGGGTGATCCCGCCGCGGCCAAGCCACTTTCCGACGGGATCCGGGCGCTGCTGAAACAGGCCGTGGGAGTGGAGGATTCCGATGCGGCCGAACTCGCACCCGACCAGGTGCGCCTGCGCCCGTCGGCGTTGTCGGAGGCGGATCGCGACGCGCTGGCCGAGATCGTCGGCGCCGCGCACTACCGCACCGGTGACCGGGACCGGTTGCTGCACGCCGGCGGCAAGTCCACGATCGACCTGCTGCGCCGCAAGGACGCGGGGGTGCAGGATGTGCCCGATGCCATCCTGCTGCCCGGCGACGAGGACGCCGTCGCCGCGGTCCTGCGCTACTGCTCCGAGCACCGCATCGCCGTCGTCCCCTTCGGCGGCGGCACCAGCGTGGTCGGCGGTCTGGATCCCATCCGCGGGGAGTTCCACGCCGTGATATCCCTCGATCTGCGCCGCTTCGACCAGCTGATCTCCCTCGACGAGGTGTCCGGCCAGGCCGAGTTCGGGGCGGGCGTCACCGGCCCGGACGCGGAACGTTTGCTTGGCGCCCAAGGCTTTTCGCTCGGCCATTTTCCGCAGAGCTTCGAATACGCGACCATCGGGGGCTTCGCCGCGACCCGCTCGTCCGGGCAGGACTCGGCGGGCTACGGCCGGTTCAACGACATGGTCCGCGGCCTGCGCGTGGTCACCCCGGTGGGCACCATGGACCTGGGCCGCGCACCCGAGTCCGCCGCGGGCCCCGACCTGCGTCAGCTGATGATCGGCTCGGAGGGCACCTTCGGGGTGATCACCCGGGTGCGGTTGCGCGTGCACCGGGCCCCGGAAGCCGTGCGCTACGAGGCGTGGTCCTTCCCCGACTTCGAAACCGGGGCCGCGGCCCTGCGCGCCGTAACCCAAACGGCCACCGGCCCCACCGTCGTCCGGCTCTCCGACGAGGCCGAGACGGGGGTCAATCTGGCCACCACCGAGGCGATCGGCGAAAGCCAGATCACCGGCGGCTGCCTGGGCATCACCGTGTTCGAGGGCACCGAAGAACACGTCGAAAGCCGGCACGCCGAAACCGGCGCGCTGCTGGCCGCGTGCGGGGCGACGTCGCTGGGCGAAGCGCCGGCGCGGGCCTGGGAGCAGGGCCGCTATGGCGCGCCGTACCTGCGCGACTCGCTGCTGTCGGCGGGTGCGCTGTGCGAGACGCTCGAGACGGCCACCGACTGGTCCAACGTTCCCGCCCTCAAAGCCGCCGTGACGCAAGCGCTTACCGATGCGCTGGCCGAGACCGGCACGCCGGCGCTGGTGATGTGCCACATCTCGCACGTCTACCCCACCGGCGCGTCGCTGTACTTCACCGTGGTGGCCGGGCAGCGCGGCAATCCGATCGAACAATGGAAGGCCGCGAAAAAGGCCGCGTGCGACGCGATCATGGCCACCGGCGGGACGATCACCCACCACCATGCCGTCGGCGCCGACCACCGGCCCTGGATGCGTGACGAGGTGGGCGAGCTGGGCGTGCAGGTCCTGCGCGCAGTCAAGGCGGCCCTGGACCCGGCCGGAATCCTCAACCCCGGCAAGCTGATTCCATGACTCGGTGCGAGATCGGCAAGGTGATCGCGCTGACCAATCCCGTCTCGGGGCACGGCGCGGCGATCCGGGCGGCGCAGCTCGCGATCGCGCGGCTGCACCACCGCGGTGTGGAGGTCGTCGAGATCATCGGCGACGACGCCCAGGACGCCCGCTACCTGGTGAGCGCGGCACTCGAGAAGGGCGCCGACGCGGTGATGGTGACCGGCGGCGACGGCGTCGTCTCCAACGCGCTGCAGGTGCTCGCGGGCACCGAGGTGCCGCTGGGCATCGTGGCGGCGGGGACGGGCAACGACCATGCCCGTGAATTCGGGCTTCCCACAAAGGATCCGGAAGCCGCGGCCGACATCATCGTCAACGGCTTCGCGGAAACCATCGATCTGGGCCGGATACGGTGCGGCAACGGCCGCACAAAGTGCGACAAGTGGTTCGGCACCGTGGCGGCCGCCGGGTTCGACTCACTGGTGACCGACCGGGCCAACCGGATGAGCTGGCCGCACGGGCGAGTGCGGTACTACCTCGCGATGCTCGCCGAACTGTCGCAGTTGCGGCTCCTGCCGTTCCGCATGGTGCTGGACGGGACGCGAGAGATCGATGCCGACATCACGCTGGCGGCCTTCGGCAATACCCGCAGCTATGGCGGGGGCATGCTGATCTGTCCCCACGCCGATCACACCGACGGCCTGCTGGACATCACGATGGTGCACGAGGCGTCGCGGATGAAGCTGGTGCGCCTGTTTCCCACCGTGATGAAAGGCACCCACATCAACCTCGCCGGGGTGAGCACGACGCGGGCCCAATCGGTCCACGTCGAGTGCCCCGGTATCAACGTCTACGCCGACGGCGACTTCGCGTGCCCGCTGCCCGCGGAGATCACCGCGGTTCCGGGCGCGCTGCGGATCCTGCGCCGCGGCTGAGGAGCGCAGGCGGCTAGCCGACTCCCCGGTTGAGCCAGCTCACCTCGCCGACCTCGCCGCCGTCGCGGTAGGCCTCGAGGGCGTCGTCCCACGCCGTTCCCAGCACCGTGTCCAGCTCGGCGGCCAGGGTGTCGGCGCCCTGCGCCATCAGCGACCGTAGCCGCATCTCCCCGACCATGACGTCGCCGTTGGCGCTCATCGCCCCGCTCCACAGGCCGAGCTGCGGGGTGTGGCTGAACCGCTGGCCGTCGACTCCGGGGCTGGGGTCCTCGGTGACTTCGAAGCGCAGCACCGACCAGGAGCGCAGGGCGTTGGCCAACCGGGCGCCGGTGCCCACCGGCCCGACCCAGTTGGTGACCGCGCGCAGCTGTCCGGGCATGGCCGGCTGCTGGGTCCACGTGAGGTTCGCCTTCGCCCCAAGGGTCGACGACAACGCCCACTCGACATGCGGGCATACCGCCGCCGGCGAGGCGTGCACGTACACCACGCCAGTCGTCACGTCGGCGAATTGATTCGACGCACGCATTTGCTGCTCCTTCGGTTCCGCGAGGGACGTCTTCCCCAACGACCTGGCGGGACCTGGCGAGCAGGATGTCTAACTATTTTGTGTGTCGTGCGTGTCTATTGTGCCTTGTGATGCCCGTGTTGCGCTAGTGTGCATTTTCCTTTAGCCGTATTCGGCTATCACGGCGTCGGAAATCGCCGGCCAGGGCTGCAGCGCCCACTTCCCGAAATCACGGTTGGTGAGGACCACCAGCGCCACGTCCCGTTCGGGATCTGCCCAGATGAAACCACCCGCCTGGCCGAAATGGCCGTAGGTTCGCGGCGAGTTGCGCGTGCCGGTCCAGTGCGGGGATTTCGTGTCCCTGATCTCGAAACCCAGCCCCCAGTCGTTGGGCCGCTGGACGCCGTAGCCGGGAAGCACGCCGTCCAGGCCGGGAAATTGCACCGTCGTCGCCTCGGTGTGCAGCTGGGCCGAGACGGTCGCCGGACGCAGCAGGTCCCCGGCGAACGCCGCCAGGTCCGCCACCGTGGAGCTGATCCCGAACCCGGCTGACGCCGCGCCGCCGTCCAGCCGGGTGGCCGCCATGCCCAGGGGTTCACAGACCGCCTCGGCCAGGTAGCGGCCGAACTCGATGCCCGACTCGCGCTCCAGGGTCTGGGCCAGCACGGTGAAGCCGTGGTTGGAGTAGATGCGCCGCGCCCCGGGGGCGGCGAGCACGTGATCGGAGTGCATCGCCAGGCCCGAGGCGTGCGCCAGCAGGTGCCGGATGGTGGCGCCCGGCGGGCCGGCGGCGGTGTCCAGCTCGACGACACCCTCCTCGACGGCGACGTGCACGGCCCGGGCCACCAGCGGCTTGGTCACCGAAGCCAGCTCGAACACCCGCTCGGTGTCGCCGTGGCCGGCCAACACGCCGTCGGGCCCGATAACCGCCGCCGCGGCGGCCTCGACCGGCCAGTCGTGCACGGCGTCGAGGGCCGCCATCACTTCCGGGCGATGTAGTAGTTGTTGATCGGGTCCGACTCGATCTCCGCCACCCGCACGTCGCCGAACCCGGCGTCGGCCAGCATCGCGGTGGCCAGCTGTGTCCCCCAGGCCGCCCCCAGCCCGGCGCCGTCCAGCGCCAGCGACACCGTCATGCAGTGCATCAGCGAGGTGGTGTACAGGTAGGTGCTCATCGGGATGCCGACGTTGTCCTCGAGGCGGCTGGATGCCTTGATGTCGGCCATCAGCAGGACCCCGCCGGGCCGCAGCGCGCGGTAGATGTTCTCCAGCACCCGGGCCGGCTGGGCCTGATCGTGGATGGCATCGAACACGGTGATGACGTCATAGGCGTCGGCCTTTTCGAGATCGGCGAGGTTGTGGCTCTCGAAGGTCGCGTTCGCCAGACCCAGGTCGGCCGCCTCGCGGGCGCCGACGGCGATGGCCTCGTCGGAGAAGTCGATGCCGGTGAAGCGGCTGGCCGGGAACGCCCGCGCCATCACGTTGATCGCGTGGCCGCTGCCGCAGCCGAAATCGGCCACGTCGGCTCCGGAGCGCAGGCGTTCGACGAGACCGTCGACCAGCGGCAGCACCGTGTCCACGAGCGCGTTGTCGTACACCACCCCGCTCTGCTCGGCCATCAGCGCGTGGAAGCGGGGGAACTCGCGGTAGTGCAGGCCGCCGCCGTCGCGGAAGCAGCCGATGATTTTCTGTTCGACCTCGGCGAGCAGCGGGACGAACAGGGCCACCAAGGCCAGGTTGTCCGGCCCGGCCGCCCGGGTCAGCACGCGGGCGCGGTGCGCGGGCAGCGAGTAGGTGGCGGCGTCGGCGTCGTAGTCGACGACGCGCGCGGTCGTCATGCCGGCCAGCCACTCGCGCACGTAGCGCTCGTTGAGGCCGGCCGCTTCGGCGATCTGCGCGCTGGTGGCGGGCGGCAGCCCGGCCATCGCGTCGAGCAGACCGGTCTGGTGCCCGATGCTCAGCAGCAGCGTCAGGCTGGCGCCGTCGATTGCCGCGGCGATCCGTGCACCGAATTCCTTGGCCGTCTCCATTGATGCCGTCACGCCCAGCGACGCTACACCCGGCGCATGGGTGAACGGGTGGATGCGAAGGTGTACGGCGGTCGCCAGTAGGTTGGTGGCCATGAGTCAGACAGTGCGCGGCGTGATTTCACGAAAGAAGGGCGAGCCCGTCGAATTGGTGGACATCGTCGTCCCGGACCCCGGGCCCGGCGAGGCCCTGGTCGACATCGTCGCCTGCGGGGTGTGCCACACCGACCTGACCTACCGCGAGGGCGGCATCAACGACGAGTACCCCTTCCTGCTCGGCCACGAGGCCGCCGGCCGGGTCGAGGCGGTGGGGCCCGGCGTCACGGCGGTCGAGCCGGGCGACTTCGTGATCCTGAACTGGCGGGCCGTCTGCGGCCAGTGCCGGGCGTGCAAGCGCGGCCGCCCGCACCTGTGTTTCGACACCTTCAACGCCGCGCAGAAGATGACGCTGACCGACGGCACGGAACTGACGCCCGCCCTGGGCATCGGGGCGTTCGCCGACAAGACCCTGGTGCACGCCGGTCAGTGCACCAAGGTCGATCCCGCCGCGGACCCGGCCGTCGCGGGCCTGCTCGGCTGCGGGGTGATGGCCGGCATCGGCGCGGCCATCAACACCGGCGCCCTCACCCGCGACGACACCGTCGCGGTGATCGGCTGCGGGGGCGTCGGGGATGCCGCGATCGCCGGTGCCGCGCTGGTCGGGGCCAGGCGGATCATCGCGGTGGACACCGACGACACCAAGCTGGACTGGGCGCGCAAGTTCGGCGCCACCCACACCATCAACGCCCGCCAGGCCGACGTCGTGGAGGCGATCCAGGACCTCACCGACGGGTTCGGGGTCAACGTCGCGATCGACGCCGTCGGCCGGCCCGAAACCTGGAAGCAGGCCTTCTACGCCCGCGACCTCGCGGGAACGGTTGTGCTGGTGGGTGTTCCGACGCCCGACATGACGCTCGAGATGCCGCTGATCGACTTCTTCAGCCACGGCGGGTCGCTGAAGTCGTCGTGGTACGGCGATTGCCTGCCCGAACGCGACTTCCCCACTTTGATCGACCTGTACCTGCAGGGCCGGCTCCCGTTGGAGCAGTTCGTCTCCGAGCGCATCGGCCTCGGCGACGTCGAGGAGGCCTTCCATAAAATGCACGGCGGCAAGGTGTTGCGTTCGGTGGTGATGCTCTGATGGTGAGCATCGACCGGGTCGTCACCCACGGCACCTTCGAACTCGACGGCGGCAGTTGGGAAGTCGACAACAACATCTGGCTGATCGGCGACAACTCCAACGTCGTGGTGTTCGACGCCGCCCACGACGCGGCACCGATCGTCGAGGCCGTCGCCGGCCGCCACGTGGTGGCGGTGGTGTGCACACACGGCCACAACGACCACGTGACGGTCGCCCCGGAACTCGGCAAGACACTCGACGCGCCGGTGCTGCTGCATCCGGCCGACGAGGTGCTATGGCGAATGACGCATCCCGACAGCGGCTTTCGCTCCATATCCGACGGCGAGACGCTGAGTGTGGGGGGGACGCAGCTGCGGGCGCTGCACACCCCGGGCCACTCCCCCGGATCGGTGTGTTGGTATTCGCATGACCTGGGCGTGGTGTTCAGCGGCGACACCCTGTTCTCCGGTGGCCCGGGCGCGACCGGCCGCTCGTATTCGGATTTCCCGACGATCCTGCAGTCCATCTCCGAGCGGCTGGGCAAGCTGCCCGGGGAGACGGTCGTGCACACCGGCCACGGCGACAGCACCACCATCGGCGACGAAATCGTGCACTACGAGGAGTGGGTGGCCCGCGGCCACTGAGGGCTCGTGGCGCGGGTAGCGCCGCGCCCGGTCACATCGGTCACAGGAGTACCAGTCTCAGTACCACCATGTGATCGCCGATTTTGCTATCACCGGTGATAGCAAATCCGAAAGTCGTCGATCGGTCGCCGACGGCCACCGCCCGCAGCTCGCGACAGCAACCTAGCGCCCCTCGAGGATCCGGCGCTTCTCGCTCTCGAACTCCTGCTGATTCAGCGCTCCGGAGTCCCGCAGCGCGGCAAGGGTTTTGAGCCGCTCCAGGCGAACCCCCTCGTCGGTCGGTTCGTGCGCGACAGAAACGACAGGCGCCTGGTAATAGGGATTCGCCGCCACCACGGCCCTGCGGCGGGTGCGCCCCAGCCACCATCCCGACAGCACCGAACCGACCAGCCCCACCACGAAGGTGGCGACGAATAGCCACACCAGGAAGCCGGCGGAGCTCCTGTGCCCGAAGGCCAGTCGCGGGTCGATATATCCGTTGACCTGCCCGTCGGTCGTGATGTTGTAGGTGCCGCTCGAGGCAATATGAGCCACCCACACCCGCACGTGCGCGTCATTGTTGACCGTCGTCGTGGTCCCGATGCTTTCGGCCACCACGGGCTGCGCGACACCGTCGGGCGGCGAGATCGTGACGCCCAGCGGTGGCACCGGCAGCCCGCGGTCGGGACCGCTGATGACGACGGTGTGCAGGCTGACGGTGACGTCGCCGCCGGGCAGGTAGAGGCTGCCCGAGCCCGGGACGGGCACCTCGCCGTAGGCGTTGTACTTATCCAGGAAGAACGCGTTGAGCACCAGGGCGACGATGAAGCCGCCCACCGATACGACCATCATCGCGATGGCAGCGGCCAGCGAAATCTTCGCTAGCCGTCGGCTGCTCATCCACGGAGTCTGGCACCGCGAGTCGTGCGGTGCCACCGCAAAAAGGCAAACCCGCCCAGGATGGCGAACGCCGCCATCGGCACCCAGTCCCCGAGCCGTTGGTACGGAGTGTCAGCCGATGCCAACGGCACGTCGACCACGACCGCACCGCGGAAGTCCGACGGGCACCATGCCAGCCGGCGCCCGCGTGAATCGAAGGCCGAGCTGTCGCCGGACGATCCGGCATGCACCGCTGGCCGGCCTGCCTCGACGGCGCGCACCGCGGGCTGGGCGGCCAGCTGCGGCTGCGCCCAACTGCCCTGGAACGACGAGGTGGAACTCTGATACACCAGTAGGTCGGCGCCGAGCCGCGCCTCGCGCCGGGCCAGGTCGGAGAAGATGGTCTCGTAGCTGACCAACGGGCCGATGGAAAGCGTGCCCGCGTGCAGCACCACCGGCCCCGTTCCCCGCCGGCGGTCCTCGGCGGCGGCCTTGCTGTGGCGGGTGATCCAGCCGAAAAGCGGTCGCAGCGGGACGTATTCGCCGAACGGCACCAACCGGGTCTTGCGGTAGCTGCCCACCGATCCGCGCGCTCCGATGAGCACGGCCGACTTGGCGATGCCCCCACCCGCTGCGGGCGCGTCGACGTTGACGAGCAGGTCGGCGCCCACCCGCCGGGACAGCCCGGCGAGCCGGGCCAGCACCTCGGGGTGGTTGTCGAGGTCCTGCCCCACGCTGCTTTCGCCCCACACCACCAGGTCCGGCCGCTGGCCGGCGAGCGTTTCGGTCAGCGCCTCGCTGGCCGCCTGGCGGGCGGCGGAGTCGGGGATGTCGCCGGGCTGGACCAGTGCCACGCGCACCGTCGGGCCGTCGGTCGGGGCGGGGCCCAGCAGATACCAGGCGGGGCCGACCGCCGCGCACACGACGAAAACGACCAGCGCGCCCACCCTCCGGTGCACGATCATGCCGACCAGAGCGGTATTGGCCGCAACCAGAAGGAAACTCGTCAGCCATACCCCGCCCAGCGACGCCGAGGCCAGCGTGACGGGCTGGCTGGATTGCGACGCACCCAGCGACGCCCACGAGCCGCCCAGCGCCGGCCAGGACCGCACCACTTCGGCGGCCACCCACGCGCTGGGCAATACCAACACGGCGGCCGCTGTTCGCCCGATTCCGGCGGGCGCCGACAACAATCGGTGCGCCAACCACCCCCACGGCAGCCACAGTGCGCCGAAGCAGGCGGCCAGCACCGCCAGCAACGGGCCGATGTGGGCCAGCAGCCAGTACTGGGTGGTCAGCACGAACCCGCCGACGCCGCAGCAGGCCCGCACGGATGCGGCCCACGGCGTCGGCGCGTCGCGCACCACCAAGAGAAGCGGGGCCAGGCCGAACCAGGCCAGCCACCACCACGACGGCGCGGGAAACGCCAGTGCGGGGAGCGCACCGACCACCAACGCCACTAGCCAACCGGGAATGCGTCGCGGCATGCTGACCAGAATGCCGCCCGATCCGAAGGAGTGATACGCATGGCCAACGATCTCGTCGCCACGGTGCCCGACCTGTCGGGCAAGCTGGCAATCGTCACCGGAGCCAACAGCGGCCTGGGGTTCGGCCTGGCCCGGCGACTCGCGGCCGCGGGCGCCGACGTCGTCATGGCCATCCGCAATCGCGGCAAGGGGGAAAAGGCGATCGAGGAAATCCGCGCCACGGTCCCCGACGCCAAGCTGGCCATCAAGGCGCTGGACCTGTCGTCGCTGGCCGCCGTCGCCGCGCTGGGTGAACAGCTCAACGCCGAGGGCCGCCCCATTGACATCCTGATCAACAACGCCGGCGTCATGACGCCGCCGGAACGTGACACCACCGCCGACGGTTTCGAATTGCAGTTCGGCAGTAACCATCTCGGGCATTTCGCCCTCACCGCGCACCTGCTGCCGCTCCTGCGCGCCGCCGGCAACGCGCGCGTCGTCTCGCTGAGCAGCCTGGCGGCCCGCCAAAGCGGCAAGATCCACTTCGACGACCCCAACTTCGAGAAGTCCTACGCGGCGATGTCGGCGTATGGGCAGTCGAAGCTGGCGGTGTTGATGTTCGCCCTCGAATTGGACCGGCGCAGCCGCGCGGCCGGCTGGGGCATCATGTCCAACGCGGCGCACCCCGGCCTGACCAAGACCAATCTGCAGATCGCCGGGCCGTCGCATGGCCGCGACAAACCCGCACTGATGGAACGCTTGTACAAGGCGTCCTGGCGCTTCACGCCGTTCTTGTGGCAGGAGATCGACGAGGGCATCCTCCCGGCGCTCTACGCCGCCGCCGCGCCGCGGGCCCAGGGCGGCGCGTTCTACGGGCCCCGCGGATTCTACGAGGCCGCAGGCGGCGGGGTGCGGTTGGCGAAGGTACCCGAGCGGGCCCGTAATGAGGCTGACTGCCAACGACTTTGGGACCTTTCCGAGCAGCTCACCGGCGTCAGCTACCCGAAGCCGAACTGACGACTATCGTTGGGATATGCGGCCTGAACCTCGGATGCCCGAATCGAGCATTGTGGTCCGGCCGGAGCCCGCTTACACCCAGTCGTCGCGGCTGCAGGCCGCCGGGCTGGCGCCGGCCATCGCCCTGTTCGAGCGGGCCGCCGAGCAGGTGCCCCTGCCCAAACCCCCGCAGCCGATTGTCATCGCCGACTATGGCGCCGCCAACGGGCACAATTCACTCAAGCCGCTGGCGGCGGCGATTGCGGTGCTGCGTCGCCGCACCCGTCACGACCACGCAATCCTGGTGGCGCACACCGACATACCGGACAACGACTTCTCGGCGCTGTTTCACACCTTGTCCGACGATCCCGAGAGCTACCTGCAGCTGGACGCGGCGACGTTCGCGTCGTCGATCGGCCGCTCGTTCTACGACCAGATCGTCCCGTCCAAGACGGTCAACCTCGGCTGGTCGTCGTGGGCGACGCAGTGGCTGAGCAAGGTGCCCGGCGAGGTGCACGATCACGTGCACATCGCCTACAGCAACGACGACAGGGCCCGGGCGGCGTACGCCCACCAGGCGGCACTGGACTGGCACAACTTCGTGGCGTTCCGCGGCCGCGAATTGGCCCCCGACGCTCGGCTGGTGGTGATGACGATCGCCCTCGACGACGACGGCACCTCCGGATTCCCGACGCTGCTCGACGCGATGCTCGCGGCGCTGCGTGAGCACGTGCGCGACGGCCTGCTGCGTCAGGACGAGGCGCGGCGCATGACCATTCCCACATATGCCCGCACCGAGAAGGACTTTCGCGCCCCGTTTGCGCCCAGCGGGCGCTTCGAAGGCCTGTCGATCGACCACCTCGACATGTTCAACGCCGAGGACCGATTCTGGGCCCGGTTTCAGGCGGACCGCGACGCCGAGGCCTTCGGGGCGCAATGGGCGGCCTTTGCCCGGGCGGCGCTGTTCCCGGCCCTGGTGCGCGGGCTGGACGGCGGGGTCCACGACCCACGGGCCCGCGAGTTCGTCGACCAGCTGGAGCGGGCGGTCGCAGCGCAGCTGTCAAGCGCACCCGAGCCCATGCGGATCCCGCTGGCGTTGGTCGAGCTGGTCAAGCGCGAACGAACCAGCTGATGAGAGTTTCGACACAACGCGGCAACGGGTAACCCCTCCAAATCGCGACCTGCGACTGCGAGGGGGTACATGCATGAGCGTGCAGGACGACAAATCGGCTGACCAGGACACCGATCAAAAGCTGACGGAGAAGCCGGAGCCGGACGAAGGCGACAAGGAGAAGGCCGCCGAGATGATGGAGGCCTACGAAGAAAAGCCCACCATCGTGCTGCCCGGCACCGGGGGGAGCGTTTCGGGCACGGCGGTCAACGACTGGTTGGACGAGGACGGCAATCCCAAGAACGAAGTTCCCGAGAATGCCGACTCTGGCGCCCAGAAGTCCGACGAGGGCCGCGACGAGCAGGCGCTGCAGGACCAGATCGAGAAGGACAAGGCCCTCAACGACCAACTCAGGGAAGCCGCGACCGCGGAGAACAAGGGCGAAAAGCGTTGACCTAGGGGGTCGTTCCCGGCTGAGTGGCCAATTGCGGGATGCCGCCGATGCCCAGGTCGCCGGCGATGCCTTGAATGATCTGATTGACCCGGTCCAGCCCGGGGATGGGTTCGTTGAGACCGGGGACCCCCGGAATGGGCGGTGCCTGCGGGACGCGCGGGATCGCCGGCCGGGCGGGCGCGGCCGCGAGGGGCGGCGCGTGCTGCGGTTTCGCTGACGGGACGCTGGTCGACGGCGTCTCGGTGCTGGCGGGCGGCTTGGTATCCGTGGTCGACGGCGCGGGAGCCTCTTCGGTGGGTGACGGCGGCCCGGCGGTCGCGGTGTTGGCGGGCGGGGCGGGAACCGGGCTGCTGGTCAGACCGGGCGCGGGCGTCGTCGCCGATTTGTTCGCCGAGTGCAGGCCGATCATGACCGCGGTCCCCACGAGCAGCAGCGCCGCCGCCGCACCGACGATCGCGGCCAGCACCGGCAGCCGAAACAGGCGACTCTTGCGCTTGGCGGTCGCGGGATCGCCGGCAGGCTGTTCCTCGGCGTCGGAGGGCGTGAGCTGCGCCTGATTGCCGGTCTGCGACCAGGCTCGCACGGCCATGGCGCCCGCGGTCGACCCGACCGGCGCCGCCTGCGCCGTCGCGGTGACCGGCGCGGCGGGGGCCGAAGCCGTCGCGGTGACCGGCGCGGCGGGGGCCGAAGCCGTCGCCGTTGCCGCGCTGTCACCCTGGCCGTGCGCCGCCCGTAGTGCGGCGCCGGTGGCCGCAGTCAGTTGCGGTCGCGGCGTGGTGATGACCGGGACGCGGAAGTACTGCGAAAGTGTGGTGGTGATCGCGGGGATGTTCGCTGCGCCTCCCGCGGAGACGATCGCGACCAGATCGTGGATCCCGTTGCGCGCCAACGCATTTTCCAGCACCGCGACGAACCTGTCCAGCGGTGTGCGGATCGCCTCGTCGAGATCGCCGCGGGCGACCCGGATCTCGCCGGTCAGCCCGTCGGTCAGCGTGGTCACGGTGCTCGAAGACAGCTCTTCCTTGGCGACTCGGCATGCGGTCCGCAGCCGGCTGAGCGAGCCGATCGCCACGGTGTCCGACGGTTGGTCGAAGGAGGCGGCGCTGGGCATGTGGGAGATGACGGCGCTCAGCAGCGCCTGATCGATCAGGTCGCCGGAGAAATCGTGCAGGCGCACGGTCGGGGCCAGCGCCTGATAGTCGCCGTCGGCGCGCATGAACGTGACGTTGGTGCCGGTGCCGCCGAAGTCGCACACCGCCACCGTCCCGTGGGCCGGTATGCCGGGGCTCGTGCGCACCGCGAGCAGCGTCGCCGCCGCGTCGGGAATCAGCAGCAGGGGCCGGGCACGGTTGGACCATTCGGCCACCGAGCTCAGCGCCGTGCCCAAGGCGTCCACCACCGGCGACGCCCACTGCGCGGGATAGGTCACGGCGACGCGCTCGGGCAGGGGTCGCCCGCCGGTGACGGCGTAGGCCAGTGCGCGCATCGCGTCGGCGATCAGTTCCTCGCTGCGGTGTACCGAGCCGTCGGCCGCCACGACTCCCCGCGGGTCGGCGACCCGGTTCACGAACCCCGTCATCACCAGGCCCGGCTGGTCGAGCCGCGGGTTTTCCGCGGGGATGCCGACCTCCGGCGCGCGCTCGGGGTACAGCGTCAGGACCGGCTTGCGGGTGATGGCCTGGCCCGCGGCGACCGCCGCCAGGTTGGTGGCCCCGATCGACAAGCCCAGCGCGGTCCCCGCTCCATTGGCCATCTGTCCCAACCCCAACCTCAGCAACTCGCAACCCGGCTAGCTTGTCATTGTGCCGCCGGAACCTGTACCGCGTCTCAGCGGCACCTAAGTGCCGGCTGTGTGCGCCGGTCAGCGAATGTTGCCGGCTCCGGCGATCAGCGGCAGGTCGAGCGGCGTGACCCAGCCCGGCCGCAGGTCGTTGACGGCCGGCACCGCGTTGAGAGCCCGCATCCCGGTCGCCAGGCACCCGGCCGTGGCCGCGTCGCGGCCCGAACCGTCGGTGAACCGGAACGCGGTTTCCTGGTAGACGCTCGGCGTGCCCTCGATCTCCACCCGGTAGACGTCGTTGTCGTGGCCCGACGGCCAGTCGGGGGCGGCGTCGAGGCCGATGCGGTTGACGTGCTCGAGCTGAATCCTCGTGTCGCCCTTGTAGATTCCGTTGATGGTGAACCGGACGGCGGCGACGTGCCCGGGCTTGATGACACCCTTGACGGTGTTGCGCTCGGTCGGCGTCACCCACTTGTCCCAGGTGGTGGTGATCTCGTCGAGCATGATGCCGGCCGCGTGGGCGATCATCGGGACGGTGGCGCCCCACGCGAAGATCAGCATGTTGGAGTCTTCCAGCATCGGGCTGTATTCGGGCTCGCGGCCGATGCCCATCTCGACTTCGTAATCGCCTTCGTAGTTGGTGTAGTCGAGCAGTTCGGAGGCGCGCACCCGGCGCACCTCCGAGCACAGGCCCATCAGCGTCATGGGGAACAGGTCGTTGGCGAATCCGGGGTCGATGCCGGTGGTGAAGCAGGACGACTCCCCCAGCTCGCACGCCTCGGTGATCGGCGCGATCCACTGCGGCGGGTTGAGGTGCATCGTCGGCCACACCCACGGAGTCATCGCCGTCGAGCACACGTCGATCCCGGCCCGCAGGAAGCGGGTGATCAGCGAGATGTTGTCCTTGGCGTGCATCGCCGTCGGGCCGTAGTGCACCAGCGCGTCGGGCTTCAGCGCGATCAGGGCGTCGACGTCGTCGGTGGCGATGATGCCGACCGGCTCGGGCAGCCCGCAGATGTCGCCGACGTCGCGCCCCACCTTGTCGGGGTTGCTGACGCCGACGCCCACCAACTCGAACAGCGGATGCTTGACGATCTCGGCGATCACCATCTTGCCGACGAAGCCGGTGCCCCAGACCACCACGCGTTTTGAGCCGTGTTCCGACATACTCACCTTCCCGTACCAGCCCCCCGTGGGACTCACACTAGAGCGGCTCGGGTTCGTCTGGGCGGAAAGCTTCCGTAGCACCGCGTGTGGTGACACGATGCAAATCATGACCAAGCACGTGCGCGGGCTCTCGATCCTGCTCGCTATCGGGGTCGGGGGCGCCGGGACAGTCACCGGCGTGGCCCATGCCCTCCCCCAGATGCCCCAGGCCCGCTATGAGGTGACCGGTGCCGGCGTCGCCCAGTACATCTCGTACCAGACCGACGCCGGTCAGCTGCACCAGGTGAATGCGCCGCTGCCCTGGTCGACGGAATTCACCGCCTTCGGCGGCCAGGTATTCGTGATCAGCGCCCAAGGGGTCGGCCCCATCCGCTGCCGGATCCTGCTCGACGGCAACGTCGTCGCCGATGCGCAATCGGCGGGCGGCCGGACCGTCTGTACGCACTAACGGTTCACGCTCCCCAGGAGGTTGTCGGTGAGTTTGAAGACGGGTATCGCGACGCGAACCAACGGGGCGCCACCGCCCGAGGTCCCCCTCTCCGAGATCCATCTCGACTCGCTGGACTTCTGGGGCCTCGACGACGACTTCCGCGACGGCGCCTTCGCCACCCTGCGCCGCGAGGCCCCCCTCTCGTTCTGGCCCGCGATCGAGATGGAGGGATTCGTGGCGGGCGAAGGGTATTGGTCGTTGACCAAGCACGACGACGTGCACTTCGCCAGCCGCCATCCGGAGATCTTCAGCAGCACTCCGAACATCACGGTCAACGACAACGCGCCGGAGATCGCCGAATACTTCGGCTCGATGATCGTGCTCGACGATCCGCGACACCAACGGCTGCGCTCGATCGTCAGCCGCGCGTTCACCCCGAAGGTGGTGGCGCGCATCGAGGCGTCGGTGCGCGAACGGGCCCGCCGGCTGGTCGCCTCGCTGATCGCCAATCACCCCAGCGGGGAAGCCGACCTGGTCACCGAGCTCGCCGGTCCGCTGCCGCTGCAGATCATCTGCGACATGATGGGGATCCCCGAGGACGACCATCAGCGGATCTTCCACTGGACCAACGTGATTCTCGGGTTCGGCGACCCCGACCTGACGACCGATTTCGAGGAATTCCTCAAGATCTCGATGGACATCGGCGCGTACGCCACCGCGCTCGCCGAGGACCGCCGCGTCAATCACCACGACGACCTGACCACCAGCCTGGTCGAAGCCGAGGTCGACGGCGAACGGCTGTCGTCGGCGGAGATCGCGTCCTTCTTCATCCTGCTGGTGGTGGCGGGCAACGAGACGACGCGCAACGCGATCAGCCACGGCGTGCTGGCCCTGTCCCGCTACCCCGACGAACGGGACAAGTGGTGGTCCAACTTCGACCGGCTGGCACCCACGGCCGTCGAGGAGATCGTGCGGTGGGCCTCGCCGGTGGTCTACATGCGACGAACCCTGACCCGCGACTTCAAGCTGAGCGGCACCAAGCTGGCGGAGGGTGACAAGACCGTGCTGTGGTACAACTCGGCCAACCGCGACGAGTCGAAGTTCGCCAACCCCTGGCTTTTCGACGTGGCGCGCACCCCCAACCCCCACTTCGGGTTCGGCGGCGGCGGGGCGCATTTCTGCCTGGGCGCCAACCTCGCCCGCCGCGAGATCCGGGTCATTTTCGACGAGTTGCGCCGCGAAATTCCCGACATCGTCGCGACCGACGAACCCGCGCGGCTGCTGTCGCAATTCATCCACGGCATCAAGACCCTGCCGGTCGCCTGGACCCCGCCGCGCGGTTAGCCTTCGCGGCTCGGCCTCTCCCCGCCAGCTCCCCCCGCGAGCAGACACAAAATCGCAGCGCACGACGGGAAATTGTGCGAGTTTGCGTCTGCTCGCCGGGGTCTATCGTTACCACCCATGACGATTCCCGCGTTCCCCTCCGCGGAGGTGCTGGCCGCCCGCCAGAAGCTCGTGCTCGACCATTTCCACGACGAGGTCCGCCAGGCCTGGGACGAGGTGTTGTCGACCTTCCCGCACCCGCACTACGAGCTGATCCCCCAGCTGGTCGTCCACGACGGCGAGGAGGCGGTGCGCGATTACTACACCTACACGCGGACCGCGTTTCCCGACCAGGACCACGAGATCATCGCGCTGCGGCACAGCGCCGACGCGGTGATCGTCGAGTTCTGGTTGATGGGCACCCATCTCGGTTACCTGGGCAAGGTTCCGCCCACCGGCAGCCGGTTCCGCGTCCGCATGACCGCGTACTTCGTGTTCGACGATGCCGAAACGCTTGTGTGCGAACGCATTTACTTCGACACGCTGACCATGATCAAACAGCTGCTCGGCGGGCTGGACATGAAGAAGCCCGCGAACTGGCTGCTCGCCGCGCGCTGCGCGCGCGGGTTCCTGTCCATGTCGTCGGAGAAGCCGGACCCCACCCTGACCAATACCGTCCCCCCGGCATTCCTGACTGCTTAAACTGCACTGCATGCGCGGTCTTCATGCGCTATGCGTACTGCTCGCAGGCACATTGACGGCGGCCTGCGCCACGGTCAGCGCGGCGCCGGCGCCCACCGGCTCGCACACCGAGAAGTGGATCGACCTGCGGGCCGGCGAGTGCGTGGCCGACCTGCCCCCGCCCGACCTGAGCCGCGTGACGGTCACCGTAGTCGATTGTGCGACAACGCATTTGGCCGAGGTGTACCTGCGCGCCCCGATGGCCGTCGACACCGCGGTCGCCAGCGTCGCGAACCGGGACTGCGCCGCCGGGTTCGCGCCGTATACCGGCCGCCCCGTTGACGGCAGCCCGTTTTCGATCACCTACCTGATCGACTCGAACCAGGACCGCACCGGGGCCAACCCCACGCCCAGCACCGTCATCTGCCTGCTGCAGGCGGCCAACGGGCAGCCCCTGACGGGATCCGCGCATCGCTGATCAGCGGCCGAGTTGCCCTGCGAGGTCGAGGAAGTCCGACGCGTTGACGTCAAACTCGTCGGAAGGGCTCACGTCGGCCTCGCCGTCGACGCCGAACTCCAGCGGGCGCGCGACGAAGGCGGTCCGGAAACCGAGCCGGCCCGCGGCGCGGATGTCGTATTTGTGGCTGGCCACCATCATGATCTCGGCGGGTTTCAGACCCAGATAGGTCGCGGCCATCCGATAGATCGCCGCGTCGGGCTTGAACACCCCGGCCATCTCCGCAGCGAAGACGGCATCCCAGGGCAGGCCGGCGCGCTTGGAGATCTCGATGACCGTAGAGACGTCGGCGTTGGACAGGGTGGCCAGCGTGTACCCGCCTTTCAGGCGCGTCAGCCCGGGCACCACGTCCGGCCAGGGCTTGAGCCGTCGCCACGCCAGGGTGAGTTCGTCGCGTTCGGCGTCCGAAAGCGGGACGCCGCAGTCGTCCAGCGCCCGGCGATACACCGTGTGGACCGGCACCCATCCGCTGTGGCGGGCCCGCGCTTCCTCCAGCGCCGCGAAGTACCCTGTGCGCCAACGCCGTACCACGTCGGGCCAGTCGACGTCCGGGTGACGGCCCGCACTGATGCGTTGGGCTTCGTCGCAGACGGTCGTATGAAAATCGGTCGCCGTCCCTTGCACGTCGAACAACAGAGTCTTGACCACACGCGCAATCATGCAACCGGTCGGGGTCAGGAATCTACGATGTGCCTCGTGGCCGAGAACACCGCCGACGCCGATACCGAAGCAGAACACGAGCCGGACTACCGGTTCACCATGGCCAACGAGCGGACGTTCCTGGCCTGGCAGCGCACGGCGCTGGGCCTGCTCGCCGCGGCGGTGGCCCTGGTGCAACTGGTCCCGGAGCTGACGATCCCGGGCGCCCGCCGCGTGCTCGGGATGGGGCTCGCGATGCT
Source organism: uncultured Actinomycetota bacterium (assembly GCA_963732835.1). Classification (GTDB taxonomy): domain Bacteria; phylum Actinomycetota; class Actinomycetes; order Mycobacteriales; family Mycobacteriaceae; genus Mycobacterium. Next base: position 137,624 of record CAVTBA010000017.1, read on the forward strand.
GGCCGTCCTCACCAGCGGAATGGGATTGCTGCGCTGGCAGCAGGCGGATCGCGCCATGCGCCGCGGCAAGCCCTTGCCGCGTCATCCCTCCCCGACGTACCTGGCGGTGGGTCTGACCGTGGTCGGGCTCGTCGCGCTCGCGTTGGTGATCGCGAAGGCGGTCATCGGTTGAGCGACTCGACGGCGGATCGCGGGAGTCAGGCCGAGCGGACGACGCTGGCCTGGACGCGGACGTCGTTCGCGTTCCTGGCCAACGGCGCCCTGCTGATGATCAGGAACCTGCACGGCTCGGTCGGGCCGACGGGGTTGATCCCCGCCGCGTTGGCCGGTGCCTTGGCACTGGGTACGTTCGTGATCGCCGTTCACCGCCAGTACACCCTGCAGCGGCGGCCCCTCCCGGAGCGGCTCACCCCCCGCCGCCAGGTGCACATCATCGGAACGGCTGTGCTGGCCCTCACCGCCGTCACCGCGGTCGCCCAACTGATCTAGTCGCCCAGCAGGGCCCGCACCGAAGCCGCGGCGCCGTGGCTAGGCGATCAGGTAGTCACTGAGGGGGAACGTCTGGGCTTCCCGCACCGAGTTGAGTGTCGTCGTGGGCCGCAGCAGCGATGCTTCACCATTCGGACTGAAATAGTACGACCGAGACGTCGCGCAGTTGCCGCTGTAGAACACCGAGTCGTCCAGCAGCTTGGTCATCCGCTCCATGAACCGGGTGTTGGCCTCTTCGGTCACCTCGAAGGTCGTCGCGCCCCTGCGCTTGACCTCGCCGAGCAGCCGGTCCATGTGCCGCATCTGGTATTCGATGGTGTGGAAGAAGGACAGTCCGGAGAAGGCGAAGGGACTGGCCAGGCTCAGGTAGTTGGGGAAGTAGGGCATGGTTAGGCCCTGGTAGGCCTGGAACCTGGTCTCCCGCCACCATTTTCCGAGGTTGCGGCCCTTGCGGCCGATCACCTCGATGGCCGGGAAGTTAGCCTCCCACAGGTCGAAACCGGTCGCCAGGACCAGGGTGTCGATGAGTGTCTTGCGCCCGTCCGCGATGACGATGCCGTCCGCCTCGATCCGCTCGATCGGGTTCGTCTCGAGGTGCACGTGCGGCTTGGTGAAAGCGCGGTAGAAGCTGTTGGAAAAGGTCGGCCGCTTGCAGCCGAGGTCGTAGTCCGGCGTCAACTTGGCGCGCAGCTCCTTGTCCCGGATCGACGCGGAATCGGTTGATCTTGGCCAGGTCGGAGGCGGAAATGTTCCCCCGTCCCCGCGACTGCCGAAAATGCAGCGCCATGACGACCATGATGATCTCGAGGATGACGTCACTCACCCACCGCAGCGCCCGCTGCGCCGCCGGCACCCGCGCGAACAGGCGCCGCGCCGCCGGGGGGAACTCGAAATCGAACTTGGGGATCACGTGGGTCGCGGTGCGTTGGTAGACGGTCAGCTCTCCGGCCTGTTCGGCCAGCTCCGGAATGACCTGCACCGCGGACGCCCCGGTCCCGATGACAGCGATTCGGCGGCCTTCGTAGCGGTAGTCGTGGTCCCACGCGGTGGTGTGGACGACCTTGCCCTCGAAGCTCCCGATTCCCGGGATATCCGGCATGCGCGGCTGGGACAGGAAGCCCGTCGCGGTGATCAGGAAGCGGGTCGCCAAAGTTTCGCCGCCGGCCAGCGCCACCCGCCACATCTCGGCGTCCTCATCCCACTGGGCGCCTTCCACCGTGGTGTTGAACCGCATGTGGCGGCGCACGTCGTACTTGTCGGCGACGTCAGCGGCGTACTGCTTGACCTCGCCGCCCGGCGCGAACAGCCGCGACCACGTCGGGTTCGGCTCGAACCAGTACGAGTAGGTGGTCGACGGGATGTCGACGGCGATGCCCGGATAGTGGTTGACATGCCAGGTACCGCCCAGGTCATCCTCGCGGTCGAGGATGACGAAGTTGTCATACCCGAGACGCTTGAGCTGGATCGCGGCGCCGATGCCGCCGAAGCCCGCGCCTACGATGACGGCGTCGAAAGGGTTCGTGTTCACAAGCTGCTCCGTGCTGTGCTTACTGGCTCCGCTTACACCCAAGAGACTTTCACTAATCTTACGGAATTCTAATAAAGCCCGGCGCACGCCGCACCCGGGTTTGCCAGCATGTGACCTTGCTGACACCAGCGCGCACTCCCGGCAAAGCCCGGATGCCGACGGCGCGCCGACGGGATAGAGCTGACGACCGATCTCGAGCCAATGACGCTGCCCCAGAGCCGAACCTGCGACGGCGCCATCACCTCGCCGAACAACGATGCGACGTCGTTTATGCCCGCGTTCTTCGCGTCGCGCACGTCGTGGTCGCACCCGGCCCTCGGTGAGTGGCACCGAACGCAGATGAGGTCGAAAGTCACGTCGTCGAAACCCGTTTCACCGGGTGCCATGCCATCACCCCTCCGCGTCGCGAGCGCGTTCGCCGCACCGCCTACCCCCACGAATCGGTGCCAAACCAAAGTCCGGGACCATTTCGGAAGGCGGCCTCCCGAGAAGCCCGGCATGATGAGCTCATTTGCATGCGTCGACACGCGGCCCTCATCCGGCGCGGGTCGCCGCGTGGCGGTATACAGGAAACGTTGACGGGTTTTTTGCATGATTGACAGTTTGGGAGGCGTACGTATGGGCATCAGTCGCGGCATGATCGCACGTCACTTCATCCGTTCCCTTGCTCCAGCAGTAGTCGCGGCGTCGGGTCTCGGCGCGTCGGCCCTGGCTGGTTCTGTCATCCCCTCCGCCGCCGCCCAATGTCCGGACGTGCAGGTGGTATTCGCCCGCGGCACCGGTGAAGCCCCCGGCGTCGGCCCCACCGGCCAGGCCTTCGTCGACTCCCTGCGCTCCCGCATGGGCGGGAAGTCGTTCGACGTCTACCCGGTCAACTACCCCGCCAGCGACCAATGGGACACCGGCGTCGACGGCATCAGAGACGCCGCGACCCACGTCAATTCGATGGCCCATGACTGCCCCAACACCAAAATGGTGCTCGGCGGCTACTCCCAGGGCGCGGCCGTGATGGGCTTCGTCACCTCACCGGCCGTCCCCGACGGCGTCGACCCCAACACCGTGCCCAAACCCCTGGACCCCGCGGTGGCCAGCCACGTCTCCTCGGTCGTGCTCTTCGGCACGCCCAACGTGCGCGCCATGAACTTCCTCGGCGAACCCCCGGTCGTCATCGGCCCGGCGTATCAGGACAAGACCATCAAGGTCTGCGCCACCGACGACCCGGTCTGCTCCGACGGCATGAACTTCGCCGCCCACAACACCTACGCCGACGACGGCGCCTGGATCGACAAAGGCGTCGCCTTCGCCTCCAGCCACCTGGGTGTCGGCGGGCCGGCGACGCAGGTCTCGGCCCCGGGCGGCAACTTCGGCGGCTGAGCGACCGCTCGGCTACTGCTGGCCGGCCTTGGCGTTGAGGTAAGTGACGATCCCCTGGGTCACCGCGGCGGCATACTTCGCCCGGCCGTCGGGGCTTTCCATCCGCGCGGCGTCGTCGGCGTTCTTCATGTTGCCGAGTTCGACGAGGATCGCCGGGTATTGGGCCAGGTTCAGCCCCGCGAGGTCGTCGCGGCCGTACAGGCCGCCCGACCCGATGTAGTTGGCCGGCTGGAAACCGGCCTGCGACAGCGTGTCCCGCATCGTGGTGGCCAGCTGGACGGCCGGGCCGGCCTGCACCTCGTTCAGGGGCGGGCTCGAGTAGTTCACGTGGAATCCGCTGCCGGACGCGGGTCCGCCGTCGGCGTGGATGCTCACGATCGCGTCGGGCCGCATGGCGTTGGCCGCCGCCGCGCGTTGGTCCACGCAGGGGCCCACCGAGTTGTCGTTGTCGCGCGAGAGTTGGGTCCGAACGCCTATCTGGTTGAGCGACTCGTTGATCAGGGTCACGACCGCCCAGGTGAAGGCGTGCTCGGGATAGCCGTCGCTGGTGGCCGTGCCGGACGTCTGGCACTGCTTGGTTCCGCCCCGGCCGTTCGGGACCTGCTGGTTGATCGAGGCGTCGTTGACGGCGTTGTGGCCCGGGTCGAGGAAGACGGCCGAGCCCGCGAGGCCGGCGAAGGCGCGTGGGGCGGACGTCAGCGCGGCGGCGCCGAGCAGCGCGGGCGCGAATTTCAGCACGTCGCGCCGGGAAACGGATCCCAGCCCGGGGCGCTCACTCACCGCGCGATGGTAGCAATCAGTGCTCTTCGACGGCAGCCACCAGGGCGTCGCCGACGCTCTTCAAGAAGGTGGCCGGCACGCCGTAGCCACAGGTCGTCATCCGCAGCCTGCCCTCGAAGGTGGTGATCCCGGTGACGTGCTCGCCCTCGGTCTGGCTCTGGACCACCGGCCCCCACACCGCCGTGGGCCGCAGCGGGCCGGTGCCGTCGAGGTTCTGCATGCCGAGGTTGCTGACGAGCATGTCGAACGGACACACGCGGCTGAACAGTTCTTCGACGTGGTCGACTTCGGCGTCGAGGGTGATCGCTTGCTCGACGGCCAGCGATGCCGTGCGGATCCCCCGCGCCGACCGGGCGACTTCCAGGTGTGCGGTCGTCGCACGTGCCTGATCCCAGAACGGCGTTCCGTCCCACGGCGACAATCCCGTCCAGGTCGACTGGAAGTAGAGCCCGCAGTCGTCTCCGATGCCGACCAGTGCCCGGAAGTTGATCGGATTCAGCACGCGCAGAAAGTCTTCGCCGCGCTCGGCGGCGCGCACCCGGCACATGGCGACCACCATGGCCGCGTGCACCGTGGTGCGTTCCGCGCGGCACCGCTGGCGCCAGTCTCGCGGTGTCGACTTCCGACATCGCCAGCGTGTGCACGTTCGTCAGCGCGCCGTCGAAGGGGCGGATGGCGCTGGGCGTGCGCATCCTCGGATCGTCGGGCAGCTCTAACGGCGCGATGTCACCGAGCGTTCCGGCGACCAGGTCCTCTTGCGCTTGTGCCACAGGCAAATTCGGCACATTCTCGCCGTTGAGCGCGGCGATCACGTCTTTGAGCACCAGCACCGAGGAAATCCCGTCGGCGATCGTGTGGTCGAAGGTCAGTAAGAGCACGCTGCCTGCCGGCCCCTGTAGCAGCAACGCCCGCATCAGCGGTGCGCGCGAACGGTCGAACGGGCGGCTGAGCTCGTCGGCCGCGGCGGCCTCCCACGACGATTCCGGGCTGCGGCGGACGGTCAAGTCGATCGGTGCGACGGTGGGGGCGCGATAGAAGCCGAGACGCGTGCCGGGACGGTCCTCGACGTGTGCTGACAACACCGGATGTCGTCGCTGGACGGCGGCCAGCGCCGGCCTCAGCTTGTTGGCGGCAATCACTTCGTCGAACTCCGCCACGATCGCGAAATGAACCGGATGACGCTCGCCGTAGCGATAGAAAAGCCGTTCCATGGCGCCGACGGGACGGATCAAGGTTGGTTGTTCGGGGGGCATACCGAGCACACGGAGCCGATCGCTGCCCGGTTCACCCCGGCGGTGAAATCGCCCGGCGTGCGCCGGAATTCACTTGGCTGCAGCAGCCTCGTAACATGTCCGGAACGCGGTGGCCGATCGCCGCGACGGAAGCAAAAAACCCGTTTGACGACCGGTGACGACCGGGAACCCCCCTGCTCATGGGTAAGGTCACTCAGGTCAACGAAGCGGTGCTATTAGAGGACATCGAGCGGCAACTCATTGACGAGTTCCCCCGGATCCCACCAAAGGTCGTCGACGCCCTCATCTGCGAAGAATATGCCCGGTTCACGCACAGCCGCGTCCGGGATTTCGTTCCGTTGTTCGTGGAGAAACATACGCGCGAGCACCTCCGGCAGCGGTCGAACTGAGGGCAGCTGCTCAGACGGCGGTCAACGCCCGCGCCGCGGCGCGGAACATGGTCTGCTTGATCGCGCCGAGCGTGCCGGGGTCCTTGCCGCCCAACGGACGCAGCAGGTCGGCCGCCGCCGCGGCCACCTCCCCCTCGGCCGCGGTCGCGTCGACGATGCCGAGTTCGGCGGCCTCTTCCCACCGAACCGCCGCCCGGTCGTCATGGAGGCCACCGCGGCGCGGGGCGTGAGCTTGGCCTGGATCAGCGCGGCCATGCCGTCGGCGAACGGAATCCGGATGTCGACCTCGGGAAAGCAGAAGAACCCGCGGTCGGCGCGCATCACCCGCACGTCGTGGGCCATGGCGAGCATGGCGCCGGCGCCGAAGGCGTGCCCCGTCACCGCGGCGGCGGTCGGCGTGGGGAAGGTGAGGACGCGCGCCAGCAACGCCTGCACCCGCGCGACGTAGGGCTGCGCCTGCTCGGCGTGCGCGCCCAGCCAGTCCAGATCCAGGCCGTTGGTGTAGAACTTGCCGCTCGCGGTGGTGACCAGCCCCTGGGCGCCGGCCTTCTCGATGTCGTCGAGCTGATCGTTGATCGCGTCGAGAAAGTCCGGGGAGAACCGATTCTCGTCCTCGCCGAGGTGCAGAAACGCGATCTTGTCGTCCCAATCCAATGTCGGTGTCATCGTGTGTCCCTTCCTCTGGTCCGGTGTCGCGGCTGAGGCGCCCCGACGTCGAGTACGGCTTGGACCGCGGCGCGCAACCGCTTTCGACCGCCCGGATCGTTGATTCGGTTGCGGCGCAACAGGATCGCCGTCGGTAGATCGACGATGCAGGTCGTGATGACGTCGACGGCGGCCGCGTCCTTGCGGTCCCACAGGAGGCGGGCCAGCCGAATCATCGACTCCACCAGCAGCCGGTCCAGGTCGCGCAACTGTGCCGCGATGTCGGGCGGCGTCTCCGGGCCCAGCAGCTCCTCGCGGCGCACCGTCAGTAGCAGCTGCGACGACTCGGGATAGTCCTCGGCGAAGACCGCCGGCGCCTCGGCCGCTGCCACCACGGCGGCAACGCCATCCCCCGCGGGCGCGGCGTCGATCAATTCGGCCTGCGCGCTGAGGAATCGGTACCCGGCCCGCACCCAGGCGCGCCCGACGAGTCCCGCGCGCGAACCGAACGTGTGATACAGCGCGCCGTTGGACACGCCGATCGCGTCGCTGATGGCGCGCATCGTGACCGACGCGGGCCCGGACCGCACCGCCAACCGTTCGACGGCATCCAGGATCTGATCCTGGTCGTGAACGCGGGGACGCGGCATTCCGGCATAGTAACAGAGCGTCCGCTCTATTACGGACCGCGACGAGTTCACGCGACGGCAGCTCCCTTTAAAAGCTCCAACCTTTGCCAAGACTGACTAATTTTGCCAATCACGATGTGATCACGCTCCGGATCACCTAAGCTGCCATTCATCGGGCCGACGTCATAAATCGAAAACGAGCTTCGGGGGTTCAGCTCTAGCCCGCTCTTCGCCGGGGCCACGGCATCTGTCGTCTGGCACCCACGGCCGCGGGCGGTCAACATTTACCTGCTTACTGGTCGTGCGCTCTGGCCCCGACCAGCACACCATCTTCGGCTATGCCGAACACTCCAACAGCTTTGCTCGGTCAGGTCTTTCGGGATGCCTGGCCGAACTGGAACGTAAAAAACAGAAATGTGAGACCTCTCCGCTGCCGATTTCGGTCTGCAGCCGGGGCGCTCCCGTGATCGAAAAGGCATTACGACCGATGAATAAACTGACCCGCGCTGTCGGGGCGCTGGCCGCTGTCGCCGCAGCAACCTTCCCCGTCAGCATTGCTCACGCGTCACCCACAAAGCAGGTACCACAGCCCCCCTCCCCACATGGGCCCGTCTTAAGCGGAGGCGGCCCGACTGGCGGCGGCCCGACCAGCGGCGGCGGGTTCGGTGGTGGTGGCGGCCTGTTCCCGCAGCCGCAAGCTCCGCAACCCGTTCCGCAGCCACCGGTGGTGCAGCACGCGCCCGAACCAGCGCCAGCACCGCCCGTGCATCAGCCGCCCGTGCGTCAGGAACCGCAGGACGAACCGCCCGCGCCACCACCCGTACATAAGCCAGACCCACCGGCGCAGGGGCCACAGCAGCAACCCAGCGGACCAAGCAATGAGCCACATGTCGGCGGTCCGACCGACGGACCGCTACCGCAACACCCCGGCGCCGCCCGGCCGAGCGAGCCGGTAACCCCGCCGCATGTCGGCGGTCCGACCGACGGACCGCTACCGCAACACCCCGGCGCCGTCGGGCCGAGCGAGCCGGTAACCCCGCCGCATGTCGGCGGTCCGACCGACGGACCGCCACCGCAACACCCCGGCGCCGCCGGGCCGACCCCACCAAGCGGCGCACCCCACGCAGGCCCGAGCAATGGTCCCAGCGCCGCTCCGGCACAGGGTCGATCCGGCGAGCCGCAACGCCCATCGCCGCAGCAGCACGCAGACCCCGGTCAGACCACGGTGATCAGTCGCGACGGCGCTACCAGCCAGGTGCCGATCGCGGCCAGCCCGCGCGGTGTGCAGGCACCACATGAAGCGGTCGAGGCGGCGCGTGTCGCGCCACCCAAGCGGCTCGACGCGGCGGCACCGCCGCCCGTGCAGGTCAACTTCAACGATCGCGCCGAGCACGCGGTCCGCGTGAACGTCGACCATGACGAGGCGTTCGTTCGACCGCGGCATTGGGATTACATCGACTACGACGAGTATCACCGGCCCCGCTTGTTCAACCCGACGGGCAGCGAGATGTCGTTCAAGTACTTCTACGGCGGCGACTACCGCACCGTTGTGGTACCGGTCGGTGGAAACGTCGTGCTCGATGCGGCGATCGCGGGGGTGTACCCGATCACGGTCGTCGCTGGCGACATCGTCTCAGCGGCTAGCTTTATCGGCGGGGCCTTCATCCCGCCTGACGGTTGGGTCGGCCCGCCGCCCGGCGACTGGTCACCGTATCAACCGGTCGTATACGAGAGCGTCCCGGTCGATTTCGTCAATGCCGGCGACCGGGTTGCCTTGGTGGACCGTGTGACGATGGTCGGTCACGACGACCGCCTGCCGGAAGGTCAGCGCGACGTGTTCACCCTCAACGATTCGACGCTGGCCCGCGGCCAGGTCACCCCGGCCCCTGACGGCGGTCCGCCGCAGGTGAAGCTCCAGCAAACCCAACCGCTGCCGGGCGTCAGCCCCTGGAATGACGGCAAGCAGTACGTCAACACGCAGGTGATCCCGCTGGCCGCGAGTCACCGCAACCTTGCCCCTTGGATCGTGTGCGGTCTGGCTGCGGTGCTGGCCGGCTTGGGCGCGATTGCGGCCTGGGTGTGGAAGCACCCACGGGGCGCTCACGCGGCCACCGCGAATGCACCCACCGAAATGTTCGATCCTGTGTCGCCCACAAATTGGCTGTATAGCGGGGGCGAGGCCGAAAGCACCGGTGGCGCATGGAGCGAAACGGGCATGTGGCGGCGGCCGCCGATGAACTGAATTGCCTGCCCCAGAAAGGAATCTGGGCTGAGAGCTGTTCTGCTCGAACGGGTTCGGCAGCGCCGTCCTGACCATACAAAATAGTATGTTACGGTCGATGCCATGTCCGTGATCGATGACCGGCCGGTGCACGGCATCACCGACGAATTCGTCGCAAGGCTCGCCGAACGCGCCGAGGAGGCCGAGCGGCTGCGCCGCCTGCCCGCGGCGACGGTCGCCGAGTTCCGGCAGACCGACCTGTTTCGGCTGTTGCTCCCCGCCCGATTCGGCGGCATCCAGGCGTCGTTTCCCGAATTGCTGGAACCGATTCGGCGCATGGCACACGGATGCGCATCCAGCGCGTGGACGCTGGGCTTCTATGCCCTGCACAACTGGCTGCTGTCGCTGTTCGACCTGCGGGTCCAGGAGGAGGTGTTCGCCTCGGGACCGGTGCTGGCGCCGGCTCCCCTGGCCCCGACCGGGCGTGGCGCCCCGGCCGACGACGGGGTGCGCCTGACGGGCCGGTGGTCGTGGGCCACGGGCGCGATGGACGCGGATTGGGTGATGGTCGGGGCGCTCATCGAGCGGCCGGACCGGATCGACCCGGCGCTCGTGGTGGTGCCCGCGGACCAGGTCGAGGTGGTCGACACCTGGCACACCGCGGGCATGCGGGGCACCGGTTCCCACGACGTCGTCGTCACCGACGTGTTCGTCCCGGAACACCGCATGGTCGCGGTGGCCGACATCTATGGGGGCACGGCGCCGGGTGCGCGGGCGCACGAGGTGGCGACGTATCGCTGGCCGATGGTGCCCGCGCTGGCGCTGGTGGCGTCGATGCCGGTGCTGGGCGCCGCCGAACGGGTCACCGAACTGTTCGCCGAGCGGCTGGGCGGCCGCGTGCTGGCGTATAGCGGTGCGGCGCAAAAGGATCAGCCCGCCGCCCAGATCCGGCTCGCCAGCGCGCGGGTGCGGTTGCGGGCTTTAAGGGCGCTCGTCGACGAGACCGCCGACGGCATCGACCGGATGGTGGCGGCCGGTGAGCGGGTGAGCCGATCGGTGCGGGCCGAGGCGCGGCTGGCGGCCGCCCACACGGTGCACGAGAGCAAAACCGTTATCGCCGATCTACTGGAGGCCTCCGGCGCCAGCGCACAGTTCCTGTCAAACCCGTTGCAGCGCTTCAAGCGCGACGTGGACATCGCGGCCGGGCATGTCGTCTTCGATTACGACGTGAGCCGAGAGCTGGCCGGCGCGTTGGCGATTGGCGCCAAGATCTCCCCGATCGCGATGGTCTAGTCCTTGAGTATCAGCTCGAGGAAGCGCTCCCGTTGCGCGGCCTTCTGCGCCTGCTGGGCCGAGCCGGCCAGGTGCAACAACCCGATGCCGGCGGCGAAGGTCAGCTCGGCGCGCAGCTTGGCGTCGTCGGGGGTGAAGCCGTAGTCGCTGTACGCCTTGGCGACGGCGCGCAGCAGGCGCCGGTCGGCCGCGCGGACGTTGGCGGCGGCGGCCGGGTCGGTGCGCGCCCATTCGCGCATCGCGCGTTCGAGCGTCCAGTGCCCCGGGCTGGTCAGCGCGGTCATCATCGCGGACAGCCGGTCTCGCGGCGCCAGTGCGTCGAGCTCGGCCAGCGATTGGCGGTCCTTTTCCAGGAAGGTGTTCCACGATTCGACGAGCGCGGCCCGGTAGCTGTCCATGTCTTGGAAGTGCCAGTAGAAGCTGCCGCGGGTGACGCCCGCCTGCTGGCACAGGCGTTCGATCTTCAGCGCACGCACCCCCTGCTCGGCGAGCAGCGCGTAGCCCGCCTGCAGCCAGTCCTCCACCGACAGGCGGGGGGGCTTACGCGCGGGCACACATGGAAGGTTACGGGTGGGCCCAGCCCACCTGGGTGACGTGCGCCCCTGCGCACGGCACTGTCCACTTCTCGTCCCGGGTGAATTCCTACCGAACACCCGGCGAACCGGGGGGTCCGCGTACGGCATGCGTGTAATGTCCGGATTTGCTAGCCGACAAATTCCTGTTAACTCTTGGCCCGCTTGCCGCCGCGCCGAAGGATCAGGGGGTGCCGTGAGCACAACCGAGCTGTCCGACGTGTCGGCAAGGATCGATGACGACGAGGTCGTGGTCGCGTTCCATGACGAGGCCCTGCTGCTGGGCGGCGACCCGGCCGCCGTCGAGTCCTATCTGGCCCGGTTGCGGGCGATCGCCGGGCAGCGCATGCGGGTCGCCGGGATCGACAGCGCCTCGCTTGCGAACGCGGCGAGCCGGCTCGTCGGGCTGGCCTCGCTGCTGGCCGAGTCCGGCAAGTACGTGCAGCTGCACCGCGACACCCTGGACGCGCTGCGGGAAGGCAACCTGGTTCCCGTTGGTGAGGGTATCTTCCGGATGACCACCGGCGCCCATGCCGGGGAGCTCCTGGCGCAACTCCAGTGGCAGCCGGCGGTGCTCGGCGCCGAAGCGATGATGTCGGCGCAGATGATCGCGGTGCAGGTGGCGCTCAAGTCCGCGGTCGCCCAGGTGGAGGACGCCGTCCGCCGCGTGGAGGACAAGGTCGAAGCGGTGCTCGAAGTCGCGCGGGCGCAGCGCGCCGGCGACGTCCTGGGCAACAACCTGACGATTTCCCGGATGGTCGACTCGCTGGAGAAGTACGGGTCGCTGCCCGATGCGTACTGGGACTCGGTCGCCGTCCTGGGTCCTGCGCTCAACGTCACCGTCGAGCAGCTGCGCAACCATGTCAGGCGCATCCTGGCGTCCTTCGATCCCGAGCTGCCCGTGCAGCAGCGCGCCGAGCGGCTGCGAAACGCGTTCAACGACAACCGGCTTGGTGACGCGTTGAGCCTGCTGGTGATCACCGAGGAATCGCTGCACAAATGGCAGCGGCTGAACCTCGCCCGCATCGAGTCGACGCAACCCGACCAGCTGCTCCGAGCGATCGACGAAGCGCGCGAGCTCGTCGACCATCATCTGCGCGAAGACATCGACATCTACGGGCAGGCGAAGGAAATCCTCGACCGGTTCGTGAAGACCCAGGCGATCGACGGCTTCCGGTTCTGGGCGGTGCGTGAGCTGGCCAGACAGCGCGGCGCCCTGCGCGAGGAGCTCGACCGTTTCGCGGAGGCCCGCCAGCACCAGGTCGAGGCCTGGGAGGACTTCCACATCCCCAGCCTGCTCGATGCCACCGTCGCCACTTTGGGAGCCGCCGGAACCATTACGGGCCGTGCGCTTGTAGGCGTGGGCCGAGGGATCGTTTGGCTGGGCGGGCACGTAGCCGAGCCGTTCCGGGGCAAACCTAGCGATGAACGGTCTCAGGCGAACAGCTCTGGACTCGAGGAACACCAGTCGGCGTCCTGACTGGGCAGTGTTGCTGCGGACCGGGCGCAGTGCGTCGTCATTGACTGTGGCCGAGGCCGCCTTGATACTCCACCAGTACGGCCGCCGGCCATCAACGGCGCGCGGCTGAACCGGTTGGCGCGCAAAGGAGGTCGGCGTGATCGATTTGGGACTCTCGGGCAAGCGTGCGGTGGTGTCGGGTGCAGGCTATATCCCCGAGCGCGCGGGCCACGGCTGGTTCACGTCGTTGGCCCTTGCCGAGGCGGGCGCCTCGGTCGCTTGCATCGACATCGACGAGGATCGCGCGGAGCGCATCGCCGGCGAGATCGTCGGCCGGGGCGGCACTGCCGTCCCGATCGTCGCCGACATGACCGACCCTGAGCAGGTAGGTCGGGCGATCGACGACGCCGTCGCGGCGCTGGGCGGTGTCGACGTGTGCGTGGACATCATCGGTGGCGCGACCTGGTCGAAGGTCGAGGACTTCACCCCCCAGTTGTGGGACGCGGCAATCCACTACAACCTGACGCAGGTGTTCTATCTTTTTCAGGCCGCGTCGCGGTACATGATCGGCCAGGGTAGCGGTGGATCGTTGGTGGCGATCGCGTCGGTCGACGGAATTGCCTCGGCGACCTACCACGCCGCCTACGGCGCCGCCAAGGCCGGCGTCATCTCGCTGGTCAAAACCTTCGCAGACGAACTGGGCCGCTACGGCATTCGCGCCAATGCGGTCGCGCCGGGCAATGTGGGCTCCGGCAACGAGGATCAGCCATCGAACGAATACGCCGTCAATGGAATCAACCCGCTGGCGGCGCCGCGCGCCCACGATGTCGCCAACGCCGCGTTGTTCCTGTCCTCTGAGCTGGCCGCCCGCATCACCGGTCAGACCCTCGTCGTGGACGGGGGTGCCCTCGTTCGGCAGCTGTGGGGCTTGCCCGAATCGATGATCCCGCTCAACCCGGACGAGGCGCTGCCGGACTTCATGAAACCCGGGCCGTCGGGCGGCTAGCGTTGGTGCACCATTGGCAGGCCCGGCACCGAGCTTCGTCCCTTGAGCACATACGGGGTGAGGATCGAGCCGATGTAGATGTCGCGCATGTCGTGTCCGCCCCAGGCGATGCTGGTCGGGCCTTTTAATAGCGCGCCCTCAGGATCGTCGAGGACTACCGTCGCTGTGCCGTCCGGGCGGATCGCCACGATCCTGTTGGCCAAAACCAGTGTGACCCAGAGGTTTCCATCGGCATCGAACGCGCATCCGTCGGCCATCCCCCACCGCCGGCCAACCTGCGGGTCGGTCAGAAACCGGCCGGCGTCGGGGCCGAACTCGTCGGGGCGCCGCTCCCCCAGCGGCGGGCCGAATCGCTGTTGGGCGCCAAGCGTTTCACCCTCGATGGGAAAGCGCACCATGTCGGCGGCCACCGTGCGGACCACATAGAGGTAGTTCTCGTCGCGATCTAGCGCCATGCAATTCGGGAAGCTCACCGCGTCGGCGACCACTCGCGCCGATTGACGATCCGGTGCGACGCGAAAGATGAACCCATCGGCGGTGCCGCGGGCGATGGTATCGACAAGATCGTCCGCCGTCGTGCTCACCGAACACCACAGGGCGCCAGTCGAATCCACGCAGACAAAGTTCAGCCATCGCAGCGGGCGTTCATCGAGTTGTCCGCTTATCAACTCTGCGATCTCGCCGGTCTCTGGATCAAGGTCCTGCAGTACACCCAAGCCCCAGTTGGCGATCAGGAAGTGGCCGTCGCGGTCCAGAGCGATCCCGTTCGGTTCGCCGCCCGCCTGCCCGAGGTGCCGAATCGTGTGCTCATCGATGAGTTCTGCGACAGCAGAGGCCTTGTCGGAGGCGAACACTTGGCCATCGCCGACCACCATAACGTGTTCCGGGCGATCGACGCCGCGCCCGACGGCGTGCAACCCGGTTACCACGATGGTGGCCTCGGTTTCGCTCATTGGTACCCGCTATCTCGAACGCAGCTTGCGCCACGGGACTGGTACGAGCCGGTCGGTTTTGGAGCGTTGTGCCACCGGCGCCTCGGCCGGCCGCCGTGTGTGGCGACATCGACGTTGGCGTGACGACACGCCGGGACAAAGCGCGATAGCGTCGATCTCGCGGTGCGCGGTGAGATCATCCAATTCATTTCCGCTACAACGCATGCTGGCACCGCGGGCACGGACCGAGCCGTTCAGGTCGCGGCGCTGGCTTTCAGCGACTCCAAAGCGGCGGCGCTGAGCCGGGCGAGTTCTTCCGCCTCGTCGGGAGTGAGGGCGGCCGCGAAAATTTCGGCCATCCGGCGGTTGGTCGCCTCCTCGACCTCGGCGTAGCGGTCCTTTTTGTCCGCGCCGTCGGCGAACGGCTCGGACCAGCCGAACATCGCGGCGTACTGATGCCCCTTGTTGAGCATGTGGGCCTCCACGGGGGTGATACCCGAGATCGTGAGGGCGTTGAAATGCACACCGGCCCGCAGCTCCCGCAGGACGTGCATCACCTGCAGCGCCCGCGCGGGCGGGTCCTCGGCCAGCGGCATGGTGCGCCACCCGGCGTACAGCGGCAGGCCCCCGTCCGGTGTCGCCGCGACGATCTTTTCCCCCAGCGCGGCGATGCGGTCCAGCCCCTCGCCGCCGGCCAGGTGCCTACGCGCGAAGCCGGCAGCCTGTTCCCAGTACACCTCGGCCGCGCCCATCGCGCCGCGAACCGCGACGCCCTCCTCCCACAGGCCCCGCAGGAAGGTGGGCTCGAACACCACGAACACCGAACTGACCGCGACGCCGGTGGCCTCGCCCAGCACTCCGCCGCGCCCTGCAACGTATCCGGCGAGCGGGTTCTGGTAGCCGGCCGCGACGCTTTCGGCGAGATTCTCGGGGTGCAGCATGAACATCCCGACCGCTTGTCCGATGGACGAACCCGCGGTGACGGCGGCGTCGAGCATGTCGTTGTGACTCATGGCTTTTCTCCTT
>CAVTBA010000018.1:0-266396 GCA_963732835.1 uncultured Actinomycetota bacterium
GGTCCGAATCCTCACCACGGTGTTCGGCTTCCTGGTGCTGGTGCTGCTGCTGTCCGGGCTCAACGCGACCGTGTTCGAAGGCGCGCCCGAAGAGAGTTGGCGCAAGCGGCTCCCGACGATCTTCCTCGACGTCGGCCGCTTCGCGCTGATCGGGCTGGGACTGACGGTGATGCTGTCGTTCATCTGGGGCGTGCGCGTCGGCGGGGTGTTCACCGCGCTGGGCATCACCTCGGTCGTCATCGGCCTGATGCTGCAGAATTCCGTCGGCCAGATCGTCTCGGGCCTGTTCATGCTCTTCGAGCAGCCGTTCCGGATCAACGATTGGCTGGACACGCAAACCGCGCGGGGTCGTGTCATCGAGGTGAACTGGCGGGCGGTTCACATCCAGACCGGCGGCGGAATGCGGATCATGCCGAACTCGATGCTGGCGAGCACGGCGTTCACGAATCTCAGCCGCCCGCCCGGCCGCACAAATGCTCGATCACCACCACCTTCGCGACGGCCGATCCGCCGGACAAGGTGTGCGCGATGCTGACGCTGGTGGCCAGCGCGCTGCCGCTGGTCATGCCCGGGACCACGCCCGTCCGGTCGCCTTGGGCGGCGGCGAGTACCGCACCACGATCAGGGTCAACTCGCCTGCTGACGAGGGCGCCACCCAGTCGACGTTTCTGCGCTGGGTCTGGTACGCCGCACGTCGGTGCGGAACTGCATCTCGACGGTGAGGACGACGACTTCTCGACGCCTGAACGGGTGAAGAAGGCGTTGCGCACGGTGGTCGCGACGGAACTGCGGCTGAGCCTCGCCGATCAACAATTCCTGGCTCCGTACGCCAGGATCGTGCGCTACGGCGCCGACGAGATCGTGCAGTACGCGGGAGACGGTGCCCACGGCGATGACGTTCATCGTGGCCGGCAGCGTGCAACTGACCGTGACGGGCGAGGACGGGGCGGTCGTGCCGTTCGCCACCCTCAACGAAGGCTCATTCATCGGCATCACCGCGCTGACGCGGCAACCCAACCTGGCCGGCGCCTATGCCCTGGAGGAGGTGACAGCGGTGGAGATCGAGCGCGAACACCTCGAGAAGTCTGTGATGGACAAGCCGATGCTGCTGCAGGATCTGGGCCGGCTGATCGACGAGCGGCAGAAGCAAGGCGCGATCGTGCACCAGCGCGGTGAGCGACGTCGGCGCAATACGCGAGCGACCGCGGTCGCGACCCGGCCAGCTAAAGCCCGATACCCTGGGTAATGAGTCTGCAAGCACCGGCCCGCAGCGGCGCGAGCCCAGGACCACGGGGGACGACCCAGCAGCAGAAGCTGATTTGCGCCAAGAGGTGCACGACGCGGCCCGCCGGGCCCGGGTGGCCGCCCGCATCCTGGCACTGTTGCCGACGGTGGTCAAAGACCGGGCGCTGCACGCCGCCGCCGACGCGATGTGGCCCACGCCGACCGGATCCTGGCCGCCAACGCCGAAGATCTGGACGCGGCACGAGCCGCCGGCACTCCCGACCGCGATGCTCGACCGGCTGGCGCTGGACCCGCGAACGCATCGACGGCATCGCCGCCGGTCTGCGCCAGGTCGCCGGGCTGCCCGACCCGGTCGGTGAGGTGCTGCGCGGCTCCACCCTGCCCAACGGGCTGCAGCTGCGGCAGCAGCGGGTGCCGCTCGGCGTGGTCGGCATCGATCTACGAAGGCCGGCCCAACGTCACCGTCGACGCGTTCGGTCTGACGCTGAAGTCCGGCAACGCCGCGCTGCTGCGCGGCAGCTCCTCGGCGGCGAAGTCCAACGAGGCGCTGGTCACGGTGCTGCGCGGCGCGCTGGTCAGCCAGGACCTGCCCGCCGACGCCGTGCAGCTGCTGTTCGGCCGCCGACCGCTCCACCGTCACCCACCTGATCCAGGCCCGCGGCCTGGTCGACGTGGTGATCCCGCGCGGGGGAGCCGGCCTGATCGACGCGGTGGTGCGCGACGCGCAGGTGCCCACCATCGAGACCGGCGTCGGCAACTGCCACGTCTACGTGCACGAGGCCGCCGACCTCGACGTCGCCGAGCGAATCCTGCTGAACTCCAAGACCCGCCGGCCCAGCGTCTGCAACGCCGCCGAGACCCTGCTGGTGGACGCCGCGATCGCCGGGGAGGCGATGCCGCGGCTGCTGGATGCGCTGCAGGACGCCGGCGTCACCGTGCACTGGATCTCGGCGGACCCGACGAGGACGACCTGCGCCGCGAGTACCTGGCGATGGACATCGCGGTCGCGGTGGTCGACGGTGTCGACGCCGCCATCGAGCACATCAACGAGTACGGCACCGGCCACACCGAGGCCATCGTGACCACCAATCTCGCTGCGGCGCAACGGTTTACCGAACAGGGTCGACGCCGCCGCGGTGATGGTCAACGCCTCTACGGCGTTCACCGACGGTGAGCAGTTCGGCTTCGGCGCCGAGATCGGCATCTCCACCCAGAAACTGCACGCCCGCGGCCCGATGGGGCTGCCGGAACTGACCTCGACCAAGTGGATCGTGTGGGGTCGACGGCCACACCCGTCCGGCCTGACACCGCGACGAAAAGTGCTTTAGGAGAACCGAGATAGTGAGCGTGCCCGCGCGGCCCAGCGCCGCTGTTCGCCGACATCGACGACGTCTCGCGACGGCTGGCCGAAACCGGTTACCTGCCCGACACCGCCACCGCGACCGCGGTGTTCCTGGCCGACCGGCTCGGCAAGCCGCTGCTGGTGGAGGGACCCGCCGGCGTCGGCAAGACCGAACTCGCCCGCGCCGTCGCCCAGGCCACCGGCTCGGGCCTGGTGCGCCTGCAGTGCTACGAGGGTGTCGACGAGGCCCGCGCGCTGTACGAGTGGAACCACGCCAAGCAGATCCTGCGCATCCAGGCCGGCTCCGGGGACTGGGATCAGACCAAGGACGACGTGTTCAGCGAGGAGTTCCTGCTGCAGCGTCCGCTGCTGACCGCGATCCGGCGCACCGAGCCGACGGTGCTGCTGATCGACGAAACCGACAAGGCCGACATCGAGATCGAAGGCCTGCTGCTGGAGGTGCTGTCCGACTTCGCGGTGACCGTCCCCGAACTGGGCACCATCACCGCGGAGCGCGCCCCGTTCGTGGTGCTGACCTCCAACGCCACCCGCGAACTGTCCGAGGCGCTCAAGCGCCGCTGCCTGTTCCTGCACATCGACTTCCCCAGCCCCGAGCTGGAACGGCGCATCCTGTTGTCGCGGGTCCCCGAACTGCCCGAGCATCTCGCCGAGGAACTGGTGCGCATCATCGGCGTGCTGCGCGGCATGCAGCTCAAGAAGGTGCCGTCGATCGCCGAGACCATCGACTGGGGCCGCACCCTGCTGGCGCTGGGCCTGGACACCATCGACGACGCCGTCGTCGCCGCCACGCTCGGCGTGGTCCTCAAACACCAGTCCGACCAGCAGCGCGCCACCGGCGAGCTCCGGCTGAACTGAGGAAGCGCCGATGGCCCCCGCCGCATGCGTCCCACCCGGCCGCTGGCCCCGCACGGGCTGCCCGGCCACCTGGTCGGGTTCGTGGAAGCGCTTCGCGGAGAGGCATTTCGGTGGGTCCGTCGGAGACCGTGGATGCCGGCCGGGTGATGGCCACGCTCGGGCTGGGCGATCGCGAGGTGTTGCGCGAGGGCCTCGCCTGCGCGGTGCTGCGCCGCCCCGATCACCGCGAGACCTACGACGCGATGTTCGACCTGTGGTTCCCCGCGGCGTTGGGCGCACGCGCGGTGGTGCACCGACGAAGACGGCGACGGGCCGACAAGGCGATGACGCGTTGCCGCCCGACGACGTCGAGGCGATGCGGCAGATGCTGCTGGACCTGCTCAGCCGACAACCCCGACCTCGCCGACATGGACGAGCGACTGGTCGCGATGATCGCCCGGATCGTCGAGGCCTACGGCAAATACAACTCCAGCCGCGGCCCGTCGTTCTCGTCGTACCAGGCGCTCAAGGCGATGGCGCTGGACGAATTGGAGGGCAAGCTGCTGGCCGGCCTGCTCGCCCCGTACGGCGACGAACCCACACCCACCCAGGAGCAGATCGCCAAAGCGCTTGCCGCGCAAAGGATCACGCAGCTGCGCAAGATGGTCGACGCCGAGACCAAGCGGCGCACCGCCGAACAGCTCGGCCGCGACCACGTCCAGATGTACGGCATCCCGCAGCTGTCCGAGAACGTCGAGTTCCTGCGCGCCTCCGGCGAACAGCTGCGCCAGATGCGGCGGGTCGTGGCCCCGCTGGCCCGGACGCTGGCCACCCGGCTGGCGGCCCGGCGGCGCCGCAGCCGCGCCGGGGCGATCGACCTGCGCAAGACGCTGCGCAAGTCGATGTCCACCGGCGGCGTGCCGATCGACGTGGTGCTGGGCAAGCCCCGCCCGGCGCGACCGGAACTGGTGGTGCTGTGCGACGTCTCCGGCTCGGTCGCCGGGTTCAGCCACTTCACCCTGCTGCTGGTACACGCTCTGCGCCAGCAGTTCTCGCGGGTCCGGGTGTTCGCGTTCATCGACACCACCGACGAGGTGACTCACATGTTCGGCCCGGAAGCCGACCTGGCCGTGGCGATCCAGCGGATCACCCGGGAGGCCGGTGTGTACACCCGCGACGGGCATTCCGACTACGGCAACGCGTTCGTCTCGTTCGTGCAGGCGAATCCCAACGTGCTGTCGCCGCGCAGCTCGCTGCTGGTGCTCGGCGACGGGCGCACCAACTACCGCAATCCCGCCGACCGACGTGCTGGCCCACATGGTGACCGCCAGCCGGCACGCGCACTGGCTCAATCCCGAGCCCAGGCACCTCTGGGGCAGCGGCGACTCGGCGGTGCCGCGCTACCAAGAGGTCATCACCATGCACGAATGCCGGTCGGCCAAGCAGCTCGCCGCGGTGATCGACCAGCTGCTGCCGGTCTGAGGGCGGTTTTCATGCCTGCGCCACGCCAGCGTGACGCTCGGGCGTCACGGCCACGCCAGCGTGACGCCCACAGGCCGGGGTGCCCCCAGCTCGCGGGAGAGCCCGCGGGCTGAGAAATCGGACCCGGCCGCCGCCTCAAGTAAGCTGGCAAATCGTGCAAAAGCAGCTGCGCAGGCTGGGCGTGATGGGTGGGACGTTCGATCCCATCCATTACGGCCACCTGGTTGCCGCCAGCGAGGTCGCCGACCTGTTCGACCTCGACGAGGTGGTGTTCGTGCCCAGCGGTCAGCCCTGGCAGAAGGACCGGCACGTTTCCGCCGCCGAGGACCGGTACCTGATGACGGTGATCGCCACCGCGTCCAACCCGCGCTTCTCGGTGAGCCGGGTCGACATCGACCGCGGCGGCCCCACCTACACCAAGGACACGCTGCGGGATCTGCACGCCGTCAACCCCGATTCGGAGCTGTACTTCATCACCGGCGCCGACGCGCTGGCTTCCATCCTGTCCTGGCAGGGCTGGGAGGAGCTGTTCGAGTTGGCGCGGTTCGTCGGCGTCAGCCGGCCCGGCTACGAGCTGCGGCGCGAACACGTCACCGGCGTCCTGGGCGAGCTGGCCGACGACGTGCTGACGCTGGTCGAGATCCCGGCGCTGGCGATCTCGTCGACCGATTGCCGCCTGCGGGCCGAGCAGCGTCGGCCGCTGTGGTACCTGATGCCCGACGGCGTCGTGCAGTACGTCTCCAAGCGCCGGCTGTATCGGGCCGGCGAAAAATCGAAGGACACCGTGAGTCGCTCAACCCTGCCCGCCGGGAACAACACATGACCGCCACCCCGGAAGCCATCGACATGGCGACGGTGGCCGCCGGCGCGGCCGCCGCCAAGCTGGCCGACGACGTCGTCGTCATCGACGTGTCGGGCCAGCTGGTGATCACCGACTGCTTCGTCATCGCGTCGGCGTCCAACGAGCGGCAGGTCAACGCCATCGTCGACGAGGTCGAGGAGAAGATGCGCAGGGCCGGTTACAAGCCGGCTCGCCGCGAGGGCACCCGGGAGGGCCGCTGGACGCTGCTGGACTATCGCGACATCGTGGTGCACATCCAGCACCAGGACGACCGCGACTTCTATGCCCTGGACCGGTTGTGGGGTGACTGCCCGGTGGTGTCGGTGGATCTGGCCGAGGCTACCGGAAGACTCAGCGGGCACGCAATGACGATTCGCCGACTGATCATGTTGCGGCACGGGCAAACCGAGTACAACGCCGGTAGCCGGATGCAGGGCCAGCTGGATTCCGAACTCAGCGAACTGGGGCGGGCGCAGGCGATCGCCGCCGCCGAGGTGCTGGGCAAGCTGCAGCCGTTGCTGATCGTGTCGTCTGATCTGCATCGCGCCTACGACACGGCGATCAGGCTGGGGGAGCGGACCGGCCTGCCGATCCGGGTGGACCCGCGGTTGCGGGAAACCCATCTCGGCGACTGGCAGGGGTTGACGCACACCGAGGTCGACTCGCACGCCCCCGGTGCCCGGCTGGCCTGGCGCGAAAACGCCACCTGGGCACCGCACGGCGGCGAAAGCCGGGTCGACGTGGCGGCCCGCAGCGTGCCGTTGGTGGCCGAACTCGTGTCGGGCGAGCCCGAATGGGGTGACGCCCAGCATGCGGATCGGCCCGTGGTGCTGGTGGCCCATGGGGGCCTGATCGCCGCGCTGTCGGCGGCGCTGCTGAAGCTTCCGGTCGCCAACTGGCCGATATTGGGCGGCATGGGCAATGCCAGCTGGGTGCAGCTTTCGGGTCATTCCGACGACTCGGACGATACCGTCGCGGATTTCGACACAATCCGCTGGCGCCTCGACGTATGGAACGCATCGGCGCAGGTGTCCAACGATGTCCTCTGATGCACGGCCCACCCTCCTGATATTCGCCGACTCATTGGCTTACTACGGGCCCACCGGCGGCCTGCCCGCCGACGATCCACGCATCTGGCCCAACATCGTTGGCGCCCAATTGGGTTGGGATGTCGAGCTCATCGGCCGCATCGGCTGGACCTGCCGAGACATCTGGTGGGCGGCGACCCAGGACCCGCGCGCCTGGGCGGCGCTGCCCAGGGCGGGCGCGGTCATCTTCGCGACCGGCGGCATGGATTCGCTGCCGTCGGTGTTGCCGACCGCGCTGCGCGAACTTATCCGCTATGTGCGGCCGCCGCGATTGCGGCGCTGGGTCCGCGACGGCTACGGCTGGGTGCAGCCCAGGCTCTCACCGGTGGCCAGGTCCGCTCTGCCTGCGCACCTGAGCGCCGAATACCTCGAGCAAACCCGCGGCGCAATCGATTTCAACCGCCCCGGCATCCCGATCGTGGCCTCCCTCCCGTCGGTGCACATCGCCGACACGTACGGGAGGGCCCACCATGGCCGATCCGCCACCGCGGCCGCGATCACCGAGTGGGCACAAAGCCACGGTGTGCCCCTGGTGGATCTCAAAGCGGCTGTCGCCGAACAGATCATGACCGGACGGGGAAATCCCGACGGCATTCACTGGAATTTCGAAGCCCACCAGGCGGTGGCCGAGCTGATGCTGAAGGCGCTGGCAGAAGCCGGCGTGGCGACGATGCAGTGGGGGCACCGCCCGCTTGCGGGGGACGCGCAGCGCGATGAGGTGGGGGCCCCACCCGCTTGCGGGGGAAAGCCGCGCACTCAGACCGGCGCGGCGACCGACAAGCCGCGCGGGTAGCTCGTGACTGTCGTGGTGGTGACCGACGCCTCGGCGCGATTGCCGGCCGACTTGCTGGACGAGTGGGCGATACGCGTTGTGCCGCTGCACATCCTGCTCGACGGTGTCGATCTGCGTGACGGCGTGGACGAGATCCCCGACGACGTCTACAAGCGGCACGCCACCACCGCGGCGGCCACGCCCGCCGAACTGGCCGACGCCTACCAGCAGGCGTTGGCCGACAGCGGCGGGGACGGCGTGGTGGCGGTGCATCTTTCGTCGGCGCTGTCGGGCACCTGCGGCGCCGCCGAACGGACCGCCGCAGACCTGGACCCCCACGTACGGGTCGTCGACTCCAAGTCGACCGCGATGGGCACCGGCTTCATCGCACTGGCCGCCGCGCGGGCCGCGGCCGCCGGAGGGAACCTCGATGCCGTTGCCGAGGCGGCGAATCTGGCTGTCCGCCACAGCCATGCGTTCATGGTGGTACACCGGCTGGACAACCTGCGCCGCAGTGGACGGATCGGCGGGGCCAAGGCATGGCTGGGCACGGCGCTGGCCCTCAAGCCGCTGCTGCGCATCGACGACGGCAAACTCGTTCTGGCCCAACGGGTGCGCACCGTCAGCCACGCGACCGAGGCGATGATCGACCGGGTCTGCGAGGTCGCCGGCGACAGGCCCGCCGCCTTGGCCGTCCATCACGTCGCCAACCCGGACGGCGCCAAGGAGGTGGCGGCGACGCTGGCGCGGCGGTTACCGGCGTGTGAGCCGGCGATCATCACCCCGCTGGGACCGGTGCTGGCGTTGCACGTCGGCGCCGGAGCCGTCGCCGTCTGCGTGCAGTTGCCGACGCCTTAGACGGAGGCCGCCGCCACCGGCCGGCGGGCGTTGTCACCGCGCGGATGCACCACCTGCGGCCACCAGAACCAACGGCCCAGCAACGTCGCGATCGACGGCATCAGCAGCGTGCGCACGATCAGTGTGTCGAGCAGCAGACCGATGCAGACCGTCGAGCCGAACTGCCCCAGCACCCGCAGGTCACTGCCGAGCATGGACGCCATGGTGAAGGCGAACACCAGACCCGCGGCCGTCACCACCCCACCGGTGCCCGCCATCGACCGAATGATTCCCGTCTTGAGTCCGGCATGGATCTCTTCTTTGAATCGCGATACCAGCAACAGGTTGTAGTCGGATCCGACGGCCAGCAAGATGATGACGGACAGCGCCATCACGATCCAGTGGATCCTGATGCCGAACAGGTCCTGCCAAATGAGCACGGACAGACCGAATGACGCCGCGATCGAGCTGGCCGCGGTGCCGACGATCACCAGCGCCGCGACAGCGCTTCGAGTGAGCAGCAGCATGATCATGAAGATCAGCGTCAGGGCCGACACCACGGCGATCATCAGGTCGTACTTCTCACCGTCGGCCATGTCCCTGAACGTTGGGGCCGTGCCGCCGAGATAGACCCTGGCGTCCGACAGCGACGATTGCTTGAGTCCCTCCTGCGCGGCCGTGCGCTCGGCATCGACGCGTGAGATGCCTTCCGGCGTCATCGGATCGCTTTGGTGGGTGATGAAGAAGCGCGCCGACTTGCCGTCCGGTGACAAGAACATGCGGAGCCCGGTCTGGAAGTCGGGGTTCTGGAATGCCTCCGGCGGCAGATAGAACATGTCGTCGTTCTTGGCGGCGTCGAAGCTTTGACCCATCACGATCGCGGTGTCGCTCATCGCCTCCATCTGGTCGATCATCGCCTTGAACGTCTGATACAGGGTCAGCGTGATGCCCCTGGTGGTCTTCAGCGTGGCGATCAGCGTGGGAAACAGCGCAGTCAGGTCCCGCGAGGCTTTGGCGGTGTGCTGGATATCGGCGGTGAGATAGTGGAACTGCTCGGCGAGCTGGTCGAACCCGTCGAACGTGTCGAAGAGGGACCGCAACCCGATGCACACGGGGATGTCGTAGCAGTGCCTCTCCCAGTAGAAGACGCTGCGTATCGGTCGGAAGGTGTCGTCGAAATCCGCGATGTGATCGCGCAGGGTATCGGTGATCTGCGACGTTACCGCCGTGGTCTTCGCGCTGTCGTCTGCGGCGTTGGCCAGGTCTAGTGACACCTCGTACTGGCGCTGCGTGGTGTCGATCTGGGTCTGCAGGTCGTCGGCCATCCTGAGGATGTCGGCGATGCGCTCCTTGAGGAAGCTCATGTTCTGCATCGTCGTCTGACTTTGGATGCTGTTCTGAAACGGTATGGAGCTGTGCTGAATCGGAATGCCCAGCGGCCTGGTGATGTCCTGGACCATTGCGATGCCCAGCGTGCGCATCTCGTTCTTGGCCACCCGGTCCAACACCAGCATGTCGGCCGGGTTTCGCATGTCATGGTCGGACTCGACCATCAACATGTCGGGGTTCATCCGGGCCTGCGAGAAATGGCGGTCGGCCGCCGCTTGCCCGAGATTCGACGGGGCGGAGGTCGGTAGGTAGTAGCGGTCGTTGTAGCTCGTCTTATAGCTCGGCAGGGCGACCATGCCGACCAACACGACCGCGGCGCTCACGGCCAAAACCGGTGCGGGCCAGCGCACCACCGCGGTGCCCACCCGCCGCCAGAGCCGCCCGCGCTTGGCCGCCCGCCTGGACTCGAAGAGGTGAAAGCGACTGCCCACGAAGACAACCGCCGGCCCCAGCGTGAGTCCGGCCAGCACCACCACCA
Source organism: uncultured Actinomycetota bacterium (assembly GCA_963732835.1). Taxonomy (GTDB): domain Bacteria; phylum Actinomycetota; class Actinomycetes; order Mycobacteriales; family Mycobacteriaceae; genus Mycobacterium. The sequence continues at coordinate 10,330 of CAVTBA010000018.1, forward strand.
GCATGCCGATCGCCACCGGTGCGCCCATGGTGTTGAACCAGGGCAACCGCGTGAAGCTCAGGCAGTACGTCGCCCCGGCGATGGTCAGCCCCGATCCCAGCACAACGGGGGCCACCCCTTTGAAGGTGGTGTAGTACGCGGTTTCTCGATCCTCGCCCGCCCGCAACGCTTCCTGATAGCGGCCGACGAGGAAGATGCCGTAGTCGGTGCCGGCGGCGATCGCCAGCATGGTGAGGATGTTGGCGGCGAAGGTGGTCAGCCCGAATGCGTTGTGGTACGCGAGAACCGCGACGACGCCCCGCGAACAGGCCAGCGCGACAAAGGTCATGAACAGCTGGACCAGCGTGGTGACGATGGACCGGTAGACCAGCATCAGCATGATGGCGATCGCGCCCAACGTGAACAGCGTGATCTTGGCCAGGCTGGCGTTACCGATGATGTGCATGTCGTCGGACAGCGCCGCGGGACCGGTGACGTAGGCTTTCACGCCCGGCGGTGCCTTGTTCTCGTCGATCACCTTGCGCACGGCGTCCACCGACTCGTTGGCCAGCGTGGTGCCCTGGTTTCCGGCCAGGTTGATCATGACGTAGGCGCCCTTGGCGTCGGCGCTCTGCGCACCCGCGGCGGTCAGCCGGTCGCCCCAGAAGTCCTGGATGTGCTGGATGTGCTGGGGATCCTTGCGCAGGTCCCGAATCAGTTTGTCGTAGTAGTGGTGCGCGTCCGGGCCGAGCGGTTGCTGGCCCTCCAGCACGATCATCACCGTGCTGTTGGAGTCGAATTCGTGGAAGTTGTGGCCCAGGCGCATCATCGCCTTCATCGACGGCGCGTCCAGCGGTGTCATCGGCGCCGAATGGGCCTCGCCGACTTTTTCCAGCGTGGGAACGATGACGTTCACCAGAATTGTGACGAACACCCAGCCCACGATGATCGGCACCGCGAAGATGCGGATCGCATGGGGCAGGTACGGCCGGTGTCCGCGCTCGTTCTTGGCTTGAGCCGGTGTCGTGATCGGTCCGGTGTCCTCCGTGTCCGCGGTGCCCAGGTGGCCCCTGCCGATGCCGTCGCTCATGCGGACTTCACCAGGCAGAAGGTCTGCGCGTTGTGGCCGTCGGAGTTCCGCTGTTCGCGGACGACGCCGTCCACGGTGATCTTGCAGCCGATCTCACCGCTGTCGCTCTGCGCCATGACGTTGGCGCTCACCGACGGCAAGCGTCGTCGAGATGGTGGTCGACCACGGCAGCGGCGCCGCGTTCACCTGATGGGTGTTGGCGTTCTCGTCCCAGTAGTTGATGTTGGCGGTGGCGCCGGGCGGCCCGGTGATGTCATAGACGACGACCTTCGGGTTGAACTGCACGATTTCGATCCCCTTGCCGGCGTTCGCGTTGAGGTCCTGAGAGCCGAATATCTTGTGGAGCCGTGACACGATCAACGCCGAAAGGGCGAGAACCACCACCAAAACCAGCGGTATCCAGGCCCGTTTGAGCACACGCGTTACGGTGCCGGTACGTGGACCTGAGTCTGGACTAGCCACCACATGACCGCCTTCCGCTTACCGCCACCCCGGCGCCGCCGCAAAGCTCATCTACGTCGCCGGCGACACCTCTGTCCCTCGACGCTTTGCTCAGCTAAGCACTCTAAACCTTAGTGCACGCAAGCGTTCCTCCGGGGGCCTTCGATGTGGCGGATGGCATATGGTTCCGGGCGCCTAACGGCCCACGCGGCCGGTGACCGGCGGCAGATCGGCAAGCGTGACGATCCCGGGCTCGGCGGCTACGACGGCCGGGACAGCGTTGGTGACCGGCATGGCGGTGTAGATCATTCCCAATCCCATGAACCCCGGCTCCGTCCACTCCTTCGGCGGCAGGCAGTGCAGGACGGTGCGCATGTTGGGCAGCCCGAACACCTGGATGACGTGGCCGTGCTCCAGCGGTTTGGGCGGGGTCACATGACTGCCCATGGTCCAGTTGAAACCGACGCTGACCACGTTGCGGTCGCCCTGCCAGCCGCGGTGGTAGCCATAGACGCCGCCCACTGTTCCCGCGGGGATCTGCATGAAGCCGAGATCGGAATCGCCGGTGGCGGCGGTGAAGGTCACGTCGAAGGTCATCCGGTCCAGCTTCGCCCCGATCGCGTCGGCCATCATGGCGGCCGATTCGGCGAAGACCTCGCTTTCGCGACGCACGCTTTCGGCCAGCCCCGGGGTGTCGGGGTCCTGCGAGAAGCCCATCGCCGTTTGGGTTTCCGCTGATTCGTAGGTCGAGCAATCGACCGATTCGGTGATGCGGATCTCGTCGACGCGTTCGCAGGCGCCGCTGAGCACCATGCCGACCATGTTGGTCATGCCGGGGTGCGCCCCGCTGCCGAAGATCGTCGAACCGCCTCGTTTGCAGGCGTCCACGATGCGTTCGCGGTCCTCGGGTGTCTGCTTGCCCCCGGTGATCCAGGCCGCGCTGGAGCACACGTTGACGCCCGCTTCCAGCAGCCGTACCAACTCATCGACGTTGCCCACAACGGGTTATAGCAACACGCGTCCGCGCCCACGGCGAGCAGCGCGTCGATGTCATTGGTCGCTTGCACGCCGGTCGGTTCGGGCCAGCCGGCCAGTTCGGCGGCGTCCACCCCGACCTTGTCCGCCCCGTGCGCATACACCCCGACCAACTCCATGTCGGGTCTGCCGATGATGGCGTGCAGCGAACGTCGCCCGATGTTCCCGGTCGTCCACTGGATCACCCGCAGCGGACGGTCTGTCGGGCTGGCTTGCTCATCGCGTGCTCCTTTGACGTGGGCGAATTTGAGCCATTATCGCCGACACGCGGCAGGGGTCTATCGGGGCCGGCTGTCTGGTCAGCGGTTGCCCTGGTTGAACGCGGCCATGGCGCTGGACAGCAGCTGCGAAAAGGGATCGGCGCCGCCGCCGAAGGTGGCCTGACTGGCCGGTGCGATCACGGCCGCCGGGTCGAAGCCCCGTCACCGGATCCACTTGAACCGGAGCGGTGCAGCGGATCGTCGTTTCGCGAATATCCCGCATTGACCATGGGTAGTCAGCTGCGCGTCGAGCTGATTCAGCGCGTCTTCCGGCACCCCGAGGTAGCTCAAGGGCACTACCAGCGGAAGGTGTCTTTCGGGGATCAGATACGTCGTTGTCGTCGCGCCCCGGGAGTTGACGGTCGTCCTGATGTTCTGCGGCGGCACCATGCTCGGGTCGGTGAACGCCACCGCCGTATGACCGGTCGCTTCGCCCACCAGCGTGTTGGCGAGGGCTAAGAGGTTGTCCGGCCGGTCTGGAAAGTCGGCGATCATGTCGTATGCGGCGACGAACGCCTTGGTGTCGTATTGGCTCTCGACCGGGGCCGGTATGCGGTAGTCGAGTGCGGGAACGACGGCTGCCCACCGGGAACATGGACGGTCAGGAAGCTCTCACCGAAGCCGTGGCGGCCAACTGGATTGCCAAATGTGCTGAAGACCAATTGATTTGGTGGGGGAGCGGTCGGATCATTTGCGAGCCGGGCCTGCTCGGCGTCGAGCACGAGCGAACCCTCGGACAAGCCAATCGCGGTACCGGGGCCACCTGCGCGGATCGCCGCGTCCAGGTTGTCCGCTCCGACGCGACCGACTCGCCGACGCTGGGCCCGTCCACACCCAGGCCCGGGAAGGCTTCATCCAGCCGGCCGATGCCGGGGAAGAGCCGTTCCAGCACGTGGCCCTGGACCTGCCCTGCGGGGTAGTCGACGATTTCTCGCTTCAGCCCGGGGAACCATCCGGCACCCAGGCGGCGGCCGTACTCGTCATAGGGAATACCTGGAACGTGCGCGCCCCCCAGGGCGTACGCCATCGGATCGGCGGGCGTCCCGTCACCGGACCCGTCATCGGCCGTCGCGATCCCAATGCCGAAACACCCTGTGGCGCTGAGGGTTACCAGCGCGGTAACTCCCGCGAGTAGTTTCTGCATCGCCACTTCCTCGCCTGCTCGACTTCGTTTCGTAGTGTCGCATACCGCGCGGGCCTCGGTAACCCGGCTGACCGGGGTGCCTATTCCGCACGCCCGGCCGCCAAGCGTGTGCGCGACCGCGGCGATCCCGGTCGCGACGGCCACCAGCTCGCCCGTCCGACCAGCGTAGCCAAGGCGGGCACCGTTATGGTGCGAACCAGGAAGGTGTCGAGCAAGATTCCGATCCCGATCACGAAACCACCCTGGACTACCGTGCCGATGCTGGAAAACACGCAGACCCCACATCGAGGCGGCGAAGATCAAACCTGCCGCGGTGATCACGCCGCCGGTCGAACTCAAGGTGCGAATGATGCCGTAACGCATGCTGTGCGGGGACTCGTCACGCATTCGCGAGACGAGAAGCATGTTGTAATCGGCTCCGACTGCGACCAACACCACGAAGGCCAACGGCGGCACGCTCCAATGCAATGGCTGGCCGAGGATGAACTTGAAACGTCAGGACGCCGATACCGACCGCTGACAAGTACGAAATGACAACGGAGGCAACCAGATACAGCGGCGCGACAACCGCGCGCAGGAGCGCTATCAAGGTCAACAGCACAACGATGATGGTGACGGCGATGATGAATCTGATGTCGTGCTCATAAAAGTCGCGCGTGTCACGCAGCGTGACGGGATATCCCACCATCGATATCGAGGCGTCCGCCAATGTGGTGTTCGGTTGGGCTCCCCGCGCGGTATCGCTGATCGCATTGACCTGATCCATCGCCTCGGCGCTGAACGGGTTGAGTTTGGTCTGCACCAAGTACCGCACCGAGTGCCCATCCGGCGAAATGAACGCTTTCGCGGCCTTCTTGAACTCTTCCATATGCAGCAGCTGTGCCGGGACGTTGAACCCCGCCATCGACGGTTCTGCCGCGTCGTGTTTCAGCGTCAGGAGAAACGCCGATGCCTCGCCGAGGCCGGCCCCCATCTGTTTGATCTGGTCGACGAGTTGGTCTACTCCATCAGCCACTTGCCGGCTTCCCCCGGCGAACCGGTCGGCGCCCTGTCGGAGATGGCTGAGGTCCGCCTGCAGGCCACCGGGTTGGTCCAGCCCCATGGCGTGCAGCGCCTTGACGAAGTTGCTGAGCGCACCACGCAGACGATCGACCGACGCGTTGAGGGTCTGCCTGTCTTGGAATCCCTGCAGTTGTCCGGCCAGATCATTGATCTGGTCGAGGCTTCCGTCACCGCGCGCGTTGACCACGCGCTCGAATTGGACTCGGGTGGCGCTGCAGGACGGATCGGCGTCGCAGACCTGGTTGCCCTCCAGTGCCATCAGCACCGGCGCCACCCAGGCGAACATGTCTTTGACGGCCGCGAAGTTCACGCCGATGGTATGGCCGAGCGAATTGATGCTGTTGACCAGCTTGGCCGCCGTGACGACGTCCCTGACCAACTTGTCGCCGCCGTATTGGCTCCGCATCGACGTGAAGGCGTCCGTCAGGCCCTGCATCCCGGCGACCATCTGGTTGACTTGCCCGCGCACATCGCCGAGGTTGTCGGCCAGCGTGTCCGCGCCGGCGACCAGGCGGTTGAGATCATCGGTGCGGTCGCTGATCAGGGCCGAACCGGCGCCCAGGCGAGCGCCGATGGCGCCCGCCTGATACGTGGCTCTGAACTGCTCCGGCACGGCCCCCGCCGGCCGGGTCACGCCGCTGACCTGAGCGATGTTCGGCAGTTGGCTGACGCGGTTGGCCATCTGCTCCAGGTCGGCAAGGGCCCGCGGTGTGCGCAGGTCATGCGGCGACTGCACGAGGATGTATTCGGGAATGGACTGATTGACCGGGAAATGGCGATCCAGCGCGGCGTACCCGACCGAACTCGGGGCGGAGGACCGCAAGGCTTTGCGGTCGTCGTAGTTGTAGCGCACCAGGCCCGCGCAGCTGGCGAGGACGATCAACACCAACACGCTGGCAACCAGATGAACCTTCGGCCGGCGCACGATGCGTATCCCCGACCGTCGCCAGAACCGGGCGGTGAGTTCGCGCGGCGGCTTGACCCATCCGCGTGGCCCGGCCACCACCAGGATGGCGGGCAGCAAGGTCATCGCGGCGAGGAAGGCGACACCGACCCCGATGGCCGAGGACACACCCACCGTGGAAAAAACACCCATCCGGGCGAAACTTATCCCGAGGAAGGTGATTCCCACCGTGGCCGCGGATGCGGAGATCACTTTTCCGATCGAGATCAGCGCCCGTCGTACGGCTTCATCGAAATCCGCGCCGAGCCGCAGATAGTCGTGATAGCGGCTGATGAGGAAGACCGCATAATCGGTTCCCGCGCCGGCGATCATTGCGCTCAAGAAGACGATGGACTGGTTCGAAACGCCTAAGCCGCTGACCTGCGAGATTCCAGCCACGACGGCCTGCGCGATCACCATCGACGCCCCGATCGCTATCAGCGGCAGCAGCATGGTGAGCGGGTTGCGGTAAACCACCAGTAGGACGACAAGCACCAGGAAGGCGATCGCGAGTTCAATCGGGATGCGATCTCGCTCGCCCGCGACGGTGAGGTCGCTGACCGTGGCCGCGGGTCCGGTGAGGTTCGCTGTCAGCGGGGTTCCCGCGACGCTGTGTCTGACCACGTCGGCGACCCGGGTGTAGGCGGCGTAGGACTTGGGCGTGCCCAATTCGCCGGCAATGCCCACCGGCAGCACCCAGGATTTGTGGTCTTTACTGGTCAAGGCCGCACGCAGCGGCGGCGTGCTGACGAAATCCTGCAGCATCAGCACGTCTCGCGTGTCCTCGTGCAGCGCGGTCACCAGCTTGCGGTACGCGGCTTCGTCGGCGGGCCCAAGCCCTTTCTCATCGGTGAGAACCACCAAGAGGAGATCGTCGGCGCCCGATTCGTGAAACGCTTCGGTCATCTTTCGGGCGGCGACGCTCGACGGCGCCCCGTTGGGCAAGATCGCGAGCGGATGCTTCTGTGCCATTTCGTTCAGGGTCGGGAACGTCAGCGGCAGTGCGACCGCAATGACCACCCAGAGCCCGATTACCACCCCGGGCCACCGCACCACGAAATCGGCTAGCCGTCGCAATTCGACCCCGTTTCGCGCCCGGGTGGCCGGAAGCGGCGCGTCCGGAGAAAAGCGGCAGCCATCGTCCTACTCATCGCTACGCAACGCGCCCCCATTGCCCGCAATCGGCGACCCGCATACAGACCGACTTCATCGCCGCGACATACCGGGCAACCGATTTTTGGGCGACGGCGTTGTCTGGAAACATGATCGCCATCGCGGTGCCCTCCTCGTATCGGAAGATATAGATCGTCAGTTGATATGAATATCTTCCGTCGGAGTAGATTCCGATATTGTTCGCATAGCCCATCTCAGCCGCCGCGAGCACAGCGTTCATCGGAGCGGCGTCCCCGTGCAAGAAATTCGATACCGGGAAGTTCGGACGGGGCCTGCTCAGCCAGGGCGCCAATTCCATCACGCGGTAATACGGCACCTTTGCCATGTCCAAACTCGAGTCGAAAGAAGTCTGCGCCGCCCAGGCGGCATCGCCAAAGGACGCGGCGGCTATCGGGACGGTGATCGGAACCAGGCCGGTGAACCAACCCTGAGTCATGAAGTTGTCCGAACTTCTGCGGGTATCTCTGGGAGTGAGTCCGTAATATGTGGCGGCGCCCGTGAATTCGTGCTCCACCTGGGCGAGGCAGGCGAACAAGCCGCCGACGAAGCGGGCGCCGGCCGCCGAGCAGGCCGATTCGAATCTCGCCGTTTGTTGCGCGTCCATCAGGGTGTCCGCGATCATGTCACTCCGGGTCGGCTCCAATGGGTTACCCAGTGGCAGCGGGAACTCCGGCAGGCTTCCGTTGTTGTTCTCCGCGAAGTCGATCCATGCGCGTACCTGCGGCGAATCCACGGTCAAATCTGACGTGTACCGGCGCTCTTCGACACAGAAATCGTCAAAGCTGCCGGCGGCGGGCAGCGCGAGGGGTCCGGCGCCGCCCGTCAAAGCTGAATACATCGCATGGGATTCCACCATCGTAATGCCGATCAGCGCCGCGTCGCCGTGGACGTGATCAATGCTCGCGTAGAAGGTGAAGTGATCCTCGTTTTGAACAATCCCGAAGCTGAAACACTCCCAGTGAAACGGATCGGGTGTCGCCACGACATGGTCGTGTAAGTCTTCGATGGTCAATTCGCCGTGGTGGGTGGGCGCGAATTCGATGTCGTCAGGATCATCGATGGTATGCCGGACGATGTCTCCGGTTTCGGTGTACTCGAACCAACTGCGGTACGTATCATGCCGACGCAGGTAGGCGTTGAGCGCGTCATTCATGGCGGAGATGTCGCACCGGCCCGGAACTTCGCAAGTCGCGATGATTTGCCGCGAATAGTCGAGACCCGAGGATGTTTGGTTGTGATAACCCCGAAGGTGTTGGGTCTGCATGTAGCTGACCGGCACAGAACTCACCGGCGCTTGCCCGGCCCTTTTCCGGGCCGCAGCTGTCGGGTGCCACGAGGTGACCACGCCCGGGCTCAGCGTCCATTCACCAATTGAGCCGATCGAAATTTTCCCGATGCGCAATATCTTCTCCTCGGTGTGGAGGCCTGCGGTTCCGGGCCCCGCTGGTGGCGAGACCAAGATAACTTCTTCGGCGACCCGCGGCCCCGACATGCCGGGCTGCACGTGTCAGCGACGGGTATGGCGGGCGGTTAGGGTGATGGGCGGCTCGGCGCGGGACGCAGTCCGGCATCCGGCGACACTACTCGCCGCGGGAGTCATTCTGCTGCGCATCGGGTCGGCATGTGGTGCAGTGGGCGGATCAAACGCTTGGTCCGGAGCTATCACGGACCCGTCGCCTGAGGCTGGCCCCGGGGGATATACCTTCGTCGTCCGATGTGAGAGGACAGATGCATGGCAACCGTCGGCGCTCGGATGGAGCGGGCATCGGGTTTCGCGATAGTCGGCTACGCAGTGCGCGCTCCGGGTGCCGCCGACGCGTCCGAATTCTGGGACGTGCTGCGGCAAGGCCGCGATGCGGTGTCCGAGGTGCCCCGGGACCGGTGGAATGTCGAGGAATTCTTCGACCCTGATCCCGATGCGCCCGGGAAGATTGTCAGTCGCCGGGCAGGCTTCGTCGACGACGTGGCGGGGTTCGACGCGCCGTTCTTCGGGGTGTCGGCGCGTGAGGTCATGTTGATGGACCCCCAGCACCGGCTGTTGCTGGAGACGGCATGGCAGGCGGTGGAACATTCCGGCACGGCCCCAACGGCTTTGGCGAACACGAACACCGGTGTGTTCATCGGTCTGTCCACGCATGACTACCTGGGCATGGTCTCGGACGAACTGAGATACGACGAGATCGACGCCTACATGGCCATCGGGACGGCGGCCGCCGCGGGAGCGGGCCGGATCAGTTACCGGTTGGGGCTTCAGGGTCCGGCGGTCACGGTCGACACCGCGTGCAGCTCGTCGTTGGTGGCGGTTCATCAGGCGTGCCAAGCGCTGCGGTTGGGGGAGTGTGACCTCGCCCTGGCCGGCGGCGCGAACGTCCTGCTCAGCCCGGCGAGCATGATCACCTTTTCGCGGGCGCACATGCTGGCACCGGACGGCCGCTGCAAGACGTTCGATGCCTCCGCGGATGGCTACGTGCGCGGCGAGGGTTGCGGTGTCATTGTGGTGAAACGGCTCGACGACGCGATTCGCGACGGTGACCGGATTCGCGCCGTGATCCGGGGCAGTGCGGTAAACCAGGACGGCGCATCGGGTGGTTTGACCGTGCCGAACGGCGTCGCCCAGCAGCGCGTCGTCGCCGAAGCGCTAAAGCGTGCCGGTGTCTCGGCCCGCGACGTCGGATACCTGGAGGCGCACGGGACCGGGACGTCGCTGGGTGATCCGATCGAAGTCCAGGCCGCGGCCACGGTGTTCGGCGAGGGACGCGACGCGGATCGGCCGCTGTTGATCGGGTCGGTGAAGACGAATATCGGGCACCTGGAGGCGGCCGCGGGGATCGCCGGGATCATCAAGGTCGTCCTCTCGCTCGAGCACCAGCTATTGCCGAAGCACCTGAACTTTCACAATCCGTCGCCGTACATCCCGTGGGACCGGCTTGCGGTGCGGGTCGTCGACGAGGCCACCGAGTGGGAACGCAACGGTCGGCCCCGCGTCGCGGGTGTCAGTTCCTTCGGGTTCTCCGGGACCAACGCGCACGTCATCCTCGAGGAAGCACCCGGTGAAGTGGGCCGTCGTGCTGCGGCACCCGTCGAGGAGCCCGACGACCGACGCTTCAGTGTGCTGCCGCTGTCGGCGCGCACCCCGGCCGCCTTGGTGCAGCTCGCCGATCGATACCGCAGCTGGTTGAGCGCGCATCCGGATGCCGACTTGTCGGAGGTGTGCTTAACCGCCGGCGCTGGGCGAGCCCACTTCGAGCACCGGGCCGCGTTGGTGGTGAATTCGACGGAATCAGCCACCGAGTTACTCGGCGCGCTGGCCGATGACCGCCCGGCACCCGGTTTGATGCGGGGGGCATGCGACGACAAGCCGAAGACGGCGTGGTTGTTCCCGGGTCAAGGCAGCCAGTTCGCCGGCATGGCCCGGGAGTTGTTCGAGACCGAGCCGGTGTTCGCCGAGACGATGACCCGATGCGCGGCGGTGGTCGATGACGTGCTCGAAAAGCCAATGCTGGAAGTCATTTTCGATCCGGATAGCCAGGACACGCTGCGGCAGACCAGCTACGCCCAGCCCGCCCTGTTCGCCGTGGAGACGGGCTTGGCCAGGCTCTGGCAATCGTGGGGCCTCGAACCCGACGTGGTGCTGGGTCACAGCGTGGGCCAGTATGCGGCCGCCTGCGTCGCCGGTGTGTTCGGCCTCGAGGATGGAGCGCTGCTGCTCGCCGAACGCGGGCGCCTTTTCGGCAATTTGCCGGCGGGTGGCCGGATGGTCGCGGTCTTCGCCGCCGCGGAGCGGGTCGAGGGCTGCACCGACGAGTTCACGCGGCTGTCTGTGGCCGCCTACAACGGTGCCAATACCGTGCTGTCGGGACCCGCAGAGGATCTGGACCGGGTGGTGGCCGGCCTGAGCGCCGACGGTGTTCGGTGCGACTGGCTGGACACCAGCCACGCGTTCCACTCGGCGCTGCTGGATCCGGCCCTCGACGAATTCGAGTCGTACGCGGGCCGGTTCAATTTCGGCTCGCCACAGCGGACTCTGGTGTGCAACCGTACCGGCGCCGCTCTCGGCAGGAATGCGAAACTGGATGGCCCCTACTGGCGCCGCCACGCGCGCCAGCCGATCGAATTCGCCAAGAGTGTGGCCACCCTGGCCGATCTCCGCTGCGCGGTGCTGCTGGAGGTGGGCCCGCAACCGGTGCTCACCGCCGCGGCTCTGCGGGCATGGCCCGACCCGGCCACCGCGCCCCGGGCGATCGCGTCGTTGCGTCGAAACGGCGGGGACCACCGCCAGATCACCGAAGCCCTTGCCAACGCGTACATCTGCGGACACCTGCCCGACTTCGGCGCTCTGCAGCAGGGACCGACGCGCAAGCTCGACCTGCCCACCTATCCGTTCCAGCACCGCCAGTACTGGTTCCGCGACAAGGACGTCCGGCCCACCGAGACCACCGCGAGAACCGAGGCCACGCGCACCGACGCGGTCCGGCTTCTCGAGGATGGCCGCATCGAGGAACTCGCCGCGCTGCTCGACGGTCCGAATGCCAATCGGCAGACCACCGATGTGCTGGCCAGGCTGGCGGCGCGACACAACACGCAGCGCGAGACCCAGTCCATCACGGACGCTCGTTACGAGATCCGCTGGGAGAAGGCCGCGCCCGCCGGTGCGGAGGCAGGCGCCGGATTTGACTGGCTCGTGATCAGCGATGACGCCGAGGCGACTGCGCCGTTGGTCGACGCACTGACCGCCCAGGGCCGGCCGTTTCGAATCGTCGGGCTGCCGACATCCGACGCGGACGAGGAACGGCTGGAAGTGGCGCTACGCGCCGCGGCAGCGGACGAGTCGACGCTACGCATCCTGCATTGCGCGGCCCTCGAACGAGACCATGCACCATCGATGCGCTCCCTGTTGCGGATGCAACACCGCGTTCTGAGCGGATCACGTCGGCTCTTTCGCGCGGCGGCTGCCGCCGAACTCCGCGCACCCATCTGGGTGATAACCCGTGGTGCACAATGCGTTACGGACGCCGACAGCGTATCGCCGGCGCAATCCTGTCTATGGGGGTTCGGGCGCGCCGCCTCCCTGGAGCACCCACAGCTGTGGGGCGGGCTGGCGGATCTGTCCGAAGGCGGTGCCGACGAGTGGACCCGGTTGATCAGCCACGTGCTGGCCGGAACGAAGGGCGAGGACCAAGTCGCGCTACGAGATCAAGGTGTGTACGTTCCCCGGCTGACGCGGCGCGCAGGGCAACCCATCGCCACACCGCTCGCATTACGTGATGACGCAACGTATCTGGTGACCGGTGGGCTGGGCGGGGTCGGATTGGAAGTCGCCGGGTATCTGGCCGACCACGGCGCCCGCCACCTGGTGCTGACCGGCCGACGATCACCCGGCGATGTGGCGCGACAGCGGATAGATGCCATATGCGAACGGTCGGACTGCGAAATCCGGGTGCTGGCGGCCGATGTCGCCAATCCGCACGACGTCGCTCGCCTGCTGGCCACTGTGCAGGCCGAACTGCCGCCGCTGGCCGGCATCGTCCATGCCGCGGGCGAGATCGGCACCACGCCGCTGCGCGGCTTGGACGACGCCGAAGTGGATCGAGTCTTCGCGGGCAAGGTCTGGGGCGCTTGGCATTTGAGCGAAGCCGCCGCGGAGCTGCCACTGGACTTCTTCCTGAGCACCTCCTCGATCGCCTCGGTGTGGGGCAGCTTCGGCCAGACCGCCTATGGCGCCGCTAACGCCTTCCTCGACGGATTGTCCTTTCGGCTACGCGAGCAGGGTGTGCCGGGGATCAGCGTCAACTTCGGTCCATGGATGGCGGGGATGGCCGACGAAGAGGTCCGCGCGCGATTGGAGCAGCGCGGGGTCCGCACACTGCCGGCCGCAGACGCCCTGGCCGGAATGGCCGACCTCATCGCGGCTTCCGCAACGCAAGGGGTGGTAGCCCGGATCGACTGGGCCCGTTTCCTGCCGCTCTACCAGCAGGCGGGGCAGCGGTCATTCCTGGCGGATCTCGCAGGGGAGCTGCCTGAGTCGGTGACGGTGCCGTCGCCCTCGGGGAACACCCTATTGGTCGAACAGCTCACCCTGGCTCCGGTGCAGCAGCGGAAGAAACTTCTCGTGGAGTACCTGCGTGACGTCGTCGCGGAGGTGACACGGATCGACGCGGCGGAGATCCGCGAGGAGGCCGGATTCTTCGACCTCGGCATGGATTCGCTGATGGCCGTCGAATTGCGGCGCCGGGTCGAGCACGCGGTGGGCAGGGAACTGCCGGCGACCCTCGCGATGGACTATCCGCGCGTCGGCGACGTGGCGCGGTACGTGCTCAACGACGTCCTGGGCCTCGGCGCACAGTCGAGTGCCAAGGCGGTTGCCCCGCCGGCGGCGGTAGCGTCCGGGCCCGCCGACGAGCCGATCGCTATCGTCGCGGTGGCGTGCCGTTTTCCGGCCTCGCCCGATCCCGAAGGGTATTGGGAGGTGCTGTCCGGTGGTGTCGATGCGATCCGGGAGATCCCGGATGACCGCTTCGAGATCGACGAGTACTACGACCCGGATCCAGAGACACCGGGCAAGATCTACAGCCGCAGCGGCGGATTCCTCGACGGAATCGACGGATTCGACCCGGAGTTTTTCGGTATCTCCCCGCGCGAGGCCGTGTGGATGGATCCACAGCAGCGGCTGATGCTCGAGATCGCTTGGGAGGGCCTGGAACGCGCCGGGTATTCCCCGGCCGCTTTGCGCGGCAGCCGAAGCGGCATCTTCGTGGGCGTCGCTGCCAACGAGTACTCGCACCTGCTGTCGCGAGACTCGGTCGAGAGCATCGAAGCTCACTTCATCACGGGCAATGCGCTCAATGCCATCGCGGGTCGAGTCGCCTTCGCGCTGGGGCTGGAAGGACCGGCGGTGGCGGTGGACACCGCGTGCAGCTCGTCGCTGGTCGCCGTCCATCAGGCCTGCCAGGCGTTGCACTCCGGCGACTGCGATCTGGCTCTGGCCGGCGGGGTGAACGTCCTGCTGAGCGCGGCATCCATCGTCGCCGCCTCACGCGCCAGGATGCTGTCGCCCGACGGAAGATGCAAGACCTTCGACGCCGCCGCCGACGGCTATGTGCGTAGCGAGGGATGCGGAATTCTGGTGCTCAAGCGGCTGAGTGATGCGCAGCGCAGCGGCGACCGCATTTGCGCGGTCATCCGCGGCAGCGCGGTCAATCAGGACGGCGCCTCCAGCGGTTTGACGGTACCCAATGGTGGTGCCCAGCAACGGCTTATCTCCGCAGCGCTGGCCCGTGCGGGTGTCAGCGGTGCAGAGGTCGATTACCTCGAGGCGCACGGCACGGGCACCTCGCTGGGTGACCCGATCGAGGTGCAGGCCGCCGCGGCCGTCTACGGCGCCGACCGGGATCCGAACCGGCCTCTGCTGATCGGATCGGCGAAGACCAACCTCGGCCACCTCGAATCGGCCGCGGGGGTCGCGGGTTTGATCAAGGTCGTGCTGTCTCTGCAGCACGAAGTGCTGCCGCAGAACCTGCACTTCAAGAATCCGTCACCGCATATTCCGTGGGACTCCCTGCCCGTGCGGGTCGTTGACAGGGCGATGCCCTGGCAGGCCGGCGGCCGGCCGCGCCGGGCCGGAGTGAGTTCGTTCGGATTCACCGGTACCAACGCGCATGTGCTGATCGAGGAGGCGCCAGGCCAATCGGTGAGCGGCGACCCGGCAGACGACGTGCCGGTGGCACCGGTGTCGGATGCCTCGGCCGAACGAATCGGCGTGTTTCCCTTGTCGGCGCGCTCACCGCAGGCGTTGGTGGCGATGGCGCAGCGATACGGGGCCTGGCTGGACGCGCACCCCGACGCCGACATCGCCGATGTGTGCTTCACGGCCGGGGTCGGGCGTTCGCACTTCGAGCACCGCGTCGCGCTAGTCGTGGATTCGGTGCACGGCGCCCGCGAGGTGCTGGCCGAGTTGGCCGAGAACCGGCTGCGACCGGGTGTGCTACGCGGCGAGTGCGCGGACCCGCCGAAGACGGCGTGGTTGTTCACCGGGCAGGGTAGCCAGTATCCGGGGATGGCTCGCGAGCTGTTCGACGCGGAGCCGGTTTTCGCCGACACGGTGACGCGGTGCGCGGAAGCGGTCGACGGTATGCTGCCGCGCCCGCTGCTGGAGGTCCTTTTCAACGCCGACAGGGGTGCCGGCGGGGGAGCCGCAGAAATGCTGCGGCACACCTCTTTTGCTCAGCCGGCGCTCTTCGCCGTCGAGATGGGCCTGGCCCGGTTGTGGCAGTCGTGGGGCGTCGAGCCCGACGTGGTACTCGGGCACAGCGTCGGCCAGTATGCGGCGGCGTGTGTGGCCGAAGTGTTCAGTCTCGAGGACGGGGCACGGTTGATGGCCGAACGCGGCCGGCTGTTCGGCAGTCTGCCCGAGGGCGGCCGGATGGTGGCGGTGTTCGCCGACCCCGAGAACGTGGAGGACGCCGCCAACCGATTCCCCGGGGTTTCGGTCGCCGCCTACAACGGCCGCAACACGGTGTTGTCGGGTCCGGGCACCGACCTGGAACAGGTCGTCGCGGCCTTCAGCGATGATGGGATCCGCTGCACCTGGCTGGACACCAGTCACGCCTTCCATTCGGAGTTGCTGGAGCCGGTGCTCGACGAATTCGAGTCGTATGCCGCGCGACTGCAGTTCGCCACCCCGACCCGGCCACTGGTTTGCAACCGCACCGGCGCGCTGCTCACGGCCGAAACCCCGCTGGACGCGCAATATTGGCGGCGGCATTCCCGCCAGCCGGTGCAGTTCACCGAAAGTGTGCGCACGGTGGCGGCGCTGGGATGCTCGGTGTTGATGGAGATCGGTCCGCAACCGATCCTGACCGCGGCCGCGGTGCAGGTCTGGCCGGAACACTCGGCGCCGCCCCGCGCGATCGTTTCCCTGCGCAAGGGCGCCGGCGCCAGGCGTCAGATGGCCGAAGCGCTGGCGGCGGCCTATGTCGCCGGGCATCGGCCCGACTTCGCCGCGCTGCACCAGCTACCAGGCCGCAGACTTGACCTGCCGACCTATCCCTTCCAGCGCCGTCACTTCTGGCCCAAGGCGTCCTCCGGCGTCGGCGGCACCGGCGTCGAGGGCGCTCCCGTATCCGCAATTCTCGGCAGCGCAAAGGATCTCGCCTCCGGCGACATCGTCTATACCAGCCGGCTGTCGGTCAAAACGCAGCCGTGGCTGTCCCATCACGTCATCTACGGCACCGTCGTTGTTCCGGGAGCGACATACGCGGCCATGGCACTTGCCGCGGTCGGGACGCCGGCTCAGGTGCAAAACGTCTTCTTTTATGAGCCGATCATCCTGCCGGACAAGAATTCTCGCGAGGTGCAGCTGACATTGCATCCCGCCGAGGACCGTGGTGGCTGGACCTTCCAAGTGCACAGCCGCCCGTACGGTATCCGCGACGCCGAGTGGTCGTTGAACGCGGATGGCACGGTCGTTACCGATATGCAGGATGAGCCGGCATCCGACCCGGCGGATTCCGTCGACGCCGCGATCGAGCGGTTGAACCGCACCCGTCCGCAGCAGCTGTTCGAGACCTTCGCCGACATGGAGCTGGCATGGGGGCCCACCTGGGCCACCTCGCTGAAGTCGCTGTGGGTGGGTGAAGGTGAGGCGGTCGGCGACGTCGTGGTCGGAGACGAACTCGCCGAACAGCTGGGAAGCGAGCCGGTTCATCCGGTATTGCTGGACCTGTGCACCGGCGTCGCCTTCCCGGCCTTTCCGGCGCTTCTCGCCGCGACCGAACAGGGAGCGGTTCCCGATCTCTTTCTGCCGCTGCGGTATGGGCGGGTGATGCTCCAGGAGCGGATGCCGCGGCGGTTCTACTGCCGGGCGAGGTGGCGCACCGGCGGCGTCGACAGCGAAACCCAGGTCTTCGATCTCGATTTCGTGGATCGTGACGGTCACCATCTGGGCGGAATACGCGAGTTCACCGTCAAGCGTGCGCCCCGCGAAGCGTTGCTGCGTGGGCTTGGCGGCGACGTTGCCCGGCTGCTGTATACCCTCGGCTGGCACGAGGTGCCGGCGCCGGCGTCGGGCGGCGATACCGTGGCTGCCGAAAATATCCACGGCAGTTGGTTGATCGCCGGATTCGACGAGCTGGCGGCCGAGTTGCCGAATTGCATCCAGTCCAACGGGGCGATGGGTCCGCAGGATTGGCAGCGGCTGTTCGCACAAGCGCAGGAGAGCGGTGCGCCCATCACCGGCATCGTCTGGCGCGGCACCGGTCGACCGAACGCGGAGGAGTCGAGCGATGAGTTCGGCGCGCGGCTGGAGAAAGACATCGGCAGCCTCCTCAGCGCGGTCCGCACCCTGCTGGCCCAGGAGACGGTGAAACTGCCTGGGGGACTGTGGATTATCACCGAACGGGCAGTGGCGACCGAGCCCGGCGAGCAGGTCGACCCGGTGCAGGCGGCGTTGTGGGGGCTGGGACGCACCATCATCGCCGAGCAGCCGACGCTGCACTGCAGGTTGACCGACCATGACGGATCCGACGAGGCGGTGCACTCGCTGGCCGGCCTGCTCGGCGCATCCGGCACGCCTCTGCAGGAACCGGAACTCGCACTGCGACAAGGGAAGTTCCTGGCGTCCAGGCTACTGCCGTGGGCGCGCAGCGGGCATCTCGCGGTGCCGCGCGCGGGCGACTATGTCCTGGCGCCGACCGAACGCGGCGCGATCGACAACTTGCGTCTCGCCGAGACGGAGGTGCCGCCCCCGGCCGCGGGCCAGGTGCAGGTTCGGGTCGAGGCCGCCGGTCTCAACTTCCGGGATGTGCTCAACGTGTTGGGCCTCTACCCGGGCGATCCGGGGCTGATCGGCGGCGACTTCTCCGGGATCGTGACGGAGTCGGGTGCCGGGGTCACCGGATTCGAGGTTGGCCAACGCGTCTTCGGCTTCATGCAGGGAGCGTTTGCCAGCCGGATCAACGTGCCTGCTCAATTGCTGGCGCCGGTTCCGCACGGGCTCAGCGCGGTAGCTGCGGCGAGCATTCCGGCCGCCGCACTCACGGCCCGGCTCGCGTTTGACTGGGCGCAGCTCAAGCGCGGTGATCGCGTGCTCATCCACGCCGCAAGTGGCGGCGTCGGCCTCGCTGCCATTCAGATGGCGCAGCAGCACGGCGCGATCGTGTTCGCCACCGCCAGCACCTACAAACGCGCGACCCTGCGCAAGTTAGGTGTGGAGTACGTCTACGATTCGCGCACAACGGATTTCGCCGACCAGATCCTCGTCGACACCGACGGTGCCGGCGTCGACGTGGTGCTCAACAGCCTCACCAACGAGGGCTTTGTCGAAGCGACCGTGCGGGCCACCGCCCGCAATGGTCGTTTCGCCGAGATCGCCAAGCGGGACATCTGGACGCATGAGAAGATGGCGGCGGCCCGTCCCGACATCCACTACGAAGTCGTTGCCCTGGACGGAACCATCCTGCAAGACTCAGAACGCATCCGGCAATTGCTGGCCGAGGTGTCGGACGGGTTGGGAAGCGGCGAGTGGGCGCCACTGCCTGCCGAGATCTACCCGCTGACCGAGGCGAAGACCGCGTTCCGCCGCATGCAGCAAGCGCGGCATATCGGCAAGATCGTGCTGCAGATGCCGAACCCGCTCCAACTGCAAGGCGATCGGACCTATCTGATCACCGGAGGCCTCGGCGCCCTCGGCCTGCACACGGCGTCCTACCTGGCCCAACTCGGTGCCGGTGACATCGTGCTGACCGGCCGCCGCACCCCCGATGCGCACGCACAACAGGCCATCGCCGACATCACCGAACGCTACCGGTGCCGTGTCCACACCTTTGCTGCCGACATCGGCGACGAGTCCGAGGTCGAGGAACTGCTGGAGCGGATCCGGGCGGAGATGCCGCCACTGGCGGGGGTGGCGCACCTGGCGGGCGTGCTCGACGACGCGCTGCTACCCCAGCAGAGTGTCGAACGTTTCCGGACGGCCCTGCTGCCAAAAGCGCTGGGCGCCTGGAATTTGCACCGATTGACCCGGAAAGATGATCTCGAGTTCTTCATCGTCTACTCGTCGATCTCCAGCGTGCTCGGTTCACCGGGCCAGGCAAACTACGCGACCGCCAATGCGCTGCTCGACGGGCTCGTCGCCGATCGCAGAGCGCGAGGCCTGCCCGCGACCAGTGTCAACTTCGGTCCCTGGGCGCAGGGCGGCATGGCCGCTTCGGAGGCGGCGCGCGCCAATCTCGGTGCGCAGGGCCTGGTTTCGATGGAGCCCGCGGCCGCCCTCAATGCGCTCGGTGAGGTTCTCGCCCACGGAACGGGGCAGGCGACCGTGATCAAAGCCAATTGGCAGCGCGCGGCGAAGATGTTGGGCGGTTCGCGCCCACCGATTCTCGACCACTTGTTGCCGAGCGCCGCCGCGACGACTCCCGGCGACAGCGAGTTACTCAAGAAGCTGCACGAGGTACCGGAGGCGGAGCGAGTCAGCTTCCTGACGGAATTCCTGCAGCAGGAGGTGCGGCAGTTCCTGCGGCTCGCGCAACCGCCCGCCGCAACCAGCCGGTTCCTGGACCTGGGTACCGACTCGTTGATGGCGGTCGAACTCCGTAACCGGTTGTACGGCCAATTCGGTGGCGCGTTCACGATCAGTGCCACAGCGATTTTCGACTATCCGACGATCAGCTCGCTCGCCGAGTACCTGGCCAGCCAGGTGCCGGAGGCGGTCCCGGAGGCAAGCGGTGTCGAAACGGTCGGTGCGCCGGGATCCGCATAGTCCCGCGACGAACCGATTCTCAGTTCTCAGTCGGTGATATCGAAACCGGCGATGACCTTGGTCGGGCGCACGCGCACCACCAGTTCGCCGGGAGCGGAGTTGCGGCGGCCGAACTCCTCGGCGCGGTCGGCGCCCATATACCGCGCGCCGGTGCGGGTGGCGATGTCCAGCAGGTCCGCCGGGTCCTCGCTCAGCGTCGCCACACCCTGCACCTGAACGAAGGAATACGGCGGATGAGGATCGTCGACGCAGATCACCACCCGCGGATCACGATGCAGGGCAAGGCCTTTTGACGTGTTGCGGCCGGTGTTGAACACCAGCCGGTCGCCGTCGACCACGAACCACACCGGCGCGACGAGCGGCCGGCCGTCGGCGGCAACGTAGCCGAGCATGCCGGTGCGAGTGCCGGTTGACAGGAACGCGACGACCTTCTCGGTCAGCTTGGCGGGCTCGGCCACGGGCTAGAGACGGGCCAAGTCGTGATCGCCGATGTGGTCGATCAAATTGTGCAGGTGGTCCCCGGAGGTGCCCAGAGTGTGCTCGATCGCGGTGAGCCGGGCCGCATAGTGGGCGACCGGATATTCGGCGGTCACACCGATTCCACCGTGCAACTGGATCGACTCCTGCGCGATGTGCCGGCCCGAGCGGCCGATCTGCAGCTTGGCGCGCGAGGCGATCACCGGGTCGAGGTTGCCGTCGGCGATCGACATCGATGCGTACAGGCTCATGCTGCGGGCCAGTTCCAGTGACACATACATGTCGGCCGCCCGCTGGGTGAGGGCCTGGAATTTGTTGAGCGTGACGCCGAACTGCTTGCGGGTCTTGAGGTAGTCGGTGGTCAGGCGCAGCGCTTCCTCCATCGCCCCGACCGCTTCGGCACACAACCCCGACTGGATGCGGATGATGGCGTCGCGGATGGCCCGCGAGGCGTCGACCGCCTCACCCAGGGGTTCGGCGGGTGCGTCGTCCAAGTCGACCTGCGCCCCGCGTTGTCCGTCGAATGTGCGGTACGGGCGACGGGTGACGGAGGTGCTGTCCGGGCCCGCGTCGACCAGAAACAGGCCGGTGCCGCCGTCCGGCAAGGCGGCGCTGACCACCAGGGTGTCGGCGCAGTCGCCGGCGAGCACCGGGTTCTTGCGTCCGCTCAGTGTCCATGAATCGCCCTGCCGCACAGCCTTGGTCCCCACCTCTGCGGTCGGCTTGCGCTGGCCCGGTTCCAGGTGGGCGAAGGCCAGCAGCCGTTGGCCGGACGCGACGTCGTCGAGCTGTTCTTTCTGGGCGTCGGTGCCCAACTCGGCGATCAGCGCACCCGGCGCCAGCGCGGCGTGCAGGATCGGTTCGGGGGCCAGCCGGCGCCCCGCCTCGGTGAGCACGACCATGATCTCGATCTGGCCCGCCTCGTCCGGGTCGAAACCGAGGCCGAGGATCCCGGTGTCGGCCAGCTGGCTCCATACCTCACGGCTCCAGCCCAGATCCGAGCCGATGACCTTGTTGCGGCTCTCCGGGTCATAGCTGCGCGACAGCAGATCGCGGGTCGTGTCGCGGAGCAGTGTCTGCTCGTCGGTCAACTGAAAGTCCATGGCTGCCTCACAATCCCAAAATGGTGGACGCGATGATGTTGCGCTGCACCTCGTTGCTGCCGCCGTAGATCGACGTCTTGCGGTAGTTGAGGTAGTGCGGCGCACTGTGTTGCGCCCAGTCCGGAGAAGCTATGCCCTCCCCGTCGGCGGGCAGCGCGTCCGGGCCGGCCACCTCGACGAGCAGTTCGGTGGCCACCTGCTGCAGCTGGCTTCCGCGGAGTTTGAGCACCGACGACGCCGGATTGGGCTGCCCGTTCGCGGAATCCGTGACCACCCGCGACTGCGTGAGTTCCAGTGCCAGGAGCTCGTTTTCGGCCTCGGCCAGCCGGGCGGCGAACAACGGGTCTTCGAGCACCCCGGTTGCCGCGGCGTGCTTCTTCACCTCGGCCAGGCGCACTTTTGTCCGCCCCACGCCGGCGATGCCGGTCCGCTCGTTGCCCAGGAGGAACTTCGCGTACGTCCAGCCCTGATTCTCTTGTCCCACAAGTTGATTGGTGGGTACCCTAACGTCTTCGAAAAAGATCTCGTTGACCTCGTGGCCGCCGTCGATCGTCTTGATGGGCCTCAGCGTGATGCCCGGCGTGTTCATGTCGAACAGCAGAAACGAGATGCCGGCCTGACGCTTGGGCGCCTGCGGGTCGGTGCGCACCAGGCAGAAGATCCAGTCCGCGTACTGGCCGAGCGTGGTCCACGTCTTCTGGCCGTTGACGACGTAGCTGTCGCCGTCCCGCACCGCGGTGGTGCGCAGCGACGCCAGATCCGAACCGGCCTCCGGCTCGGAGAACCCCTGACACCACCAGATGTCGAGGCTGGCCGTCGGCGGCAGGAAGCGTTGTTTGACCTCCTCCGAACCGAATTCGGCGATCACCGGGCCCACCATCTTGGTATTGAAGTTCAGCGGCTCCGGGACACACGCCAATTGCATCTCGTCGGCCCAGATCTGGTGCTGGGTGGGCGTCCAGTCCTTGCCGCCCCACTCGACCGGCCAGTTCGGCACGGCCAGACCGTGCTCGTGCAGGATCTTGTGGCTGGTGACGATGTCGTCGCGGTTCACTTCCGCCGCGCCCCGGCGCACCCGCTCGCGCAGCTCTTCCGGGATCTTGGTGGTGTAGATGGTGCGGAGTTCGTCGCGGAACGCGGCTTCCTCCGGTGTGAGCGCCAGTTGCACGGCGGCCTCCTGTCCTCTGGGGGAACGTGGCTGCCAGCGTCGGATGAGTGCCCGGCTGGCGATGCGTTCTTGGTTCCATATTGGCCCATGCCGCGCAGCGGTTGTGCACAGCCTCGGTTTAGTCCACAGTCCGGGTCGCGGCGCCGCCGGGCCGGCCCGATATGGGGGGTGGGCGCACCTACGGTCGGCGCATGCGAACAGAACTTGCCGCCGAGCGTCTGCAGCGGCGACTCGGTGCCGAACCGGACGCCGAGCCCGACGGCGCGGAGTCGACGGCGGCGGGGGAGGCGGCAGACCAGGACCAGAATTCGTTGCTGCCGCGGTGGCTGCCCGATGCGTCCCCCGATCGAGGCTGGTGGGCCAGGCTGCGCGCCGACCCGGGGCGCGCCGGTGCCGTCGGCCTGGCGATCGTGGCAGCGCTGGCCGTGCTCGTCACGGTGTTCACGCTGCTACGCGACCGGCCGCCACCGGTGATGTCGGCCAAACTGCCACCGGTCGAGAAGGCGGCGACGGCGAGCCCGAAGTCGCCCGCCGGCCCCGACCGGCCCGTCGTGGTGAGCGTGGTGGGCCTGGTGCACAGCCCGGGACTGGTCACCCTGGCGCCCGGCGCCCGCGTCGCCGACGCGCTGCAGGCCGCGGGAGGCGCGGTGAACGGTGCGGACACCATCGGGCTGAACATGGCGCGTCCGCTCGGCGACGGCGAGCAGATCGTCGTCGGGCTCGCTCCCGTGCCCGGGCAGCCGACGGGTTTGGGCAGCTCGGTGGCCGCCGGTTCGACGCCGACGTCGAAGCCGCCGCCACCGCGGCCGGGAACGGGGTCGGTCAAGCCGAAGGCGGGCGACGTGCTCGACCTCAACACCGCGACCGCGGAGGACTTGGACGCCCTGCCCGGCGTCGGTCCGGTCACGGCCGCCGCGATCGTCGCCTGGCGGCAGGCCAACGGCAAGTTCACCAGCGTCGACCAGCTCGCCGATGTCGACGGCATCGGCCCGGCGCGGCTGGAGAAGTTGCGCGCCCTGGTCCGTGTCTGACACCCGTGCACGATTCCGGTCTCGTCGAATCGGGCGCGCCGCGCGTCGATGTGCGCCTGGTGCCGGCCGCGCTCACCTGCTGGGTGGTGACCGCCGGCGGGATCTGGTGGCCGATCGGCCGGGTGGTGGCGGCGTGCTGTGTCGTGTTGGCCGCGGCCTCCGGCGCGTTGGCGTGGCACGCCGCGCGCCGCCGGGGCGAAACCGGAAGGCTGCGGGCCGTCAGCGCGGGCCTGGTCGCGGTCGGGGTCACCGGCGCGGGCTTCGGGTTCGCGGTCGCGCTGCGGGCCGAAGCGGTGGATCGCCACCCGATCACCGCGGCCTTCGGGACTGCCGCCCCGGTGACGGTCACCCCCACCGAGAGCCCGGTGTCGTTGGGTCGCGGCCGGCTCATGTTTCGCGCCACGCTGCAGCGCCTGCGCACCGCGCAGATTTCCGGCCGGGTGGTCGTTTTCGCGCGCGCCTCGGACTTCGAATCGGAAGCCGATGGACTGATGGTGGGCCGGCCGGTGCGGTTCACCGCACGGATCGGCCGTCCGACCCGTCGCGACCTCACGGTCGCGGTGCTCAACGCGTCGGGCCGCCCGACCGTGGGCACCGCCGGTGCCGTGCAGCGGGCGGCCCACGCGGTGCGCGGCCGGTTCGCCGCCGCCGTTCGCGACGCGCTGCCCGCCGAGCAGGCGGCGATGCTGCCGGCCCTGGTCCTGGGTGACACCTCGGCGGTCACCGCCGAGACCGACCGCGACTTTCGCGCGGCGGGCATGACCCACCTGATGGCGGTGTCGGGTGCCAACGTGACCATCGTGTGCGGCGCCGTGCTGTTCTCGGCGCGTCTGCTCGGCCCGCGCGCGGCCGTCGTCCTCGCCGCGCTGACGCTGGTCGCGTTCGTCTTCGTGGTGCAACCGACGGCCAGCGTGTTGCGGGCGGCCGTGATGGGCGCCATCGCCCTGGCGGGGATGCTGTCTTCGCGGCGGCGGCAAGCCATCCCGGCGCTTTGCGCCACGGTGCTGGGATTGCTGGGGATAGCGCCGCAGCTGGCCGTCGACGTGGGCTTCGCGCTCTCGGCGGTCGCGACGGCCGCGCTGGTCGTCGTCGCGCCGGTCTGGTCGCGGCGCCTGGTGGGCAGAGGCCTGCCCGAGCCGCTCGCCGACGCGCTGGCGATCGCCGCGGCCGCACATGCGGTGACCGCTCCGCTGGTGGCCGGTATCTCGGGGCGAGTCAGCCTGGTGGCGGTGGGCGCCAACCTCGCGGCGGCCCCGGTGATAGTGCCGATCACCGTGCTGGGCAGCGCGGGGGCCGTGTTGAGCGTGGCGTGGCCGTCCGGCGCGCAGTTGTTGATCCGTTTCACCGGCCCCGAACTGTGGTGGGTGGTGCGGGTGGCGCGATGGTCGGCCGGCGCCCCCGCGGCGACGGTGCCCGTTCCGTCCGGGGTACCCGGAGTGCTGCTGGTCGCCGGGCTGACCGCGCTGATCGTCGTGGTGGTCACGCGGCTGCGCGGCCGCCGCTGGTTAGGCGCCGCGGTCGGCCTGGGCGCGCTGGCTTGGTGGTTGTCGAAGCTGTTGGATCCCGGAGCGGCGTAGTCGGTCCGGCGTGACACCATCGTGGGATGAGCGAGGTTTCGCCGTTGCACCTGGTTCTGGGCGACGAGGAGCTGCTGGTCGAGCGGGCGGTGGCCGACGTGTTGCGGTCGGCGCGCCAGCGGGCCGGCACCCACAACGAGGCCGACGTGCCGGTCAGCCGAATGCGGGCGGGTGACGTCAGTACCTACGAGCTCGCCGAACTGCTGAGCCCGTCGCTGTTCGGCGACGAGCGCATCGTGGTGCTGGAGGCCGCCGGCGACGCGGGCAAGGAGGCCGCCGCGGTGATCGCCGCGGCCGCGGCCGACGTCCCGCTGGGCACCATTCTGGTGGTCGTGCATTCGGGCGGCGGACGGGCCAAGTCGCTGGCCACCGAGTTGCAGTCGCTCGACGCCGTCGTCCACCCGTGCGCGCGGATCACCAAGGCCAGCGAGCGGGTCGACTTCGTCCGCAAGGAGTTTCGTGCGCTGCGGGTCAAGGTCGATGAGGGCACCGTGACCGCGATGTTGGACGCGGTCGGCTCCGACGTGCGGGAGCTGGCGGCCGCCTGTTCACAGCTGGTCGCCGACACCGGCGGGGTCGTCGACGCCGCCGCGGTGCGCCGCTACCACAGCGGCAAAGCCGAGGTGAAGGGGTTCGACATCGCGGACAAGGCGGTGGCCGGCGACGTCGCGGGAGCGACGGAGGCGTTGCGGTGGGCGATGATGCGCGGTGAGCCGCTGGTGGTGTTGGCCGATGCGCTGGCCGAAGCGATCCACACGATCGGCCGGGTGGGGCCGCTGTCAGGCGATCCGTATCGGCTGGCGTCGCAATTGGGGATGCCGCCCTGGCGGGTGCAGAAGGCCCAGAAGCAGGCGCGGTATTGGTCGCGCGACAGTGTGGCGGCCGCGATGAAAGTGGTGGCGGCGCTCAATGCCAACGTCAAAGGGGCCGTGGCAGACGCCGATTACGCGCTGGAATCGGCGGTCAGGAAGGTGGCCGAGCTGGCCGCCAACCGGAACCGATGAGCGCGGGCGGGGTTCAGAGCTTGTTGAGCGCCCGCGCCAGGGCCGACTTCTTGTTGGCCGCCTGGTTCTTGTGGATCACGCCCTTGCCGGCCGCTTTGTCCAGCTTGCGGTTGGTCGACGCAAGCAACTCCGTGGCCTTCTCTTTGTCGCCGGCGTGGGCGGCCTCGCGGAACGCGCGCACGGCGGTGCGAAGCGAAGACTTCACCGACTTGTTGCGCAGTCGCGCGCGCTCGTTGGTGCGGTTTCGCTTCTGCTGCGACTTGATGTTGGCCACGCTTGACTTCCTTCTCCGATTCGACGTTTGTATGGGGCGCCGGATGTCACCACAGCGACTGCCCAGGTTATCAGTCGGTTACGTTTTCTCCCAAAACGGGAACCCGTGGCCTGGCAAAACGTCAACGTGAGGCAGCATCTAAAAAGTGAGTCTCCCGAGCCAGCTTGAGGAAACCAGGCGGCGGTTGCGTGCTGCGCGTGCCGAGCGCATTTTCGGCGGGTATAACGGGTCGTCGGACATCTATGCGATGGCCTTCGACGAGATGTTCGATGCCCAGGGCACCGTTCGGGGACCCTACAAGGGCATCTACGCCGAGCTCGCGCCGTCGGACGCCGCGGAACTCCAGGCCCGCGCCGACGCGCTGGGCCGCGCGTTCATCGACCAGGGCATCACGTTCTCGCTGTCGGGTCAGGAGCGGCCGTTTCCGCTCGACCTGGTCCCGCGGGTGATCTCGGCCGCCGAGTGGAGCCGGCTGGAGCGCGGCATCATCCAGCGCGTCAAGGCCCTCGAAATGTTTCTGGACGACATCTACGGCGACCAGGAGATCCTGAACGACGACATCATCCCGCGCAGCCTGATCACCTCCTGCGAGCATTTCCACCGCCAGGCGGTGGGCATCGTCCCGCCCAACGGCGTGCGCATCCACGTCGCCGGCATCGACCTGATCCGCGACGAGAAGGGCACCTTCCGGGTGCTCGAGGACAACCTGCGCTCGCCGTCGGGCGTGTCCTACGTCATGGAGAACCGGCGGACCATGGCGCGGGTCTTCCCGAACCTGTTCGCCACCCACCGGGTGCGTGCGGTCGACGACTACGCCTCCCACCTGCTGCGTGCCCTGCGCAATTCCGCGGCCACCAACGAGGCCGACCCGACCGTGGTGGTGCTGACCCCCGGGGTGTACAACTCGGCCTACTTCGAGCACTCGCTGCTGGCCCGCCAGATGGGCGTCGAACTGGTCGAAGGTCGCGACCTGTTCTGCCGGGACAACCAGGTATACATGCGGACCACCGACGGCGAGGTGCAGGTCGACGTCATCTACCGACGCATCGACGACGCCTTCTTGGACCCGCTGCAGTTCCGCGCCGACTCGGTGCTGGGGGTGGCGGGCCTGGTCAACGCCGCGCGCGCCGGCAACGTCGTCATTTCCAGCGCCATCGGCAACGGTGTGGGCGACGACAAGCTCGTCTACACCTACGTGCCAACCATCATCGAGTACTACCTCGGGGAGAAGCCGCTGCTGGCCAACGTCGAGACCTACCGGTGCTGGCTCGATGACGAACGCGAAGAGGTGCTGGACCGGATCGACGAGCTGGTACTCAAGCCGGTCGAGGGGTCGGGCGGCTATGGCATCGTGTTCGGGCCGGAAGCATCCGACAAAGAGTTGGCCACCGTCGCCAAAAAGGTTCGCGACGATCCGCGCAGCTGGATCGCCCAGCCGATGATGGAGCTGTCGACCGTGCCGACGCAGGTCGGCAACACCCTGGCGCCCCGGTACGTCGACCTGAGGCCGTTCGCGGTCAACGACGGCAACGACGTGTGGGTGCTGCCCGGTGGGCTGACCCGGGTGGCTCTGGTCGAGGGCTCGCGGGTGGTCAACTCCAGCCAGGGCGGTGGCTCGAAGGACACCTGGGTGCTGGCATCGCGCGCGTCGGGAGGCGACCGGGAACTCGGCGCGGCGGAGGTCGTGCGCTCGCTCCCGGATTCCATGCCCGACCCGGTGGTGGACAGCGCGCCCCGGTTGACGCAAACCCAGTCGCAACCCACCGAATCACCGCAGGAACAGCAGCTCCAACAACAACAGCGACGGGCGAAGCGCTGATGCTGGCCCGCAACGCCGAGGCGCTGTTCTGGATCGGTCGCTATGTCGAGCGCGCCGACGACACCGCGCGCATTCTCGACGTGGTACTGCACCAGCTGCTCGAGGACTCCAGCGTCGACCCGGACCAGGCATCCCGGCTGCTGCTGCGGGTGCTCGGTATCGATCCTCCGACCCACGACCTGGACTTGTGGTCGTTGACCGACCTGGTGGCCTTCAGCACCAACGCTTCGGGCGGTTGTTCGATCGTCGACGCGATCACGGCGGCGCGAGAAAACGCCAAGTCCGCGCGGGAAGTGACGTCCAGCGAGATATGGGAGTGCCTCAACACCACCTACCATGCCCTGGCCGAACGCGAGCGTGCCGCCAAACGCCTTGGGCCCCATGAATTCCTGTCGTACATCGAGGGCCGGGCGGCGATGTTCGCCGGTCTGGCCGACTCGACACTGTCCCGCGACGACGGGTACCGCTTCATGGTGCTGGGCCGGGCGATCGAGCGGGTCGACATGACGGTGCGGCTGTTGCTTTCACGGGTGGGGGACAGCGCGTCGTCCCCGGCATGGGTGACGCTGTTGCGCTCCGCGGGCGCGCACGACACCTATCTGCGCACCTACCGCGGTGTGCTGGACGCCGGCCGGGTCGTCGAGTTCATGCTGCTGGACCGGCTTTTCCCGCGTTCGGTGTTCTATTCGCTGCGGCTGGCCGAACACAACCTCGACGAACTGCTGCACAATCGGCAGAGCCGGATCGGGGCCACCGGCGAGGCGCAGCGGTTGCTCGGCCTTGCCCGCAGCGAGTTGGAATTCGTGCAACCCGGTGTGCTGCTGGAGACCTTGGAGATCCGCCTGGCGGGCCTGCAGCGAACATGTAGCGAGGTCGGAGAAGCGTTGTCCGCGCAGTACTTCCACGTCATTCCTTGGGTGGCGTGGTCGGACGCGGGCGACCGCGCGCGGGTGGCCGGCAGGCCGGGGGACGCCTGATGTGGCGGCTGCGGGTGGTGCACACCACCGGCTACGCCTACCAGTCGGCGGTGACCGCCTCCTACAACGAAGCGCGGTTGACCCCGCGGTCGAACACCCGGCAGAACGTCATCCTCAATCGCGTCGAAACGATCCCGGCGACTCGGTCCTATCGCTACGTCGACTATTGGGGCACGGCCGTAACGGCATTCGATCTGCACGCCCCGCACACCGACCTCACGGTGACGTCGTCCTCGGTGGTCGAGACCGAGCGGCCGGAACCGCCGGTGACCGACGTCGGCTGGGGCGACCTGGAGTCGGAGGCGGTGATCGATCGGTTCGACGAATTGCTTCGCCCCACCCGGCACACCCCGGCGAGCAAGAAGGTGGCGTCCATGGCCAAGAAGATCGCCAAGTCGCACCAGCCCGCCGAGGCCGTCGTGGCCGCGGCCGACTGGGTGCGTGGCGCGCTGAAATATCTCCCGGGGACGACCAGCGTGCACTCGTCGGGGCTGGATGCGTTGAACGAGGGCAAGGGTGTCTGCCAGGACTTCGTGCACCTGTCGCTGATGTCGTTGCGGGCCATGGGAATTCCCGCGTACTACGTGTCGGGCTACCTGCATCCCAAGCGCGACGCCGTCGTCGGGGACACCGTCGACGGGCGCAGCCACGCCTGGATTCAGGCGTGGACGGGTGGGTGGTGGAGTTATGACCCCACCAACGGAACCGAGATCTCCGAGCAATACGTCAGCGTGGGCGCCGGCCGCGACTACACCGACGTCCCTCCCCTGAAAGGCATCTACTCCGGTGAGGGGGCGACCGACCTCGACGTCGTCGTGGAGGTCACCCGCCTGGCTTAGCCGGGCGAAGCGTGCGGTACCCCGGGTGGACGTGCGGCGTGAGGCCTTGCTGCTGCGCCAGCACGGCAAGCAGCTCACGCAGGGTGCGATATTGCTCGGGGTCAAGCTCGGAGGCGAACCGGAGCTCGTGCTCGCGTGCGAGCTCGGAGAGCTTGCGCATCAGCCTTTTTCCGGCCGCGGTGAGGTAAAGGGCGTGCAGCCGGCGATCGTCAGGGTTGCGGCGCCGCTCGATGTAGCCGCGCTGTTCGAGCTCGTCGACGTAGACGACGACGCGGCTGGGCAACATGCCCAGCTGAGCGCTGAGGGCCTGCTGGCTGCGGCCGGGCTCGGCGCCGATGGCGCGCAGAATTCCAGCCTGCGGGGGGCTCAACTCGATGGTGGCCACCTGTTCGGCGAACAGCGCCGCGGCGTGATGACCGAGTTGGGCCAACAGGAAGGCGACGCCGTCGGGACGGTCGCTGTGGGCTGACGACACCGCCACATCATAGCCTCCGCGAATCATTCCACAGGTGAATCATTCAGAATGACTTGTCAAGGCTTGCCGCCCGGGGATATCGTTCACGACATGAACGATTCACGGGAGCATGGAAATCGATCGGTGGCCGGCCGCGGCCGACAGGGCGGGCCCCCGCTGGCGTTGCTTGCCGTCATTAGCGTGGGATTGCTCTTCGGCGGCCTGGCGATCGGAGTCGCGCTGGGCGGCGTCATGCCGTTGCCCTACGGGCCGGCGAACGCGGTTGTGGCATATGTCCGCGCCCATCCGGTCGCGGTGCAAGTGGTCGCCACCGCAGCGTTCGCGTCATCGGTGCCGTTGGCGATCTACGCGGCGACGGCCAGCGCCCGGTTGCGGCAACTCGGCGTCACCGCCCCGGGAGCCACGATCGCGCTGGCGGGCGGCATCTTGGCCGCGGGTGCCCTGGGCCTGACCGGCTTGCTGGCCTGGACGCTGTCACGAGCGGACGTCAGCGGCGACGCCGCGTTGGTTCGCGCGCTCTATTTCCTCGTGTTTCTGGTCGGCGGCCCAGGTCACATCGTGGCCCTGGGCCTGCTGGTGGCGGGCATGGCAGTGCCCAGCCTGATCCTGGGATTGACTCCCAGAGCGGTGGCCTGGATCGGCCTGGCGACAGCCGTCCTCGCGGAATCGGCGGCCGGGGTGTTGATCTGGCCGGACCTGGGCGTGATCCTGCCGATCGCGCGGGTGCTGGCGCTGGCGTGGCTGGTGCTGGCCGGGGCGCTGTTGCCGTTGCGGCGCAACGACATCCGGAAATGACCGTTACGGCGCGTCGATTTCGACGCGATGCAGGTCGTCGCCGAGCTCGATCCGCCCGCTGAACTCCGACGCCGCCAGAGCCCGCCACTGTTCTTCCTGGCCCGGCACCAGGGCCGGCACGTAGTGCGTCATGACGAGGGTGCCGACCCCCGCGCGGGTGGCGGTTGCCGCCGCCTCTTCGACTGACGAGTGGTAGTCGCAGATGTCCTGGAGCCGCTGTTGCGGGATGTTGCCGACGATGTCCTTGCGGATCACGGTGTGTACCAGCGCGCCGGCGCCGGCCGCCAGCCGGTCGAGGCCGGCGCAAGGCACGGTGTCCCCGGCGAGCACCACCGACGCCGTCCCGTAGTCGATTCGGAACCCGATCGTCGGCGCCACCGGTCGGTGATCGGTCGGCGCCACCCGGATCGACACGCCGTCGCGGTCCCACACCGCCCCCTCCGTGCACTCGTGGACCTCGACCGCCGGCGGCGCGTTCAGGTCGGCGTGATGAGCGATCCGGTACTCGATGTCGTGGCGGAATGCGTGCAGCGTCGACTCGACCGTCTCCGCGGTCCCGGGAGGTCCGATGATCGGCAGCGGCGCGGGGTCCGGTGCGAAGGTGCTGATCCAACGGGTGATGAGCAGGTCGCCCAGGTCTCCGATGTGGTCGCTGTGCAAATGGGTGATCAGCAGTGCCGACAATCCGGCGGCGCCCACGCCCACCGCCGCCGCGCGCTGCAACACGCCCCGGCCGCAATCCACCAGAAACACCTGCCCGCCGGCTCGCACCAGAGTCGATGGCCCGGCCCGGTTCGGGTCGGGGATCGGGCTCCCGGTCCCGAGCAGCGTGATCTCGATCATGGCCCCTATCTTGCAGGCCGCGGTCCTCCGCAGTGGCGCAATCGGACGATCCGATCCGGTGGAGTGCCCGCACCGGTTTCGGACGACGAGGTCAGGGTATGGACACGGATCGGCTACCGGTTCTCGTCGTGGCTTTTGCGCCGCGCGAGTTAGCCGTAGCCTGGTGTGAAGCGGATCACAACCGGCTGGAGGCCTTGATGCGGATTGCGGATGTCTTGGGGAGCAAGGGCGCGGCGGTGGTGACCATCAACCCCGAAGCGACGGTCAAAGAGCTGCTCGCCGGCCTCGCCGATCAGAACATCGGGGCCATGGTGGTGGTCGGCGACGAGGGTGTCGTCGGCATCGTCTCCGAGCGCGACGTCGTGCGTCAGCTGCACACCCATGGCGCCAGCGTGCTGTCCCGGCCGGTGTCGAAGATCATGACCGCCAGCGTCGCCACCTGCACGAAAGCCGACACGGTCGACTCCCTGAGCGTGCTGATGACCAAGAACCGGGTGCGTCATGTGCCGGTGCTCGACGGCAAAAAGCTGATCGGCATCGTCAGCATCGGCGACGTGGTGAAGACCCGCATGGAGGAACTCGAGGCCGAGCAGCAGCAGCTGCAGTCCTACATCACGCAGGGCTGATTGCCCAGCTTCTTCTCACGCCGTTCCACGGCGTGCATCGTCGCCGGGCGGGGGTGATTGCCGCGGGTCAGCTCCAGGAGTAGTCCGCGCGCAACCGCTCGGCCACCAGGTCGAAGATCTCCCGATCCAGGATCGCGCCCTCGCGGCGGATGCTCTCTTCGGGCACGTCGAGCACCCGGTCCAACCGAACCCAGCTCGGTCTGCCCTCGTAATCCCAAGCGCCAGAACCGATTCCGATCCAGTCCCGGTCCTCGGCGTGGCGCTCCTGGCTGGACACCATCAGCCCCAGCAAGACGCGGCGGTCACGACCGACCACCAGCACGGGGCGGTCCTTGCCGCGGGTGGGGTCGTCCTCGTAAACCACCCACGTCCAGACGATCTCGCCGGGATCCGCCCGGCCATCGAGGTCCGGGGCGTAGACCAGCCTGCGCGCCCGCTGGGCGGTGGGGAAGCTCGTGCTGGTCACCGGACGGCCCGTGGTCACCGCGGGCGGTTGCGGCGCGGCGGCGGCGATGACGTTCGCGGTGATCTTCACAGCCTGCTGCAGTTCCCGCAGCACGGTCTGTGAGTTCTGTACGTGCCGGGCCAGCCGCGGGGCCCGTTCGAAAACCAGGTTTTCGGCGAACCGCTGGAACGTCTTCCACTGGGATTTGCGGGCCGACGCCATATTCGCAGCATAGACGCGGGCGGGTGGGTGCCGATTGTGTCCAAGTATGTCTCGGACACCCCGCCTCGATACCCTGGACATACCAATGAGCCGGCGTTCAAGCGGGCGCAAGCATGTCCAGACCAGGAGATTCCCATCAGCAGTTTCGCCGACAAGACCTTCACCGCGCCGGCGCAGATTCGGAACTTCTGCATCATCGCCCACATCGATCACGGCAAGTCCACGCTGGCGGACCGGATGCTTCAGCTCACCGGCGTCGTCGAAGAGCGGATGATGCGTGCCCAGTACCTGGATCGGATGGACATCGAGCGGGAGCGCGGCATCACCATCAAGGCGCAAAACGTCCGGCTGCCCTGGAAAGTCGGAGACGAGGACCACGTCCTGCACCTGATCGACACCCCCGGCCACGTCGACTTCACCTACGAGGTCTCGCGGGCGCTGGAGGCCTGCGAGGGCGCGGTGCTGCTGGTCGACGCGGCCCAGGGCATCGAGGCGCAGACGCTGGCCAACCTGTACCTGGCCCTGGACCGCGACCTGACCATCATTCCGGTGCTCAACAAGATCGACCTGCCCGCGGCCGACCCGGACCGCTACGCGGCCGAACTCGCCCACATCATCGGTTGCGAGCCGGACGACGTGCTGCGGGTGTCCGGCAAAACCGGCGAGGGCGTGGCTCACCTCCTCGACGAGGTGGTCCGGCTGGTGCCGCATCCGCAAGGCGACCCCGACGCGCCCACCCGAGCGATGATCTTCGACTCCGTCTACGACATCTACCGCGGTGTGGTGACCTACGTCCGGGTGATGGACGGCAAGATCGTCCCGCGTGAGCGCATTTTGATGATGTCCACCGGCGCCACCCACGAGCTGCTCGAGGTGGGCATCGTCTCGCCCGAACCGAAGCCCAGCGCGGGGCTGGGGGTGGGCGAGGTGGGCTACCTGATCACCGGCGTGAAGGACGTCCGCCAGTCCAAGGTCGGCGACACGGTGACGACGGCACGGCACGGCGCCACCGAGGCGCTGACGGGTTACCGGGAGCCCAAGCCGATGGTGTACTCGGGTCTGTATCCCGTGGACGGCTCCGATTACCCGGATCTGCGCGACGCCCTGGACAGGCTGCAGCTCAACGACGCGGCCCTGACCTACGAGCCGGAAACGTCGGTGGCACTGGGCTTCGGGTTCCGGTGCGGCTTTCTGGGCCTGCTGCACATGGAGATCACCCGCGAACGCCTGGAGCGCGAGTTCGACCTGGACCTGATCTCGACGTCGCCCAACGTCGTCTACCGGGTGGTCAAGGAAGACGGCGCCGAGATCGTCGTGACCAATCCGTCGGACTGGCCGGAGGGCAAGATCCGCACTGTCTACGAGCCCGTCGTCAAGACCACAATCATCGCGCCCAGCGAGTTCATCGGCACCATCATGGAGCTGTGTCAGTCGCGCCGCGGCGAGTTGGGCGGCATGGACTACCTGTCACCCGAGCGGGTCGAACTGCGCTACACCATGCCGCTCGGCGAGATCATCTTCGACTTCTTCGACTCGCTGAAGTCCCGGACCCGCGGCTACGCCAGCCTCGACTATGAGGAGGCCGGCGAGCAGGAGGCCCAACTGGTCAAGGTCGACATCCTGTTGCAGGGCGAGGCCGTCGACGCCTTCAGTGCGATCGTCCACAAGGATGGGGCTTCGGCCTACGGCAACAAGATGACCACCAGGCTCAAGGAGCTGATTCCGCGTCAGCAGTTCGAGGTGCCGGTGCAGGCGGCGATAGGATCGAAAATCATTGCGCGCGAGAACATCCGGGCGATCCGCAAGGACGTGCTGTCCAAGTGCTACGGCGGAGACATCACCCGCAAACGCAAACTGCTGGAAAAGCAGAAGGAAGGCAAGAAGCGGATGAAGACCATCGGGCGGGTGGACGTGCCGCAGGAGGCCTTCGTCGCGGCGCTGTCCACCGACGCCGCGGGGGACAAGGGCAAGAAGTAGCCGTGATGCTGACGCGAGCCGTTGCTTTGGTTGGTATCGACCTGCTGGGCTACGGATTTGTCACGACGGGCGCCGGCGCACCCACGCGCAGCGGCCATCTCGGCGAACCCGTGCTCCGACAAGTCGCGAGCGGCAACCGATGAGAACCAGCCGGACCGTCCTCACCTGCCTGCTGGCCATCGCGCTGGCCACCGGCTGCACCGTCGCCGGTAACGCACGGCCCGCACCGGGATTGAAGCCCCACCCGGTCACCGGGCAAGACGTCAAGAAGGTGCTCCTCGACGACGGTGAGCTGGATAAGCTGCTCGGCCAGTCGTTCGGATCCAAGACCGAACTTCCGGCGCGGTTCGGTGGGCCCGAGGTGTTGCCGCCGGCCTTCGGGGCGGTCTCGCCCGTCAACTGCATCGGCGTCACTTCGATGATGGTGAAGAACGCCTACCAATCCGGCGACGTCAAGAACGCGGCGCGGGAGACGTGGTGGAACCTGCGCGGCCCGGCGAAGGTGATCAGTGTGGCCGAGGGCGTGGTCGCCTTGTCCAGCACCGCCGGGGCCACCACGCTGTTCCAGCAGTTCTCGCAGCAATGGCGCGACTGCGACGGCACGACCGTGACGATCGGCCGCCCCAGCATCATCATCGACCGCCCCGCGATCGTCTTCTTGGACACCATTTCCGACGTGCGGGTCTCCGATTCTGTTGTCGCGGCAACCCTTTCGATCGACACCCAATTGCCCGGCCTACCGTCCAGCGGACCCAGGCCCGAAGCGCGCGCCATCGGCGTTCGCGGGAACTGCCTCGTCGAAGTCGACGTGGCGTTCTTCAATTCGACGAGCCCGTCCGACGAGGGGTCCGGTGATGTGCACCGCAGCGCCATCGACCTCGCGCACGCGCTGATGGACAAGGTCAGCGCGCTGAGCTGACGCGGCACCCGGGCTGACAACCTGGGACGTTTCTGGGGTTGAGCTGTGCTTTCGGTGTGCCTACGGAGTTTGTCGCACCGCCAAACCTAAGATTTGAATAGGCAGGAGGTGAGCGGCGATGCGCATGGGAAGCATCTGCCGCATCAGCGTGTCGCGGGACGCGTTCGTCGCCGGGTTGTCCCGTGGACGCGGCGGGAGACCAAGCCGTCGGTGGGTGGCACCAGTCCTGGTCGTCTTGATGCTGACCGGGGGCTGCTCCGTCACGGTCGGTGGCGCAGCGCGACCGGCGCCGAACCTGGCGCCGCGGTCCCTCAATGGGCAAACCCTGAAGCGGGTGCTGCTCGGCCGCAGCGCGCTGTCCCGAATTGTCAAGGAGCCCCTAGAACTCGACCCGCGCTCCCCTCCCGTTTCCGGGGGCCCCCAGATGTTGCAGGGCGACAAGTCGGGTTGGTCCGGAAATTGCCTCGGGGTGGCAGTGATGATGCAAGGGGCCGCCTACCGATCCGCCAACGTGAAAGAGGTCTCGCTCAAGACGTGGCGGCCGGCCGCTAAGTCCGCTGCGTCGGTGACCAGGGTGAAAGAGGCTGTTATCAGCTTGCCCACGGCTGCCGACGCGAGCACCCTGTTCGCGACGTTCTCGAGGCGGTGGCAAGAATGCGATGGCAGGACGGTGCCCATCTTGGGCGCAACGCTACCGCTGCATGTAAAGGTCAGTAACGTGCAAACCGCCACTTCCGTTGTCGCGGCGACCATTTCGATCGAGTGGAGCGCGCCTGCCTTGGCTTTACCGTCCGTTCCCGCCGCGCGGGCCATCGGTGTGCGGGACAACTGTCTCGTCGAAGTCGAGGTCGACTTTTTCAACACAACGAGCGCCTCGCAAGAAGGATCGGGCGATATCGACACCAGCGCGCTGGACATTGCGCAAATCATGAGAGACAAGGTGAGCGCGCTGAGCTGACCCGCTACCTCGTTCGTGCGACCCGCTTCGCCCGGCTTGAGCTGCTGGTGGCGACCCGCGTCGCCCGGCTGGCGCCGCGCTAGCGATCGCCACAGCCGCGCTTGCGATCGCCACTACATCGGCGCGTTGGCGGGCTGGAACATCCCGGAGCCGTCGGCCTCTTCCTCGGCGCGGATCACGTGCACCACCGCGTTGATCAGCGCCAGGTGGGTGAACGCCTGCGGGAAGTTGCCCAGGTGCCGGCCGGTTCGCGGCTCGATCTCCTCCGCGTAGAGGTGCAACGGGCTCGCGTAGGACAGCAGCCGTTCGCACAATCGCTTGGCGCGCGCCACCTCGCCGATCTCCACCAGCGCCGACACCAGCCAGAACGAGCAGATCGTGAACGTGCCTTCCTCGCCGGACAGGCCGTCGTCGGTCTCCTCCACGCGGTAGCGCAGCACCAGGCCTTCCTGGGTGAGTTCGTTGGCGATGGCCAGCACGGTGTTGCGCACCCGCGGGTCGTCCGGCGGCAGGAAGCGGGTCAGCACCATCAGCAGCAGCGAGGCGTCCAGCGCGTCGCTGCCGTAGCGCTGGGTGAACACCCCGCGGGAATCGACCCCGTGTTGCAGGATGTCGTCCTTGATCTCCTCGGCGATGGCCCGCCACTGCTGGGCGTAGCTCTTCTCGCCCTGCCGCTCGGCCAGCTTCGCCCCGCGGTCCAGCGCCACCCAGCACATCACCTTCGACGAGGTGAAGTGTTGCGGTTCGCCGCGGACCTCCCAGATGCCCCGGTCGGGCTCGCGCCAGTGCTTGATGGCCTCTTCCACCTGCTTCTTCAGCACAGGCCACAAGCTCTCGGGGATCTGCTCTCGGGACTTGCAGTGCAGGTAGAACGAATCGAGGATGGAGCCCCAGATGTCGTGTTGCACCTGGTCGTAGGCGCCGTTGCCGATGCGCACCGGCCGGGCGTGGTCATAGCCGGACAGGTGATGCAGCTCCTCTTCGACCAGGCTGCGTTCGCCGCCCACGCCGTACATCACCTGCAGCGGGTGGCGCTCGTTGCTGTTGGCGCCGGAGACGTCGGCGATGAATGCGAAGAAGTCGTCGGCCTCACGGTCCAGGCCGAGCGTGTAGAGCCCCCACAACGCGAACGTCGAGTCACGCACCCACGCGTAGCGGTAGTCCCAATTGCGTTCGCCCTGCGGCGTTTCCGGCAGCGATGTGGTGGCGGCCGCCAGCAGCGCCCCGGTGGGCGAGTACGTCAACCCCTTCAACGTGAGCGCGCTGCGCTGCAGGTACGCCCGCCAGGGGTGGTCGGGGAAGTTGCCGATGTTGATCCACTGCCGCCAGCACTCGGTGGTCTGCCACATCTTGTCGGCGGCCTCTTCGTAGGTCTGCGGCGCCGGGTGCTTGGTCCAGCTCAGGGCGACGAACACGTCGTCGCCCTCTTTCATCCGGGTGCGTGCCCGCGCTTCGCGGCCCTCCAAGCCGATCCGCAGGTTGCTGGTGAGCCGCAGGGTCGGATGGGCGTCGGGTTGCTTGGTCGCCCGCGCGATGACCTCGCCGTACGCGTTGGCCGAGTATTCCCACGTGGCGCCGACGCGGTGGTAGTCGAACGCGGGCTCGCAGCTCATCATCAGCTCGACGGTGCCGCTGACGCAGCGCACCGTGCGCAGCAGGATGTGCTCGGCGTCCCAGTCCATCGGCGTGCGGCGGTGGGTCCGCGATCGGCGCTCGATGTCGTGCCAAGGCCCCATCACCAGTGCGTCGCGCACGATCAGCCACCCGGTGTGGGTCTGCCACGTGGTCTCCATGATCAGGCTGCCGGGCAGGTAGCGGCGGGCCGAGGGCACCGAGACGCCGTAGGGGCCGAGCCGGAAGTGGCCCGCGCTGCGATCCAGGATGGCACCGAACACGCTGGGGGAGTCCGGCCGCGGCACGCACAGCCACTCGACCGACCCGGCCGGGGAGATGAGGCACGTCGTCTCCCAGTCCGACAGGAAGGCGTAATCGGCGATCGGCGGAAACGGGTTCCGCAGTGCCCCGCTGGAAGCCAGGGGCGCCGGCGCGCTGAAGTCGATGGACGACGGCAGGACCGCCGGGGCCACTTGGAATGCCTCCTCGGGCATGGCGTCGGCGGGCTGGTCGTCGGGCTGGGCGTGCAGGACCATCCCGACATCATCATCTGTTGAGCGGCCCGGCGTCCATTCTTTCGCCGACGTGGCGTCATCCTCGGTCAACCGCGGCGTCGGGCAAATCTCGGCGCGTGCTCCGGCAGCGGGCCGATGGCGACCAGGTAGCCGACCAGTCGCCGCAGTGCCCTGGATCGGCCCACCAGCCGCACGCCCAGCGGCGCACGGTGCTCGTTTCCGCCGACGGCCGCGGCGATCACGTTGGCGTGGATCAGCCGTTGCGCGGTCTGGAGCAGCACGGTGGGCGCCCAGCGCCGCGCCTGCACCCGGGCCAACCGCCAGGTGGGCACCCGGCCCGCGCGCAACGCGCCGGCCAGGATGCGGGCGGCGGCCACCGCGTCGGCCACCGCGAGGTTGATGCCGATCCCGCCGACCGGCGACATCGCGTGGGCGGAGTCGCCGATGAGCAGGACACCGTCGGCATACCAGCGGCGAAGCCGATTCAGCTGTACGTCAAGCAATTTCACGTCGTCGAACGACGTCAGCGTCTTCACGCGGTCACCGAGCCACGGCACCATGCCGACCAGCGCGCGGTGCAGCGCTTCGATGCCCTGGGACCGCAGCTGGGCGTCGGTTCCCTTCAGGATGATGTAGGCGATCTGGTAGTAATCGCCGCGATCGATCACGATGACCGCGTGTCCGGCCCGCAGCACGCCGGCCAGTCCCCGTGGATCGCCGGGGTGGCGGGGCAACCGGAACCACCACACGTCCATGGGCGCGCCGAAGCTGTGTGGTTCGAGGCCCACCGCCGAACGCACCGTCGAAGAGCGACCGTCGCAGGCCACCGTCAACTCGGCGCGCATGCTCTTGACCTCGCCGGTCGGGTCGCGGTAGGTGACGCCGACGACGCGGTCCGCGTCCCGGATCACACCGGTCACCTCGGTTCTGCGCAACAGCCGGAAGCTCGGCTCGGCCTCGGCGGCCGTGGCCACCAGCTCCAGGAAGTCCCATTGCGGCACCAGTGCGATGTGCTTGTGAGCGCCCGGAAGACGGGTCAGGTCGAGCGCCACCGGTTCGTTCTGTATCTCCATGTGGACGGTGTCGATGAGGCGATGCGGAATCTGCGCGAACTGTGCGCCCAAACCCAGTTCGTCGAGCAGCCGCAAGGTGCTGGCGTGCACGGTGTCTCCCCGAAAGTCACGCAGGAAGTCGGCGTGTTTTTCCATCACCGTGACGTCAACTCCGGCGCGGGCCAGCAGCAGGCCCAGCACCATGCCCGCCGGGCCGCCGCCGGCGATCAGGCAGGCCGTTGCATCTGGTGCGGACGACGGGGCAGGCATGCGCCGATCTTGGCACATTGGTTTTCCGCCGCAGGGCCGAATAGGGTGAGCCCGTGACCGCGTTCCTGAATTGGTGGGACGGCAACGAGCTGTGGCTTTCCGGGCTCGCTTTCGTACTCCAGGCCATGGTGGTGATGCCGGCCGTGCTGGTGGTGGCGGCCGTCACCGCGGGCCTGCTCGACGGCCTCCTGGGCAAGAGCATCGCCCTGATACGCCGTGCGCGCCACGCGGGTGAGACGCCCGGGTAACGCGCATGCCCCGGTCACATGTGACGTTGATTCTGGTCTCGCTCGTGGTGCTGGTGGTCGTCGCGTGGTGGCTGACGCACTGAGCAAACAGGTCGCCCGCTCGGCACTCGCGCGGTGGCGGGCCCGCCGATTCCTGTTAGGCTTCCCGCCATGCATATGACATCCGGCGTCGTGGAGCGCCATGTCTTCGTGCACTGTTGTCGCTGACTGCCAAACCCGTGTGCGGTCTGGTATGGGGTTCGTGATGTCTCCCGTCGGTTAAGGCGCCTTTCCGCAGCAACGGGACCATATCTGTAAGTCCCCGCACTGGAAGGCCCGAATGCTCAACGACATCGCCGGCGCGCTGCGCTGGCGGCCGATGGTCACGCTCGCCCTGATCGCCGCCGTCCTCGCGGGGTGTGGTGGTGGTGCCAGCGATGTCGTTGGCGGGGGCGGCCCGGTCAACGCGCACACGAGCCTCACACTGGCCGCCTACTCCGCGCCGGAACCCGGTTGGAGCAGGGTGATTCCCGCGTTCAATGCCTCCGAGGAGGGCAAGGGCGTGCAGGTGATCACCGCCTACGGCGCCTCCGGCGACCAGTCGCGCGGAGTCGTCGACGGCAAGCCGGCCGACGTCGTGAACTTCTCGGTCGAACCGGACATCACTCGGTTGGTCAAGGCGGGCAAGGTTTCCAAAGAGTGGAATGCCGACGCCACCAAGGGCATTCCGTTCGGGTCGGTGGTTGCCCTGGTGGTGCGCAAGGGTAATCCCAAGAACATCAAGGACTGGGACGACCTGGTCCGGCCGGGCGTCGAGGTGGTCACGCCCAGCCCGTTGAGTTCGGGCTCGGCCAAGTGGAATCTGCTGGCGCCGTACGCCGTTAAGAGCAGCGGCGGCCAAGACGGCGCGGCGGGCATCGATTTCGTCAGGAAGTTGGTGAGCGAACACGTCAAGCTGCGTCCCGGATCGGCCCGGGAAGCCACCGATGTGTTCGTCCAGGGCAGCGGGGACGTGTTGATCAGCTACGAGAACGAGGCGATCGCCACCGAGCGGGCGGGTGAGCCGGTCGAACACGTCATCCCGCAGCAGACCTTCAAGATCGAGAACCCGGTGGCGGTGGTGAGCACCAGCCCGCACCTGGGTGCGGCGACCGCTTTCAAGAATTTCCAGTACACCGCCGCGGCGCAGAAGCTGTGGGCGCAGGCCGGTTTCCGACCGGTCGATCCGGCCATCGTCGCCGAATTCCGTGACCAGTTTCCGGTGCCGGCGAAGCTGTGGACGATCGCCGACCTGGGCGGCTGGAACGCGGCCGACCCGCAGCTGTTCGACAAGACCACCGGCAGCATCACCAAGATCTACACGCAGGCCACCGGATGACGGCGGCGACCACCCCGGGCCCGGGCGCGATCCGGCCCGGGTTCGACGGGGCGGGCGGCGACGTTGGACCGGCGGGTGGCGGGCTGCGCGGTCGCGGAACGGCCAGCACTTCGCTTCGGTTCGGCGTGGCCGTGG
Source organism: uncultured Actinomycetota bacterium (assembly GCA_963732835.1). Taxonomy (GTDB): domain Bacteria; phylum Actinomycetota; class Actinomycetes; order Mycobacteriales; family Mycobacteriaceae; genus Mycobacterium. The sequence goes on from CAVTBA010000018.1 coordinate 52,931, forward strand.
TGTGGCTGTCGGTGATCGTGTTGCTGCCGCTCGCCGCCATCGCGTGGCAGGCCGTCGGTGGTGGCTGGCAGGCCTTTTGGCCGGCGGTCACGTCGAACGCCGCGCTGGACTCGTTCCGGGTGACGCTGACGATCTCGGCTTCAGTGACCGTCGTCAATCTGGTGTTCGGTCTGCTGATCGCCTGGGTGCTGGTGCGCGACGACTTCGTCGGCAAGCGGCTGGTCGACGCGATCATCGATCTACCGTTCGCGCTGCCCACCATCGTCGCCAGCCTGGTGATGCTGGCCCTTTACGGCACCAACAGCCCGGTCGGCCTCCGTCTGCAACACACCGCCTGGGGCGTCGCGGTGGCGTTGGCCTTCGTGACGCTGCCGTTCGTGGTGCGGGCGGTTCAGCCGGTGCTACTGGAAATCGATCGCGAGACCGAGGAGGCGGCGGCGTCACTGGGTGCCACCGCGCCGAAGATCTTCACCTCGGTCGTGCTGCCGTCGCTGACGCCCGCGCTGTTATCCGGTGCGGGGCTGGCCTTCTCGCGTGCGATCGGTGAGTTCGGTTCGGTGGTGCTGATCGGTGGCGCGGTGCCGGGAAAGACCGAAGTGTCATCGCAGTGGATACGGACCCTGATCGAGAACGACGACCGCACCGGCGCGGCGGCGATCTCGATTGTGTTGCTGGCGATCTCGTTCGTGGTTTTGCTCGTGCTGCGCATCGTCGGCTCGCGTGCCGCCAAGCGCCAGGAGTTGGCCGCATGACGTCGTCGTTGCCCGTGCGCTACCTCATCCGCTTCGTCGCGCTGGGATATGTCTTCGTGCTGGTCGTCGTCCCGGTCGCGCTGATCCTGTGGCGGACCTTTCGGCCGGGGTTCGGCCAGTTTCTCGACTGGGTCAGCACCCCGGCGGCGATCTCGGCCCTGAACCTGTCGCTGTTGGTGGTGGCCATCGTGGTGCCGCTGAACGTGCTCTTCGGCATTCCGACCGCATTGGTCCTGGCGCGCAACCGATTCCGTGGTAAGGGTGTGCTGCAGGCGGTCATCGATCTGCCCTTCGCCGTGTCGCCCGTCATCGTGGGTGTCGCGCTGATCCTGCTGTGGGGATCGGCGGGCGCGTTCGGCTTCGTCGAGAAGGACCTCGGGTTCAAGATCATCTTCGGTCTGCCCGGCATCGTGCTCGCCAGCGTCTTCGTCACCCTGCCGTTCGTCGTGCGGGAGGTGGAACCGGTTCTGCACGAGTTGGGCACCGATCAGGAGGAGGCGGCGGCGACACTGGGTTCCGGTTGGTGGCAGACCTTTTGGCGGATCACCCTGCCGTCCATCCGGTGGGGATTGACCTACGGCATCGTCCTGACCATCGCCCGCACGCTCGGCGAATACGGCGCGGTGATCATGGTGTCCTCCAACCTGCCGGGGAAGTCACAAACCTTGACACTGCTGGTCTCGGATCGCTATAACCGCGGCGCCGAGTACGGGGCCTACGCACTGTCGACGCTGCTGATGGCGGTTTCCGTGCTGGTCTTGATCTTTCAGGTGCTGCTCGACGTCCGCCGGGCGCGAGTGGCCGGGGCTGACGAGGAGATATGGGCATGACCGCCTCCCGGACGGGCCGCACCGAAAACGCGATCATCGTGCGGGACGCCTGCAAGCGCTATGGCGACTTCGTGGCACTGGACAACGTCAACTTCGTCGTGCCCTCCGGTTCCCTGACGGCGTTGTTGGGGCCCAGCGGTTCTGGCAAGTCGACCCTGTTGCGCGCCATCGCCGGGCTCGACCAGCCCGACAGCGGAACGGTCACCATCGACGGCCGCGACGTGACCCGGGTGCCGCCGCAGCGCCGGGGGATCGGATTCGTGTTCCAGCACTATGCCGCGTTCAAGCACTTGACCGTTCGGGACAACGTTGCCTATGGGTTGAAGATCCGCAAGCGGCCCAAAGCGGAGGTCAAGGCCAAGGTCGACAACCTGCTGGAAGTGGTGGGGCTGAGCGGATTTCAGAACCGCTATCCCAATCAGCTGTCCGGTGGCCAACGGCAGCGGATGGCACTCGCACGGGCGTTGGCGGTCGACCCGCACGTGCTGCTGCTCGACGAGCCGTTCGGTGCGCTGGACGCCAAGGTGCGAGAGGACCTGCGGGCGTGGTTGCGCCGCCTGCATGACGAGGTGCACGTGACCACGGTGCTGGTCACCCACGACCAGTCCGAGGCGCTCGATGTCGCCGATCGCATCGCCGTGCTCAACCAGGGCCGTATCGAGCAGGTCGGAACGCCGACCGAGGTCTATGACGCCCCGGCGAACGCGTTCGTGATGTCGTTCCTGGGTGCGGTTTCCACGCTGAACGGCACCCTGGTCCGACCGCACGACATCCGGGTGGGCCGCACCCCGGAGATGGCTGTCGCCGCGGACGACGGTACCGGCGAATCCACCGCTGTGCTGCGGGCCACCGTCGACCGCGTGGTGGTGCTGGGCTTCGAGGTGCGGGTGGAGTTGACCAGCGCGGCCACCGGCGGTTCCTTCACCGCCCAGATCACCCGCGGCGACGCCGAGGCGCTCGCCCTGAACGAGGGTGACACCGTTTACGTGCGGGCCACCCGCGTGCCGCCGATCACGGTCAGCGCGACGACCAATGGTGGCGACGGCTCCGCCGGCGCCGGCGAAGATCGGACCACGCTGACCTCCGCCTGACCGACGGACCTTGTCACGAGGCGTGCAACCCGCACTCGGTCTTCGACAGCCCCTGCCAGCGCCCACTGCGCGGATCGGTGCCCGCGAGTGGCTTGGCGGTGCAGGGAGCGCAGCCGATCGACGGATATCCGTCGTAGACAAGCGGATTGACCAGCACACCGTGCTCGTCGATGTAGTTCTGCATGTCTTCGTCGGTCCACGCCGCCAAGGGGTTGATCTTCACCAGCTTGAACCCCTCGTCGAAGCCGATCACCGGGGTGTTGGCGCGCGTCGCCGCTTCGCTCCGGCGTAATCCGGTCACCCACGCGGAGTATCCACTCAGCGCTCGGCGCAGGGGCACGACCTTGCGCAACCGGCAGCACTCGCCCGGGTCGCGGCCGAACAGATTCTTCCCCAGCAGCTGGTCCTGCTCGGCCACCGTCTGCTCGGGGGTGATGTTGAGCACGTGGATGTCGTAGACCGACTCGACCGCGTCCCGGGTTCCGATGGTTTCGGCGAAGTGGTAGCCCGTGTCCAGAAAGACCACCGGCACACCCGGCCGAACCTTGGAAGCCAGATCGATCAACACGGCCTCCTGCATGCTGGAGGTCAGCACGTAGTTGCAGGTGGCCCAGCCGCGGGGCCCGTTGAATCCGCCGAAGGTCTCATCGGTCCATCGCAACACCTCGGTGGCGCTGGCCCCTTCGAGCTCCGCGGCGGCGCGCGCCGCCACGCCGCGCAGTTCGGCTTCGGTCCGTTTCGTTGCTTGTCCACTCATCGTAGATCGTCCTCATCCGCCCGAATCGCCCACTGCGCGAACCGTTCTCCCGCGCTGCGGTGTTTGACGAAGTTGCGCACCACCCGGTCGATGTAGTCGCCCAGCTCGTCGCTGGTGACCTTGTGCTGGCGCAGCTTTCGCCCGAATCCGCTGTCCAGCCCGAGGCTGCCACCCAGGTGCACCTGAAAGCCCTCGACGGAGCCCCCGTGGCCGTCGTCGACCATTTGGCCCTTGAAGCCGATGTCGGCCACCTGAATTCGCGCGCACGAGTTCGGACAACCGTTGATGTTGACGGTGATCGGCACGTCGAGCGCTGAGTTGATGTCCTCGAGCCGGCGTTCCAGTTCGGGCACCAAGACCTGCGCCTTACCCCGGGTTTCGGCGAACGACAACTTGCAGTATTCGATCCCCGTGCACGCCATCAGGTTTCGGCGCCAACGAGACGGTGTGGTCTGCAATCCGAGCGCCTCCAGCCCGGCGAGCACATCGTCGAGTTTGTCGTCGGCGATGTCGAGGATGACCAGCTTCTGGTAGGGGGTGAACCGGATCCGGTCCGAGCCGGCCCGGTCCATCAAGTCGGCCACCGACGAGAGGATGGTGCCCGAGACCCGTCCGGCGATCGGGGCCGCCCCGACCGCGTTGAGCCCGTTCTTGAGTCGCTGCACCCCGATGTGATCGATCGGATGCTTGAGCGGCTCGGGGGCCGGGCCGTCGATCAGCCGCCGCTTGAGGTACTCCGTTTCCAGGACGTCCCGGAATCGTTCTACGCCCCAGTCCTTGATCAAGAACTTCAGCCGGGCCTTGGACCGCAGCCGCCGGTAGCCGTAGTCGCGGAATATCGACGTCACGGCCTCCCAGACCTCGGGCACCTCGTCCAGAGGCACCCAGGCGCCGACCCGCTGGGCCAGCATCGGGTTGGTGGACAGACCGCCGCCGACCCACAGGTCCAGGCCGGGGCCGTGCTCGGGGTGGTCGACGCCGATGAAGGCGATGTCGTTGATCTCGTGGGCGACATCCTGCAGGCCCGAGATCGCCGTCTTGTACTTGCGCGGCAGGTCGGCGAAGTCCGGCTTGCCGATGTAGCGGCGCACGATCTCGTCGATCGCCCAGGTCGGGTCGAGCACCTCATCGAGCGACTCGCCGGCCAGCGGTGAACCCAGGATGACGCGGGGGCAGTCGCCGCACGCCTCGGCGGTCTGCAGGCCGACGTCGGCCAGTCGCCGCCAGATTTCGGGGACGTCTTCGACCTCGATCCAGTGCATCTGCACGTTCTGGCGGTCGGAAATGTCGGCGGTGTCGCGGCCGAATTCCGTCGAGATCTGGCCGACCGTGCGCAGCGCGGCGGCCGACAGCGCGCCGCCGTCGCAGCGCACCCGCATCATGAAGGACTTGGCTTCGAGCAGATCGGCGTTCTCGTCGCCGGTGAAGGTGCCGTCGTAGCCCTGTTCGCGCTGGGTGTAGAGCCCCCACCAGCGGAAGCGGCCGCGCAGGTCACTCTTGTCGATGCTGTCGAACCCGGCCTTGGCGTAGACGTTCTCGATGCGTTCGCGCACCTCGAGGGGGGCGCCGGCGCGCTTCATCTCTTCGTTGGGGTTGAGTGGCTCTCGGTCTCCCAGCGCCCATTGGCCCTCGTTGCGAGCCTTTGCGGGACGGGCTGTGGTCATTTGCAGGTCTCCTTGGGACATCGCAGGCATGGAAGCGCAGCTCACCGGGGGTATCGGCGGCGCAGATCCGATGCCAGCTGGACGTACAGGTGGGCGGGTCTACGACATCAAGGAAGACAGCAACAGCTGCAAACGCGCTTGAGATCAATGTGCCGCCGAGCCACGAGCGCAATGCGATGGCTGGACTGAGCGACGGTCACGCCCCCATTGTGCCATGCCCCCCGGGTGGCGAGTCCACCTGGTCAAATATCGGCGCACGGTGAGCGGAATTCTCCGATTAAGCTGGCCGCGCGGGTAAATATGCCCAGGAAGCCCCGCGGGCCGTGCCCGTTCGGGTGGGGTCGACGCCCCGGCCGTGGGCGGCGCAGCGTGGGATGATTTGGCATGGCACTTCGCGAGGAAGCGGTCGAGCTCCCCGACCTGCAGCCCGTCCCCGGACGGCCGTTCGGGGTGTACATCCATGTCCCGTTTTGCATAACTCGTTGCGGCTACTGCGATTTCAACACCTACACCCCGGCCGAGTTGGGCGGTGTGAACCCCGACGCCTGGCTGGCGGCGCTGCGGGCGGAGTTGAAGTTGGCCGGGGAGCGGCTTTCCGGCCCGACCGTGAACACGGTGTTCGTCGGGGGAGGGACGCCGTCACTGTTGGGCGGCGCCCGCGTGGCGTCCGTGCTGGACATGCTGCGCGAGCATTTCGCGCTGGCACCCGATGCCGAGATCACCACCGAGGCCAACCCGGAGTCGGCCTGGCCGGACTTCTTCGACGCCATCCGCGCGGCCGGCTACACGCGGGTGTCGCTCGGCATGCAGTCGGTGTCACCGAGAGTGCTGGGGGTCCTCGACCGCATTCACACCCCGAACCGATCGGCGGCCGCCGCCCGCGAAGCGTTGGCCGCGGGCTTCGAGCACGTCAGCCTCGATCTGATCTATGGAACGCCGGGGGAATCCGATGACGATCTGTTGCGCTCGGTCGACACGGCGATCGACACCGGCGTTGATCACGTGTCCGCCTACGCGCTGGTCGTCGAGGAAGGCACCGCGCTGGCCCGACGGGTTCGGCGCGGCGAGCTGGCGGCTCCCGATGACGACGTGCTGGCGCACCGCTATGAGTTGGTCGATGCCCGGCTGTCCGAGGCGGGAATGTCTTGGTACGAAGTGTCCAACTGGTCGCGGCCCGGCGGTGAATGCCGGCACAACCTCGGCTACTGGGACGGTGGCCAGTGGTGGGGCGCTGGACCGGGAGCCCATGGCTACGTCGGCGCCACTCGGTGGTGGAATGTCAAGCACCCCAACGCCTATGCGGACATGCTGGCCGGTGCCGCGTTGCCGGTGGGCGGATTCGAGCGGTTGGGCGCCGACGCCCTGCACACCGAAGACGTGCTGTTGAAAACTCGACTGCGCCAGGGTCTTCCGCGTGACGTGCTGAGCCCCGCCGAACGAACACGCGCGGAAGGCGCCGTCGCCGACGGGTTGCTGGTGTCCGACGCCGACCGGTTCGTCCTGACGCCGCGCGGACGGCTGTTGGCCGACGCGGTGGTGCGCACCGTCCTGGGGTAGTGCTCAGGTCGCCGGAAACCAGTGCGCGACAACGCGGTTGATCTCGATATACAAGGGAATTCCGATGGTGACGGTGTAGGAGAATGTCAAACCCAACGCGGCGGCCAGCGGCAAAGTCGGGCTGGCCTCGGGGATTCCCAGCCGCTGCACCGCCGGGAGCGTGATGTAGGACGCCGCGCCGCACAGCACCGCGAACAGCACATAGGTGCCCGGCTGGAAATGCGTGTCGGTGAGGTAGGCGTAGGCGTAGGCGGCCAAGATCCCCAGCGTCGCAAACAAGTTGGGCGCCACCAAACCGAAGACGATGAACCCGGTGCCCGCCAGCCTGAGATCCCGCAACTTGCGGGACGCCGTCATGCCCATCTCGAGCAGGAACAGGCACAGCACACCCTGAAACGCCGCGACGAAGAGCTCGTTCTGGTCGTGGACGACCTTCTGGCCCTGTAGCGCACCGATGAAGCCGATGGCGATGCCGCCGACGAGGAGGATGAGTCCGGGGTTGAGGAACACTTCCTGCAAGATCGCGCGCGACATCAGCGGTGCCTTCGTGCGCTGCGGGGGGTAGCCGGATGGCTCGGGGTGCTCTTGCTTTTCCAGCGAGAACTCCCGCTCCTCCTCGATCCCACGTTCGCGTCGGGCGTCAACGCCTGCTGCCCGCCCCGGCGGGGCGGCCGCGCCCGGGCCGGACGCGGTGGGAGCCGTGTAGCCGTCCTCGTCCGGCATGTACCCGTCCTGGTCCATCCCCCGGTGCCGCAACCGGGCCACCAGGTACAGCGCCACCAGGCAGCCCGGAATCTCCATGAACGCCAGCAGGACGGGCATGTAGGCGTCGAAGGCGATTTTGACGCTGATCAATACCGCCACGCAGGTGGCGAAGGTGCCCGCCGAGTCCGACCCGTAGTAGCCCGCAACCGTGGCCCTGTCGACTCGCCTCAGCCGGGTCAGGTACCTGAGCAGCACGTAGGTGAGCGCACCGATCAAGAAGTTCATCGTGAAGCCCACCCCGACGAACCCGGCGATGTTGTCGATGTCGGCCGGCCTGACTTTGGCGAGTTCTTCACCGCCCTGCCAGCCGATGGCCACCAGCAGGTACATGGTCAGGCCCTGGTAGATCACGTACGGGAACTCGAACCGCACCTTCAGGATCGGGATGAGGAAACCGAGATAGAAGAACAGCAACAGCGGCTTGAAGAGTTTGTGGATGAAGTTCTGCCACAACTCGTAAAGCATGCGCGCCTCCTGGCGACGCAGTCCGGCGCGGCGGGCGTGAGCAAGCGACTCGCGGCGCCCACGAACATAGTGGAAACCCGCGCGAGCCGCGGCGACTCGACTCAATCCGTCTTTACGGACAATTAACAACCTGCCGAGTCGGGCATCGCCCCGGGCCCGGCGGGGACCCGTCAAAGAAACGGTCGCCCATCATGATTCGTTGATGCGTCGACCGCCCGGTGGGCGAACCTAGAACCAGTGGGCGATCAGCCGATTGACCTCGATGTAGAGCGGGATTCCGATGGTGACGTTGTAGGAGAAGGTCAGCCCCAGTGAGGCCGCCAACGGCAGGGTTGGGCTGGCCTCGGGGATCGCCAGCCGCTGAACAGCCGGGACGGCGATGTAGGACGCCGCGCCGCAGAGCACCGCGAAGAGTACGTAGGTTCCCGGCTTGAAATCGGCGTGGGTGAGCGAGGAATAGATGTGGGCGACCAGGATGCCAAGCGGCGCAAAAATATTCGGTGCTAACAGGCCGAAGAAGATGAACCCGATGCCGGCCTTTCGCAGGTCCTTCAACTTCCGGGAGGCCGTCATGCCCATCTCGAGCAGGAACAAACAGAGCACGCCCTGGAACGCCAGGACGAAGAACTTGTCGTCGTCGGCCACCACCTTCTGCCCCTGTAGCCCGCTGACCAGGCCGATGATGATGCCTCCCATGAGCAGGACGAGCCCGGGATTGAGGAACACCTCTTGGAACAGCTCCCGGGAGAAGATCGGCACCCTCTTGCCCCTCGTGCGGGGCGGACTCTGGTCGGGCTCCCAGTCCGGGTGGTCGAGCTTTTCCAGGGAAAACTCCAGCTCCTGCTCCACTCCGCGTTCGTGCTCGGCCTCGAGGCTCTGGCCGTGCGGGGGCTGGGCGGCGGTCCCGGGCCCGACGCTGACACTGGCCGGCGCCGTGTAGCCGGGCTCGTCGGCCATGTTCCCCGCCGCGTCCATCCCGCGGTGACGAAGTCGCGCGACCAGGTACAGCGCCACCAGGCAGCCCGGAATCTCCATGACGGCCAACATGACCGGCATGTAGGCGTTGAACGCCATGCCGACGGCCGTCAGGACGGCGACGCAAGTGGCGAACGTTCCCGCCGAGTCTGACCCGTAATATCCCGCGACCGTCGCCCGGTCGATTCGTCGAACGGAGGTCAGCCAATTCAGCAGCAGGTAGGCGAGGCCACCGATGACGAAGTTGAGCACGAAGCCCAACACCATGAAGCCCACGATCATCCCGATGCTGCCGGCGCTGACCTTGGCGAGCTCTTCACCACCGTGCCAGCCGATGGCCAGCAGCAGGTACATGGTCAAACCCTGATAGATCACATAGGGAAATTCGAAGCGCACCTTGAGGATCGGAATGAGGAATCCGAAGTAGAAGAACAGCAGGAGCGGCTTGAACAGGTTGTGGGTGAAATTTTGCCAAAACTCGAGCAGCATTCCATGCCTTCCTCGCTAAGTGCGGTGATCAGGGAAAGCACCGTCCGCAAGCGGAGCCACACGAACATCCCAATGACCGTGGAAAACCTATCCCCACCAGTGTCAAACCGCCACTCGAATGCAAACTACGAAGTAGGGGCGTGTCTGAGTCGTACGGGTCGGCCGACGGCGGGCAAAGCTGCTGTTCAGAGGCCTATGGACGGGGATATTGGGAACGCGCGACGCCGGCGGGGCAGGCGTGGGTTTGGTGTGAAAGTGCTGTGTATTTGCTGTGGGCTCGACGTCGAATCAGCGTGCCGACGAAATCAGTGAGGGCTTGACCCCGACGCCCTTCTTGCGATGTGTCACCGACAGCCATGCCATTGGCGAGTAATGGGTGGTGATTTCCGCGAAACCGTCGACCCGCGAAACCGTGAGTACACCGGTCTGTGGGTTGATTTCGAGCTCGTCACCCTCGCCGCCCTGGACCTCTTCACCGTTCGCAAGCCGGATTACGAACATGGTGTTCCTTTCGAACAGTTGGGCGGTGGGTGAACGATCAGGCGGGACTGTTCACCCTGTGCTTGCCGCCCGGCCCCAGGCGAAGCTCTCGGACGTCCGCGCAGGAGTTCACCACGCCACTCCTCTACCTGCCGATGGGGCTTGCCCGGCCACCGCGCCCAACTACGTTTCCCGGCCAGCGGGTTCACACGGTTAGACAGTGATTTTACGAGAAGTGCCGTCGCGGCGGCCGGTCGATGTGCGGCCACGATGTAAACGGTTGGGAAACTTTTGCGGGTGTCGATGTTCCCAGGCGGGGCACTGGGCTCGACGGCGTGGCCGTCGCCACACCCGTCTACCTGCGGGAACGGGGCAACGGCCGGGCGGCATGGAATCCGCCCGCGGCCCGGCCCGGGAATGGCTGGCGGTTTAACTCCACGGGAGTTTTGGCTGGACGGCCAGATAGGGCCGGCCCGAAAGGGAGGATTGGTTGCGCGTCCTTAGATAGGTTAGGCTACATTTACTAACCGTGACCGAGGTCAGCGTTCAGACGAGTTCCGCCGGCTCTGCGTCATCACCGATTCCGCTTCCCGCACACATCGACCCGGCCGACCTGGCCGCCGAGCTGGCCGCGCTGTTGCCCGAACAGGTCGGCGAGGAATATCTGCTTTACGAGCACGGCGATCAATGGGTGCTGGCCAGCGGTGTGCGCGCGATGATCGAGCTGGACAGCTACGAAGTGCGCGTCATCCGGGACGGCGTGATGCAGCGGCAACCGTGGGCGGGACGGCCCGGGCCCGTGCTGGGCGAAGCCATCGACAGGCTGTTGCTGGAGACCGATCAACTCTTCGGCTGGATCGCCTTCGAGTTCGGCGTCTACCGCTACGGGCTGCAGCAGCGGCTGGCGCCGCGAACCCCCCTGGCCCGCGTGTTTTGGCCACGCACTCGCATCGTGGTGACCCGGGAGGCGGTCCAGCTGTGGGGCGCGACCGCGGACCATCGCGACGCGGTGCTGGGCTTGCTGGGTGACGGTGTGCCCGAGGTGCGCCCGGCTCGCGCCGTCGACGTCATCGTCGATCCTTCCGGCTACTGCGACCGCGTGGCGTCGGCCGTCGGCGAGATCGCGGCGGGCCGCTACCACAAGGTGATCCTGTCCCGGTGTCTGGAAGTGCCTTTCCTGCTGGACTTCCCGTCCACCTACCGGCTGGGTCGTCGACACAACACCCCGGTGCGGTCGTTCTTGTTGCGGCTCGGCGGGATTCGCGCCGTCGGCTACAGTCCCGAACTTGTCGCGGCCGTCCATGATGACGGCATCGTGGTGACCGAGCCGCTGGCGGGTACCCGCGCACTGGGTCGCGGCGTGGCGCGCGACCGCCAGGCCCGAGACGATCTGGAATCGAATTCCAAAGAGATTGTCGAGCATGCGATTTCGGTGCGAAGCTCGCTGCGAGAGATCACCGAGATCGCCGAACCCGGCAGTGCGGTGGTCACCGACTTCATGACGGTGCGGGAGCGCGGGAGTGTGCAGCACCTCGGGTCCACGGTCAGCGGGCGGCTAGGTCCGTCGAACGACCGGATGGACGCGCTGGAAGCGCTTTTCCCGGCGGTCACGGCGTCCGGCATCCCGAAAGCGGGCGGCATGGAAGCGATCCTGCGACTCGACGAGGGCCCGCGCGGGCTGTATTCCGGAGCGGTCGTGATGTTTTCGGCCGACGGTGGCCTGGACGCGGCCCTGACGCTGCGGGCGGCCTACGAACGCGACGGCAAGACGTGGTTGCGCGCCGGGGCCGGCATCATCGAAGAGTCCACGCCCGAGCGTGAATTCGAAGAGACCTGTGAAAAGCTGTCCACCCTTGCGCCGTATCTGGTTGCGCGCGGATAGCGCGTCCGCTCGATTGATTGGCCGCCGGCCGCCCGCCGCGGCGCGCTCGGCTCCCCTCCCGGCATAGGGACCTTTGGCCCTAGTTGGCCGAGTTTTCCGCGTGTCATCTTTATGTAACCGCATGACACAGATACATTGTGCGTTACTTGATGGCACACATAACTGGAGGGCTTTGTGTCCAACGACCTGACTAACCTGCAGCTACTCCACGAGCTCCAGCCCGTGGTTGAGGGCCTGCTCAATCGCCACCTCTCGATGTTCAAAGAGTGGAATCCGCACGACTACGTCCCGTGGTCGGACGGCAAGAACTTCTACGCGCTGGACGGTCAGGAGTGGGAGCCGGGGCAGAGTCGCCTCCCCGACATCGCGCAGGTGGCGATGGTGCAGAACCTGCTGACAGAGGACAATTTGCCGTCGTATCACCGCGAGATCGCGATGAACTTCAGCATGGACGGCCCCTGGGGGCAGTGGGTCAACCGGTGGACGGCCGAGGAGGCCAGGCACAGCACGGCGCTGCGCGACTACCTGGTGGTCACCCGCGCCGTCGACCCGGTGGCGTTGGAGAAGTTGCGCCTCGAGCAAATGACCAGGGGCTTCAGTCCGGGCCAGAATCAGCAGGGCGACATGTTTGCCGAGAGCTTGTTCGACTCGGTCATGTACGTCTCGTTTCAGGAGCTGGCCACCCGGGTCTCCCACCGCAACACCGGGAAGGCCTCTCAGGACCCCATCGCGGAGCGTCTGATGGCCAGGGTGTCGCACGACGAGAACCTGCATATGATCTTCTACCGGGACGTCAGCGCGGCGGGTCTGGACATCGCGCCGAACCAGGCGATGAAGTCGGTGCACCGGATCCTGCGCAACTTCAAGATGCCCGGATACACGGTGCCGGAATTCCGGCGCAAGGCGGTGGTCATCGCCGTCGGTGGCGTCTACGACCCGCGCATCCATCTCGACGAGGTGGTGATGCCGGTGCTCAGGAAGTGGCGCATCTTCGAACGCGAAGACTTCAGCGGTGAGGCCGCGCGGATGCGCGACGATCTCGCCGTCTTGGTCAAGGAACTCGAGCAGGCCTCCGACCACTTCGACGAATCCAAACAGCGTTACCTCGAGCGCGAGGCCCGCAAGACCGAGAGAATCACCGCCAGCAAGGTGCTGCAAACGGAAGGGACGCTGACCCTGAGCGGGCACTGACGCGGTTGGCGTCTCGTCACTGACGGGGAGCGGGCCGGAAAAACCCCGCCAATCTCCTGTATTTCGGCGGCACCCCGCTTAACATCCCTCCCATCTTCAACGGGATGGAGAACACGTCCCGGTCTTAAGCCCAAAGTCATTCTTGCCCTGATGCTTGCTCTCAGCACCCCCACGATGGCGGAATGCACGGCGACTGTTGCATGCCCGACCTGCACCGTCGTCACCTCCTAACGCTGCCGGCACGTTTCGCGCTCACGGCATGACGGCGGCCAAGGCCGGCCGCAACCGTTCAGGCCGTCGAGCTGGACTCGAGATAGTCGGCGAGTATGCGGCTCACGAGTGACTCGATGTTGGACTCGATCGACGACGCGAGCGTGGCGGTGACCGTCGCCACGGCTTGAGTCCGGAAGCGCACCAGCATGGTGATCAGCTCGGCGATCTCGGCATCCGGCGGCAGGGGCTCGCCCGGCTTGACGCGGTCCAACACGTGCTCGGCCCCGGCGCGCACCAGCATGTCGCTGATCTTGTCGATTTCGGGCACGATCTGCTCGTGTAAGTCGACGAGTTTTTCCAATTTGACGCCGTAGCCGCGGATTTCGTTGAACGCTTCGATCAGTTTGGGACGGGTGACGGTGGCCTGCGCCCCATCGATCCGGATGACCTGCAGCGCTACCAGTCGCTCGAAGGCGTCCGGGTCGTCGACGAGTCGCTGCGCGTCGACCAGCGGCATGGTCTCTGGCTTCTCGGTGGTCCAGGTGCCCACGATGGCCGTCTCCAGGCCCAGCACGTCGCCCAGGTTTTTGCCTTCCTCCCAGGCGCTGAGCATCTCGCGCACGTGCGCGATGTTGTATCCCCGGTCAAGCATCGAGGTGATCAGCCGCAGGCGGGTCAGGTGGGTGTCGTTGAACAAGGCGATGCGCCCGACGCGCAGCGGCGGGGGGAGTAACCCGCGATCGCGGTAGACCCGGATGTTGCGGGTGGTGGTGCCGGCCAGCCGGGCCAGGTCGTCGATCCGGTATTCACCGGATGCGGGGACGCCGTGGGGGTGGCGGACCGCCGCGTCGAAAAGCTGCGAGACCGCCGTCTCGATCAATTGCCGGTATTCCCGCGATTGGCGCCGAACGCGCTTGGGCGCGCGCCGCACGTTGTGCAGCACGCTGGCGATCGTGCCGGGCTCGGGTCGCGACGGGCGGTCCGGTGCCATGTGTCAGCCCGACGAGACGGCATACGCGCGGGTGCGGCGCGCCACCGCCCGGTAATCCTCGGAGCGGAAATCCCTCATTTGGCGAAGATACTGCGTCGCGAAACCCGGGTACATCGACCCGTTGTATCCGTCCTTGGTGAGGTACCAACTTCGGCAGCCCGACATCCACGTCGTCCTGGTGAGGCGGCGCTGCAGTTCGGCGTTGTGGCGGCGCTGCACCTCTTCGCGCACATCGAGATAGCGCAGGTCGTTGTCGAGGATTGCGGTGATGCCGCGCACCGCGTACTCCAGCTGGCCCTCGATATAGACCAGCAGCGAGTTGTGGCCCGGCCCGGAGTTGGGTCCGGTCATGATGAACAGGTTCGGATACCCGTGCACGTTGATGCTCTTGTAAGCCTGTGCGCCGGCGGCCCATTCGTCGGCCAGTGAGCGGCCGCCGAGCCCGCTGACCGCAAAGGGCGGTCTGGTCAGATGGACGTCGTAGCCGGTGGCGAACACGATGCAGTCGAGGTGGTGCTCGATGCCGTCGCTGGTGCGGATGCCGAACGGGCTCAGGGTGGCGATCGGCCAGTCGATGAGCTTGCAGTTGTCGCGCTGCACGGCGGGGTAATAGTCGCTGGAGACCAGCATGCGCTTGCATCCCGGCCGGAAGTCCGGCGTCAGCTGGCGCCGCAGCCACGGGTCCTTCACCTGAGCCCGCAGGTGTGCCCGGCCCAGACGCGCGGCCAGCGATGTCAGCGGCGTGTCCCATACCAGGGCCGTGGCGCTGGCCTCGTGTCCCCAGAACAAGGCCTGCCGCGCAAGTTCCTGGGCGGCAGGGACTTTGGTGAACAGCGCCTGCACGGCCGGCGGGGTGGCGACATCCAGGCGAGGCAGTACCCAGCATGGTGTGCGCTGGAAAACCTTGACGAACCCGGCCTGCTTCACCAATTCGGGGATGATCTGGATCGCGCTGGCGCCGGTGCCGATGACGGCGACCCGCTTGCCCGCGAAATCGTAGTCGTGGTCCCAGCGGGCGCTATGAATCGTGTGTCCGCGATAGCTGTCCAGGCCGCGAATGTCGGGCAGGCCGACGTCCGACAGCGGCCCGGATGCCAGCACGACGGTGCGCGCGCGGAACCGCTTGCGGCCTTTGGTGGTTGCGGTCCAGATCCCGTCATCCTGGTCGAAGGTCAGATCGCTGACCTCGTGGCCGAATCTGATGTGGCGGCGGATGTCGAACCTGGTCGCCATGTCTTCGAGGTGACGGTGGATCTCCGGCGCGGGGGAGTAGGTGCGCGACCAGGTGGGGTTCTTGACGAAGGAGTACGAATACAGCAGCGAGGGGACGTCACAGCTTGCGCCGGGATAGGTGGTGTCGCGCCAGGTCCCGCCTACCCGGTCGCCGCGTTCCAGGATGACGATGTCGTCGACTCCGGAGTCGGCCAGCCGGATCGCCGCGCCCAGTCCGGTGAAGCCGGCACCGATGATGAGTGCCGCATAGACGTGGTCGTGGGCCATGGTCACGCCGCCGGCTTGTACGTGAGTTCCCGAAACCAACTGGGCACCGGTCTCAGCAGCGGTTTGGGATAGCGATCCGACAGCCACACCATCGAACTGGCCAGGATCTGATACGGATGCCGCGGATTGACGACCATCGCGGCGTGGCGCTTGAGGAGTTGGTAGGTGGGCACGCGCCAGGTGTGTTCGCCACGTTCTCCGAGCTGCTTGAAGCGCTTGACCGCATTGTTCAGCCGCTCGGGCTCCAGTTCCATCTCGGCCATCTCACCGTAGATGCGTTTGAGCAGCGGAACGTACATCAGCATGCCGATGATCAGGCCCGGGGATGCGATGTGGCCGACCATTTCGATGGCCAGCCGGCGTGCCTTGGCGTGTCCGATCAGGTCGAGCACCTCGAAATCGACTGCGATGTGCCGTGATTCGTCGTTGTTGATCTTCTCGAAAACTTGGTGGCACACCGGGTCTTCCACGGTGTCGAGCAGAAACTTCAACAGCGCGCCGTCGAGGGCCACCTCCAGCATCGGGATGACGGTGCCCAGTACGGACAGCGGCATGCTGTCGGAGAACGCGTCGAGCCACTCGATGGCCAACCGGATATTCACGTTGGGCTCGGGCAGTTCGCCGTCGTCGAGCATTCCCCAGCGCTTCATCAGCGCCATCTCTGCGTTGGCGTGGCGCTGCTCCTCGGCGTGGAAGTAGCGGTAGATCTCCGCCAGCGTCGGGTTGGGCGCCTTCTTGGCCAGCGCGGCGAATCCGCGGGCCCCGACGTTTTCGATCCAGCACAGGTCGGCCATGAACGCCTTGAGTTTGGGGCGAAATTCCGGCCGGATGGTGTCGGCGCCGGGCGCGTCCCAATCGATATCAGCGAGCGCCCACTGCCGATCCTTGATCTTGGCGAGCATGGCTTCCATGTCGATGGCCACCGGGAGCTCCTTTGCGTCGGATGATCAGGGCAGGTTGATTCGGGATACCAGGCCGGCCGCACGCGTATAGGCCTGCGGGGCCAGGCGTTTGATGCTCCAGCCGATCTTGGCGTCGAGCTGCGGCATGCAGTACAGCTCCCCGCGGTCGTGTGCGTCCAGGCAGATCCGCGCGACCTTGTCCGGCGAGAATCCCGTCCAGCGCATCAACTTGTTGGCCAGCTGGCTGGATTCCTCGCTGATGCGGCCGGACTCGACGATGTTGGTCTTCACGAAGGTCGGGCACAACACGGTGACCCTCACCGCGGTGCCGGCCAATTCGGCGGCCAGGGTCTCCGACAGCGACAGCACGCCGGCTTTGCTGACGTTGTAGGCGGCCATCCCCGGGGCCGCGCCGAACGCCGCCGCCGAGGCCACGTTGATGATGCCCCGGGGCGCGTGCGACGGACCGGCCTCCCGCAGGATCGGGGTGAACACGTGGCAGCCGTGGATCGGTCCCCACAAATTGATCCCCAAGGTCCACACCCAATCGTCCAGGGGCGCTTCGCCGATGGCCGCACCCCCGGCGCCGACGCCGGCGTTGTTGATCACCAGCGTGGGGGGCCCCGAAAACCAGGTTTGCGATCGCTCGGCCAGTGCCTGAACATCGTCGAATTGCGATACGTCGCAACGGATGGCCACCGCTTTGCCGCCGTGTTCGGTGATCGCGTCGGCCGTCCTTTGGGCGGCGGCTTCGTCGATGTCGCTGCAGACGACCGCGCCGCCGCGACGGCCGAGTTCGACGGCGAAGGCCGCACCGATACCGCTTCCGGCGCCGGTCACCACCGCCGACGCGCCGCGGCTGGTCTTCGATCTGCCCAGCAGTCTGTCCAACATTCCTCAGTGCACCTCCCGGGTCATGGCGCGCGCATCCGCAAACGGCCGGGCGATGAACCGCCCCATGTCCGCTCGGGCGGGATCAGGCCCGCGACGGGCCGCGGGGTGGAAGCACTTACCGTCGCCGCCGCGGGACTTCGATGACCCACTAGCTGGAACAGCGTCCGCCATGCCAGGCAGTCAATAACAAATGGTGACATTAGTCAATGTCACCTTTAAGCAAGTTCGCCGGCGGTTCGCGGCGGTGCGGCAGGTTCGCAGAACTTCGTGCCAACGGCGCCCCGACGGGCGCGGTATTCGGGGAACACAAGCAGCACCTTCTCGGCAGTGACCGACCCGGCTTTGCAACATCCGCGCGGCGGTGGGCCGGTCGTGCCCCTTGACTTAATACATACAGTGTGTATGTTCATACATACGGTATGTATCTGGAGGTGGGGGTCATGAGTGCCACGCTGGACGCCATCGCGGCCGAGCGCGCAATCGTCTTAGAGGTTTGCTCGCTGCTGCCCGAGTCGATGTGGGCGAAGGACAGCGGATGCCCCGGCTGGTCTGTTCAGGATCTTTTGTCGCACATGGCATGTAGCTACTGGTTGGCCGTCGATCCGTCGACGCTGCCCGATCCCGGCGGGCTGCCCGCCGAGCGCGCGGCGGACCTTTACGTCGAGTCGCGTCGCTCCATGACCCCCGCAGAAGTCGTGGCCGACTACGAGTCGGTCAGTTCGCGCGGGCTGGACGTGCTTGCCGCGATCGAGGGCCAAGACATCGAGATACCGATAGGCGACGTCGGAACTTATCCGGCCTCGGTCGTGCCCACGACTTTTGTCTTCGAGTCCTTCGTTCATCTTCGGTACGACTTGTTCGCTCCGGACGGACCGCTGCAGTCAGCTCCGCCACCCGTCGACGAGCTGCGGCTCGCACCGACGCTCGACTGGATCGAGGCGGCGTTGCCGCAGCAGAACACCCGCCTGCTCAACGATTTACACGTCGGTGTCGAGATTCGCCTCGGCGGGCTGTGCGCCCGGACGCTGCACATTGGCGCCCAACCCGACGTGGCCGCGCGGGTCACGTGCGATTCGCAGGCGTTCGTGCGGTGGGCCACCCAACGCGGCACCTGGGAGGGCCTCGGCGTTCAGGCCGAAGGGGACCCGTCGGCTCTGGACATCGTCCGCCAGTTCAGGGTGTTCTGAACGACGCCGCGTCCTGCGGTCGAACATCCCACAACCTTCATGCGGTATGTATGACAATGCATACGCGGGCGTGAAAGGTAAGGGTTGGCATGGCGCAGGATGGTCGCCGCACACAGGCCGAGCGTGCCGCCGACACGCGTGGCGCGTTGATCAGCGCCGCCCGGCCCCTGTTTGCGTCGCTGGGGTTCGCGGAGGTGTCCCTGGAGACGATCGTGCGCGACGCGGGGGTGACGCGCGGCGCGTTGTACCACCACTTCGCCGACAAGACAGAGCTATTCGCGGCAGTCTTCGAGCAAGTGGAAGGCGAGATGGCCGCCCGGATGGGCGAGGCCGTCTCGGCCGCGGGGCAATCCGATCCGGTCGAGATCATGCGGCTGTGCGCGGGCCTTTGGTTGGACGCGTGCGCTGAGCCCGAGGTTCAGCGCATCGTCTTGCTGGAGGCGCTGGCGGTGCTGGGCTGGGAACGCTGGAGCGACATCGGGCACCGATACAACATCGGATTCGTGACGGCGCTGCTGACCGACGCCATCGAGTCCGGCAGCATCCCGCGCCAGCCCGTCGAGGCAACGGCGCTGACCGTCATGGGGGCGCTGCGCGAGGCAACGCTCTACATTGCCCGCGCGGACGATCAACGCCAAGCGCGCGCGGAGGCCGGCGCGGTGATGGATCGAATCCTCAATGCCTTGCGCGCCAAAGATATCGGTTGAACGGGTCTGGTCAGCTCGGGCGCGGCGACGCTCGTTCGGCCGAAATCTGGCCGGCGATCGCCTTTTTGTCGATCTTGCCGATCGCCGTGGTCGGTAGCGTTGTCATCGGGATCAGCACGTCGGGCCGGGCGTGGGCGGCCACGCCGCGCCGGTCGAGGTAGGCGTTCAGTTCCGCTAGCGTCACCGCCGGACCGGTGAAAACGACCGCGGCGCAGATTTGTTCGCCGAGATACGGGTCGGGCAGCGGCACCGCGGCCGCCGAGAAGATCGATGGGTGAGCGAGCATCTGCTCCTCGAGGTCCGCCGCGGAGATGGTTTCACCGCCACGGCAGATCACGTCCTTGACCCGCCCGGTGACGGTCAGATAGCCGTCGTGCCGGACCCGGATCAGGTCACCGCTGCGGAAGAAGCCGTCGCGATCGAAGCAGCGTTCGTTGTCGCGCTCGGCGCGGTAGTAGCCGTTGAGCGTGTACGGGCCGCGAACGAGCAGCTCGCCTTCCCCGCCCGGCCCCACCGGTTCGCCGGCGGCGTCGACGACGCGCAATTCGTCGGCCTCGCACAACGGGCGCCCCTGGGTGTGGTCGACGAGCTCGGGCGGATCGTCGGGGCGGGTGTAGTTCAGCAGTCCCTCCGCCATCCCGAACACCTGCTGCAGCCCCGGGGTCAGTGCGGTGCGGACCAGGCGGGCGTCGTCGGGCTCGAGCTTTGCCCCGCCAACTTGCAACAGCCGCAAGGACTTCGGGGTCACCGGCTCCCACTCGCAGGCCTGTGCCCACAGTTTGGCCAGGGCCGGCACCAGGGCGGTGACCGTGACGCCGTGGCGTTCGATGACGGCGAAGGCGGCCTCGGGGCTGGGGTCGGTGCCGAACACGGTGGTGGCGCCGACCGTCATGGCGCCGAGCAGTCCGGGGCAGGCGAGCGGGAAGTTGTGCCCGGCCGGGAGCGCCACCAGGTAGACGTCGTCGGCGGTGAGCCGGCACACCCGGGCGCTGGCGGTCGCGTTGAACACATAATCGTCGTGGGTGCGGGGGATGAGTTTGGGAGTGCCGGTCGTGCCACCCGAAACCAAAAGCAACGCAGGCGATCCCGGATCGCGCGGCGGTGGCGGGGGTGGGGTGCTGGCCGGACCGCAGAGTTGCGTCCACGAAGTGAACGGCCCCGGGTCGCCGTCGACGATGACGTGCTCGAGCGGCGGGTGGTCCGTGACAAGCTCGCGCGCCATGGCACGGTAGTCGAAACCGTTTGCCGCATCGGCAATCACCAACCCGACGGCCTGGCTGACGGCGGCGAAATGTCCCAATTCGGCCGCCCGGTGGCCGGGCAGACACATCACCGGGATGGCGCCGGCCCGTAGCAACCCGAATAGCGCCACCGCGAACTGACAACCGTTCGGCAACTGCAACAGCACGCGGTCGCCCGGCGCGATGCCCAGACCGCGCAGTCCCGCCGCGGCGCGGCCGGCGTGCGCGTCGAGTTGGGCATAGCTGAGGACGGCGCCGTCGGAGGCGTCGAGCGTCGCTGTTCGGTCCGGCCAGCGTCGCGCCGCGTCGCTCAGGATGGTGTCCAGCGTGCGACCCGCCCAGTAGCCGGCCGCCCGGTAGGCGGCGGCCCGATCGGCGGGGAACGGCACGAACCCTTCGAGGACCCCGGCGGGGGGCTGTCGTGTGTTCGCGGTCATGGGTCCTCAGACGGGGGGCGTAGTAGCGGCGATCAATGAGTAAGGATAGGGTAACCAAAAATACTTAGGGCAGCCTGTGCTAATCAGGGAGGGTTCGTGGTGCGTGCCTCGGCGCGCTCGGAAGACGTCCGGGCAGAGGTGGCCGAACTGCTCGGCGTCGGTGTCGACGACCTTCACCCCAGCGCCAACCTTATCGCCCAGGGCCTGGACTCCATCCGGATGATGACCCTGGCGGGCCGCTGGCGCCGTCAGGGCATCGGCGTCGATTTCGCCACCTTGGCCGCCACTCCGACGATCGAGGCCTGGTCCGAGCTGGTTGCCGCCGATTCCTCGGACGAAGCCGCCGAGCAGCCGCCCGCCCGATCGTCGGGGGGCGCGGCGGGCGACCCCTTCCCGCTGGCGCCGATGCAGCACGCGATGTGGATCGGGCGCCAGGACAACCAGCAGCTTGGCGGGGTGGCCGCGCACCTCTACGTCGAATTCGACGGCGGCCCCATCGATCCCGAGCGCCTGCGGGCGGCGGCCACGGCGCTGGCCCGGCGCCATCCGATGCTGCGGGTGCGGTTCCTGCCCGACGGCACCCAGTGCATCGCCCCGGCCGCGGCGGGCGGCGAATTCCCGGTCGCGGTCCAAGATCTGCAACAGCTGGGCGGCGACGAACTCGATCAGCGGCTGGCCGCCATCCGCGCTGCCAAATCGCACCAGCAGCTCGAGGGTGCGGTGTTCGAGCTGGCATTGACCCGGCTGCCCGGCGAGCGGTCGCGCCTGCACGTCGATCTGGACATGCAGGCCGCCGACGCGATGAGCTATCGCACCCTGATGGCCGACCTGGCCGCGCTGTATCTCGGCCGCGAGCTGCCCGAATTGAGCTACACGTACCGGCAATACCGTCACGCCATCGAGGCGGAGGAGACGCGGCCGCAACCGGCCCGCGACGCCGCCCGGGAGTGGTGGGCGCAGCGTGTCCCGCAGCTGCCGGACCCGCCGGCGCTTCCCACCACCGGCGACCGCGGCTCGCGGAAGAGCACCCGACTTTGGCACTGGCTGGACCCGGAAACCCGCGACGCCCTGTTTTCGCGGGCCCGGGCGCGCGGGGTCACCCCGGCGATGACGCTGGCCGCGTCGTTCGCCAATGCCCTGGCCCGCTGGTCGACCACCTCTCGTTTCCTGCTGAACGTGCCGTTGTTCGGGCGTCAACCCCTGCACCCCGACGTCGACTCGCTGGTCGGTGACTTCACCTCCTCGCTGCTGCTCGACGTCGACCTCGCCGGCACGCGCACCCCGGCGGCGCGGGCGGAGGTCCTGCAGGACGCGATGCGGACCGCCGCCGCCCACTCCGCCTATCCCGGGCTGTCGGTGCTGCGGGACCTCAGCCGGCATCGCGGCGCCCAGGTGCTGGCGCCGGTGGTGTTCACCAGTGCGCTGGGACTCGGTGCGCTGTTCAGCCGCGAGGTCACCGACCAATTCGGCACGCCCGCGTGGCTCATCTCCCAGGGTCCGCAGGTGCTGCTCGACGCTCAGGTCACCGAGTTCGACGGCGGCGTGCTGGTGAATTGGGATGTGCGCGAGCGCATCTTCGCGCCGGGCGTGGTCGACGCCATGTTCGCCTACCACATCGACGAACTGCTCAGGCTGGCCTTCGCCGACGACAGCTGGGATGCGCCGGGGCCGTCGCCGCTGCCGGACGCGCAGCGCGCGGTGCGCGACGCGGTCAACGGCCGCACCGCCGAGCCCAGCGGAGAAGCGTTGCACGAGGGGTTCTTCCGGCAAGCCGAGCGGCGGCCCGACGCGCCCGCGGTGTTCGCCAGTTCCGGGGACCTCAGCTACGGGCAGCTGCGCGACCAAGCGCTGGCGGTGGCCGCCGCGTTGCGCGCGGCCGACTTCGGCGCCGGCGACACGGTCGCCGTGATGGGCCCGAAAACCGCCGAGCAGGTGCCGGCGTTGCTGGGCATCCTGAGCGTCGGTGCGGTTTACCTGCCGATCGGCGTCGACCAGCCGCGCGACCGCGCGGTGCGCATCCTGCAAACCGGCGCGGTGCGCGTGGCACTGGTGTGCGGTGGGCAGCGGCTGGCACTGCCGGTGCCCGAGCTGACCCTCGCCGATGTGCTGCGCGACATGCCCGTTGCCGCCGCAATCCGCTGTGCCAGAACCGATCCAGCCGAGCTCGCCTACGTGTTGTTCACGTCCGGCTCGACCGGCGAGCCCAAGGGCGTCGAGGTGACGCACGACGCCGCGATGAACACCGTGGAATTCATCGCCCGCCACTTCGAGATCGGCCCCGCGGATCGATGTCTGGCCCTTTCCGCACTGGAGGGGGACATCTCGGTGATGGACATCTTCGTGACCCTGCGGACGGGCGGGTCGATCGTGGTGGTCGACGAAACGCAGCGCCGCGACCCCGACGCCTGGGCCCGGCTCATCGACACCCACCAAGTCACGGTGCTGCACTTCATGCCGGGCTGGCTGGAGATGCTGATCGAAGTCGGCCACGGACGGCTCTCCTCGGTGCGGGTGATTCCCACCGGCGGGGACTGGGTGCGCCCCGAGGTGGCGCGCCGCCTGCGGGCCGAGGCGCCCAGCCTGCGGTTCGCCGGCTTGGGTGGCGCGACCGAAACCCCGGTCCACAACACGATTTTCGAGGTCGCCGATCCCGACGCGCTGCCGGCGGACTGGACCGCTATGCCCTACGGCGTGCCGCTTACCAACAACGCCTGCCGCGTCGTCAACGTGGCGGGGGACGACTGCCCGGACTGGGTCGCCGGCGAGCTGTGGGTGTCCGGGCGCGGCATCGCGCGGGGTTATCGCGGGCGTCCGGACCTCACCGCGGAGCGCTTCGTCGAGCATGCCGGACGAAGGTGGTACCGCACCGGTGACCTGGCCAGGTACTGGCCCGACGGCACGCTCGAGTTCGTCGGCCGCGCCGACCACCGGGTCAAGATCAGCGGATATCGCGTCGAACTCGGCGAGATCGAGGCCGCGTTGCGGCGGCTGCCGGGGGTGGCGATAGCGGTCGCCGCCCTGGTTCCCGGGTCCGGTGGATCCGAGGTGCTCGCCGCCGCGGTGCGCCCGGAAAGCCCCGGCGGCGCCGAGCTGACCACCGAGCGAATCCGGGATCAGATGGCCGAACTCGTTCCGGTGCATATGATTCCGCGCCACATCGCACTCGTCGAGCGCGTCCCGTTCACCGACGCCGGCAAGATCGACCGTCGCGCCGTCGCCCGCGTCCTGCGTGCCGCGGTTTCGCTGTCCGAGCAGCCCGGCTATCGCGTCCCGTCGACGCCGCTGGAATCGGCCCTCGCCGCGCTCCTCGGCGATCTACTCGGCGCGCACGAGGTCGGTCGTCACGACGACTTCTTCGCGCTGGGCGGCGATTCGGTGCTGGCCACCCAGGCCGTGGGCCGCATCCGGACCTGGCTGGGCACTTCCCACATCATGGTCGCCGACATTTTCGCCACCAGAACCGTTGCCGCGCTTGCCGTCTTGCTCGCCGGCCGCGAGCAAGACGGCGCGCGCCTGGATCAGGTGGCCGAGCTGTACCTGGAAGTCATCCACATGGACGCCGACACGGTGCGATCGGCTTCCCACCAGGCCGGGAAAGCTGTTACGGCGCAATGACATCCGACCCTGTGCTGAGTGTGCCCACCGAGTTCGCGTCCTGGATCAAGCGGGTGCCCGGGAGGAACGGGAGCCGGCGTGCCGGCGCGACCGTCGTGTTTCCACACGCCGGGGCGGCCGCGGCGAGCTATCGCCCGCTGGCGACCGCGCTGGCCGCGGGCGGTGACACGTACGTCGTGCAGTACCCGCAGCGCGCGGACCGGCTGAGTCACCCGGCCCCCGACACCGTGCACGACCTCGCCCGGGGCCTGTTCGACGCGGCACCGTGGAGCCGGGTGGCGCCGCTGCGGCTGTTCGGCCACAGCATGGGTGCCGTCGTCGCTTTCGAGTTCGCCAGGATCGCCGAGGCCCACGGCGCGGGCGTGCAGCGCCTGTGGGTTTCGGCCGGTCCGGCGCCGTCCGCGGTCGCGGCCATGCCGGAGCTCCCCACCACCGACGACGGACTGCTCGCCGACATCGCCGATCTCGGTGGCACCGATCCGGAGCTGCTCGCCGACGAAGAGTTCGCGGAGCTGATCACCACCGCGGTGCGGGCGGACTACCAAGCGGTCAACCGTTACGACTGCGCCCCCGGCGTGCGCATTCGTGCCGACATCGGCGTATTGGGGGCACGCGATGACCACCGCGTCGATCCGGCGGCCTTGCGGCTCTGGGAGAACCACACCGCGGGCGCCTTCGAGTTGACCTTGTACGACGGCGGACATTTCTATCTCGACGAGCACCTCGATGCCGTGGCCGGGCGGGTGAACGACGATGTCTGACAACAGGTTCAACGTCACACCCGATCCGGTCGTGATCGTCGGCATGGCCGTCGAGGCGCCCGGCGGCATCGACACCGCCGACAAGTACTGGGAGTTGTTGTCGCACGGCCGTGAGGCGCTGGGGCCGTTCCCCACCGATCGGGGTTGGCAGGTCCGCGAACTGCTCGCGGGGTCGCGGCGCAGCGGTTTCAAGGAGATCCACGATTGCGGTGGATTTCTCTCGGGGGCAACGATGTTCGATCCGGAGTTCTTCGGCATCTCGCCGCGCGAGGCGGTCGCCATGGACCCCCAGCAACGCGTGGTGCTTCGGGTGTCCTGGCGCGCGCTGGAAAACAGCGGCATCAACCCCGATGACCTGGCCGGGCATGACGTGGGGTGCTTCGTCGGCGCCTCCGCCACCGGGTACGGGCCGCAGCTGGCCAACTTCTCCCAGCACAGCGGCCACCTGCTCGCCGGGACCGCGTTGAGCGTGATCTCCGGCCGGGTCGCCTACACGCTGGGGCTGGCAGGCCCGGCGCTGACGGTGGATTCGTCGTGCGCGTCCGCGCTGGCGGCATTCCACGTCGCCGTGCGCTCGGTCCAGAACGGCGACTGCGACCTCGCGCTGGCCGGCGGGGTCAACGTGCTGGGCTCGCCCGGGTTCTTCGTCGAGTTCTCCAAGCAGCACGCTCTTTCCGACGACGGTCACTGCCGCCCCTACAGTGCGCAGGCCAGCGGAACGGTGTGGGCCGAGGGCGCGGCGATGTTTGTGCTGCAACGCAAGTCGGCCGCCCTGCGCGCCGGCCTCCAGGTCGTCGCCGAGGTCCGCGCCACCGCCGTCAACCAGGACGGCCGCAGCGCGGGGCTGAGCGCCCCCAGCGGCGATGCGCAGGTTCGCCTGTTCCGGCGGGCCCTGGTGCGGGCCGGGATCCGCCCCGAAGAGGTCGGACTGGTCGAGGGCCACGGCACCGGTACCCGGCTCGGTGACCGCACCGAACTGCGGTCGCTGGCACAGACCTACGGCGACACTGCGCCGGGCGGCGGCGCGCTGCTGGGTTCGGTGAAATCCAACGTGGGCCACGCCCTGGCCGCCAGCGGAGCGCTCGGGCTGGCCAAGGTGGTGGTCGCCGCCGAGCGCGCGGCCATCCCACCGACCCTGCACGCGTCGGACGCGAGTCCGGAAATCGACTGGGACAGCCAGGGTTTGCGCCTGGCGACGACGCTGACGCCGTGGCCCGCGGTCGGCGGGCAACGGATCGCGGCGACGTCGGCATTCGGCATCGCCGGCACCAACGCGCACGTGATCGTCTCCCTCCCCGAGGTCGCGTGATGCTGACCTCCCCACTGCCCGACGGCCGCGTGCCCGTGTCGCTCTCGGCGCACGACGAAGAGCTGATCGGCCAGGACGCCCACGCGATCCTGGACTTTCTGGGCCGGACCGGCGCCGACAGGGACCCCACGGCAATCGCCTCCACCCTGCTGCGGCTGCGGCGGGTGCGGCGGCACCGCGCGGTGGTGCGGGCGTCCGGCCACGCCGAGCTGGCCTCAGGGCTCTCCGCGCTGGTCCGCGGCGAAGAGCACCCGCTGGTCACCCGGTCTTCCTTCGCCGCCCCCCCGTGCGTCGCCTTCGTGTTTCCCGGTCAGGGCAACCAATGGCCATCGATGGGCGCCGATTCCTACCAACGACTTTCGGCTTATCGGGCCGAGGCCGACCGGTGCGCTCAGGCCTTCCTGACCGCCGGGCTGCCCTCGCCGTTGCCCTACCTGAACGGAGAACTCGAGCGGAACTGGACGCGCACCGAAATACAGGGAGCGCAGTTCACCCACGCGGTCAGCTTGGCCCACGAATGGCGATTTCACGGTGTGCTGCCCGCGATCGCCATCGGACACAGCCTCGGCGAGGTCGCGGCGGCGTACGTGGCCGGAACGATATCGTTGCCCGACGCGGTCGCGCTGGTCGGAGCCCGCGCCACGATCGTCGACCAATTGGCGGGTCGGTACGCCATGGCGGTGCTCGGCGCGGGCGTCGACGAGGCCGAGTCCCTGATCGGCGCAACGGCGGGCTGGCTGGAAGTTTCGGCGGTCAACAGTCCCTCGTCGACCGTGGTGTCCGGAGACCACGACGCCGTGGCGGCCGCCGTACGGCTCACCCGGCGACGGGGTGTGTTCACCCACCAACTGTCCGTGGACTACCCGGGGCACACCAGCGTCCTGCGGCAATTGCGCACCCAGTTGGCCGAGCGGGTTCCCCGCTCGGCATTCCACGACAGTCCGGTGCGATTCGTCGGCTCGACGTTCGGTGCGGAGGTCGGCAGCGACACGGACTTCTCCCGGTACTGGTATGACAACCTCTGCAACACCGTGCGTTTCGACCGTGCGGTGGCGGCGGCCCAAAGGCTCGGGGCCAACACGTTCGTCGAGTTGTCCGCTCACCCCTCGCTGCTGTACCCCCTCGCGGACCTGATCGACGAGCCGACGACCGTGGTCGTCGGCTCTGGTCATCGCGAAGGGGCCATCACCGACGCGCTGGCGGCGAATATCGCGGCCGTGGCGACCGCCGATCCGCGCTGCCAATGGGCCAACACCATCCCCGGTGGTGTCCGGCCGCCGCTGCGCGGGTTCCCGAACGCGCCCATGCGGGCGGTGCACCTGTGGGCGGCGCCCGAACCGCTGATCGATGCGGCGCCCGCCCCTGCACTCACCGTCGCCGTCGAGGACTGGCAGCAAGCGACGCCACCACGCGCGGCGGGTGCCGACATCGGCGTCTTCGCCGTCGCCCCGACGGGAGCCCCGCTCACCCAGCGGCTGATCGATGCCGTTGCGGCGCAGGGCGGGTGCCGGGTGGTGGCACCGAACGACGCGGAGATCCTCGCGATCATTGCGCCGGAACTCGACGAACCGGACGTCGCGGCCGCGATCGAGCAGATAGCCGGCCGGCCGGACGCGGGCTTACCCGACTACGCCGCCCTGATCGGCCCGCGGTGCCGGGCCGTCTGGTTGCTCACCGCCGGCGCCGAAACGATCGATCCGGACGACTTCGATGCCTTCCCGGCGCAGGCGGCGCTGGCCGCGATGCATCGCAGCGTCGGCTTCGAGTTCACCGACCAGGCCTTCGGACATCTCGACCTGCCGGGCCGAGACCTCGACGCCGGCTCGGCGCGGACCGTCGTCGACGTGCTGCTCGGCGAGGCGGCCGAGGTGGCGCTGCGGGGCAGCGAAGCGCCGCGACGCTACGTCCGAACCTTCTGGGAATGCGCCGATTCGGCGGCCCGACGGCCGCTGGACGCCGCCGCGCTGGACCACGTGGTGATCACCGGCGGCAGCGGAGCCATCGGGCTCCAATATGCGCGGTATTGCATCGAGCGCGGGGCGCGGACGGTCACGTTGTTGAGCCGCAACGGTATCAGCCGGGAGGCACTGCACCGGCTCACCGAACACCACGACACCGAGGTGCACGCCCCACGCTGTGATATCACCGATCCGGCCGCCCTGGCGGCCGTCGCCGGCGCGCACGCCGGCCCCGGCGCGTCGTTGTTGATCCATACCGCGGGCATCGCCGAGGCCCGCTCCCGCTCCGGGCTGACCGGCGCCGGCGTGGCGGCGGTGTGCGCCGCCAAGGTGCGTGGCCTGGCACTGCTGACCGATGTGTGGCCGCTGCGGCCCGATTGCCGAATCCTGGCTTGCTCGTCGGTGTTCGGCGTGTGGGGCGGCTACAACCATGCGGCCTACGCCGCCTCGAACCGGATGCTCGACGTGTTGGTCGCCCGGTTGCGCGGCAGGGGCCGCGACAGCACGGCGATTCGGTGGGGACTGTGGCAGGCCGCCGGCGTCGTGGCGGCCGACGAGATCACCCGCACCGAACGCTCCGGTCTGATCGCGATGGCCCCGGGGCCGGCGATCGAGGCGGGCCTGTACCGCTACGACGGCGATCCGCTGATCTTCGACGCGGACTTCGACCGGCTTGGCGTGTTCTTCGAAAGCCAGGGCATGCCAATGCCGTTCACCGCTCCGGCAGACGGCGAGCGGGCGTCGCACGACTCCGCCGCCAAGCCGCTCGCCGAGGTGGTGCGTGCCGAACTCGCCGCGACATTGCACCTGGGGGACTCGGTCTCGATCGACCCGAGCGCACCGCTCATCGACCTCGGGGTGGATTCGCTGCTCGCGCTCGATCTGCGTAAGCGGCTGCGCCGGACGGTCGGAAGCTCGGTGCCGGTCGCCCGCATGCTGGGCGGGATCACCCTCGACGAATTGATCGACGCGCTGCGTGCCGGTGAAGCCGGCGCCCAGGGGCAAGGCGCAAAACTCGACGCTCGCGACGCCAGAAAGGTTGGACTCTCAGCGTGATGGACACCACCGGGACCAGCGCCCGTCTCGAAGACGAGCGCCTGGAATTATTGCGCCGCAAGATCGCCGAACGGGGCCTGGCCAGGCCGGCCGTCGAGGCGCCCGTGGCGAACGGCGAACGGCCGCGCATCTCCGTCGGCCAGCACCGGATGTGGTTTGTGCAGTCGGCGGACCCCGACAGCGCGCTGCTCAACGTCTGTGTCTCCTATCGCCTCACCGGCGCCGTCGACCTTGAGCGGTTGCGGCGTGCGGTCGACGCCGTGGCCGCGCGACACCCCGTCCTGCACACGACGTATGAGATGGGCGACGATGGCGACCCGTATCCGGTTATTCGCGAGGGACTACGGCCCGAGTGGGCCGAACACGACCTCTCGGGGCTGACCGGTCAGGCCCGGCGGCTACGGCTCGATGTGCTGGCGCAGCGGGACTTCCGCCGGCCCTTCGACCTGGCCGAGGATTCGCCGCTGCGTGTCACCGTGGCCCGCTTGTCCGGCGACGAGCTGATGCTGTTGATCACCGCCCACCACGTCGCCTGGGACGATGCTTCGTGGACACCGTTTTTCGCCGACCTGACCCGCGCGTATACCGATCCGGACGGCTACGGCGGCAAGCCCGCCGTAGCCCCTCCGCCGGACGAAGCCGCCGATCCTGCCGTGGATGTCGAATACTGGCGACCCCTGATGGCGAATCTGCCCGAGCCGCTTGAGCTTCCGGGGCCCAACGGTTCGGTGGTGCCAAGCACCTGGCGTTCCCAACGCGCTACCGCGCGGTTGTCGGCGGACACCGTCGATCGGGCGGCGGCGCTGGCGCGGGAAGCCGGTGCCACCCCGTACATGGTGTTGATGGCCGCCTTCGCCGCGCTGGTGCATCGGTACACCCAGTCAACGGACTTCCTGATCGCCGCCCCCGTGCTCAACCGCGGCGTCGGGACCGAATCCGCCATCGGTTACTACGGCAACACCGTGGTGATTCGGCTGCGCCCGGAGCCGCACCAGACGTTCCGAGAACTACTGGCCCAAACCCGGGACAGCGCGGCGGGTGCCTTCGCGCATTCGCGCGCCGACTTGGACTGGCTGGTGCGCGAGTCCAATCCCGATCGGCGGCATGGGGCCGACAGGATGACCCGGGTGAGCTTCGGGCAGCGCGAGCCCGAAGGCGCCGGCTTCTGCCCGCCCGGGGTGCGGTGCGAGCGCGGCGAGTTGCGCGGCCATTTCAACCAGCTGCCACTCAGTTTCATGATCGAACTGGATCGCGCCTGCGACGGCCCGAGCGGTGGGCTGGTCGAAGCCGAGTACCTGGTCGACGTGCTGGATCAGCAGCTGGTGGATCAGCTGCTGCGGCACTACGCCGTGTTGCTGGACGACGCGCTGACCGAGCCCGACTCGGCGCTGTCGGCGTGCGCGCTGATGGACACCGACGACGCCGAGTGGTTGCGCCGCGCCTCGAGGGGTGAGAACTTCGAAACCCCGGCCGCCACCTTGCCCGCGTTGGTCACCCGCCGAGCGGTTCGGTCGCCCGATGCCGTTGCCGTCGTCTACGAGGGCCGCGAGTACACCTACCGTGAGATCGACGAAGAGTCGAACCGTCTGGCGCACTGGCTGATCGGGCGTGGCATCGGCACCGAGGACCGCGTCGCGGTGTTACTGGACAGGTCACCCGAATTGGTCATCACCGCGCTGGGCGTGCTGAAGTCCGGCGCGGTGTACCTGCCGGTGGATCCCACCTACCCCGAGGATCGGCTGACGTTCATCCTGGGCGACGCCGGCGCCAAACTGGTGCTGCGCGAGCCGGTTACCGGGCTGTCGGAGTACCCGGCCACCGCGCCCGCCGAGTTGGTCCGGCCGCTGGGCCCGCACAACACCGCCTACCTGATCTACACGTCGGGTTCGACCGGGCTGCCCAAGGGCGTGCCGGTGCCGCACGCGCCGATCGCCGAGTACTTCGTCTGGTTCGGTGACGAGTACCGCGTCGACGAAACCGACCGGCTGTTGCAGGTCGCGTCGCCCAGCTTCGACGTCTCCATGGGCGAGATCTTCGGCACGTTGATCATGGGCGCCCGCCTGGTGATCCCGCGGCCCGACGGGTTGCGCGACATCGGCTACCTCACCGAGCTGTTGAGCCGCGAAGGCATCACGTCGATGCACTTCGTGCCGTCGCTGCTCGGGCTGTTTCTGTCACTGCCCGGCGTCGGCCAGTGGCGCACCCTGCGGCGCGTACCCATCGGCGGGGAAGCCTTACCGGGCGAGATCGCCGACAAGTTCCACGCCACCTTCGACGCGCTGCTGTACAACTTCTACGGACCGACCGAGACCGTCGTCAACTGCACCAGCTACCCGGTGGAAGGGGCCCAGGGCACCCGGGTGGTGCCGATCGGGCGTCCCAAAATCAACACGGCGGTGCACCTTCTCGACAACGCGCTGCGGCCGGTTCCCGCGGGCGTGATCGGTGAGATCTACATCGGCGGAACGCATGTCGCGCACGGCTACCACCGCAGGCCGGGGCTGACGGCCGAACGATTCGTCGCCGACCCGTTCACCCCGGGCGGCCGGTTGTACCGCTCGGGCGACCTGGCCCGCCGCAACGCCGATGGGGACATCGAGTTCGTCGGCCGCGCCGACGAACAGGTGAAGATCCGCGGCTTCCGCGTCGAACTGGGCGAAATCGCCGCCGCCATCTCGGTCGATCCCAGCGTGGGGCAAGCGGTCGTGCTGGCCATGGACCTGCCCCGGTTGG
Source organism: uncultured Actinomycetota bacterium (assembly GCA_963732835.1). Lineage (GTDB taxonomy): Bacteria > Actinomycetota > Actinomycetes > Mycobacteriales > Mycobacteriaceae > Mycobacterium. The sequence continues at coordinate 85,333 of CAVTBA010000018.1, forward strand.
GCAAGAGCCTGGTGGGATACGTGACGCCGGCCCAGGGCGGCAGCCCCGAAACCGTTGAGGTCGAACGCATCCGCGCCCGGGTGGCCGCCGCGCTGCCGGACTACATGACCCCGGCGGCCTATGTGGCGATCGATGAAATCCCGATCACGGCGCACGGCAAGATCGACCGCGCCGCGCTGCCCCAGCCGCAGATCGCTGCCGCCGCCGAATACCGCGACCCGACGACTCCCACCGAACGCCGTATCGCCGCACTGTTTTCCGCGCTGCTCGGCCACGACCGGGTGGGGGTCGACGACTCCTTCTTCGACCTGGGCGGCCACTCGCTGGTGGCCACCAAACTCCTCACCGCGATTCGCTCGGAGTGTGGGGCCGAGCTCGGTATCCGCGACGTCTTCGAATTCGCGACGGTGGGGCTGTTGGCGGAGCGGGTCGACCAGCTGAGTTCCGGCGAGCTCAGGCAGTCGCGGTCCAAGCTGATCGCGACCGCCCACGACGAGCCCATGCCGCTGTCGGCCTCGCAGCTGCGCAGCTGGTTCGCCTACCGCGTCGACGGGCCCAACTGGGTCAACAACATTCCCTTCGCCGCGAAATTGACTGGGCCGTGGGACATCGAGGCGCTGATCGCCGCCGTCGGCGACGTCGTCGCCCGGCACGAGATCCTGCGCACGTCCTACGTCGAGTTGGACGGCGTGCCCTACCAGGTGGTCGGGCCGGCGGGCGAGGTTGCCGTGCGACGCGCCACCGGGCCCGGCGAAGCCTGGCTGCGCGGGCAGCTGGACGCCGAACGCCGGCACTGCTTCGAGCTGGACCGCGAGCTGCCCGTTCGGGTCGCGGTGCTGCACACGGCCGAAAACCCCGACGAGCACGTGCTGTCGCTGGTGGTCCACCACATCGCCTCCGACCACTGGTCGGCGGGGGTGCTGTTCGCCGACGTGATGACCGCCTACCGGTCGCGCCGGGCCGGGGAAGCCCCGGCCTGGGCGCCGCTGCGGGTGCAGTACGCCGACTATGCGGCGTGGCAGGGAGCGTTCCTGGGTGACGCGAGCGGCCGGGAGTCCGCCGTTGCCGGCGAGCAGCGGGAGTACTGGAACCGGCAGTTGGCCGGGCTGCCGGAGGACACCGGGCTGCGGCCGGACTTCCCTCGCCAGCCGGTGCCGAGCGGTGCGGGGGAATCCGTCGACTTCCGCATCGACGCGGCGACGCGCGGCAAGCTCGCCGGGTTGTCTCGCGAGTTGGGCATCACCGAATTCATGCTGCTGCAAACGGCCGTCGCCGTGGTGCTGCACAAGGCGGGTGGCGGCTTGGACATCCCGCTGGGCACCCCGGTTGCCGGGCGCACCGAGGCCGAATTGGACCAATTGATCGGCTTTTTCGTCAACATCCTGGTGCTGCGCAACGACCTGACCGGCAACCCGACGCTGCGCGAGCTGCTGGTTCGCGCCCGGGAGACGGCGCTGGCCGCCTACGCCCACCAGGACCTGCCGTTCGACCGGGTGGTCGACAGCGTCAGCCCGGTGCGTTCGCTGTCGCGTAACCCGCTGTTCCAGGTCGTCGTGCACGTGCGCGACCACCTGCCGGCGACGCGGGTGATCGAGCAGGCCCCCGGCGGCGGCGGTCAGGACACGGTGTGCACCTCGTTGGATCCGGTCTTCGACATGGCGCACGCGGATCTCAGCGTCAATTTCTTCGGCACCGACGGCTCGGGAGGCATCGGGTACAACTGCAACCTGATCTTCCGCACGGAGCTGTATTGCCGGGCCACCGTCGAGCGGCTGGCCGGTTGGCTGACCCGGGTGGTCACGGAGTTTGCCGACAATGCCGATCAGACTTTGCGGGATGTGCAGTTGACCGGCGCCGAAGAGCGGCGCCGCATGCTGGAGCACTGGAGCCGCGGGGAGCGAGCGCCGCACGACCGGCCGCGCACCATTCCGGAATTGCTGCAGCCGAGCCGAAGCTGGGGACCCGACCGGATCGCGGTGCGGTGCGGCCATGAGCAGATCGATTATGCTGCGCTGCACCGTCGTTCGGATAACCTGGCGGCACTGCTCGCCGGGCACGGGGTGGGGCCGGGCTCGCTGGTGGGGCTGTCGACGCGGCGCAGCGTCGACCTGGTGGTGGCGCTGGTCGCGATCATGAAGGCCGGCGGCGGCTACTTCCCGATCGATCCCGACTACCCGATGGCGCGCAAGCGGTTCATGCTCGACGACGTGCAACCGCCGGTGGTGGTGGCCACGGCCGAAGCCGCCGACAGCATGCCCGAAGTGGCTGGTATGACGGTGATTTCGCTGGATGACCCGCAGGTGCGTGCCGCGCTGGACAACGGCGAGGCCAGTCCGCCCGAACTCCCGCTGCCGCACCCCGACGACCCCATGTATCTGGTCTTCACGTCCGGATCCACGGGCAAGCCGAAAGGAGCGCTGGGCACCCATCGATCGATGGCGGCCCGGCTGGACTGGCAGCTGCGGCACTACCCGCCGAGAACGGAGGACGTTCGACTGGCGCAGGCCTCGATCACGTTCCTCGAGGGCGGCATGGAGATGCTGGCCGGCCTCGCGGCGGGCGCCACCATGATCCTCGCCGACGATGCCGAACACCGCGACCCGGAAGCCCTCGGGGAGTTGATGAGCCGGCATGGGGTTGCCCAGGTGACCGCGGTGCCCAGCCTGGTCTCCGCCCTGGTCGACAGCCGGCCCGACGCGGTGCGAGCGCTGTCCCGGCTGGTGTGTGGCGGGGAGCCGGTGAGCGCCGCGCTACTGCATCGGCTGGTGTCGGTGTGCGCGCGCGCAGACACCGAGTTGTTGAACAACATCGGTTCCACCGAGACGTCCGGCGCGGTGTCCCGCGGGCGGCTGGATCTGCCGAATCCACTGGTGGGCCAACCGGTCCCGGGGGCCGACGCCTACCTGCTCGATGACGGCCTGCGGCCGGTGCCGGCCGGGGTGGTGGGCGAGCTGTATTACGCCGGCGACCAACTGGCCCGGGGCTATTGGAAGCGCCCGGGGCTGACAGCCACCCGATTCGTGGCCAATCCCTATGCGCTTGAGCCCGGTTCGCGTCTGTACCGCAGTGGCGACCTCGCCCGCTGGACCGAGGACGGCCGGCTGGAATTCGTCGGACGCTCCGACCACCAGGTGCAGGTGCGCGGTTTCCGGGTCGAGTTGGCCGAGGTCGAGGCGGCGCTGGTGGCAGTCGACGGCGTCGCGGCGGCGGCGGCCCGCACCTGGGAGGTGCACGGCGGCACCTCGCTGGCCGGATACGTGGTGCCACAACGGCCGCTCGCCGACGACGCCGAGAAGGCCTCGTTCGCGGGGGAGGTGCGCGCCGCGATCGGCGCGACGCTGCCCGGCTACCTGATGCCCTCGTCGTTGACCGTGCTCGACGCGCTTCCCAAAACGGACTCGGGCAAGCTGAACCGGCCCGGGCTGCCCCGGCCGGCGGTCAGCACCAGCGGGCGGATCGAACCGTCGCGCACCGCCACCGAACGGGCGCTGGCCCGGGTATTCGCCGAGCTGCTCTCGACGCCCGAGGTGGGCCGCTTCGACGACTTCTTCGCCCTCGGCGGCGACAGCATCCTGTCGGTGCAGCTGGCCGCACGGGCGCGCGCCGCCGGCCTGGCGGTCAGCCCACGGATGATCTTCGAGAACCCGACGGTGCAGCAGCTGGCGGCGGCTGTCGATGCGCGGGGCGACGCGGAGACCGACGCCGAGCAGCCCGAGGAGCCGGCCGACATCCGGTTCGAGCCCATGAGCACTTCCGGGCTGTCGGATGAGGAGCTGGCCGCCGTGACGCAGCTTTGGTCGTCGTCGCGCGACGGTTTGACATGACGGCCACCAAAACCGATGTCGCGCCCGACATCGAGGACGTGATGGCGCTGAGCCCACTGCAAGAGGGCTTGTATTCGTTGACCACGCTCGCCGAATTCGGCGACGGCGAGGCGAACGACCCATACGTGATCGGCATGGCGGCCGACATCTCCGGTGCGCTCGACGTCGCGCTGTTACGTGATTGCGCGACAAAGATGTTGCGGCGGCACCCCAACCTGCGCGCCAGCTTCTTCAGCAGGGGGATACCGCGCCCGGTGCAGATCGTGCCGTCCCGGATCGACCTGCCGTGGCGCACCGTCGCCGCCGCACCCGAGGATGTGCAGGCGCTGGAGATTGGCGAACGTCGCCGGTCGTTCGATCTCGAGAACGGGCCGGCCATCCGGTTCCTGCTCATCGAACTGCCAGGCGCCCGTTGGCGTTTGGTGCTCACCGCCCACCACATCGTGATCGACGGCTGGTCGTTGCCGGTATTCGTCAACGAAATGATGATCCTGTACCGGGCCGGGGGTGATCTGTCGGCCCTGCCCGTCATCCCGCGGCCGTACCGCGATTACATCGGCTGGCTGGCCGGCCGCGATCCCGAAGCCAGCCAACAGGTCTGGCGCCGGCACCTGGCGGGTCTCCAGGGTCCCACCCTGCTATCGGCCGCGCTGGGCTCGGCCGAGGGCCGGCGGACGGGGCTGCCCCGCACCACCGAACTGCGGATGCCGGCCGAGGCCACCGCGCGAATGGTCGATCAGACCCGGTCCCGCGGCGTCACCGTCAACACCCTGATGCAGATGGCGTGGGCGCTGGTGTTGTCGCGGCTGACCGATACCCATGACGTGGTTTTCGGGGTCACGGTGTCGGGCCGGCCGCCCGAACTGACCGGTGTGGAGACCATGATCGGGCTGTTCATCAACACCGTTCCCATGCGGGTGCGGCTCGACCCGGCCGCCGGCGTCGGCGAGCAATGCCGCACGGTGCAGCGCACTGCCGCGCTGCTGCGTGAGCACGGTTACCTCGGGCACGCCCAACTGCGGGCGCTCGGCGGGGTCGGGGAGATGTTCGACACCCTGCTGGTCTACGAGAATTTCCCGTTGGACGGATTGACCGCCGGCACCGAATTGACCGCCGGCGGTGCGACATTCCGGCCGTCCGCCCTGCAGACCCTGTCGCATTTCCCGATCACCGTCGCCGCCCACATGCAAGGCGGCGAACTGGTTGCGCTGGTCGAAGTGATCGACGGTGCGCTGGGCGCCGTCCCCGCCGCGACCCTCGGCCAGCGGGTACTCGTCACCGCCGAGCGGCTGCTGCGGGACTGGGAACGTCCGCTGCGCCAGGTCAGCGTCCTCTTCGAGGACGAGGCGGTCCCGCTGCGCGCCGCGGCCGCAACCACCGCGCCGGCGGTCGGTATCCACTCGAGATTCGCCGAGGTCGTCCGTCGGACGCCGGACAACCTGGCGGTCAGCTGGGCGGGCGGCGCACTGAGCTACCGCGAACTGGACGCCCTCGCCAACGGCCTGGCCGCGCGGCTCGCGGACCGCGCGGTGCTGCCCGAAACCCCGGTGGCCATCCGGCTTTCCCGGGGTCCGCAGTACGTCGTCGCGATGCTTGCGGTGCTCAAAGCCGGCGGCATGTGCGTGCCGATGGAGCCGGGCACGCCCCCCGAACGGGTGGCATCGATCCTGCGCCAGTCGGGCGCTTCCATCGTGCTCGACGAGGAGTGGCTGGCGGCCGGCGAACATCCCCGTACCGACTTCCACGCGGTCGAGGTGCCGGCCGGGCAGGCCGCGTACGTGGTCTTCACCTCGGGTACGACGGGAGAACCCAAGGGCGTCATCGGAACTCACGCGGCGGTGGGCGCTTACGCCGACGACCACCTGGACAGGGTGCTGCGGCCGGCGGCCGCCCGGCTGGGCCGGCCGCTGCGCATCGCACACGCGTGGTCGTTCGCGTTTGACGCCGCCTGGCAGCCGTTGGTCGCGCTCCTCGGCGGCCACGGTGTGCACGTCGTGGACGAGCGCACCCAGACCGACGCCGAGGCACTGGTCGCCGCGATCGCCGAACACCAGATCGACATGATCGACACCACCCCGTCGATGTTTGCCCAATTGACGGCATGCGGTTTGCTCAGCAGGGTTCCGCTGGCGGTGCTGGCGCTCGGCGGGGAAGCGCTCGGCAGAACCTCCTGGACCGTCATCCGCGCCGAGTGCGCGCGCACCCGGATGACGGCCTACAACTGCTACGGCCCCACCGAAACGACCGTCGAGGCGGTGGTCGCCGCCATCGCGGATCATGACGAGCCGTCGATCGGACGGCCGACCCTGCACACCCGCGGTTACGTGTTGGACTCGGCGCTGCGTCCGGTTCCGTGCGGGGCGGTCGGCGAGCTCTACCTGGCCGGCGCCCAGCTGGCCCGCGGCTATCTCGGCCGCGCGGCGGAGACCAGCCATCGGTTCGTCGCCGATCCGTTCGCGGTGGGCGAACGCATGTACCGCACCGGCGATTTGGTGCGGCGGGGCGCCGACGGCTCGCTGCGGTACGTGGGCCGCGCCGACGCGCAGGTGAAGATCCGCGGCTACCGCGTCGAGCCGGGCGAAGTCGCGGCCGCACTCGAATCGCATCCCGCCGTCCGGCGCGCGGGCGTCCTGGTGCGCCGGCGGCAAGGAGTCGCGCGGCTGACCGCCTACGTGGTCATCGCCGATGCGGCGCCACGGCCACCGTCGGCGGCCGAACTGCGCGGCATGCTCGCCTCCCGGTTGCCGCGCTACATGATTCCGCAGCGCATCGTCGCGGTCGACGACATTCCGCTGACGGTCAACGGCAAGCTGGACGAGTCCGCGCTGAGCGCCTTCGACGCCGCCGAGGCGGTCTCCGCGGAAAGCGAACCCGAAACTCCCACCGAAGCCGCGCTGGCCGAACTGCTTTCGGAGCTGTTGCATCAGCCGCGAGTCGACGTCGCCGCGGATTTCCTGCAGCTGGGCCTGGACAGCATCATGGCCCTGTCGGTGGTGCAGGCCGCCCGGGCGCGGGGGATCGCCCTGCGCGCCAGGCTCATCCTCGAGTGCGCCAACATTCGCGAGCTGGCAGAGGCGATCGACTCCGAAACCGTCTCCGCCGCAGACGATGTCGAGGACGGCGCCGGACCCATGCCGGTGCTGCCCAACGGGCGCTGGCTCTACGAATACGGCGAGCCGCGGCGGCTGGCGCAGACCGAAGCCATCCGGCTGCCCGACGGTGTCACCCGCGAGCAATTGGACACCGCGCTGGCCGGCATCGTGACCGGACACCAGGTGCTGCGCGCCCGCCTGGACCGTGCCGCGATGACCCTGGTCCCGGTCGGGTCCACCGAGGTCGGCACCGAGCTCCTCACCGAGGTGCAGGTGGCCGACAACCTGCAAGCCGTGGTCCCCGAACACGTCGCACGCGCCGTGGACCGCCTCGACCCGGAGCGGGGAGCCCTACTGGCCGCGGTGTGGCTTCGCCCCCCGACCGGGCAGAGCGTCCTGCTGTTGACGGTCCACGTCCTGGCGATGGATCCGGCGTCGTGGCGAGTGGTTCTCGGCGAATTAAACGCCGCCTTAAGGGCTTTGGCCACCGGCCACTCGCCCGCACCGGTACGGGAGCACACCGGCTACCGGCGCTGGGCGAGCGCGCTCATCGAGCGCGCACACCGCCTCGACACGGTGCAATTCTGGGCCGCCCAGTCCCACGGCGCCGATCCCGACATCGGCGCCCGGCGGGTCGATCCGGGCCGCGACCGCGCGCGCGATCTGGACGTCCGCATGATCGCCACCGATGCGGACACCACCCGCGGGCTGCTGGACTCGGGCCTGCCGTTGCCGAACCTCCTGGTCGCCGCCGCCGCGGCGATGGTGACCCGGTGGCGGCGGTCGCGCAATCAGGCCACGTCGCCGCCCCTGCTGGCCCTCGAAACGCACGGGCGCGCCGACGGTCTCGTCGACGGTCCGGGCGCACACACCATCGACACCGGCGACACCGTCGGGCTACTGAGTTCCATCTACCCGATGCGGGTGGTATCGGCCGATCCGCGAGGCGTGGGGGAGCAGCTGGCGGCCATCCCGGGTGACGGGCTGGATTACGGGCTGCTGCGCTATCTGCGCGCCGACACCGCCGAACACCTCGCCGCGTTGCCCGGCCCGCAACTGCTGCTGAACTACCTCGGTGCCGCGCATGCCGCCGGCGGGAGCGGGCTGACGCTGGAGCGCGAGCTCCTTGCCGGCGTATCGCCGCAGCCCGAACCGGATCTCGCGGTGCGCCACGAGCTCACCATCGTGGCCGCCCTGCTGACGTTCGACGGACAGCGCGTGCTGGCCGCCCAGTGGCGCACGCTGCCCGACATTCTCGGCGAAGCCGACGTGGCCGAGCTGCAACATCTTTGGATCGAATCGCTGCGGGAGATGGTGACATGAGCACACTTGCGATCCTGGGCGCGGGAGCCAAGGCGGTTGCCGTCGCGGCCAAGGCGTCCGTGCTGCGAGACATGGGCGTCGATGCCCCCGAGGTGGTCGCGGTCGAACGCATCGGCGTCGCGGCCAACTGGCAGGCCAGCGGCGGGTGGACCGACGGGGCGCACCGGCTGGGCACCAGCCCGGAAAAGGATGTGGGGTTTCCGTACCGCTCGGCGCTGGTGCCCCGCCGCAACGCCGAACTCGACGAGCGGATGACCCGCTATAGCTGGCAGTCGTATCTGATCGCCACGGCGTCGTTCGCCGAGTGGATCGACCGCGGCCGCCCGGCGCCGACCCATCGCAAGTGGAGTCAATACCTGGGGTGGGTGGCCGACAAGATCGGCCTCGATGTGGTGCACGGCGAGGTGGAACGGCTGGGCGTCAGCGGCGACCGCTGGGCGCTGCACACCCACGAGGCCGCCGTGCACGCCGACGCCCTGATGATCACCGGGCCCGGCCAGGCCGAGAAATCGTTGCTGCCCGGCAATCCGCGCATGCTGTCGATCGCCCAGTTCTGGGACCGCGCCGCGGGTCACGACCGGATCAGCGCCGAGCGGGTGGCGGTGATCGGCGGTGGAGAGACTGCGGCGTCGATGCTCAACGAGCTGTTCCGGCACCGGGTTTCGACCATCACCGTCATCTCGCCGCAGGTCACGCTGTTCACCCGCGGGGAGAGCTTCTTCGAGAACTCGCTGTTTTCCGACCCCACCGACTGGGGCGCCCTGACGCTGGCCGAGCGCCGCGACGCGCTGGCCCGCACCGACCGCGGGGTGTTCTCGGCGAACGTGCAGGAGGCCCTGCTGGCCGACGACCGCATCCGCCACTTGCGGGGCCGGGTGGCCCACGCGGTGGGCCGGGACGGCCAGATCCGGTTGACCCTGTCCACCAACCGGGGCAGCGAGAACCTCGAGACGGTGCACGGTTTCGACCTGGTCATCGACGGCTCCGGTGCCGACTCACTGTGGTTCACCTCGTTGTTCGGCCAGGACGTGCTGGACCTGCTGGAGCTCGGCCTGGGCGGACCCCTGACTGCGGACAGCCTGCAGGAAGCGATCGGCCACGACCTGGCCGTCGCCGACGTCACCCCGAAGTTGTTCCTGCCCAACCTGTCCGGATTGACGCAGGGGCCCGGATTTCCCAACCTCAGCTGCCTGGGATTGTTGTCTGACCGGGTATTGGGAACTACGGGGGGCTTAGTGGGCCCGTCCAAGCACACGACAAGGAGACGCGATGAGCATCAACCCCTTCGATGACGGCGACGGCAGGTTCTTTGTGCTCGCCAACGACGAGGACCAGCACAGCCTGTGGCCGAGCTTCGCCGACAAACCGGCGGGCTGGCGGGTGGTCTACGGCGAAGCGAGCCGCGCGGAGTGCCTGGAGTATGTCGAACAGAACTGGACCGACATCCGGCCCAAGAGTCTCCAGGAGTCGATCAAGCGACGCTGAGCTGACGCGCGGCAAGCGCGCGCCGTCGTAGCGTCGCCGTAACGTGACCGGCCCGAGACATAAGTGCGGGTGCCAGCAGGCACACTTACACCAATCAACCGTGGGGACGCATAACCGTGTGGGCAAGGATCGGCCAGATCCGGCCACGGTTCATGCGCAGCGAAGGGGGAACCGTGAAAACCAGTGAAAACTCTTGCCACCGGCGTGGCGGTGTTCGCCGTCGTAGGGGGAGCCGCCGGTGGCGCTTTCGTCGCAGCACCGATGGATCAGGTGCAGCTGGCCGCGGTCGGCGCGCCGTTACCGCAGGATCCGCCACCGCCGTCGCCGGCACCGGGAGCCCTGCCGACCGCGGATCAGTTGTCGACCCTGTGCAACCAGGCCACCGACCCGGGCGTCTCGTACACGACCAAGAACAATCTGGTCGAAAACGGCATCGCCCCCAACGAGGGCCACGTTGCCGACCACGATCTGCGAAAGGCCTACCGCAACGGGAACTTTCCCGAGACTTTCGCCGTGACGAACATTGCGCCGGCCGGTCCGAATATGGCCCAGGCCGACGTGGCCATCTCGGGTCCGAGGTTCGCCGGGCCGGTGCAAAAGCACCTGGTGTTCGTCAATCAAGGCGGGAACTGGGTCCTGCAGCACGACGCCGCGATCGCGCTGATTCAGGCAGCGACGGCGACGAACTAGGCAGGCGGTACTCTGGGCGGCCACACAGCCGGCGCACAGGTTGTGCCTGTTGTCTTCACATGGGGCGGTCGTAACGTAGCCGTGCCGAGTCGCGAAACAACAGGAGTAGCAGGCGCGCTGACACCACGCCGAATGTGTGGATCCGTCAAAATTCGTGCCCGTCGAAGGGGGAACCATGAAAACCGTTAAGTTGCTTGCCACCAGCGTGGCGGCCTTCGCCGTCATCGGGGGCGGCGCCGCAGGCCTGGCCTCCACCGCGGCGCCGGTGGATCAGGTGCAGCTCGCCGCGATCGGCGCGCCCCTACCGCAGGACCCGGCCCTGGCCGCCGACGTCCCGACCGCCGACCAGCTGACCGGTGTGCTCAACGGCCTGGCCGACCCGAGCGTCTCCTTCTCCAGCAAGAGCAACCTGGTTCAAGGTGGCATCAGCGGGATCGAGGCGCACGTCGCCGACAAGAAACTGCAGAAGGCGGCCAAGAATGGCGACCTGCCCCTGTCGTTCGACGTCACGAACATCCAGCCGGCCGCGGCCGGTTCGGCCACCGCAGACGTCGCGGTCTCCGGTCCGAAGCTGACCTCACCCGTCACCCAGAACGTCACGTTCGTCAACCAGGGCGGTTGGGTGCTGTCGCGGGCGTCGGCGATGGAGTTGCTGCAGGCCGCCGGTCAGTGATCGGCGCGCAGCGCGCGCTGATCTGATTTGGCGACGCGGACGGGGTCGGCCAGCACGTCGATCGCGGCGACCAGGCCGTCACGCACCACGAACCCCATGACCGCCCTCGCCTGCCCGGCGACGAAGATCACCGCGCCCGCGGCGCCGTTGACGGTCGCGGCGCGCACCTCGCGGTCCGGACCCGCATAGCCGCGGGCCAGCCTCGCCACCGCGGACGCACCCTCGGCGCGGAAACCGGCGGTGCCGTGGCCGAAGTCGCCGCGCAGCACCACGTCGGGATGCAGCACCGCCACCAGGCGGTCGAAGTCGCCGCTTCGGCCCGCCGCGAAGAAGGCGTCGACGGCCTCCCGCTGGGCGACCGGATCACCGTCGGGAGCCGGATCGGCCTCTTCGATGCGTCGGCGCGCCCGGCTGGCCAGCTTGCGGGTGGCCTCGGGCGTCCGGCCGACGATGGGTGCGATCTGGTCGAACGGCACGGCGAAGACGTCATGCAGCACGAAGGCCAGGCGCTGCTCCGGCGGCAGGGTGTCCAGCACCACGAACAGCGCCAGCCCGACCGCGTCGGCCAGCATCGCCCGGTGCTCGGGGTCGAATTCGCCCTCGGTTTCCACGATCGGATCCGGCAGGACGACGGTCGGTTCCTCCCGGCCGCGGGACCGGCGGTCGCGCAGCATGTTCAAACAGATGCGGGCCACCACGGTGGTCAGCCAGGCGTCCAGGTTGGCAATACCGTCGAAGGCCGTGCCGCTCAGCCGCAGCCACGCTTCCTGCACGGCGTCTTGGGCGTCGTCGATCGAACCCAGCATGCGATAGGCGATGGCGCCCAGCCGCGGCCGCGCCGCCTCGAAACGCACCGTCACGGACGCATCCACGATCATGTGCCACCGCGGGACTCGGGCACGGCGCAGACCCGGTTGCCGGAAAAGCCGGACGAGCCGATCCCCAGCGCCAGGTTGAAGCGGGCGCGCAGATTGCCCAGCGTGATGACGTGCGTGAGCCCGACGAGCTGGGCTGTGTCGAAATGGGCGCGCAGCGCATCGAAAAGCTCATCGCTGACCTCGACGGGCGTGCGGCTGATCGCGGCGGCGTACTCGAGGATCAGCTTGTCGACGTCGGAGAAGCACCCGGCGTTTCGATAGTCGGCCATACCGAGCAACTCCTCGTCGGTGATGCCCCACTGGCGGGCGATCTGGGAACCGAGGTCGATGCAGTACTCGCAGCGCACCGTCGTCGCCGACTTGAGCTCCGCGAGCGCGCGGTGGCGGGGGCTCAGGATGTCCAGCTTCGACTCGGCCTGCTCGAGCTTGCCGTAGGCGTTGAGCAGCCGGGGGATGTGCGCGTACATCCGCAGCGGTTCGAGCATTCCGGCCGTTTGCAGACCGGTCATCTGCGCCAGCTTGCGCTTGGTGAAGAAGAAGGCGATCTTGGCGCCCAGGCCGGCGTCGCGGTCGGAGACCCCTGGCAACCGGGACATGGCATCCTCCTAGCAGGTTGCGGTGTGAACCAACGTCCTCACTAAGTCGACACCCGGCGCCGCGCAAACGTGACCGATTACCTGGGCGCCCCCGGCGCCATGTCCATGTCGAACACCCGGGCGTGCAGCACGGTGCGGTTCCGTAGCGCCGCCCGCACCGCCCGGTGCAGGCCGTCTTCGAGATAGGTGACGCCCTTCCACCGCACCGCGTGCGGAAAGAGGTCGCCGTAGAAGGTGGAGTCCTCCGACAGCAGGCGATCCAGCGCCAGCACCGTGGTCGTGGTCACCAGCTCATCGAGCCGGATCTGCTGCGGCGGAATCTGGGCCCAGTCCCGGTAGGACAGCCCGTGCTCGGGATACGGCTTGCCGTCGCGCACGCCCTTGAAAATCATCGGCCGGTCTTCCCCGACGCGTTGCGACCCGACCGGTTCATGCTGGAAAGGCTAGTCGGAAGAGGTGCCGTCGGCGTCGACGCCGCCCATAATCGGGTGGCCGCCGCCCAGTGCCCACCGCCGGCCGCCCCGGCAAGCGCCTGCGGGTAACGGTTAGGACCGCTGGCGACCCGTAAAATGAACCGGTCAGCGCGGTGTAGGGAGGTGGCAACGAATGGGAAGTGCCGACGATCGTCGCTTCGAGGTGCTGCGTGCCATCGTCGCCGATTTCGTTGCCACCAAGGAACCCATCGGGTCCAAGAGCCTGGTGGAGCGTCATAACTTGGGCGTCTCGTCCGCGACCGTCCGCAACGACATGGCGGTGCTGGAGGCCGAGGGCTACATCGCCCAGCCCCACACCAGCTCCGGCCGGGTGCCCACGGAGAAGGGCTACCGCGAGTTCGTCGACCGGCTCCACGACGTCAAGCCGCTGTCCTCGGCCGAGCGGAGCGCGATCCTGAGCTTCCTCGAGTCCGGTGTCGACCTGGACGACGTGCTGCGCCGGGCGGTCCGGCTGCTGGCCCAGCTGACCCGCCAGGTCGCCGTGGTGCAGTACCCGACGCTGACGTCGTCCACCGTGCGCCACCTGGAAGTGATCGCGCTGACGCCGGCCCGGCTGCTGATGGTGGTCATCACCGACACCGGCCGCGTGGACCAGCGCGTCGTTGAACTCGGCGACGTCATCGACGACCACCAGCTGGCCCAGCTCCGCGAGATGCTCGGCCAGGCGTTGGTGGGCAAGAAGCTCTCGGCGGCCTCGATCGCGGTGGCCGACCTGGCCGGGCAGCTGCGCGCCCCGGACGGCCTGGGTGACGCCGTCGGCCGCTCGGCGACGGTGTTGCTGGAGTCCTTGGTGGAACACACCGAAGAACGCTTGCTGATGGGCGGGACCGCCAACCTGACCCGCAACGCCGCCGATTTCGGTGGGTCGCTGCGCTCCATCCTGGAAGCGCTCGAGGAGCAGGTGGTGGTGCTGCGGTTGCTGGCGGCCCAGCAGGAAGCCGGTAAGGTGACGGTGCGCATCGGCCATGAGACGGCCGCCGAGCAAATGGCCGGCACCTCGATGGTGACCACCGCCTATGGCACCTCCGACACCGTGTTCGGCGGAATGGGTGTGCTGGGGCCCACCCGGATGGACTATCCGGGAACTATCGCCAGCGTCGCCGCGGTTGCCCTTTATATCGGCGAAGTCCTGGGTGCTCGATGAACGCGCACCGGCAGTATGCGCAGGCGCGGGGTTAAGGATCAGGTTTAGGAGAGTCAGGCGTGGCACGCGACTATTACGGGCTGCTCGGCGTGAGCAGAAACGCCAGCGATGCGGAGATCAAGCGCGCCTACCGCAAGTTGGCGCGCGAACTGCATCCCGACGTCAACCCGGATGAGGGCGCGCAGGCGAAATTCAAGGAGATCAGCGTCGCCTACGAGGTGCTGAGCGATCCCGAGAAACGACGCATCGTCGACCTGGGTGGCGATCCGATGGAGAACGCCGCCGCGGCGGGCGCCGGTTTCGGCGCCGGTTTCGGCGGCCTGGGCGACGTGTTCGAAGCCTTCTTCGGCGGCGGCTTCAGCGGCGGCGCGACCTCGCGCGGTCCCATCGGCCGGGTGCGGCCGGGCTCGGACTCGCTGCTGCGGATGCGGCTCGACCTCGAAGAGTGCGCAACCGGTGTGACCAAGCAGGTCACCGTCGACACCGCGGTGTTGTGCGACCGCTGCCAGGGCAAGGGCACCAACGGTGATTCCGTGCCGGTCCCGTGCGACACGTGCGGCGGTCGCGGCGAGGTCCAGACGGTGCAGCGGTCGCTGCTGGGCCAGGTGATGACCTCGCGGCCGTGTCCCACCTGCCGCGGGGTCGGCGTCGTCATCCCCGATCCCTGCCACCAGTGCATGGGCGACGGCCGGGTCCGGGCCCGCCGCGAGATCAGCGTCAAGATCCCCGCCGGGGTCGGCGACGGCATGCGGGTGCGGCTCGCCGCCCAGGGTGAGGTCGGGCCCGGTGGAGGGCCGGCCGGCGACCTGTACGTCGAGGTGCACGAGCAGGGCCACGACGTCTTCGTGCGCGAGGGTGACGACCTGCACTGCACGGTGTCGGTGCCCATGATCGACGCGGCGCTGGGCGCCACGGTCACCGTCGACGCGATCCTGGACGGCATCAGCGAGGTCACCATTCCGCCTGGAACGCAACCGAATTCGGTCATCACGCTGCGTGGCCACGGGATGCCGCACCTGCGGTCGGGCACCCGGGGCGACCTGCACGTCCACGTGGAGGTGGTGGTGCCCGCCCGGCTGGACCACCGCGACGCCGAACTGCTGCGCGAGCTGAAGAGTCGGCGCAGCCGCGACGTGCCCGAGGTCCGCTCGACGCACGCCGGTGGCGGGCTGTTCAGCCGGCTGCGCGAAACCTTCACCGGCCGCTAGCCGCGATCCTCGACAGGCGCGCACGTGGTCGCGACCCTCTTCTACGTCGACGCACTGCCCGATGTCGGCTCGCTGGCCGTCCTCGACGGCGACGAGGGGTTTCACGCCGCCACCGTGCGGCGGATCCGTCCCGGCGAGCAACTGGTCCTCGGTGACGGCGCCGGCGGCCTCGCGCACTGCGAGGTCGAGCACGCCGGCCGCGACGGGTTGCGCGCCCGGGTGTTGAAGCGCTGGAGCGTCGCCGCCGGGCGACCGCCGGTGACGGTGGTGCAGGCGCTGCCGAAGTCGGAGCGCTCGGAGTTGGCCATCGAGCTGGCCACCGAGGCCGGCGCCGACGCGTTCCTGGCCTGGCAGGCGACGCGGTGCGTGGCCAGTTGGCAGGGCGCCCGCGTGGACAAGGGCCTGCGCCGGTGGCGTGGCGTTGCGCGTTCGGCGGCCCGGCAGTCCCGTCGGGCGCACATTCCGCCCGTGGACGGCGTGCTCTCCACGGCGGGGCTGGCCCGGCGGATCCGCGACGACGTGGCCGCCGGAGCGGTGGTGTTGGCGTTGCACGAGTCGGCCACCGACCCGCTGAGCAATGTCGATGTCGCCCGCGCGGACTCGTTGCTGCTCGTGGTGGGTCCCGAAGGCGGCATCGCGCCCGACGAGATCGCCGCGCTGACCGGGGCGGGCGCGGTGCCGGTGCGGCTGGGCCCCCAGGTGCTGCGCACCTCGACCGCCGCGGCGGTGGCGCTGGGCGCGCTCGGCGTGCTCACCCCACGGTGGGACGACGCCCCGAGCCTCTGATTCCGCGGGGCGCCCTGTCGTCGAATACGCGGCTGAAGGCTGACCAACCTGGGGCTCCGGCGTAGACTTAGGCAGCCGAGCGAACCACCGACAAGCCGAGAAAGCAGGCATCGAGAGCCACGTGACGCCCCGCGAGACCAGCGCTGTTGACGCAGCAGGAGGCCTCCAGGCCAACGCCCAAGTACGCAGCAGCATCGATGTTCCGCCCGATGTCGTCGTCGGCTTGTTGGGCTCGGCAGACGAAAACCTCCGCGCGCTGGAACGCAGCCTGAACGCCGACCTGCACGTGCGTGGCAATGCCGTGACCGTCTCGGGTGAGCCGGCCGACGTCGGGCTCGCCGAGCGGGCGATCTCCGAGCTGGTCGCGATCGTCGCCAACGGTCAGCCGCTGACACCCGAGGTGGTGCGCCACAGCGTCGCCATGCTGACCGGCACCGACAACGAGTCGCCGGCCGAGGTGCTCACCCTGGACATCCTGTCGCGGCGCGGCAAGACGATCCGGCCCAAGACGCTCAACCAGAAGCGTTACGTCGACGCGATCGACGCCAACACGATCGTTTTCGGGGTCGGTCCGGCCGGCACCGGGAAGACCTATCTGGCGATGGCCAAGGCGGTCAGCGCGCTGCAGACGAAACAGGTGAACCGCATCATCCTGACCCGGCCGGCGGTGGAAGCCGGTGAGCGCCTTGGGTTTTTGCCCGGCACGCTGAGCGAGAAGATCGACCCGTATCTGCGGCCGCTATATGACGCGCTCTACGACATGATGGATCCCGAGCTGATCCCCAAGCTGATGTCCGCCGGGGTCATCGAGGTGGCGCCGCTGGCGTATATGCGTGGCCGCACGCTCAATTCGGCCTTCATCGTCCTAGACGAGGCGCAGAACACCACCGCCGAGCAGATGAAGATGTTCCTCACCCGGCTCGGCTTCGGATCGAAGATGGTGATCACCGGGGACATCACGCAGGTGGACCTTCCCGGCGGCGCCAGGTCGGGCCTGCGGTCGGCGATCGAGATTCTCGACTGCGTCGAGGACATCCATATCGCCGAGCTGACCAGCGTGGACGTGGTGCGCCACCGGCTGGTCTCGGAAATCGTCGACGCCTACGCGAAGTTCGAAGAGCCCGGGCTGGCGATGAACCGGGCGGCCCGGCGGGCGTCGGGCTCCCGCGGGCGCCGGTGATGAGTGCGACGAGCATCGTATGAGCATTGAGGTATCCAACGAGTCGGGCGTCGACGTCTCCGAAGCCGAGTTGATCAGCGTCGCAAGGTTTGTCATCGCCAAGATGGACGTCAACCCGGCGGCCGAGCTGTCGATGGTACTGCTGGACACCGCGGCGATGGCCGACCTGCACATGCGCTGGATGGACCTGCCCGGGCCGACGGACGTGATGAGTTTCCCGATGGACGAGCTCGAGCCGGGGGGCCGGCCCGACGCCCCGGAGCCGGGACCGTCGATGCTGGGCGACATCGTGCTGTGCCCGGAATTCGCGGCCGGGCAGGCCGACGCGGCGGGCCACAGCCTGGGCCACGAGTTGGCGCTGTTGACCATCCACGGCGTGCTCCATCTGCTGGGCTACGACCACGGCGAGCCGGACGAGGAAAAAGAGATGTTCGCCCTTCAGGGCCGGTTGCTCGAAGAGTGGGTCGCCGAGCAAGTCGAGGCCTACCACCAGGACCGCCAGCTGGAGCGGGATCGCCGATTGCTGGACAAGTCGAGGTATTTCGACAATTGAGCCGACAAGTAGTGGGAATCGCGGCGGCGGCCGCCATAGCCTTGGCGCCGTTCTCGGCGGTAGCCGCCACGATCGGTGTGGCGGAGGCGGCTCCATGCGCCGGCGCGGGCTCCAACCCCACCAGCTGCCAGTGGTGTCAATATCTGGTGGCGCAGTATCACACCTCCAACGTGTGCTCCCAATCCGCGCCGCCCCGCCGGGCTCAGCCGTCCCCGAGCGAGGTGCCGGTGCAGGTTCCGGTGGTCCCGCCGTACGAGCCGCCGAGCACGGTGCCGGTGCAGGCCCCACCGCTCATTCCGCCGAATCTGCCGCCCGCCAACCCGGTTCCGACGATCAGTCCGCCCGGCCCCGACGCGTCGAGAAACGTCTCCGTGGTGGCACCGCCGCGGGGGCTGGACGTTCCGCCGCAGGCGGTCGCGGCCGCCAAGGCCGCACCGCCGACGCGGGTCAATCCCGCCGACCCTCCGAAGCCGCCGCAGCAGGTCGACTTCAACCAGCGGGTGCAGAACGTCGTCAGCACCCACCGGGAGAACGTTGACGTCCTCAAGGTTGACAATCAGCGGCTGGTCCGCCCCCGGCACTGGGACTACGTCGACTACGACGACGCCTATCGCCGCCCGGCCCTGTTCAACCCGCTGAATCAGGCGATGACGTTCCGCTACTTCTACAACGGCGCGGACCGTGAGGCATACCTACCGGCCGGCACCCGGATCGTGCTCGACGCCGCCACCGTCGGCGTGGTGCCGTTCACCGCGGTCGGCGACGGCTGGGTGGCGTCGGGCAGCTTCTACGGCGGGGGCTCGGTACCGCCCAACGGTTTCAACGGCCCCCCGCCGCCGGACTACCGGCCGCCGGAGCCCCCGAAGGTGTACCAGAACGTCCTGGTCGCCGTCCCGGCCGCCAACCAGACCGTGGAAGTCGGCCGGGTGGCGGTGGTGGGGCTGGACGACAGCCAACCGGCGGGCAGCCGGGACACCATCTTCCTGCTGGACGACTCCACCTTGGCCTGGGGCCAGGTCAACGACTCCAGCAACGCCAGCACCCAAATCAGGGTGACCAAGACGCAGTCGCTGCCGGGCGCGGGGCCGACCGACGACGGCAACTTCTTGGTGGTGCTGGCCGTTCGCCCGCACGAGGAGCCCACCCAACCCGCCCCGCCCTGGTGGCCCTCGGCGCTGGGCTACGGGGTGCTGGGGGTGGTCGTGGGCCTCACCGCCTGGGCCCTCAATCGGAAGCGGAGCGACGACGACGTCGGGGAGCCCGTCACCACGTCAAGGTCTTCCGGCAATTGACCGGCCTGTCTTGGCTGCTCGGCGCGATGGCGCTGATCGCCATCGGCGGACTGTTCGCGGCGATTGACGCCGCCATGAGCACGGTGTCGCTGGCCCGGGTCCAGGAGCTGGTACGTGAGGAGCGGCCCGGCGCCGTATCGCTGTCCGAGGTGATGGCCGAGCGGCCGCGCTACATCAACCTGGTCGTGCTGCTGCGGATCATCTGCGAAATCACCGCGACCGTTCTGCTGGTGCTGTTCCTGTACGACAACTTCGGTCTGAACTGGGCGTTGTTCGGCGCCGCGACCACCATGGTGGTCATCAGTTTCGTCGTCATCGGGGTCGGCCCGCGCACCCTCGGCCGCCAGCACGCGTATTCCATCTCGTTGGCGACGGCGGTTCCGCTGCGGCTCATCTCGTGGTTGTTGATGCCGCTCAGCCGGTTGCTGGTGGTCCTGGGTAATGCGCTGACGCCCGGCCGCGGCTTGCGCAACGGGCCTTTCGCATCCGAGATCGAGCTGCGCGAGGTCGTCGACCTGGCCCAGCAGCGCGGCGTGGTCGCCGCCGACGAACGCCGGATGATCGAGTCCGTATTCGAGCTCGGCGACACCCCGGCCCGCGAGGTGATGGTGCCGCGCACCGAGATGATCTGGATCGAAAGCGACAAGCTTGCCAGTCAGGCGTTGAATCTGGCGGTGCGCAGTGGCCATTCCCGCCTCCCGGTGATCGGGGAGAATGTCGACGACATCGTCGGGGTCGTATACCTGAAAGACCTTGTGCAGCAGAGCTTTCTGTCGGGCGACGGTGGTCGCGGCATTACCGTGGCACAGGTGATGCGTCCGGCGGTGTTCGTGCCGGACTCCAAACCCCTGGACACGCTGCTGCGCGAAATGCAGCGGGACCGCAACCACATGGCTCTCCTGGTCGACGAGTACGGGGCGATAGCCGGCCTGGTCAGCATCGAAGACGTGCTGGAGGAAATCGTCGGCGAGATCGCCGACGAGTACGACCAGGCGGAGACCGCGCCCATAGAAGACCTGGGCGACAAGCGTTTCCGCGTCTCGGCACGGCTGCCGATCGAAGACCTCGGCGAGCTGTACGACGTGGAATTCGACGACGATCTCGACGTCGATACCGTCGGCGGTCTGCTCGCCCTGGAACTGGGTCGGGTTCCCCTGCCCGGTGCCGAGGTGGTCTCGCACGGCTTGCGGCTCCAAGCCGAGGGCGGCACCGACCACCGCGGGCGGGTACGGGTCGGCACCGTCCTGCTGAGTCCCGTCGAATCGGACGGTTCGTCCAACGGCTCCGACGGGGAGAACCCGCTGTGACACCGAACGCACGCGCACTTTCCAAACACCGGCCGAAAACTCTGTGTGCACGGTCGGCAAGATGACTGAATTCCGTTCCGGCTTCGTGTGTTTGGTCGGTCGGCCGAACACCGGCAAGTCGACGCTGACCAACGCGCTGGTGGGCAGCAAGGTGGCGATCACCTCGACGCGGCCACAGACGACCCGGCACACCATTCGGGGGATCGTGCACCGCGAGGACTTCCAGATCATCCTGGTCGACACACCCGGCCTGCATCGGCCCCGGACCCTGCTGGGCAAGCGGCTCAACGACTTGGTCCGCGACACCTACACCGAGGTCGACGTGATCGGGTTGTGTATCCCGGCCGACGAGGCGATCGGGCCGGGCGACCGGTGGATCGTCGACCAAATCCGTTCGACCGCACCGAAGACGATGCTGGTGGCCATCGTCACCAAGATCGACAAGGTGCCCAGAGATCGGGTGGCCGCGCAATTGGTCGCCGTCAGTCAACTGGTCGGGGACTCGGCCGAGATCGTGCCCGTGTCGGCGACAACCGGGGCGCAGGTGGACGTGCTGACCGACGTGCTGGCGGCGGCGCTGCCCGTCGGCCCGGCGTATTACCCCGACGGCGAGCTGACCGACGAACCCGAAGAGACCCTGATGGCCGAGCTCATCCGCGAGGCCGCCCTCGAGGGTGTCCGCGACGAGCTGCCGCATTCGTTGGCGGTGGTGATCGACGAAGTCAGCCCCCGGCAGGACCGCGACGACCTGATCGACGTGCACGCGCTGCTCTTCGTCGAGCGCGACAGCCAAAAGGGCATCATCATCGGCAAGGGTGGCGCCCGCCTGCGAGAGGTGGGCACCGCGGCGCGCGGCCAGATCGAAAAGCTGCTCGGCACCAAGGTCTACCTCGACCTGCGCGTCAAGGTCGCCAAGAACTGGCAGAGCGACCCCAAACAGCTTGGCCGGCTAGGCTTTTAACGCGCCACGCGGTGCTGCACGGCGATCGAAACCCCAAGCCGCTCAAGCGAAGTCACCTTCGCGGCGGCGGGGTGCCGGCCGCCGGCGGGGTGCCCGTTTCGGCGTTCCACCACATCGTCGGCTGCTTGGTCGACCATCCGCACACGGCCTCGAGTTCGGCGGCCAGCGAGATCAGCATGCCCTCGCTGTTGGCGGGTCCCATCAATTGCACGCCGATCGGCAGCCCCTCGGAGGTGAACCCGGCCGGCACATTGATCGACGGCCAGCCCAGCACGTTCCACGGGAAGGTCAGCGGGCACGCGGCGATCATCGCGCGATCGGTGCCCAAGCCGCTCAACCGGTCGAAGGCGCGCGCCAACGGGGGCGGTTGGGCGGTGGTCGGAGCCAGGACGACGTCGACGATGTCGAAGATCGACCCCACCCGGCGCTGGGCGGCGGCTTCGTGCCGGCGCGCGGTGCGCAGGATCGCCTGACCCAGGATGTGGCCGACCCGCAGGTTGGACAACGTGCGCGGGTCGAGGATCACCCCGTCGCCCAGTCGCTCCTCCCAATCCCGCAGACCGGCGGTGGACCGGGCGAGGAAATCCCACGACAGCCGCAGGCCGTAGTCGGGATTGCCCGGCACCACGGTGTGGCCGAGCAGCTCGAGTTGCCTGCCCACGGCCCGCGTCGCGGCCAGGATCTCGGGATGCAGTTTGGGCCGAAAACCGGTGTACGGGAACCGGGTTGACAGCGCGATGTTCAGCGGACCGGGTGCGATACCGACATAGTCGGACGCGGTGATCGGGGCCGGCTTGTGCCGGTCGCCCTCGACGTTGCCCGACGCCGCGTCGAGCACCAACGCCGCGTCGGCCACCGTGCGGGCCAGCACGCCGTTGACCGTGACGCCATTGAACGCCTCGGGCAGTGGCCAGGTGGAGATGCGGCCACGCTGTGGCTTGATGCCCACCAGGTGTGTCCACGCGGCGGGGATGCGGACGCTGCCGGCGCCGTCGGAGCCGATCGCGGCGGTGACCAGTCCCGCGGCCACCGCGGCCGCGCTTCCCCCCGACGAGCCGCCCGGGGTGTGCCGGCGCGACCAGGGGTTGCGGGTATGTCCGAACCCGGGCCCGCTGGTGAACGGCCACTGGCCCAGTTCGCAGGTGTTGGTCTTGCCGACGATCACCGCGCCCGCGGCCTTGATGCGGCGAACCACCTCGGCGTCGTGGGTGGCGGGCGGGACGTATCCCTCGGTGCCGAAGGCGGTCGGCACTCCAGCAATGTCGACGTCGTCTTTGACCGCGATCGGTATGCCCAGCAACGGGGCGGTGTCCCCGGCCGCGCGCCGCCGATCGGCCGCCGCCGCGTCGGCCAGCGCCGACTCGGTGAGCACCACGCGAAAGGCGTTCAACGTCGGCTGGCTGGCATGGATGGCGTGCAGGGACCGACGCACCAGTGTGACGGAAGTCACGGAGCGACTCGCCAGCTGATAGAGCAGGTCAGTGAGGGTGGGCAGGCGCTGGCCACCGGGTCCGAACACGGACCCGGTAGTTGACTCGGAAGCGCCGATCACGGGGTACGAGACTAACCGGCGCGGATACCAGCATTGTCGCGGCGGGGTGCAAAACTATTGTGATGCGGCTGTATCGAGACCGGGCGGTGGTGTTGCGCCAGCACAAGCTCGGCGAAGCCGACCGGATCGTCACCCTGTTAACCCTCGATCACGGGCTGGTTCGGGCCGTGGCAAAGGGTGTTCGTCGCACCCGCAGCAAATTCGGGGCGCGGCTGGAGCCGTTCGCGCACATCGACGCCCAACTGCATCCCGGCCGCAATCTCGACATCGTCACCCAGGTTGTCTCGATTGACGCGTTCGCCACCGACATCGTCAGCGACTATGGCCGCTACACCTGCGGGTGCGCGATGCTGGAAACCGCCGAACGCCTTGCCGGTGAGGAGCGGGCCCCCGCCCCGGCCCTGCACCGGCTCACGGTGAGCGCGTTGCGGGCGGTGGCCGACGGCCGCCGGTCCCGGGACCTGCTGCTGGACGCCTACCTGCTGCGTGCCATGGGCATCGCGGGATGGGCGCCGGCGCTGACCGAGTGCGCCCGGTGCGCCACACCCGGGCCGCATCGCGCGTTTCATGTCGGCGCCGGGGGCAGTGTCTGCGCACACTGCCGTCCGGCCGGTTCGACGACACCGCCGCCGGGCGTGCTGGATCTGATGTCCGCGCTGCACGACGGCGATTGGGAGTTCGCCGACAAGGCCACGCAATCGCACCGCAGCTACGCCAGCGGGCTGGTGGCCGCCCACCTGCAATGGCATCTGGAACGACAACTCAAAACGTTGCCCCTGGTGGAACGGACGTATCACGCCGACCGCACCATCGCGCAGCGGCGCGCAGCGCAAGTCGAGCAGGACTGTGGCTAGGGTCCGGGTCGGCGGCTCCGGCCGGAAGGCCGAGCGCGCGCCGAAGCCGGCCGACTTCCCCCAGCTGCCCTCCGCGCCCGACGACTATCCCGTCTTTCCCGACCGGACGACGTGGCCGGTCGTCTTTCCCGAACTGCCGCCGTCGGTGGACGGTGGCCCGTGCCGGCCCCCGCAGCACATCTCGAAGGCCGCCGCTCCCCGGATCCCGGCCGACCGCTTGCCGCTTCACGTCGCCATCGTGATGGACGGCAACGGTCGCTGGGCCACCCAACGTGGACTGCCCCGAGTGGAAGGCCACAAGATGGGCGAGGCGGTGGTGATCGACATTGTCTGCGGCGCAATCGAACTCGGGATCAAGTGGCTGAGTCTTTACGCTTTCTCCACGGAGAATTGGAAGCGTTCCCCCGAGGAAGTCCGCTTTCTGATGGGATTCAACCGCGACGTGGTGCGGCGGCGGCGCGAAAACCTCAAGGCGATGGGGGTCAAGATCCGCTGGGTGGGCTCGCGGCCCCGCTTGTGGCGCAGCGTCATCAACGAATTGGCGGTCGCGGAGGCCATGACCCAGGGCAACGACGTCGTCACGGTCAATTACTGCGTGAATTACGGGGGCCGTGCCGAAATAGCTGAAGCCACAAGAGAAATTGCTCATCTGGTGGCGGCGGGCAAGCTCAGCCCCGACCGCATCACCGAGTCGACGATCGCTCGTCATCTGCAACGGCCCGACATCCCCGACGTAGACCTTTTCCTGCGGACTTCGGGGGAGCAGCGGTCCAGCAATTTCATGCTGTGGCAGGCGGCGTACGCCGAGTTCATCTTTCAGGACAAACTGTGGCCCGACTACGACCGCCGCGACCTGTGGGCGGCCTGCGAGGAATATGCTTCGCGCAACAGAAGATTCGGGAGTGCGTGATGCCATCACTGCAGGAGCGTCTGGCGTCGGCACTCGGCGAAGTCCTTTCCGTCGAGGAGGAACCCGACGGCGCGCTGACGGTGCGTCATGCGGGGACAATCGCGTCGTTGCGGGTGGTGAACATCGCCGAGGACCTCGACCTGGTGTCGCTCACCCAAGTCGTGGCGTGGGATCTGCCGCTGACCAAGAAGATCACCGATCAGGTCGCCAAGCAGGCCCGCGACAGCAACTTCGGCAGCGTCACACTCGTCGAGAAGATCAACGAGAAAGCCGTGCAACGCAATTCGGGCAAGGCCGCGGCCAAAAGCGCCGACGTGATACTGCGCTACAACTTTCCCGGCGGCGGCCTGACCGACGACGCCCTGCGCACCCTGGTTCTGCTGGTGCTGGATACGGGCGCCGGGATCCATCGCACGTTGACGTCGTGATGCGCACGACGTCGATTTCGCGCGTTGCCGGGCTCGCTAGCTCCTACATTGTTTGCAGGTGCCGAAGATCTCGATGGTGTGGCTGACGTCGGAATAGCCGTGTTTGGCCGCGACCTGTGCCGCCCACTCCTCGACCTCGTGGTCGCCGACTTCGATGGTGGAACCGCACCCACGACAGACCAGATGGTGATGATGGTGCTCGGAGCACCTGCGGTAGACCGACTCGCCGGTGTCGGTGCGCAGCGTGTCGACCATTCCCGCCGCCGCCATGGACTGCAGCGTGCGGTAGACGGTGGTCAGCCCGATGTTCTCGCCGCGGCGGCGCAGCTCGTCGTGCAATTCCTGCGCCGAGCGGAAGTCGTCGAGGGTGTCCATCAGGGTGGATATCGCTGCGCGCTGACGGGTCGACCGGACGCTCGCGCCCGTCACGGGGTGCCCTCACTCGCGTGGGCAACCGCGTCCACGACGATGTGCGCCAGATGATGGTCGGCAAGCCGGTACAGCACCTCGCGGCCGGAACGCTCCCCGGCGACGACGCCGGCGGCCTTGAGGATTTTCAGATGCTGGCTGACCAGTGGCTGCGGCACGCCCAGCGCGTCGACCAGCTCGTGCACGCAGCGGTGGGACTCACGCAGCTGCAGCACGATGGCGATCCGCACGGGAGCGGCCAGCGCGCGCAGCAGCTCGCCGGCCGCGCCGAGAATTTCCCGCGGCGGCGGGACCGGATAGTCGGCCAGCGCGCGGTGTCCGCCCGACCCGGCTTCGTCGTGCTCGTGGGCAACCACGCTCACGACCGAGCCCATGTCGCTATCGGCGGTGCTGGGCATCGAGGAGGGCGGAGAGGGGGACATCGCCATGGGAGAGAGTGATCACCTCGAGAACTGCCAGGTAGTGGGGGGACCCGCTGTGAGGTACCGCGAGCGGCCGACTTCCACTGTCACATGCATGATGACGCATGTCAAAGACCGCGGAGCTGATCGTTACCATGACTAATGCTCTGCGCACGGCGGTCGACCGCCGCATGTGCCCGTTCGAACCCGGAAAGGGAGTGCACCACCCCGTGGCGTCCGTCATCGACACCGTAGTCAACCTGGCCAAACGGCGCGGCTTCGTCTTTCCCTCGGGTGAGATCTACGGCGGCACCCGGTCGGCATGGGACTACGGCCCGCTGGGAGTGGAACTCAAGGAGAACATCAAACGGCAGTGGTGGCGCTCGGTGGTCACCGGGCGTGACGACGTCGTCGGGATCGATTCGTCGATCATCCTGCCGCGGCAGGTGTGGGTGGCCTCCGGCCACGTCGAGGTCTTCCACGACCCGCTGGTCGAGTGTCTGAATTGCCATCACCGGCATCGCCAGGACCACATGCAGGAGGCCTACGCGGCGAAGAAGGGGATCGACGACCCCGACTCGGTGCCGATGACCGAGATCGTCTGCCCGGACTGCGGCACCAAGGGCCAATGGACGGAGCCGCGCGAGTTCAACATGATGCTCAAGACCCACCTCGGGCCGATCGAAACCGAGGAGGGTCTGCACTATCTGCGTCCGGAGACCGCGCAGGGCATCTTCGTCAACTTCGCCAACGTCGTCACTACCGCGCGCAAGAAACCGCCGTTCGGCATCGGCCAGATCGGCAAGAGTTTTCGCAACGAGATCACGCCGGGCAACTTCATTTTCCGGACCCGCGAGTTCGAACAAATGGAAATGGAGTTCTTCGTGGAGCCGTCGACCGCGAAGGAATGGCACCAGTATTGGATTGACACCCGGCTGCAATGGTATGTCGAGCTGGGTATCAATCCGGAGAATCTGCGGTTATTCGAGCACCCCGCCGAGAAGCTCTCGCATTACTCCGACCGCACCGTCGACATCGAGTACAAGTTCGGCTTCGCCGGCAACCCGTGGGGTGAACTCGAGGGCGTCGCCAACCGGACCGATTTCGACTTGTCGACCCATGCAAAACATTCGGGTGCCGACCTGTCGTACTACGACCAGGTCACCGATGCCCGGTACACCCCGTACGTCATCGAACCGGCCGCCGGTCTGACCCGGTCGTTCATGGCGTTTCTGATCGATGCCTACACCGAGGACCAGGCCCCCAACGCCAAGGGTGTGATGGAAAAGCGCACGCTGCTTCGGCTGGACCCGCGGTTGGCGCCGGTCAAGGCCGCGGTGCTGCCGCTGTCCCGGCACGCCGACCTGAGTCCCAAGGCTCGCGACCTGGCCGCCGAGTTGCGCACCTGCTGGAACATCGATTTCGACGACGCCGGAGCGATCGGGCGCCGCTACCGGCGCCAGGACGAGGTGGGGACGCCGTTCTGTGTGACGGTGGATTTCGATTCACTCGAAGACAACGCCGTCACGGTGCGCCGGCGCGATGACATGACGCAGGAGCGAGTCGCCATGAACGCCGTGGCCGACTATCTGGCCGCGCGGCTCAAGGGTTGCTGACCCCTACCGGCGCCGCCCCGTCCGCGGGCCGGAGTTGCCTGGTTGATCGGTGCGCGGACACCCCGTCGCCACGTGATTAAACGTTTCGTAAAAATCCGCTCTTGGGTAGCCGATTGGCTTAGGCTCTTAGGGCGGAATGTTGCTCACGTGTCTAGTTCGCCGGGGGTGGGTGTCGCTTCGTGTGGGTGTAGGTGCCGTTGACGCGGTCGGTGGCTTGGGGATGTGATGATTCCAGCTTTTCTTTTCTTCCCCCCCGAGATCAACTCTGCCCTGATGTATGGCGGCGCCGGCCCCGGCCCATTGTTGACGGCGGCCTCGGCCTGGGAAGCTCTGGCGGCGGATTTGGCGGCTGCGGGGGCGTCGTTCGAGTCGGTTGTGACGGGAGTGGCGGCTGGTCCGTGGACGGGCCCGTCGTCGGCGGCGATGGTGGCGGCGGCGACCCCGTATCTGCAGTGGCTGATCTCGGCCGCCGGACAAGCCGAGATCGCGGCCGCCCAGGCGACGGCGGCGGCGACGGCGTACGAGGCGGCGTTCATGGCGACGGTGCCCCCTCCGGAGGTGCTGGCGAATCGCATCCGGTTGCTCATGCTGATGGCGACGAACTTCTTCGGTCAGAACACCCCGGCGATCGCCATGACCGAAATCGAGTACATGGAGATGTGGGCCCAGGATGTAGCCGCGATGGTGGGCTATCACGTCGGGGCGCAGACGGTGACGTCGACGCTGCCGGCGTTCAGCGTCCCGCCGGTAGGCCTGGGTGGACTGGGGGGGCTGGTGACGGCGCCGCTGAACTTCGCGACCCAGGCTCTCGGAGCGTTCTCGTCGCTGGGGGCCACCTTTGTTTCGGACCTGCAGTCGGTGCTGGGGGCGTTCTTCCCCGGCCTCTCGTCGGTGACGTCGTTACTGTCGTCGATGCCGGTGACCACGATGACCGCCCTGGCGCCGATGGGGATGTATCCCGCGACCGCGATGATGTCGCCGATGATGGTGCTGGCCCACAATGTCGGACCGGCGGCACCCGCGATGGCCGGTGTCACCACCGTGTCTGCCGAGGTCCCGCACGCCGCCGGCGGCCCCGGGCTGCAATCACTCGGCGGGCTGGGCGTCGCCACGGCCGGTTTGGGCACCGCGCGGTTCGTGGGAGCGATTACGGTGCCGCCGACCTGGCAGGGGTCGATGCCGGTGCCGGCGGTCCTGACCAGTCTCGCGGTGCCGGCGTTGGGCACCCAACTACCGACTCCGATCGCGACCGGGGGATCGCCCTCCGCGTCATCCGCGCCGGCCGGTTCTACGCCGGCCATGGCCATGGCGATGGACGATCGGGACACCGAGAAGGACAGCACCGACCGGAGGGGGCGCCGCGGGGGGGAGAACCCCCACGTGGTGCAGTCGCGGCCCAAGGTGGTGCCGCGGACCAAGGGCGGATAGGCGCGGGCCCGCCGCCATCGCAGGAACGGCTAAGGGTGGAGCCGCTCAGCGGTTCTCGGGGCGGCAGTCGGACGGATGTCTCGCGAAGGCAAATCCACGTTTTTCGGGTATTTGTCTCAAGTTAGGCTTACGATATGCCTGCTTGGTGTTATTAGGTTCGGCCACAGCGTCCGAAAATCGGCTGTGGAAGGGGGCAACATGCTTTTGCCTCTTGGTCCGCCGTTACCAGATGACTCGGTATTGGCGGTTCGGGGTGAGTCGGGGATGCTGGGTGGCCTGTCGGTTCCGCTCAAGTGGGGTGTGGCCGTGCCGCCGGATGACTATGACCATTGGGCCCCGAAGCCCGAAGTGAGCGCCGACACCGGCGACGCGGCGGCCGACCCCCCGGCCCCGGCCGTGGTCGCGGACGCTAACCAATTCGGCGAGTGGAACGAATGGAAGCCGTGGGAAGCCGAAGCCGAACCCCACTTCGAAATGCCGCGTAGCGGAGGCGTGATACCGCATTCCCCGGCCGCCGGATAACCGGCGTTCTAGGCGGGCGGCTCAGAATCGGCCGCCGCCACCCATGAAGCCGCCGGATCCCCCGGACGACCCGCCAAACGATGTCGGACTCCAGCCGCCCAATCCACCCCGCATCCCCCCGCCGAGCACGTTGCCGATGATGATTCCGCCCAGCATTGCGCCCATGTCGCTGCCCCCGCCACGGGTGTAGGCGCGCTGAGCCGATTGCACATCGGCATTGGCCAACGATTGCGCCTGGGCGGCCAGCGTCGACGCTGCGTTGGCGTGAGAAATCGCCTCGGCCGGGTTCGTCGCCCTCTTGTCCCGCGCGGCTTGCAGGTGCCGTTTGGCTTCGGCGAGCCGGGTGCGGGCCTCCGGGCCGATGCTGCCCCGACGGGTGTCGATGTAGTCGGAGACCCCGCGCACCCGCGATTCGGCGGTGAACAGCGCCTGCTCGAGTGACCGGTCGAGCTGCTCGGCGGTGGCTTGCTCCTGCGCCAGGGTGACCAGCAGGCCGTTGAGATCGGCATCCGCCTTGGCCAACTGGGCGAATGCGCCCAGCGGGTCGGTGGAGGCTGCGGCGCTCGCGCCGTCGGCGGCCCGCGCGGCCGCATCGCGGGCCGCGACGAGATCGCCGGTGTGGGCAGATTTGGTGGTCTGCGCTTTCTGCAGGAGGTCGCCCGCGCGCTTGAGGTGCGCCTGAATGTCGGCCATGGCCGACGGCAGCCGGTCGATGGCGTGCCGGATGTCGGTGGCCGCGTTGTCCACCGAGTCCAGTAGCGCGCGCGCCTGCCCGAGCGCGGACTCGGCGGCACGGACGGCGTCCACCAATCCGGCCTGCCGCCCGCTGACTGCTTCGCCGGCCAAGTCTCGGGCGGCGCCGATGTTGCGGTCGGCGAACGCCAGCCGCTCCTTGGCGGTCGCGACGTTGCCGGACACCGAAGTCAGTGCGGCAGCGTCGAATTGGTCGTGCAGCTCGGCCAGTCGCTGTTCCGATGGGGCTATGCGGGTGGTGAGCTCGACGTACTGCTGGGTCAGCGCGTCGAGCCGCGAGGGGGCGTTGATCACCAGATCGCGCAGGTTCTCGAACGCCTCGGTCTGCGACTCCAGTTCGCGGTCGGCGCGCGCCGCCGACACCACCACCCGGGTGAGCAGCTCGCGGCGCTGATCGGGCGTCTCGGGTGTGTTGTCGTCCAGCTGCTGTCGCACCGTGAATGCTTGGGACAGCGCGGCTTTGGCGTTGTTCACGGCCTGGGTGAACGGCTGGGTCCGCTCTTCGCCGAACTCGGCGATCGCCAGGTCGAGTTCGTTGGAGCTGGTTCGCACGGCGTTGTCGACATCCACCACCAGCGTCCGGGACAGGTCGTCGAGGGCCTGCAGCGGCACGGCGGCCAGCGCATTGACGTCGGTGGGGTCGACCTGCCGGGCCGCGGCCAATTCGGCCGCGCGCCGCCGCCTACCGCGATAGCGCATGACCAACAGCAAGGCCGCCACCGCGGCGAGAATGGTCGCCAGTGTGACCAGCAGGACCACCCGGCCCGACGAACCCGGCGACGTGTTGAGCCCGTTGGCCGCGGCAACCGCGGCACCGCTCCAGTCGCCGTTGTGCAAGGCGGGTTCGATCTTGTTGTGCCGCAAGTCATCGACCTGGCGTGCGTTGACGCTCTTGACGGTGGACGGCACGAGGAAGGCGTACGCACGGCTGTTGGTGGCGACGGCCAACAGGGCGTCATAGGCGCCCAGATCGCTGGAACGCACCGTAAGTTGTGCCCAGGTCACCGCGCTCTGGCCGGAGAAGTCGTCGACGTAGACGACCCACAGCCGGATGTGGCGGTCCGTGTACAGCTTGCCGACCGCCGACGTGACCGCCGCGCGTCCGGAGTCCGACAGGACGCCCGCGTTGTCGGTGACGTAATCCGCCAGCCGGAACGGGGGTTGCGCGCCGGCCGCGGGTGCCACCAGCAGCCCACCGCCGAAACCAACCGCGAGGATCGCCCCGATCACACTCAGCAGGCGAGCAGTGCGCATGCGCATTACGCCAATCTAGCCCGGCGACGATGCAGGCAAACAGCGTGCGGCGGGGCGGTCCCTCGTCCGGCATTCCCTGGCAGACTGAGCGTCGGTGACCACGAATCGGCAAGACCCTTACGACGACTTCGACCGTCAACGGCGGGTGCGCGAAGCGCCGAAGACTGCGGGACTGCCGGGTACCGAAGGCCAGCACCGCACCGACTTCGCCCGCGACCGGGCCCGGGTGCTGCACAGCGCCGCACTGCGCCGCCTGGCCGACAAGACGCAGGTCGTCGGGCCCCGCGAAGGCGACACCCCGCGCACCCGGCTGACGCACTCCCTGGAGGTCGCCCAGATCGGGCGGGGGATGGCGGTCGGCTTGGGCTGCGACCTCGACCTGGTCGAGCTGGCCGGCCTGGCCCACGACATCGGCCACCCGCCCTACGGGCACAACGGCGAGCGCGCACTGGACGAGGTCGCCGCCGACCATGGGGGTTTCGAGGGCAATGCCCAGAATTTCCGGATCCTGACCAGTCTCGAGCCCAAAGTGCTTGACGGGCAAGGTAATAGCGCGGGGCTCAATTTGACCCGCGCATCCCTGGACGCGGTCACGAAGTATCCGTGGCCGCGGGGCGAGGGAACGCGCAAGTTCGGTTTCTACGACGAGGACCGCGAGCAGGCGGCCTGGGTTCGCGCCCGCGCGCCGGAGGGCCGGATGTGTCTGGAAGCGCAGGTGATGGACTGGGCCGACGATATCGCCTATTCGGTCCACGACGTCGAGGACGGCGTCGTCTCCCAGCGCATCGACCTGCGCGTGCTCGCCGACGAGGACGAGGCGGCCGCGCTGGCCAAGCTGGGCGAGAGCGAATTCTCCCGGGTCAGCGCCGACGACTTCATGGCGGCCGCGGGGCGGCTCTCGGGGTTGCCGGTGGTCGCCGCGGTCGGCAAGTACGACGCCACCTTGGCGGCGTCGGTCGCCCTCAAACAACTGACCAGTGAATTGGTCGGCAGATTCGCCTCGGCCGCCATCGCCACCACGCGCGCCGCGGCCGGCCCCGGGCCATTGGTGCGCTACCGGGCCGACTTGCTGGTACCCGACCTGGTGCGTGCCGAGGTCGCCCTGCTGAAAATCCTGGCGCTGCAGTTCATCATGTCCGATCCGCGGCATCTGGGCACCCAGGGCCTGCAGCGCGAACGGATCCACCGGGTGGCGCGGTGGCTCTACTCCGGGGCGCCCCAAACGCTTGACCCGGTGTTCGCCGCGGCCTTCATCACCGCGGCCGACGACCGCGCCCGGCTACGGGTCATCGTCGACCAGATCGCCTCATATACCGAGGGCCGGCTGGAACGTATCGACGCCCGCCAGGCAACCGGTTAGCGACTACTTGGCCGCAGGGCATCCCACGCCGTCGCCGTCGCGGGCTAGGCTGCCCGACATGACCAAATTCAGCGGTATCGCCACCCTCGCGGTGGGGCTTCCCGTCGTCGCCATGACCGCCTGCAGCTCACCGCAACATGCGAGCACCCAGCCCGGCACCACCCCTTCGGTGAAGAGCGCCGCGCCGGCGTCGTCAGCCGAGACGACGACGCCGGCGCCCAACGGCCAATCGCTCAGCGCGCAACTGAAAGCGCCGGACGGCCGATCGGTAGCCACGGCTACCTTCGACTTCACCGGTGGCTACGTCACGGTGACCGTCAAGACAGTCACCCCCGGCATCCTGGCCCCCGGTTTCCACGACATGCACGTCCACCAATTCGGCAAGTGCGAGCCCAACTCCGTCGCCCCGGCCGGCGGCCCGCCCGGCAACTTCTTGTCCGCCGGCGGTCACTACCAGGCGCCCGGCCACACCGGGAAACCCGAAAGCGGCGACCTGACCTCACTCGAGGTGCGTTCGGACGGCTCGGCCTACCTGGTGACCACCACCGACGCGTTCAACAGGGACGAGCTGGTGGCGGGCGATGGGAAAGCGTTGATGCTGCACGGCCTCGAAGACACCCCCGAAGAGATGCAACGCGTCGCATGCGGCGTCATCGGAACCGGATAGCCGGCCGGCGCGGCGCTCTAGACTGAGCCGATGTCCAGCCCGGCAGGTTCGTGGGGGCACCACCCGCGCGCGGGGGAGGACGACGCCCGGCCCCGGGGCCGGGGCCGGATTCCCGATCGCGATATCGCGGCCATCCGCGAGCGGGTCCGCATCGAGGAGGTCGTCGGCGATTACGTCCAATTGCGGCGCGCCGGAGCCGATTCGCTCAAGGGCCTGTGCCCGTTTCACGACGAGAAGTCGCCGTCGTTTCACGTTCGCCCCAACCACGGCCACTTCCATTGCTTCGGCTGCGGGGAGGGCGGCGACGTCTATGCGTTCATCCAGAAGATCGAGCACGTCACCTTCGTCGAGGCCGTTGAGCTGCTCGCCGACCGGATCGGCCACACCATCAGCTACACCGGCCCGGCGACCAGCGTGCAGCGCGACCGCGGTAGTCGCAGCCGGCTCGTCGCGGCCAACGCGGCCGCGGCGGAGTTCTATGCGGCGGCACTCGAATCCGACGAGGCCGCGCCGGCGCGCCAATACCTGACCGAGCGGAATTTCGACGCCGAGGCGGCCCGTCGCTTCGGTTGCGGCTTCGCGCCGTCCGGGTGGGACTCGCTGACAAAACATCTGGTGCGCAAGGGTTTCGAGTTCAAGGAGCTGGAAGCGGCCGGTGTGTCGCGGCAGGGGCGGCGCGGCCCGATCGACCGCTTTCACCGGCGGCTGCTGTGGCCCATCCGCACCGCTGCCGGCGAGGTGATCGGGTTCGGCGCCCGCCGGCTGTTCGACGACGATCCGATGGAAGCCAAGTACATCAATACGCCCGAGACGCTGCTGTACAAGAAGTCGTCGGTGATGTTCGGCATCGATCTGGCCAAACGCGACATCGCCAAAGGTCACCAGGCGGTCGTCGTCGAGGGCTATACCGACGTGATGGCGATGCATCTGGCCGGGGTCACCACCGCGGTGGCGTCGTGCGGCACCGCGTTCGGCGACGAGCACTTGTCGATGCTGCGCCGATTGATGATGGACGACAGCTTCTTCCGCGGCGAGCTGATCTACGTTTTCGACGGTGACGCGGCCGGGCGCGCGGCCGCGCTCAAGGCCTTCGGCGGCGAGCAGCACCTGGCGGGCCAGTCCTTTGTCGCGGTGGCCCCGGACGGCATGGACCCCTGCGACCTGCGGTTGCGGTCCGGCGACGGCGCGCTGCGCGACCTGGTCGCGCGGCGCACCCCCTTGTTCGAATTCGCGATCCGCACCGCGATCGCCGAGATGGACCTGGACAGCGCCGAGGGTAGGGTCGCGGCGCTGCGCCGCTGTGTGCCGATGGTGGGCCAGATCAAAGATCCCACGCTGCGCGACGAATATGCCCGCCAGCTCGCCGGCTGGGTCGGCTGGGACGACGTGGCGCAGGTCATCGACCGGGTGCGCAGTCAAGCCAAGAAGTCGCCCACCCCGGCGCGCGGCGGTTCCGGCCAGAGCGCCGCCCGCCGCGCCGCGCAGCAGCCCCCCGCCACGGCCGCGGTCCACCCCGCCGCCGCGCGCCCGGACCCGCGTGACCCGACCCTGAGACCGCAGCGCGCGGCGCTCAAGTCGGCGCTGCAGTACCCCGCGCTGGCCGGGCCGGTGTTCGACACGCTGCCCGTCGAAAGCTTCACGCACCCCGGTTACGCGGCCGTGCGCGCGGCCATCGAGGCCGCGGGCGGTACGTCGAGCGGCGTCACCGGGGGGCAGTGGATCGATGCGGTGCGCCAGCGCGCCGGGTCCGACCTGACCGCGGGGCTGATCAGCGAGCTCGGCGTGGAGGCCATCCAGGTCGACGACGAAGAGAAGCTGGTGCGCTACATCGCCGGCGTGCTGGCCCGGCTGCAAGAAGTGTGGATGGGCCGGCAGATCGCCGAGGTGAAGTCCAAGCTGCAGCGCATGTCGCCGATCGAACAGGGCGACGAGTACCACGCGTTGTTCGGTGACCTCGTCGCGATGGAGGCCTACCGGCGCAGCCTGTTGGAGCAGGCTAGCGGCGACGATCTGACGATGTGACGGCCTCGTCGGCCCGTGGCTCGGCACCGCGCTCCATGACGGCCGTTTGATCGTCGATCTCGGCGACGGTCACGAATCCGGCGTCCGGCGAGATCCGACTCGCGATCTTGCGGCGCCCCCCTTCGATCACCGACTTGGCCACGGGACTGCTGGTCAGCGTGCGATAGGTGCCGACGATCTGCTCGTAGCGGCGACGCCCTGCCTTCGAGCCCAGCACGTAACCCAGTCCAAGCACCACGACATACCGGATCAAAGCGTTCCTCCCGACTAGCGACCGTTCCATCCTGCCTCACGAGGCCCGGTGCGTGCGCGCCCGATCCGTTCCGGCCCACGAGCCACAGGTTCGGAGAGTTCGGTCCCCGTCCAGTTGGGCGCGGTTATGCCAGTACGCTAGAGTCGTCCCGCGATCCTGTTGATCCCCTGTAGCTCAATTGGCAGAGCGTTCGGCTGTTAACCGATAGGTTCCTGGTTCGAGTCCAGGCGGGGGAGCAAGGTTGAGACTCAGTGTCCGGCGCTCTGGCCGCCGTCGATGTGCAGGGTCTCCCCGGTCACAAAGGTAGCGGCCTCCAGGATACCGAACCCCCTCGACGATGTCGCCGATGGCGCCCATCCGGCCCAGCGGATGCATGGCGGCCAGTGCGGCCGTGTCCGCGTCGGCATGCATCGGCGTGGCGATGTTGCCCGGGGAGATGGCGTTGACGCGGATCCCGCTGCGCGCGTACTCGATGGCCAGCGACTTGGTCACCGCCGCCAGGCCCCCCTTGGTGAGGGCGGTCAATCCCGCGGGCACTGCGGAATTGGCCTGTTCGAGCAGCGACGTGGTCACGTTGACGACGTGGCCATTCCCGCGAGCTCGCCTCTCAAGGGCATCTGCTGCGTTTGTGGCGCCCGCCACTGCAGCCGGGGGAATGGCGCACGCTGGGCCTGTTCGCCGCTGACGACGAGGACCGACTCGAGGAGGTGCTGGCCTCGATGCCGCTGCGCGTGTGGCGCACCGATGAGGTGATGCCGTTGGCGCCGCATCCGAACGACCCCGCAGGCGGCTAGTCGTACGCCGGGATCCACACGGTGTCGAGGACGGCTTGCCGCGGGTCGGCGTGCGTCCGGGTGGCCACCCCGTCGGCGACGGCGGCGCGGTACACGGCTTCGGCAACCGCCGTGGAGATGGCGCGCAAGTCCTTGACATCGGGTAGCAGCGAATCGCCGAGATTGCCCGGGCTGGCCTGTCGCACAACGGATTTCGCCGCCGCCTCCAGCATTCCCTTGGTCAGCAGCCGGGCCCCGGCGACGATGATGCCCAGCCCGATTCCGGGGAACACCAGCACGTTGTTGGCCTGGCCGATGGCGTAGGTGGTGCCGTCGTATTCGATCGGGGTGACGGGGGTGCCGGTGGTGACCAGTGCCTTGCCGTCCGACCACTCCAGCACGTCGGCCGGCATGGCTTCCATGCGCGAGGTCGGGTTGGACAGCGGGAAGATCATCGGGCGCTCACACGATGCGGTCATGGCCTGCACGACCTTCTCGGTGAAGGCGCCGTACACGGTCGAGGAACCCAGCAGAATCGTGGGGGAGGCGAGCTTGATGGCGTCCACCAAACCCACCCGGTCCCCCGCTCCCACACCCAGTTGGGCGCGGTTCTTGGCGTAGGGCACCTGGAAATCGCGCAGGTCCGCCATGTCGTCGAACAGCAGGCCCTGCTTGTCGATCGGCCAGATCTGCGCCGTGGCCTGCTCGATGGTGGCGCCGTCGGACACCATCGCGTCGCGAATCTGATCGGCCACCCCGATCCCGGCGGTCCCGGCCCCGAAGACGATCGCCGTCTGGTCGCGCATCGGCACGCCGGTGACGTGGCATCCGCCGTACACGGCCGCGACGACCACCGCGCCGGTGCCCTGGATGTCGTCGTTGAACACGCAGTACCTGTCGCCGTATGTCTGCAGGATCCGCCGGGCGTTCAGCGGCCCGAAGTCCTCGAAATGCAGGATGGCCCTCGGAAACAGCCGGTGGGCGGTTTCGATGTAGCGATCGACGAATTCGTCGTATTCCGCGCCGCGGTGCCGGGCGTGACGATTGCCCAAGTAGAACGGATCCTGCAGCAGTTGTTCGTTATCCGTGCCGACGTCCAGGGAGACCGCGAGGCAGCGGCGGGGATCAATACCGGCGCCGGCGGTGTAAAGCGCCAACTTGCCCACTGCGATCTGGATGCCGCCCACCCCCCAGTCGCCGATGCCCAGGATCGCTTCGGCGTCGGTGCACACGATCAGGTCGACATCGCCCGGTTCCAGCCCGAAAGTCGCGAAGGCGGCCTCGATTTCGCCGGGCTCATCGATGCTCAGGAAAAGTCCCCGCTGTCCGCGGTATTCGTCGGAGAACCGTTGAATGGCCTCCCCGACGGTGGGCGTGTAGACCACC
This sequence comes from uncultured Actinomycetota bacterium, assembly GCA_963732835.1. Taxonomy (GTDB): domain Bacteria; phylum Actinomycetota; class Actinomycetes; order Mycobacteriales; family Mycobacteriaceae; genus Mycobacterium. The sequence continues at coordinate 123,427 of CAVTBA010000018.1, forward strand.
GGCATCAGTTCGGGCAGATGGTCTTCCAGCACCTTGTAGTAAAGCAGTTCATGGCGGTAGTGCAGCTGCTCCAGCAGCAGGTTACGTCCCAGATCCGTTGCCAGACTTTGCAATTGATGCCATACTCGGTCGGCCTGTTCGTCGAGCGTGAGCACCGCCGACGGCAGTCGTCCGGTCAGTCCCAGCCGCCGGCGCTGCTCGTGCGTGAAGCCGACTCCCCGGTTCAGGCTCGGCGCGGACAGCGCCGGCGGGATCCGCGGCGCGTGGGCGTCGCTCATCGCAACCTCCGTCCGTGACTTGGCCCTTACGCCCCAACCGTAGCGTCGATCGGGCTGAACGCATCTTGAAGAGGATGTGAAGCGCCGGCGCGGCCGGTCAAGCCAACAGAGGCTGCAGCGCCTGCCGCAGGTCCGCGGCCTTGGGAACGCCCGCGCTGCGGTAGCGCTGTCGGCCCTCGGCGTCGAAGATGAACGTAGTGGGCAGTGACAACACCGAAAGCTGCTTGGCGGCGGCGGGATTGGCGTCAATGTCGATCTCGAGATGCGACACGTCGGGAAGGTCGCTGCACACTTGCTCGACCACGCGACGCACCGAAGAGCACGGGCCACACCACGCTGCGGTGAAATGGACGACGGTCGGGCCCGCCTCGGACAAACCGAGATCCGCCGCGTCCTGCTGGAGTCCGGGGCTCGCCTCCCGCAGAACGCCCGACCGTCGATTGACCATCGCGCCTGCCGCAGTGGCCGCGCCCAACGCCCCGATCAGCGCCGTTCCCGCGATGACAAGAGTGCTCATTGGTCCTCAGATGGAGAAATCTTCGCCGTGCCATACGCCCGCTTCCGGTGGCCGGATGACGAGGCCGGATTGTTGGCCATCGTTGGAAGCCTCCAGCTTGGCGACCCGGGTGAGCAGGGACTGAAGGCTCACACCCACGAGGTCGGGCATCATCGAGTCGTCCGGGCTGCTCCGACCGTGGCGACTGATGACCTGCCCGGGGACTCCGATGACGACGGCGCACGACGGCACCTCTTTGACGACGACGGCGTTGGCGCCGATCCGGCTGTCGTCGCCGATCTTGATCGCGCCGAGCACCTTCGCACCGGCGCCGATGGTGACTCGGTCACCGATTGTGGGGTGGCGCTTTCCGGTGTCCCGTCCGCTGCCGCCGAGAGTGACGCCGTGGTAGATCGTCACGTCCTCACCCACCTCCGCCGTCTCGCCGATCACCACGCCGGTGGCATGGTCGATGAACAGGCCGGAGCCGAGCACGGCACCGGGATGGATGTCGACCCCGGTCAGGATGCGGGTGACTTCGTTGAGTATCCGTGCGGACAGCCTGGCGCCGCGGTTCCACAGCCAGTGGCTGACGCGGTGACCCCAAATGGCATGCACGCCCGGATAAGCGAAGATCACCTGCAGCGTGGTGGGGGCGGCGGGATCGCGCTCCCTGGCCGCCCGGATATCGCGGCGTATGGCGTCGAGCATGGCTAACCGGCCAGATCGGCGAACAGCGGCGTGCTCAGATACCGCTCGCCGAAATCGGGCAGGACGACCACGACGAGCTTTCCCGCGTTCTCCGGCCGGCGGGCCACCTGCAGGGCGGCGACCACGGCCGCGCCCGACGAGATGCCGACCAGCAGGCCCTCCTCTCGGGCCAGGCGACGGGCCAAGTCCAGCGCCTCCTCGTTGCCGACGGTGATCACCTCGTCGACCAGCTCCATGTCGAGCACCGGCGGGACGAATCCGGCGCCCAGGCCCTGGATCGGGTGGGGACCCTTTTGCCCACCCGAGAGCACCGGCGACGCGGCCGGCTCCACGGCGACGAACTGCGCCGACGGTTTGCGTTCCTTGATGACCTCCGCGACGCCGGTGATGGTTCCTCCCGTACCCACCCCGGCCACGAAGATGTCAACCTTGCCGTCGGTGTCGCGCCACACCTCTTCGGCGGTGGTCTTGCGGTGCATCTCGGGGTTCGCGGGGTTCTCGAACTGTTGGGGCACCCAATACCGTTGGTCGCTCTTGGCCAGCTCCTCGGCCTTCGCGATGGCGCCCGGCATGCCCTCGGAGCCCGGCGTCAGGACGATCTCGGCGCCCAATGCGCGCAGCAGCATCCGCCGCTCCATGCTCATCGTCTCCGGCATGGTCAGCACGCAGCGATAGCCGCGCGACGCGGCCACCATCGCCAGGGCGATGCCCGTGTTTCCGCTCGTCGGCTCGAGGATGATGGTGTCCGGCTTGATCAGGCCCGCCTGCTCGGCCGCGTCGATCATCGCGACCCCGATGCGGTCCTTCACGCTGTTTCCCGGGTTGAAGAATTCCAGCTTGGCGACGACATCGGCGGCCGCCCCGTCGGTGACCCGGTTCAGCCGGACCAGCGGCGTGTTTCCGATCAGTTGTGTGACGTTATCTGCGATGCTCATCTGTCTTCCTCAGGCGATGTCGTTACAAGCTTCGTCGGCCTACCAGGTGATGTCGAATTCGATGGCGACGCGGGTGCGTATGGGCAATATGGTCATGGGTGGATTGATCTTTCTCCAAGATTGACTGACGTGGGGACGCGGCCAGGAGGCGTTGCCTGTGCTGGCGCCCGCAAACCGGGGGAAAACGCGAGGGTTTCTGCGGCGTCAGAGAATCAACAACAACAACAGTGCACGGCGGTGCGGCACGTAAGGACGAGGCACGGCTGTGTGGCCTGTTGCATAAGGCCCACTATAGGACATCCGAGGATTTCACCGGTCTGGCTGGGGGTTTGCCGAGCCTTCGCCGTCTTTCGCGCTCAGGTTGGCAGGCCGTGCTTCTCGGCGTCGGCTCGGTATCGGTCCACCCACTCATCGGAGCGCTGGTCGGCCTGACGTTCCAGCATCGGTTCTGGCGCCAGCCGCGGGTCGAGTCCCAACGCCTCCAGGATCGAGGCCACCACCTGAGTCAGGTTGCGCCACAACATCGGATACGGGATCTCCATGGGCTTGACGTCTTCCTCGGCGAACCAATTCCGCCAGCCCTCGTTCTGCGCGCGGAGCATGGTGACGACGTGCGCGATCGCGCCGGCGTGATAGGTGGCGCGCGCGTCGCGGAGCGGATCGGGCCGGCCCCGCCACACCCGCGTCTGCACCGCCCGCCAGAATGACACCGCCTGCGAGACCACATCGGGCCGGTGGACATAGATCAGCAGCGGCTCCTCGCCCACCACGTCGCGGATCGCGGCCCGCAGGCCGTCGCCGCTGCGATTCGGCAGATTCTTCGCGCGTTTGAGCAGCAGCGGCGTCTGGTTCCACATCAGCTTGCCGCCCCAAACCCCGTTCGGCGTCCTGCCGACCGTGCGGATGTAGTCGCGCCAGATCTCGGCCGGTGCGAGGTCCGGCGTTCCAGCGTCCAAGGGGTCAAGCAGACTCAGGATGGACTCGTCCTCCGCGCCGGCGAACCACTCCCGCGGCTGAGGGGCTTGGCTGGTGGCCGGCAGGTATTGGAAGAACTCTTGCGGTTCGCCGGCCACGCCGGTGGCTCGCAGCGATTCGACCAGCAGCGTGCTGCCGCTGCGTTGCGACGCCAATACCAGGTATGACGACGGATTATCGGTCACCTGGCAAGCGTATCCGGCCGCAATTGCTTTCGCAGATAATGTTTTTACGCTCGTCGGGAACTTAATTGCCGATGTGAAAAGTCTTTTACGAGCACGTGATGCGCGAAGCGGCTAGAGCCGCTCGTCGTTGGCGGCTTGTTCGCAAACGCAAACGTGGGAGCCGGCCGGTAACCATCGCCGAAGCTGCGTGCCGCGCTTGCGCAGCAGGTGCTGCGTGTAGACCTTGTCACGCTGCTGCGGCGAGAACGCCAAGTCCAAGTTGATCGGCAACCCGGCCCAGTCGACCTGCTCAGCGGGCTGGTTGTCGTCAGCGCCGCGCCGCACCCGGCATTGCAACGGGCACGCAGCCCGCGCGGTGTCCTCGAGGGGCCCATCGAAATCCAGAGCCACGCGTACGTCCCTCCTCGGCGCAACCAATGACTGAATGGTGCAGCGAGGTTGTTTCAGCGGCAGGCGCGTGACGTTTCCGTCGTATTACGAGTGAGGTCGAAACCGGGGAGGCCTAGTAGACGTCGCGGTGGTAGCGCTTGTCGGCGCTCAACGACCGGACGTATTCCTTCGCCGCGTCGGAATCGAGGTTGCCGTGTTCGGCCGCGATCTCGCAGAGCGCGCGGTCAACGTCCTTGGCCATGGGGTCCGCGCTGCCGCAAACGTACAGTTGCGCGCCGTCCTGCAGCCAGCGCCACAGCGCGGCGCCGCGCTGATGCATCAGGTGCTGCACGTATACCTTGTGCTGCTGGTCCCGGGAGAACGCCAGGTCGAGCTCGGTGAGGAACCCGTCGGCACGCATCTGCTCGAGCTCGTCGCGGTAGTAGAAGTCGGTGGCGGCGTGCTGCTCGCCGAAGAACAGCCAGTTGGGTCCGGTGTGGCCGAGCGCGCGCCGTTCCTGCAGAAAACCGCGGAAGGGGGCGATACCGGTCCCGGGACCGATCATGATCATCGGCGTGTCCGACTCACTCGGCGGCCGGAAATTGCTCGACGGCTGCAGATAGACGGCGACTCGATCCCCCGGGGAGCGGTCGGCAAGGTAGGTCGAGCACACCCCGCGGCGTGGCACGCCCTGGAAGTTGTAGCGCACCGGTGAGACCGTCAGGTGGACTTCTCCGGGGCACTCTTTGGGGCTCGACGAGATCGAGTACAGCCGCGGCTGAAGCCGTTTGAGGACCCTGAGCCACTCGTGGGCCGACGCCCAGACCGGCAGCTGCGCCAGCAGGTCGATGGACTGGCGCCCCCACGACCAATCCGACAGTGCGCGCTTGTTTTCGGGCTTCAGCAGCTCGGCCAGGGTGGGATCACCGGTGCGTTCCTGCACGAACCGCACCAGGTCCCGGCTGATGTGGGCGATCTCCATGCGCTCGGTGAGCGCGGAGCGCAACGACATCAGACCGTGCTCGCCCACCTCGACCGGGGTCTGTCCGTCCAGTCCGGTGACGGACAGCCACTCGTCGACCAGCCGGTCGCTGTTGCGAGGCCACACCCCGAGCGCGTCGCCGGCCTCGTAGCTCACGGTTTCTTCCGGCAGGCTGAAAACCAGATGCCGCACGTCTTTCGTCGATTTCGGCTGACTCAACACGGTGTTGCGGACCATGCCGGTGATCAGCGGATGCTTCTTGGTGTACCCGGCCGCTGCGGACCCGTTGGCCGGCCGAGGCCGCGCGGCGACCGAGGAGGTGCCCGCCGGTGCACCGCCATCCCGGCCCACCGGCGCGGGCGTGCGGGACAGCGTCTGGATGACACCGCTGAGCCACGTGGCCGCGGCGTCTTCATAATCGGGTTCGCAGTCGACCCGGTCGACGATGCGGGTCGCTCCCAGCTCGGCCAGACGTTCGTCGAGCTTGCGTCCGTGACCGCAGAAGTCGTCGTAGTTGGAGTCGCCCAGCGCCAGAACCGCGTAGCGGGTGTCGGCGAATCGCGGTGCGTCGTCTGAAGTCAGCGCCCGCCAGAGCCCGGCGCCGTTGTCGGGCGGCTCGCCGTCACCGGTGGTGCTGGTGACCAGCAGCAGCTCCCGCGTCGTCAGTAGGGCGGCCACCGGGAAGTCGTCCATGCTGTGCAACGCGACGGGCAACGCCTTCTCGCCCAGTCGCGCCGCGATATCGGCGGCGAGCTCTTCGGCGTTCCCGGTCTGCGATGCCCACAGCACCACGACGGGTGCCCGCCGGGCGGGCTTGGCTTGGGGAGGCTCGGTCGTCGACTTCTTGACCGCCGGCGTCGGCAGGCGCGCATCGTCGCGCGAGAACAGCCCCGCGAGCAGGCCGTCCAGCCACAGCCTGGTGCCGGAATCGAAGGGAGCGCTTTGGGGCAGGGTCGGCACGCCGGTCGTGCGCCGACCGGCTTCCGATCGAAGGGCGGTCAACATCCCGGCGAGATAGGAGCGACCGAGCTCGTCGAATTCCGGCACGGGTTTTGTTGCCACGCCAAGCAAGTCGGCGAGGGCATCGACCTGTGACGCGCTGATTTCGGGTACCTCCGTGGGCGCGGGTTGCGGTGTGTCGGTGTCCACCGCCGGCTCCTCGTCCAGACCCGGGTCAGCCTTGGGCACAACGACTTTCGCCAACATGACGGCGCATGCCTTGAATTCCGGTTGGTTCGAGATCGGGTCCACCGCATCGTTGGTGACCGCGTTGATCGCGAGGTATTCGCCGAACACGTCGTTCCAGTGGAACGGGGCGAAGCAGTCACCGGGACGCACCCGGTCGCTGATCACGGCGGGCAGCACCGCGCGACCGCGGCGGGAAGCGATTTCTATCGCGTCGCGGTCGGCGATCCGCAGCCGCGCGGCGTCGTCGGGGTGGATTTCGACGAACGGCCCGGGATTGAGCTTGTTGAGCTTGGCGACCTTGCCGGTCTTGGTCATCGTGTGCCACTGGTGCGGCAGGCGGCCGGTGTTCAACAGGAACGGGTAGTCGTTGTCGGGCATTTCCTCGGGCGGCAGGTGCGGGCGGGCGAAGAACACCGCACGCCCGTTGTCGGTCGGGAAGGCCAACCGGGGGGCGCTGCCGTCCTCGCGTACCAGCCGGGCCTGGCTGACACCGTCGTTGAGGTAACGAATGGGGCTGCGGTCGGTCGCGTTCTCAGGTGCGCACGGCCACTGCAGCGGGCTCCGCCGCAGCCGCTCGTAGCTGACCCCGCGCAGGTCGTAGCCGGTCTTCGGGTTCGAGAAGCGCTTGATCTCCTCGAACACTTCCTCGGCCGAGTTGTAGCTGAACGCGTCCGAAAAGCCCATCGCGCAGGCGATCCGGGCGATGATCTGCCAGTCGGGCAGTGCGTCGCCCGGCGGCGTGACGGCCGGCTGGAACAGCGTCATGTTGCGTTCGGAATTGACCATCACCCCCTCGGCCTCCGACCACAGGGCCGCCGGCAGCAGCACGTCGGCGTATTCGTTGGTTTCCGTTTCGAGGAACGCGTCCTGGGTGACGACCAATTCGGCGCGCTCCAGACCGGCCAGTACGGTCTTCCGATTGGCAACGGAGGCAACGGGATTGGTGCAGATGATCCAGCACGCCTTGATTTCGCCCTCGGCCATCCGGGAGAACATGTCGATGGTGCCGGCGCCGACCTCGGTGCGGAGCGTTCCCCGGGGGAGGCCCCACCGATCTTCGGCGAATGCGCGGTCGTCCGCGGATAACACGGAACGCTGGCCGGGCAATCCCGGTCCCATGTAACCCATTTCGCGGCCGCCCATCGCGTTGGGCTGGCCGGTGAGTGAGAAGGGGCCGCTGCCGGGTTTGCAGATCGCGCCGGTGGCCAGGTGCAGGTTGCAGATGGCGTTGGTGTTCCAGGTGCCGTGGGTGCTCTGGTTGAGCCCCATGGTCCAGCAGCTCATGAAATTCTCGGCTTCGCCGATCATGCGGGCCGCCGCGCGGAGGTCTTCCGCGGGAATCCCGGTGATCTCGGCGACCGTGTCCGGGGCGTACTGCTCGAGGAAGCTGGGCATCAGCTCCCACCCCTCGGTGAACTCGGCGATGAACTCGGGATCGGTGTGACCGTTCTCGACGATCAGGTGCAGCAGCCCGTTGAGCAGTGCGAGATCGGAACCGGGCGCGATCTGGAGGAACAGGTCGGCCTTTTCCGCGGTCGCGGTGCGGCGCGGATCGACGACGATCAGTTTCGCCCCGGCCTTGACGCGGTCCATCATCCGCAAGAACAGGATGGGGTGGCAGTCGGCCATGTTGGCGCCGATGACGAAGAAGACGTCGGCCTTTTCGAAGTCTTGGTATGAGCCGGGTGGTCCGTCGGCGCCCAGGGAGAGCTTGTAGCCGGAACCGGCGCTGGCCATGCACAGCCGCGAGTTCGACTCGATCTGGTTGGTGCCGATGAATCCCTTGGTCAGCTTGTTCGCCAGGTACTGCGCCTCGATGGACATCTGGCCCGACACATACATGGCAAAGGAATCCGGGCCATGTGTATCGATGATCGCCCGTAACCGGTTCGCGCACTGGGCGATCGCCCGGTCCATGTCGACGGGCTCGATGGGCTCACCACGGTCGGCGCGCACGTGCGCCGATTCCATCCGTCCGGGCGCGCCGAGCAAGTCCGACGTGGTCGCACCCTTGGTGCACAACCGACCGAAGTTAGCCGGATGTTTTTTGTCCCCAACCGACTTCGCGATGTGGCGCCGGCCGCTCTCGGGATCGGTTGTGACTTGCAACACCATCCCGCAGCCGACGCCGCAGTACGCGCACATGGTGTTCACGGCATCGTTGTGTGACGCCATGGACTCCCTGGCCACGCACTTTCCTCCTTTGAGCGCAACGGGCTTAGGTCGAATGGTGCGACGAGGATGTTTCGGCACCGGGTATCCGGAGTTTCCCCCGTTTTACGGCTTGCTCTCACCCGCCAAAGCGCGTGCGTGAAGTCTTGGAAAAGCCGCTAACCCCCAGGTCAGCATGGGTCATCGTCGACCCGCCAACTCCGCTCAAGGTTACCGGGACAGCCGGACGGTTTACGTGTCAGAACGGGGTCTCGGACCAAACAAACGGGACATTCACAGCCTTCGCTAAGCTCACCAAGTGCGTCGGCTGATTGTGATCCTGCTGATCCTGCTGGCCTCCGGTTGCGGCGGGAAGCAAGCGGGTGCGCCGCCGGTGTCACCCGACAAGTGCAAGGAGTCCGACGGGCCGACGCCCGAGACGGTGCAGCGGGCCATCGCGTCGGTCCCCATCACCATCCCGGGCACGACTTGGGTGGAAATCGCTCGCGGACATGCCAAGAAGTGCCGTCTGTACTGGGTGCAGATCATCCCGACCATCGCCGGCGAATCGACCGCGCAGCAGCTGCTGTTCTTCGATCACAACACGCCCCTGGGCACGCCGACCCCCAACCCGAAGCCGTACATAACCGTGCTGCCGCCCTCGGACGACTCCATTGCGGTTCAGTACCGATGGTTGAAGGGCAACGATCAGCCGTGCTGCCCCACCGGTACCGGCACGGTGAAGTTCGAGATCGGCCCCGACGGCAAGCTGAAGGCGCTCGGCAAAATCCCAAATCAATAACGTTGTGTTACATGGAGATCACGCGGGCGTGAGACGCTCGCGGCGATGATTTTTCGGGGCCACGCGCGGCGGATGTCTATTGTCGCCGCAGGCTGCAGGTTAATTGTCCTGTCCTCATTTGTGAATATTCAGTTCAGCCTGCTGTTTTCACGCGGTACGCGGCCGAGTTTCACAGGCATTATTCAGCAGACTCCTACCCAGGATTGCGCGATAACTAGGCAAGCGCTGTCATCCTTGGGAACCAGTGTCCGGCAATGGATCCAGCAGGGAAGGCAGGTTTATGGGGAAGTCGCAGCGCCTATTGCACTGGGACCCAGAGGATCTCGATGCGTGGGAAGCCGGCAACAAGCTCATCGCCCGTCGAAACTTGATCTGGTCGATCGCGACCATGCATGTCGCCTTTTCCATCTGGTACCTCTGGTCGGTCATGGTGCTGTTCATGCCGCAGTCCGTCTACGGTTTCTCCACCGGTGACAAGCTGCTGGTGGGTGCGACGGCAGCTCTCGTCGGTGCGCTCGTGCGCATTCCCTACGCGATGGCCACCGCCAGATTCGGCGGGCGTAACTGGGCGGTGCTGTCGTCCGTCGTGCTACTGATCCCCACCGCGGGAGCCATTGTGCTGCTCGCCCATCCCGGTCTGCCGTTGTGGCCTTACCTGGTGTGCGCGGCGCTGTCGGGACTGGGCGGTGGAAATTACGCGGCGTCGCTGGCCAACGTCGAATCGTTCTTCCCGCAGCGGCGCAAGGGCATGGCGCTGGGGCTCACCGGCGGGATCGGCAACCTCGGTGCCGCGGCCATCCAGGCGGTCGGTCTGGTGGTGCTGGCCACCGCCGGCCATACGGCGCCCTACTGGGTGTGCGCGGTGTACCTGGTGCTGCTGGCCGTCGTCGGTGTCGGCGCGGCATTGTTCATGGATAACCTCGACCATTTCATCGAGGTCGCCCACGTGCGATCCATTCTTTCGATTCCCGATACGTGGGCCATCTCGTTCCTTTACATGTGCGCCTCGGGCTCGTTCATCGGTTTCGCGTTCGCCTTCGGCCAGGTGCTCCAGCACAATTTCGTGGCAAGCGGGCAAAGCCACGGGCCGGCCGCGCTGCACGCCGCCGAAATCGCCTTCACCGGACCGCTTTTGGGATCGATCGCGCGGGTGATCGGTGGCAGGCTGGGCGACCGTTTCGAGGGTGGTCGTGTCACGCTGGCCGTCCTGGGCGCCATGATCGTGGCCGGCGGATTCCTGGTCGCGATCAGCACGCACGACGACCTCACGCGCGGCCCCGGCGACGCGGTGACGTCGTTCACGATGATCGGCTACATCGTCGGATTCATTGCGCTCTTTATCTTTTGCGGCATCGGCAAGGGCTCGGTGTTCAAGCTGATCCCTTCGGTCATCGCCGAGCGAAGCCGTGCACTGGAAATCGGCGTGGCGGAACGACGGCACTGGGAGCGCGTTCGGTCGGGAGCGCTGATCGGGTTCGCCGGCTCGTTCGGGGCGCTCGGTGGCGTGGTGATCAACCTGGCCCTGCGGCAGTCCTATGCCGGCACCGGAACCGAGACGCCGGCGTTCTGGATCTTCCTGATCTGCTACGTCGGCGCCGCCATCGTGACCTGGGCCAGATACGTGCGCCCGCAACGGGTGGCCGCTCAGCCCGGCTGGGAGCCGCTTGCCGAGCAGCTCGTCAGCTCGTGACCGCGTCCGTCAAGTTCTCCGGGTGCAGCATCTCGGCGTAGCGCAGCTGCTCGGGGATCCCGAAACCGTCGACGAGTGTTTCCGCGTGCGGGCGCAGCGCGCGGCACCGATCGTTGATACCCCGGGTGACGGCCTTTGCCCGCTCGGTGGACAGGTATCGATGCTCGATGTACCAGGCCTTGTCGTCCTCGATCACCGACAGCGCATATAGATCGCAGACAATGCCCAGCAGTTCGCGGGTCTCCTCGTGCGGGCAGGCGTCGATGCCGGCGACGAACGCTTCGAGCACCACCCGGTCGATGTGCGCGGCCGCGGCGTGCAGCACGTGATCCTGCACGGCGTTGAACGCGTCGAATTCCGGCATCTCCTTGGATTTGGCCTGCAGCCGACGCGCGACGGATGCGATCAGATATTCTTCCCGGTCCTCGAACATCTTGATCTGCGTGCCGCGGTTGAACAGGCTGCCCTCTTCCTCGCTGTCCTGTCTGGCGTCCACGATGGTTTGGATGATGGTCTCCGCCGCAGTGCGTTTCACGACGCGCTCGCCGACGGTGTTGGCGGCGAAACGGACCCATTCGACGGGGCTCATGCTGCGGATGTCATCGGCGTAAGCCGTCAGCAGCTCCTTGGCCACCAACTGCGTCAGCACGTGGTTGTCGCCCTCGAACGTGGTGAACACGTCGGTGTCGCCGCGCAGTGCGACCAGCCGGTTCTCGGCCATGTATCCGGCACCGCCACAAGCCTCCCGCGCCTCCTGAATCGCCCGGGACGCGTGCCACGTGTTGGCCGCCTTCAGTCCGGCGGCGCGCGCCTCCAGTTCACGCTGCTCGTCGGCGTCGACGGCGTCCGCGGTCTGGATGTCGTGGCACTTACTGACCAGCTCGTTCTGGGCGAATTGCAGCGCGTACGACTTTGCGATCAACGGGAACAGCCGGCGCTGATGCACCAGGTAGTCCATGATCAGCACCTCGGACTCATCATCGGGCGCGCTGAACTGCCTGCGCTGCAGCGCGTATCGCGTGGCGATGTCCAACGCGACGCGACCGGCGGCGCCCGCGCTGCCGCCCACCGTGATCCGCCCGCGGACCAACGTGCCCAGCATGGTGAAGAACCGGCGGTTGGGGTTCTCGATCGGCGAGCTGTAGGTGCCGTCCGGCGCCACGTCCCCGTATTTGTTCAGCAGGTTCACCCGCGGGACGCGGACGTGGTCGAACACGATGCGGCCGTTGTCGACGCCGGGCAGGCCGCCCTTGTATTCACAGTCCGACGTCGTCACGCCGGGCAGGTCGTTGCCGTCGGCGTCGCGGATCGGCACCATCAAACAGTGCACGCCGTGGTGGACCGGCTTGCCGTCCTCGCTCGTGATCAGTTGGGCGAATACCGCTGCCATGATGGCCGTTTCGGCCGCGCCGCCGATGTAGTCCTTGCGGGCCGTCGGGGTGGGGGAGTCGATGATGAACTCCTCCGTCGCGGGGTCGTAGGTCGCGGTGGTCTCCAGCGACTGAACGTCGCTGCCGTGTCCGGTCTCGGTCATCGCGAAGCAGCCCCGCAATTCCAGGCTGATGATGTCCTTCACGTACGCCTCGTGGTGGCGTTCGGTGCCCAGGTTCTCCACGGCGCCGCCGAACAGCCCCCACTGAACCCCGGCCTTCACCATCAGCGACAGGTCCGACATCGCGAGCATCTCGATCATCGTGATCGCCGCGCCGATGTCCCCGGTGCCGCCATGCTCCTTGCGGAAGTTGTCGGCGGCCGCACCGAACGCGGCCATGATCCTCATCTGCTCGGCCACCTTGGTGCGCGCGATCACCGTGTTCGGGGTGTAGTGCGGCCGGAACAGGTCCTCGCTCATGGTGGAGCGCAGCTGGTTCTTCACGTCGCGCCAACGCCCGTCGAGGGCGTCGCGCAGCTGCTCGGCAATGGTGGTGTTGGTGGTGTCTGGCGCCATAAATCGACCGTATCCTGCGGTTCGCGTCGCGGGAATAACAACCCGACGGCAATCGGTGTTTACCGCCCGCGTGGGCTCGGCGGGAGAATCGGGCCTCGACTTCGCACCGAGTGCACGCTCGGCGATACCTTCTCCGGTATGGGTCGTCGGCGGTGGGTGGCGGGCATGTGTCTCGCCTGGTCGCTGGCGGGGTGCGCGTCCGTGCATCCGCCCGCTCCGGGGACCGCGCCGCGGCCGATGCTGACTTATCTGGGCCAGTCGCAGGTCCCGTTCGATGCCGCCTTCGACGGCACCATCATCGGCGGATTGTCGGCCCTGAGCTATGACGCGGGCCGCCAGCTGTATTACGTCATCAGCGACGATCGCTCCAAGAGGAATCCGGCTCGGTTCTATACCGTGCAGCTGTCCTTGTCGGACAGGGGAATTGACAAGGTCACGTTCACAGGCACCCATCCGCTGCTGGACCGGACCGGCCGGCCGTTTCGGCCGCTCGAGCCGGATGCCGCGCCGCCGGTCGTTCCCCCCGACCCCGAGGGCATCGCCTTCGATCCCGGCCGGCAGCGGCTGTATTGGTCCTCCGAAGGCGAGCGGCGCACCGCGGGCCCGGTGCTGCTGGATCCCTGGGTCCGATCCGCCGCGCTCGACGGCGCCTTCCTCGGACAGTTCACGTTGCCCGCCAATCTGGCGATGTCCGCGCAGCCCACGGGGCCGCGCCGCAACAAGGCGCTGGAGGGCTTGACGCTGACGCCCGACGGCCGATCGTTGTTCGCCGCGATGGAGGATCCCGGTTACAACGACGGCCCACTCAGCGACGGCGGCCACCGCGCGCTCACCCGGGTCACCAAATTCGACGTCGCCACCGGCGCGCCCACCGCCCAATACGCCTACCGGATGGAGCCGCCGGCACCGCCCGCCGACGTCAACGGGGTTTCTGATCTGCTCGCCCTGTCGGACACGACATTTCTGGTGATCGAACGATCCTCGGCCCTGCCGCCGACGGTGCGGATATACCGCGCCGAGATCGGCGCCGCGACCGACGTTTTGGCCACCCCGTCGATGACGGGCGTGGCCGTGACGCCGATGAGCAAAACCCTGGCGGTCGACTTGTCCGCCACACCGGGACTGTCACCGCTGGACAATGTCGAGGGCATCACGCTGGGACCGAAACTGCCCGACGGTCGCCAATCGGTGGTGCTGGTCAGCGACAACAACTTTTCACCCGGTCAGGTCACTCAGTTCCTGTTGTTCGCGATGTGATGACGCGGGGGCCCGGCGGGACCGGGGCCTGAGCCGGTAGAGGGCGAAGCCCGCGGCCGCCATGCCGAAGAGCACCAGCATCGTCATGTCGAACACCCACCAACCGCTGTAGTGGGTCCACACCTCCGAGTCGGCGGCCAGCGCGTCGGCCCTGCGCAGGTTGACGGTGGACGCCGACGCGGCGAAGCCCCATTGGGCGGGGACGAACCAGGAGATCTGTTGGAGGCCCCACTTGCTCACCAGCTGAACGAGGCTCCCGTTGAAGAGCGCGGACGCCAGGATCACCGGCAACAGCAGGGGCAGCACTTCGCGCAGCGACCTGCCCAGCGCCGACAACGCGAGCCCGATCACCGCGGACACGATGGCCGTCGCGGCCACGCTCACGTACAGCTCGACCGTGGCGTTCTGCAGCAAGACGGCGCCCCACACGGGCCCGCCCTTGTCAGCGACGACGATGGCGAACACGATCGCCGTCAGAATGGCCGCGGCGAAGCCGAACACCAGGATTTTGGCCGCCAAGTAGGCCGCGGTCGACAGCCCGAGGGCCTGGTCGCGCCGGAAGATGCGCTGCTCGCGCACCACAACCCCGATGGTCAGCGCGGTACCGATGATCACCGCGGCGAGGTTGAGCGCGGCCAGGATCTCGATGGCTTCGTGTGGGTGGGCACCGCCGGCCTTGGGCCGGGCGAAGCCCGAATCGCCCGGAATGAGCAGGGTCAGACCCGCCAGCACGAACGGCAGGATCGCCAGGAACACGAAGTAGCGGCGGTCGGCGAAGGTCAGCCGGACGTCGCGGCGGGCCAGCAGCCGGATTTGCCGCGTCATGGGGGGTTCGGCCGGGGGCGCCGACGGTGCGGCGACCTCCGGCGGCGCGGTCGACGCCGATTCCGGCTGCCGGGCGCTGAAGGCGCGGTGGGTCCCGTCGGGGTCGGCGCTCACCCGGGCGAGCACCGTGGACCAGTCGGCTGTGCCCATCGCCGGCTCGATCTGCTGGGGCGGCCCGAGGAATGCCGTGGTACCGGCTGAGGTGAGAACCAGCACCTGGTCGCACAGGCCGAGGTCCGGCAACGCCGTTTGCGACGACACGGCCGCCACGACCACGCAGCCGATGTCGGCCTGGCGCCGCAGCATCGCCATCACGTGACGCTGTTGCTCGGCATCCAGACCAGCGCTCGGCTCGTCGACCACCAGCAGTGTCGGCCGGGTGATGAGCTCGACCGCCAGCGCGGCGCACCGGCGCACCTCGGGCGAAAGCCTGCCGATCCGCGCGTCACGATGCGGGGTCAGCTCGAGTTCGTCGAGAACCTGGCTGACCACGCGGTCGCGTTGCTCGCGTGAGATGTCCTGCGGCAGGCGCACTTCGGCGGCGTAGCCCAGGGCCTGTCCGACGGTGAGCTGCTTGTGCAGGCGGTCGTCGGGCGACACGATGCCGATGCGGGTGCGCATGGACTCGGGCTCGGCGTGCACGTCGTGGCCGTCGACGGTGACGCGCCCGGAGCTGAGTTGCCGGGTGCCGGCGAGCAGCCCGAGCAGCGCGGAGTTGCGCGCGGCCGAGGGCCCGACGACCGCGGTGAATATGCCCGGACGCGCGGCGAACGAGATGCCCGACAACATCTCGCGCCCGTCGACGGTAAGTCCCAGCCGGAATGCGGCCACCCCGACGGTGCGCGGGTCGGCCCTGAGCGGCAAGCGATAGGTGGCATTTGGCTGCGCGGCGCGGAAGGAAGGGCGCGGGACGCGCAGTTTCGAGGTGATCATCCGCTCGATCAGGCCCGGGCCCTTCGCGCCCGCACTCGCTGCGGCCGGCGTCGCAACGGGCGGCGCCGGGTCGGGCTGGGCGGGCCGCTCCGCCGGCGGCGGCTGCGGCGGCAGAACGCGCATCCGCTGGGTCTCGCGCTGTGTCGGAGCCCGCAGGTTCGGATCGTTCGGACGGGCGGGTTGCGGCGCGACGGGAGGAGGCGGCGGGACGGGAGGAGGCGGCGGGAACTGCGGCGGCGGGAAGGCGGCGGGTCGAGGGCCCGGACCTGGAGCCTGCCCGGGCGGACCGGCGGGGTGGGCGATTTGGAAAACCAGCCGCGGACCCCGCTGCGGATCACCGATGCTGATCGCCTGACCATTGCGAATATTCACCGTCGAGGCCCGTGCACCGTCGACGAAGATGCCGTTGTGGCTCAGGTCGATGGCCACCCATTGGGTGCCGGCGAAGCGCAGCACCACCTCCGGGCGGGGCGGTGGCGGCGGCGAGGTCGGATGCCCGAGGCGCTCGAGGGCGATGTCGCAGCCCGGGCCGTAGCCGACGATCACGTCGCGGCCCGGGGCGAAATCGAACCTCATCGATCCGACCCACACGGTCAACGGGGAGGCCCTGAACGCGGAAGCCTCGGTCCGCATGGCGTCACCTTTCGTCACACCGGTCGGGTCGACTTAGTGTCTACCCGCCGGCCGCCGACTCTCCACCGGGGTCAGGTCCGTCACAGCGTGTTACGCCGACCCGCCAGCGAAGCGTTGTCGACAAGCCGGCGCAACACCTCCACCGCCTCCGTCAACACCTGGCGGTCCACCGGCTCGAGCAACGCCAGTTGCGGTTCGATCGCGGCGGCGCGGTCGGCGCGAACCGCGTTGAGCGTGCGCTTCCCCTGGGGCGTGATGCGGATCCGGACGGCGCGGGCATCCCCCGGGTCGATGGTTCGGGTGACCAGGCCGGCGTCCTCGAGCCGGCGCACCTGCGTGGTCATGGTCGGTTGCGAGCAGTGATCGACGGCGGCGAGGTCGCCGATTCGGGCTTCGCCGTGAGCTTCGATCGTGGCAAGCAGCCTGGCCTGCGCCGCGGGCAAGGGCATCTGTATCCGCTGGGTGGCGAGCCGGTTGAGCCGCGCCACCACCGCGAGCAGATCCGCGCCCAGCTGCTGGGCCTCGATGTGTGCGGTCTCGACAACTCTGTCCATATACCCATAGTTCCATAGCTTTGCTAAGTGAGACGAGATCGCCGGCCCGAACCGGGCCGGAAAGTCGTCAAATGCGATGAAGCGACCTGGTGCCGCGGCCTGGCACAATCGTTGAAGTGAATGCCCGCCGTCCCGTTCGTTCGCGCCATCGGGGTGGACCTTTACAACCGGGCGAATTGGCACAGGCCTCGGTCATGGGGGCGCTCTGCGCGGTGATCGCGATCATCGCCGGGGTGATCCCCTTCGCGCAAGGATTGGCGCTGTTGGGCACTGTGCCCATGGGGTTACTGACCTACCGCTACCGGCTTCGAGTGCTGCTCGCCGCGACGTTCGCCGCCGGAATGATCGCTTTCCTCATCTCTGGACTGGGCGGTTTCTTGACCGTCGTCAACTGCGCATACATCGGCGGGTTGACCGGAGCCGTCAAGCGCAGGGGTAAGGGCACGCCAACCGTGATCGTCTCGTCCCTGATTGCCGGCGTGGCTGTCGCCGCCGCTACGGTCGGTTTGCTGGTCGTGCTGAATCGGCTGCGGCATCTGATCTTCCAGGTGATGAAGGCCAACGTGGATGGTGTTATCGCATTCCTGGACCGGGTTGACCTGCGGTGGCTGGGTGCCGACGTGATGCGGTTGTTCGAATTCGGGCTGCGTTACTGGCCGTGGCTCGTGCTCGTCTATGTCACCTACGGCGTCATATTGTCGTCGCTGATCGGTTGGTGGGCGCTGTCTCGCTTGCTGGACCGCATGGGCAACGTTCCGGATGTGCACAAACTCGACGCTCCGAACGAAAGTCCCGACGCCGCGATCGGGCCCGTGCCGGTGCGGTTGGACAAGGTCCGGTTCCGCTACCCCCACGCCAAGCAAGACGCGCTGCGCGAGGTCAGCCTGGAACTCCAGGTCGGAGAACACGTCGCCGTCATCGGCGACAACGGTTCCGGGAAGACCACGTTGACGCTGATCTTGGCGGGCCGGCAACCGACGTCGGGCACCGTAGAGCGCCCGGGCGCGGTGGGGTTGGGCATGTTGGGCGGTACGGCGCTTGTTCTGCAGCACCCGAAGAGTCAGGTCTTGGGCACGAGGGTCGCCGATGATGTGGTCTGGGGGCTGCCACCGGGCACCGAGGTCGACGTCGACCATTTGCTGCGCGAGGTGGGGCTGGGGGGCTTCGGCGAACGTGACACCGGAAGCCTGTCCGGCGGGGAACTGCAGCGCCTGGCGCTCGCCGCCGCACTCGCTCGGGAACCCGCGTTACTGATCGCTGACGAGTTCACCAGCATGATCGACCAAAAGGGCCGCGACGTCCTGTTGAACGTGTTGTCGGGCCTTCCTGAGCGGCATCGGACTGCCCTGGTGCACATCACGCATTTCGACAACGAGGCCGCGTCCGCGGACCGGACGATCAACCTCAGCGATTCCCCGGATAACACCGTCGTCGAAACACCGCTGCCCCCGCCGCCGGCCGTCGCGGTCAAGCGCGAATCAAGCAAGCCCGTACTCGAAATTATCGGCGTCGGACACGAATACAACAGTGGGACACCGTGGGCGAAGACCGCGCTGCGCGATATCAGCTTCGTGGTGGAACAGGGCGACGGCATCTTGATTCACGGAGGCAACGGCTCGGGCAAGTCGACGCTGGCGTGGATCATGGCCGGGCTGACCGTTCCCACCGTCGGCGCCTGCTTGATTGACGGTGAGCCCATCCGTGAGCACGTCGGCGCGGTGGCGTTGTCGTTTCAAACGGCGAGGTTGCAATTGATGCGTAGCCACGTCGGCTTGGAAGTTGCTTCGGTGGCGGGCTTTTCGCACCATGACGAAGACCGGGTGGCCGCCGCCCTGGGCGCGGTCGGACTGGAACCCACGATGGGCAAGCGGCGCATCGACCAGCTCAGCGGCGGCCAAATGCGACGGGTGGTGCTGGCCGGACTGCTGGCGTGTTCGCCACGCGTGTTGATCCTCGACGAGCCGCTGGCAGGGTTGGACGTCGGCAGCCAGCGGGGCCTGCTGCGCCTGCTGGCGGATCTGCGCCGTCACCGCGGTCTGACGGTAGTTGTCATCTCGCACGACTTCGGCGGTATGGAAGCCGTCTGCCCGCGGACCCTTCATCTGCAGAATGGCGCGCTGGAAGCGGTGTCGGCCACCGCGGCGGCGGGGGGTGTGGTGTGACCGCATCCTCGGCCCCCGCACCCGGTAGGAGCCGGCGCACTTCTCGCGCGGTGGTCCTTTTGGTTCCGGTGCCCGGCGGGTCCGCCATCCACAACTTATGGGCCGGCACCAAACTCCTGGTGGTATTCGGTGTTTCGGTGTTGCTGACCCTCTATCCGGGTTGGGTGACGATCGGGTCGGTGGCGGCGCTGGTGGTCGCGGCGGTCTGGATCGCTCACATCCCCCGAGGGGCGGTTCCGTCGATTCCGCGGTGGCTGTGGGTTCTCCTGGCATTGGGTTTTGTGACCGCCGCGCTGGCCGGTGGTAGTCCGGTGATAGCGATCGGCGGGGTCAACATTTGGCTCGGCGGAGCGTTGAACTTCCTGCGGATCACCGCGCTGACGGTCGTTTTGCTGGGCCTGGGGGCGATGGTGTCCTGGACCACCAATGTCGCCGAAATCGCGCCGGCGTTAACAATTTTGGGCCGACCGTTAAAATGGCTGCGGGTTCCGGTTGACGAGTGGGCCGTGGCGTTAGCTTTGGCGCTACGCGCCTTCCCGTTGTTGATCGAGGAGTTCCAGGTGCTCTACGCCGCCCGTCGGTTGCGGCCGAACCACATGCCACCGACGCGCAGGGCCCGGGTTCGGCAGACGGCGGGCAACTCGATCGACTTGGTCGCCGCCGCCATCGTGGTGACTCTGCGCCGTGCCGACGAGATGGGCGACGCGATCACTGCCCGCGGCGGCATCGGCCAACTCTCCGCCGATCCCGCGCGGCCGAAATGGGGCGACTGGGCGACGCTCGCGGTCACCATCGCGGTCAGCGGTGCGGCGGTGGCGATCGAGACGATATTCCACCTGACTCGCTAGTCCCTCGCGTAGCGTGAGCGGGTGGCCGACATCCACCGCACTCGCACCATCGCGGCTCGCATCGGCGACATCTGGGAGACACTCGCGGACTTCGGGTCGATCAGTTCGTGGGCCGGCGACGTCGACCACTCGTGCATCCTGTTCTCCGGACCCGACGGCGGCCCGGTCGGCACCGCCCGGCGCGTGCAGGTCAAGCGTGACACCCTCGTCGAGCGCATCACCGAGTTCGACCCACCCCGCGCCCTCGGCTACGACATCGAAGGCCTGCCCACCCGCCTGCGCAGGGTGTCCAACCGCTGGACCCTGGCACCGGCCGCCGGCGAGTCGGCCGCCACGACCCTGGTGACCCTCGCCAGCACCGTCGAAATCGGTCCGCGCGCAACGCAAAAGCTGGCCGAACGGGTCCTGTGCCGTTTCCTCGCGCGACGGTCCGAGGCGATGCTCGCCGGGCTCGCGAATCGATTGGAGCATGCTGGTGTCTGATCGCCCCGATGTCATCGTCATCATGACCGACGAGGAACGCGCGGTGCCGCCGTACGAGGCTCCCGACGTGCTCGCGTGGCGCGACCGGACGCTGACCGGTCGCAAATGGTTCCACGACCACGGCGTCAGCTTCGCCCGGCACTACACCGGCTCGCTGGCCTGCGTGCCAAGCCGCCCAACCATTTTCACCGGGCACTACCCCGACCTGCACGGCGTCACCCAGACCGACGGCATCGGCAAGACCGCCGACGATTCGCGCATGCGCTGGCTCCGCCCGGGCGAGGTGCCCACCCTGGGCAATTGGTTCCGCGCGGCCGGATACGACACCCACTACGACGGCAAGTGGCACATCTCGCACGCCGATCTCACCGACCCGACGACCGGTCGACCGCTGGCCACCAATGACGAGAACGGTGCCGTCGACGCCGCCGCGGTGCGGCGCTACCTGGAGGCAGATCCGCTGGGGCCGTTCGGTTTCTCGGGGTGGGTCGGCCCGGAGCCGCACGGGGCGGCGTTGGCCGACGCCGGCGTCCGCCGGGACCCGCTGATCGCCAACCGGGTGGTCGCGTGGCTAGCCGACCGTTACGCCCGTCGCCGCGACGGCGATCCCGCCGCGTTGCGGCCGTTCCTTCTGGTCGCCAGCTTCGTCAATCCCCACGACATCGTGCTCTTCCCGACCTGGTCGCGGCGGGGCCCGGTCAAGCCGTCGCAACTTGATCCGCCCGCCGTGCCGGCGGCGCCCACGGCGGACGAAGACCTGTCCACGAAACCGGCCGCGCAGATCGCGTTTCGCGAGGCCTACTACTCCGGCTATGGCCCCGCGCCCGCGGTCGGCCGAACCTACGAGCGCAACGCGCAGCGCTACCGCGACCTGTACTACCGGCTGCACGCCGAGGTGGACGGACCGATCGACCGGGTGCGGCGGGCAGTCACCGAAGGCGGGTCGGGCAACGCGGTGTTGGTGCGTACGGCCGATCACGGTGACCTGCTGGGCGCCCACGGCGGTCTGCACCAGAAATGGTTCAACCTCTACGACGAGGCCACCCGCGTTCCCTTCGTCATCGCGCGCGTCGGCGAGCGCTCGACGCGGCCACGGCTCGTCACGGCGCCGACCTCACACGTCGACCTCGTCCCCACCCTGCTCGCGGCGGCGGGCGTCGATGTCACGGCGGCGGCCGCCGCGCTGGCCGAATCGTTCTCGGAAGTGCACCCGCTGCCCGGGCGGAACCTCATGCCCGTCGTGGACGGCACCGCGGCCGACGAGACCCGCGCCGTGTACCTGATGACCCGCGACAACATGCTCGAAGGGGACAGCGGCGCCTCGGGATTGGCGCGCAGGCTGAAGCGGACAGTCAATCCGCCCGCGCCGCTGCGCATCCGGGTCCCGGCACACACCGCCTCCAACTTCGAGGGATTGGTTGTCCGCGTCGACGAGTCGACCGCTACCGGTGGCGCTGGCCATCTTTGGAAGCTGGTGCGTACTTTCGACGACCCGGGCACCTGGACGGAACCGGGAGTGCGGCACTTGGCGGCCAATGCGCTGGGGGGAGAGGCCTACCGGACGTCCCCGCTCGACGACCAATGGGAGCTCTACGACCTGACCGCCGACCCGATCGAAGCGATCAACCGGTGGACCGACCCGGGCCTGCACGCCCTGCGCCAGCACCTGCGGACGCAGCTCAAACACGCGCGGGCCGACTCCGTGCCCGAGCGTAACCGCCCATGGCCCTGCGCATCTCGCCGGCCGCCGACGCCACGGCCGTCGAGGCTGAAGCGCCTCGTTACGGCCGCATTCGGTCGCTGAATCACCGTGCGCCACATGAGCACCAGCTTGTGGGCATGACACGACCCGCGAACGTGATATCGCATGTGATAGCAAATTTTGGAAGTCGTCCCATGGTGGGGAGCGCGACGGCGCGGCTGGGCTCAGGTCCGCATCCGGTCGATGAGGTTCGACAACACCACGATGCTCTCGCTGCGCTCGATGTCCGCGCTCGACCGGATGCGCTCGAGTGCCGCCTCCAAGTGCCGCATGTCGCGCGCCAGCACGTGCAAGATCGCATCCGGCGTGCCGGTCACCGTGGCGGCGCTGACCACCTCGGGCATGTCCACCCAGGCCGCGCGCAACCGGTCGGGGGCGATCGTGCCGTGACAGAACACCTGCACGTAGGCCTCCGTGTTCCAGCCGAGGGCATTGCGGTCGACGACTGTGGTGAAGCTTTTGATGACGCCGGTGTCGAGCATCCGGTCGACGCGGCGCTTGACCGCGGGCGCCGACAGGTTCACCTTCTCGCCGATCTCGGCGAACGTGGCCCGCGCATGCTCGGTCAGTTCGGCGAGGATGCGGGCGTCGGTCTCATCGAGGCGATCCATCACCCTCCTTTCGCTCGTGCGCAACAAATCGATGCTGATCGCAGCCTAGCGCAATAAATAGCAGGTAGACACGCAATATCGAGCGTTTGATTGTCCCATGTACCGCAAATATCGTTGATTTATGACCGAACAGCACGTCGCTGCGCCCGCCGCCGCACCGGCGACTGCCGCGCACACCCGGACGCCCCGCGCGCGCCGGTACGCGATGACGCGCCCGGCTTTCTTCGCGGTGGAGTACGCCATCAACCCGTGGATGGACGTCGCCACACCCGTCGACGTCGGCCTCGCCCAGGCTCAGTGGGAGGCTCTGCGCGGGACCTACCTGGGGCTCGGGCACCAGGTGGAGGTGATCGAGCCCGTGCCCGGCCTGCCGGACATGGTGTACGCCGCCAACGGCGGATTCATCGGCCGCGACGTCGCGATCGTCGCGAGGTTTCGATTCGCCGAGCGGGCCGGCGAAGCGCGGGCCTACGCCCAATGGATGTCCTCCCTCGGCTACCGGCCCGTATCCACCCGTCACATCAACGAGGGCCAGGGCGACCTGCTGATGATCGGGGAAACGGTGTTGGCGGGCTACGGGTTTCGCACCGACCGGCGCGCGCACGCCGAAATCGCCGCGGCGCTGCGGGTGCCGGTCGTCTCGCTCGAACTGGTGGATCCGCGTTTCTACCACCTCGACACCGCGTT
This sequence comes from uncultured Actinomycetota bacterium, assembly GCA_963732835.1. Lineage (GTDB taxonomy): Bacteria > Actinomycetota > Actinomycetes > Mycobacteriales > Mycobacteriaceae > Mycobacterium. Next base: position 146,892 of record CAVTBA010000018.1, read on the forward strand.
GGCCGTTCTCGACGACCGCACGATCGCGTTCTACCCGCCGGCGTTCAGCGCCGCGGCGCAGGACCAACTGCGGGCGCTGTTTCCGGACGCGATCGTCGTGGGAAGCGCCGACGCATTCGTGCTCGGCCTCAACGTCGTCTCGGATGGCCTGAACGTCGTCCTTCCCGCCGCGGCAGAGGGTTTCGCCGCACAGCTGCGTGCCGCCGGCTTCGAGCCCGTCGGCGTCGACCTGTCCGAACTTCTCAAGGGCGGCGGTTCGGTCAAGTGCTGCACATTGGAGGTGTTTCCGTGACGATCCTCGACGCCCGAACTTCGATTCGGACCGAGACGGCGATCTCGTTGGTCGAACGCTATGCGGCGCACAACTATTCGCCGCTGCCCGTGGTGGCGGCCAGCGCGCAGGGTGCGTGGATCACCGATGTCGAGGGCCGGCGCTATCTGGATTGCCTGGCCGCCTACTCGGCGGTCAACTTCGGCCATCGTAACCCCGAGATCACCGCGGCGGCCCACGCCCAACTCGACACCGTCACGTTGGTGAGCCGCGCGTTCCATTCCGACACGCTGGGTCCGTTCTGCGCCGCGCTGGCGCAGCTGTGCGGCAAAGACCTGGTCCTGCCGATGAACTCGGGCGCTGAAGCGGTGGAGAGCGGTCTCAAGGTCGCCCGCAAGTGGGGCGCCGACGTCAAGGGCGTCCCCGACGGTCGGGCGAACATCATCGTGGCGGACAACAACTTCCACGGTCGCACGATCAGCATCGTCGGCTTCTCGTCGGATCCCACGGCGCGGGGCGGATTCGGACCGTTCACGCCGGGGTTCCACTCGGTGCCCTTCGGGGATGCCGCCGCGCTGGCCCGCGCGATCGACGACGACACCGTCGCGGTACTGCTCGAACCGATCCAGGGGGAGGCCGGAATCGTCGTGCCGCCCGACGACTACCTGCCGACCGTCCGCGCGCTGTGCAGCGAGCGCGGCGTCCTGATGATCGCCGATGAAATTCAGTCCGGGCTGGCGCGCACGGGGCACACCTTCGCCTGCGACCACTGGGGCGTGGTGCCGGACGTCTACCTGCTCGGCAAGGCGCTGGGCGGTGGCGTAATTCCGCTGTCGGCGGTTGTCGCCGACCGCGAGGTTCTGGGGGTGCTGCATCCCGGCGAACACGGCTCCACCTTCGGCGGCAACGCGTTGGCCGCCGCCATCGGCGCCACCGTGGTCTCCATGCTGGGCCGCGGGGAGTTTCAGGCCCGCTCGGCCCAATTGGGCGCGCACCTGCACGCGCGCCTGCGTGAACTGGTGGGCCACGGCGTACTGGCGGTGCGTGGCCTGGGCCTGTGGGCGGGCGTCGACATCGACCCGGCCCTCGGGACGGGCAAGCAGATCAGCCTTCGGCTGGCCGATCGTGGTGTGTTGGTGAAGGACACCCACGGGTCGACGCTGCGGTTCGCGCCACCGCTGGTGATCACCGAGCAGGAGATCGACTGGGCGGTTGAGCAGTTCGCTATGGCATTGCGGGAGGCTGGCCCATAATCTGCTGATCGAGCAAGGAGGGCAAGTGCCACCCACGTCGATCAGCCTGAAAGAGCAGATGCTGCGGCGCCGCCCGGTTGTCGGCACGGTCGTCGCCTACGGGGCCGCGGACCACCTCAAGCGGACCATCGGCACTTTCCAGCTGACCATGTTCGGGATCGGCTCGACGGTCGGGACGGGCATCTTCTTCGTCATGTCTCAGGCCGTGCCGGAAGCCGGCCCGGGAGTGATCCTGTCGTTCCTCATCGCCGGGCTGGCGGCCGGGCTGGCGGCCATCTGTTACGCCGAATTGGCTTCCGCGGTACCGGTTTCCGGGTCGTCGTACTCCTACGCGTACACCACTCTGGGCGAGGCCGTCGCGATGGGGGTGGCGGCCTGCCTGCTGCTGGAATACGGCGTGTCGACCGCCGCGGTCGCGGTCAACTGGAGCGGCTACCTCAACAAGCTGCTCAGCAATGTCTTCGGTTTCCAGTTGCCCCACGCCTTGTCGGCCGCGCCGTGGGACGCGCGGCCCGGCTGGGTGAATCTGCCGGCGATCGTCTTGATCGGGATGTGCGCGCTGCTGCTCATCCGGGGCGCCAGCGAATCGGCCAGGGTCAACACGATCATGGTGCTGATCAAGCTGGGCGTGCTGGTCATCTTCGTGATCGTCGCGTTCTCCGCCTTCGACGCGAACCATCTCCGCGACTTCGCGCCGTTCGGCGTTGCGGGCATCGGTTCGGCCGCCGGCACCATCTTCTTCTCCTACATCGGCCTTGACGCCGTGTCGACGGCGGGCGAGGAGGTGAAAGATCCGCAGAAAACCATGCCGCGCGCGTTGATTGCGGCGCTGGTGACGGTGACCGGCGTGTACGTGTTCGTCGCGCTCGCCGCGCTGGGCACTCAGCCGTGGCAGGATTTCGCCGGGCAGCAGGAGGCGGGGCTGGCAACCATCCTCGACAACGTCACCAGCGGCAGCTGGGCCAGCACGATTCTGGCTGCGGGCGCGGTCATCTCGATCTTCTCCGTCACCCTGGTCAGCATGTACGGCCAGACACGGATCCTCTTCGCGATGGGTCGCGACGGGCTGTTGCCATCGCGGTTCGCGCGCGTGAACACGCGCACCATGACGCCGGTGGGCAACACGGTGATCGTGGCCGTCGCCGCCTCGTTGCTGGCCGCGTTCATACCGCTGGAAAAGCTGGCGGACATGGTATCGATCGGGACGCTCACCGCGTTCGTCGTCGTATCCGCCGGCGTGATCATTTTGCGGGTTCGCGAGCCGGACCTGCCACGGGGCTTCAAGGTCCCCGGTTATCCCGTCACGCCTGTCCTTTCGGTGTTGGCGTGCGGATACATCCTCGCCAGCCTGCACTGGTACACCTGGATCGCGTTCAGCGGCTGGGTCGCGCTCGCGTTAGTCTTCTACTTCGTGTGGGGCCGCCATCACAGCGCGCTCAACGGCGAAGCGCTCCAGCGGGGCGCGCTGTGACCGTCGTCGTCGGTTACCGGGCCGGCAAGGTCGGGCTTTCGGGGTTGCACCTGGGTGTGCGCATGGCGCGCACGTGGGGCACTTCCCTCATCGTGGCGACCATCGTGCCCAAGCCGTGGCTGACACCGTCGCGCGCCCGCGTCGACGCCGAGTTCGAGCTGTGGGCGGACAGCCTGGCCGCGGAGTCGGCGACGGAGGCGGCCCACTTCCTGGACGCGGCGGCCGACGGGATCGAGGTCTTTTACGTGCACCGCGCGCACGGATCGGTGTCGGGGGGGCTCCTCGAAGTCATCCACGAGGTTGACGCCGACGTGTTGGTGCTGGGCTCATTGCCCAGCGGTGGGGGCGGTCAAGTGGTGATCGGCTCCACCGCGGACTGGCTGCTGCACGCGTCGACCGTGCCGGTGGCCATCAGCCCGCGTACCTACCGTTCGCATGACGGCACACTGACCCGGCTCACCTGTGCCTACTCGGCCACCCCGGACGCGATCGACGTGGTGAGACGCTGCTTCGGGTTCGGCCGCCGTTTCGGTGTGCCGGTGCGGGTGATCACCTTCGCCGTCCGCGGCAAGACGATGTACCCGCCGGAGGTCGGGCTCGAGGTCGAGGATCAGGTTCTGCAGGCCTGGGCGTCCCAAGTGCGAGACATTCTCGAGGAACTGAAGACGCACGGGATAGTCAGCGAAGACGTTGCCCTGCAGGTGGTTACCGGCCGCAGCTGGAAAGAGGCGCTGGCGAAGGCGGATTGGCAGGAGGGCGAGATCCTGGCATTGGGCACCCGGCCGCGTGGCGACATCCGGCGGGTCTTCCTCGGTTCGCGCAGCACCAAGATCATCCGGGAGAGCCCGGTGCCGGTGCTGGTGCTGCCCGGCTAACGCCGCGCCGCGGCGTTGGCGGCCGCTTGCGCCCGTTTCAGGGTCGCCGCGACATCGCCACGGCCCAAGAACATCTCGTCGAAGTACGGCTGCAGGGCGTCGTTGCCGGCCGCAAAGCCGGCGCCGCCCGGAGCCGCGATGCGTGGGCCGTTGAGCACGGTGAAGAAGGGGGTGACGTCGACGCCCCTGGCGGACCAGTAATCGAAGTAGACCGGCTGAGCCGACAGGACCGCCGGGATGGCCGCACCCGCGCGACCCAGGAACTCGTTGCCCTCCTTGCTCCCCATCCAGGCCAGCACCTGACGCACCGCGTCGGGATGCTTCGTCGCGGCATTGCCCGCCGCCGCAATGCCATTGGTGACGCTCACCCGGCCGGCCGGGCCCACCGGCATCTCGGTCACCCCCCAGCGAAAGCGGGCATCGCGGGCCACCGGCGCCAGGTTGTAGGTGCCGGACTGAAAGAGCGCCATCCGCCCGGCCAGGAACTGATTGCGGGAGAAGTCGCCGTTGTCGTTGGTGTCCGAGGCGGGCGGCGCGACGTGGTCGTCGTTGATGAGGCCGACCAGATAGCGGAAGGCTTGCACCGCCCCGGGATTGTCGAAGGCGAACTTGTCGCCGCGCTGGAAGACGCCGCCGGCCGAGCCGATGTAGTTGAGGTAGATTCCCTGCGGGTCGTTGGCGGCGTTGTAGCCCCACTGCCGAACCCGTCCGGCGTCGAAACCCGCTGCGTTTCCGGGACGTCCGTCGGCGTCAACGGTCAGCCGGGCGAGCATGGGGCGCAGCGTGTCACCGCCGTCGGCGCTCCACCGCAAACCGTTCAGCTGGGCGGGGTCGACGCCGGCCGCGGCGAGAAGGTCCGCGTTGTAATACAGGGCGATGCCGGCATCGGTCAGCTGCGGCACCCCCCACAGCGCGCCCCCGCGGGTGAATTGGTCGACGACGGCCGAGTCCCACGCCGCGGAGGAGCCGGGCCCCAGGGCCGCACCGATGTTCATCAGCCGGCCGCTGTCGGCGTAGGCGGCCAGGTAGGCGTTGGAGAGCCAGAAGATGTCGTCGGCGCTGCCGCCGGCGACATCGGTGCGCAGCGTGTCGAAGTACGTCGGGTAGGCGACCACGCTGGTGTGCACCGCGATATCGGGATGCGCGCGGTTGAACGCCTCGAACGACCGCCGATACGCCGCGGCGATCTGATCGCCCCACACCCGCACCGTCACGACGACCTTGCCGCCGGGGGGCTGGCCGGAGTAGTCGAGCAGCACCGCGGTCGCACCCAGCAGCACCGCGACCAGCGCGAGAGCGCCGGCCATCAACGTCGAGAAGCGGGGCCGTTTCATGATGCGCGTCCAGATTGCCGCAGTGGTCGTGGATCGCCCAAAACGGCAGCCCTGACGGCAATCTCGGTGCGCCGCGAACTGTTCACTTGAGCCCCGAGACGACGATCGACGCGACGATGTGACGCTGGAAGACCACGAAAAGCGCGATCAGCGGGACGATCGCGACGGTCGTCGCCGCCATGACCAGCGTCCATTGGGAGTTGAACCGCGACTGCAGATCGGCCGTCGCCACCGTGAGCACCCGCCACTTGTGGCCACTGGTGATCACCAACGGCCACATGAAATTGTTCCATTGCGAGACCACCGTGATCAGCGTCAGGGCGGCCAGCACCGGCCGGCTCGACGGAATCACCACGTGCACGATCACGTCCAGGGTGTTGGCCCCGTCGAGGTGGGCGGCGTTGATCAGATCGTTCGGGATGATGCGAAAGTGCTCGCGCAGCAGGAAGATCGCGTACGGCGATCCGAACATGAACGGCAGCACCAACGCCCAGAACGTGTTTCGCAGGCCGAGCTGGGCCATCATCAGATACATCGGCACCACCGTGACCGTCCCCGGCACCATCAAGGTCGCGATGTAGACCCAGAACAGTGCGTCGCGCCCCGGAAAGTCCAACCGCGCGAACCCGTATGCGGCGAGCACGGAAAAGGTCAACTGGCCCACCAGGATCACCGCGGTCATCAGGGCGGTCACGGCCGCCGCGCGGCCGAATCCGGGCCCACCGAGGTCGGTGTAATTGGCGAGGGTGAAGGGGCGGGGCAACTGCAGGGGTGTACCCGTGGCGAACTGGTGCGCCGAGGTGAACGAGGTCAGCAGGCCAAGGGCGAACGGCACCAACGTGATCAGTGCACCGAGGATGAGTCCGGCGTAGATGACGAGCCGACTAGGTGAGGTCATAGCTGATCCGCCGCCGGAAGTAGAGATGCTGCACCATGGTGACGCCGATGAGGATGACGAACAGCACCACCGCCATGACCGACGCGCGCCCGATGGCCGCAGAGCCGAAAGCCTCGGCGTAGATGCGGTGGGCCACCAGGTCGGTGCTGCCTGCCGGTCCGCCACCGGTCAGCGCGTAGACCATGTCGAAAACCTGTGCCGTGCTGACGATCCCGGTTACCAGGACGAAGAACGTGGTCGGCCGCAGCATGGGCAGGGTGATGCGCCAGAATCGTTGCCACGCGTTGGCGCCATCGGTGCGCGCGGCGGCGTGAACGTCGTCGGGGATCGCCAGCAGGCCGGCCAGGAACGAGAGCGAGACATATCCGACGTTGGTCCACACGACAACGGCCGAGACGAGCGGCAACGCAAAGCTGGGCTCCGACAGCCATTCGATGCTGTGCCCCAGCAGGGTGCTCACCGCGCCGTCCGTCGGGGCCAGAATCCAACGCCACAGCACCGCGATCGCCAGCGGCGCACAGATCCACGGCAGCACGTACAGGGTGCGGAACAGGCCCGTGCCGGGAAGCCGGGGGGCCAACATGGACGCGGCCAGCAGGCCCAGCACCGTCTGCGCCGGCACCACGATCGCCACGAAGAGGGCCGTGACGATCAGCGAGTTGGCGAAGTTGCGATCCGCGAGCACCGAGCGCCAGTTGGCCAGGCCCACATAGTGCAGCGGCCCCAGCAGGTCCCACCGGTAGAGGCTCAGCCAAATCACCACGAGGATGGGCAGCAGCAAGAAGGCCACGACGCCGAACAAGCTGGGCGCCAGCAGGGCGTAGCCCAGCGCGGTGGAACGAGGCTGTGTCCTCGGGACGGCGCTGGCCATGGAGGTAATTAAAGCGGGCGCCGCCGGGGTTTGGGGTGAACGGTCGTTACGGTGGAGCCGTGACACCGAACCGGGGGATCGATGCCGACTTCCTGAACATACCGCGCCACGAGCTGGCCGACGCCGCGCTTTCATCGGCCACCGCTTCCGGCGCCAGCTACGCCGACCTGCGGGTTCACCGCATCATGACCGAGATCATCCAGCTGCGCGACGGCGAGCTGGAGACGTCGGTCGTCAATCGCGAGGTCGGCTTGGCGGTGCGGGTGATCGTCGATGGCACGTGGGGCTTCGCCTCCCACGCGGAGCTGGCGCCGTCGGTCGCCGCCGAGACCGCGCGCCGCGCCGTGCAGGTGGCCACCACGCTGGCGACGCTGAACAGCGAACGCGTCGAGTTGGCGCCCGAGCCGGTGTACACCGACGCCACGTGGGTTTCGGATTACCGGATCGACCCGTTCAGCGTCCCGGCCGCCGACAAGATCGGCGTGCTCGAGGAGTACTCCGGACGGCTGCTCAGCGCCGACGGCGTCGACCACGTCTCGGCCGTCCTCACCGCCGTCAAGGAGCAGACGTTCTACGCCGACACGTTCGGGTCGTCGATCACCCAGCAGCGGGTGCGGGTGCAGCCGTCGCTGGAGGCGGTGACCGTCGACGCCGCGGCGGGCAGCTTCGACTCGATGCGCACGCTGGCCGCACCGATGGGGCGCGGCTGGGAAGTGCTGGCCGGCGACGAGGTGTGGAACTGGACCGACGAGTTGGCGCAACTGCCGTCGCTGCTAGCCGAAAAGGTCAAGGCGCCCAGCGTGATCGCGGGGCGGACGGACCTGGTGATCGACCCCACCAACCTGTGGCTGACGATCCACGAATCCATCGGGCACGCAACCGAATACGACCGTGCCATCGGCTACGAGGCCGCCTACGCCGGAACGTCGTTCGCCACACCGGACAAACTCGGCACCATGCGGTACGGCTCCCCGGTCATGAACGTGACCGCCGACCGCACCGTCGAACACGGGTTGGCCACGATCGGTTACGACGACGAGGGCGTGGCGGCGCAAAGCTGGGATCTGGTGCGCGACGGGATGTTCGTCGGCTATCAGCTCGACCGGGTGTTCGCGCTGAGGCTCAGGCAGCCGCGGTCCAACGGGTGCTCGTATGCCGACTCGCCGCATCACGTGCCGATTCAGCGGATGGCCAACGTGTCGCTGCAGCCCGCCCGCGAGGACGTCAGCACCGCCGACCTGATCGGCCGCGTCGAGGACGGCATCTACATCATCGGCGACAAATCGTGGTCGATCGACATGCAGCGCTACAACTTTCAGTTCACCGGTCAGCGGTTCTTCCGCATCCGCGACGGCCGGCTGGACGGCCAGCTGCGGGACGTCGCCTACCAGGCCACCACCACCGACTTCTGGAACTCGATGGAAGCCGTGGGCGGCCCTGCGACGTGGCGGTTGGGCGGCGCGTTCAACTGCGGCAAGGCCCAGCCCGGCCAGGTCGCCGCGGTCAGCCACGGCTGTCCGTCGGCGTTGTTCCGCGGCGTCAACGTGCTCAACACCCGGACCGAGGGCGGCCGATGATCACCGCGCAGCATGTCGTCAACCTCGTCTTGGAGGAGGCCGCCAAGCTCGGCGGCGCCAGCGAGACCATGGTGCTCGTCACCGACAAGGTCGAGGCCACGCTGCGCTGGGCGGGCAATTCGATGACCACCAACGGCGTCTCGGTCAACCGCAGCATCACGGTGATTTCCGTTGTCCGCCAAGGGTACGGCGCGCGCGTCGGGACCGTGGTCTCCGCCGAGGTGGATCCGCGGGTGATCCCCGAACTGGTGGCGGCGTCCCAGGAGGCGGCCCGCTCGGCGCCGGAAGCCGGTGACGCCGCGCCGCTGCTGGCCGATACCGGGGTGCCCGCCGACTGGAACGCGCCGGTGCCCGGCACCGGGCCGTTGGTGTTCGCCGATGTCGCCGACTCCTTGAGCCGGGGCTTTCGCGGCACGGATCGGCTGTACGGCTTTGCGCACCACAGCGTTTCGACGACGTTCCTGGCGTCGTCGACTGGAGTGCGCCGACGCTACACCCAGCCGGCCGGGGCGGTGGAGATCAACGCCAAACGCGGCGACGCGAGCGCCTGGGCGGGCATCGGCACACCCGACTTTGTCGACGTGCCAATGGATTCGCTGCTCGAGGAGCTGTCGATGCGGCTCGGCTGGGCCGAGCGCAGCGTGGAGCTGCCGGCGGGACGCTACGAAACGATCATGCCGCCGTCCACGGTCGCCGACATGATGCTTTACCTGGCCTGGTCGATGGCCGGCCGCGGCGCGCATGAGGGCCGCACCGCCTTTTCGGCTCCCGGCGGCGGAACCCGGGTGGGGGAGCGGCTCACCGAATTGCCGCTGACCCTGTTCTCCGATCCGATGGCGCCGGGCCTGGCCTGCACGCCGTTCGTCGCGGTGAGCAGCTCGTCGGAGACGATGTCGGTGTTCGACAACGGCATGGAGATCGGCCAGGTCGACTGGATCCGCAACGGGGTGATCAACGCGCTGGCCTACCCGCGCGCGACGCGCCGCCAAATTCGACGCCGAGGTGGCGGTGGCCGCCGACAACCTGGTGATGACGGGCGGGTCGGCCGAGCTGGCCGACATGATCGCGTCCACCGAACGCGGCTTGCTGCTGACCACCCTGTGGTACATCCGCGAGGTCGACCCCACCACTCTGCTGCTCACCGGGTTGACCCGCGACGGTGTCTACCTCATCGAAGACGGCGAGGTGACCGCCGCGGTGAACAACTTCCGCTTCAACGAGAGTCCGCTGGACCTGCTGCGCCGGGCCACCGAGGCCGGGGTGAGCGAGAAGACCCTGCCCCGGGAATGGGCGGACTGGGCGACCCGCGCGGCCATGCCGTCGCTGCGGATACCGGACTTCTATATGTCGTCTGTGAGCCAGGCGCAATAGGCGATTGCCGCGGGGCTGGCCGCGTTCTAGCGTGTGACGAATGGCGGCTCCGGTTTCGGTTCGAGAAGATCAGCTGACGCGGTTGGTGGCCCTGTCTCCGGGCTCCCCGGCGGACGCGCGCCTAGCGGCCCTGGTTCGGCGGACGTGCGCCCAAACCCTGTCGCTGCCACCACTGCCCAGTCCCGTCGAGGTGGGCGCGCCCGAATCGGAGGCCGAAGTCGTCGTCGCCGAGTTCGCCGAACAGTTCAGCGCCGACGTCTCCGCGATCACCGGCGAACAGCGCTCCCGGCTGGTTAGGCACCTGGGCGACGGCGCCTTTGGCGTGGTGGTCCAGATGTATATCGCCGACTTCGTTCCGCGGGTTCGGGCCGGCCTGGAAGCGCTCGGCGTCGGCTCGGAGTACTTGAGCTGGGTCGATGGCACCATCGGGTGGGATAACACCACCGAGCCGTCCGGTCCGGTCTTCAACGACTTCTTGCCCGCGGTGGCCCGGATGCGCGCCCTCGACCCGATCACCTCCGAGCTGGTCCGGCTGCGCGGCGCTGCTCAGCACAACTGTCGCTTGTGCAAGTCGCTGCGTGAGGGCACCGCGCTCGATGCCGGCGGTTCGGAGACGCTGTACGACGAGATCGATCGCTTCGAGTCGTCGAGTTTGCTCGACGACCGCGTCAAAGCAGCGCTGCGCTACGCCGATGCGTTAATTTGGACCCCTGCGCACCTCGCCGCCGACGATGTCGCCGAGGTGCGCTCCCGGTTCTCCGATGCCGAGGCCGTCGAGCTCACCTTTGACATCATGCGGAATGCAAGCAACAAGGTTGCCGTCGCTTTGGGCGCCGACGCCCCCCGGGTTGCGCAGGGTACCGAGCGATACCTGCTCGACGCCAACGGCCAGACCGTCTTCAGCTGACCATCGCGTGCGCGGCCCGAGTGGCCGCTGAACGTCGGCGCGGGGCTATCAACCGCTGGTCAGGCGAACGTCGGGGTCGTCGACCATGGCCAACCCGCGCCGCCCGGCGTGGATCGGCCAGCACCTGCCGGCAGGACCGAAGTAGGAAATGTTAACCATCCGTACACGGTCACGCAAACAAAAGTTGGTCCCTCGGGTCGTTGGAACTGGCTAAATTTATCTCTCGACACCGAAACTGATACGTGGCGGTGATTTCGGATGGCAGCGCCGCCGCCCATCGACCGCGCGACTGTTAGCCGTGGCCGGAGTCGCTGTCTCGGCTGGATAGTTGCCGCACCAAAGCTTGGCTTGCGTCGGAGAGCAATACCGTTCCCACGCAGAGGAGGATCGGACATGACCACCACCCGTTCACGCTCGCGTATGCGAGTGTCATCGGTCTGGGCTGCCGGCGTCGCGCTGGGGGCCTCGATGCTCGGCGGCGCTGTGTTGTCTGCACCGCAAGCTTCGGCGTCCTGCAATCTGTCTCCAAAGGACGACCAGTACATCCAGCTTCTCGCGCAGAACAAGATGGTTCACAACGCCGACTTCAGCGATTGCACCGAGGCCGCCGAGGGGCGCTGGTTCGCCGACCAGGTCCGGGCCAACCCCAATCCATTCGGGGAGGCCCAGGAGTTGGTGAACATGATCACCAGAACCACGTCGATGTCCCAGGCACAGGCCGAGTGGGAGGTCGAGTCGGCGATTTATGTTTACGCGCCGGACATGATCCCCAAGATCAAGGATGGGGCCGCGCATGCATCCTGGCCGGCCGAGTAGCGAGCCTCGCGCGCGCCCAGTAAAATTTTCGCGCAACGAAAGCCTAACGGCCGTAGTCGCGTTAGCTGTTCTGGTGTGCTGTAACAGCTAACTCCGAAGTAAGACGTCGACACCGTTGACGATTGGGGGATCAACGCGGAGCGCATGACTGGGTAGTAACGGTGGCCGTGGTCGGCCGAGTGCCACATGCGATCCGAATTCCAGCTTGCACAACATGTTTCGCTAACCGACTGTTCATTCGCTGTTTGAAACGCGCGTCGTTTGTCGCGCTAATCGGTGGTGGTATCCGATGTTCAGTGCCAAAGGAAAGGCAGCAAATTCCACGATGAGGGGGTCCGGAGAAATGACGATGACACGATCGCGCGCGCAAGCGTTGGCGGCGGGGGCCGCCGGCGTCGTGCTGGGAGCCGCGATGTTCGGTGGTGCCGTGCTGTCGGCGCCGCGCGCATGGGCGTCCTGCAGCATGACTCCAGCCGACGATCAGTACATCAAGCTGCTGGCTCAGAACAAGATGGTTCACAACGCCGATTTCAATGATTGCAGCGAGGCCGCTGAGGGGCGTTGGTTCGCCAGTCAGGTCCGGGCCAACCCCAATCCGTTTGGAGAGGCCCAGGAGCTGGTGAACATGGTGACTCGCACCACTCCTATGAAGCAAGCTCAGGCCGAGTGGGAGGTCGAGTCGGCCATCTATGTCTACGCACCGGACATGATCCCCAAGATCAAGGATGAAGCCGCGCACCAGCCGCCTGCTGCGGCGTGACGTCACGAGGGTGAGCCGGTGGGCGCCGACGAACGGGCGCCCAGCCGGCGGACACCGACTTTCGGTTGGGCTACCGTTTCCTACGGAACATCGTCAGGGGCGGTAGCTCAGTTGGTTAGAGCCGCGGACTCATAATCCGTTGGTCGCGGGTTCGAGCCCCGCCCGCCCCACCAAGTGTTTATGCAGGTAGGGGTGTATTTTTCCCCTCGTCTCCAGCCATGGTTTCGGGCCGGAAACGCGGTCCTCCTGCGGGATCCGCACACGATTGGCCATCGCAAGCAAAGAAGAATTAAGTGGCCGACGACGCTGAGGAGCTTGCCCGGGCAAATGTGGAGACCTTCCATATCCACCATGGCCAAAATCCGCAATTGTGGCACGGCCACGTCTGCGTCCACCGGGGCAATGGATGTAGCAGCAACACCCACGAGTGCCCGCGATGCCCGCGACACCGCGTCGATCTAGTCCACCACCAGGCCTTAGGCTGAAAGTTTCGGACCTCAACCCGAAGGTCCGACAACCGCCGAGAGGTCGACGGCGCCATGTCCGCAGGATTTCAATCGTCTGCTGAGGCCCGCGCTGCGGCGCACCCCAAGGCTAACGTCGCGCAGCAGGCGACGCGATCGGCGAAAACTTGCAAGCGAAATACGTTGCGGCGCAATGGAGCCGCAAGATGACAACACGGCTCATATGGCAGTTGAGCCGGGCGCAGGAGCGCGTCCAGCAGATCGAGGCGCGTCGGGCTGGCCCGCTGGTAGTCTCCCGCGGCGGCGCGATCTGCCCGACGCGACCTGAGGACATCGTGGCGCTCCTGCACGACACGACAAGACTCACCCATCCGATGCGGGGCCACGACGACGTTCACCCCTGGGTGCCCACCGGCGCGGCACCCGCCGAACACGCCAGGTACCGGGCGGTCCTCAACCCGCTGTTCAGGCCACGAGCGTTGGAGTGGCTCATGCCATCCATCCAGGAGCACGCGGCGGCGCTCGTCGACGCGGTCGCTGCGAGGGGCCAGTGCGAGGTCGTCGGCGAGATCGCCCGCCCGCTGGCCGTCCAAACATTGCTGACGCTGCTCGGATTGCCGGCGGGCAGGCTTGAGACGCTGCTGCGGTTACTGGCGCGGCAAGCGGAATTCCCCAGGAGCGCGCCCTTCCATGCCGACCTGATCGAATACGTCAGCCAAGCAATTTCCACAGCCACGCCGCCGGGCATCATTGCCGCCCTCCGCGACGAATTCGAGGAAGTGGAAATACTGAGCTTCGTCTTGCTCCTGTTCGGTGCGGCAATCGAGACGACCACTGCGGGAATCAGTTTTGCCCTGTTCGAGCTGGCCACCGACCCGCAACTACGGGCGCTCCTCATCCGGCGCCCCGATCAAATCGGGACATTTGTCAACGAGGTGGTGCGCCTTTACTCTCCGCTCGGCTATTGCCCGCGCGTCACCCTGGAGGAGATGACCATTGGCGGGGCCCGGGTGCCGCCGCTAACCGAAATGGAACTCTCATTGCGGACGTTGAATCTGGACGGCGGTTATCTCATAACGTACGGCGATGACAAAGTCCACGGCCGCCCGTTCTACTCATTCGGAGCCGGGTCGCGCCGATGTCTCGGAATGCACGTTGCCCGAGCGCAGATGAGCGTCCTTGTCGCCGAGTTCCTGCGTTGCATCCCCAGATTCACCTTGGCACCGCCGGGCGGCGTCGAGTTGAACGTCGGCGGCGACAGCACCCGACTCGGCCCGACCACGATGCCATTGCAGTGGCCGACGTGAGAAGCGAAGGTGCCGAGCCCACCCACCCGTCGTAATGCTTGTCGGCGAGGTGGCGCTCCAACATCGTGTCGTCACGCGACACGCGCCGAGAAGGTGGGGGTCTGACCGGCAGTGGTTGGGGAGCCGTGTGGCCGGCGTTGAGAATAAACTGGCGGCGTCAGAGTTCCAGGTGGCGCCGTTGGTGCGTGGTTCGCAGCGACCGCCGATCGCGAAAGTCGGTGGTGCGCGGTGATCGGGTCCGGTGGCGAGGCCGCTCTCGCCGCGCTGGAAGTCATGCGGTCCGACGAGGCTGCGGCCGCGGGCTATCGGGAGTGGCTGGCTGCCGCACAGCGGGCCGGTCAAAGAGTGCTGCGGGGGCCTGACGGCAAGTACGTGTTATGGCGGCGCGACGATGTCCTCGCGGCCCTACGTGATGGCGAAGTTTTCGCCAGCCGCCAAGGCGAACTGATGCCCGGCAATCCGCCGTTCGGGCCCTACCGGAAAATCATGGTCGATCTGCTGTTCAATCCGGGCAATTCGCGGGAAATGCTGAAGCCCGTGCGTGGGATCATCGAAGAACGCGTCCGCGCCCTGGCGGCAGAACTGGACTGCTGCGATGGGGCGGCGGTCGCTGAGGTTGTTTGGCGCGCAGGATTCGTTACGGTGTCTGGGCTGCCGACGGACATCGCTCTGCAATCACTCGACCCCAAGCTGGTGGGGACGATCCGCCGAGCGCCGCAGGGTGGCCCCGATGTGATCAGCCGCCTCGCCACCGAACCGCTCACCGACGAAGAAGTACTGGGACTGATTGGGTCGGTGCTCCGCGGTTTGATTTTCGCGTCGTTCCCGATCAAGGCCGGACTGGCGGTGCTGGCGCGGAGACCGCTGCTTCAGCGCGAGCTACGCGGAAATCCAGATCGGCAACGCAGGTTTATCGAGGAGTTGTTGCGCTTGGATGGCGGGGCGAAGACGGTTTCACGAATAACGAGTCGCAGCGTGACGATCGGCGGAACGACGATCCCAGCGGGGTCCCCTGTCGAGTTGTGTGTCGGACTGGTGCACCGTGATGAGGCTGACGACATGTCAGGTCACAGCATTAAACTGGATGGCCCGCAACGGCATTGGAGCTTTGGGGGTGGCCCGCACCGGTGTCCGGCATCGCACCTGGCGCGGGACCTGCTGGGCGCGTTCTTTGAGGTGTGGCTTGCCGAGGTCCCGTTTTTCTGGTTCGACTGGAACGGCGGCGATGTCCCCAAAGCGTGGTATCCCAAACCCTACAGCCCTTTGCCGGCCGAAATTTTCGACGGCTGGTTCCCGGTTCACGTGCCGCTCAGGTGGCGACCAGAGCGGTGACTAGGGACAGATCAGGCATCCCTTGGTCTCGGGTTGGAGCCCCACTCACCCCGCCATGGGCTGACGGCTAAATTACCCGTATGCGCGGTGTTCGCCTGGTCGGTGTAGTCCTGACGATCCTCACATCGGGGCTGCTGCTGGCAACCCCCGCCAGCGCCGAACCACCGTCCAAACTCACGGACCACGTCACCGACAGCGCCGGGGTGTTGACGGATCCAGGTCGGGCGGCGGTCAGCTCGGCAATCGACCGGCTCTACCGCAACCGGCACATTCAGCTGTGGGCGGTCTACGTCGACAACTTCTCCCGGTTCAAACCCGACAATTGGGCCGAGCGAACCCGCGGCGCCAGCGCGATGGGCGACCACGACGCGCTGCTGGCCGTGGCCACGAACACCAAGCTGTACGCGTTCTCGGTGCCGCCCAATGCGGACGGCGTCACGACGGCCGAGTTGAACAGTTTGCGCAGCAACCAGATTGAACCCGCGGTAGCCGTCAAAGACTGGAGCGGCGCAGCGGTCGCTGCGGCCGATGGGTTGAACAAGGCGGCAAGCGCGTCGAAGCCGATCTGGCTGCCGATCGCGATCGGCGTCGTCGTCCTCGTGTTGGTCGTCGTGCTGGTTTTCGTGCTCTATCGCGCGCGCCGCCGCCGACGCGCTGCGCGGCGGATCGAGGCCGGCGATGGGCAGGTGAGCATTGATGGGTCCGACCACTCGTTGGGGCAGGCGTTGTCCACCGCGGACGCCAGGTTGCGCCAAATCTCCGACTACGTCACCAGGCATCGCGACAGTATCGGGGCGCAGGCGCAATCCAGATTCGAAGAGGCGAAACGGCATTGGGCGGCAGCGCACGGCAAGGAAGCAACAAGCGAGACCGAAGCAATCGCCTACGCCAACAGGGCTTCGACGCTGGCCGCCGAGGCGCAATCGATGGCTAACGCCGACGTGCTGGCAGCCCGCCGCACGCGACCAGGTCGCGGCACTGCGTCTACGCGATGATCGGGGGGATCACCACGGTGCAGGAACCGCAGTTTCAGAAGCACCCGCTTACATGAACCCGCCGGCCGCCTCCGACGCAGACATTTACCGGTGGCGGTGGGGGCGGAAAGTCCTGCGGCAGTGGTGCATACGCGTCAGGCGGCGGGACATAGGCGTTGACCGTATCGGCAACGTTGGTGCACCCGCTCACTGAAACACGCCTGCCGACGCTTGCGCAGACGTCCGCGTTGGCCACCCCGGAGGGCTGCACGACGGCATACGTCTCAGGAATCGCGACAAGGGCCAATACTCCTATCGCCCCCGCAATCCAAGACCGCACCCACACATTCATAGGGTCTCCTTCCTATCACGGCTGTGCTGGGCCTGATCGATGGGCGAATGGAGGGCCCGATGCCTCACGGAGTCGCGCCGCCCTGACCGAGTAGGGGTGTCCACTGGCAACGCTGCCTGACGTCAACCATCGGCTGCCGGATGTTCTCAAGATCGGCTTGCTCCTGCGGGTTGGCGTTGAAGTACTGCTGCACCTCATCGCGGAGCTGATCTTTGGGCCGATCTTGAAGGTCGGTGTAGAAGCCGTTGAGGTCCGGATGGGTGTACAGGTAAGCCGAGAGCGCCGTGGCAACACCAGCGGCGACGCCGGCTACGTCCGCTGCCGTGCAGTTAGGGGGCCGAGGCGGCGGATCAGCGGCGGCCGTCGCCGCGGTAGCACACAAAAGCGTGCCGGTAACCGCTCCAGCACCGATTGCGCCAACTAGTAGCCGGCGTGGGATCAGATCTGCGAGGAACATGATTGGCTCCTTTATCCGGCAATGAACCTGGCCGGGGCCGATGTCGGTTGCCGCCCGGTTCACGCTACGTCGAGCAGCAGTTGGCATGGTGTTAACTCTGGACACGGACCGAGGTTCGTTACTGGGGCCGAAAGTCACTACTACAACGGCCAACCGTCACCACACGATGGCGATGTTGCTCGGCCCAGGTGGGCTGTGGTCCATAGGTTGGCGGCACCGGCGCATGGCAGGAACCCGGAGCGGAGAGGTTGGCGAGCCTCATTGTGGTTCAACAAAAATCAGCTGCCATCGTCGGCGCGCACCAGCGAGTGCGTGACGCGACCGCCCTCGAAACGGAATTCGTGCGCCGGACGGCGGACAGACTCGATAGTGCCATCCGCGTGCACGATGGCTCCGCCGCCAGAGGGGATTCCGAGCCCGGTGGTCGATCCCTGAAGTAGATGAATCATTCGCGACAGCCGCGCCCACTCGGCTCGCTCGTCGTGCACGTCGATGACCATCGGAACGAGATTAAACACATCGAGCAGCTCGGGCACGGCAGATTCCGGCGTCTCGACAATTCCGTAGCGTCCGAGCTGAATCGCGCCGGCCGAAACACCCACCAGGACCGCCCCTTGGGCATGCCTGCGCAGGATGGCATCCTTCATGCCGGTCTCCACGAACGTGCTCCAGCCGAGTCGCACATCGCCGCCCGCGAGGACGATCAACCGGGCACGCTCGAGGAAGGCGCGATCGTCTGGGCCGAACGACGAATCGATCATGCGACGGTCGGTGATTCCAATCGCATCCATTGCCCCCTCGAAGATTTCGTAGAACTCGGGACGATCGCCATTGGAGGCACCGATGTAGGCCGCGGTAAGCGGTGTGTCCCGCGCCAATCCATCGAGGGCCGACTCGAGGAGCAAACCGTCCTGCCGCTTCCAGAACAGCAGCTGACTATCCGCCAGCAGATAAAGCGGATGTGGTTGTGGCACCGTGTCAGTCACCGGCGCTTTCGACGAGTGGCATCGGAGGGCTGAGCTCATCGAACCTAGCGAGTGCGGCGTCGAGGTCTGCCTCGTCGAAGATCTCGCAGCGGCCGATCCGGTCGCCTTCGACGGTTAAAAGAAGGATCATTGGCCACTCGGCATCCACGCCTTCTGGCGAGGTCCCAGACGCCACGTAGCTGGAGACCGCTCCCGCACTGCTGAGCCGATGCACCGCCTCGATGCGCATGCTGAGGTTGGGCGTGACTTCCCAGATGTCGCGCATGGCTGCTTGCCCTTCGCGCGCGTCGATTACGGCGAGCTGCCTGTGGTCGATGGTGACCCATTCCGCTGCCGGGAGTTCGTGCCGGTTGAACGCAGCACATTCCCCTGCGATGACCGACCACACGTGCGAGTGGGCGGCCGCTTCGCCCGCAAGGTATCGCGCGTCGAGTTCCTCGTAGGCGGGCTCGAAGTCGTCGGGGTCAAACAGGACACGGGTCGCAATCCGGATTTCGGCATCCAGTTCGACAATGCAAAGCAGGTCGGCGTGAAAGTCCTCGGGGCCTTGGTCTAGAGAGAAGCGCGTACGCCTGAGGAGAAGCCGTTCGCCGCGGGTCGCAATGACTGTGGACGTGACATTCGTGACTCCCATATCGGAAAGGGTCCGCATATTTGCGACCTCGACGTCTCGACCTCGTCGAATGCCGGCATTCACAATTCGTCGGCGATCGTCATTAGCCATGTCATCAGCCAGCATCGAGCCTAAGGCGGCCCAGTCACGCGCCGAGAAATAATCCCAGAAGCGTTGATCGGTAAGGGTTGCCGCGTTTTCCAGGCGCGGTGCCGGTGGTTGAAGTTCCTCAAATCGTGTGATCGCGGTGTCGAGGTCCGCCTCGTCGAACAGCTCGCAGCGGCCGACCAAGTCGCCTTCGACCGTGAAAACGTTGGTGATGCGCCACTCGGCGTCGAAGCCCTCTCGGGACGTCGCCCTAGCCACGTGGGTGACGACCGCACCGAGGTCGGTCAGCCGATGAACGGCGACAATGTAGAGGCGGTTGCCCACCGCGTCGTCCAACGCGGCCCGAAGGTATTCCATCAGGTACCCGGGTGCCGGCATTGCTCCACGGCGACGGTCGATGTCCTCGAAGTTCGGTGTCGTCGTCGGCATTTCACCTCGATTGAGCGCGTCATATGCCTGCGTGATGGCCGACCACGTGCGCGCGTGGGCGGCCGCGTCGCCCGCAAGGTAGCGGGTATCGAGTTCCTCGAAGGCGGCGTCGATGTCCTCGGCGTCGAATATCGCGCTGGCGGTGAGCCGGTTGTCGGCGTCGATCTCAAACATGCCGAGCATATCGGCGCTGACCTCACCGGGCTCAAAGCCGTGGACCGAGGACCGGATACGACTCAGGGCGAGGCGCTGCCCGCGGGTCGCGATGACGGTTGATGCAAGGCCCTCGAACCCGACCTCGGCGACTGCCCGCATGTTTGCGATATTGACATCACGACCGCGCAGAACGTCGGAGTTCACCACCCTACGGTGATCATGCGACGAAAAATCGCTGGCCATTGTCTCGGCCATCGCGACCCAGTCTCGGGTCGCTAAGCAGGTCCAAAAGCGTGCTACCACTTGGCTAGCCGCATTTTCCAGCCGCCGCGTCTGCCGGTGCAGTTCCTCAAAGCTGGCGAGCGCGGCGTCGAGGTCTGCCTCGTCGAACATTTCGCAGCGGCTGATCAAATCGCCTTCGACTGTGAAGATGTCGACCATCCGCCACTCCGCGTCGAAATCCTCACGAGAAATGCCACGTGCGGTGTGGGTGACGACCGCTCCTAGGTCGCTCAGCCGGTGCACAGCCTCCATGTAGATACCGATCTCCGGCGTGAGGTCCCAGCCGGCTCGGATGAATGCGGGCAGATCAGTTGCCTCGATATTTACCACCGACCGATGGTCGACGTAGGTCCAGTCCGGCGTCGTTGCCGGAAGTTCTTGCCGGTTGAATCCCGCGTACAACCCTGCGATGACCGACCACGGCTGCGAGTGGGCGGCCGCTTCGCCGGCGAGGTATCGGGCGTCGAGCTCCGCGAAGGCGGCGTCGATGTCGTCGAGGTCGAACGAGACGAGACCGACAATCCGCTCGACGGTGTCTATCTCGGCGAGGCCGCACCACTCGGCGCCGACCTCGCCGGACGGAGAGCCCCTGTTGAAGGCACGGGCATGAGCGAGGGCGAGGCACTCCCCGCGGGTCGCAATGACGCTCAAAGATATGGTGTCTGCGCCGACCTCGATGGCGGCTCGCAGGTCCGCGATGTGCACATCTCGGCCACGTCGAACCCCTGCGTTGACGACACGACGGCGATCCTCCAAGACAATGTCGTCGGCCAGTAGCTCCGCCATGGCGGCCCAGTCTGGGCCCGAGAAGCACGCCTGGTATCGCTCGAGTATCCGGCCCGCCGCATTTTCAAGCCGCGGGACCCGCGGTTGCAGTTCGTCGAACCTCGCGAGCGCGGCGTCGAGGTCTGCCTCGTCGAATAGCTCGCAGCGGTTGATCGTCTCGCCTCCGACCGCCAGGAGTTCGATCATCCGCCACTCGGCGTCAAAGCCCTCTTGTGTGGTCCCGTGCGCCGCGTGGGTGACAACCGCTCCGAAGTCGCTTAGCCGATGGACGGTCTCGATATAGATGTTGATGTTCGGCGTGAGGTCGATCCCGGCGCGGATGTACGCGGTCAGATCACCGCCCTCGAACGTTGCGCGGACGCGGTGGTCCAGAGTCACCCAATCCGAGATGCCCGAGGGGAGCTCGTTTCGGTTGAGCGCGGCGTAGGCCTTCGCAACGACCGACCACATATGTGAGTGGGCGGCGGCTTCGCCAGCGAGGTAGCGGGCGTCGAGTTCTTCGATGGCGGCGTCGATGTCGTCAAGCTCGAACGAGACGAACGCGGCTATGCGCCCCTCGGCGTTGATTTCGCCCACGCCGAGCCTCTCCGTGAGAAATGCGTCAGTCGTTTGGTCGCGGTCGGAGAAGCGGACGCGCTGGAGGACCAGTCGTTCGCCTCGTGTTGCGATGCTGGTGGACGTCACCCTCGCGATCGCGAGGGCGGCGAAAGCCTGCATGTTCGCAACCTGCGCGTCTCGACCATGTCGGACTCCGGCGCTCACCACCCGTCGGCGATCGTCACTGGAAAAGTCGTGGGCCAGGATTTCCGCCATGGCGTCCCAATCGCGTGCCGCGTAGTGCGCCAAATAGCGCTCACACACTTGGCTCGCAGCGTTCTCCAGCCGTGCCGGACGGCTGAGCTGTTCGAGCCGCGCGATCGCGGCGTCTGCGTCCGCGTCATCGAAGACTTCGCACCGGTCGACGAGGCCGCCGTCGACCGTCAACACGACGATCCCGCGCCACTCGGCGTCGAAACCCTCTCGTGTCTCATGTGCCGCGTAGGTGATCACTGCTCCCAGGCTCGTCAGCCGATGCACCTGCTCGACGTAGATATTGATGGCTTGGTCGCTGGCCCACCCGGCGCCGATGTACGCGGCCAGGTCGCCCGGTCCGAACGCTGTCTCCCGCCGGTGATCGACATACACGCAGTCCGGCGCGGTCATTGGCAGCTCGCGCCGGTTGAGGGCGGCGTAACTACCCGCAACGATCGACCACACTTGTGAGTGGGCCGCCGCTTCGCCGGCAAGGTACCGCGCGTCGAGTTCCGCGACGGCGGCCTCGAAGTTGTCGAGATCGAACACGACGGATGTCATGACCCGTTCGTCGGTGTCGATCTCGACGAGGTTGAGAGCATCATTTTGAATCCCGCCAGGGTCGGGGCCCGCAGCGCGAACACGCAAGAGGGCGAGGCGCCCGCCACGGGTCGCCATGACAGCCACGATCGTCAAGGTGAAGCCAACGTCGGCGATCGCCCGCACGTCTTCAATCCCGGCATCGCGACCGTGTCGGACCCCGGCGTTCACCACCTGCCGGCGATCTTCGCTAGAAAAGGCATCTGCCACGATTTCGGCCATTGCGTCCCAGTCGCGGGCCGCGAACCACGCGAAAACGCGGTCGTACGCTTGGCTTGCCGCGTTTGCGAGCCGCCGCTCCTCCGGGCGCAGCTCCTCGAAGCGGGCAAGGGCGGCGTCGACGTCATCCTCGTCGTAGACTTCCACCCGCGCCCGCTCCGGGCCGACGGAGAGCAAAGACAGACGCGGCCACTGCAATTCGTTCCCGTGGACATCGGTGCCTTCGATGACGATCTTGAAAACGCTGCCGTGGGCGTCGAGCGCGTACACCTCAGTCGTCCGATACCGGGCATTGGGCACGAGCGCCCACAATTCCTCGACCGCGCGACCGTAGTCCCCTGACGCGAAGCTGACGTGCCGGTGATCGGTATACACAAGTCCGGCAAGCATTCGCCCAGGCTGGTGACGGTTGAGTTCGCCAAGGGCTTCGATGCCGATCTGCCAAACACGCGCGTAGGGTGCCGCCTCGCCCGCGAGGTAGCGCGCGTCGAGCTCCTCGTAAGCGGCGTCGAACCTATCGGGGTCGAACGCGACGAGCGCGGTGATCCGCTCGTCGGCGTCGATCTCGATCAGCTGTAGGTAGTCGACGTGGAAAGCCGCGGGTACCTCGTCGCTGCGCGAGTATCGAGCGAGAGTCAGGGCCAGGTGCGCGCCTCGGGTAGCGATGGTGTTTGACGTCGCCTGGGTGACTCCCACGTCGATGACCGTCCGCAGGTTTTCGATCAAAGCGTCGCGGCCATGCTGAATCCCATCGCCCACCACGGCCCGGCGATCGTCGCTGCAATGGTCTTCGGACAGCATCTCGCTTATCGCGGCCCAGTCGCGGGCGGCGTAGTGCGCTTGCAGCCGGTCGTACGTTCGGCTTGCCGCGTTCTCCAGCCGCGGTGCCGGCCGGCTCAGCTGCTCGAATCTCGCGATCGCGGTCTCCAAGTCCGCCTCGTCGAACAATTCGCAGCGGTTGACCATGTCGCCTTCGACTGTGACCAAGGCGATTTCGCGCCACTCGGCGTCGAAACCCTCGTGCGACGTTCCGTGTGCGGCGTAGCTGACGACGGCTCCGAGGCCGTCCAACCGATGTACAGCTTCGACGTACGGTCTGATGTCCTGGTCGATCTCCCACCCGGCGCGGATGTAGGCGGTCAACTCGCCGGCCGCGAACGCTGCCGCCGGGCGATGGTCAATACTTACGCAATTCGGAGTCAGCGAGGGAAACTCGCGCCGTCGGATCGAGGCGTAGGTTCCGGCGATGACCGGCCACGTGTCCGCATACGGTGCCGCTTCTCCGGCGAGGTAGCGTGCGTCGAGTTCGGCGATGGCGGCGGTGAGGTCGTCCAGGTCGAACACGACGACCGCCGCGATCCGGTTGTTGGCGTCGATCTCGACGATGTTGAGGGCATCGTCTTGAATCGACTCGGGATCTGGGCCCGAGGCGCGAACACGTGCGAGGACGAGACGCTCCCCGCGGATTGCCATGGCGCTCACCATCGATATCGTGAAGCCGACCTCGGCGGACACCTGCAGATCTCTGATCACGGCATCTCGACCATCTTGGATTCCGGCATTTACGACGCGCCGGTGATCGATGCCGGAAAAGCTGTCGGCCACGGTTTCGGCCAGCGCTTCCCAGTTGCGGGCCGCGAAGTGCGACCAGACGTGCTCGAATACGCGCGTCGCCGTGTTCTCCAGCCGTGGTGTCGATCGGCTGAGTTGTTCAAACCGTACGATCGCGGCGCCGACGTCTGCCTCGTCGAAGACTTCCAAGCCGTCGATCAGGTCACCTTCGACCGTGAGGACGCTGATCCCTCGCCACTCGGCTTCGAAGCCCTCTCGTGAGCTTTCCGTCGTCACAGAGGTGACAACGGCGCCGCGGTCGTTCAGCCGATGCACCGCCTCGATGGAGTTGCTCAGGTCGGCGGTGGCGTTCCAGTTGGCGAGCAACGCAGAGACTGCACCAGGCGGAAACGATATCCCTCGCCGGTGGTCGATGCTCACCCAATCTGGCGTCGTCGCTGGATGCTCGCGCCGATTGAGCGCGGCGTAGGACTCGGTGATCACCGACCAGGTGTGCGCGTGGGCGGCGGCTTCGCCGGCGAGGTACCGCGCGTCGAGCTCTGCTTGGGCGGCGTCGATGTCATCGAGGTCGAACGCGACGTGGGCCGCCAAGCGCTCGTCGGCGTCGCTCTCTATGACGCTGAGAAATTCGATGCGGAATGCCCCCGACTGCTGGCCCTGCCCGAAGATACACGAGCGGCAAAGCGCGACGTTTTCGCCGCGGGTCGCGATGACGGTCGACGTGATCTGCTCTCCGCCGATCTCCACGACGGCTTGACCGTTGGCGATTTCGATATCCCGGCCGCGTCGGATGCCGGCGTTCACCATGCGTCGACGATCGTCGTCAACTATGGTGTGTGCGAGGGCGTTTGCCATGGCCTCCCAGTCGCGGGCCGCGAAGCATGCCTGCACACGCTCGTAAGCTTGGCTTGCCGCGTTTCCCAGCCGCGGCGCTGGCCGGCTCAGCTGGTCGAAGCGCGCGATCGCGGCGTTTAGGTCCCTCTCGTCGAATACTTCGCAGCGGTTGAACGATAAACCGTTAACCGTAAAAAGCATGACTTCTCGCCATTCGGCGTCGAAGCCCTCGCGCGATGTCCCGCGCCCTTTGTGAGTGACGACTACTCCGAGATCACTCAGGCGATGCACAGCCTCGATGTAGAAATAGATTTCTTGGTCGAGATCCCAGCCTGCACGCAGATATTCGATCATGTCACCGGGCGCAAAAGCTGCCCCTCGCCGATGGTCCTTACTTACAAAATCGGGCGTCGTGGCTGGGAGTTCGCGCCGGTTGATTGCGGCGTAAGCCCCTAACATGGCAGACCACATGTGAGGGTGAGCGGCCTCTTCGCCTGCAAGATATCGGGCGTCGAGTTCCGCGAGGGCGGCGTCGATGTCTTCGATGTCGAATGTGATGACCGTCGCGATGCGCTCGTCGGCGTCGATCTCAACGACATTAAGGGCATCGTTTTGAATCGCCTCGGGATCCGAGCCGGATGCGCGAACGCGTGCGAGGACGAGACGCTCCCCGCGAATCGCGATGGCCCTGACCATCGAGATCGTGAAGCCGACATCGGCGGCCGCCTGCAAGTCTCTGATCACGTCGTCTCGACTGTGTTGAGTCTCGGCACTCACGACCCGTCGGTGATCGATGCCGACATAGTAATCGGCCACGGAGCCAGCCATGGCGTCCCAATCGCGGGCCGCGAAGTGCGACCAGACGTGCTCGAATACACGCGCCGCCGTGTTTTCAAGTCGGCGCGCGGGCGGCTGCTCAGCCTCGAATCGAGCATGCATGGCGTCGAGTTCGGCGAGCGCGGCGTCGATGTCTTCGACATCGAAGAACACTTGCAGCGCGATTCGACCGTCGCGGTCGAGGCTGTAAAGCCCGAGCATCTCATCGCACGGTGCACCTGCGCTCACGTCGGCCGTGCCAATTTCTAGTCGGCTGAGGGCCAAGCGCTCGCCTCGCACGGCGATAACCGGCACTCGAATTCGCAGCGCGCCGTTCTCGGCTAGGCTTCTTCCTTCGCCAGGCGAAAAATCGTCCCGGGTAAAGCCGCCGGTAATCTTCCGGCGACTCTCGACGAAAACCTTCGGTGCATACAACCGCTCGAATTCGTCCCATGCCCCGCGATCGATAGCAGCCGACCCGCGCCGGATCACCCGCGCACACGCATTGTCTGGCTCGACGCTCGGCGCTGCGGGTGGCGTCGGGACAGCCGGAACAACGCGTTCGCCGAGAATGTGGCGCGCCCTCTCAGCAAGCGCCGCAGCGCCTTTCCGCTCGTAGAGGCCGACTGACCGCTCGGCGGCGGCCCGCGCACCGGCCACGTCGCCGGCCGCGCCCAAAACCTTTGCCAGCGAAAGGCATGCGTCACCGTGGTCGACCAGCAAGTCGGTACGCTCGGCCAAACTCACGGCAGCCTCGGCGAACCGCAGGGCCCCATCGTGATCCCCGCCGCGCGAAAGCAAATGGGCGCGCAGCGTGCGCCAAGCGATCGACGGCTTGAGCGCGTGACCGGCGAGACATTCACTCTCGGAGCACAATTCGCCGGCCTCGGCGTCTCGGCCCAGCGCAAGACACGTGCGACCCAGCAGCGCGGCGGTCTCGGCGGTGTCCGCGTCCAGGCCCATACGACGAAAGCCGTTGTAGGCCTGACGCAGATGCGGCTCGGCCGCAGCGGGATCATCACCGACCAGCTCGACGATCCCGGCGAACTGCTCGACTTCCAGCAACGCGTGACGCAGGCCGAGCTCGGTGACCGTGCGCCGCGCCGAGTCGATCATCCGCCGCGCCGCGGCGGCGCGGCCGCGGAAGGCCTCGAGCACGGCCTGGCAGCGCGTCGAGGTCGCCTCGACCGCTGGCGAGTCGGTCGTAATCCGCAGCAGCCGTACCACGTCGAGACAACGCCCGCCCGCGCGCGGAACCGGGTTGGGTCCCCACAGCGCTGCCAGCGGCGCGCCCGCCAGCACCGCGTTCACCCGGCGGTATTCACCCGCGCGCCGCGCCGCGGTCAGGGCGTCATCCAGGGCGATCTCGCAGTCGCCGATCCGCCCGAGCCGGGCCAGGCAGCCGGCACGGACGGTGTGCGCCTTGGCTTCCCCGGCGGCGTCGTCCAACTCGGCCAGTTTGTCGGCTGCCGCACCGACCGCGGCCTCGGCCTCGTCCAACCGCTCGGGATGAATCAGCATGGAGAGTTGACCGTCGAAGCACGTCGCCCACGCCGCGAGGCGAGCCGAATCGGCCGTCGCCGTTTGCAATTGGGCGACCGCGGCTGCCGCCGATGTCACATCGCCCGCGGCCAGCAGCGCCTCGCAGCGCGCGACCAATAGCTCGGCGGCCTGCTCGTCGCGGTCGGGCAGCTCCTCGTCGATCTCTTCCAGTGCGTGCAGGGCCCGGTCGTAGAGGTCGGCGGCGCCTTCGTAGGCGAGTCGCGCCATCGCCTGGTCCGCGGCTCGCCGGCAGTATTCGACCGCCTTCGCCGCGTTCCCCGCCCACGCGCATTCGAAGTAGTGGTAAGCCAGTTCGGCGAGCAGCTCATCGTCGGCGCCGGGCTCGTTTTCCAACGTTGTGGCGATGCGCTGGTGCAGCCGCATGCGCCGCACGGACGGCAGCTCGGCGAGCAGCGACTGCCGGACGAGGGCGTGGTTGAACCGGTAGCGCCCGCCGGGCTCTTCGATGATGATGCCGGCCTTGCACGCCTCGTCGAACGCGTCGACGAGGTCGTCCCCAACCACACGCTCGACCAGTTCCAACGCGAACCGGCTGCCGACGACCGCGGCCGCCGCAAGCGCCTTGTTCGTCTCCGCCGGAAGCCGCGAAAGGCGGCGACTCACCGCCTCGCGCACCCCCTGTGGCAGGGTGCTCTGGTCCCAGCGACCGCCGCTCTCATCCACGTGACGCAGGGCCTCGATGAGGAAGAACGGATTGCCACCCGTGACCGACGCCAGCGCCCGAGCCAGCTCTTCGTCGTTGTAGCCGGCCTCGGCGACGTAGGCGGTCACGTCGTCCTCGTCGAGGCCGCTGAGGCTGAGCCGGTTGGCCGTGCCGTCGCGGTGGAGGTCGGCGAGCATCGCCGCCAGCGGGTGGGCGCGGTCGAGGTCCGTGCTGCGGTACGTGCCGATGATCTGCACGCGGGCGTGTTCGCCGAAACGCAGGAGATGACGTAACAGCAGTAGCGTGGGTTTGGCCGCCCAGTGCAGGTCGTCGAGGATCAGGACGACGGGCGCACTCGCCGAGGCCATTGCCAACAGCGCGACGACGGCGTCGAAAAGTGCGTAGCGTTCGGTGTCCGGGTCGGCGCGGGTCGGCGCGGCCAGGTCGGGGAGGAGATCGGCTAGCCCGGGAACCAGGGTGAGCAGTGCTTCCACGCCGCGGAGCCCACGAAGCCCGCCCGCACCGAGGCACGGCACCAGCGAACGCAGGGCTTCCGCGAAAGGCTGGTACGGCGCACCGAGGTCCTCGTCGCATCGGCCGTAAATGACTAGGGCGCCTTGGTCGTAAGCCTGTCGGGACCATTCGCCGGCCAGACGCGTCTTGCCGACACCCGGTTCGCCAGCGATCAGCATTGCGTTGGTGCCCCCGGCGAGCGCGGTCTGCCACGCGGACGACAGTCGCTCAAGCTCGTGTCCGCGCCCGACGAAGGGCCCGGGGCCGGCGAGCACAGGGGGCAGGCTCGGGCGTTCTAGAGGCACGTCGGTCGAATCCGCGGGGTGGTCGAGCAGGGTGGTTTCCAGCCGGAGTTCGAAAACGTGTTCCGGGCGTGCGAGATTGCGCAGCTGGCGCGTGCCCAGGTCGGCGAGCATCACGTCATCGGGCAGGGAGTCGATGACGAGCTCCGCGGTCGCACCCGAGCACAGGATCTGGCCACCGCTAGCCAGCGACCGCAAGCGGGCAGCGCGGTTGACCGCGCGGCCGAAGTAGTCCCCGTCGCGGAATTCGACCTCCCCGGTGTGCAAAGCCACCCGAATACGCATGGGCTCCCGCAGCGCCCACGGCTCGGTGACGATCGCTTCTTGGAGCTCGATAGCCGCGGCGGCAGCCGCCGACGGCCGCTCGAAAACCGAGAACGTGGCGTCGCCCTCGCCGCGCGTCTTGATCAGCCGCCCTCCGCGTGACGTCACGACCTGCTCGACGAGTTCGTCGTGTCGTGCCAGTGCCACCGCCATGGCTTCGGCGTGGGCCTCCCATGCGGCCGTCGACCCTTCGATGTCGGTCAGCAGGAACGTCACGGCACGAGTCACCGACGAGAGCTGTTGTGCAGCAGGCGCTTCGAGCGCAGAGTCCTGCGCGACGATCGCGGCCTCCAGCCGGCGAAGGTCCGGTCCCGGGTCGACGCCCAGTTCATCGGCGAGCAGCGCACGCGCACGCTGGTACGCGCCAAGGGCTTCGCCCTGCCGGCCGGCGCGGTATAGCGCGAGCATCAGCTGCCCCCAACGCCGCTCGCGCAGCGGTGCATCGGCCACTGCGGCCTCGAGCTCACCGATAATCTCCGCAGCCCGGCCCGTCGCGAGCAGCGCATCGGCCCGATCCTCCACCAGCGCCGCATGGCCCTCGATCCACCGCGTCTTCTCGGAGGTTCCACGCCGGCTATCGGGCAGCTCGGGGATGCCGCGCCAAAGGGCGAGCGCCTCCTCGAAGCGGGCCACCGCCTGGCTGGTGTCGCCGGCCGCAGCGGCGTCACGTCCCAGCCGGGCGGCCGATTTGTAGCGCGCCGCATCAACCTGGGTCTCGGCCAGGGTCCAACCCGCGCCCGCCGTGAGAACAAAGCCGTCA
Organism: uncultured Actinomycetota bacterium; assembly: GCA_963732835.1. Classification (GTDB taxonomy): domain Bacteria; phylum Actinomycetota; class Actinomycetes; order Mycobacteriales; family Mycobacteriaceae; genus Mycobacterium. The sequence continues at coordinate 176,480 of CAVTBA010000018.1, forward strand.
CCCAGGGTGCGACGTAACGAGGAGATGTGGGTTTGCAGCGCCTTAGCTGCGGTGCGCGGCGGATCCTCGCCCCAGAGCAGCTCGACGAGCGTGTCGGCCGCCACGACCGAACCGCCGTGCAGCCCCAGCATCGAAAGGATGGCGCGAGGCTTGGCGCCCGGGATCATGACCGGGGCGCCGTGCTGTCGGACCTGGAGAGGTCCCAAAACCCCCAGTTCCACCGTTGGAAGAGTACTCACATCGGCTATCGTCGGTGGTGCGATTCAATGCATGGTCAAGATCGAGTAAAGCCGCGCGTCCAGCCCCGAAGACCACCGCCACCGGTATGGCTCGTGAAAATGAACGTCTAAGTTTGTATTCATGGGCAACGAAGGGGGTGGATCGGCGTTCACCTGGCATGGCCGGCGCGAGCTGGTGAGCCAGATACACGAGCAGCTCGACGAGCTGGTGGCAGCCCGCGACCAGATGGAACAACTGGTGCGGGTCATCAGCGAGGTGGGTTCTGATCTGGACTTGGACGTGACGCTGCATCGCATCGTCAAGGGGGCGATGGAGCTGACCGGCTGCCGCTACGCAGCCCTGGGTATCCGGGCTCCCGACGGCACCATCGTCTCTTTCGTGCGCGCGGGGATCGACGACGACACGGCGCGGCGGCTCGGCGATCTGCCGGTGGGTGAGGGCCTTCGCCTCGACGATGTGAGCGCTCATCCGCGGGCCGGCGCGCTGCAGGCCCATGATCCGTCGATGCGGGCACTCCTCGGAGTACCGATCACCGTGCGGGCGGCCGACTTCGGGAGCCTTTACCTGGCCGACGATCGGCCCGGCCGCGTGTTCACCGACTCCCAGGCGGCTGCTGTACGGGCGCTGGCGATCGCGGCCGCGGCGGCCATCGACAACGCGCGGCTATTCGAGCGAGAACGTGAATCGGCGAAATGGACGAAGGCCAGTCGCGAGATCACGACCGCGCTGCTGTCCGGCGACCCACAGACCGGGCCGTTGCAGCTGATCGTGAATCGGGCGCTGGAGTTGGCCGGTGCCGAGCAGGCGATTTTGCTGGTCCCCAAGGAGCCCGACCTGCCCGCCGACGAGGTCGACACCCTTGTCGTGGCCGCCACGGCGGGCCGGTACGCGTCGGAGGTGATCGGTCGCCAGGTGCCGATGGACGGCTCCACCACCGGCGGTGTTGCGCGGCGCGGCCTGCCGCTCATCACCGATTCCTTCCAATATCCGATCGAGGGATTCACCGATGTCGGTGAACGCTCCGCGATCGTCATGCCGCTGATCGCGGACGGCGCGGTGCTCGGCGTCATTGCCGTCGCCCGCGACCCGCAGCAGTCGCCCTTCGGCGACGACTACCTCGAGCTCGTCAGCGACTTCGCCCGGCACGCGGCTATCGCCCTGGCGCTGGCGGCGGGTCGCCAACATGCGCTCAACCAGGAACTCGCCCAAGCGGACACGGTCGACGACGCGGTGAACGCCGCGGCCGAGGAATTACGCCGACTGTGGCGGGCCCGCCGCGTCGTGGCCGTCACCTTCCCGACTCACAGTTCCTCCACCGAAACCGCCTATGGCGCACCGCAAGTCGTGTCGGTCGGCGAGCCCGCGCAGTGGGGCGACCTGCCCTCCCATACCCGACAGACCCTCAACTCGCTGCGCGACGGCGATCTACTCACCCCCAGCGCCGGGGAAACCGGGACCGCGGGCATCGCGCTGCAGCATCCCGAGGGCGTGCTCGTCGTCTGGATCGATTTGGCCGAGCGCCGGCCGTTCACCCTCGAGGACCAGACCCTGCTCACGGTGCTGGCAGGCCGCCTCGGCCAGGGCTTGCAGCGGGTCCATCAGGTCGACCAGCAGCGCGAAACCGCGTTGGCACTGCAGCACGCGATTCTTGGCCCCGCCGATCTGCCGCACGGGTTCGCGGTGCGCTATCAAGCCGCCAGCCGGCCCCTGCAGGTGGGCGGTGACTGGTACGACGTCGTCGAGCTGGACGACGGGCGCATCGCGATGGTCGTCGGCGACTGCGTGGGGCATGGCCTCGCCGCCGCCACCGTGATGGGCCAGGTGCGCAGCGCCTGCCGCGCGTTGCTGTTCGAGAACCCCAGTCCCGGAGCGGCGCTGGCCGGGCTGGATCGCTTCGCCGCGCGGCTGCCCGGCGCCCAATGCACCACCGCCGTCTGCGCGGTGCTCAACCCCGAGACCGGTGAGCTGGTGTACTCCAGCGCCGGGCACCCGCCGCCCATCCTGGTGCACGCGGACGGCACCACCCAGATGCTCGACGACGGCCACACCATCGCGTTGGGCGTGCGAGCCGACTGGTCCCGCCCCGAGGCCCGGGTGACCCTGCCGGCGCGGGCGACCCTGCTGCTCTACACCGACGGGTTGGTCGAGCGTCGCCGCACCGCGTTGGGGCAGGGCATCTCGCGGGCCGCCACGCTCGTGCAAGACGGCCGCGTGTCCACGCTCGACGACTTGGCCAACCACATCATGTCCGGCCTGGCGCCCGGCGGCGGTTATCAGGACGACGTCGTCCTTCTGCTCTATCGTCATCCCGCGCCGCTGGAGCTGACGTTCCCCGCCGACGCCAGCCACCTCGCGCCGGCCCGGACCGCGTTGCGCACCTGGTTGACGCGGACTCGGCTGGATCCGGAACAGGCGATGAACGTGCTCGTCGCCGCGGGGGAAGCCGTCGCCAACGCCATCGAGCACGGTCATCGCGACAAGCCGGAGGGCACGATCCGCCTGGGCGCGACCGCGCTGGTCGACCAGGTGCGGTTGACCATCACCGATACCGGCTCGTGGAAGCCTCCCCAACCGGCCAGCTATCCCCATCGGGGCCGGGGCATCGCCCTCATGCGGGGGCTCATGCACGACGTCACCATCAACCCCGACGCCGCCGGAACCACGGTTCACCTATCCGCGAGGATCACATGATGCCCACGTTGCTCACGCTCGACACCTCGCGCCGCAACGACGGGGAACTGATGCTGGTCGCCGCGGGGGAGATCGACCTGAGCAACATCGACGCCTTCGTCCAAGCCCTCGCCAGCGCCAGCGGCGAGGCCACTGGCGGCGGGCCGCTCACTGTGGATCTCAGCGGCGTCGAGTACCTCGACAGCGCCGCCATCAACGCCCTGTTCACCCACGCCAACCACATCAACCTCATCGCCCACCCGATACTGATGCCCATCCTCACCATCAGCGGCCTGACCGAACTCGTCGCCGTCGAGCCCGCGGCCTCGGCGGCCGAACACTGACGAACGGCGGGCCCGGTCTCACGTGTTTTCGGCGATCCAGGTGGCGGTGAAGCGCTGCAATGCCGGGATGCTCTCAGCCAAATCGGCTTCCATCGACTTCTCGAGTTTGCGGCCCACCAACGGGATCTTCACCGCCACCTCCACGGCGAAGCGCAGTCGCGCGCCGTTACCCGTCGGCGCCATCCAGGCTTGCGCACGGCCTGATCCCACCCCGCCGGAAGTCACAACGCTGATTTCCCCGCGGACCTCGCCGTCGCCGGCCGGTCGCCACGTCTCGCTATGGACGATCTTCAGCTCGCCGGGGACGACTCTGGCAATCAGGGTTGGCAGGACCTGGCTGGCCACGCGCTGGGTGGCGCGGATCGCCACCGTGCCGTCATCGTCGACGACCAACGAATCCAGCGTCGTGGGAGCGTTGCTGGCTTCGAGGCGGGCCAGCCAATAGTCCTCGCGCCCGAACGTGGTGTGGATTTGCTCCACGCTGGCGGGCGATTCGATCAAGATGTCGAAGGAACGCGACATGGCAACGATTCTTCCAAAGGGGGGAGCATCGTGGTTGCGACGCCCGCCACACCCCCGGCATGTTTCGAACGTACGTGCGATGGTTATCCCTCGACGCGGAGGTGGAAGACATGACGGACGACACGCGACAGGCGCCAAGCGAAAATCCCGAGAAGGACACGTCCCAGTGGGTGACCGGTGACGAGCCGATGACCGGTCCGCAGCGCAGCTACGTGCACACCCTGGCCCAGGAAGCCGGGCGTGACGTACCCGACGATATGACGAAGGCCCAAGCGTCGGAGCTCATCGACGAGCTACAGCAGCAAACGGGGCGCGGCAACTGACTAGCCGGTGGGCCGGCTGGGAATGGTCGGCGGCCGTGGCCGGTCCTCCTTGCGGGCGAGGTCGCCGAACCGGACGCTGACCCGCTGAAAGCCCTTGACCCGTTCGGCTTTTGCCCTCTTGGTGTACGTCTTGCGGTCGGCGGGTGTGAGTTCCGCGTCATCGGTGAACGGCGTGAGCAGGGCGCGCGGGTAAAGCCGTTCCACGAGAACGACATTGATCTCGGCGCACAACACCAGCGTGGACGAGATCAGGAAAAGGAACGCCAGTAACCCCAGCACCAAAGCGAAGACGCTGTTGGTGGCGCTGGCCGTCTTCACGGTGTGCCGAATATATCCGGCACCGCACCACTGCAGCACTTGCCAGATCACCGCTGCCGCAAGCGCTCCGGGCAGCACTTGGCGATAGGTGAGGCCCCGCGCGGTGGTCACCCGAAACGCCACGAGGCAGATCAACGCGTTGATCCCCACGGCGACCAGCGCGACGCCGATCTTCCCGAACACGCCCAGCGCCCCGGTGGCCTGGCCGGCCGCGGACAGGACGGTGGCGGCGAGGGCCGCCGAGCCGAGAACCAGCAACAGCAGCAAGCTGCGCAGGCGGGAGCGGAACGGGTCGGGACGCTTGTTCCTCGGGACGGCCCATACCGAGTCCATCGCGTTCTGCACCGCCTGACCGACACCCAGACCGCCGTACAGCGCGCCCACGACGCCGACGACCACGGCGACGGTCCCGCCGCTGAGCCCTGCGGGCTGATGCAGTTGGCTGCCGATGACCGGGAATTGGCTCAACGTGCTGTGCAGCACCTGCTCCTGCAGGTCGGGGCGTCCGGCCAGGATCACCCCGAGGCCCGTCGTCAACAGCAACAGCAGCGGGAACAGCGACACGAACCCGTAATAGGTGATCAGGGCGGACAGGTACCCGCCTTGGTCGTCGAGGTATTTGTAAACGACGGCGATCGCCACACCCGCGGTGCGGTTTCGTCGCTGCAGCCTGTCCAGCCAGCCGACCATCTCGCGCTCACTTCGGTCCTACGGAAGCGGATCCCCCCCGATGGGATTGGCAGGTGATACCCGAATCCGGTGCCGACCAATCGCGGGTCGCTCGCTGCCCGGATGCCCATGCGAGGATGGGCTGATGGCCGATGACGCGACGCGCTCGGAGCGCGAATTCAACGAGCGCAACATCGAAGAATTCCGCCGCAACGGGGGCAAGGTGGGCGGCCAGTTCGAGGGTTTCCCGTTGCTGCTGTTGACGTCGACCGGCGCGCGCAGCGGTGCGCAGCGAGTGAACCCCGTCGCCTCCTTCGACGTCGACGGCAAGATCTACATCGTCGGATCCGCCGCGGGCCGGGACAAGAACCCCGCGTGGGTGCACAACATCCGCGCCAACCCGCGCGTGACTGCGGAGATCGGGTCGCGGGCCCCCAGGCCGGCGACCGTGCGCGAATTACCGCACGACGAGCGCGATTCGGTCTACCGGACCGTCGTCGAGCGCGCGCCGGGGTTCGGCGAATACCAGGAGCGCACCGACCGGGCCATCCCGGTCTTCGAACTGGTTACCGAATAACAGCACCGCCAACGGGTCTCGTGTCGCAAAATGGTGTCCGCGGAGTCGGCCGCTCGGTCGTTCCGCTACCCGATGTGGCCGGGAGGGGACCGACATGACCGTCGTTGCGATGAAGCATCAGGTACGCGGCTGGGCATTCGGCGCCTTCGCGCTCGCCTTGGCGCTCTTGCCGGCAGTCACCATTTCGGCGCCGGCGGTCAGCCGGGCCGACCCGAGTTGCGCTCCGGGGTGGGTGTGGAGTGTGGACTTGAACCAATGCGTGTTCTGGGTCCCCGCCGCCAACGGGCCGGGCGGACCCGGGGGGCCGGGCGGTCCGGGCGGACCGGGTGGTCCCGGTGGGCCGGGCGGACCCGGCCCGCGGTAGGGCGCGCTTAGCCCAACGCCCGATCTGCGCGCGCCGACCTGCGGCGAAAGCGCCCGGGAACCAATCCGCCCCCGCGGTCGTTATACTGGCTAAGTATCGCTTCACTCCAAGGGGGAACACGCGCATGCCACGCACAGACAACGACACCTGGGATTTGGCTACCAGTGTGGGCGCGACGGCCACCATGGTGGCCGCGGCCCGGGCGATCGCGACCAAGGCCCACAACCCGCTGATCCAGGACCGGTTCGCCGAACCGTTGGTTCGGGCCGTCGGCGTGGACTTCTTCACGCGATGGATCGACGGCGATCTTGCCGCCGCTGACGTCGATGACCACGAATCCGGCTGGAAACTCGAGCACATGCCCGCGGCGATGGCCGCCCGGACCCGGTTCTTCGACACCTTCTTTCACGACGCGGCGCAGGCCGGGATCCGCCAGGCCGTAATCCTGGCGTCCGGCCTTGACGCGCGCGCCTACCGGTTGGCATGGCCCGCCGACATGACGGTGTTCGAGATCGACCAGCCTGAGGTGATCGAGTTCAAGGCCACCACCCTGGCAAAGCTGGGGGCCGCCCCGCAGGCAGACCTTCGCACGGTCGCCATCGACTTGCGGCGCGACTGGCCGAAAGCGTTGGTGGATGCGGGTCTTGACACGAGCCGCCCGACCGCGTGGATCGCGGAGGGTCTCTTCGGGTATCTGCCGCCAGACGCCCAGGACCGCTTGCTGGCCAACGTCTCCGCGCTGAGCGCCGAGGGCAGCAGGCTGGCCGTCGAAGCCATCCCGGACCGGCCGCAGCAGGACGTCGAGAAAGCGCGGGAGATGATGCGCCGGGCCACCGCCAAATGGCGCGACCACGGCTTCGAGCTCGATTGGGAGGAGCTGGGTTTCGACGGTGAGCGCAACGACGTCGCCGAGTACCTGAAGAACCTGGGCTGGCAGACGGTCGGCACCCAGATGAGCGAGCTGTTGGCCGACGGCGGGCTCGCGGCGATTCCACAGACGAACGACTCGGTGTCCGTCGCCGACACCATCTACTACAGCTCAGTACTGGGCAAATGACGGCACCGAGTCGCCGAGGTCTCAACGACGCGGTCACGCGGCTGTGGAGCTTTCTGGCCCCGGCCTACGATCTGCCGTTCCTGCAGCAGTGGGTATACCGCCCGCCGCACGACGAGGTGATCGCGCAGCTACGCGCTCACCGAGCCCGCAAGATCGCTGATATCGCCTGCGGCACAGGAATTCTCAGTGACCGGATCGCCCGCGAGCTGCAGCCCGAGGAGATCTACGGTGTCGACATGTCCGACGGAATGCTCGCCCAGGCGCGCGCCAGAACCGACCGGGTGCAGTGGTTGCGTGGCCCGGCTGAGCAGCTGCCCTTCGACGACGGCGCGCTCGACGCGGTGGTGACCACGTCGGCGTTTCACTTCTTCGACCAGCCGGCGGCGTTGCGCGAATTCCATCGCGTGCTGGCGCCGGGCGGGCTGGTGGCCGTTGCGGCCCTGAGTACGCGACAACCGCTGCTGCAAACACCCTCGGCCAATAGGTGGAAGCCGCAGCACAATGCATCGCCGGCGGAGATGCGGGCGTTGTTTGAAGGCGCGGGGTTTGTCGTCAGCGATCAGCACCGCATTCGTCGACCGGTCTGGACGCGGGTCATTTCCGACCTGATAACGGTCGGCACGAAGAGCTGATAGATCGTCAGGCGGCGAACTTGCTCACGACGCGTGGAGCCGGTCGCGAGAATCGCTCGCAACTACCGGCATACACGACGCGAGAGGGTCGGTAAGCGGGGGCTGGGCGGGCGACGGCGACTACACATCGCCCGGCGAAACGCTCCTGCCCGCGCTCGACTGTCCGTTCCATGAAGTCGGCGGCGATCCACCCCGCGCCGAACAACGCCAACGCGACACCGAACTGAAGCGGCGAGCCGGTGGCAAGCGCAACCAATGCGCAGATGCCCGACACCACTGCGACGACCAGTGTGCCGGCGTAGAGGGGGGCGACGCGAGGGTCTCGCGCTTGCCGCGGGACACCGGACTGGAAGCCGGGCTTGGTCATCGCGCCTCCTCTTAAGTCGATCGCTGAACTCCGGTGGGTGCGCAAGCCCCAAACCGTGACCTCGATGTTTCGCTATCGAGACACGTCAAACGAGGGCCATACGGCTATCTATGCCATGGCGTAGGGCCCCTCACCACGAGGCCAAAAGTCCCACCAGCGCGGCTTCGTCGTCGGTGTCCCACGACTCACGGTTGTTTGCGGGCGCCGGTTAAACGGTTGGGCCGCACAACGATTCGCCTACCTCGTGACAGCACAAACGCCCGCCTCGCCAAGTGGCGAAGCGGGAGTCGTGTTTACGGCTGTTTACAGCGGAACCCAGACTCCGAAGAACCAGAAGCCCCACTGGTTGAATCCGGGATCCCACATGGGCGTCTCCTGGTAGCCCCAGTAGTTGATCGGGCCATATCCCCAATGCCCGCCAGGCGGGGGGAGCGGCCTGTCCCAGGCAGGTCGCGGCGGCTCACCGGGTCCCCAGGGAGCCGGGCCGTCACCCCACGGCGCACCGCGGAAGTAACCACGCTGCGGATCTCCGTGCCACGGGCCACCAGGCCCGCCGGGTCCACCGGGTCCACCCGGGCCGCCGGGTCCGCCCGGATGATCGGGTCCGCCGGGTCCGCCCGGGCCGCCGGGCCCACCCTGAGGTCCGCCCGGGCCGCCGGGCCCACCCTGAGGTCCGCCCGGGCCGCCGGGCCCACCCTGAGGTCCGCCCGGGCCGCCGGGCCCGCCCTGGGTCCGCCCGGGCCGCCGGGCCCACCGGGTCCGCCCGGATCACCGGGCGCGTTCGGCGGATGAATTCCTCCCGGAGCCGGCCCCCCATGGTTGCCGGGCGGCCCAGGCGGTGGCCCACCGGGAGCGGCATTGGCCGCACCGGCACCCATGCCCAGTGCGGCGGCGCTCAGCGCCCCCGCGACGGTGATCCCCCCAAGTAATTGCTTAAAGTCCATAGTCCTTCACCTGTCTAGCGGCTAGTGAATTCCGCAGAATCCCCCCTGGCACCACCGACCCTAGATAGCTTCCCTATGTATCGGCTGTGGAAGGCCCATGCAGAACTTCTGGGGCGGCACGGTGCATGTTGACGTGGCGCAATTGGGCCGTGCCTGTTGCTTTGGCAAGGCTATGTTTGCTAGTCGGGCGGGTTTTCGATGTATATCGTTGCGGCCGTGTCGAGTCCGTCGCATCCGCATCCAGCCGAACCGCATCAGGGCTCGGTGTCATCAAAGTTGAATTGGCTGCGCGCCGGAGTCCTGGGCGCCAACGACGGCATCGTCTCCACGGCGGGCATCGTGGTGGGAGTCGCGGCGGCAACGATGGAACGCGCCCCGATATTGACCGCGGGCAGCGCCGGGCTGGTCGCCGGAGCGGTGTCGATGGCGCTGGGCGAATACGTGTCGGTCAGCACCCAGCGTGACACCGAGAAGGCGCTGTTGCACAAGGAGCGCCTGGAGTTGCGCGACGATCCGGTCGCCGAGCTGGACGAGCTTGCCACCCTGTACGAAGCGAAAGGTCTGACCGCGGCGACCGCCCGCACCGTCGCCGAGGAACTCACCGACCACAATCCGCTCCTCGCCCACGCCGAAGTCGAACTCGGTATCAATCCCGAGGAGTTGACCAACCCCTGGCAGGCGGCCTCGTCCTCGGCCCTGTCGTTCGCAGTCGGCGCCCTCTTGCCGTTGATCGCGATCTTGGCTCCGCCCACGGCGTGGAGAATCCCGGTCACCGTCGCGGCGGTGCTCGTCGCGCTGGTGATCACCGGGGCGGTGTCGGCCGGTCTGGGCGGGGCGCCCAAGCGCGCCGCAGTGCTGCGCAACGTCATCGGAGGCGGTCTGGCGTTGTCGATCACCTACGTGATCGGCCACCTGGTGGGCGCGGCGATCGCCTGAGGCGCCAACGCCGTTGCTCGGCCAGGAAATTGACCTCAAACAGGTCGGGCTCATTGGGACTGGTAGTCAAACTGTAATATCTACCGTTGCCATCCTCACGCGAGGGATCCCAACTCCGGGCGGAGCGTCGTGCATTGACCGAAACGAATTTCGTGCCCGATGACGTTGATTCGGCGGCGCAGACACCGTACTTCTCGCGCGACGAAAGTCGTTTCGTGCCAAACCAGATCGCCCGGGGTGGGTGGGGCCCGTCGCTCAGCGGGCATGTGGTCGGTGGACTGCTGGGCTGGGCGGTCGAACGCGCGGTCGACGACCCGCAACTGCTACCCGCGCGGTTGACCGTCGACCTTCCCGCACCGGCCGCGCTGGAACCCATCGAGCTGAGCACCACCGTGCACCATGACCGTCGCCGGCTGCGCCTCGTCGAGGCCGTGCTCACCCAGCGTGGCGCACCCGTTGCGCGGGGCAGCGCGCTGTTTCTGCGGCGCGGCCCCCAGCCCGAGGGGCATGTGTGGTCGCAAAACCTGCAGATGCCGCCGCTGCCTATCGAGGACGGCGCCCAACCCACGCTGTTCATGCGCACCTACGGCTGGGGCACGGAATTGCAGAATCGCGACCCCGAATGGGCCGAGGCCTCCGGCCCGAAATACACCTGGCTGTATGAGACACGCTCACTCATCGACGGCGAACCGCTCAGCGCGTTCACCCGCGCGGCCATGGCGGCCGATATCACTGCGTCCCTTGCCAATTGGGGAACAAACGGTCTGCAATTCATCAATGCCGACTACACGCTCACGCTGAGCCGGCTGCCGGAAGGGCCCCACATCGGCATGGCCTCCCTGACGCATTACAGCCATGACGGGGTGGCCACCGGATCGGCCGTGCTCGTCGACCGCAAGGGTCCCATCGGCAGTGGTGTGTCGGTCGCGATCGCGCACTCCGGATTCCGCCCCACTCAGGTCAATTCGACGAGCGAATGAGTAGCGGAAGCGACGTCACCTACTGGACGCTGATCGCCGACGCGGCACAGGCGGCATCGGCCCGGCCGCTGCTCGCCGACGATCAGGGGCGCAGCCTGACCGCACGCCAGTTCCACGATGCCGCCTGCGCGACGGCCGCCGCGTTCGCCGAACGCGGGGTCCGCGCGGGAACCGTCGTGTCCTGGCAGCTGCCGACCACGCTGGAAACCATGGTCGTCATGGCGGCGCTCGCCCGGCTTGGCGCGGTGCAGAACCCGATCATCCCGATACTGCGAGAACACGAGGTCGGCTTCATCACCGGGCAGTTGTCCTCGGAATACCTTGTGGTGCCCGAACTTTGGCGTGGATTCGAGCACGGCGCGCTGGCGCGGACCCTGGCCGCGACTCGCGGCTTCGAGGTCATCACCGTCGACCTGGTGACGCCGCCGGTCGGCGGCGAGCTTCGCCTGCCCCGCGCATGCACCGATGCGCTCGCGCCGCCGCCCGGTTCCGCGGGCGACGCGCGATGGGTCTATTACTCGTCCGGAACCACCGCTGCGCCCAAAGGAATCCGCCATACCGACGCGTCGGTGATCGCCGGGGCAACGGGGCTGGTCGGTGCGATCGGCATCACCGACAGCGACGTTGATCCCATCGCGTTTCCGGTCGCGCACATCGGTGGGGCGGTCATGTTGGCCGCCGCGCTGCAGACCGGTATGCGGTTGGCTCTGTTCGAGGTATTCGACCCGGCGACGACACCGTTTTCCATCGCGGCGCACAACCCGACTTTCCTCGGCACCGCGACCCCGTTCTTCGTCGGCTTCCTCGAGGCTCAACGAACCCACGGCGACCAGCCGCTGTTCCCCTTCCTGCGGGGCTGCCTGGCCGGCGGCGCGCCCATCACGGCCGAGCTGGGCCGCCAGATCCGGGAAGCCTTCGGCCTGCCCGGCATCGCCAACGCGTGGGGGCTCACCGAATTCCCCGTGGCGGCCTCGCCTTCGCTCACCGCCGCGCCCGAGTCGCTCGACCACACCGTCGGCGCGCCGACACCGGGGGTCAGCGTCCGGGTGGTCGGCGCCGACGAGGCCGAACTGCCCACCGGCCAGGAAGGCGAGCTGCGGCTCAAGGGGCCGCAATGCTTTCCCGGGTCCGCGGACGCCGCGCTCGACGCCGACGCGTTCGACAGGGACGGCTGGCTCCGCACAGGCGATCTCGGGCTGGTCGATGAGGATGGCAACGTCCGCGTGACCGGTCGCATCAAGGATGCGATCATCCGTAACGCCGAGAACGTCTCAGCCCTCGAAGTCGAGAATGTGCTGGCCACCCATTCCGCGGTCGCCGACGTCGCGGTCATCGGCGTTCCCGACCCACGCACCGGCGAGCGCGTATGCGCGGTGGTGGTGCCCGCCTCGACCGGGGACGTGTCGTTGGAATCGCTAGTGCGGCATTGCCATTCACGCGGGTTGAGCCGCTACAAACATCCCGAGCGGCTGGTGATCGTTGATGCGCTGCCGCGCAATCAATTCGGCAAGGTCATCAAGAAGGACCTCCGCGAAGCCTTCGGGTGACGGGGTGGCTACAGCCCCTTGGGCGCCTCGCGGACGGCCTGGACCGCCGACGCGTCGCCGTCGAACTCGACTTTCGCCTGCCGCCCGACGGCGAACAGCAACAGCTCCTCGGGGGGTCCGGTCACCGTGACGGCCGGGCCCCGGCCGGCGGTCAGCAGCGTCTTGCCCTCTGGGGTGCGCAGCGCCACCCGTCCCGGCACCTTGGCGAGCGTGAGCCGGGCCATCAGCGGCAGGGTGCGGCGCAGGCGGGCGCTCAACTCGGGGTCGAGGGCGCGCGGTTGCCAGCCCGGCTGCGCGCGCCGCACGTCCTCGTGGTGGATGAACATCTCGGCGACATTGGCCACCGGATCGAGCAGTTTGAACGGCGAGTACACCGGCGGACCGGAGGCGAGCTTGTCCACCAGCTCGTCCCAGTCGTTCTGCTCGGCCACCTGGTTTTGCACCTTTTCGGTGTGGGCGGCGAAGAACGGGATCAGGATGCCCGGCGCGGCGTCGGGCCGGTACTCCCGGATGACGAGGTGGGCGGCCAGGTCTCGTGCCTTCCAGCCTTCGCACAGGGTGGGGGCCTCCGGCCCGGCGGCCCGCATGGTCTCCACCAGTGCGGCTCGTTCGCGTTGAGCAACAGACATGTGTTCAGCCTAGAGGCCGAGGGGACTTGGGCGAACCCCCGAGCACGAGCCCTTGGCAACTCGGTAAATTTGAGACGCCATCTCCTGAGAGGAATGTAGGGAACGTCATGAACGCGCGTGTCGAGCAGCTGGAGTTTCAGGCGGAAGCACGGCAACTGCTGGACCTGATGGTCCACTCCGTCTACTCCAACAAGGATTCGTTTCTGCGGGAGCTGATCTCCAACGCTTCCGACGGACTGGACAAGTTGCGCCTCGAGGCCTTCCGCAACAAGGACCTCGACGTCGACACCTCCGACCTGCACATCGAGCTCGAGGTGGACAAGGACGCACGCACGCTGACCATCCGCGACAACGGCATCGGGATGACCCGGGACGAGGTCGTCGATCTGATCGGCACGCTGGCCAAGTCCGGGACCGCCGAGTTGCGTCAGCAATTACGGGAGGCAAAGGACGCCAAGAACACAGCCGCCTCCGAGGAATTGATCGGTCAGTTCGGCATCGGTTTCTACTCGAGCTTCATGGTCGCCGACAAGGTCGAACTGCTCACCCGCAAAGCAGGCGAGAGCGAAGCCACCCGATGGGAATCGAGCGGCGAGGGCACCTACACCATCGAAGCCGTCGACGGCGCGCCGCAGGGAACCTCGGTCACCCTGCACCTCAAGCCCGAGGACACCGAGAACGAGCTGCACGACTACACCTCGGAGTGGAAGATCCGGGGCCTGGTCAAGAAGTACTCCGACTTCATCGCCTGGCCCATCCGGATGGAGGTCGAACGGCGCATTCAGGTTCCCGTGGAAGACGTGGAAGAAGGGTCCGAAGAAACCCGCGAAGAGGTCGTCATCGATAACGAGACCCTCAACTCGATGAAGGCACTGTGGGCGAGGCCCAAGGAAGAGGTCTCCGAGGAGGAGTACAAGGAGTTCTACAAGCACATCGCGCACGCCTGGGACGACCCGCTCGAGGTCATCGCGATGAAGGCCGAGGGCACCTTCGAATACCAGGCCTTGCTGTTCATCCCGTCCCACGCCCCGTTCGACCTGTTCAACCGCGACGCGCAGACCGGGATCCAGCTGTACGTCAAGCGGGTGTTCATCATGGGTGACTGCGACCAACTCATGCCCGAATACCTGCGGTTCGTCAAGGGCGTCGTCGACGCAGCGGACATGTCGCTCAACGTGTCGCGGGAAATCCTGCAGCAGGACCGGCAGATCAAGGCCATCCGCCGCCGGCTCACCAAGAAGGTCCTCTCCACCATCAAGGAACTGCAGTCCGAGCGGCCCGACGACTACCGCACCTTCTGGGCCCAATTCGGCAGAGTCCTTAAAGAGGGGCTGCTGTCGGACTTCGACAACCGGGACACCCTGCTGCAACTGTCCTCGTTCGCCTCCACGCACAGCGAGGAGGAGGCCACCACCCTCGCCGAGTACGTCGAGCGCATGAAGGAGGGCCAGGAGCAGATCTTCTTCGCCACGGGGGAGACGCGGCAACAAATCCTGAAGTCGCCGCATCTCGAGGCCTTCAAAGCCAAGGGCTACGAGGTCTTACTTCTCACCGACCCGGTCGACGAGGTCTGGGTGGGAACGGTGACCGAGTTCGACGGCAAACCGCTGCAGTCGGTCGCCAAGGGCGAGGTGGACCTCGGCTCCGAGGGCGACGAGAGCGAGGCCGAGCGGGAGGAGCAGCAGAAGGAATTCGCCGACCTGCTGGCCTGGATGAAGGAGACGTTGAGCGAACACGTCAAGGAAGTACGGCTCTCCAGTCGCCTTACGGACTCGCCGGCCTGTCTGATCACCGACGCCTTCGGGATCACCCCCGCGCTGGCGCGGCTCTACCGCGCGTCCGGACAGGACATCCCGGTCGGCAAGCGGATTCTCGAACTCAACCCGAGCCACCCGCTGGTCACCGGCCTGCGTGAGGCGCAAAAGAAGGCGGACGGCGACGCTGCGCTCGCCCAGGTCGCCGAGACCGCCGAATTGCTCTACGGCACAGCGCTTCTCGCCGAGGGCGGGGCGCTAGACGATCCGGCGAGGTTCGCCGAGCTGCTGGCCGACCGATTGACCCGCACCGTGTAGGCCGGGATTTGCCAGGTTTGCGATAGGTGCGTTCACTCTCGGCTTCGCCCGCAAATGGCCGATTGACTCGATTGAAAAGCCGCTGGCAGGGATAATCACACCCCATGGCTGAGTTTCGCGTCGTCGACCCACGTGGCCGGGTTGTCGCGACGAAGGATTTTGCCAGCGCAGAGTCCGCACACGCCTGGTTCATCCATTCGATTGGCGGCAGCACCGAGCTGGGTTGGCGCATGGAAGTCAACGACGACGGCCAGTGGGCGCACTTCGACGACACCCAAGGCTTCACCGCCCCGGTGAGCCACCGTCCCCGGAAGCGCTGATCGCGCACGGAAGCGCGGGCGTCAGCCGCCTGGCCCGATGACGAAGCAGCGGCCGCTGGCGCTGCTGAACAAGACCTCTTGGACCCCGGACGGTGCGACGGTGGGGAATCCGAAGCGGTGCACCTGCTGGCCGCTCTCGACGACGGCGTCCTGGGATTCGCTGGTGCCGTCCTTCTTGCGCACTAACGCCGTGACCTTGTCCGGCTGGGACGGGTCGTGCGGGTCGCGGAAGTACCACACCTCGATCCCGGCACCCGAGGAATCGGCACGCCACCCGTCGGCGTAATAGCACGCCGGATTTCCCTCGGCATCCGGCGGCGGTGGCGGGCAGATCGATAGTCCGACGCACGCCGGCGTGCTGGTGGTAGGGGGCGAGGCGAAAGAGCTGGGCGCGCTCGGCGAGGCGCCCGAGCTGGAAGGCGTCGACGGCTTCGTCGCGCTCGAGCTGGAGGCGTTGGGCGGCGCGGCGTGCTGCGACCCGCACGCCATGAGACCGGCATACGCCATCGAGATGACGGCGATCAGCCCGAGTCGCACAGGCATAGAGCGCGCCGACTTCAATGGCACACTTCGCACGCGATGCCGTCGCCGGTGGTCGTCGTCGACGGGGCGGCCTGGGCCGGGGGAGCCGGGGCAATTCCCACTGCGATTGCTCCAGCCATGAACAGTCCACGAAGCATGTTCGTGCCCCTCCTATTAGCGGAGACCGCGGTGGTTGCTGTTGACTACAGAGCTAACACCGTGAAGCGGCCGGCCGGCAAGAGGCGGATATGCCGGCGCGGTCGTCCGCGGCCCGGGCAGCGCACGGCCCCACGTAGGCTCCGACCATGCACGTCGACGCGATGACGGTTCCGCAGCCGCTACACCAGATCGGCGACCTGGCCCGGCGAACGCAATCCGCTGGATTCTCCGGCCTGTTGTTCACCGAAACGGGCCGGACGGCCTACCTCAATGCCGCCGTGGCGTCGCAGGCCGCCCCCGGCCTCGAGCTGTCCACGGGTGTGGCCGTGGCCTTCCCGCGCAGTCCTTTCGTCACGGCGGCCACGGCCTGGGAGCTTCAGGAAGCCACCGGCGGAAACTTCCGGCTGGGTCTGGGCACCCAGGTGCGCACCCACGTCGTCCGGCGCTACGGCGTGGCCTTCGAGCGGCCGGGCCCGCGGCTGCGCGACTACTTGTTCGCCGTCAAGGCGTGCTTCGCGGCGTTTCGAAGCGGGACGCTCGATCACCACGGCGACTTCTACGACCTCGACTTCATCACCCCGCAATGGAGCCCGGGTCCCATCGAGGCCCCGGATCCGAAAGTGGATATCGCAGCGGTCAATCCGTGGATGCTGCGGATGGCGGGCGAAGTGGCCGACGGAGTGCACGTGCATCCGATCGGCGAGCCGGGCTACATCGCCCGGCACGTCCTGCCGAGCATTGCCGAAGGAGCGGCGAAGGCGGGACGTTCGCCGTCGGATCTCGCCGTGATCGTGCCGGTGATGACCATCGTCGGCGACAGCGACGAAGAGCGCGACAAGCAACGCGAGGTGGTGCGGGCCAGCATGGCGTTCTACGGCAGCACACCCAATTACGCGTTCATCTGGGACCAGGCCGGGTTCGAGGGCACGACCGCCAGGATCCGCGAGAAGCAGAAGGCCGGGGATATCGCCGGCATGGCGGCCCAGGTCAGCGACGACCACGTCGCGGTCTTCGCCACCGAGTCGACGTGGGACGGGCTGGCCGGCGCGCTGAGGAAGAAATATGCCGGAAAGGCTACGCGCCTGGTGTTTTACAACGCCGTGGGCGATCCAGAGCGTTTCGAGCGGTACGGCGCGGTGGCCCGTCAGATACGACAAGCTGTCAGTGACTGAGTTGTACCGCCTTGACCACCAATAGCAGTGCGCCGAGGATCAGGTAGCCGCGCAACGCGATCATCCCCAGGCGGGTGCCCGGTGACCAGGTGACCGGCTCCAGCAAGGTCAGCGGTGGCATGCGCCAGGTGTTGCGGTCTACTCCGCGGGCCGGAAGTCGGGGGGAGGGCGGCGCCGGTTGGCGGCGGGCCACGAAGCGCAGCGCCGGTACGGCGGCCGCGGCGAGTACGACGAGGGACACCGCCAGATAGCCGGCCACCGCGACGACGTCGAGGTTGGGGAACAGCGTGGTGGCCATCAGGATTCCTGACAGCAACAGCAGTGTGCCCACGATCAATCCGGCGACCCAGTTCAGCCAGGGACGATTGACCCACGGGCCCAACACTTCCCGGTCGTTGCACAGCAGCAGCAAGAAGACGCTGGCGCTGGGTAGCAGTAGACCGGCAAGGGCCTGAACGGCCGTGGTGATCAGCCCGAGCGGCGCGCCGGGAATCAGGACGACGGCCGCGGCCAACGCCACCATCGCGGTGTAGGACAGGTAGAACTGTTTGGCATCGGCGAACCCGCGGTGCAGCGAGTGCTTCAGACCGAACACGTCACCGAAGGCGTAACTGGTGGCCAGGGTGACCGCCGCGGCGCCGATGATCGAGGCGTCCATCAGCACGATCGCAAAGATCGAGCCGAGCGCCGCCCGATGTTCGCCGAGTAGGTGTGCGGTAGCGCCGGCGTCGGTGAAACCACCGACGGTGTTGGTGGAACGTGCCGCCCATTCGCCGGTCATCACCAGCGCCGCGGCGCCGATGACGACGACGAAGGCACCCAGCACGGTGTCGGCGCGTTCGTAGCCGATGAAGCGCGGGGTGATGCGTTTATCGACGACGTTTGACTGTTGGAAAAACAGCTGCCAGGGCGCCACGGTGGTGCCGACGATGGCGATGACGAGCAACACCGCATCCGAGCTCACGCCGCCCGAAATGCTGGGTATCACCAAGGATTTCGCCGCCTGTCCCCACTGCGGGTGCGACATCAGCAGCATCGGGATCTGCAGCAGGGTGACGGCGATGAAGATGAACATGGCGCGCTCCCAGCGCCGAAAGCTTCCGCTCGCCATGATCGCGACCAGTGCCACCGCCGAGACCGGCACGGCAACGTATTTGGAGACGCCGATGTACTGGGCGGCCAGGCTGATACCGATGAACTCGGTGACGATCGTCAAGAAGTTCAGCAAGAAGAGGTCGCCGACCGAGAACCAGCCCCAGC
This sequence comes from uncultured Actinomycetota bacterium, assembly GCA_963732835.1. Classification (GTDB taxonomy): domain Bacteria; phylum Actinomycetota; class Actinomycetes; order Mycobacteriales; family Mycobacteriaceae; genus Mycobacterium. The sequence continues at coordinate 195,104 of CAVTBA010000018.1, forward strand.
CGCGGCCGAAACGTTCATTGATCAACCGCGCGTGTCCGACGCCGGTGACCGCCCCGAGCCGGACCACCATCTCCTGATTGACGATCAGCACAGGCACCAACAGCACCAGCACCCACAGCAGCGAATAGCCGTAGTTTTGTCCCGCTTGGGCGTAGGTGGCGACCCCTCCGGCGTCGTTGTCGCCGACCATCACGATGATTCCGGGACCGACGATCGCGAGCAGGGTCAGCAATCGCGTCTTCCAGGTGCGGGCGTGCTCGCTCTCGATGCTGATCCGTCCGAACGCACCCTCGATATCACCCAGGTGGGCGGTGTCGAGCACCGCGCTGCGCCTCGGCGCGACGGGCTCGCCGGAGCCGCCGACTTCGACCGCGGCTGCCACGGGCCGGTGGGCCTCCTCGCGACCTGCGGTCACAGCCCGTTACCTCCCGGGACGCGCGCGTTGTGGTCACCGGGTTGGGCGAGCTCGCGGACGGGACGCGGCGCGGGTTCACGCCGACGCCAGTCCTCGGGGATCGTCGCCTCGAGCACGTCGTCGACGGTGACCACCCCGAGCACCCGATCCTGATCGTCGACGACCGGGATGGAGTAGAGATTGAAGTCGGCCATCAACAGCGCGACATCCGTCAGGTCGGCGTCGGCGGTGACCCGGACCGGGTCTGAATCCATCAGCCGCTCAAGGGCTTCATCGGCCTGGGCCTGCAACAGCGTGATCACCGACACCACGCCGTCGAGCCGTCTGTCCCCGTCGAGCACATGCACTTTGATGAGTGCCTCCGGTTGTATGGTGCTGGCGGTCGCGATCAGCCTCAACGCTTCCGCCGCCGTCGTGGTGCCGGCGCACGCGACGAAGTCGACATTCATCAGCCCGCCGGCGCTTTCGGGATTGAAGCCCATCAAGGTGATGACCTTGGTGCGCTGGGGGCCGGGCATCAAATCCAGCACCCGCCGGCGCCGCGACTGGCGCAGATCGGCGATCGCGTCGGCGGCGTCGTCGGCCCGCATCCGGCCGAGCAGCGCGGCGACCTCGTTGTCGGGCATGCCATCGAGGAGGCGGCTGGCCTTTTCCGGCTCCAGTTCTTCGAAAACGTCGGCTTCCAATTCGGGGTCGCTGCGCACCCGGTCGAGGATCTCGCCGCCCTCGGCCTTGTCCGCCTCCTCGAGGAGGTCGGCGATCTCGGCGGCCTTGAACTCGCCGAACCGGTCCGACAAGCGCCGCACGGCGTCGGAGCGAGCGTCGCCGATCAGCGGTTCGAACGACTTCCAGTCGCGAGCCGCGTGCCCGCCGGACGGCTTGATCAGCCCGAACAACCGAGGCCGTCGGGTGTCCACGCGCGTCAGCATCCATCCGGCACCGGTGTCTTCCAGCTCCACGTCGTAGGCGCGTATCAGCTCCACGTTGGCCACGTCGATCAACCGGTGGCCCAACACATCGGCGCGCAACAGCACCTCACCGGTGCGGCGCTCGAAGCCGCGAAGGTCAACCTTGTTCTTGGTCAACAGAACTCGATCCGCGGCGAACTCGTCGATGGATCTGACGCCGATGAACACACGGCGCCCGCCGACCCCGGCAACGATCCCCGTCACCAGTGGATACTCGTCGGTGCCGCGCAGCCGCACGATCACGTCCTCGACCCGGCCCACGGTCTCCCCGGCGCGGGCCAGCACCGGCGCGCGCAGCAGCTGCGAGAGGTGAATCACCGGCCGCTCCCCGCCACGTTCGGCCGCCGTCTCCGATGGGCTCATTCGTTCCTCCTCGACACCCCACGCCCGGCCCTTCGAGCAGGCTGCACGAAACCGTGCCGCGACGTCGTGTGCAGCTACGGCTTACCGCCAGGATCGGTGGTGGCGCAAGTGTCGTCGGTTGACCGGGTTCGGCCGCCAGATACTACGCCGGGGTCGCGGCGAGTAGCTACAGCAGATCGGTGAACGGGGAGCGGCCATCGAGCGTCGGCGGGCGCGCGTCACCTGATCAGGTTGTTAAGGCGGGCGTTTCGCCGGCCGGCGGAGCGGACGTGGCCTGGCTGTGGGCCAGCGCCACCGTTGCCGCCACCATCACCGCCACCGACAGGCCCAGTGCCACCAGGCCGACGTCGTTGGTAGGCAGGGTCTCGCCCAGCACGGTGACACCGAGCACCGATCCGACGACGGGCTCGGCGACGGTCACGGCCGGAAGTGACGCGGTGAGGGGCCCGGCCCGAAACGCCGACTGCTCCCAGGCCGTGGCCGCGATCGCCACCACCACCCACACGTACACCTCGGGTAAGCGCAGTAGGGCCGGGATGCCGTGGTCGAGTTGGTCGACCACGCCCTTGGTCAACACCGCAAACAATCCCCACAGTGAACCGGACATCAGGCCCAGCAACAATGCGGCGACCGTACCGGGAAACATGCGCGCGCCGATCACGCACAGGATCAGCGCCGGACCCATGACCAACGCCACGATGGTCCATGTCTGCAACGATCCTCGCGGAGTCCCCTCCTGGGGGTCGCCGACCGTCACCACCACCGCAACCGCGGCCGCCAGTACCACGGCCCAGACCCCTTGCCGCGCAGTGATTCTGCGGTGGTTAGCCCGGGCGCTGATCAGCAACGCGAACAGCAACGACGTCACCAGCAGCGCCTGCACGAGCACCACCGATCCCAGGCCCAGCGCCGCGGCCTGGAAGCCGAACCCGGCGCCGGCCACCAGGGTCCCCGTCCACCATTGCCGATCACGCAGCAGCCGGCGAAACAGGGCGAGCGTGCCGACCGGCTTGTCGGTGGCCTGTTGGGCGGATCGCTGCTGGACGACGTCTCCGATGCCGACCATCAGGGCGGCCGCGACCGCCAGAGCCGCTGCGATATCTGTCTTGCCCAAGCGGACCTCCTGTGTATCCGGCGTTGCGACCCCAGACTTCTGCACGGCACGCGGCCAACGCGCCGGAACGTATCATGCGAAAACTACAGCTTTCGCAAGGAGATACACGCCATGGACGACACGACCTCCCGGATCGGCGCGATGGCTACCGAGGCGATCGATCTGCTCATCGACGCCGTCGACCAGATCCCACCGGGAAGCTGGGACCAGCCGTCTAACCTCGAGGGCTGGAGCGTGCGCGAGCTGGTGGGTCACGTCACCGGCAGCGCGGCGAAAGTCGTGACGCTCGTCGAGGACGGCGAAATCTGGGACCGCCCGTCGCAGCCGTCGGACTGGGTGTGCGAGAACCCAACGGCGCGGCTTCGCGAGCTGGCAGCGCGGCTAGCAGAGGCCGTGCCAGGCGCCGACCTCGACGGGATGCGGAGATCGCCGGAAGGTCAGGTTCCGTTGCGCCGGGCGCTGACGTTTCCGGTCTCGGACCTGGCCATGCACACCTGGGACATCCATCGCTCCCAAGGCCGGCTCATCGAGCTGCCCGATGACCTGCTGGCGCTGTGTCGTGGGCTGGTGGAGTCGCTGCCGGAGCACCTGTTGCGCCGGCCGGGCGGCTTCGGGCCGGCCCAACCCGCGCCGGATGCTTCGACGCCGACCGCTCGGCTCATGGCCTACCTTGGCCGCTCAGTCGACATCGGGACATGACTTCGCTTGCGGTGCAACTGGTTTGCAATGAGCTCGCGGCGGGATGAGTCACAGACGCAACACCAGTCTCCGCCCCGGGAGGCATACGGACTGCCCGCCTCCGAGCGACAAACCGGGTGATTAGGGGGAGCCAGCGCGCGAATTGCCGCTGAGAGGCGGGCACTTCAACCATCCCCGCGGGCAGGGATTGCTGTGGCGCATGTGACGATCCGGGACGTCAGCTGTCGCGGGCGATCTTGAGTGCGGTGGCGATCATGGGAATCTGCAGTGGCAGTCGGGCCAGGGCGGCGATCCGCATCGGCCAGGGCTTGTTCCACCACAACCGGCACATGTTGACGTTCGCCGGGAACACCCCGATGAACAACACGGCCGCCGCGAGCGCGGCCAATCGCCTGGTGCGTCGTGACAGCAGCGCCGCCCCGACGCCCACCTCTGCCACTCCCGACGCGTAGGTGTAGAACCGCGCGCTTCCGGGCAGTTCGGCGGGGACGATCGTGTCGAACGGTTTGGGCGCCACAAAGTGCAGCGTCCCCACGCCGAGGAGCATCGCCGCGACTCGATAAGCGGCCAGCTCGGTGGTGTTACGCACGGCCACTGATCTGGTAGTCATGGACCCACTGTGCCCTAGGGCCTGCCGTCACGCGCGGTCAGCGTCGGTATAGCGGATGATGCCGCGGACGTTGCGACCCTCGAGCATGTCGTGGTAGCCGTCGTTGATCTGCTCGAGCGTGTACTCGCGCGTCACCATGTCGTCCAGGTTGAGCTGGCCCAACTTGTACAACTCGAGGATGGCGGGAATGTCGTGTTGCGGATTCCCCCCGCCAAACAGGCTGCCCTGCAAGCTTTTCTGCAGCAACGTCAATCCCGCCAGGTTGAGGGTGACGTCGGTGGTCATCACGTTGCCCATGGCCGTCAGGACGCACCTGCCGCCCTTGGCGGTCAGTCCCAGCCACGCCTCGACCTCGCCGCCGTCGCAGTGACCGACCGTGACAATCACCTTGCGGCACATCGCTCCCCGGGTGGCCTCGGCGATGGCGCCGGCAGCAGCGGCCACATCCGCGAAAGCTTCGGTCGCGCCGAACTTCAACGCCCGTTCGCGTTGCGATTCGAACGGATCAACCGCGAAGATGCGGCGCGCTCCGGCCAGCCGCGCGCCCTGAATCGCGGCTACACCGACGCCGCCGACACCGATGACCGCGACGTCGTCACCGGGCCCGACCGCCGCGCTGCGCACCGCCGAGCCGTAGCCCGTGGTCACCCCGCAGCCCACCAAGCAGGCCACGTCGAACGGGATGCCCGGGTCTACCTTGACCACCGAGGTCTGGTGCACCACCACATGGGGTGCGAACGTCCCCAGCAGCGACATCGGAATGACATCGCGTCCCTTGGCCGTGACCCGAAACGAACCATCGCTGACCGATGCGCCCGACAGCAGCCCCATGCCCAGGTCGCACAGATTGCGCAAGCCGACCTGGCATGGCGTGCATTTGCCGCACGAGGGGATGAACGACATGACGACGTGATCGCCGACGGCCAGGTCCTCGACACCCTCGCCTACCTCGGTGACGATCCCGGCGCCTTCGTGCCCGCCCAGTACCGGATAACTCGGAATCGGAAAGTCGCCGGTCATCAGGTGATGGTCGGAGTGGCACAAGCCGGCCGTCTCCAGTTGCACCGTCACCTCGCCGCGGCGGGGTTGGCCAATCTCGATCTCTTCGACCGACCACGGTTGGTTCAACTCCCAGACCAGAGCGCCTTTGGTTTTCACGGTCGGTCTCCTGTTCATCGCCCACCTGCTCCAGGTGAACTTAGGCCATTTACTATTGGCCATACGGTATTTGTTACGATTCGCGTCATCTGCTGACATCCGCGCTGCCGACCGCAGCCAGAGCGTTCGAGGTTGAAAACATGGCTACACCCGTCATTGTCGGAGCCGTGAGGACGGCGATCGGCCGTTCCTTCAAAGGCACGCTCGTCAACACACCCCCCGAGACGCTGATCACCACGGTGCTTCCGGAGGTGGTGCGCAGGTCCGGCGTCGACCCGTCCGCCATCGACGACATCATCTTTGCCGAATCGCATTACGGTGGAGGGGATTTGGCGCGGTATGCGGCCACCGCGACCGGCATGGAGGACATTCCCGGCCAGTCGGTGAACCGGCACTGCGCGGGCAGCCTGACCGCCATTGGCAACGCCGCCGCCCAGATCGGATCCGGGATGGAGCGCGTGCTCATCGCCGGTGGCGTGCAGTCGTTGTCGATGACCCCCTTGACCAACTGGCGCATCCCCGGCCCCGAGCTGAAGTTTGAGGAGCGCTGGATGCCGCCGACCCACGTCGAGACCCCGGACGCGCCGGCGAAAGACATGTCGATCACGGTGGGCTGGAACACCGCCCAGGCGGTGGGCATCAGCCGCGAGGAGATGGACGCCTGGGCCGCGCGGTCGCATCAGCGCGCCATCGCGGCCATGGACGCGGGCAAGTTCGTCGACGAGATCATCCCGCTGAAGGTCACGCAGTTCGACGGTTCGGTGATCGACTTTTCCGTCGATGAGCATCCTCGCCGGGACACCACCGTCGAGAAGCTCGCCGCGCTCAAAGTGCTGCACCCCGAGATCGAGGGATTCTCGATCACGGCGGGCAACAGCAGTGGCACCAACGACGCCGCCGCGGCGGTCGCCCTCGTCGACCGCGAGTACGCCGCCGCCGAGAACCTCAACGTGATGGGCACGGTCCGGGCGTGGGCCGCCGCGGGTGTCCCCCCCAGGGACACTGGCCTGGGCGCCGTCAAGGTGATCGGCAAGGTGCTGCAGCGGGCCGGTCTGTCGGTCGGCGACGTCGCGCTCTGGGAGATCAACGAGGCGTTCGCCTCCGTGCCGATCGCCGCGTGCCGGGAGTACGGCATCGACGAGGAGAAGGTGAATTTCTCCGGCAGCGGCTGCAGCCTCGGCCACCCCATCGCCGCGTCGGGTGCGCGCATGGTGACCACGCTGGCCTACGAGCTGGCCCGCCGGGGCGGCGGCATCGGCGTCGCGGCCATGTGTGCGGGCGGCGGCCAGGGTGGCGCCGTGGTGATCGAGGTCTAGCGGCGATCGCGAGGGCGGCGGAGCCGGGCGAAGCGGGTCGCCGCCATCGGGTCTAGCGGCGATCGCGAGGGCGGCGGAGCCGGGCGAAGCGGGTCGCCGCCATCGGGTCTAGCGGCGATCGCGAGGGCGGCGGAGCCGGGCGAAGCGGGTCGCCGCCATCGGGTCTAGCGGCGATCGCGAGGGCGGCGAAGCCGGGCGAAGCGGGTCGCTAGTTACAGAACGTGTAGCCGATGAACTGGGTGCCGCGCGTGTCGCCGCTCGAATAGTTGGCGAAGTGGACCGCCGGCTGTCCGTTGTACTGGCGTTCATCTTCTGCACATTCGGTGGGGGGACACCTTTGGGGAAGGCCAGGACCATGTCGGCGAAGATCTGCAGGCCGGTCTGGCAGATGGCGTCGCGCCGCGGCGGCTGGGGATTCCACGCATGTACGACAACGGGCTCGGTGAGCTGATACCCCGCCGCGCAATTCGGGTCGCAGACCTTGAATACGGCCGTGCCGGTCCCGTCGGCGCCCTGCGGCCCCCACGAGCTCCACGACATGTCTTGCAGCGCAACGGCGACGCTCGCACAGCCCAGCACGTTGAGCCGCTTCGGACGCTCGACCGGCGGGACCGACAGGTTGTAGCAGCCCGGGATCGCAAAGCTCTGCGGTGGTGGCGGCTGGGCGATGGGTGGTCCAGCGCCTTGGTTGCCCTGGGCCAGCTTCACCGCCACGAAGGTGAGTACGCCGCCCAGCGCGACCGCCGAGACGATGCCGACCACGATCAGACGCCCCCGCGGAATGCGTCGCAACCGGCTCGATAAAGGAACGTTGCCCCCGCTCACGCTCAACAGATTACGGCCGAAACTTCGGTGCCGGGGTGGTGCCCGCCGGGTTGCCTTGGCGGGATAAAGTTGGTCAACACTGCCAACTTAAGGATGGTGATGGCCTTGCAGCCGAAGGATGACCACGAACTGGCCGCGCGGTTGGCCACCGACGCCGGGCGGCTGTTGCTCTCGGTCCGGGACGAGTTCGCCGATGCGGACGCGAGCGAACGAAAAGCCGCGGGGGACAAGCGATCCCACGATTTTCTGATGGAGGCTCTCGCCGACGAGCGGCCCGATGACGCGGTGCTTTCGGAGGAGGGTGTCGACAACCCGGTCCGATTGCGCGCGGAGCGGGTGTGGATCGTGGATCCGCTGGACGGGACGCGGGAATTCTCCGAGCTCGGCCGCGACGACTGGGCGGTGCACGTCGCGCTGTGGGAGTCCGGTGAGCTGGTTGCCGGTGCGGTAGCCCTGCCGGCCCAGGGCATCACCCTGGCCACCCCCGAGGTCGATTCCCCTCCCGCGGCGCCGGGCAAGCCGCGCATCGTGGTGTCGCGCACCCGGCCGCCCGCCATCGCCCTGACCGTCCGCGACGCGCTGGACGGGGTGCTGGTGGAGATGGGGTCGGCCGGGGCCAAGGTGGCTTCGCTCGTCCAGGGGTTGTCCGACGTGTATGTGCATGCCGGCGGCCAATTCGAGTGGGACTCGGCGGCCCCGGTGGCGGTGGCCCGAGCCGCCGGTCTGCATACCTCGCGCATCGACGGCTCCGCCCTGGCCTACAACCAGCCGGACCCCAAGTTGCCGGATCTGGTGGTCTGCCGGCCCGAGTTGGCCGAAGCCGTCCTGGCCGTCACGCGCTGAGCCCATCGGCCGCCCCGGTCTCGTCATCGCCGCCGGCGGCTCTTCGCTCGTCTGCCCACTCCTTGTCGATCCGCCGGATCTCAAGGGAGAGCAGCGTGAGAGTCGGATTGTCGCAATGGATTTCATGTGCGGCGAGTGGTCGTCGAGATCGACGTTGGCGTGAAGAAGTGCGAGTGAGCTGCACGCTGGCGTCGATTTCGGCGTGCAACGGCCGTTAGCGCAAGGCCTTTTCCCAGGACAGAATGCGTTCGGCCAGTTCGGGTCCGGAGTCTTCCTGGATGAAGTGACTGGCGTGGATGCGCGCGTGTGGCTGGCCCGCGGCGCCGGGGATGTGCTTGATCAGGGGACGGTCCGCCTGTCCGAGGATGGGGTCGCGGGCGCCGAAGATCGCGAGGAAGGGCTTCTCCCATTGGCCCAGGGCTTTCCATGCGGCTCTGTTGGCGGGGACCGCCGGATCGTCCGGCGAGGTCGGCACCAACTGAGGAAAGGCGCGGGCCCCGGCCTGATACGTCTTGTCGGGAAACGGCGCGTCGTACCCGGCCCGCACCCGCGCGGAAACCCGCCGGACGGTCCCCACGGAGACGATGCGGCCCGCGGGCAGCACGGGGGAGTAGCGCGCGAACGCCCGCCAGGCGTAGAAGGCGGGAGGCGTGCGTCGCTCCGCGGTGGGCAGGAAACCATTCGCCACGACCAGTCGCGCGATGCGGTCACCCTGCTCGGCGGCGATTCGCAGCCCGATCAGCGATCCCCAATCCTGCACGAACAGCGTCACGTCCTTGAGGTTCAGGCGCTCGAACCAGGAGGTCACCCAATCGACGTGGCGCTGGTAGGTGTAATCCTCGATCCGGCCGGGCTTGTCCGAACGGCCAAAACCGATCAGGTCGGGGGCGAGCACGCGGTTCCCGGCGTCGGCCAGCGGCTGGATCATCGTTCGGTAGAGGTAGCTCCAGGTGGGTTCGCCGTGCAGCAGCACGATCGGCGGCCCATCGGCCGGGCCCTCGTCGAGGAAGTGCATGCGCAGCGGCTCGGTGTCGCTTGCCGCCACGTCAACGTAGTTCGCTACGAACGGATAGCCCTCCAGGTTTTCGAATCGGGAGGCCGGGGTCCGTAGCACATCCATATTCAGCTCCTCCGGTGGCCGGTCGCCCCTGTTAGCCTCTCGCGGCAACTCGAGTTCGTCTAGTGGGAGATTTCATTGGGCTAGACGTCAAGTGCACATTAAACTGGCTTGTTCATGGCGATTCGGCGCGCGGTCCTGATCATTGCCGACATCAGCGGCTACACCCACTACATGCAGTGGAACCGCACCCACCTGGCCCATGCGCAATTTACGGTGGCGGGCCTGCTGGAGGCGGTGATCGACGCCGGCAGAGGCCTGAAGCTGGCGAAGCTGGAGGGGGACGCCGCGTTCTTCTGGGCGCCCGACGGCGACGCCAAAGTGCTGGTGTGTGACCGGCTGTCCCGGATGCGGGAGGCGTTCATCGCGCGGCGTGAGCGCTTCAAGAAGGACCTTGCCTGCGAGTGCGCGAGTTGCGCGCAATTGGACAACCTGTCGTTGAAGTTCGTCGCCCATCAGGGCGAGGTGGCCGAGCAACGGGTCAAGCGCCACGCGGAGCTCGCGGGCTTCGACGTCATCCTTGTGCACCGCATGCTGAAAAACCTGGTGCCCGTGGTCGAATACGTGTTGATGACCGATCCGGTCGCGGCCTGCCTGGACGAGTCGGTGCGCTCGCAGTGCAAACCGCTGACCCACATGTTCGACGACATCGGGGAAACGTCCACGCACTACCTCGACCTCGCGACGTCTCAGGTTTCCCTCGCGGCACCCGAGTACAGCTTCTTTCGCCGGCTCGGCGCGACGGCCAAGCTGGAGTTGAGTTCACTGCCGTTCGTGCTGGGCTTCAAGCAGCCCGCCGAGGGCTTCCGCAACTTGGGCCGCGGCGCCGAGGAGATCCCCGCCTAGCGGGCGCTAGCCGGCGTCGGCGAGCGCGCGGCCCATCCGGGACACGGCCTCGGTGAGAATTGCCCGCGAGGTCGCGAAGTTCAGTCGGACGTGCCCCGCGCCGCCGGTCCCGAAAACATGCCCGGAACTGAGCGCCACCCTGGCGTGGTCGAGGAACCACCGGGCGGGCCCGGCCAGGTCGGCAACCACCGCAAGGCCCTCGGCGGATTCCTCGATGAAGCCGAGCTCCCGGCAATCGAGCCATGCGAGGTAAGTCCCTTCCGGCCATTGGTATTTCACCCCCGGCAGGTGTTCGGCGACCAGATCGCCGAGCAGCGTCCGGTTTCCATCCAGGCCGCGCAGCAATTCGTCGAGCCAGTCGCCACCGGTTCGAAATGCTTCGGCGTGGGCGATGACGCCCAGGTGGCTCGGCCCGTGGCTGACCTCCTCCGGCATCCGGTGCAGGTCCGCGGCGGCCTCCGGGCCGGCGATGGCCAACGCCGCCTTGAGCCCGGACAGGTTCCAGGCCTTGGAGGCCGATGTCAGCGCGAAGGCGTTCTCCGCTCCGGGCACGGTCAGGTACGGGGTGAACCGCGACCCCGACAAGACGACGGGGGCGTGAATCTCGTCCGACACCACCCGGACGCCGAACCGGCGGGCCAGCTCGGCGACGGCCCCGAGCTCGTCGACCGTGTGCACCGAGCCGGTGGGGTTGTGCGGATTGCACAACAGGTATGCGACCTTGCCTCCCAACGTTTTGGCGCGCGCGAAGGCGTCCTCCAAGGCGCCCAGGTCAATTCGTCCTTCGCCGTCAAGCGGCGCTTCGACGATTCGGCGGCCGTCGTGCGAGACGAAGGCATAAAAGGGGGCGTACACGGGCGGGTTGACGATGACGGCATCGCCGCGGTCGGTGACCAGACGTAACAGCTCGACGGCGCCGAGCATGACGTCCGGGACGATTGCGGTGCGGCTTATGTCCAGGTCCTCCCAGTGCCAGCGCTGAGACGCGAATTGACTGACCGCTTCGGCCAGCGCGGTGCCGCACGGATATCCGGTATCGCCGTGGTCAATGGCCGTCCGCAGGGCCTCGGCCACGGTGGGTGCCAGCATGACGTCCATCTCGGCGACCCACATGGGCAGGACGTCGGCCGGATGCGCGCGCCATTTCATGCTCGTGCGGAGCTGCAGTTGACGCAGCGTGAGCTCCTCGAGTGGGTTGGGGGACGGTTCCGGCACCCACCACCACCTCTTACGTCGGGACAGTGGCACCGGGGCCGTCACGGGATCGGCCCGCTCACTGCCGGCTGCGACCACGTTAGCCGAACCGGCTTTCGGGCCGGCCGGTTATGCGCTCTTCGCGCTGTGTGTCAAGGCCAGCAGTTCGTCGACGGACCATTGGTCGTAGGCGTGTTCGCCGTATTTCGCTGCGACGACGCGTCCGTCGCCGTCGATCAAGAAGTCGGCGGGCAAACCGAGGTTCCCGTTCGTGGGTTTGACAGGAAGCGGCGCGCGGCGTTTGGTGACGGCGACCTTGATGGCGTGCCACCACCCGCGAGGTAGCGCCCGCCAGGCGCCCGGACTCAGTATCGCCCTGGACGAGGCCTCCACACCGAACCGGCGGTAGAGCTTCTTCTCCGGATCACCGACCACGGAGAAGGTCAGATCGTCCTCGTATCGCCGCAATTCGGCTGGGGTGGAATGGAACACCACCACCTCCCGGACACCGGCCGCGGTGATTTCGCCGAGGCGGCCGCTGATCGAGCGCAGGTGCAGGTTGCAGATCGGACAACCCGCGAAGCGGCGGAACTGCAGATGCGTCAAAGAGCCGTCGGGGTCGGGAATGGAGATCGGCTCCTCGGCGACCCCGGTCAGTTCGAGCTGTGGGAAGCTGTCGCCCACGGTGAGGCGGTGGTGCGTGTTCTTGAGGGACATTGCGTTCTCCTTCGGTATGAGTTTTGCGGCGGGCCGGGTCATTTCACGGACGCGACGAGCTTCTCCAAGGTGTCCCACGACGTTCCGAAGCTCTTGTTCAAGGTGAAATAGCTGATGCCGAGGTCGCTGTGGAGACCGTGAATGCGTTCGGCCGCAGCGGAAACCGGTAGATCGAGTAGCGTAGTCAGCTTGCGAAGCCCGGTCTCGGGAGCGTCGGGTTCGAGCAGGCGCAACAGCGACAGATCACTGGGGTCGTCCATCGAGACCTGAAAGAAGCCGAAACTCAACTCGATATCCTCGAAGCGCTCACCGGCTCGGGCCTTGATGAAGCTGACCCGCTCGGCCAGTGCGGCGTCGGTGCCCATGGACGCGATGGCCACGATGTCGGCCTGCTGGGCCGCCATCGTCAGCAGTTTGTCTCCGGCGCCGGCGACCATGATCGGCGGTGGGGTTTGTACTGGCGGTGGGATGTGGTCGGGATCCGAAAGCAGCCTTCGGATCTCGGTCACGTGTTCGGTCAGGAGGCGGACCCGCTGTGCGGGGCTCGGGAACGGCAGTCCGGCGGCGACGAACTCTTGCTCGACATAGCCGGTGCCCAGCGAGATGATCAGCCGCCCGCCGGTGGCAGAGTCGACGGCGGCCAGATCGCGTGCCAGCAATGCGGGGCGGTAGAACGCCCCGTTGATCACGAGGTTGCTGACCTTGACCGTGGGCGCAGCCTCGGCTATCGCCACGAGTGGAACCAATGGTGCGGTGAAGCCGAGGTGATCGGGTAGCAGGATGACGTCGAAGCCGATCGACTCCGCGCGACGCGCCTCTTCGACCATCTCCGGCACGGAGTTCTGCCCTATCAGGGTCAAACCGAGCTTGACGGGTCTTGCGGCCATGGTGGTCACCTCTCGCTTCCATTAGGAGAATATTCGCCATACTGCTAGTACACTCAATACTTCTAGGATCGGATTAATTCCTCGTTTGGCGTGTTGATTTCCCGTTGGCGCGAAAGGACGCTGCGTTGGGTGGCAACCGATACTGATGAGCCTCTTGATATCGTCAGTGACCTATGAGTCCAGCGGATGCCCGTCCTGCGAAGCGCAATCCATACCAGTCCCGGTTGCGTGCCGAACAAGCGGCTGCGACCCGCCAACTGGTGCTCGATGCGGCGACGCGGCTCTTTGTGGAGCGCGGTTACGTCGGCACCTCGATCGACGCGATCGCCGAGGCGGCCGGAGTGGGGCGCTCCACCGTGTTCGTCGCCGCCGGAGGCAAGCCCTGCCTACTGAAGACCGCATACGACCGCGCCATCGTCGGCGACGACAAGCAAGTTCCTTTTGCACAGCGCCCAGAAGCGCTGGAAATGCTCGCGATGGACGACCCGGTCGACATCGTCGAGACCTATGCGTGCCTCATCAGCGAGGCGCAGAGACGAGTATCCGCCATCTATGAGGTCGTCCGCTCGGCCGCCGGGACTGACCCGCAGGTGTACGAGCTTTGGACCCAGATCGGCCGGGAGCGACTGGCCGGCGCACGGCGCATCGCCAGGTTGCTACGCGACAAAGGGGTTCTGCGCAAGGGTCTCTCGATCGACCGTGCGCGTGACATCGTCTGGATCTATAACGACCCCGGCCTGTACCACGCGCTCGTCGGCGTCAGGCGTTGGCGCCAAGGCGATTACCGCGATTGGCTTGCCGAGACGCTGAAGCATCAGCTTCTCGGGTGACGTTCGCCGCAATCTATCCGCTTGCGAACGCGTGCTTCGGGATCGTCAACGGCAGGTCCACCGAACTGAGCAATCCCGGTTCTGCGGCAACGACATACGGGACGGCGTTGACGACGCGCATGGCCGTGGCGACCATCGCACCGGCCCCGGACGTCATCCCCGCCACTCCGGCCTTGCGCGGGTCCTTGAGCGTCGCCGCCAAGGTGCAATCGATGTCGGGGTCGCCGCTGATCATGACGCGGTACGACAGATCGCCGATTCCGGTCGGCCAGTCCGGGGCGACGTCGTGGGCGAGCCGGGTGACGTGTTCGATGACGATGGCCTCCCGGCCGTCGACCACCCCGATCGCGCGCATCCGCAGCGCACCGCACGTTCCGGCCTCGACGGTGCCCATGGCGACCTCCAGCGTCCGATCGGTCACGGCGCGGTCGAAGTATTCGCGCACTTCCTGGACTTCGGCGCCGAGGGCGTCGGCAATCAACCGGATCTGCCCCTGCCATTCGCCGGCGATCGCGCCCGGGAAGCCGATCCAGGGCTGATAGTCGAGCGGCCGGCCGAAACCCAGGGCGTCACTCATGATGTCGGGAACCCCGTAGTCGTCGTACAGCCCGATCTCGAATGCGTGAATCTTGTCGATGGACGACGACTGGGTGGACAACACCAGCGGCAGGTAGTCGGCGGCGAAGCCGGGCTCGATTCCCGACGCGTACAGCGACACCTGGCCCCGCTTGGCCGCGGCGACCAGCTGGTCGCGCCACTCGGCGGGTTCGTAGGCGTGCGGGTTGACCAGTCGGGTGGTGCTGGTCGTGACGACGTTGATGCCGGACTCGAGCAGCCTGACGTAATCCGGCACGGCCAGCGCGTCGCGCTCCGGGCCGCTGGCGGCGTAGATGACGCAGTCGGGCTTCAGCGCGATGAGCGCGTCCGAGTCGTTGGTGGCGGCCAGGCCGATCGGCTCACCGTTGGCGAGCTCGCCGGCGTCTTTGCCGTCCTTGTCCGGCGAGTGCACCCACACACCGACCAGATCCAGATTGGGCCGGTGCTGGATGGCGCGGATGGCGATCGAGCCGATGCCACCCGTCGCCCACACCACCACGCGATGAGCCGTCATCTTGTTCCTCCTCAGGTGCGTGCGCGTTGCGAACACCATGAAAGCCGGAGCGGCCGTTGCCCTTACGTCGGTGGCGGGCGGCTGTGCTATGTAATGTCCGATTTGCAAGCTAACAGCAGCGGGTCAGCGCGGTCAAGGATTAAGAAAGCGCGCACTATCTTAACGAACAAATTTTAGGTTATTCTGCAACGATGTGGGCCAGCGTGGTCGCTCAGAGGCGGGCGGGTGCCGATGTTCACGCTTAGGTTCGACATGCGGGCCCCGGGTTGGGCCGGGCCGGCCGCCGATCTGTACGCCGCGGCGATCGACATGTGCGCGTGGGCCGAAACCCGGGGCGCGGTGTTGGCGGTGCTGTCCGAGCATCACGGCACCGACGACGGCCACCTGCCCGCGCCGCTGACGTTGGCGTCGGCGATCGCGGCCAGGACACGCACGTTGGCAATCCTGCTTGCCGCGGTGCCGATTCCGTTGTGGGATCCCGTCCGGCTCGCCGAAGAGATGAGCGTGCTCGACCTGATCAGCGGCGGGCGGGTGTCGTATGCGTTCGGCGTGGGGCATCGCAGCGAGGAGTACGACCACTTCGGCATCGACATGGCCACCCGCGGCCGTGCGGCCGACGAAATCCTGGCCGTGCTCGGCCCGTTGGTGCGCGGTGAGCCCGTCGAATATCGTGGCCGCACAATCCGCGTCACGCCGGCCTGCGGTTCATCCGGTGGGCCGATGATGCTGATCGCCGGCGGCAGCAGGGCCGCCGCCCGGCGTGCCGGGCGCCATGGCCTTGGGTTCGTTTCGCAAACGGAGTGGCCGGGACTGAAGGAGTTCTATGAAGCGCAGTGCCGCGCTCACGGGCATGAACCCGGGATGGTCCAGTTTCCCGTTCGGGGCGCGCCGACCGCGGTTTTCGTCGCCGACGACGTCGACGAGGCGTGGGATGCGCTCGGACCCCACCTGTTGCACGACGCGGTGACGGCGGCTTCGTACCGTCCGCACGACGACTCCGTTGCGAGCATCACCCGCGCCGACACCGTGGCGGCGCTGCGCGCGGAGGGCGGCCCATACCGCGTTTTGACCGCGGACGACGCGACCGACTACGTGCGCGGCGGCCGGCCGCTGCCACTGCACCCGCTGTGCGGCGGCCTCGCGCCGGATGTCGCGTGGTCATACCTGGAACGCGCGGCGGGCGCCGCCGCGCGGGCCCACGCCGAGTGAGGAGAATGCCGGTGCCCATCCGTACCGCCGTGTGGTCCAGCGGGGGAGTCGGATCGATCGCGATCGCCGCCGTCGCCGGCCGACCGGATCTGGAACTGGTTGGCGTCTGGGTGCATTCGCCGGACAAGGTCGGCAGGGATGCCGGCGAATTGGCGGGCGGCAAGCCACTGGGCGTGGCGGCCACCAACGACGCCGATGCGCTGATCGCCTTGTCGCCCGACTGCGTGGTGTACGCGGCGAGCGGCCCCGAACGTGACGGGGCCGCGGTGCCCGACTACCTGCGGCTGCTGCGGGCCGGCATCAATGTCGTGTCGACGTCGTCGACGAGCCTGGTGTACCCGCCGGCGTATTTCGCCCCGGACTGGCGCGACCAACTCGACGCGGCGGCGAAGGCCGGCGGCGCGTCGTTCTACGTTTCGGGCATCTTTCCCGGGTTCGCCTCCGATCAGCTCGCCCTGCTGATGACGACGCAGTCCAAGAACATCCGCACCATCACGGCCAGCGAGGTCGCGCTCAACGACCATTACCCGGTGGCCGACGTGATGATGGACGGGATGGGGTTCGGTCGCCCGCTGGATTTCGAGCCCATGCTCAGGACGCCGGGGTTCATCGAGATGGCTTGGCAGGCACCGATATACCTGATCGCCAGCGGCCTCGGGGTGGAAGTGGAGCAGGTGCGCGCATCGCTCGACCGCGAGCTGACGGATCGCGACATCGAGGTGGCGTTCGGCACCATCAAGGCGGGCACCTGCGGTGCCGTGCGGACCCGGGCCGCCGGGGTCGTCAACGGTCGCGAGGCCATCGTGATCGAGCACGTCATCCGGATGGCCCGTGATGTCGCGCCCGACTGGCCGGCCTCGGAGTTCGACGCGACGTATCGGGTCGACATCGCGGGCGACCCCGACATCCACTGCGTGCTGACCCTCGGTGCGGCCGAGGGTCACGGCGCCGGACACGCCGCGATGGCAGCCACGGCCATGCGGGTGGTGAACGCGATTCCCTACGTCGTCGACGCGCCCCCGGGCCTGCTGAGCTCCCTGGAGATCCCGACCACCCTGCCGCGGCACGTATTCGACTGAACGCGTAGCCTACGTCACACAAAGATTAGGTCAGCTAGGAGTTCGCGTGTACACACTGCGCTTCGACATGCGCGACCCCGAGTGGGCCGCGCCCCCAACCGATCTGTACGCCGCGGCACCCGAAATGTGCGCGTGGGCCGAGGAACACGGCGGCCTCGCCGCTGTCCTCTGTGAGCACCACGGCTCCGAAGACGGATACCTGCCGGCACCGTTTTTGCTGGCCTCAGCGGTGGCCGCGCGCACCCGGCGTCTGGCGCTGAGCCTGATCCTGATCCTTCCGTTCTACGAAACCGTGCGTCTCGCCGAGGACATGGCGGTCCTCGACATCCTCAGCAACGGGCGGGCGTCGTACATTCTGGCCTTGGGCTATCGGCCCGAGGAGTTCGAGCACTTCGGCGTGTCGATGAAGACCCGTGGCCGCCTCTGCGACGAGAAACTCGCGCTGTTGCGGCGACTGCTTGCCGGTGAAACCGTCGTCGAAGACGGACGGCGGATCACTGTGACACCTCGCCCGCTGACCGCCGGCGGGCCGGGGCTGATGTGGGGTGGCGGGACGGTCGCCGCGGCCCGCCGAGCCGGCAGGTACGGCCTGGGCATGCTGGGCAACGCCAACGCTCCCGGCATGCAGGAGGCTTACGAAGAGGCATGCCGCGAGCACGGCCATAAGCCGGGGCCGACGATGTTCCCCAGCCGCGACACCCCGTCGGTCGTCTTCGTCGCCGACGACGTGGACCAGGCGTGGAAAGAGATCGGGGAGCATCTGCTGCACGACGTGCGAACCTATGCCGCGTGGAATCCCGGGGACGAGACGACGGCCGGCTTCTCGCACGTGAACACCGTCGACGAGCTACGGGCCGCGCCGAGTTCACACATCATTATCTCTGTGCCAGAAGCGATTTCGCGCGTTCGCGCCGGTCAGGTGCTCAACCTGTCGCCGCTGTGCGGCGGGTTGCCACCGGACGTCGCGTGGCCGTATCTCAAACGCGTCGGTGAAGTCGTGCTGCCCGAGGCCCTCGGCTGACGGCTACCGGAAAGGCGTGAGCTACTCCTATTTGGGTTGGTTCGGTACGCCCGGGTACAGCTGTTCCGTGGGACCCGCAGTCACAAAGCCGCCCAGTTTCGTGGCGAAGTGAGGCGCGAAGACCGCGCCGTAAACCAGGTGCCCGACGACGATGACGGCGACGACGGACAGCACCGACGATTGCAGGCGAGATCCCGCTCGTTTGTCCGCCCACATCTCGATCACATTTCGGCCCTCGGAGTCGGTCCGTCCGAGCAGGTACGTGAAGACCATCATCTGGATGCCCATGGCGAGGGAATCGTAGAGCGGGTACTGGTGCTTGGTCCCCTCGAAGATCGCGAGGCCGGGAATCACGTACCCGTAGTAGAAGTTGCCGAGTTGGGCCCCCGTGAAGGCGTTGAAAAACAAGGCCCAGCAGACCCCGACGGCGAGACCGACCACGAGGAGGGGGATTGGCCTGCGCCAGCCGAACTTTGCGCTCAGCCAACGGCCGAGGGCGGCCCCGGTCAGGGCGGGTATAGCGAAGTACGAGACGTAGCCGATGGGCACCGAAGACGGTAACCCGCCCCACGTGACGTTCAACGGCCACCAGGACGGCATGCGGGGCAGCGCGGGCGGAAACTGGGCATACATCGCCCAGTCGTACGGGGACTCGATCCACGAGAACGAGATCGCCGAGATGCTCAGAAGAAGCAGTGGGTGGATCCGTCGGCGGCGGTAGCTCAGATAAATCCCAATGACGATGAACGCGATGCCACTGACGTAGGCAAAGTACATCGCCCCTGCCATCTGGGGCGTCATTTCGGTGTTCACTGGCGGCCCTCGTCACCCGGCGCGCGGCGCGCCTCGGGATCGAAGCGCAGTACCAGCCCGAATATCAGGACGATCAGGCCGAACAGCGTGCCAAGCATGATGACAGCGCCCATGATGTCACCCTTTCGATGAAGCGCTTCTTTAAGGTAGTGGATACTATCTTACGGGGATAGTGGATACTATCCCCAAGACGGCCAGTTACGGAGGAGTGGAACTCGGTGCCCCAGCGAGCAATTAAGCGGCCGATACCGGCTACGGGGGCGCGTCGGCCCCGGGGGGAGCCGCGCAGGCTGCTGCTCGACGCCGCGCGGGCTCTGTTTGCGCGCCAGGACTACCGGAGCACGACGACGCGTGAAATCGCCCAGGCCGCAGGTGTCACCGAACACCTGCTGTTCCGGAATTTCGGGTCGAAGGCGGCGCTGTTCCGCGAGGCGCTGGTCCTGCCCTTCACCAGCTTCGTCGACGAATTCGGCCGTACCTGGCAATCCGTCGTCCCCGAGGAGACCGACGAGGAGGAGCTGGCCCGGCATTTCGTCGGGCAACTCTACGACGTGTTCGTCGAACATCAGGGTCTGTTGTTGACGCTGATGGCATCGGAGGCCCTCAGCGATGAGGAGGCGGCCGACGCGGGCATTCCCGAGGTCAGGCGGGCGGTCACGGTGCTCGGGCAGATCAGCGCCGAGGGGATGAACCTGCGGGGGTTGCGGGCCGAACACCCCGACCTTCCGGCTCATTCGACGGTGGCGATGATCGCCGGAATGGCCGCGTTGCGCTCCACCTATTTCGGCGCCCGGCCACCGGCGAAAAAGGTGATCGTCGAAGAACTCACCCAGGCCGTCCTGCACGGCTTCCTGCACCGAAACGACTGACCGGACGCTTCCATCGAAGGGGACTGAGCATGACAGGTACCAGCACGGTCGACTTGTATTACGACCCGTTCGACTCCGACATCGACGACAATCCCTACCCCGTGTGGAAGCGCATGCGCGACGAGGCGCCGCTGTATTACAACGAGAAGTACAACTTCTACGCGCTGAGCCGCTACGAGGACGTGGCGCGCGAACTGCCCAACTGGCAGACCTACCGATCCGGTCGGGGAACCACGGCCGACATCTTGTTCGCCAATATCGAAGTGCCACCGGGCATTCTGCTGTTCGAGGACCCGCCCTTGCACGACTTGCACCGCCGGTTGCTGTCCCGGGTCTTCACGCCGCGCCGCATGCTGGCCGTGGAGGCGCTGGTGCGGGAATTCTGTGTCCGAGAGCTGGACCCGCTGATCGGTGCCGGCGGCTTTGATTTCATCGCCGATCTCGGGGCGATGATGCCGATGCGGACCATCGGCTACCTGTTGGGCATTCCCGAGCAGGACCAGGCCAAGATTCGCGATCGCGGCGGAGCTTCCATCGAGTTGTCCGACGAGCGTGACCCCGCTGAGGTCAATGCCAAGCTGTTCGAGGACAGCATCGTCGTGTTCGCCGAATACATCGAATGGCGGGCCGGTCACCCCTCCGATGACCTGATGACCGATCTGCTGCGGGCCGAGATCGAGGAACCCGACGGCACGCGGCGGCCCTTGTCGAGAACCGAGGTGCTGGCCTACACCGCCATGATCGCCGGCGCCGGGAACGAGACCACGGCCCGGCTGATCGGCTTCATGGGACAGCTGCTGTCGGATCACCCGGATCAGCGCCGCGAACTCGTCGCCGACCCGTCCCTGATCCCCGGCGCGGTCGAGGAGACACTGCGTTACGAGCCGCCGTCGCCGGTGCAGGCCCGGTACGTGGCCCAGGACGCCGAACTCTACGGCCGGGTCGTACCGGAGGGCTCATACATGTTGCTGCTCAACGGTTCTGCCAACCGAGACGATCGCCGGTTCGTCGATCCGGATCGCTATGACATTCACCGCGAAGGCGGCCACCTGAGTTTCGGGCAGGGCCTGCACTTCTGCCTCGGCTCGGCGCTGGCCCGGATGGAAGGCCGGGTGGCCATCGAAGAGGTCCTCAAGCGCTGGCCCGACTGGGAAGTCGACTACGCGACCGCCCAGCGGGCGCACACCGCGAGCGTGCGCGGGTGGGCGCGCCTGCCCGTCGTCACCGGCTGAACTACGCGGTTCGCCTTGGCGAGTGCCCGGCCAGCCGGGCGCTCGAGCTCGAACGTGCGGCCAGCCGGGCGCTCGGCCGGGGTAGACAACGATTGCGATAGCTTTTGCGCATGACCGACGCGGCCAAGCACGAGCACGAGCAGCTTTATCAGATGTACATGAACGGCCAGCATCGCGGTGACAGCGTGATCAAGGAGGCATTCGACTGGTGGATCCAAAAGGTTACCGCCGACATCGATGGATGGTCCGCAAAGTACGGCACCGATCCCGAATCATTGCGTGTCGCTATTGATCACGCCATCTCGATCGAGAGAAGCTCGGGGCCGTCTAATGCCGCCGCACCACTGTATAAGTTCTTCTGGCGCCTTATCGAGCACGCTCCCGGGGACTCATGACCATGCAACCGCGTTCAGGGTCGGATCGCTAGAGCGGCGCCCCGGCCGTCGAACGCGCGGCCAGCCGGGCGCTCGAGCTCGAACGTGCGGCCAGCCGGGCGCTCGGCGCGCCTAGGACGCACTTTGGTCCACCAGCACCGCGCCGTCGGGCGCATTGCCGAGCGTCTGCAGCGGAATGTCCCCACCCTGGGCGGTGAGTCGAACGATTTGGGCCAATTGCCCGGGGGCGTCGCATTGCAGGTAGTGGTCGGCGCCGGGCACCACCCAGTAGCGGTTACGGCCGGGTTTGGTCCTCAGATAGGTCTGCCAGACATGGTTGGGGACGCGCAGCGGCGCGATATTGTCGTGCAACCCCCACACCACCGTGGTGTTGACCGGGCTCTTGGAAAGCGCTTCCAGCCAACCCGTTTCGTCCGCGGCGCGTTCGTGAAGGTATTGGATCGTGTCGGGCAGCACGCCGATCCCGTCGTTGTAGGCAAAGCACCGGGCCAGCGCGGCGATCTCCGGGTCGTCGAGCGTTCGCCGTGGCATGAAGGTGCTGGCTCCCAGGCCGGCCGCGAGCATCTCCGGCGTCGCCGCCGCCGCGGTGGGCCGCCCGGTGGCGGGATCGAGCAGCGCGGTCTGGAACACCGTGAGGTTGGACAGGGGCAGGTAGATGTTCGCGTTGGTCACGATGAGATCGGCGGGTACGGCCGGCGGATCAAGGGCCGCCAGCATCTCCAGCGCGATCATCCCCACGCTGCTGCCGCGGTCATGGGTGAGCATGCGGTATTCGGTCAGATTCCACACCTGGGTGATCGCGTAGACGAGCAGACGCGCGTCGTCGTAGAGCGAATACACGTAGGGCTCAGCCGGTTTGTCGGACAGGCCGTAGCCCGGGAAGTCCAGCAGGTAGATGTCGAACTCGGAGCCCAGTTCACCCGTTAGAGCGAAGTAGTCGATGCTCGACGTCGGGAAACCGTGCACGAGCACCAGGGCCGGTGCGCCCGGTGTGCCGCAGCGGCGACTGAACACCGCGACCTCGTGCGCATCGTTGGCTGCGGTTGTCGACCGCCAACGCAGTTCCGTACCACCGCTCTGCCACTCCGCGAAGATGTCCAAGCTGCCAGCATCGCAGAGGCGATCGCGGTAGACAACCACGGGTTCACCTTTTCACGGGCAGGTGACGTGCACCCCGAAAGTCACCGGGCGCATACCGCTTTGGCCCGGGGTTGTCGCTTGACCGGTCCCGGTCACCGTGTAGCTCTTACCCTGCTTGGTCGCTTGCACCTGGGTTGCCGACTTGGTCGCCTGATAGGGGAGTTGGTACTGGCCGGCGGGCAGCGTGAGCGAGATCGCGAATCCGTCCACCATGGGCGGTTTCTCGTCCGAAAGGGCCAGCGACACCGACGCCGTATCGTCGCGCACGCTGATGCGGGTGGTGAGGTCCCCCGATTCCGGGGGCGACGCGTTGGGTTGCGCCGCCGAACTGGTGCAGCCGACCCCCGCGGTCATCGTGTGTTTGTTCCCGTCGATCATGACGGTCGTGGTTACCGAGACCGGACTCGAACTCGGGGTCGCCGGTTGGCTCCCTTTGCCGGAACAGCCGGGCACGCCGGCCGCCAGGACGATCCCCACGGCCGCGAGAATGTACCGATTCGTCATCTCACCTCCTTTGCCAGCGAGGACTATAGGTCCCATTCGTTTCGGGAAGGTCTCATTTCTCTGGCGGCCAGTCAACCGCAGGGTTTACCGCCAGGCTTCCCAACTGACCATGCTGCGTAGCGGTCCGGCGAACAATGGCCGGACGGCGGATGATCGCCACCGCTGTTCGATGACCGGGGCCAGGGCGTCGGCCGTGGTCAGCGGGTCGTCGTCGAGGTAGATGACGGTGATGTACTGGTGGTCCGTTCGCCAGCCCCGCGGCAGGCGGCTCCAGCCGGCGCTGGAACCGAATGTCCACGCGCCGGCCGTGCCCGGCACGGCGAGCAGCGCCGGGTGGTGCTCGGCATGCAGCCATTGCAGCCACTCGTCCGGGCGGCGTCCGTCGACGGGTTCCTCGACGATCAGCACGACGCCGCGGTGCGGCCGAAACGGCACCACCTCGGCGGAAACGAAAGCGCGCGGCGAGGATTGCCACTGCAGCAAGCGCAGGCCGCACACTTGCAGGGACGGCCGGACGACCGGGAACCGCCCGTTCTCGCGCAGCGCGCGGCCGAGCGCGACGAAATCGTCGAAGGTGTCCTCGACCGGCTCACTGACCAGGTAGTGAACCGCGTTGCCGACCTCCCCGAGGGGGCCGTGGCCGGCCAGGCGGTGCGCGGGATAGTCGCCGTCGGCGATCCAGCGTAGCCCGTGCACGATGCCCGGCAGTTGATACTGCTCCGGCATGTGGTCCAGCAGGTGCCACCGCAGATAACTGCCGTCGTCGTCGGCCGGTGCGGCCGCGGTGAGGCTGAATATGCCTGCGCGGACGCGTATCACGCGGCGGTCCCGGGGGACTGCAGCTCGGCGAGCGCCTGCAGGTTGTCCAGATAATGCTGCAGCGAGGTGTGGCGGAAGACGGCGGGCACGATGGTGGCGCCGTGCGCGGCGGCCTCGCCGACGGCGTCGCGGGTCCGCTCCGGATCGTTGATCGGGTCCAGTGTTCTCGGCGGCGGCAGGACGACCTCGAATCCGGGACGAAGATCGAAGCGGCTCAACCAGTCTCGCGCTTGATGCAGATCCACGTTGAAGGGTGCCCAGCCGTCCGCCAGGGCCGCCGCGCGCCGCAGCGACCGCAGCGTCCGGCCGCCGATCCAGATCGGGACACGCTCCTGCACCGCGCACGGATCGACGACCATGCCGTCGAACGAATAGAACTCGCCGTGGTAGGCGGGTTCGGGGACGGACAGCGCCGCGCGCAGCGCCCTGAGCGCGTCGTCGCCGCGCGGTCCGCGGTCGTCGAAGGGTGCGCCGAGGAGTTCGAACTCTTCTTTGAGGCTGCCGACGCCGACCCCGAGGATGAGCCTGCCGTCGCTGACCCTGTCCAGTGTGCCGTAGCGCTTGGCGATCTCGAGCGGATGGTGATATCCGAGCACCAGCACGTTGGTGGCCAACCGAATTCGTCGGGTGCGCGCGGACAGGTAGCCGAAGGTCGCCAGCGGGTCCCAGTACCGGGTGCCGCGGCGGTGCGTCTCGGCCGCGGGCAGCGCGATGTGTTCGCTGCAGGTCAGGTGGTGGTAGCCGAGCCGATCCGCCGCTTCGGCGATCCGCGCCAGGTCCTCGATGGAGGCGTGTTTCTCCCAGTCGCCGCTGGTCTTTGGAAACATCGTCACCACGGGTGTGGCCACCGAGAGTCGTGGGGCAACCGTGCTCATCCCTGCATGTACCCTCCGGCGTCGACGGGGATCGATTGGCCGGTGATGGTCCGGCTTTCGTCGCCGGCCAGGAACAGCGCCAGGTTGGCGACGTCATCAGGCGTGGAGATATCCTGCAGGGCAACGCCTTTGACGAGGTTGGCGCGTTGGGTGGCGAAGTCGACCCCGCGCTCGTCGGCCGTGCGTTGCACCCATCGACGCCACAGCTCGGTGTCGATGGCCCCGGGCACTATGCAGTTGCACCGGATGCCGTGCGGGCCGACCTCCAGCGCCACGGCCTTGGTGAACGCCCGAAGCGACGCCTTGGCGGTGACGTAGTGGCTCTTGCGGACGATGCCGGAATAGCCGGCCGTGGAGGAGAAGTTGATGATGACGCCGCGGCGCCGCGCCAACATCGACTGGTTGAGCACTTCCCGCGTGCACAGCATCGCCGCGGTGACGTCGATGGCGATGGTGGCGTTCCAGTTGTCCAGGGTCTGCTCCCAGATCCAGCGGTCTTGCCCGGGCGCGGCGGCATTGTTGCACAAGATGTCGACATGGCCGAACTCGGTGACGGCACGCGCCACCATGGCCGCGACATCATGCTCGTCGGTCACATCCGCGCGCATCGCGATGGCTCCGGGACCGGCCGCGTCGGCGGCATCGCGAACCAGTTCCTCGCGTCGCGCGGCGAGCAACACGTTGGCGCCTTCGGAGACGAACAGTGAGCCCAACACGGGTCCCAGACCGGTGCTCGCCCCGGTGATGATCGCGACCTTGCCGTCGAGCCGGCCCGTCATCGCGCAGTCACCTTGTGGGCACACATATTTCGAGCCATGCGTGGATTCGTTCGGCGACGGCAAGCCACCCGGGGTCGAGCATCATGTCGTGGCTCATCTTAGGGAAGATCTCCGCTTCGGTGTCGTAGGCGGCCGCGGTGGACCGGACTTCCCGTGCGGTGAAACACACGTCGTCCTCAGCTCCCAGCACCAGCAGCGGGGTGCTGACGAGGTGCGGTCGGGGCAGGTCGAGCCACAACATGTCGATCGCGATCCTCAGTGCGTACTCTTCGTCGAGTGCCGCGGCGTAGCGCGCCACATCGGCGTCGGGGGTCGACGGCGAGAAGAAGGTTTCGCGGGCCAATTCCGGTGTGCCACCGACACCGCGCAACGACCTCGTCCTGGCCAGGCCGCTGGCGGTGTACCACGGGTGTCGCTTGAGCCTGCGCGCCAAGAATCCCCCGATTCCGCTCGGCGGCACCGAGGCCAGCAGCACGGCGGCGGCCGCGTCGTGCGATTCCAGATATTTCTGCACCACAAAGCCGCCCATGGAGTGGCCGACCACCACCGGTCGTTCGGGCAGGCCGTCGGCAACCGCGGCGACGTCGGCAACGAAGTCCGCGATCGAACACAACCGCATCGACTTGGGCGCCGGGCTCTTGCCGTGACCGCGCAGGCTCACCGCAACCGCTCGGTGGCCCTTCTCCGCGAAGAAGTCCAGGAAATGCTCGTCCCAACACCAGGCACCATGCCATGCGCCGTGCACGAATAGCACCGGCGGCTTGTGGGATTCGCGGCGCGGCTTTCTTTCGATCACTTCGAGCATGAGCGTGCTCCTCTGTGGACCGCCCCCCCGGGTTGGCTGCAACGCCGCTGAGACTAGCCGCTGGCCCACCCGGGGAGGGCCCGAATCGGCAAAGGCGGGCCCAAGCGCGCCCCGACCGGCGTCGTCGTGGCGTTTACTGGGGCGGTGGGTGATGTGGATCGCGGCGAGCGGCGCACCCTGGTGCTGTCCGCCTTCCCGGCCGAAGCCGACGCGGTGCTGTCCCACACCGCGCTCGATCCCGATCCCGTGGTGGTCGCCGACCGTCGGCACTTCTACCTCGGTTCGATTGCGGGCGCCAAGGTGATCGTGGCGATGACCGGCATCGGTCTGGTGAACGCCGTCGACACCGTCGAGGCCGCCTTGACATCGTCCAGTGCGATTGGCGGAGTCGTGTTTTCGGGTGTCGCCGGTGGGGCGGGGCGCACCCGCATCGCGGACGTCGCCGTGCCGGCGCGCTGGACCCTGGACAACGGCGGGACGTTTCGCCCGGTCGACCCCGGCATGCTCGCCGCGGCCGAGAAGCTTTCCGTCGCACTGGAAAGCGTCGTCGGGAGGATCGATCTGCGCCGCCGGCCGCAGGTCGTCGTCGGGGGTGACGGCTGCAGTTGGGACAACAACAACGGCGTGGCGTTTCCCTGCATCCCGAACGGCGGCGACGTTTTCGGCTGCCAGCCCCGCACCGCGCCCGATCGCTCGCTCCGCTATACCGGCAACTTCCGGCAGGCGGCGGGCCGCTGGCTGAAAAGCGCCCTGCTCAGCAACCTCAACATCGCCGCGACGTCGGACCCGGCCTTTGATGCGACGGACATGGAGACCGCCGCCGCCCAGACCGTGGCCGACGCGCACGGTGTCCCGTTCGTGGGCATCCGGGGCATCACCGACGGGCCGGGCGATCCGCTTCACCTGCCGGGCTTTCCGTTTCAGTTCTTCTGCTACAAGCGGATCGCGGCGAACAACGCCGCCCGGGTAACCGCGGCGTTCCTGCGGAATTGGGCCGGCGTCTGATCGTTACTCGGGGCCGCGGGCGATCGCGCGTCCCGGGTCCGAACACCACTCGGACCACGACCCGGGAAACAGCGCCGCCTCGGTGCCCAGCGCGGCGAGGGCGGCGATCGTGACACTGGCGGTCACGCCCGAGCCGCAATAGGCGCCCAACGGGCCGTCGGGGTCGATCCCGCGGTCGGCCAGCAGTTGGGTGAGCGCGTGGTCGCCGACGAACGTGCCGTCGGCGGCCAGGACGGCGGTGCTGGGCAGGTTACTGGCGCCGGGGATGTGACCGGCAGCGGGGTCGATCGGTTCGACCTCGCCGCGGAAGCGTTCCGGCGCCCGCGCATCGAGCAACGTCACCCCGCCGGCGCCGGCTTGCTCGGCCGTCAGGGTGGGTCGGTCCCCGGCATACAGATCATCTTGCGGCACAGTCACATTCCCGGGTTGGGGTGTCACCTCGCCGGTTTCCAGGCTCCGCCCGGCCGATCGCCAGGCGGCCAGGCCGCCGTCCAGGATGCGGACGTTCGGCAGCCCGGCCGCGGTCAACACCCACCAGGCGCGCGCCGAGCCGGCGCAATTCCAGTCGTCGTAAACCACCACCGCGGAGTCCTCTCGGACTCCCCAGCGCCGCGCGGCGGCCTGCAGATCGCTTCTCGACGGCAGCGGGTGACGGCCACGTCCGGCGATCGCGTGATCGCTGAGTTCGTCATCGAGGGAGGCGTACACCGCGCCCGGTAGGTGGCCCTCCAGGTACGCGGGCCGCCCGTCGGGCTCATCGAGGCGCCACCGGACATCGATGATGGTGACCGGATCGCCCGCGTCGATGAGGTCAGCCAACGCCGCGACGCTGATCAACACCTGGTCTCGGGCTCCCACGATTCGCCTCCCTGGTCGTGTGCACCGAGCCTAGCGGCCGCGCGAAACGTGGCCCCGCGCAGCAATAAGAGGCGTAGCGTCCTGTTGAGCAGAAGATGGAGCAGGAGCGATGAGTACCTCCGAGCAATCGCAGACCCGTACCCGCATGTTCGCCCGCGTGCTCGGCCCGTTTCTCACGATCGTGCCGATCACGGTCGCGGTGCGCGGCTCCCACATGCAGACGCTGTTCACGGAGTTCAAGGCAAATCCCATGTGGGCGTGGCTTTATGGGGCGATCCTCTTGATGGGCGGCCTCCTCATCATCGCGCTTCACCAGTACTGGGGCAGCCTCGCGGCGATCATCGTGTCCGCCGTGGGCTGGTTTTTCGCGATACGCGGCGTGCTGTTGTTGACCGTTCCCCGTGCCTACGACGCCGCCGGCGACGCGATGTACAGCTCGGGTATGTACGCGGCGATATGGGTGTTGTTCGTCTGCCTCGCGTCCGCCGGGCTGTACTTGACGTACGTCGGCTGGAAGCCCGAGCGTGCCGAGGGCGATTAAGCCGTGTGTTCGGCGTCGTCGGGCTGATCGTCCAGGGGCGCGCCCAGGGAGGCCAGCATGCCCTCCGCCGCCCGGTGCCACGTGAAGTCCTCGGCGCGGCGTCGCGCGGAGACGCGACGGTGGTGCTCGGGACGACTGGTGACGGCGCTGACCGCTCGCGCGAGCGCGGCCGGGTGATTGTCGGCCAAAGCGCCGCTGTCCGGAGTGATGATCTCGCTCAGCGCCGACGTGCGTGAAACCACGGCCGGCGTCCCGCAGGCCAGCGACTCCAGCGCGGCCAGCCCGAATGTCTCGTGCGGACCGGGCGCCAGGGTCACGTCGGCCGAGGCCAGCAGCCCGGCCACCGTGTGCCGATCGGAGACGAAACCGGTGAAGTCCACCGGCAGCCGGGCGGCCTGGCGCTGAAGCCTGGCCCGCAACGGACCTTCGCCGACGATGACGAGCCGGGCATCGACCCCGGCGTGGCGCAGCTCGCCGATTGCGTCGATGCTGCGGTCGACGCGCTTTTCCACCGACAGCCGGCCGCAGTGGACTACCAGCAGCTGAGTCGGTGCGGCCCAGCGCCGTCGCACCAGGTACGAGTGCCGGCGCGGGTGAAAGGTCTGCAAATCCACGCCCAGCGGGACCGTCACGGTGTTCGTCGCGCCGATTCGATCGAATTCCTCACGCGCGAAACCGGTGGTGCACACCACCGTGTCGTAATCGGCCGCGGTGCGCGCGTTGGCCAGATCGGCGAACTTCACCGCCATACGGCGCGGAAGGACTTGTCCCACAAGCCGATCCAGTCGCTCATGGGAGATCATCACGGTCGTGGCGCCGTGGTTGCGGCCCCAACGGCCCAGTGAGCGCAGCGTGAGCCGGTCGGACACCTCCAAGGCGTCGGGCCGCAATGCCGCCAGCAGCGCCTTGACCGGTCCGGGCAGCACCGCGCGGTAGCCACCGGTCAGGGGAATCAGCCGGGCCGGCAGGGTGATTCGCACCACGCCGGTGCGCAACTGACTGCGCCCGGCGCGCTGGCCGGGAACGATCAGGAACACCTCGTGCCCGCTGGCGCAATATTCGGCGCCCAGCCGGTCCACCGCGGTGCGAAGGCCGCCGGAGCGAGGGCCATAGAAATTGGCGACCTGTACAACGCGCATAACGTGAGGACACGCGGCGCGCGTGTGCACTCAACAATGTGGACTTGACGCTGGCCTGAACAGTCCGTGAATTCCGCCGAACCCGGCTACGGTCGGTCGTCGGCGCCGTTGGGCCCGCGCCTAGCCGTTCGACTCGGGCCCGAACCAGCGGCCCAGCGCCGCGCGCAGGCCCGCTTGGTCGGCGGGCCCGAATTCGCTTGCCGCCCAGGCCACGTATCCGTCGTGCCCGGTAGGCAATATTGCCTACCGGGCAAGTTTGGTCGAGTGTGCGTCCAGGGCTTTGCGTGTGCGACCACGGTGGCGACACGCCGGGCGGCGCCGCCGTAGAGGCACACTCAACGCGGTCACCGCGCGAAACTAGCGCTTGCCCCAGTCCCACGGCGGCGTGCTCAGCAGTCCCTGACCGGCGACGCGCGTTTCGCCCCATTCCTTGTACAGCTCGATCTCGACGGCGCCGTCGGTCCCTTCGGCGTCGGCGACCGGCACGGTGTCGAGGAATTCGAGCAGCGCACGGGAATGGGTGACCACCAGGACCTGCGTCCGCTCGGCGGCGCTGCGGATCAGCCCGGCGAGCGGCCGCACCAAGTCCGGATGCAGCGAGGTCTCCGGTTCGTTGAGCACCATCAGCGACGGCGCCTCCGGGCTCGACAGCGCGGCGGCCCACAGCAGGAATCGCAGTGTGCCATCGGACAGTTCGGCTGAGCGCAGCGGTCGCAGCATGCCGCGCTGCCGCAGCTGCAGGTCGAACAGCCCGTCATGGACGGCGACCGACACCGTGGCTCCGTCGAACGCGTCGGCGACGGCGCGGCTCAGGTCGTCGAAACCCGCCTCGATGACCGTTTGGATCGCGGCGGCCAGATCACTGCCATCGTCGGAGAGCACGGGGGTGCGCGTGCCCACCTGCGGGTGCCGCGCCGGCGCCCCCGGGTCGACGCGGAAGCCGTCGTAGAACCGCCACCCGCGCAGCCGTTCGCGCACGGCAGCGAGTTCGGGCAGCGCATGCGGGTGGGCGTACTCGGCCAGCACGCTGCGGTACGACGGCAACGAGCGGGACAGTTCGTCGAAGCCGCGGCCCGAGTCGGCGCTCACCTCGGCGAAGTCGCGCGTGCGGCGCACGACTATTGCGCTGGCGCGCAGCACCGGGCCGGCGAACAACGCTTCCCGTTTGATCTCGGGATCGCGGCCGAAGGCGGACTCGAACCCCGCCATCTGCGGCACCCCAAGGTCGACGAGATAGCCGAAATCATCTGAGGCGAAGCCCAATTCGAGGGAAACGGGACGGGTGCGCACCGTGCCCTCTGCGTTCCCGGAGCGGCGGGCGCCCGTCAGCTGCTCGGGTCCGGCCCACAGCGCGGACTGCAGCCCGCCCTCGCGGGCGAGCGAGGCGATCACCTCGCCGCGGCCGCAATCGGCCAGCAGCCGCAGCGCGCGGTACAGCGACGACTTGCCGGCGCCGTTGGCGCCGGTGACGACCGACAGCCGCCCTAGCGGCAGGATCACCTCGCGCAGCGAGCGATACCCGCGGATCGCCACCGTCTGCAACATGGAGCCGACTGTACGGTCGACGACCGACGGGCCTTACTCGTTCTCGGCGGCGTCGAGCAGCTGCACTTCCTCGAGGTCCATATCGTTTTGCAGCTCGCGCAGCACGATGTCGTCGATGAGGTTCTGGTTGCGCAGCGCGGTGATCTCCCGGCGCTTGCGGTCGAGCATGCCCAGCCGCACCTGACGCACCAGATCCTTTTTCTTGACGAGGTGGCTGTTCGTCGAGCCGTCTTCGGTGGCGAGGGCCAGCGCGGCCTTTTCTTCGTATTCCTTCTGCAGCCGCCGCCGCAGGTCGTCGCCGATGCCGACCTCGTCGGCGACCGCCGGCAGCGCGTCGAGGGCGGCCCGCACGCCCCGGGTGCGGGCCAGCTGCAATTCCTTGGCGTGGGCCTGGTCCTCGGGCATCTTCGCCCAGCGCACCACGGCGGGCAGCGTGCTGCCCTGAACCAGCACCGTCACCAGGATGACGACTACCACGATGAAGATGAGCAGGCTGCGGTCCGGGAACGGCGCGCCGCTGAGCGTGGTGGTCGGGACGGCCAGCGCCGCGGCAAGCGACACCGCCCCGCGGAATCCCGCCCAGGCCGTGACGAAGCGCTGACGCCAGCTGACGCGACGTTCGCGCTGCGCCTCTCGGCGGTCGATCAGCCGGATCAGCAGCACGGTGAGCTCGCCCCAGAAAACCCGCGACAGAATCACCACGGCGGTGACGGCGAGCGCGATGAACAGGGCGTGCCGGACCCCGCCGTCGACGCCCGCGATGCCGCGCAGCGCCCCGGGTATCTGGACGCCGACGAACACCCACAACGAGCCGTTGAGCAGGAAGGTCGCACCGTCCCAGAACGCGTATGCCTGCAGGCGGGATCGCGCGCGGATCACCAGCGGCCCGGCGTAGGCGAGCACCAGGGCCGCGACCATGACCGCGACCACCCCGCTGCACTCCATGCTTTGGGCCAGCAAGAACGCCGCGAACGGCGTCAGCAGGCTCAACGCCATTTCCTCCTGGGGGGCGTCCATTCTCTTGCGCAGCAACGTGACCGCTCCGCCGACCAGCAGCCCCGCGGCGATGCCGCCCAGGTAGGAGCCCACGAAGCGACCGACCAGGTCGGCCGGGGTGATCGCCGATCCGCCGATCGCGACGTGGACCGTGACGGCAAACAGGACCAGGGCCGTGCCGTCGTTGATGAGACTTTCGGCCTTCAACACGGTGACCGACCGGCGTGGCAACTTCTTCGCCAAGCCGGCCACCGCGGCGGCGTCGGTGGGGGAGAGCACGGCGCCCAGGACGGCCGCCGTGTGCGAGTCCATGCCCAGCGCCCGCGCCGTCCACGACACCGCCACCGCCGTCGCGATCACCAGGGCGACGCTGAGAAAAACGATGATGCGCGCGTTGGCCCGGATCTCCCGGAAACTGGTGTTCAGGCCCTCCCAGTACAGGATCGCCGGCAGGAAGAGCAGCAGCACGATCTCACCGTTGATGTGCACGTGAGCGAAACTGGGGACCAGACCCAGCAGGGTGCCGAGCACGATGAGCAGCACCGGGGGGCCCACCCGATAGCGCCGCCCGAGGACCGTCCCGACAATGACGGTGGAAACGAGCGCGACGATCAGGACAAGGCCAAACACCAGCCCATCCTGCCGGACTTGCCCGGGTTGCGCCGAGCGGGGCTTGGGCGGGCAGGGTTGTCACTTGAGTCACTTCAGCCCCGCATGCGGGGCGCCATGCGAATCTCAAACGCGATAGCGCCCGCGATATTAAATTTTGCGGCCGCGCACGGGCATTCAGACTTCCCGGACCGGAAACGGCTTCATTCGGGCCGTGGCAGGCTGGGCAGTGTGAGCGAGCTCGCGCAGGATTTCGAGGCTCAGCGGCCGCGCCTGTTCTGGCTGGCGTACCGACTGCTGGGGTCGGCGAGCGAAGCGGAAGACGCGGTGCAGGATGCATACCTGCGGCTTCACGGGGCAAACCCGGGGCACATCGAATCGCTGCCGGCGTGGCTTACCAAGGCCGTCACGAACCTGTGTCTCAATCGGCTCACCTCGGCCCGCGCGCGTCGGGAAGTCTATCCCGGCCCGTGGTTGCCCGAGCCCGTCCTCACCGACGACCGGACACTGGGCCCGCTGGAAACCGCCGAGCAGCGCGAGTCGGTGTCGATCGCGCTGCTGAGCTTGATGGAGCGGCTCGGCCCGAACGAGCGGGCTGCGTTCGTGCTGCGAGAAGCGTTCGGGTACAGCCATTTCGAAATCGCCGAGATCCTGGATATGTCGGAAGCCAACGTCCGGCAGGTGTACCGGCGTGCGCGGCAACGACTGGGTGAACCCCGGCCGCGTTTTCAGCCGGATCGGGCGCAGTGGCGGCGCCTGGTCGACCAATTCTTCGCGGCCGCCCGCGCCGGCGACGTGGCCGGGCTCGTGGAGATCTTGACCGACGATGTGACCTCCACGGCCGACGGCGGCGGCAAGGTGGCGGCCGCCCGGCGCGTAGTCGCGGGCCGCGACCGGGTGGCCCACTACGCGGCCCGTGTGTTCAGCAGGAACCTGGCGCAGGAAGGTCTGCGTCTCGATGTCGTCGAGATCAACGGCGAGCCGGCGATCCTGGCTTTCGAGGGCGACATGCTGGCCGGGGTCCTGTCCTTCGAGGTCATCGGCGACCGGATAGCGGCCCTGCGGGCCATGGCCAACCCCGACAAGCTGAGCTTTCTCGCCGGGCAGTTGTCACATCGGGCGGGCCTGTCCGGTTCATAAGGTATGACGAACCGAGTACTGGTCACCGGCGGCACCGGCACCGTGGGCCGGATCGTGGTCGACCATCTTGCCGCCGCGGGTAAGGACGTCCGCGTACTGAGCCGCGGACGGCGGCGGCAGTCCACCGACGTTTCGCACGTCGTCGGCGACGTGCGAACCGGTGACGGGCTGGACGCCGCGATGGACGGCGTCGACACCATCGTGCATTGCGTCTATCCCACCGAGCACTTGGTCGCGGCGGCGAAACGAGTGGGCGCACCGCATCTGGTGTACGTCTCCATCGTCGGAATTGACCGCGTCCCATTCGCCTTCTACCGCACGATGCTCGCCAACGAACGCGCGATCACCGAGTCGGACCTGCCGTGGACAGTGCTGCGCGCGACCCAGTTTCACGATCTGATCGCCGTGATCTTGCGGATGCTTGCGAAATCGCCGGTTATGCCGCTGCCGTCGGGGTTGAGTTTCCAACCGGTCGACGTGCGCGAGGTGGGCGAGCGGTTGGCCCGCTTGGCGCTCGGAGAGCCGGTCGGGCGGGCGCCGGACTTCGGCGGTCCGCAGGTCCGCCCCTTCCACGGCCTCGCCCGCAGCTACCTGTCGATCGTCGGAAAGCGGCGAGCCATCATGCCGATCCGATTGCCGGGCAAGGCATTTCGTGCATTCCGTGCCGGCGCGAATCTGGCCCCCGAGCACGCCGCGGGCACGGTCACCTTCGAGCAGTATCTCGACGAACAGCTCGCCGCGGGCCGCTTACCCTATGGCGATGCCATCGACGACTATCTGAGGGGCCGCCGACGCGCGGAACCGCGGTGAACGCGGACCACGGGCCTGCGTTGACCAGCCCGGCGCTTCGCTCAGGAGTGTGGTTTCTCACATTTGTCGAGATCCCTCGTGGTCTGCTGCCGGTTGATTTGCTGATCCTCACCAGACGACGCCGCGACGATCGGGCTTGAGCCGGGCGGCTGACGCCTGTCCAACATCCGTTCCTACGTCCGGTCGGGCATTGTGACCGAGCGCCAGACGCCATAATGGGCTCGATGACTGTCGGGAAGATCAGGCTCTTGGTGACCGTCGCGATGCTCGTTTCGCCGATGCTGGTGGGCTGCCACTTCGCGTCCAGGAACCCGCCGTCGACCAAGACGCTGCAGGTACCGATGAACGAGGTGCTCACGCAGGACGCCATCACGCAGAGCATCACCCTGGCTGTCGGCAACACGCTGATCGTGAAGCTGGGCTCGAATTACACCACCCCGTACCGGTGGACGCCGGAGACCAAGGTCGGCGACCCGACGGTCCTCAAGCAAACCAGTCATGAATTCGTGCCGCCGAGCTCCGACGCGTTGGGGGCGCCCGGCACCGAGGTGTGGCAGTTCACCGCGTTGAAGCCGGGGACCACGACGATCGGCACCTCCTACACCAGCTTCGTCGGCAAGGACTCCAAACCGGCGTGCACCTATACGGCCACCGTCACGGTGCAGTGAGAGGTTTCGGTTACTTCGCCGCGGCGGGCCGCAGCATCCGTCCGCTGACGAGCGACGAGACCGACCCGGGCATCAATCGTGCGCCCGTAGCCATCACCCGATAGCGCCACCCGGGCACGACGACGGCGCGGCCCCGGTCCAGGGCGCGCAGCCCGGCGGCCACGACGGGCTCGGGTGCCGCGAGCCGGCGATAGATCGCGGTGTGCGAGACGTCCGACCCCAGCGCGTCGACGAACCCGGTCCGGGTGGGGCCGGGGCACAGCGCGGTGACGGTGACCCCCGAGCCGCGCGTCTCGGCCCACAGCGCTTGGCTCAGCGACAGCACGAACGCCTTCGACGCGCCGTAGGTGGCCTGATACGGCCCGGGCTGAAAGGCGATGGTGGACGCGACATTCAGGACGCCGCCCCGGCCGCGGTCCAGCATGCCGGGAAGCACCGCGTGGGTCAGCCGCACCAACGCGTCGACGTTGACCGCGACCAGCTCGTGCTCGCGCGCGGCGTCGAGCTCCGCGAACGGGCCGTAGGTGCCGAAGCCGGCGTTGTTGACCAGCACGTCGACCTCCCGCCCGTCCAGGCGGGCAACGAGGGCGTCGACGCCGGCCCGGGTGCCGAGATCGCCGACGACCAGTTCGGCGTGCGGGTCGACCCACTGCGCCACCGCGCTCAGCCGAGCTTCGTCGCGCCCGGCGAGCAGTAGCGACATGCCCCGCCGCGCCAGCTGGTCGGCGAAAATTGCGCCCAGCCCGGAGCTGGCGCCGGTGATCACTGCCCATGACATGACTAATTCCTTACCTTGCAACGGTTTTCACGGCTGGGCGGATGCCCAGTGCGTGGCTGACGAGGCCGATCCCGGCGCCGAGGATGGGCCATATCGGCCAGAAGTACGTGGCGCCGGTGGTGGCGGCCACGGCCGCCCACACGGTCAGCACGACGACGGTCATGGCGAGGTAGGCGGCGAGGTGCAGGCGCACGCCGCGGCGGGCGGCCTCGATGCGCGCGGCGCGGCGGCGTGGATCCGCGCGCCGGATCCGCTCGAGCGGCAGGTCGGAGAGGAGCTGGTTGAGCTCCCCGGTGGTGTGCATGCCGAACACCGCCTGCACCCGCTGCTCGTACTCATCCAGTTCCAGGTACCCCTGCGCGAACGCTTGGCCGAGGCGTGCGGCCGCCCTCTCCCGGTCGCGGTCGCCGGCGCGGGGCGTGATGAGTTGCTGGTCCATTTTTTCGTCCCCTTCCGAAGATGTGAATGGCTTTAACATAGTCCCTAATGTTAATGTCGTCAACATGGCACGTGAGCGAAAATCATCGACGGGTTCGACGCGGCGGGACAGCTACCACCACGGCGACCTGAAGCGCGCCCTGACCAGCGCCGCGCTGTCGCTGGTGGCCGAGAAGGGGCCGAAGGGGTTCACGCTCACCGAGGCGGCGCGGCGCGCCGGGGTCAGCGCCGCCGCCCCGTACCGGCACTTCGCCGATAAGGCCGCGCTGCTGGCCACGGTGGCCGAACAGGGCTTCCGCGACCTGCACGCCGAAATGGCGGCGGTCGCCGACACCACGCCCGACCCGAAGGGCCGGGTGATCGAACTCGGCCGCGCGTATGTGCGCTGGGCCGTCGCCCACCCGGATCACTACCGGGTCATGTTCGGCGCCGAGCTCTCCAAGGCCGACCATCCCGACCTCGCCGTCGCCGGCGAGCAGGCGTTCGGTGACCTCCTCGACGCGATCACGACGTGCCAGCAGGCGGGCGTTGCCGCCGGTCACGACCCGCGCGAACTCGCCGCGCCGCTGTGGTCACTGGTGCACGGCATCGCGTCGCTCGCGATCGGCGGCGAACTACGCGCCGTCGGCATCGAGCAGGACCCGGAGGCGATCATCGCCGCCGTGGTAGCCCAGATGCTCAGCGGCTAGGCCACATTGGCCTGACGGCGCGTCGCATAGACCTCGGCCAGGAATTGCTCGACGGCGACCGCGGTGTGCGCCGCACGCGCCGAACCGAAGATGTCGAAAGCGTGTTGGGTGAATGGCAATTCGGCGTACACGACGGGCTGCTCGCTGACCTGCCGCAGCCGCTCGACAAACCCACGCGCCTGCTCGACCGGCACCAGCGAGTCGTTGCGGCCGTGCAGGACGAAGAACGGGGGAGCGTCGGGCGCGACGTGGTTGACCGGCGACGCGTTGACGAACGGCTGTATGTTGGTCGAAGGCCGTTGCTTGACAACGGATTTGACGAGCAGCGCGGGCATCATCGGGTGCATCGCGTCGTTGAACCGGGTGAAGTCGTAGACGCCGTAGAACGGCACGGCCGCCTGCACCCGGGTGTCGGCGTCCTCGAAGCCGGGCTGGAACTGCGGGTCGTTGGGGGTGAGCGCGGCCAGCGACGACAGGTGGCCGCCCGCCGAACCGCCCGTGATGGCGATGAATTCGGGATCGCCGCCGTATTCGGCGATGTGCGCCTTGACCCAGGTCAGGGCGCGCTTGACGTCGATGATGTGGTCGGGCCAGGTGTTGCGGGGGCTGTGCCGGTAGTTGATCGCCACGCAGACCCAGCCCAACTCGGCCAGGTGACTCATCAACGGATGGGCTTGTCCCCGTTTGTTTCCCGTCATCCAGGCGCCGCCCGGGATCTGGAAAAGCACCGGCGCCTTTCCCGTCGGGTCCAGGTCGGGGCGACGCCAGATGTCCAGCTGGTTGGCGCTGCCGAATTCGCCGTAGCTGATGTTGGAGTCGTGGGCATAGTCGCGATAGATGCGCATCATCCGCAACAGCCCCGGCGTCTTGGCGGTTCCGCCGCCGGCCGGCTTGCGCCACAGATCCCCCGATTCGGTGAGGCGAGACGCTCCCAAGCCGCCGTCCAGCGCCTCGGTCAGTGGCACGTTGGCCCGGTGCCCGGCGCGGCTGAAGTTCAGCAGGCCCAGCGCCGACACGCCCGCCACCGTCCAAGCCGCGATCCGCACCGGCGGAGTCAGGCGTCGAGCCGTCAACGCCAGACCGCCGAGCTGGCTGACCAGGGTCTGCAGCGGCAACTCGGTGACGACCAGCCCGAACATCCACGAGAAGAGCGAGGCGTATCCGCTGCGCGCCAACGGCCGGTATGCGTTGAGGGTGGACACGGCGGTCACGGCCGTGACGACGAGCGACCCTATTTGCCGGATGACGTGGATGATTCGGGCTGTCCGCATGGGCTCACCTTACGAAAAGCCTCCGCGGTGCCGGGGACAAGATGCCCTACGTGGCCTCGGCCCGGCTCTCGAGGTTCTTGACCGCGGCGGGGTCGTTCTCGGTCAGCCCGACCTTCGACGCGCCACCGGGTGAGCCCAGCTGCGCGAAGAAGTCGGCGTTGATCTGCGTGTACTCGCTGTATTCACCGGGCAGGTCGTCTTCGTAGTAAATGGACTCGACCGGGCACACCGGCTCGCAGGCGCCGCAGTCGACGCACTCGTCGGGGTGGATGTAGAGCATCCGCGCGCCCTCGTAGATGCAGTCGACGGGGCATTCCTCGATGCACGCCTTGTCCTTGATGTCGACGCAGGGTTCAGCGATGACGTAGCCCATGAATGTTGTCCTTCCCTATTGGCTATCGGAGATTAGCCGTGCCCGATTCGCAGTAGCTCGGTCAGGCTGGCCAATTTTGCGCGGGGCCGCCCGTGCGGCTCACCGGCCTCTCGCTCGAAGCGGTCGATGGCCCGCCAGTGCGCGGCGGTGACCAGTTGGGGCTGGCGCGAGGTGAGCCACTCGGCGAGTTGGTCGCCATAGTCGCTCGCGCGATCCACCGACTTGGCGGCCAGGTCGGCCAGCACGGTGTCGACGGTGTCCTGGGAGCACTTCTTGTTGGTGCCGATGACCCCGGACGGACCGCGCTTGATCCAGCCGGCCACGTACTCGTTGCGGCTGCCCTCGACCCGGCCGCTGGTGTGGGGGATCGTCCCGTTCTTGTCGTCGAACGCCAGCCCCGGGATGGTCACGCCCCGATAGCCGACCGAGCGCACCACCAGCTGCACGGGCACTTCCTCGCGCGCGCCGGTGTCCTTGGCGACCATCCGGCCGCCGGCGTCGGTGACCAGCTCGTTGCGGCCCAGCACGATGCTCTCCACCCTCTCGCCTCCTTTGATCTCGATCGGAGAGGTGAAGAACCGCAACACGATTCGCCGATGCCCGGGCCGGGGTGCGCGGCAGGCATACTCGCGCAGCACCTTGATGTTGTTCTTGGTGACCTTGCCGGCGGCGGCCACATCGTCGTCGGTGATGCCCTCCAGCTCGGCCGGGTCGACCACCACGTCGACACCTTCGAGCTCGCCGAGCTCACGCAATTCCAGTGTGGTGAAGGCGCTTTGCAGCGGACCGCGCCGCCCGATCAGCATCACTTCCTCGACGCCGCAGGGCCGCAACGACTCCAGCGCGTGGTCGGCGATGTCGGTGCGCGCGAGGACGTCGGGGTCGGTCACCAGCATGCGGGCGACGTCGACGGCCACGTTGCCGTTGCCCACCACGACGGCGCGGGCGCCCGACAGATCGGGCGACATCTGCTCGAAGTGCGGGTGCGCGTTGTACCAGCCGACGAAGTCGACCGCGGCCACGCTGCCGGGCAGGTGTTCGCCGGGAATGTTGAGGGCGCGGTCGGACTGGGCGCCGACGGCGTAGATCACCGCGTCGTAGCGCTCGGCGAGTTCGCCGGCCGAGACGTGCTCGCCCACCTTGATGTTGCCGAAGAAGCGAAAGCGGGGGTCCTCGGCGGTCTTCTCGAACTGCTGGCTGACCGACTTGATCTTCGGGTGATCCGGCGCCACGCCCGACCGCACCAGCCCCCAAGGGGTGGGCAGCATCTCGAGCATGTCGACCGCGACACCGAACTCGGAGGCGTCGGCGGCCTTCAGCAGTGATGCCGCCGCGAAGAATCCCGACGGACCGGAACCCACGACCGCGACGTGGTATTGGGCTGTGTGGGTCATGTCTCCCATGGTGCTCAGCCGGCCGGGGCGCGACTAGAGGTTTCGATGTTGTGGAGTCACAAGCTATGGTTGTGTCACGCCTACAGATTGTGACCGACCCACCATGCCGCTCAGCCCCCGGATGCCCGAACTCGCCTCGTTCGAGGTCTTTTTGACGATCGCCGAGACGGGCAGCCTCGGGCGCGCCGCCCGCGAGCTCGGGATCACCCAGCAGGCCGTGTCTCGACGGCTCGCGTCGATGGAGGCCCAGGTCGGGGTCACGCTGGCCGCGCGGACGACGCGGGGTTCGGAACTGACGCCCGCGGGGCTGATCGTGGCGGATTGGGCCGCACGCCTGCTCGAGGTCGCCAACGAGATCGACGCGGGCTTGGGCGGGCTGCGCAAGGAAGGCCGCGAACGCATCAGGGTGGCGGCCAGCCAGACGATTTCCGAGCAGCTGATGCCGCATTGGCTGCTCTCCCTGCAGACCGAGTCGACGCGGCGCGGGGGCAGCGCGCCGCAGGTGATCCTGACCGCGACCAACAGCGACCACGCCATCGCGGCGGTCCGCGACGGGACCGTCGATCTGGGATTCGTCGAAAACCCCGGCCAGCCTAAGGGATTGGGAAGCTGCGTGGTGGGGCAGGACGAGCTGGTGATCGTGGTACCGCCGGGCCACAAGTGGGCCCGACGGTCGCGGGTGGTGACCGCCCGCGAACTCGCCGACACGCCCTTGGTGGCGCGCGAACCCCATTCGGGCATCCGCGATTCGCTGACTGTGGCCTTGCGTCAGGTGCTGGGCGAGGACATGCAGCAAGCGCAGCCCGTGCTGGAGTTGACGTCGGCCGCGGCCATGCGCGCCGCCGTGCTCGCCGGGGCCGGGCCGGCCGCCATGAGCCGACTGGCGGTCGCCGACGACCTGGCGGTGGGCCGGCTGCACGCGGTCACGATCCGGGACTTGGACCTACGGCGCAAGTTTCGCGCGATCTGGGTCGGCGGCCGCACCCCGCCCGCGGGGGCGATCCGAGACCTGTTGAGCCATATCAGCAGCTCGCGCAACCAAGATCTAGGCCGCGGCGTTGTCGGCCAGCGCCTCCTCGAAGCGGTCCAGCACGGTCTCGGCCACCAGGCGGTGCGCCCCCAGCGGCGCCGCCATCGGAATCCCGTTGTCGCGCGCGTAGGTTGACACGCCGTCGGTGATGAGTCCCGGCGCCAGGAACCAGGGCGCGATGACCAGCCGGCGGGCGCCGCGGCGGCGCAACCGCTCGGCGGCGTCGGCCACCGACGCCTCGGGCCGGGTGGCGAAGGCCATGGCGGTGCCGGCCCAGCGCGTGCCGGCGGACAGCCGGGCCGCCACCTTCGCGGTGCGCGCGTTGGCCGCGGTGTTCGACGACCCGATCGCGACCACCATCACCCCGACTTCGCCGTCGAGCGGGGACACCCCGGCCTCGGCGAGCCGTTCGCTCAGGACCGAGAGCAGCCGGTCGTCTTCGCCCAGCACGCCGGCCTGCCGCACGCCGTAGGCCCCGGCACGCTCGATCTGCTTGGGGATGTCGAGGCGCGCGTGGTAGGCGCTGGCCAGCAGCAACGGGGCGACCACCGCGTCGCGTTTGTCGGGCAACCCGGACAGGACGTCGACGAAGTTCGGTGCGCTGAGCTCCAGGAAGGCCAGTCGCACGTCGAGGTCGGGGCGCATGGCGCGCAGCTGGCCGGCCACGGCTCGGGCGTTGGCGCCCGAGCGCGGATCGCGGCTGCCGTGCGCGGTGAGAACGAGTGTGCTCATGAGGCGTGCAACCCGCATTCGGTCTTGTTGCGGCCGGCCCACCGGCCGCTGCGCGGGTCCTCGCCGGGGGCCGGCTTCCTGGTGCAGGGAGCGCAGCCGATCGATGGGTAGCCGTCCTCCACCAGCGGGTTGACCAGAACGCCGTTCTTTTCGATGTACTCGTCGACGTCCTCGTCGGTCCAGGCCACCAGCGGGTTGACCTTGACCAGGCCGAACGACTCGTCGTAGCCGATCACCGGGGCGTCGGCGCGGGTCGGGGACTCCACCCGGCGCAGCCCGGTGACCCACGCGGCGTACCCGCTCAGCGCCTTGCGCAGGGGCACCACCTTGCGCAGCCGGCAGCACTCGTTGGGGTCGCGGGCGAACAGGTCCTTGCCCATCAGCTCGTCCTGCTCGGCCACCGTGTGCTCCGGGGTGATGTTGAGCAGGTGGATGTCGTAGACGGACTCGACCGCGTCGCGGGTGCCGAGGGTCTCGGCGAAGTGGTAGCCGGTGTCCAGGAAGACGACCGGCACGCCCGGGCGCACGTCGGCCGCCAGCGACACCGTCAGTGCCTCCTGCATGTTGCAGGCCACCACCCACCGGCAGGTGGCCCAGTTACGCGGGCCGTCGGGGCCGCCGAAGTGCTCGTCGGCCCAGCGCAGGATGTCCTTGGCCTCGGCGCCTTCCATCTCGGCCGCCCCGCGCTCGGCCAGCTCGCGCAGCTCTTCCTCGGTGAAGTTGGTCACCACTTCGCTCATCTCGTCGTCCTCAGCTCTTAACGTCAGCGCTCTCCTCGGTGGTGTCGGGTGGCCCTTAGCGCAGGTCTTCCTCTTCGGCGCGCAGCGCCCAGTTCGCGAAACGCTCGCCACTTTCCCGTTGTTCCAGGAACTTGCGCGTCACGCGGTCGATGTAGTCGCCGAGTTCGTCGCTGGTGACCTTGTGCTGGCGCAGTTTCCGGCCGAAACCGCTTTCCTCGCCGAGACCGCCACCGAGGTGAACCTGGAAGCCTTCGACCGACGTGCCGTCGCCGTTGTCGATCCACTGGCCCTTGAACCCGATGTCGGCCACCTGAATCCGGGCGCACGAGTTCGGGCACCCGTTGAGGTGCACGGTGATCGGCACGTCGAGGTCGTCGTTGACGTCGGCCAGGCGCTCCTCCAACTCGGGCACCAAAGTCTGTGCGCGAACCCGGGTTTCGGCAAACGACAACTTGCAGAACTCGATGCCGGTGCAGCCCATCGTGCTCT
Source organism: uncultured Actinomycetota bacterium (assembly GCA_963732835.1). Lineage (GTDB taxonomy): Bacteria > Actinomycetota > Actinomycetes > Mycobacteriales > Mycobacteriaceae > Mycobacterium. The sequence continues at coordinate 238,902 of CAVTBA010000018.1, forward strand.
TGCGCCAGTTCGACGGCTTCGACGGCAGTCCCAGCTTGTCCAGCTCGGTGACCAGGAAATCGACCTTGTCGTCGGGCACGTCGAGAATGATCAGCTTCTGGAAGGGGCTGAAGCGGGCGCGGTCGGAGCCGACCTGCTCCATCAGGTCGGCCACCGCCTGCAGGATGGTGCCCGTGACGCGTCCGGCGATGGCGGCGACACCGACGGCGTTGCGGCCGTTCTTGATCTTCTGGACGCCGACGTGGTCGATCGGGTGCTTGGCCGGATCGGGGGCCGGGCCGTCGATCATCTTGCGGCCGAGGTACTCGGTCTCCATCACCTCGCGGAACTTTTCGACGCCCCAATCCTTGACCAGGAACTTGATGCGGGCCTTGGCGCGCATCCGCCGGTAGCCGTAGTCGCGGAACACCTTGGTGACCGCTTCCCACACGTCGGGCACCTCGTCCAGGGGCACCCAGACGCCGACCCGCTGGGCCAGCATCGGGTTGGTCGACAGGCCGCCGCCCACCCACAGGTCCATGCCCGGGCCGTGCTCGGGGTGGTTGACGCCGATGAACGCGACGTCGTGGGTCTCGTGGGAGACGTCCTGCAGGCCCGAGATCGCGGTCTTGTACTTGCGGGGCAGGTTGGCGTATTCGGGGTTGCCCAGGAAGCGCTGGATGATCTCGTCGATCGCCGGCGAAGCGTCGAGCACCTCGTCGAGGGAGTCGCCGGCCAGCGGGCTGCCGTGGATGCCGCGGGGGCAGTCGCCGCAGGCCTCGATGCTCGACAGGCCGACGGATTCGAGCCGGCGCCAGACCTCGGGAACGTCCTCGATCCGCAGCCAGTGGAACTGCACGTTCTCCCGGTCGCCGATGTCGGCGGTGTCGCGGCCGAACTCGGACGAGACCTGACCCAGGACGCGCAGCGTCTGCGCCGACATCGGCTTGCCGTCGGAGCGCACGCGCATCATGAAGTACTTGGCCTCGAGCTTGTCGATGTTCTCGTCGCCGGTCCAGCTGCCGTCGTAGCCTTGCTCGCGCTGGGTGTACAGACCCATCCACTTGAAGCGCATCCGCAGATCGCTCTTGTCGATGCTGTCGAAGCCCTCTTTGGCGTATTTGTCGATGATCCGGTCGCGCACGTTCAGCGGCCCGTCGTCGTGCTTGATCTGCTCGGTGTCGTTGAGCGGTTCGAGATTGCCCAGCGCCCACTGGCCCTCATTGCGAGTCTTGGCGGGACGTGCTGTGGTCATGTGGTGTTCTCTCCTTCGCTGGCCTGTGATGCCGGCTTGGGTGACTTCCGGCGGTGTAGGCACGCGGCTTCTCGGGCTGGGCTGCTCGGCTACTCGGCTGTGGTGTCGCGACATCGGCGATGATGTCGGTCAGCAGTGAGTACCCGCAGGCACTCCGTTGGACCCACGGGTCACGATTGCCATAGTGCACGGTTTGGCGGGACTCCAGTAGAGGTGTAGACGTTGTGAGCACACAACTCCTGGTTGTGTGTGCCGCCTCACGTTCGATTCGGTTGGCGGCCAGAGTATTTCCTTTTCGCGTCGTCTAATGAGTTTGGTAATCCTGGCTGGTTTAACCACCTTGCGTTGCAGTGTTGATTTGTAAGTCGTTGCACTGCAGTGGGTTTCAGCAAGGTCGTTTCGCGGTTTGGTGGAGACGGGCGTCGTTGTGTGCTTTTCAGGCGTCAGGTTCTCCTGTCGCAGGATCATTGGGACGCAGTACTGTGGCGGCCATGACTGACTCCGACATCCACGACGTGATCATCATCGGTTCGGGTCCTGCTGGGTATACCGCGGCGTTGTATGCGGCGCGGGCGCAGTTGGCGCCGGTGGTGTTTGAGGGGACGTCGTTTGGTGGGGCGTTGATGACGACCACTGAGGTGGAGAATTTCCCGGGTTTTCGTGAGGGCATCACGGGTCCGGAGTTGATGGATCAGATGCGTGAGCAGGCGTTGCGTTTCGGGGCCGATCTGCGGATGGAGGACGTGGAGTCGGTGTCGTTGGGCGGGTCGGTGAAGTCGGTGACGACGACCGAGGGTGAGACGTTTTGCGCGCGGGCGGTGATCTTGGCGATGGGTGCGGCGGCGCGGTATTTGGGGGTGCCCGGTGAGCAGGAGTTGCTGGGGCGTGGGGTGAGTTCGTGTGCGACCTGTGACGGGTTCTTTTTTCGGGATCAAGACATCGCGGTCATCGGTGGTGGGGACTCGGCGATGGAGGAGGCCACGTTTTTGACCCGGTTCGCGCGCAGTGTCACCTTGGTGCATCGCCGCGAGGAGTTCCGGGCGTCGCGCATTATGCTCGAGCGTGCGCGCGCCAACGACAAGATCACCTTCGTGACCAACGCGGCGGTGTTGGGGGTGCAGGGGGATCAGACGGTGACGGGTTTGCGGGTGCGGGACACCGTCACCGGGCGGGAGTCCACTCTGGCGGTCACGGGGGTGTTCGTGGCGATCGGTCACGATCCGCGTTCGGAGTTGGTGCGCGATGTCCTTGACACCGATCCCGAGGGTTATGTGCTGGTGCAGGGCCGCACCACGGCCACCTCGATCGAGGGGGTGTTCGCCGCCGGGGACCTGGTGGACCGCACCTACCGCCAGGCCGTCACCGCCGCCGGCAGCGGCTGCGCAGCGGCCATCGACGCCGAACGCTGGCTGGCCGAACACGGTGCAACACCGGAGCCCGAGGAAACAGAGGTTCCCGCCGATGTCACGCCCGCTCTTGGCCGAGAACCATTGCGCAGCTAAGGCTTTCGCTGTGGCGTCGCCGGACGAGCGGGAGCGACATGCGCTCTGTGAGCTTTTCGACGAGCTCGGTCCTTCGGCGCCCACGCTGATCGAGGGCTGGACCACTCGCGATCTCGCCGCCCATCTCGTGCTGCGAGAACACGATCCGATTGCCGGCCCGTGCCTGGTTTTACCCGGCCGCTTCCAGCATTTCGCCGAGCGGCGCCGGGCCGTGTTGGCCCGGCGCAACGACTTCACGTGGCTCGTCGCGCGGATCCGGTCCGGCCCGCCCGTCGGGTTCTTCCGCATCGGGTGGGTTCGCGCGCTGGCGAATCTCAACGAGTTCTTCGTTCATCACGAGGACGTCCGCAGGGCTCATGGGCTTGGGCCGCGGGTTCTGGCGCCCGAGATGGACGCGGCGTTGTGGCGCAACGTTCGCCGCGGCGGTCGCTTTCTGAGTAGGCGGCTTGAGGGTTGCGGCATGGAGGTCGAGTGGGATGGCACCGGCGAGCGGGCGACGGCGCGGCCGGGTGCACCGGTGGCGCTGCTGCGTGGTCAACCGGGTGAGCTGCTGCTGTATCTCTTCGGCCGGCGTGGCGCGGCGGAGGTCGAGGTGAGCGGACCGCCGGAGGCCGTGGCGGCGGTGCGTCGCGCACACTTCGGCATGTGAGTCCGTCGCCGGCCTAAGTCACAGGCGCCACAGGCGTCGCTGGGACGAGAGGCACCCAAAGTGCCCGCCTCACAGCGACAACAAACGCGCGTCGTCGCCCGACCGGCGGCGTACCATCAGCTCACGCTCAACGACGAGCGAGGTTGACATGAGCCACACCCGCAACGACTCGACCGAAGTCGACAAATGGGACCGCGGTCTGACCGAGCACGTCATCGGGCTGACCCGGCCGATCGTCAAGCGGTATTTCCGGTCGGAGGTGCGGGGCCTGGGCAACATCCCACCGGGACCCTCGCTGGTGGTGGGTAACCATTCCGGCGGCATGCTCACGTTGGACCTGTCGGTATTCGCCGTGGACTATTACGACACGTACGGCTACGACCGCCCGCTCTACGCACTGGGCTTCGACACCATCTTTGCCGGGCCCGCCGGTGACTTCTTCCGGCGCACTGGAGTGATTCGGGCGACGCGCGAGAACGCCGCCAAGGCCTTGGCCGCCGGTGCGGTCGTGTTGGTCTTCCCGGGCGGCGACTACGACGTGTACCGGCCGACCCTGCAGGAAAACGTCATCAACTTCGACGGCCGAACCGGCTATATCACCACAGCGCTGGAATCACATGTTCCGATCGTTCCCGCCGTCTCCATCGGCGGTCAGGAAAGTCAGTTGTTCTTGACTCGAGGGCAGTGGCTGGCGCGCCTGCTGCGGCTCACCAGGTTGGAGCGCAAGCTATTCCGATCGAACATCATGCCGATCACGTTCGGCTTTCCCTTCGGGCTCAGCGTCCTCGCGCCTGTCAACATGCCGCTGCCCACCAAGATCGTCACCGAGGTGTTGCAGCCGATCAACCTCGCCGAATTCGGCAAGGACCCCGACGTCAAGAGACTCGACGCGCACGTGCGCTGGGTCATGCAAAGGGGACTCAAAGCCCTTGCCGCCCAACGCCACTTCCCGGTTATCGGTTAAGCTCCCGCGAACACCACGTCGGGGTTGAGGATGCCGGCCGGGTCGAAGCTCCGCTTGATGCGGCGCATCAGGTCGATCTTGACCGGGTCTTCGAGCTCGAGGAAGTACGGGGTCTTGGCGCGGCCCAGGCCGTGCTCACCGGAGATCGCGCCGCCCAATTCCATTGCCAGCGCGAAGATGTCGGTCATCAGCTTCCTGCGCGTGCCGGGGTCCTTGCAGAAGATGGCCAGGTGCACGTTGCCGTCGCCGGCGTGCCCGCAGCCCGCCGCGGCGCCACCGGCGGCCGCCGCCAGACCGCGCGCCGCCGAAAGGAATTTCGGCATCGCTGAGCGGGGTACCACGGTGTCGATGATGTCGTCGGCGCCGATCGCCTTCGCCGTCCAGAACGCCCTCTCGCGCGCCTCGATCAGCTTGCGTGCCGATCCCCCTTCCAGCACATAGGCGTCCACGGCACCCAGCTCGGCCACCAGCTCACCGGCCCGCTCGACGTCCTCGTCCAGCCGGTCTGCGGTCCGGCTCTCAAGCGCCACAACGAGATAGGCGTTGCAGCTGTCGCGGACGCTGTCGGGGACACCCAGCTCCAGGTTCTGGGTGTGCACGAGCGCGGCCATCGTCACGTTGTCGATGTACTCCAGGATGTAGGGCGCGAGGCCGCTCCCCACGACCTTGGGCACCGCCGCCATGATCTGGTCGAAATCGGCGAACGGGGCGAGCACGGTGGCGGAGTGGGCGAGTCGCGGGTGCAGCTTGACGGTCACCTCGGTGGCCAGGGCCAGGGTGCCCTCGGAGCCGACGATGAGCTGGGTCAGGTCGTAGCCGGTGGAGATCTTGGCGATCTTGCCGCCGGTACGGATGAGCTCGCCGGTCGGCAGCGCCGCCTGCAGCCCGAGCACGTTGTTGCGGGCGATGCCGTACTTGACCGCGTTCATGCCGCCGGCGTTGGTGCCGACGTTGCCGCCGACGCTGGAGGACATCTCGCCGGGGTGAACCATGTAGCGCAGGCCGGCGTCCGCGGTCGCGGCCTCCAGCTCGGTGAGTGTCACGCCGGGCTGGACGACTGCGACCTGGTTGGTGGTGTCGACCTCGAGGACGGCGTTCATGCGCTCGAAGGAGATCAGCAGCCCGTCGGCCCTCGGGATCGCCGCGCCCGACAGGCCGGTGCCGGACCCGCGGGCCGTCACCGGGACGTGGTGTTCCGAGGCGGCCTTCAGCAACTGCGAAACCTCTTCCGCGGTAGCGGGTTTGGCGACGTACGCCGGCCGTTGCGCCGGCTTGGTCAACACCTCGTCGTGCCAGTAGTCCTCGGGGATGGCGTCGCCGGTCAACAGGTGGTGCTCGCCGACGATCTCGGAGAACCGCGCCGTCACGTCGCTCATGGGGGCCTCAACTTTCTGCCGTGAGGTGATCGATCGGTGTTCGCATCCGGCCGCCGAGGATCGGCACACAATCGTCGGGGAGGTCTGTGGTGACCTCTACGCCGGAATCGTCGAGTTCATCGAGAAACCTTGGTAGGTGCTCCATCGCGCCGGTGGGTAGGTCGTGCAGTACGACCACGGTGTGCTGTTGGTTACGGGTATCGGCGAGCGCTCGGGCAACCCATCCGCGGGGGTCGGCCCAGTCGCGCGGGACGCTGTTCCACAGGACGCAGGTGTACTTCTCCGCGAGGAGGTAGTCGATCGCCGTCTGATTCATGCAGCGCCGTTCGAGTGCGCCCTCCGTTCCCCACGGCCTGAAGTAGCGGTCGATATCGCCGAAATCGTCCAAAAGCTCTTGCGTGCTGCGGATTTCGTGAATGGTCTGCGTCGGAGAGAGCTCGCCGAGGGCTCGGCCGTGGGTGAAAGAGTGATTGCCGATCCGGTGCCCCGCACGCACAGTCCGCTCGAGTAACCGATGTCCCGCCGGCGAGCGGACATTCTCGCCGACGACGAAGAAGATGGCGGACATCTGACGCCGGGCGAGGGTGTCGAGAACCTGGTCCGTGACGCCAGAGGTCGGGCCGTTGTCGAAGGTCAAAGTGATCTTGGGTCGCATCAATCCATAGCGTAACGCGCCACCCTTGCCTGACTGATCGGTCAGGCAGTATGGTAGCCGAGAGCGGACAGACATGAAGAGACGAGGCGATGTTGACCGCGACAGTTTCCAAGCCTGAGGAGCCTGCCGGCCCCGCGGTCACCGCCGGCGACGCTCGGCAGCGAATCCTGCAGACGACGATCCAGTGCTTCTGCGCGTACGGCTACGAAAAGTCCTCGATGAAGCTGATCTCGACGAAGGCCGGCGTCTCGCAGACGCTGCTGCACTATCACTTCGAGACGAAGGAAAAGCTCTTTCAGGCGGCGATCGACGACATGGCCAAGCGATTGTTCGCCGCGGCGTCGGCCCAACTGCCGCGCGGGGTGTCGGTGCGTGATGGTCTGACCAAGGCGGCCAATCTGATGTACGCCCTGTTCATCGACAACATCGACGCGGTCACGTTCATGGTCGAGTTCGCCGCGGCGGCCAACCACAACGAGTTCTTGCGGATCGCGTATGTCGACTATCGCGATACTCAGCGTCGGCAGCTCGCCGAGGCGCTTCGCCATATCGCCGGTGACTATCTGCCGCAGCGCTTGATCGACGAGTCGGTGCGTCTCTTCGAAACCGTGCTGCTGGGCATGTCCATGCAGCGCCCGTTCGTTTCCGACACGTCGGGCTTCCGTCGCGACTTCGACGTGTTCGCCCAAGTGCTCGCCGCCCGCATCACCGAAGGATTGGAACCCAGGCGATGACCCCGAATGTTACCGATCAGGCAGTGCCGGCGATGGTCGAAGATGCGGTGGCCGGATCCGACGGCAAACGAATCTTCGTGCGCCGCTACGACAACCACAACGCCGACTACGTCTTGGTGCTGGTGCACGGCACCGCCGGGAACAGCGAGAGTTATGACGCGTTCGCCGAGCACATGCGCCGCAACTTTTCCGCGGCCGTCTATTCGTTCGACCTGACCGGGCATGGCCGCACCGAAGGCAAGCCGGGCGTGTTCAGCTTCGAAGCCTTCCTCGAAGACACCAGGACAGTCACCGATTACGCGGCACGGCGCACGTCCCTGCCCGTCGTCGTGCACGGCGCGAGCCAGGGCGGGGAAGTCGCATTCCACGCGCTCGACGCGTGCCCGGCCGTCGTCGCCGGCGTGTGCATGAACATCTTGCTGAACCACGAGGCGCCGATGAGCCCGGCGATCCGGTTGTTCCAGTCGGCCCCAGCGAAGTGGGCGGCCAAGACGATCGGTGATCGGCTGCGGGTCCCGCTGCGGCGGGTCATCGACTTCAAGGCGGCCTACCAGGAAGACCCCGGGCTGCTGGACACGAAGAAGAAAGACCCGTTCTACGTCTGGCGGTATGGGCTCAAGAGCTACCACTCGGTGTTCAACTATGTGCCACCAAAGCCCGCCGCCGCCAACACGAAACCCGTCCTGATCACCTGCGGCGAGCACGACGAAATCGTCGGCGCCGAGCACTGCCGAGCATGCTTCGAGCGGGTCGGCGGGACCAAGGACTTTTTCATGATGCCCGGCGGGGGCCATCAGCTCATGCTGTTCGACACGATCGTCTACTGCCGCGTGATCGACTCGTGGATTCGGGAGCGCGTGCTCGGGCACGCCCAGTCGTGGGAGGCGCCGATCGAACCCGAAGAGCGACGCTACTTCGAGTTCCTCGATCGTGAACGGGCCAACGACGCGGCAGGCGAGCCCGAGTACCGCTATTCGATGATCGATCGCATGCTGATGCGGATCAGCAACGGCACGATCGAGCGCGGGGTGCGTTACTTCTCCAACGCCGAGGTCAGCGAGCAGTGGCGCTTCACCGCTGAGCTCGTCGGCGAAATCGACTACGCTGCATGGGAGTTCCTACGCGACTACCTTCCCGCCATAGATGGTGAACGGCCGAGGATGGCGGTGGTCGGTTGCGGCAGTGGCGGGGCGATCGAAGGATTGCTCGAACGATATCCGGAGTTGGGCCAATGGGACATCGTGGGCGTCGACGTCGACTACAAGTCGATCGACGCGGCCCGCAAGCGCTTTGCCGACAAGGCCGGGGTGACGTTCATCGTCGGCGACGCGCGTAACGCGGAGGTGTTGGGGGCCAATCGATTCGACCTTGTTTACCTGCACGGAGTGCTCGACCACTGCACCGAGCACCGCCGCCTGATGGACAGCGTATTTCGAGCGCTGAAGCCGGGCGGCCGCATGTTCTATGTCGCGCCGGATCGCAACCTGTGCACATGGCTGTGCTTCGTCACGGTGGGGCCGCTGTTCGTGTTCGGTCTGCACAAGACAAACCACGACTTTCGGCGATTCCCGCGCCCCGCCGAGTTGAACAAGATGCTTCAGCAGGCCGGTTTCGAGCTGCTGCCCAGGCGGGGCCGGCCGACCGCGCCCGCCATGGTCGGGGTCGAATACAAGTCGGGGATGAATCCGTTCCCGGTGAAGAGGTCGGTGCGCAATCGCGCCTTCGGCGAGGAGATCTTCGAGTACACCGACCCCAGATGGTGGTTGGGGAACGGCTTCGTCGGCGAGTTCGCCGGGGCGGTCCAAAAACCGCGGGGATGACTGGTGTGCCTGCTGGTTAACGCCTGTTGAGTAGTGGGTTTCGATTCCGGATTGTCGGGCTATCCCGACCCGCAGTAGGGGCGGCTTTCCGACGAGAGGGGTCGACACGGACCTCCGAGGGACTCAGTCTCACCGCGGCCGGGGCAGCAACGGGGTGCCTCTGGTGCCAGGCGGGATCCTTGGTGACGGTCGGTATGAGCTGCGCGGTGTCCTGGGCCGCGGGGCGATGGCCGAGGTGCGTGACGGGTGGGACTTGAAGCTGGGCCGGCCCGTCGCCATCAAGCTGCTCTATCCCGGGGTGGCCGACCGACCGGACAGTCGTCTGCGGTTCGACACGGAGGCGCGCGCGGCCGCGCGCCTGACCGGTCGGCACGTCGTGGTGGTCCACGACCTCGGCGAGCATTACGGGTTGCCGTTCATCGTCATGGAGCGGCTACCGGGTGTGTCGCTGGCCGACCACATCGCTCACGGGCCGCTGCCACCGCCGTTCGTGCACGCCGTCCTCGACGGCGTCCTGGACGCCCTCGCCGAGGCGCACAACGCCGGCATCCTGCACCGCGACGTCAAGCCGGGCAACATCCTGTTCACCGCCACGGGAGAACCCAAGCTCGCCGATTTCGGCATCGCCAAGACGTCCGGCGCCGCCTACACCAGGACGGGCGAGGTCGTCGGCAGCATGGCCTATCTGAGTTCCCGAGCGGCTGACGTCCAAGCCGGCCACGGTGGCGGACGACCTGTATGCCGTCGGTGTGGTGGGTTACGAGGCGCTGACCGGGCGGCGCCCCTTCCCGCAGGAGGACCTGGGCGCGCTGGCGCACGCGATCCTGCACGAGTCGCCGCCGCCGCTGGCCGCGCTGCGCCCGGAGGTGCCACCGGGCCTTGCCGCCGCGATCGAACGGGCGATGGCGCGCGACCCGGCATGGCGGTTCGACCAGGCCCCCGCGATGCGAGCCGCGCTGATCGGCGCCGGCCCCGCGGCGATGCCCACCGGCACCCGGGTGATGGAAGCGCCGCCGCCCGGCGTGCTGACCTACACGCCCGCCGGTGCGCGACTGGAGCCGGACAGTCCCCGGCGCAAGTGGTGGATCGCGGCGATCGTGGCCGCGTTCGTGTTGGCGCTCTTGCTGTTGGCTATCGATCCGCCGTTCTCGGCGCCACCGCCAACGCCGACCACCACTACCACCACGCCGGTGCCGCCACCGACGACCACCGCCACCACCACACCCAGCAGCGCCTCGCAGCCACCGCCACCGCCGCCACCGGGTCATCCCGGCAACAAACACAAGGGCGGGCACGGCGGCTGATTTGAGACACGCGTTGCGAGACAAGAGCGTGGACATTCTTACTCTTCATCCAACGGCGGGGTAACTGCCACGTTTTGGGTGGATTGATTTTGCCGGGTACCAGGGGCGTCTGAGTGACTGGCAGGCGCGTGACGTGCAACCTACGCTCGCGCTGTGCGGCAAACGATGCGGTGTGGATAGCGACGGTGTCGGGGCTATGGCGGCCCGCTGGGGTGCATTGGTGGACGGTCTAGACGGCACGGCCGCGCCGACGGGGCTGGGGTTGTCGTGTCAGCCCAGCGCGGTCGCCGTCAACGGTGCCCACGTTGATGTCGCGGCCTTCACCGCGGGGCTGGCCGCGCAGGTGGGTGCACGCGCCATCGGCGTCGGTCAAGCCGATACGCGCTACATTGCCAATGAAGCTGAATCTGCCACCGACTTCGCTGCGGTAGCTCCATCGGTGACCAGCGTGTAGCGATGGCGGCGGTTGGAGGGGCTTCTAATCTGTCGGCGCTGTTAGCCTGGCCCACCGACCATCTCACCGAGGCGGTCGCTCACTGGGAGACCGTTGGCGAGCGTAGCTATGGGGTGGCCCACCAGGTCTGGCGAGACGCCGCCTCGGTCGATTGGCGCGGCGAAGCCGCCGACGCGTTACGTAGCGCGACGCATGCCGACCTACAAGCCACGAGCGCAGCAGTCGACCAGCTACAGGCGGCAACCTGGGTCGCTCGAAGCGGGGCCTCGGATCTGTATGCGGCCCGATCCCGAGTTCGCTACGCGGTAGAAGATGCTCGTACAGCGGGATTCGAAGTGGGTGAAGACCTTTCGGTCACCGACCGCATGGGTGGTGGATCAGCCGCGCAGCGGGCCGCCCGGCAAGCTGCAGCACAGGCCTTCGCCGGCGAAATCCGTCAAAGCGCCGCACAACTGGTCGGCCTGGATCAACAAGTCGCCAGCAAACTCACCGCCGCCGTGGCTGGAATCCGCGACATCTTCCGGCAAAATCCTTCCCCTATCGCCCCTCTGCCAGCGCGCAATGGCCATATCCACGCTGTCGATCGCGTCTGGAAGCAAGACGGTGGCAACGGTGAAGCGAATCCCGGGACCGCCGGCGGCCCCAGCGGGGACGATATCCGCGGGGTACTTGAGAAACTGCCTGTTGGCGATCGACCAGACGTCAGGGAAGTGCGTTCTGCGCAAGATCTCGAGAATCTGTGGAAATGGGCCAAACAGCACGGGGTCGAAATGCCGAACGGGTACGGCGACCCCAGCAAAGGGATTCGATACCGGCTACCTGACGTTACGACGATCGGGCGGCGCTGGACCGCCGAGTCCAACGGAAAACCGGTCCTCGACATCAACATCCCCGATCGAGGCGGCTATGCAAAAGTTCACATCAACCCGAGAGGTGGCGTACCGGAAATAACGGCGCCCTCCGCGCCGCGGTCTGCAGGCCCGCCAGCGTCCGGAGAACCTGCTGTCACCCCCCAAACGCCGGTCCGTACGCCAATCGAAGCGGCGCCGCCTACTAAACCGTCCCCCGGCGTGGTCGAAGGTGGTGGAGCATTGCCAGGTTTCGGCGGGCTGCCCCCAAACTCCCCTGCAACAGGCCCACATCCCATCCATATTCCGCATACTTTGGACCACAAATGGCCGCTTCTCGGCGAGATTCCCGAAGAATTCGAGGGCCCACAAGAATGAGGACCGAAGCTAACAACCTATGAGCTGCTACACCGGAGAAAATGATGACTCAGCCCGATGACCCGCATCTAGGGCGCAACAAGCCGGGAACTAGCGCCGAAGAGTTCCTGCGCAACGAGCTGCTGCTCGATGGGCTGGCAATGTGTGTCCCGATGGCGCAGGTCACATCCGTTACCAAACGCCACCACCTCGCCGATACCGTCGAGGACGAGCAAAACTTGGTGCTGCGGACGATTCGATCCCTACTCGACGACGGCCTCATGAAGATCGGAGACATACTCGGCGCTTCCGATGAACGAGTGGTGCCCTGGGATCTTTCGATCGACGCCGCTATGGATCGCGTCCACGACCTCTTCGTCGGCCACTACAACGAACCCACGCTGTGGGATTTGACGATCTGGTTCCAATTGACACCCGATGGTGAACGACTTGCCGAGTCGCTGAAAGGCGGGAAGTAGTTCGACCGCTTAGCGCAGCCAGCGCCGCCACCCAATCACCCCGGCAACAAACACAAGGGCGGGCACGGCGGCTGACGTCGATATGGGATCGGTAGCCAGCCGGCCCTTGTGTGCTTGCGGCATGAATATGAAGTGGGTGGCCGGCGCGCTGCTGACGGCCGGTGTCGGCGTGGGGTTGGCCGCGGGCGTCGCGCAGGCCGACCCGTATGGCGATGTCGGCGGGAACTGCCCGGCCGGGCACACGTGCGGCAAGTGGTGCCCGGGCGAGCGCGTCCCGGACAACTTCATCAGCTGGGACATGGGCGCCTGCCACCTCTATTACTACGACTACCGCGGCGTCGTCGACGCCGACAGCGGCGCCGTCTATGGGTGGCCGAGCGGCCCGATCACCGCCACCCCGCGGGCGCCAGCCGGGCCGCCCAACTTCAACTGCGGCCTGTTCTGGTGCCCGGTGCCGCCGCACGCGTGACCCGGCGCACGTTACGTCGGCGACGGATTTGGGAACCCGCCGGGCTGGACCTGTTCCACGTATCGAAAGGACCGCCCATTGACCTCGCGGCTCCGCACCCGCTTCGGGCCCTACGAGCTGCGCTCGCTGATCGGCACGGGCGCGACGGGCGAGGTCTACCGGGCTTACGACACGGTTAAGGACCGGGTGGTCGCCGTCAAGCTATTGCCTGCCGAGATGGCCGCCGAACCCGGCTTCCAGCAACGCTTTCGGCGCGAGTGCGCGATCGCGGCGCGCCTGCAGGAGCCTCATGTCATCCCGGTGCATGACTTCGGCGAGATCGACGGCGTGCTGTTCGTCGACATGCACCTGGTCGAGGGCGGGAGCCTCGAGGACCTGCTGCGCGAGCGGGGGCCGCTGGAACCGCCGCGGGCCGCCTCGATCGTCGCGCAGGTGGCGCGGGCGCTGGACGCCGCGGACGCCGCCGGGCTGGTGCATTTGGGCGTCCGGCCGGAGAACGTGCTGCTCACCGCCGATCACTTCGCGTATCTCGCCGACTTCGGGGTCGCGCACGCCGACGGGTCGCGCGCCTACATGGCGCCCGAACGGTTCACCACCGACCGGGTGGGACCGCAGACCGACGTGTACTCGCTGGCGTGCCTGCTCTACGAGTGCCTCACCGGTCAGCCGCCGTTCGAGGGCGCGGACCCGGAGGAGCTCAAGAGCGCGCACATGCTGTCGCCGGCGCCCCGGCCCAGCATCATGCGCCGCGGCATCGGCCGGGCCTTCGACGACGTCATCGCCCGGGGGATGACCAAACAGCGCACGGCGCGGTTCGCCTCCGCGGGTGAACTCGCCCGGGCGGCCAGCGGGGCCGTGTCCGCGGCGTACGAGCCGGTCGCGGTCGGTGCTGGCGCGGCGCCCCTTCGGACCCGGCCGTTCGCGGCGGTCTATCCGAATCCGGACGACACCGGCTGCAGCCCGTATCCGCCGGTGGAAGCGCCGTCACCGCGGACGCATCGGCCTTTGGTTGGGCGGTTGCCGCTGGTGGTGGCGGGGGCGGCGGTGCTACTGGTGGTCGCCGGGTTGATCGTGGCGCTGGTGTCGGCTTTCGTCGACCACGGCGCACCGCCCGAGGCTTCCAACGCCTCGCCCGCGCCGTCGAGCGCGCCGCCGCCGAAGACGCCGACGCTGTCGGCTCCGGTGCGGGGCGCCGACGGGCTGGGGTTCGTCGGCGAGCCGGCCCGCTGCGATCCGGGGAACCCGCCGGCCGCGGTGGTGCGCACCGCCAAGTCGCTGGCCGTGGTGTGTGAAAACCTCAGCGGCAGTTACTACTATCGCGGCGAACGGATCCGCGACGGCGCGCACATCGAGCTGTCCAACGCGGAGCGCGTTGGGGACGGGTTCGATGTCACCAATCCCGTCGACGGCGTGCTCTACGAGGTCCGCCCGAACCGGCTCAGGATCATCAGTGGCGAACACGTCGATTCCTCGGAACCGGTGTTGCAGTACGCGACGGCGTCATAATCACCACGGCCGCAACGTGTCTCGGCTTTTTCCCGGGGTGAAGGTGACCGGCAGCTTGCCGAGACCGGTCATGCTCGGGTTGCCCAAGTATTGGTGGACGTGGTCGAGGTCGACCTGGTAGTCGGGGATGCGGTCGAGGACGGCCCTGACCATCACCTCCGACATCAGCCTGGCCAGGTGTGAGCCGATGCAGCGGTGCGGCCCGAGCCCGAAGGCGACGTGCCGGTTGGGTGCGCGGTCCAGGATGACTTCGTCGGGCCGGTCGAACTCGTGCTCGTCGTGGTTGGCGGAGAGCCGGCTGATGACGACTTTGTCGACGTTGTTTGCCACCGACAAGGGGACCTTGTCCTCTGGCCGTATCCCGGCTCCGGGTGGAGACTCGGGTACCAGCTTCGAAGAGGAAGTTCCGATGATGTGGACCACTCCATCTGTCATTCCGTTCTCCGTCTGGCGGAAGATAGCCATGGCCACCTGGCGGCCGAGGAAAGACCCGATCATTTGGGCGACGATAGATGTCGAAGCGGCGCGGCTGCTCGAGTACCTGCACCAGGTCCGCGAGGCAACGGGCCAGCACGTCACCCCCATGGACCTCGTCGGTAGAGCTGCCGGCAAGGTCATCGAAGCGCTGCCGGGCCTTAACGGCCGGGTCGTGTTGGGCAGCTTCCTGCCGTCACCGACCGTCGACTGCTTCTTCGTGGTATCGCTGCGGACAGACCTTGTAACCGGGGCCGAAGCTGCCGGCACCGATCTATCGGGCACCGTTGTGCGTCGCATCGATGAGAAACCGCCCTGGGTGATCGCCAAGGAACTCGCCGATCATGTCGCACGCATTCGCCACAACGAAGATCCACTGTTCAAGCAGACCAAGGCCATGGTCAAGGGATTGCCGCCGTTGCTGCTTCGCCCGGTGATGGATGCGCTCGGCTTCGTCACCGAAAGCCTTCAGTTACCCATTCCCTTCCTTGGGCTGGAGGCTCGCCCTTACGGCTCGATACTCGTGAGCAATGTGGGCACCTACGGCCTCGACACGGCCGCTGCCCCATGGCCAACGTTCTGCCACGTGCCCCTCGGCATCATGATCGGTGCCGTGACCGACAAGGTGTTGGCGCTGGGCGGTCAACCCGTCGTGCGTCCGGTGCTGCCGCTGTCGATCGGCCTGGATCACCGGTTCGTCGACGGTTACCAGGCGGCGACGATGGCCGGCATCTTCCGCGCGTACCTGGCCGATCCCGCCGCGTTCGACCCGGTGCCCAGGACGATCCCGCCAGGCAAGGGGGAGCGTGCCTCCGTGCGGTTGAACGGCGAGAGGCCAGCGGCCGCACGCACAGGAAGATCGCGCCCGTCGAAGGCCAAGGCGTAGCGCCACGCTTAAGGGGAGTCCATGACTCCATCACGACAACCAGCAGGTCGGTATCCCGATTGGAGTGGCCTGCCCGGCGGGGCCATAGCCCCGCCGCATCCGAAGAATGATCCGTTCTACTCGTACACCGGCCATCCGCCGCTGCCGGACATCTTGCCGGGAACGGTGCTGAAGACTCGCAGCGTTCGTTACCACATATTGGGTTTGCCAACGGTGCTCGAGACCACGCAGTTGCTCTACCGGTCGACCAGCCAGACCCGAAACCCGACCGTCAACGTCACTTCGGTCATTCAGCCGCTGGAGCAGCGGGACAAGACGAAGGTGATCTCCTATCAGTCCGCCTACGACTCGCTCAAACAGGACGACGAGCCGTCGTATGCGATCTCGGGCGGACACCCCACGCTTGGCGGAATCGTCCCCAACGTCGAGCTTGGGGTCTTCGGTCCGTTCCTCGCCGAGGGGTACACGGTCATCGTCCCCGACACCGAGGGCCAGAGGGCGGACTTCGCCGCGGGTCCCGAGTACGGAATGAACGCGCTCGACTCGATCCGGGCGGCGTTCAACTCGTCGGCCATCGACAGCGACGCAAAGGTTGCGATGCTCGGGTACTCGGGTGGTGCGCTCGCCACCGAGTGGGCCGCCGAATTCGCCCCGACGTATGCGCCCGACGTCAACAAGCACCTGATCGGCGCGGCGATCGGCGGCGTGCTCGTCCACCCGGCGCACAACCTGCACTACGTCGAGGGCAGCTTGAGCTGGGCCGGTGTCATGCCGATGGCGCTCGTCGGCATCGCGCGCGCGTTTCAGATCGATTTCAGGCGGTATCTCAGCGACCGCGGCGTGCAGATCTACAACGACATGCAGACTGCGTCGATCGTCGACGTCCTCGGCCTGAGGTACGCGGGTCTGAAGTGGGAGCACCTGGCCAAACCCGAGTACCCGACTCCCGAGAGCATCCCGCTCTATGTCACATGTGCCAACCAGCTGATCATGGGCACCGGGGGTACGCCGACGATCCCGCTGTTCATCGGCCAGGGCGCCGGCGGTGAGCTCGAGGGCACGCCGGGCAACCAGCCGGGCATCGGCGCCGCCGATGGCGTGATGATCGCCGGCGATGTGCGCACGCTGGCCCGCGACTACTGCGCGAAGGGCACGGCGGTCCACTACGAGGAGTACGACCTGCTCAGCCACGTCTGGAGTCTCATGCTCTGGCTGCCGAACTCGATCGCCTGGATCAAGCAGCGTTTGGCCGACCTGCCTCCGCAGCAGAACTGTCCGTCGATCCAGCAGGGCAACCCGATTAAGCCGATTCCGGTTCCATATGAAGTGGTCTGAGCCCGACGGGCCAAGCATCAGTGTGCGGCGGGAGCCACACGACGAGTCGATCTATACCGGCCGGCTGCCCATCTCCAGGCCGGCCAGCTCGCAGGTGCCGTCGAACACCACCCGGCCGTACTCCCGCACCCTGCAATGCAATCGGCCGGCAAGGTGCTCGAAGTCGGTGTCGATGTTGCGCCGCTGCGCGGGCAGCGGCACCGGTAAGACGTGCGGATCCGCGCGGGTGCCGTCTCCGTCCAGCTCGATGTGGTAGCGGAGTGTGCATGCCGACACGGTCCAGTGTCCGTCGCCGACGTCCGATCGCACGGGCGCCGGCGGGGTTACCCGGATGACGCGGTCTTCGAGTCGCACGACGACTCCGGTGACGTCCCTGCGGATCGGGCCGAGCTGAAGGAGGCCCCCCGAGAACGCGACCGAGACGTCGGCGTCGGCGAAATCGTGTGCCTGACCCCACCACCAGCGCTCGGGGAAGCCCGCGCCCCAGTTGCGTTCCGTGTACAGCCGGGCGTCACTGAAAGACCAGGTGTCTCTGCCGAATTCGACTGTGCCGGTTGTTTTTCCGCCGAGTCGGTAGGGATGCCAGTATTGGTTGAGAAACGGAACCGAAGAGAAGAAGCCGCCTCCACCAAAGGCCTTCGGCCAATTGACGGGATCGGCGAAATGCAGGTCGAGCCGGACGTCGTCCAGTTCGATCTCGAGCCGATCGAGGCTCGCCGCCAAACGGCCCCCTGTGTCGGTCCCGGCGTGCACGGAGAAGACGGACGAGTCGGCCTCGGCACCGCCCAGGGCCGCGGAGCGCACGACGCCGCCGGGGTGCAGCGCGACCGCAACCGTGGCCCAGTCGCCGTCGCGGTGCCGGTTCACACTGCATAGCGCGACGACGACGCGACCCGAGGCGGCATCGGTGAGGCGCCAGAACCAGCCCTCCATTTCTGTCTTGTGCGAGGGAACCGGATCGCCGAAGGGCACGTCGGCACCGGTGCGCCGATAGGCATGGACCAGCGGCTTGGCCGCGGTCGCCGCTATCCATCGCAGGTAGGTGGCGGTCATCTCTTGTCGGCCAGGCCCGACTGCACGAGCGCGTCGTCGATGAAGCGCTGCACCGGTCGCGAGCGGAAGAATCCGGTGTGACCGCCTGGGTACCATTGGATTTCGGGTTTGCCCCAGTGCTCCCAGAGTCGGGTGACCTGGTCGCGTGGGTGTACCAGGCGATCGGCGAGGCCGGCGTAGATGAAGCGGCCCTTTTTCGGCACGCGCGGGGTCAGTGCCAGCGGCGAGATCATCCGGCCGAGGGGTTTGGCCGAGTTCATCGTGTGGCGCAGGGCGGCGTGGCCGCTGAGGCCGGCGTGGCGGCCGACCAGGTTCACCAGGTCGACGGCCGGTACACCAAGGATGGCGCAGGCGAGGCCGTCGTCGAGGCTGGCGACCAGCGACGAGATCAGACCGCCGAGCGAGATGCCGTTGACCCCGATCGCGGCGCCGGGCTGTTGCGCGCGGATCCAGGCGATGAGGCGCCGAATGTCCCAGACCGCCTGGGCGGCGCCGTGGACGTCGTCGAGCACGTCCTCGCTGGGGAACTTTGGTCCGCCGCTTGCTCGGGGGCCGTGCAGGGGAAGCACCGGGAGCGCGACGTTGAGGTCGAGATCGCGGTACAGGTGCCAGGCATGAAACAGCATGGGGTCGAGCGCGGCGCGTCCCATCTCGGCGCCGTGGATGCAGATCAGCCACGGTCGCGGCCGGCGGTGCCGGAACATCAGGGCGTATTCGCGGTTGTTGCCGGTGTAACTGCGCCATCGTTCCCGGCCGGGTTCGCCTGCGTGGGGTTCGTAGTCGCTGTCGAAGGACAGCCGCTCGTAGTTGCGTCCCATGCTGCTCACGCGCTTGACCGTCGCGTCGGTGGGCGGTGGGGGCGGGGCAAAGAACCCCTCGGGGTTGTCAAGCCAGCCTTTGTCTCCGTAAAACTCTTGTGCGGCAAGCACTTCGCTGTTGATTCGTTCGAGGGTTTTTGCGTCGGGGGCTCGGCGAAGCAGGCTGAAGCCGCTCAGCAGGATTTCGTCGCGGAATGCCTGCGCCGCGAGCGCGATGGTGGGCCGCGCCACCGGTAGCTCGTCGGGCTGACGATCCAGGTAGGTGCCCCAGGAGCGGGCGTAGAAGCCGCCGGTGCGGGTGAATGGCCCGAGTAGTTGCGTGATGGGCTTGGCGGGTCTGCGAGCGCTATCTGGCATCTAGCCTCGCTTTGCTGCGGGGGTGAAGGTGACGGGCAGCTTGCCCAGCCCGGTCATGCTCGGGTTGCCGAGGTACTGCTGGACGTGCTCGACGTCGACCTGGTAGTCGGGGATGCGGTCGAGGACCGCTTTCACCATGGTTTCGGACATGAGGCGCGCGAGGTGCGATCCGATGCAGCGGTGCGGCCCGAGCCCGAAGGCGACGTGCCGGTTAGGGGTCCGGTCAAGGATGATCTCGTCGGGCTTTTGGAATTCTTGTTCGTCGTGGTTCGCGGAGAGCCAGCTGATGACGACTCTGTCGTTCTTGCGCAGGCGTTGGCCGTTGAGTTCGACGTCGTGAGTGACTGTGCGGCTGAGGGTTTGGTTGACCGAGAAGTAGCGCAGGAATTCGTCGGTGGCGGTGCGGTAGAGCTCGGGGTGGTCGATGAGTTGTTGTCTGATGGCCGGGTGGGTGCCCAGGTGTTGGAGCGTGAGCGCGGTTTGGGAGGTGGTGGTGTCGACGCCACCACCGATCAGGTTCCACAGGATGTTGAGCAGCTGTTCGTCGGTGAGGCGCTGGCCGTCGAACTCGAATTGGATGAGGAAGCTGGTGAGGTCTTCTTCCGGTTTGGCCCTTCTGCTGGCCGCGTACTCGAGGACCTCTTGCATCATCTTTGGGACTTTGGCGATGGCGTCCAGGTACTCCGGGCTGTCCTGCGGCACGGCCATGACGGAGTGGAAGAGGTTGGCGTAGAGGTGCCAGTTGTCGTAGGGGAGGCCCATCAGCTTCATGGTGAGGATGGCCGGGACGGGGCTGGCGTAGTCGAGGACGAGGTCCATCTGTCCGTCTTCGATTTTTTGGTCGAGGAACTCATGCGCCTTTTGTTCCATGAATGGCTTGAGCTTTTGGACGGCGCCGGGGGAGAAGAACGGGGCCAGGGCGTGCCGTAGGGCTTGGTGGTAGGGGCCGTCGACTTCGCCGATGCCCAGGGCCGGCTGGCCTTCCGGGCGGGGGACGCCCATCTCGCCCTGGTAGTCGACACCGTCTATGGCGTTGGACTCGTACTTGTGGGCGAACGTGTCGCCGTCCCTGGCAGTTTGGCTGACGGCGTCGTAGCTGCTGAGGAACCAGAATCCGCCGTAGTTCTCGTTCCAGGCGACCGGGCATCTTTCTCGTAGCTCGGCGTTGATGGCGAGTTCGTTGAGGTTGAACGCGTCGGAGTGATGGTCGAAGTCGACGATGGCGTCTTCGGCGACGTCGGGACGGGTTGTCATCTGGGAAGGTCCTCCACCGCGGCCGAGAGTGCTTTTTGCACTATCTTTGCATTATTACGCGCTTGGTTCTGCCGAGAAAGGCCGCGATGACTAGTCACCGGACGACCTTCAACCATGTCGGCTTGTGTGTCTCCGATCGCGAGCGGTCGCGGCGGTTCTACGAGAGCGTGCTTGGGTTTCAGTTCTGGTGGGAGCTTGATCCGCCCGACGGCCCGACCGCCAAGCTTGTGCAGCTTCCCGAGCCGCTCGGGGTGCACGCGACCTACTTGGTGCGCAACGGCTTTGTGCTCGAACTCATGGACTACTCGAAGCGTCAGGTTCACGCCGGGTCGGAACGCGTCATGGATCAGATTGGGCTGACGCACATTTCGTTTTCGGTGTCCGATCTCGCCGGCGCGTTGGAGAAGGTCGAGGAGTTCGGGGGAGCGGTGGTCGACGCGACGGTGACGGAGGCGATGGCGATGATTCGGGATCCGGACGGGCAGTTGCTGGAGTTGCTTTCGGAGGGATGGCTTTCCGCGCTGCCGCCGCGGCCTTCGCGCCGCTAGTGCCGGGAGGTGGTCGAAGGTTTGGCCGCAAAAGCCGACGACGAATGTCGGAATGAGCACCAGGGACGCGACAATTGTGAACGCTTTCCGGCCTTCACCCACGAGGGAGCGGAGACGCTAGGGCCCACTCTTGGGCACCTTGTTAGCCCGCCGAGCCTTGGGCATCCCCGGCGCATACCGCGCGGCAACTCGCAGGGGCGGTACATGCGTCGGAGCCGGAGCGCTGGGAACCAGGTGGTCAGGGTTAGTCGTGCGGGTAACGGAGCATCCACGCCTCTTATCTGGTGCCGCGAGGCTGAATACGTTGCTCGCCCCGTCCACGAGATCCCCGGTCGGCACGACGAGGAGGTGCCAGTGCGGCTTCCACTGGGCGATTCCGCCCGAGCGCCGGAGCGCGGCTCGCACCAGAGCTGGACGGTGATTCCAGCGCTCCAGCAAGAGCTCATAGCCTTCCAGGATCACCACCCCGTCGTCGTCCACGGAAGCGGTGACCGGGATTATCGGCTCCGGCTCCCGGACCGAAAGTTTGTGTTGGATCCAGTGCACCTAATGGCCCGGGCCGTATGAATGGCACCGCGAGTCAGTGCCGGATAGGTTCCAACAAATCTCGGACATGGAGACTCCCATCAAGCCGAGCCTCCTCATGGGAGGCGCTCTTGCCTGCACCGGTTGGTGCTGGCCGCTTCGTCATCCGAGCCACCCACGAGCGTGGGGTTGGCGTGCCGTCAAGTCGGAGCTTGGCGACGGCATCTCGTGAAGCAGATTGAGGGTACATCGGCTGACCGACAGCTTGGCGTGCAGCCGGGTGGAGTATCGCACCGGGCAACCTGCATCCACGAGCGCGTTGAGTGCCTCGGGATCCGTGAAGTCGAGGTCCGCTCGTTCCTTCAGCCGGTACACGGTCAGTGTGTCGGGTTGCCCGCGCTGCCCACGGCAGAGCGTCACGCAGGAGCGGACCGGCCGGCTCATGGGCGTTCCATGGCGATGTGGTCCACAACCGGTGCGTCGTCTCGCTGACAATATCGAGGACGTGTTGGAGCACTCAGGGATCGAAGTTCCTTGTCGCACAAGGAGAGATCCACACCTTCCGAGGTCGCCGAGAACCGCCAGGTGCTAATCCGTTGGCCGCGGCTTCAGGTCCGGCCGCCCCGCGTCATTCGGCCCCCGGCGGAGTCCCCGGGAGGTTGTTTGGCCCCCGGTGAGGGCCCGGGAGGTTGTTTGGCCCCCGGTGGGGGCGCCAACAATCCAGCGGCCAACAACCTGGCGCTGAAATCTGCCCGACAGCAAGTTCCGGCAGCTTCCACCCGTGCCCTGGCTTCCCAGTGGGTGGAAGAGACCACTGCTTATGACGTTGACAGCGCTCAACTTGGCCTGGCCTGCGGCATTGGTGCTGGGCACCGCAGCCGGAGATGGCCTTCGCATCGACTTCCTCGTGGTGGGATCGCTGTTCATATCGCACCCGGTGCCGTGTCATTCGCATCGGACCGCCTGGCTCGTGGACCCCACGTCCAGCCCGGTAGGTCCTCGAGCCGAAGTGAGCGATCGTGATCCAGCATGCCCCGCGCGAAACGGTTGCGTTGCTCTACGACCCACGCGCCCAGCCGTCCCCCGTCGGGGGCCGTGTAGGAGCGCGGAACCCGGGCGTCGCCGTGATTCCGGACGTAGTCCAGTAGCTCACCGAAACGTTCCTCCCACTGCTCGGAATGGCCACGGGGCTCGACGCGTCGCCATCCTTGGCGCTTGTTGCCCGTCGTCCCAGCCTCGCGGGGTTCCCGGGGGTGTCCGCCGACGTCTTCTTTGAACCATCTGTCGTATGCGGGTTGAATCTCGTCGGCTCTGACCAGAATTCCTTTAGTGATCGCCCGTAGTAGTTGGCGTTTCAGTTTTTCGTCGGTTCTGTTTGCCGTGGTAGCGAAGTTCAACGTCTGCTGGTCCTCATGCCCGAAGTCTTCGTGCGAGACGCGTCGATCAAACCACTCGACCACTGTGCGCAATCGGTCCTCGAGACTGTCGTCGCCTAGGCAGTCAGGATTTCGCCGCACGAAGTCGACGACCGGGTCCACCGACCGGATCATCCTGACCAACGCCGCGCGGCTTTCATCCATAAGCCGTTCGACATCGCTCATGTAGTAGTCGAGATCCGCCCGCGGGACGAGGTTGTTCAGGCCGAATCCCAGCACCCGGGCGATAGCGAGCGCCTCGCCGAGCCGCGGCTCCCGTTGCCCGGCCTCGATCCGGGTGATCGCCGACGTGTCGAGCAGGACCTCGGCTTCATTCCTCAGGCGGTCAGACAGTTGCTGCTGGGTCAGGCCTGCCCGCAGTCGAGCCGCCTTCGCCCGCTCAGCGAAGGTGCTGCGAACGTCGTCGTGAAGCGTTGAGGCATCATGATCGGATGGCTGCACTCTGCAGCATACACTGCAATTTTGCAGAAGCTGAGAACGGCATGCTACTGTATCAACACAGACGCCGCTGTGGCATCGCAGCAAGCAGGCAACGGAATGAACGGAAATAGCAGGGTAAGAGCGTCGACGACCCGCAAGCGCATCGAATTGTCGGTGCATCGCTCTACACTGACGTTGCTTCATGAGACGCCGTCGCGAAGCTCCGACTGGACGGCGCGCCAACCCCACGCTCGTGGGTGGCTCGGATGACGAAGCGGCCGACATCGACCGGTGCCGGCAAGAGCGCCTCCCGCGGGGAGGCCTGAAACAGGGGAGGTCCCCATGACGTCCTACAGCGAGATCATCCGGGGTGCCCGCCCGTGGCAGGGAGTGTTGGACACCTCGGTCATGGCCGATGCCATGGTGAGCGCCGGTCACCGGCTCGCCGATGCCGCGAAAGCCGGCAACTGGCCCGCGGTGATGAAGGTGCTCGACTGCGAGTGGAGCTGGCTGGTGATCAACCAGTGGCGGCCGGGCGGCACGGCGTGGTTCACCGCCCTGCATCAGTCCGCCTGGCACGGAGCACCCACCGATGTCGTCGCAGAACTGCTCGAACGCGGCTCGCTGCGGTCCCTTCGGGACTCGAAGGGGCGTACGGCGTTCGACGTGGCAGCCGAGCACGACCGGACACCCGCATTGCGGGAATTGCTGCGGCCACCGCGCTCACCGCTGACGCGGGAGCAGATTCGGGCGCTCGACGCACGACTCGCTGAGCTCATCGACGGGCGCATTCATGGGCGGGTTTACGACGGCGATCTGCGCAAAGTGCTGCGATACGCGCCGGTCGAAATCCTGCACGAGCTGCCCGGTCAGCGGGTGTGGTTTCCGCTACCCGCCAAGTACGGATTCCACATCGAGTTGCAACGCGGAGCCCTCGAGGTCAAGAGCTGGTGCGGTTTGGTCGAAGGGTCCGGCCAAGCCCACCTGGTCACGCCCGAAGGGTCGGTGCTGGTCGATCAAGGATTCGTCTGACCAGCCCGAGTATGTGGGCCGCCGTATAGGCGAGGGACACGTCACACGCCTACCCCAAATTTGCTCAGCTCGACTGTCCGCGTACGCGCGACCAAGGAGACCAACCATGGATTTAACTGCTGCACAACGTGATCGGGCCTGCGGTGCCCTGCTCGGCACCGCCGCCGGGGACGCCCTCGGCGCCGGCTACGAATTCGGCCTCCCGCTCGCCCCCGACGCCCCGGTCGACATGATCGGCGGCGGGCTGGGACCTTTCAAGCCCGGCGAGTGGACCGACGACACGTCGATGGCCATCGCGATCGCCGAGATCGCGGCCACCGGGGCGGATTTGCGCGACGAACAGGCCCAGGACTACATCGTGGAGCGCTGGCACGGATGGGCGAAAACCGCCAAAGACGTTGGCGTGCAGACCCGCTCGGTCCTGTCTGCCGCAGCCCGGCGGGGGATCTCCGCGCAAACCGCGCGCGAAGAGTCGGCGGCCCTGCACAAGCGTACCGGCCGCACCGCCGGCAACGGCTCGCTGATGCGGACCGCGCCGGTGGCCCTTGCCTACCTTGACGACGAGGCGGCGCTCGTCGAGGCGGCCCGCGCGATCAGTGAGCTGACACACCACGACCCCGAGGCCGGTGACGCCTGCGTGCTGTGGTCCACCGCGATCCGCCATGCCATCTTGACCGGCGAGCTCGAGGCGCGGATCGGCCTGGCCCACATCCCCATTGAACGTCGCGACCTGTGGGCGTCGCGCCTGGATGAAGCCGAGACATCGCAGCCGTCGGATTTCGCTGCCAAGAACGGCTGGGTGGTCGCCGCGCTGCAGGCCGCTTGGTCGGCGATCGTGAATACGCCCGTCCCGGAAGAGGATCCCGCCTCGGAGGTGTTCCGTGCCGATCACCTGCGGCTGGCGCTGGAGGCGGCGGTGCGCGGCGGCGATGACACCGACACCGTCGCGGCGATCGCGGGCGGCCTGCTCGGCGCCGCGTACGGTGCATCGGCGGTGCCCTCGCGCTGGCGGTTGGCGTTGCAGGGTTGGCCGGGCCTGACCACCCGCGGCCTGATCCAACTGGCGACCAAGATCGTTCGCAAAGGCCGGCCCGACGAATTCGACTACACCTACGGTGGATTCCCGGAGCCCGCAAACCCGTCCCGCATCCCTACGACGACAAGGTGTGGATCGGCGGCATCGCCGCTCTGCGGAAGTTGCCCAAGGACGTGGACGCGATCGTGTCGCTGTGCCGGGTCAAAGACACGCACCTGCCCGCCGGCGTGAAACACCTCGATGTTCGCCTCATCGACCAAGAGGGCGAGAACGACCATCTCGACTTCGTGCTGCTCGACACCGTGCGGGCGGTAGAGCAGCTGCGAGCCGAGGGCCGGACGGTGTTCGTCCACTGCGTCCAGGCACACAGCCGCACCCCCACGATCGGCGCGCTGTATGGAGCCCGCAAACAGAGCGTCGACATCGACGAGGCGTTGGGCGATGTGGTCGGCGGTGCTGCCGGGTGCCAACCCGAACTCCGATTTCCACGCGGCGCTGTGGCGATTACATCCGAAACCGGGGGCGCATCGTGACCCCGGGCTCCGTTGCACGATGCGGCCGACTGGATACGGCAGGATGGCGCGCGAACGCCGCCATCCTGGGTGGTCGCGGCGACGGCGTCGCCAACATCGACCGGCGCCGGCGAGAGCACCCGGCATTCATCAATGTTAGTTGGAGTGATCATCGAGCACGATAAGGTGGGCAAAGCGCCATGTAGGTGCCACACTTAGTACTTGCGTAGTTTTGCGAGTTCGCTAATAGCCTTATTTCTTATCATGCTGAATCTGTTCGCGAGAGCTTGGCGAACCTCATCCGTAAACCCGTCGCCGGTTGCGGGCTGTGGAATGACGAGCATTTGATCCGCTTTCGCAATCTGGGAGACGTCCTTTACGTATTGATTTATCGGTAGTGGGCCTATACGTCGATTGGCTGAGCGGCTCACATATGCCCGGTTCAAAGGACTATTAAGATTCGGCCAACTCCATCGGTGGCCTTTCTGAGATCGCGTGCAGATTCATTTACCGTTTTCGCCTGAGCTAGTGGAATGAGGTGAGGTGATGATCCTCAAGGTCCTCGGCGCCCCAGGCTATAAGTCGGGGGAAGACACCGGGGTTGTCCGGGCAGCAAATCCCGAGGACAGTGGCTTAGGATATATTGCAGCAGATACTTGTCGACATCGGTGGAGACGCCGGCTTCTTCTTCTTTTCGCAGAAGTGTCGCCTCGTCGGAATATCGCGGATCCGCGAGAACAGCCTCAGCGCGTTTAGAGAAGGGGTCGTCGTCATACTTATTGTCAAGCCAATGCAGCAGGCTCCTAGCGTCGTTGACCGCGTTCTCGTTCTGCCGCGCCGTGTATGTTGCTGTGAGCGCAGAAGACCAGTACCAATACTCAAGACGGTCAAGTCGTTCGCGGTCCTTGAATGCGTCATCAGTCGATAAACACAGTGCGATAGGCAGCACCAGAAGCTGATTACGGAGGTCGCTTTCTCGTCGGATGCCGCATCTAAACTGCAAAAACGCCCAGTAGTCTTACAAGCAGCCCCGCCCCCAGCCGCCCGTTCCCAGTGAGAGAGAACGGCGTCGGGCGCCATCGACAAGATAGCTTTTTGTTTTATGGCATCGGTCTGCAGCGTATCGATTCCCTTAGTACGATTGAACTGTAGGGACATCACATTGAGGAATGCATTCTTGAATTGAATCGACAATTCGTCCTTGTCAAGAGCGTTACCGCCAGCTGGGCTACCGAACGCCGGCCGAGTACGCTGCGGTATGCAGGTGTGCACCGACACCCCGGTGGCCTGCGAGATCAACTGAATCCGGAACAAAAACAACCCGACTCTAAATTCGGGTGGACTCAGTATCGGGGACTCGCCAGGCGGAGCTGGTCCCTGAAATTAGGCGACATTCGCCTTGGTCCTCATGCCGTTCGTTGATCTTGGCCATGGCGGTGTTGTCGTCCTCGTTGTAGG
>CAVTBA010000019.1:0-13269 GCA_963732835.1 uncultured Actinomycetota bacterium
CTGCGCCCCGGCGCGCATCGTCAGCCAGGTGCCCGTCAGGTTGACCGCCAACACCCGGTTCCATTCCGCGGGTGACTGTTCGAGCAACAGGCCCGACGCACCGACTCCGGCGCAGGTGACGATCCGGGTGGGGGTGCCGTGGTCGCGCACGGTTCGCTCCATCGCGGCCGACACCGCGCCCGGATCGCTGACGTCGCAGGCGATGTCGGCACCCGAGAGGTCCCATACCACCACGTCGTGCCCCGCGTCGCGCAGTCGTGCGGCGACTTCACGCCCGATGCCGGACGCGCCGCCCGTCACCAGGGCCCGGTGGTGAACACCTTGCATGGGATGCGAGTTTAGCCCGCCTCCACCCCGTCGCCGGTGCCCGTCGTCACGCTGGCGTGACGCTCGGCGGTCGCTGTCACGCTGGCGTGACGCTCGGCGCCCGCGGCGACTGCTAGGTGACCCTGGCCAGTGTGCGATCCCACAGCTCGCGTGCCAGCACGGGATCGTCGGCCGCGCGGTTGGCCCTCGCGATTTTGCCCTTCGAGTAATACTCGCCCGAAGACCAGTCGACGCCGGGCGGGCGGGAGGCCAACCACACCAGTTGGTCGGCGCCTTGATCCGGGGTTTTGATGAGGCGGCTCACCGGGGTGCGCTGCATGATGGTCAGGAACCGTGATCCCGACGCGTGGCCGATGTTGGTGTTGACAAAACCCGGATGCACCACGGCAGCCGAAAGCCCGTCGGCGTGGTAGCGCCGATGTAATTCCCTGGTGAACAAGATGTTTGCGAGTTTCGCCAGCGCGTAGGCCGTGCTCGGCCGGCGCCGGCGGGTCGATTCGAAATCGGTGAGGGTGACGTTGCGGAGCAGCCGTTGCGACGAGCTCGACGTGTTGACGATCGTGGCACGCGAAGCCACGAGCACGTCGAGCAACAGCGTGGTCAGCAGAAACGGCGCCAGGTAGTTGACCTGAAGGGTTATCTCGTGGCCGTCGGCCGTCTCGTACAGCTTGCTGAAGACGCCGCCGGCGTTGTTGCCCAACACATCGATGCGCGGGTACTCCGAGCGGATCTTGTCCGCCAGAGCCCGAACTTGGCACAGGTCGGTGAAGTCGGCCACGAAATAGTCGGCGTCCAGCTCCGCGGCCATGGCCGCGGCCTTGCTTTCCGTCCGTCCGACCAGTACGAGGTTCGTGCCGCTGCGGCGCAGCCGGCGGGCCGCCGCGGCGCCGATGCCGTCGCTGGCACCGGTGAGCACAATCGTCCTACCCGTCATTGCCCAGTCCTCCCCGGGGAGCGTAACGGTCGCGATCGTCGCACACGCAAACTAAGCGGGCCGCTCACCCCAGGCGGTCCCCTAGGCCAGCGTGTAACGAACCGGCAGGTGTTTGAGGCCGCCCACGAAGGTGGTGGCCACCAGTTCCGGCTCGCCGGTCAGTTCAATGGATTTGAGCCTGGGCAGTAGCTCGGTGAAGAAGCTGTTGACCTCCATGCGGGCCAACGCCGCGCCCATGCAGAAGTGCACCCCGTAGCCGAAGGCGAGGTGTTTGTTGGGGTCGCGCCCGACGTCGAAGCGGAACGGGTCGGCGAAGACATCTTCGTCACGGTTGGCCGACACGTAAGACAGCAGCACCGAATCCCCCGCCGCGATGGGCACCCCGCGCACGGTGGTGTCCTCGGTGGCGGTCCGCATGAATTCCTTGACCGGGGTAACCCAGCGGATCATTTCCTCGGTGGCCAGTGGCATCAAGTCGAGGTTGTCGCGCAGGCGCGCTAGCTGGTCGGGGTTTTCGATGAGCGCGTGCAGGCCACCCGAAATGGTCGCGCTGGTGGTGTCGTGGCCGGCGGTCGCGACGATGAGGTAGTACGACACGGTGTCGATGTCGGAGAGCGGCTCCCCGTCGACGCGGGCGTTGGCGATCGCGGACGCCAGGTCCTCGGTGGGGTGCTCCCGGCGCGACTCGGTTACCCCGTTGAAGTAACCGAACATGTCGAACAACGC
The DNA here is from genome assembly GCA_963732835.1 of uncultured Actinomycetota bacterium. GTDB lineage: Bacteria > Actinomycetota > Actinomycetes > Mycobacteriales > Mycobacteriaceae > Mycobacterium. Next base: position 1,988 of record CAVTBA010000019.1, read on the forward strand.
GGGCAGTTGATCCTCGTTCGTGGTGCCACGTTTGAATTCGGAGTCGTCGCTGCCGAACAATTCCTGGGTCAACTTGAGCATCCTCGGGAAGTCGGCCTCCGGCAGGCCCAGCAGCGACATGATCACGTAGAGCGGGTAATTGACCGCCACTTCCTGAACGAAGTCGCACTCCGGACGTGCGGCCATCATCTTGTCGACGTAGATCTTCGCGAGCTCGTCCACACGAACCTTCAACGCCCGCATCGCCTTTGGGCGAAACCAGTCGGAGCCGATCGCGCGCACCACCCGATGCTGCGGATCGTCGAGGTGGATCAGCGTGCGCACGCCCGCGGCCGCCTGCATCTCGTCGCCCTCGGCGGTCGTCAGGACCGGGCGGGGCCAGTTGGTGAACAGCATGTTCTCGCGTTCGATGTCCATGATGTCGGCGTGTTTGGTGATCGCCCAGAACGGCCGGTAGTTCGGCACCTCGACCCACGACACCGGGGCGCTCGCGCGCAGGTGAGTCAGCGCCGCATGCAGGCGCTTCTCGTCGGTGTATGCCAAGGGATCTGCCAGCAGCTTGGCGGACTCGTCTACCGTGGTTGTGCTCACTCGCGAAACTCCTTCAGGGCGGCTGTAATACAGGGCTCGGAGGCATTCATGAAGATCGGCAGGACGCGGTCGACCGCGCCTTGGCAGCGGTCCTTGAGGGCGGCGGCGACGGTGTCCACGGGGCCGACGACGGCGAAGGCCGAGAGCACCTCGTCGTCGATGAGCGAAGCCATGGCGTCCCACTCCCCCGCTAGCGACAGGCGGTGCAGTTCGGTCTGCAGGTCGCCCCAACCGTGCAGCTCCAAAACCCTGCGGTAAGCGGGCGTTGACCCGTAGAAGGCGATCTGCTTGCGCACGGCGGCGGTGGCGGCCGACAGGTCGTCCTCGTTCTCGCCGGTCGCGATCAGCACCTCGCTCGACACCTCGAAGTCGCTGCGGCGCCGGCCGGCTCGCTGCATGCCGCGCCGCAGCGCCGGCAGCGTGACCTCGTCGAGGTAGCGCTTGGAAACCATCGGGTGACCCAGGTGGCCGTCGGCGACCTCGCCGCACATCTCGGTCATCGCTTTGCCCACCGCGGCCATGAACACCCTGGGCGCGGAATAGGGCTGCGGCTCCGGCGTGAACATCGGGGTCATGATCTTGTGCGTGTAGAAATCGCCCTCGAAACGCAGCTTCCCGCCGTCCTTCCACGCGGACCAGATCGCGTGCAGGGCGGAGACGAACTCGCGCATCCGGCGTGCGGGGTGGCTCCACGGCATGCTGAACCGTTTCTCGATGTGGGGCTGAATCTGGGTGCCCAGGCCGAGGATGAACCGCCCCTGCGAGTACGCCTGCAGGTCCCACCCGATGTTGGCGACGATCATCGGATTGCGGGCGAAGGCCACCGCGATGTTGGTGCCGAGTTCGAGCCGCGAGGTGTGCTCGGCGGCCAGCAGCAACGGCAGGAATGGGTCATGGCTGGTCTCCGCGGTCCAGCCCCCGGCATACCCGTCCCGTTCAAGGGCGGCCGCCGCCTCGGTGACCCGTTCCAGTTGATTGGGGATGCCCCCGTCGACCTTGAGGCGGGCGGCGTCGACCATGCGGGTAACTTTACAGTAAGCGATCCAGTATGTGACCCTGCAGACCGTGGCGATCGCAAGCGCGGCGCAGCCGGGCGCAGTGGGTCGCCACCATCGGACCGTGGCGATCGCAAGCGCGGCGCAGCCGGGCGCAGTGGGTCGCCACCATCGGACCGCTCGCGCGACGGATCTTCCATGAGGTAGGACATAGGCATGCCGAAAGCCCAGGACTGGGGAGAAACGCTCGACGATCTCGGGCGGCGCCGTCAGCAGGCGTGGGAGATGGGCGGGCCGGAGCGGCTCGACAAACACCGCGGTAAGGGCAAGCTCGACGCCCGTGCGCGCATCGATCGACTGCTCGACCCCGGGTCGTTCCGCGAAATCGGCACCCTGGTCGGGGGGCAGGTCGCCGCCGACGGGATCGTCGTCGGCTCCGGTTTGATCAACGGCACGCCGGTGATGCTCGGCGCAGAAGACTTCACCACGATGGCGGGCAGCATCGGTCCCGGCGGCAACTCGAAGCGCTATCGCATCGCGGAACTCGCGCTGCGCGACAAGATTCCGTTGGTGATGCTGCTCGAGGGTGCCGGCTTCCGCCCGACCGGCGGCCATTACGGACGCACCCCCACCGACCTGCTGGCCCAGGCGCAGTGCTCGGGCCGGGTTCCGACCGTCGCCGCCGTGCTCGGCCCCTCGGCCGGACATGGCGCGCTCGTCGCGCCGGTGTGCGATTTCCGCATCATGAGCGCCCACGGCGCCATCTTCACCGCCGGGCCGCCCGTGGTCAAAGAGTCGACGGGCGAAGACATTTCGAAGGAGGACCTCGGCGGGCCGGACGTCGCGTTGCCCAGCGGGGTGATCCACAACGTCGCCGAAAACGACGAAGATGTTCTCGACGACGTCCGGCGCTACCTGTCCTACTTCCCGCCCAGCGCCTGGTCCTACCCGTCGCAGCTGCCTGCCGACCAGGCCGGCGAACCGCGGCAGACACCCGAACTGCTCGACATCGTCTCCCGCGACAACCGCCGCGTGTACGACATGCGCGCCGTGCTCGACGTGATCTTCGACCGACCGGACTGGTTCGAAGTGCAGCCACAGTACGGCAAGGCGATCATCTGCGCGCTGGCCCATCTCGGGGGGCATCCGGTCGCGGTGGTGGCCAACCAACCCCAGGTGATCGCCGGCTCGATCGACGCTGACGCCGCGGACAAGGCGGCGCACTTCATCATGGTGGCCGATTCGTTTCACCTGCCGATCGTCTTCCTCGCCGACAATCCCGGCATGCTGCCCGGCAGCCGCTCCGAGCGCAGCGGGGTGCTGCGCGCCGGCGGGCGGATGTTCGCCGCCCAGACCGCGGCCACCACGCTGAAGTTGCACGTCACGTTGCGCAAGGCCTACGGGTTTGGCTCGATGGTCATGTCGCTGCTGGGTTTCGACCATCAGGTGGCGACGTTCGCGTATCCGGGGGCGACGATGGGCGCGATGAGCGCGGCGGCGCTGAGCCGGGCGTCGCACGCCGGTGAGGACCTCACGGCCAAGCTGCGCGACGCGGAACTGCAAGCGTCCTACCGCTCGGCCGAACACATGGGTTTCGACGAACTCATCGATCCCCGCGAGACCCGGGATGCCCTGCTCGCCGCCTTGCGGCGCGCCCTGTCCAGCCGCCAGGTCGCCGCGGAACCGGTGAGCCGGACCGTCATCATGCCCTGACCCCTCCCGCGAGCGTGCGTGTTCGTACGCGACACGCCGCCCACAGCCGTACAACTGCGCACGCTCGCGGCGAGCGAGCTAGCCGCCCACCCGATACGCCGCGATCACGGGCTCGAGCTCGTCCGGTGTCGCGCCGTGCATGATCACCGCGTCGGCCCCGTAGTCGAACTCCTTGCGGACACGATCCGCGCATTGCCGGGCCGATCCGGTGGCCGACGCCTCCAGCCACTCTTCGGGAATCAGCGTCGCGATGTGTTCGATCTGCTCGGCGGTGGCCTTGTGGTCGATCCCGCCCGCGATCGATGTCACCACCGGGTCCTCCCGGAAGCGTTGCAGCACGGCCGGATCCCAGTTGTTGGTCCGCACCATCAGGTCGCCGTAGCCCTGCAGATAGGTGGCCAGGCGCGCGACCGTCTTCTTCAGCCGCAGCTCCTCGGGCAGGTGGTCGCCCACCGTCGCGAAGCACGACCACACCCGCACGCTGTCCGGGTCGCGGCCGGCTTTTTCCGCCGCGGACTTGACGGTTTTGACGCAGCGCTGCAGCGTCTCCGGGGTGAAGTAGGTGTGCAGGATGACGTCGTCGAACACCCGGCCGCCGAGTTCGAGCGTCTTGGGCCCGAAAGCCACCAGCGCCAGCCGGATGTCCTCGTTGAAGTCCGGGTCGAGAAACAGGATCGGGTATTTACCCATCGGTCCGTCGTGGTTGAAGATCAGCTCGCCGTGCCAAAGGCGGCGCATGACCTGGGCCCAGTCCTCCATTTGCGCGGTCGTCACCGCCGGTATGCCGAACGCGCCGTAGATCGCCGCGATGCCGCGGCCGATCCCCAGCGTGAAGCGCCCGCCCGAGAGTCGGTGCATGGTGGTGGCCCACGATCCCGTGATGAGCGGGTGGCGGGTGTTGTGATTGGTTGCGGCGGTGGCGATCTGCATCCTGGTCGTCACGGCGCAGGCGGCCCCGACGAGGGACGACGCCTCCTTGACGTTCCAGCGCTCGGAGATGAACGCGGTGCCCATGCCCAAAGCTTCGCCGCGGCGGGCCTCGTCGATCAGCGTTGCCGGGCCCTCCCCACCGGCGCCGGCCAGCAGGTAGTAGCCCAATTCATCAAGCGTGCGTTCGCTCAACTCCAAACTCCTTGCTTGTAGCCGCAATTCCAGACTTCGGTGATCCTCCCGTCGACGACGCGGAACACCTCGATGCTCGCGACGTTGGTTTCGGCGCCGTCCTTGGTGGTCATCGACGAGTCGTAGACGATCGCGACGTGCTCGCCGTCGGCGCCGGCGACGACGACGTTCAGATCGAAGCGCAACGTGTCGAACATCGTCCAGACGTCCTTGACCCGGCTGACCGCCTGCTCGCGGGTGAGGGCGTGCGCCTCCCCCACCTCGTGCCGGATGACGGTGTCGGCGAACAGCTCTTCGGCCAGGCTCAGGTTGTGCTCATTCCAGACGACCAGGTTGTAGAGCTCCACCACCTCACGGGCCGTACGCGCGGCTGCCATCAGCCGGCGACCTCGCGCAGGAATCGCTCGGTCACCTTCTGCACCCGCCGGGAAAAGACATGTCCGACGTGGCTGCCGTCATACCAGTACAGCTCGCCACGCCAGCGCTCCTGCAACGCAACCGCCGGCTCGCGCATGGCCATCCGGTCGTGCCAGGCGCCGACGATGAGCCGACGGTGCGGGGGCGGCGCAGGATCCACCCGCAGCGGATCGATCACCGAGGTCAACCGCGCCACCTCCTGAGACGCCAACAGGTCCCGGAACCCGTCCCGGTCAGATCCCCGGCGCCCCAGGTGCCGGGCGATCATCGCGTTGAGCCCGAGGATCGGGGTATACAGTGCGACGCCATCGATCTGCCTCTCGAGGTGCGAAACCAGCGCGGCGACCGGACTTCCCATCGAAATCCCCGCCACCACAACCGCAGTGGCCTGCGGTCGCGCCCATCGCACCACCGCGCGGATTTCCGACACCGCGCGCATCATGCCCGCGACGTTGCCAAAGGGATCCATGTCGGGGTATGCGGGCCATTCGCGGCGCCGACAGCCGTGACCGGGCTGCACCGGCATGGCCACGTTGAAGCCCAGCTGGTGATGTATTCGGCCGATGCGAGTCAGCAACAGGTCTTCGGTGCCGCCCTGACCGGCGCCGTGCACCCAGATGAGCCATGGCCTCGGGCCATCGGTGTGCCGGCACAGGTGCACCACCGCCCGCGCCGGTCCACCCAGGCCCTCGGCTTCCAGCGTTTTCGGCAACGCGGGATCGTGCTCGAACGCCATCCGCTCATACCCGAGATTGCCGATGCGCCGCCGCCGCAACGAAATCGCGCGCAGCGGAGCCGGCGCCGCGTGCGCACGGTCGATACCCAGGTCGGACAGCTCGTCTGCCGCGGCCGCGCAGCCGGCCATTGGCCGCAGCGCCGCCGGGCTGCCCCCAAGCAGCGAAAAGCTGCTCAGCACAAGCTCATCCAGCATGACCTCGCCGAACTGCCGCAACCCACGCGGCGACACCGGAGCCCAGCCCGTCGATTCGTTCAGTCCGGCCACAGTGCGCGGCAGCAACATGCCGAACTCGCGGGTCGCCTCCCGGGCCAGACCCAGACCCCGCGTCACCTTCGACATGCCACCCACCTAGGCCAGCTTGAAACCGATGTACCCGCCGGCCGCGACTTCATCGCAGCGGCGCCGGTATTCGGGGATTCCACCGGTATAGCCCATGTACATCCGTTTCTTCCCAGGAACATTGCCGCCGTTGTACCAGGACTTACAGGAAGAGTGAACCAGCACCGTCGACGCGACCAACGCGGTGGCGTGCTCTATCCATTCCTGCTGTGCAGTGGCCAGCGCCTCGATGGTGCGAATACCGTGGGCGCGCAGATGCATGATGCAGTCGGCGATCCACTCCACATGCTGTTCCAGCGCGGGGACGAAATTGGTGGCGGGGCTGGGGCTGCCCGGCCCCTGAACCGTGAACAGGTTCGGAAAGCCGGCAACGGCCAGCCCCAGATAAGACAGCGGACCCTCGCTGGCCCAAAACTCGCCCAGCGACATGTCGTCGCGACCGCGGATATCGATGCGGCTGAGCGCGCCGGTCATCGCGTCGAATCCGGTGGCGTAGATGACCACGTCCAGCTCGTGCAACTCGTGCTCGGTGCGGATGCCGGTCGGTGTCACCTCGCGGATCGGCGACTTTCGTAGGTCGACGAGCGTGACGTCATCCCGGTTGAACGTTTCGTAATAACCCTGGTCGATGATTGGGCGCTTACACGCGAACGGATGCGTGGGCACCATCGAGGCAGCCGTTTCCGGGTCCTTGACGATTCGGGCCACCGCCTCGCCGTACAACTGGGCGGCCATCTGGTTGGCTTCGATATCGAAGAAGATATCGCCCCAGTTCAGCGCCCCCAATACGCCGTGCTCCTCGATGGCGCGCAATCGTTCTTCGCGCGAGGCCGACTTCAATGGCGGCTTGCCGAGCATCTCGAGCAATACGGAGAAGGCACTCAGCCGCGCCGCGCCGATCGGATGTGCCCGCTGAGCCGCGCGGATTTCGCCGTAACGGGCCTTCATCTCGTCCAGTTCTCCCGGCTCGAATCGGTGCACCCGCCACGGCAGGGTGTATGTCGGTGAGCGCTGGAACACAAAGAGCTGTGCGGCTTCCCGAGCCACGACGGGAATGAGCTGAACACCGGTCGAGCCGGTGCCGATGACGCCGACCCGCTTTCCGGTGAGATCGACACCCTCCTTCGGCCAGCGGCTGGTGAACAGTGACGTCCCGCCGAAGGTGTCCATGCCGGGGATGTCGGGTTCCAACGGCACCGACAGGATGCCGGATGCGGCGACGACGAACGGCGCCCGGAAGGTTTCGCCCGCCTCGGTTCGCACAATCCACGCGCCGGCTTCCTCATCGAAGCTCATGGCGACGACCTTGGTGTCGAACTGGATGTCGCGACGAAGATCGAGTCGGTCGGCGACGAAGTTGAGGTAGGCCTCGACCTCGGGCTGAGCAGGCATCGATTCGGTCCAAACCCATTCCTGCTGAATCTCTTCGGAGAAGCCGTAGGAATATTCGATGCTCTCGATGTCGCACCGGGCGCCCGGATATCGGTTGAAGAACCAGGTGCCGCCGACGTTTTCGGCCATCTCCAGGACCTGGGTGCGTATTCCGAGCCGCCGCAACCGATGCAGCATGTACAGGCCGGAGAACCCGGCGCCGATGACGATGGCGTCGATATGGGCGTCCGCCGCTTCAGTCACTTCGCTCCTTGCCGTGCACGGGCCGGACTGCTGAAATCTATACTGTAACGGACTTAGTATCAGGCAATCGGAGGCTTCGGTGTGAAAGTGCCATTCACCTGGAAGGTCACCGGGTGGTTCATGGTCGGGTGGTCGCCGGAATTCCCGGTCGGCGAGGTGCGCCCGCTGCGCTACTTCGGCGAGGATCTGGTGGCCTACCGCGACGAGTCGGGTGAGCTGCACGTCCTGGAAGCGCACTGCAAACACCTCGGCGCACACATCGGCCACGGCGGCAAGGTGCTGGGCGATTGTGTCGAGTGCCCGTTCCACGGCTGGCGCTGGGGCCCGGACGGCGCCAACCGGCACATCCCCTACCAACCGGACCGGCCCAACCGGGCGCTGCGGCTGCGGGTGTACCCGGTGCGCGAACAGTACGACTGCGTGTTCATCTGGCATCAGCCGGACGGCAGGGAGCCGCGGTGGGAGATGCCGGACATCTTCCGGAAGTTCCCCCAATTCGAGACGGACCCGGCGGCCTACTACCGCGCGTATCCGGAGTTCTCCCGGCGCGCCGAGCGCGAACCGGTGCACCCGCAGATCGTCGCGGAGAACGCCCCGGACAGCGCCCACTTCGAATACGTGCACCACGCCACGGTGACGCCGCGGGTGCTGGACTGGAAGATCGTCGACCACGAGTGGCAGTTCGTCGCGGGGTGGCCGGACGCACGCAGCGAAGATCCCGAAGATCTCGCGTTGCGGTTCCACAGCCATCTGTTCGGCCTGGGCGGGGCGATCAGCGTCTTCGAGGGAGCGCAGAACCATCGGCTGATCTTCACCTGCACACCGGTCGACGACGAGTGTTCGGACCTGTTCTACTCGATCTGGTGGCCCCGGGTCCCCGGCGATGCCTCCGACGTACCGCAAGGCAAGCTGCGTGACGTGATCGAAAAGCAGTTCCTGTCCACCGTCTTCGACGATCTGCAGATCTGGCGCTACCAGAAGTACGTGGAAAATCCGGCGCTCTCCAAGGTCGACGCGAAAGGGTATATGGCACTGCGGAAGTGGGCCAGACAGTTTTATGACGTCCCGCCGGAAGTATCGGCGTCGGCATGACGCCGGAACTTGCCGAAATCGCGGCGCCCGAGCGCACCGCGATCGTCACGCAGGAATGCCAGGGGGCGGTCATCGGTCCGAACGCCGGGCTGGCCATGCTGGCCGAGGAAGCACGCCGGGTTGCGCTGCCAAACATCGTGCGGCTGCTGCCGGCGGCGCGGACGGCCGGGGTACGCGTGGTGCACTGCTTGGTTCAGCGACGGCCCGACGGGCTCGGCTCCAATCACAACGCCAAGATCTTCGCTATGGGACATGGTCAAGTCGACATCACCCCGGGCACCCCCGGGGCGGCCCTGCTGCCCGAATTGGGTCCCGAGCCAAGCGATCTCGTGCTGAGCCGCTGGCACGGCGTCGGGCCGATGGGCGGCACCGACCTGGACGCGATACTGCGGAACCTCGGGGTGTCCACCATCGTCGTCGTCGGGGTTTCGCTGAACGTCGCCATCCCCAACGTGGTCATGGATGCGGTCAACGCTTCCTATCGCGTCATCGTGCCCCGCGATGCCGTCGCCGGCATACCCACCGAATACGGAGAGGCCATCATCGCCAACACCCTGTCGCTGCTCGCGACCATCACCACCACCGACGAGCTGCTCCGGGCGTGGACGCGGCGATGACCGACACCGCACCCGGAGTTCGCGGCGGATTCCCCGACATCAGGCCGGCCGAGCATGCACCGCCCGGTCTGGGCCGGTTCGCCGCCGCGATGCGCCGCCTGCAGGATCTGACCGTCGCCAGCAATCCGGACAGCTCGGCGTGGACCACCGCGGCCGGCCACGTCGAAGAAGCGTGCGCCCTCCTCGACGGCCATCAGGTTCCCGAAGGCATGGCGCCGGCCGGCCGCGTCATCGAACTGCCCGGCCTGGGTCACCCACTGCTGCCGCCGTGGACAGTCACCGAATCCGGCCCGAACGGCGTCACCATGGAAGGACACTTCACCCGATCCCATGTGGGCGGCAACAACGCCGTGCACGGCGGCATGATCCCCCTGTTCTACGACTGGCTGTTCGGGATGGTGGTCTCCACAGGGGGTACTCCGCCCACCCGCACCGCATACCTACACGTCGACTACCGAAACATCACCCCGATCGACGAGCCGTTGACGGCCCGCGGCCGCATCACCGGTATCGACGGCAGGAAGATCTTCATCTCGGCTACGATGACGGCCGCTGATGGCATGCTGCTCACCGAAGCCAACGGCCTGATGGTCCGACTGCTCCCCCACCAGCCTTGAAAGCAACTCCAGTTGCGCTGAGCAGACGCAGAATCGTATTGCGCGGTTCCCGCGGATGCGATTCTGCGTCTGCTCGGCACTACTACTTGAGAGGCCTAATGTCTGACTCAGCAACACAATTCACGGTGCCCGCCGTCGCGGCGGCCGTCGCGGCCGCAATTCCCGACCGGGAGCTGCTGATCCAGGGCGGACGGCGGTACAGCTACGAACAGGTGATCGAACGGTCGCACCGCCTCGCCGCATACCTGCGTTCCCGCGGGTTGGGGTGCCACACCGAACGCTCCGCGCTCGCCGGTCATGAGGTCGGCCAGGACCTGCTCGGCATCTACGCCTACAACGGGAACGAATTCGTCGAGGGGTTGCTGGGCGCGTTCGGAGCCCGGGTCGCGCCGTTCAACGTCAACTTTCGCTACGTCAAAAGCGAGCTGCAGTATCTGCTGGCGGATTCGGGGGCAACGGCGCTGATCTACCACGCCGCGTTCGCGCCGCGGGTGGCCGAAATCCTGCCGGACCTACCCCAGCTGCGGGTGCTGATTCAGATTGCCGATGACTCGGGCAACGAATTGATCTACGGCGCAGTGGATTACGAGAGCGCCATCGCGTCCTGCGCGCCGGAGAAACCACCGGTGCAGCATTCGCCGGACGACCTGTACGTCCTGTACACCGGCGGCACGACGGGAATGCCGAAAGGCGTGCTGTGGCGCCAGCATGACATCTTCATGACGTCCTTCGGCGGGCGCAACCTGATGACCGGTGAGCCGTTCGGGTCCGTCGAGCAGATCGCGGCGGGGGTGGCCGCCGGTCCCGGCACCAAGCTGATGATCCTGCCGCCGCTGATGCACGGCGCGGCCCAGTGGAGTGTGATGACGGCGATCACGACCGGGCAATCCGTCGTCTTCCCGTCGGTCGTCGACCGTCTGGACGCCGACGAGGTCGTCCGCACCATCGAGCGCGAGGGCGTGACCGTGGTGACGGTGGTCGGTGACGCGATGGCACGTCCGTTGGTCGCCGCCATCGAGAAAGGGATCGCCGACGTGTCGTCGTTGGCCGTGGTCGCCAACGGCGGCGCATTGCTCACGCCGTTCGTCAAGCAGCGGTTGATCGAAGTCCTGCCGAACGCCGTCGTCGTCGACGGTGTCGGATCCTCCGAGACCGGCGCGCAGATGCACCACATGTCGACGTCGGGGGCGGTGTCGACCGGCACCTTCAACGCCGGACCGGACACGTTCGTGGCGGCCGAGGATCTGGCCACCATCCTGGAACCCGGGCACGAGGGAATGGGCTGGCTGGCGCAGCGGGGTTACGTTCCGCTGGGTTACAAGGGCGATGCGGCCAAGACCGCCAAGACATTTCCCGTCATCGACGGGGTGCGGTATGCGATTCCCGGCGACCGGGCGCGCCACCG
>CAVTBA010000020.1:0-50596 GCA_963732835.1 uncultured Actinomycetota bacterium
CGAGCTACCGGCCGGGGTCAACGAGCTGGTGCGCGTCTACGTGGCCCAGAAGCGGAAGATCTCCGACGGTGACAAGCTCGCCGGCCGGCACGGCAACAAGGGCGTGATCGGCAAGATCCTGCCCGCCGAGGACATGCCGTTCCTGCCGGACGGCACGCCGGTCGACATCATCCTGAACACCCACGGGGTGCCGCGACGGATGAACATCGGCCAGATCCTGGAGACCCACCTCGGGTGGGTGGCCAAGTCCGGCTGGAACATCGAGGGTTCGCCCGACTGGGCGGCCAACCTGCCCAAGGAATTGCTGAGCGCGGAACCGAACGCCATCGTCTCGACGCCGGTGTTCGACGGCGCCCGGGAGGCGGAGCTGCAGGGGCTGCTGTCCTGCACGCTGCCCAACCGGGACAACCAGGTGATGGTGGACGGTGACGGCAAGGCGGTGCTCTTCGACGGCCGCAGCGGTGAGCCGTTCCCGTACCCGGTGACCGTCGGCTTCATGTACATCATGAAGCTGCACCACCTGGTGGACGACAAGATCCACGCCCGCTCCACCGGGCCGTACTCGATGATCACCCAGCAGCCGCTGGGTGGTAAGGCGCAGTTCGGTGGCCAGCGGTTCGGTGAGATGGAGTGCTGGGCCATGCAGGCCTACGGCGCCGCGTACACGCTGCAGGAGCTGTTGACCATCAAGTCCGACGACACGGTCGGCCGGGTCAAGGTGTACGAGGCGATCGTCAAGGGCGAGAACATCCCGGAGCCGGGCATCCCCGAGTCCTTCAAGGTGTTGCTCAAAGAGCTGCAGTCGCTGTGCCTCAACGTCGAGGTGCTCTCGTCGGACGGCGCGGCGATCGAACTGCGTGAAGGCGAGGACGAGGACCTCGAGCGGGCCGCGGCCAACTTGGGAATCAACCTGTCCCGCAACGAATCCGCGTCCGTTGAGGACCTGGCTTAATCAAGTAACTAACCCGCAAGGGGAAAGGGAGTTACGTGCTCGACGTCAACTTCTTCGATGAACTCCGCATCGGTCTGGCCACCGCGGAGGACATCAGGCAATGGTCTTTCGGTGAGGTCAAGAAGCCGGAGACGATCAACTACCGCACGCTGAAGCCCGAGAAGGACGGCCTGTTCTGCGAGAAGATCTTCGGACCGACTCGCGACTGGGAGTGCTACTGCGGCAAGTACAAGCGCGTCCGCTTCAAGGGCATCATCTGTGAGCGCTGCGGCGTCGAGGTGACCCGCGCCAAGGTGCGCCGCGAGCGGATGGGCCACATCGAGCTGGCCGCGCCCGTCACGCACATCTGGTACTTCAAGGGTGTGCCGAGCCGGCTCGGTTACCTGCTCGACCTCGCCCCGAAGGATCTCGAGAAGATCATCTACTTCGCGGCGTACGTGATCACGTCGGTCGACGACGAGATGCGGCACAACGAGCTGTCCACGCTCGAGGCCGAAATGATGGTGGAGCGCAAGGCCGTTGAGGACCAGCGCGACGCCGACCTCGAGGCCCGCGCGCAGAAGCTGGAGGCCGACCTGGCCGAGCTGGAGGCCGAGGGCGCCAAGGCCGACGCCCGGCGCAAGGTGCGCGACGGCGGCGAGCGGGAGATGCGCCAGCTCCGGGACCGCGCCCAGCGTGAGCTGGACCGGCTGGACGACATCTGGAGCACCTTCACCAAGCTGGCCCCCAAGCAGCTGATCGTCGACGAGAACCTCTACCGCGAGCTCGTCGACCGCTACGGCGAGTACTTCACCGGCGCCATGGGCGCGGAGTCGATCCAGAAGCTGATCGAGAACTTCGACATCGACGCCGAGGCCGACTCGCTGCGCGACGTCATCCGAAACGGCAAGGGGCAGAAGAAGCTTCGTGCCCTCAAGCGGTTGAAGGTGGTGGCTGCCTTCCAGCAGTCGGGCAACTCGCCGATGGGCATGGTGCTCGACGCCGTCCCGGTTATCCCGCCGGAGCTGCGCCCGATGGTGCAACTCGACGGCGGCCGGTTCGCCACCAGCGACCTGAACGACCTGTACCGCCGGGTGATCAACCGCAACAACCGCCTCAAGAGGCTGATCGATCTCGGCGCCCCCGAGATCATCGTCAACAACGAGAAGCGGATGCTGCAGGAGTCGGTGGACGCGCTCTTCGACAACGGCCGCCGTGGCCGCCCGGTCACCGGGCCGGGCAACCGTCCGCTGAAGTCGCTGTCGGATCTGCTGAAGGGTAAGCAGGGCCGGTTCCGCCAGAACCTGCTCGGCAAGCGCGTCGACTACTCGGGCCGTTCGGTCATCGTGGTCGGCCCTCAGCTCAAGCTGCACCAGTGCGGCCTGCCCAAGCTGATGGCGCTGGAGCTGTTCAAGCCGTTCGTGATGAAGCGGCTGGTCGACCTCAACCACGCGCAGAACATCAAGAGCGCCAAGCGCATGGTCGAGCGTCAGCGCCCGCAGGTGTGGGACGTGCTGGAAGAGGTAATTTCCGAGCACCCGGTGCTGCTGAACCGCGCACCAACCCTGCACCGCCTCGGCATTCAGGCCTTCGAGCCGATGCTGGTGGAAGGCAAGGCCATTCAGCTGCACCCGTTGGTGTGTGAGGCGTTCAACGCCGACTTCGACGGTGACCAGATGGCGGTGCACCTGCCGCTCTCCGCGGAGGCACAGGCCGAGGCACGCATCCTGATGCTGTCGAGCAACAACATCCTGTCGCCCGCGTCCGGGCGTCCGCTGGCCATGCCGCGACTGGACATGGTGACCGGGCTGTACTTCCTGACCACCGAGGTGGACGGGGACAAGGGTGAATTCCGGGCGGCCGCCAAGGATCAGCCTGAGGTCGGCGTGTACTCCTCGCCGGCCGAGGCGATCATGGCCGCCGACCGCGGCGTCCTCTCGGTGCGGGCCAAGATCAAGGTGCGACTGACGCAGCTGCGTCCGCCGGCCGAGATCGAGGCGGAGGTGTTCGGCGCCAACGGCTGGCAGCCCGGCGATGCCTGGATGGCCGAGACCACGCTGGGCCGCGTGCTGTTCAACGAGCTGCTGCCGGTGGGCTACCCGTTCGTGAACAAGCAGATGCACAAGAAGGTGCAGGCCGCCATCATCAACGACCTGGCCGAGCGTTACCCGATGATCGTGGTCGCGCAGACCGTCGACAAGCTCAAGGACGCCGGCTTCTACTGGGCGACCCGCAGCGGTGTCACCGTGTCGATGGCCGACGTGCTGGTTCCGCCGCGCAAGAAGGAGATCCTCGACCAGTACGAGGAGCGGGCCGAGAAGGTCGAAAAGCAGTTCCAGCGAGGCGCTTTGAACCACGACGAGCGCAACGAGGCGCTGGTGGAGATCTGGAAGGAAGCCACCGACGAGGTCGGTCAGGCGCTCCGCGAGCACTACCCCAGCGACAACCCGATCATCACGATCGTCGACTCGGGTGCCACGGGTAACTTCACCCAGACCCGGACGCTGGCCGGCATGAAGGGTCTGGTGACCAACCCGAAGGGTGAGTTCATCCCGCGTCCGGTCAAGTCGTCGTTCCGCGAGGGCCTGACCGTGCTGGAGTACTTCATCAACACGCACGGCGCGCGAAAGGGCTTGGCGGACACCGCGTTGCGTACCGCAGACTCGGGTTACCTGACCCGTCGTCTGGTGGACGTCAGCCAGGACGTCATCGTCCGCGAGCACGATTGCGAGACCGAGCGCGGCATCATCGTCGAGCTGGCCGAGCGTCAGCCCGACGGCACCCTGATCCGCGACCCGTACATCGAAACCTCGGCGTACGCGCGGACTCTGGGCGCCGACGCGGTCGACGAGGCCGGCAATGTCGTCGTCGCCCGCGGTGAGGACCTGGGTGACCCGTCGATCGACGCCCTGCTGGCCGCCGGCATCACGCAGATCAAGGTGCGCTCGGTGCTGACGTGCACCACCGGCACCGGCGTGTGCGCGACCTGCTACGGGCGGTCCATGGCCACCGGCAAGCTGGTCGACATCGGCGAGGCCGTCGGTATCGTCGCGGCCCAGTCCATCGGCGAGCCCGGCACGCAGCTGACCATGCGCACCTTCCACCAGGGTGGTGTCGGTGAGGACATCACCGGCGGTCTGCCCCGGGTGCAGGAGCTGTTCGAGGCCCGCGTTCCGCGCGGCAAGGCCCCGATCGCCGACCTCACCGGGCGGGTTCAACTCGAGGAGGGCGAGCGCTTCTACAAGATCACCATCATTCCCGACGACGGGAGCGAGGAGGTCGTGTACGACAAGCTCTCCAAGCGGCAGCGTCTGCGTGTCTTCAAGCACGACGACGGTTCCGAGCGGGTGCTGTCCGACGGCGACCACGTCGAGGTGGGCCAGCAGCTGATGGAAGGCTCGGCCGACCCGCACGAGGTGCTGCGCGTGCAGGGCCCCCGCGAGGTGCAGATCCACCTGGTTCGGGAGACCCAGGAGGTCTACCGCGCCCAGGGTGTGTCGATCCACGACAAGCACATCGAGGTGATCGTTCGCCAGATGCTGCGCCGGGTGACCATCATCGACTCGGGCTCGACGGAGTTCCTGCCCGGCTCGCTGATCGACCGTGCGGAGTTCGAGGCCTCCAACCGCCGGGTGGTGGCCGAGGGCGGCGAGCCCGCGGCCGGCCGTCCGGTGCTGATGGGTATCACGAAGGCGAGCCTCGCCACCGATTCGTGGCTGTCGGCGGCGTCGTTCCAGGAGACCACGCGAGTGCTGACCGATGCGGCGATCAACTGCCGCAGCGACAAGCTGCAGGGTCTGAAGGAGAACGTGATCATCGGAAAGCTGATCCCGGCCGGTACCGGCATCAACCGGTACCGCAACATCGCGGTGCAGCCCACCGAGGAGGCCCGCGCCGCGGCGTACACGATCCCGTCCTACGAGGATCAGTACTACAGCCCGGACTTCGGCCAGGCGACCGGTGCCGCCGTTCCGCTGGACGACTACGGCTACAGCGACTACCGCTAGTCAACGACGAGAAGGCCCCGGGTTTCGCCCGGGGCTTTTTCGTGCGCCGGGGCGGGCTGTCCGGCTACCCAACTACACTGGCCGACGTGCTCATTGGTTCCCATGTCCACCAAGACGATCCCCTGGCCGCGGCCCAGGCGGACGGCGCCGACGCGGTGCAGTTCTTCCTGGGCAACCCGCAGAGCTGGAAGAAGCCGAAGCCGCGCGACGACGCCGACGCGCTGAAGGCTTCCCCCATCCCGCTGTACGTCCACGCGCCGTACCTCATCAACGTGGCATCGGCCAACAACCGCATTCGGATCCCGTCGCGCAAGATCCTGCAGGACACCTGTGACGCCGCGTCGGCGATCGACGCGACGGCGGTGATCGTGCACGGCGGCCATGCCGACGACAACGACATGGAGGCCGGCTTCGAGCGGTGGGTCAAGGCGCTCGACTACCTCGAAACCGACGTGCAGGTGTATCTGGAGAACACCGCGGGCGGTGACCACGCGATGGCCCGCCACTTCGACACCATCGGCAGGCTCTGGGATCGCATCGGCGACAAGGGAATTGGGTTCTGCCTGGACACCTGCCATGCGTGGGCCGCGGGTGAGCAACTAGTCGACGCGGTGGACCGGATAAAGGCGCTGACCGGCCGCATCGACCTGGTGCACTGCAACGACTCGAGGGACGCGGCGGGCTCCGGCGCCGACCGGCACGCGAACTTCGGCACCGGCCAGATCGATCCCGAGCTCCTCGCCGCGGTTGTCAAGGCCGCCGACGCACCTGTCATCTGCGAAACCGCAGACGAGGGCCGCAAGGACGACATCGCGTTCCTGCGGGAAAAGATCAGCGGCTGATCCGCGGGCCCATGCTCGGTCGGCTCGCAACGCTTCTAGGGGTGCTCCTCCTGGTCGCGGGTTGTTCGCCGACGCCGCCCTCGGGCTTTGTCAAGGGCACCAGCTTGCACCACATCAAGGTCGGCGGGCACGAGCGCAGCTATCGGCTCTACGAGCCTGCGGGGATACCCGCTTCGGCTCCGCTGGTGGTCGTGCTGCACGGCTACTCCGGCAGTGCGAGGCAAGTCGAAAGGGATTACGGCTGGAACGGTTTGGCCGATTCGGACAAGTTCGTCGTCGCCTATCCGGATGGCCTCGGCGGGGCCTGGAACGTCGATGGGGAAACTTGCTGCGGCAGGCCGGGACGGGAAGGCGTCGACGACGTCGCGTTCATCGGCGCGGCGGTGGCTGACATCGCCAAGAACGTCGGCACCAATCCCGCCAAGGTCTACGTCGCCGGAATGAGCAACGGCGGCATCATGTCCTACACGCTGGCGTGCACCACCGACATCTTCGCGG
This sequence comes from uncultured Actinomycetota bacterium, assembly GCA_963732835.1. GTDB lineage: Bacteria > Actinomycetota > Actinomycetes > Mycobacteriales > Mycobacteriaceae > Mycobacterium. The sequence continues at coordinate 6,279 of CAVTBA010000020.1, forward strand.
CGATCGGCCCCGTTGCGGGCACGCAGCTGAACTCGTGCCGGACCCCGCATCCGACTTCGGTCATCCACATTCACGGCACCGCCGACCGGCTCGTCCCGTACGGCGGCGGCCAGGGTTTCAGCGTCATCAATGGTCCGCCGGTGCCGGGTGTGAATAGTTTCTGGCGCGACGTCGATCGGTGCGGCGGCCCGACCGCCACGGTCGGTGGCCCGGTGACCACGTCGACCGCCCGGTGCGCCGATAACCGCGGCGTCGTCCTGATCACCGTCGACGGTGGCGGCCACGAGTGGCCGGACTTCGCGACGCGGACGCTGTGGGAATTCTTTGCCGCGCATGCCCGCTGATCGACGGCATTACACCTCTTGTGCAGCTGTCGGAAAAATGTAACATGAGGGGCATGTCGGATACGCATGTCGTCACCAACCAGGTTCCTCCGCTGGAGAACTACAACCCCGCGACGTCCGCGGTGCTCGTCGAGGCCTTGATCCGCGAGGGCGGGGAATGGGGCCTGGACGAGGTGAACGAGGTGGGCGCGATCGCGGGGGGCCGCGAAGCCCAGCGGTGGGGTGAGCTCGCCGACCGCAACCGGCCCATCCTGCACACCCACGACCGCTACGGTCACCGGGTCGACGAGGTCGAGTACGACCCGGCCTACCACGAGTTGATGCGCACGGCCATCGCCGCCGGCATCCACGCCGCGCCGTGGGCCGACGACCGGCCGGGCGCGCACGTGGTGCGGGCCGCGAAGATGTCGGTCTGGAACGTCGAACCGGGCCACACCTGCCCGATCTCGATGACCTACGCCGTCGTTCCCGCGCTGCGCTGCAACCCCGACCTCGCGGCCGTCTACGAGCCCCTGCTGACCAGCCGCGAATACGACCCCGACCTGAAACTGGCCACCACCAAGCGCGGCATCACCGCCGGCATGTCGATGACCGAGAAGCAGGGCGGATCCGACGTGCGCGCCGGCACCACGCAGGCCACCCCGAACGGCCCCAACGCTGATGGCAGCTACAGCCTGACCGGCCACAAGTGGTTCACTTCGGCGCCGATGTGCGACATCTTCCTGGTCCTGGCGCAGGCCCCGGGCGGGCTGTCCTGCTTCCTGCTGCCGCGCATCCTGCCCGACGGCACTCGCAACCGAATGTTCTTGCAGCGGCTCAAGGACAAGCTCGGAAACCACGCCAACGCGTCGAGTGAGGTCGAATACGACGGCGCCACCGCGTGGTTGGTGGGCGAGGAGGGCCGCGGCGTCCCCACCATCATCGAGATGGTCAACCTCACCCGGCTGGACTGCACCCTGGGCAGCGCCACCAGCATGCGCACCGGCCTGACCCGTGCCATCCACCACGCCCAGCACCGAAAGGCGTTCGGCGCCTATCTGATCGACCAGCCGCTGATGCGCAACGTGCTGGCCGACCTGGCCGTGGAGGCCGAGGCGGCCACCATCGTCGCGATGCGGATGGCCGGCGCCACCGACAGGGCGTTGCGCGGCGACGACCAGGAGGCGCTGCTGCGCCGCATCGGTCTGGCGGCCAGCAAGTATTGGGTGTGCAAGCGCGCCACCCCGCACGCCGCCGAGGCGCTGGAATGCCTGGGCGGCAATGGCTACGTCGAGGACTCGGGCATGCCGCGGCTGTTCCGGGAGGCGCCGCTGATGGGCATCTGGGAGGGCTCGGGCAATGTCAGCGCCCTGGATACGTTGCGCGCCATGGCCACTCGTCCCGAATGTGTCGAGGTGCTGTTCGCCGAACTGGCCGAAAGCGCCGGGGCGGACCCGCGGCTGGGTGGTCATGTCGAGCGGCTGCGCCACGACCTGACCGACTTGGACACCATCGCGCACCGCGCCCGCAAGGTCGCCGAGGACATCTGCCTGGCGCTGCAGGGGTCGCTGCTGGTGCGCCACGGCCACCCCGCCGTCGCCGAGGCCTTCCTGACCACGCGGCTCGACCGCCAGTGGGGTGGGGCATACGGCACCATGCCCACCGGCCTCGATCTGGCGCCGATCCTCGAGCGGGCCCTGGTAAAGGGCTGAGCGGCGCCAATGACCCACGCGATCAGGCCGGTCGACTTCGACAACCTGAAGACGATGACCTACGAGGTCACCGATCGGGTTGCCCGGATCACCTTCAACCGACCGGAAAAGGGAAACGCGATCGTCGCCGACACCCCGCTGGAGCTCTCGGCGCTGGTGGAGCGCGCCGACCTCGACCCAGGTGTGCACGTCATCTTGGTGTCCGGACGCGGCGAGGGCTTCTGCGCGGGGTTCGACCTGAGCGCCTATGCCGACCGCACCGGCTCGGCCGGCGGGACCGGAGCGTATCAGGACACCGTGCTCAGCGGAAAAACCCAGGCGGCCAACCACTTACCCGACCAGCCGTGGGATCCGATGATCGACTACCAGATGATGAGCCGGTTCGTGCGCGGCTTCTCCAGCCTGATGCACGCCGACAAGCCGACGGTGGTCAAGATCCACGGCTACTGCGTGGCCGGGGGAACCGACATCGCGCTGCACGCCGACCAGGTGATCGCCGCCGCCGACGCCAAGATCGGCTACCCGCCCACGCGGGTATGGGGTGTCCCGGCGGCGGGGCTGTGGGCGCACCGGCTCGGCGACCAGCGCGCCAAGCGCCTGCTGTTCACCGGTGATTGCATCACCGGCGCGCAAGCCGCCGAATGGGGCCTGGCGGTCGAGGCGCCGGATCCGGCAGACCTCGACGAGCGCACCGAACGGCTCGTGCAACGGATCGCCGCGGTGCCCGTCAACCAGCTCATCATGGTCAAGCTCGCACTGAATTCCGCTCTGCTGCAACAGGGTGTGGCTACCAGCAGGATGGTCAGCACCGTGTTCGACGGTGTCGCCCGGCACACCCCGGAAGGCCACGCCTTCGTCGCCGACGCGGTGGAGCACGGCTTCCGGGACGCGGTGCGGCATCGCGACGAGCCCTTCGGTGACTACGGTCGCCGCGCGTCACAGGTATAACCCATGCCCACCATGACGGCCCGGTCGGTGGTGCTCAGCGTGCTGCTGGGGGCGCACCCGGCATGCGCCAGCGCCAGCGAATTGGTCAGGCTCACATCCGATTTCGGCATCAAAGAGACGACGTTGCGGGTGGCGCTGACCCGCATGGTCGGCGCCGGCGACCTGATCCGGTCCGCGGACGGCTACCGGCTCTCGGATCGCTTGCTGGCCCGCCAGCGGCGGCAGGACGACGCCATCGACCCGCGGCTCCGGCCCTGGCGCGGGGAGTGGATGACGCTCATCGTGACCAGCGTGGGCAACGACGCGCGTACCCGGGCGGGGCTGCGGACCGCCATGCGCGGCAAGCGCTTCGGTGAACTGCGTGAAGGTGTCTGGATGCGACCCGACAACCTGGAGCTTGACCTGGGCGCCGAGATCGACGCCCGGGTGCGGGTCTTGCGTGCACGCGACGACGACCCCGCCGGGCTGGCCGCCCAGCTGTGGGACCTGCCCGCCTGGGCGCGGGCGGGTAACCAACTGCTCGACGAGATGGCCGCCGCGCCAGACATTCCCGGGCGGTTCGTGGTGGCGGCGGCGACGGTCCGGCACCTGCTCACCGACCCGGTGCTGCCCGATGAACTGCTTCCGGCCGACTGGCCGGGTACCCGGCTGCGCGCCGCGTACCACGACTTCGCCACCGAGCTGCTCGGGCGGCGCGAACCACTATTTGCGGAGGCAAAATGAGCGATCCGGTGCGTATCGAGCGCAGCGGCCCGGTGACGACGGTGATCCTGAACCGGCCGGCTGCGCGCAATGCGGTCAACGGCCCCACCGCGGCGGCGCTGTACGCGGCATTCGACGAGTTCGACCGTGATGACACCGCGTCGGTCGCCGTGCTGTGGGGGGACGGTGGAACCTTCTGCGCCGGAGCGGATTTGAAGTCCTTCGGCACACCCGACGCCAACACCGTGCACCGGGCGGGCCCGGGTCCGATGGGGCCGACGCGAATGGTGTTGTCCAAACCCGTGATCGCCGCGGTGAGCGGCTACGCGGTCGCCGGGGGCCTGGAATTGGCCCTGTGGTGTGACCTGCGGGTGGCCGAGGCGGACGCGGTGTTCGGGGTGTTCTGCCGCCGATGGGGGGTGCCGCTGATCGACGGCGGCACCGTGCGGCTGCCGCGGCTGATCGGACAGAGCCGCGCGATGGACATGATTCTCACCGGCCGCGGTATCAAGGCCGATGAAGCGCTCGCGATGGGGTTGGCCAACCGCGTCGTGCCCAACGGCCAGGCGCGGGAGGCGGCGGAGGAACTGGCGGCGCAACTGGCCGCCCTGCCGCAGCAGTGCCTGCGATCCGACCGGCTTTCGGCGCTACATCAGTGGGGGACAACGGAATCCGAGGCGCTCGACTTCGAATTCGCCAGCATCTCCCGCGTCGCCGCCGAGGCGAACGAGGGGGCCGGGCGGTTCGCCGCGGGCGCGGGCCGGCACGGCGCTCCCGCCGGTTAGCCGACGCCTCGGGTCCGGTGTCTCACGGTGCGAGCCTCACCCTGCCGGGCGGCATGGGCGGCGGCTCCGGACCAACACCGGCACCGCCACCGCCGGGGCCGGGAGGGCTCCCGGCGCAGGAGCAGCAGGCGGCTCCTGCTGCGGTCCCGGTGGCGGTTGTTGCGGGGGCGACGGTGTCGCGACCGGCCGGGGGGGAGTCAGGATGTGGGCGGTCGGCGGCGGAGGCGGCGGAAGTTGCGGTGGGTCGGGATCGCCGGTTTCCCCCTCGGGGAACAGTCCTATCGGTACGACATGCGCCTCACCCTCGGACCTGATGTGCGCGCCACCGCTGATCATGTGCTGCGTCGGTTCGTTCGATCCGGGCGCGGGATTTGCCATGGCCGCGATGGAAGCTATCTTCGGCTGATCGTTCGGACAATAGGCCTCGACTGCGGCAGAGATGAATCTGGCGATGGTCCGCATGACCCGGTCGGGAGGGTATTGGCCACCGGCCGAGTTGGCATTGAACGCCCGTTCCCTCATGTCGTTGACTACGCCGTCCACCGGCATCCCGCCATCGAGTTGGCGACAAACTCTATGGGCTGTGGCGATGAGGCTGGGTACGTTCTCGAGGGCGGGGATTCCTTTTTGGTCGAGCAGCGCAACAAACTGGTCGTCGGGGTTGGGGTCAGCCGCTGCGGCGCCGATGGGCAACATGACGACGCCGGTGAGCACGACGACGGCGGCAACCAGCGCGCTGGCGTGGCTGGTGGTACCGGTGAACATGGCTGGATTCCGTTCTGCCGGCACCATCATATGCCCGGGCCCTGCGCTGGGCACCTCGGCGGCACGGGGTGCAGGTCAAACATCGTCCGGCCGCAGAAGTACACGCGCAATGCGCCGCTGGCAGGTATATCGTTGTGGCGCAACAACAACGCTTCGCCTGCGAATTCTTTGACCACTCCACATGGCCCGAAAATCGGTGCCAGCGAACGACTACCGCTTAGCCGCCCTTGGTGATGGTGTTGCCCGAGCCGAGGTTGTCGACCTTGGGTTCACCGTCTTTGTAGGTGATGGTGTTGTTGAGCCCCACCACGCTGATGCGGGTGTCGACCTTGTCCAGGGTGATCTTGTTGTTCGTCCCGCCGACGCTCACCGTCACGCAGGTGCCGGTGATGGTCAGGGTGTTGTCCGAACCGCCGACGTTCAGCGACTTGCCGTCGGCGCAGTCAAGCGTTGCGGTGGTGCCCATCGACCCGTAGTTGAGCGTGTTGCCGATCTCGACCGACGCGGTGGTGCTCGCCCCGCTCGACCCCGTCGTGGGCGCCGCGCCGGCGCTCGTCGTCGTCGTCGCGCTGCTCTTCGTTGTCGTCGTGGAACCCGCGGGCGGGTTGGCCGTCGAACTGCAGCCGGCCACCAGCACCGCCGCGACGGCCGGCGCCACGGCGAGCCCGATCAGCCCCGAGGGGCGGCCAAAGATGTGGGCAGACAATGTTCCTCGATTCCCCTTTGTTGGATGGCGGAGTGGTGTCGGGCTCAGCCGGGTACCTGCTGGAGCCGGTTGGTCATGCCCAGCTCTCGGCCGCGGTCCCAGATGAACGGCGTGCCGTTGTGGTAGAACACCGTCTGGTTGTAGCCGTAGACGGTGATGTCGTGCGAGACCGAGTCGGCGACCACGGTGTTGGAAGAGCCCATCACCGTCACCGCGTAGCAGTTGCCCAGCGCCGTCACGTTGTTGAAGGAGCCGTTGACCAACAGCGTGGCGTCGTTGCAGTCCAGCGTCTGCTCGATGCCCTGCCCGACGACGTGGGTGTCGCCATTCTTCGCGTGCGCCGCCGGGGCGGGGAATGCGGCGACGGTGATGACGCAGGTTGCCAGCGACCCGGCGACGGTTGTCCAGTTCACTGCGGGCCCCCTCTGTGACGGGTGGATCTGCTCGAATGAGATTACGTCCATCCGGCCACGGCTGAAATAGTTTCGCGCCCGGCGTCAACTAGAGTCATTAGTTAAGCATCCCCATCATCGCAAGCGAAGGGCCCCGCCATGCCAGCTCGGCCGGAAACGCCGCCGGCGGCCCAGCGGCCGCGCGCGGGGAGAACCGGCTCGCGCCCGGCCAAACTGAGCCGCGAAGGCATCATCGACGGCGCGCTGACCTTCCTGGACAGGGAGGGCTGGGATGCCCTGACCATCAACGCGCTGGCGATGCAGCTGGGCACCAAGGGGCCGTCGCTGTACAACCACGTGGACAGCCTCGAGGACCTGCGGCGCACGGTGCGGATCCGCGTCATCGACGACATCATCACGATGCTGAACAGGGTCGGCGAGGGTCGCGCCCGCGACGACGCGGTGCTTGTCATGGCGGGCGCCTACCGCAGCTACGCCCATCACCACCCCGGCCGGTACTCGGCGTTCACCCGGATGCCGTTGGGCGGTGATGATCCCGAGTACACGGCGGCGACCCGAGGCGCGGCCGCGCCGGTGATCGCGGTGTTGTCCTCCTACGGCCTCGACGGCGACGAGGCCTTCCATGCGGCGCTGGAGTTTTGGTCCGCGCTGCACGGCTTCGTGCTGCTGGAGATGACCGGTGTCATGGACGACATCGACACCGACGCGTTGTTCTCGGACATGGTGCTGCGGCTCTCGGCGGGCCTGGAGCGGCGCGTCTCGCACGACGGCACCAGGCACTAGTCCGATGGTGGCGACCCCCAGCGCCCGGCTACGCCGCGCTTGCGATCGCCACTAACCGCCGCTTTGACCTGCGCGACCGGCGGCGGGTATTGTGGAGCCTCGTGCCTGGCGGCTTACGGCGCCTAACCGTAAGGAAGTGGATGCCGGGCGAATTCGCATGTCCACGATGCATCGGATCCTCGTCCGGTGTGCAGCGCGTGCGACACACCCGGCCGCGGGGCAGTGCGACCGGACAAAAGTGCAGTACGAAGACTTGAGAACAGCCGACAGACGCTCGACACGAACACAGAAAGCCGGTAGATGCCAACGATTCAGCAGCTGGTCCGCAAGGGTCGCCGCGACAAGATCGCCAAGGTCAAGACCGCGGCCCTGAAGGGCAGCCCGCAGCGCCGTGGGGTATGCACTCGCGTGTACACCACCACCCCGAAGAAGCCGAACTCGGCCCTTCGGAAGGTCGCGCGCGTGAAGCTGACGAGCCAGGTCGAGGTCACCGCCTACATCCCGGGCGAGGGCCACAACCTGCAGGAGCACTCGATGGTGCTGGTGCGTGGTGGCCGAGTCAAAGACCTGCCCGGCGTGCGGTACAAGATCATCCGTGGCTCGCTCGACACCCAGGGGGTCAAGAACCGCAAGCAGGCGCGCAGCCGCTATGGGGCCAAGAAGGAGAAGAGCTGATGCCGCGCAAGGGGCCCGCACCCAAGCGTCCGTTGGTCAACGATCCGGTCTACGGGTCGCAGTTGGTCACCCAGCTGGTCAACAAGATTCTGCTCAAAGGGAAGAAATCACTGGCGGAACGCATTGTTTATGGTGCGCTCGAGAACGCCCGGGACAAGACAGGTACCGATCCCGTGATCACGCTCAAGCGTGCTCTCGACAACGTCAAGCCCGCCCTGGAGGTGCGCAGCCGCCGTGTCGGTGGTGCGACCTACCAGGTGCCCGTCGAGGTGCGTCCGGACCGGTCCACCACGCTGGCGCTGCGTTGGCTTGTCAGCTTCTCGCGGCAACGCCGGGAGAAGACGATGGTCGAGCGGCTGGCGAACGAGATTCTGGACGCCAGCAACGGCCTGGGAGCCTCCGTCAAGCGGCGCGAGGACACCCACAAGATGGCCGAGGCCAACCGCGCCTTTGCGCACTATCGCTGGTGACAGCTTCCGGCGATGATGCCGGGGGCCAGAAAGACAGCAACCAAGCAATCGAAAGAGTGGGAAGACTTCTGTGGCACAGAAGGACGTTCTGACCGACCTGAGCAAGGTCCGCAATATCGGCATCATGGCGCACATCGATGCCGGCAAGACCACGACCACCGAGCGCATCCTCTACTACACCGGCATCAGCTACAAGATCGGTGAGGTGCACGACGGTGCCGCCACCATGGACTGGATGGAGCAGGAGCAGGAGCGGGGTATCACCATCACCTCGGCTGCCACCACCACGTTCTGGAAGGGCCACCAGATCAACCTGATCGACACGCCCGGCCATGTTGATTTCACCGTCGAGGTGGAGCGCAGCCTGCGCGTGCTCGACGGTGCGGTCGCCGTCTTCGACGGCAAGGAGGGCGTCGAGCCGCAGTCCGAGCAGGTGTGGCGCCAGGCGGACAAATACGACGTGCCGCGGATCTGCTTCGTCAACAAGATGGACAAGATCGGCGCCGACTTCTACTTCTCGGTGAAAACCATGGAGGACCGGCTCGGCGCGAACGTGATCCCGATCCAGTTGCCGATCGGCTCCGAGGGCGACTTCGAGGGCGTCGTCGACCTGGTCGAGATGAACGCCAAGGTGTGGCGGGGCGAGACGAAGCTCGGCGAGACCTACGACACCATCGACATCCCTGCCGAGCTGGCCGAGAAGGCCGACGAGTACCGCACCAAGCTGCTCGAGGCCGTCGCCGAGACCGACGAGGAACTGCTCGAGAAGTACTTCGGTGGCGAGCAGCTCAGCGTCGACGAGATCAAGGGTGCCCTGCGCAAGCTCACCATCAACTCGCAGGCCTACCTGGTGCTGTGTGGCAGTGCGTTCAAGAACAAGGGCGTGCAGCCCATGCTCGACGCAGTCGTCGACTATCTGCCCTCGCCGCTGGATGTGCCGCCCGCGGTCGGCCACGTCCCCGGTAAGGAAGACGAGGAGATCACCCGCAAGCCCTCGACCGATGAGCCGTTCTCCGCGCTCGCGTTCAAGGTGGCCACGCACCCGTTCTTCGGCAAGCTGACCTATGTCCGCGTGTACTCGGGCAAGGTCGACTCCGGTTCCCAGGTCATCAACGCCACCAAGGGCAAGAAGGAGCGTCTGGGCAAGCTGTTCCAGATGCACTCCAACAAGGAAAACCCAGTGGAGGTGGCCAGCGCCGGTCACATCTACGCGGTGATCGGTCTCAAGGACACCACCACCGGCGACACCTTGACCGACCCGAACCAGCAGGTCGTGCTGGAGTCGATGACCTTCCCCGACCCGGTGATCGAGGTGGCCATCGAGCCCAAGACCAAGAGCGACCAGGAAAAGCTGAGCCTGTCGATCCAGAAGCTCGCCGAAGAGGACCCGACCTTCAAGGTCCACCAGGACAACGAGACCGGCCAGACCGTGATCGGCGGCATGGGGGAGTTGCACCTGGACATCCTGGTAGACCGCATGCGCCGCGAGTTCAAGGTCGAGGCCAACGTCGGCAAGCCGCAGGTCGCCTACAAAGAGACCATCAAGCGGAAAGTGGAAAAGGTCGAGTTCACCCACAAGAAGCAGACCGGTGGGTCCGGCCAGTTCGCGAAAGTTCTGGTCAGCCTCGAGCCGTTCACCGGCGAAGACGGGGCGACCTACGAGTTCGAGAACAAGGTCACCGGTGGACGCATCCCGCGCGAGTACATCCCCTCGGTGGATGCCGGCGCCCAGGACGCCATGCAGTACGGCGTGCTGGCCGGCTACCCGCTGGTGAACTTGAAGCTCACCCTGCTCGATGGCGCGTTCCACGAGGTCGACTCGTCGGAGATGGCGTTCAAGATCGCCGGTTCGCAGGTGCTGAAAAAGGCTGCCGCGCAAGCACAGCCGGTGATACTGGAACCGATCATGGCCGTCGAGGTCACCACGCCCGAGGACTACATGGGCGATGTGATCGGCGACCTGAACTCCCGCCGTGGCCAGATTCAGGCCATGGAGGAGCGGAGCGGTGCACGCGTCGTCAAGGCGCACGTGCCGCTGTCGGAGATGTTCGGCTACGTCGGCGACCTGAGGTCCAAGACCCAAGGCCGGGCGAACTACTCCATGGTGTTCGATTCGTACGCCGAAGTGCCGGCGAACGTGTCGAAGGAGATCATCGCTAAGGCGACGGGTCAGTAAATATCCCCTCGGAGTAATCTTGCCGGGTCATTGCAAAGCCTTGGGCGCGGCACAACTAGAAAACACCAACACTGCTTTAACGAGCACCAACAAGTCCAGGAGGACAACGAAGTGGCGAAGGCGAAGTTCGAGCGGACGAAGCCGCACGTCAACATTGGGACCATCGGTCACGTTGACCACGGCAAGACGACGCTGACCGCGGCTATCACCAAGGTTCTGCACGACAAGTTTCCGGACCTGAACGAGTCCCGCGCGTTCGACCAGATCGACAACGCTCCCGAGGAGCGTCAGCGCGGTATCACCATCAACATCTCGCACGTGGAGTACCAGACCGACAAGCGTCACTACGCCCATGTCGACGCCCCGGGCCACGCCGACTACATCAAGAACATGATCACCGGCGCCGCCCAGATGGACGGCGCGATCCTGGTGGTCGCTGCCACCGACGGCCCGATGCCGCAGACCCGCGAGCACGTGCTGCTGGCGCGGCAGGTGGGCGTGCCCTACATCCTGGTCGCGCTGAACAAGGCGGACATGGTCGACGACGAGGAGCTGCTGGAGCTCGTCGAGATGGAGGTCCGCGAGCTGCTGGCCGCCCAGGAGTTCGACGAGGATGCCCCGGTCGTGCGGGTCTCGGCGCTCAAGGCGCTCGAGGGTGACGCCAAGTGGGTGGAATCCGTCGTGCAGCTGATGGAGGCCGTCGACGAGTCGATCCCGGACCCGGTCCGCGAGACCGACAAGCCGTTCCTGATGCCGGTGGAGGACGTGTTCACCATCACCGGTCGTGGCACGGTGGTCACCGGTCGTGTCGAGCGCGGCGTGATCAACGTGAACGAGGAAGTCGAGATCGTCGGGATCAAGCCGGCCAGCACCAAGACGACGGTCACCGGTGTGGAGATGTTCCGCAAGCTGCTCGACCAGGGGCAGGCCGGCGACAACGTCGGGCTGTTGCTGCGCGGTATCAAGCGCGAGGACGTCGAGCGCGGTCAGGTCGTCGTGAAGCCCGGCACCACCACGCCGCACACCGACTTCGAGGGCAGCGTCTACATCCTGTCCAAGGACGAGGGCGGCCGGCACACGCCGTTCTTCAACAACTACCGTCCGCAGTTCTACTTCCGCACCACCGACGTGACCGGTGTGGTGACGCTGCCGGAGGGCACCGAGATGGTGATGCCCGGTGACAACACCAACATCTCGGTCAAGCTGATCCAGCCCGTCGCCATGGACGAGGGCCTGCGGTTCGCGATCCGCGAGGGTGGCCGCACCGTCGGCGCCGGCCGGGTCGTCAAGATCATCAAGTAGGTCTAGTTAGCCATAAAGCCCGGATTGCCGATTGAGGCAATCCGGGCTTTATGCGTTTTACCGGGCCGGACGCGGCTGGCTCCGCTACGATTCGGTGATACGGGGGTCGGGCTGGAGATGGCCGGGAGGTTCGGATGTCCTTGGTATTCGCGACGCCTGAGTACATCGCCGCTGCGGCGTCGGATTTGGCCACGATCGGGTCGACGATCACGTCGGCGAACTCAATGGCGGTGGGCCCGACGTCGACCGTGCTGGCCCCGGGTGCCGACGAGGTGTCGGCCGGCATCGCGGCGCTGTTCGGCGCGCACTCCCAGCTGTACCAGGCGCTCAGCGCTCAAGCCGCGGAGTTTCACGACCAGTTCGTGCAGCTGATGAACGGCGGCGCGGCGCAGTATCTCGCCACCGAGGCAGCCAACGCCTCACCCTTGCAGAGCGCGGCGGCCCCCGCGTCGATGGCGGCGCAGCTGCCGGCCGCGACGGCCGCGGGTGGTTCGGCGCCGGGCGTACCGGCGGCACCCCTGATGTCTGCGGTCGCACCGGCTTCGGCGATCGCGGGCGCGCCGGCGCCGGCCAGTCCCACTGCAGGCGCGGCCGGCACCGCGCCCGCCGCGCTGGCCCCCGCCGCCACACCGGCGACGCCGGTGCGGATGGTGACGCCCGCCTACGGCGCGGCCGCCCCCACGCAGCCGGTGGCGCCGGCACCGGCGCCGGTCAGTTCGCTCGCGGCCCCTGCGCAGGTTGCGACACCGCAAGGCGCCGCGGCGCCGGCGATGCCGGTATCGACCGGCACGCCGGTAAAGGTAGTGACACCCCATTCGCCCACCACGGCGGCGCCAGCGGGGTCTGCGGCACGCCCTGCGCCGGCGATAGTGCCCAAGGTGGACTGACGCGGGCCGGTTTGGGTGTATGGCACTCGCGGTCAGAACTCGACAGCTAACCTGACACGAAAATCCCGGCAAGGGTAAGGAGACAGTCGTGTTGGCGCGCTACCTGAAGGCACAGCTGGTGGTTCTGCTGTGCGGCGGCCTGGTCGGGCCGATTTTCTTGGTCGTCTACTTCACCCTCGGGCTTCACAGCCTGCTGCATTGGATGTTCTACGTCGGTCTGCTCATCACCGTGGCCGACGTGCTCATCGCGCTCGCGTTGGCCAACTACGGCGCAAAATCCTCGGTCAAGACGGCGGCGCTCGAGCAGAACGGGGTACTGGCGCTCGCTCAGATCACCGGGGTCACCGAGACGGGGACATGGATCAACAACCAGCAGGTGGTGAAGGTGCACCTGCACATCTCCGGGCCCGGGTTTGTGCCGTTCGACAGCGAAGACCGGGTGATCGCCAGCGTGACCCGGCTCGGCAACCTCAGCGCCCGCAAGGTGGTGGTGCTGGTCAATCCCACCACCAACGAATACCGGATCGACTGGGAGCGAAGCGCTTTGGTCAACGGCCTGGTGCCCGCGCAGTTCACCGTGGCCGAAGACAACACGACCTACGACCTGAGCGGGCAGGCCGGCCCGTTGATGGAGATCCTGCAGATCCTCAAGGCCAACAATGTTCCGCTCAACCGGATGGTCGACATCCGGTCGAACCCGGTGCTGCGCCAGCAGATCCAGGCGGTGGTGCGGCGGGCGGCCGAACAACAGGCTCCGGCGGCCGCGCCGGCCGCGGGCGCGGGGGCCGCACCGGTGGTCACACCCCCGCAACCGTCGATCGCTCAGCGGCTCCAGGAGCTGGAGACGCTGCGTGCCAGCGGCGCCCTGACCGACCAGGAGTACGACAGCCGGCGGGCCCAGATCATCTCCGAAATCTGATCGCCGGGCGAGTTAGAACAGGTTTCAGTTTCGCTGCTAGCCTGGCTGCGTGGCAGGACAAACTGGATCCCTGCAGGGGCGGGTGGCCTTCATCACCGGGGCCGCGCGCGCCCAGGGCCGATCGCACGCGGTGCGCCTGGCCGCCGAGGGCGCCGACATCATCGCGCTCGACATCTGCGGGCCGGTGTCGGAGAGCCTGAGCTACGCGCCGGCCACCCCGGAAGACCTCAGCGAGACCGTCCGTCTGGTGGAGGCCGAGGGCCGCAAGGTGCTGGCCCGCGAGGTGGACATCCGCGACGACCCGGCGCTGCGGCAACTGGTCGCCGACGGCGTTGAACAATTCGGCCGGCTCGACATCCTGGTGGCCAACGCCGGCGTGCTGGGCTGGGGCCGCGTCTGGGAGTTGACCGACGAGCAGTGGGACACCGTCATCGGCGTGAACTTGACCGGCACGTGGCGCACGCTGCGTGCCGCGGTGCCCGCGATGATCGAGGCCGGCAACGGCGGCTCCATCGTCATCGTCAGTTCATCGGCGGGGTTGAAGGCGACCCCGGGCAACGGGCACTACGCGGCCAGCAAGTACGGCCTCACCGCGCTGACCAACACCCTGGCCATCGAACTCGGGGAGTACGGCATCCGGGTCAACTCCATCCACCCGTACTCGGTCGACACCCCGATGATCGAGCCGGAGGCGATGATGCGGATATTTGCCGATCATCCCCGTTTCGTCCACAGTTTCCCGCCAATGCCGTTGCAGTACAAGGGTTTCATGGCGGCTGACGAGGTGTCCGACGTCGTGGCGTGGCTCGCTGGCGACGGCTCGGCCACGGTGACGGGCACGCAGATCCCGGTGGACAAGGGCGCCCTGAAGTACTGATCGGCGATCGTGGTATGAACTCCACGTGACCGCTAGCAACGGAATTGTGATCGTCGGTGGCGGTCTGGCCGCGGCCCGGACCGCCGAGCAACTTCGCCGATCGGAGTATGCCGGCCGTGTCACGATCGTCAGTGACGAGGTCCACCCGCCCTACGATCGCCCACCGCTGTCAAAAGAGGTGCTGCGCAAAGAGGTCGACGACGTCGCCCTCAAACCCCGGCAGTGGTACGACGAGAACGACATCACCCTGCGACTGGGGGCGGCGGCCATCAGCCTGGACACCGCGGCTCAGACGGTGACGCTGGCCGACGGGTCCGTGATCGGCTACGACGAACTCGTCATCGCGACCGGCTTGGTGCCGCGGCGCATCCCGACGTTGCCGGATCTGGCGGGCATCCGGGTGCTGCGCACGTTCGACGAGAGCATGGCGCTGCGCGAGCACGCGTCCGCCGCGCAACGCGCCGTCGTGATCGGCGCCGGCTTCATCGGCTGCGAGGTGGCGGCCAGCCTGCGCAGTCTCGGGGTGGACGTCGCGTTGGTTGAGCCGCAGCCGACGCCACTGGCCTCGGTGCTCGGCGAGCGGATCGGCGAGCTGGTTGCCCGCCTGCACCGCGAGGAAGGGGTCGACGTCCGCCTCGGTGTCGGGGTGGCCGAGGTGCGCGGTGACGGGCGGGTGGACACCGTGGTGCTGACCGACGGCACCGAGCTGGCGGCCGACCTGGTGGTCGTCGGCATCGGGTCGCACCCGGCCACGGACTGGCTCGAGGGCAGCGGCGTCGAGGTCGACAACGGCGTGCTCTGCGACGCGGCCGGACGGACCAGCGCGCCTAACGTGTGGGCCCTCGGTGACGTCGCCTCCTGGCGCGACGCGACGGGACACCAAGCGCGCGTGGAACATTGGAGCAACGTCGCCGACCAGACCCGGGTCGTGGTGCCCGCGATGCTGGGGCAGGACGTGTCGTCGGCCGTGGTCGTCCCGTACTTCTGGAGCGACCAATACGACATCAAGATCCAGTGTCTCGGGGAGCCCGAAGCCACCGACACCGTGCACCTCGTCGAGGACGACGGCCGCAAGTTCCTGGCCTACTACGAGCGCGACGGGGTGCTGGTCGGGGTGGTCGGCGGCGGGATGCCCGGCAAGGTCATGAAGGTGCGCGGCAAGATCGCCGCCGGCGCGCCCATCTCGGACATGCTGGGCTGAAACCCTACCGCCAGTGCACCGGCGGGCCGTGCGGATGGCATTCGCCGAGGATGTCGGTTTCGCCGTCCGGCCACCGATGCGCTCGTATGAGGAATCGGATCGGTGTGCCGGGTCCGTCGCGCGCCGGCTCGAGGGTGAGGTGCACGAACGGGGACCGCTCATCCGCCTGCTCGCCCAGTGCGCGAACCCGGGCGCGGACCGTGTCCCGCTCCCCTTCGGACAGGTACTGCCAGGTGATCGAATGCCATAGCACCGTCAGCGCGCCCTCGGCCAGCGTCAGGCCGGCGACCGCATCGGCGGCCGTCTGGCGCTGCAGCCGGGCCGGTACCCGCCGGGCCACCTCGATGGCCCCGCGCAGCCGCTCGAGCCGGGCCGTCTGGTCGGGCCAGACGTAGCTCAACACGGTGATTTCCCCATCGGGTCCGGTGACGTCGATGGGTGCGATGTCATAGCCGTGCCGCTCGGCGATCCGCACCCCGCCGTCGGGCGGCAGTGCGCCGCGCCACGCGTCGTCGATGGTCACCGGCGAATCGCTCGGTCCCCACTGACCGCCGGCGAATCGGTAACGGTAGTGGTCCGCGCGCAGGTTCAGTCCCGCGCTCGAACCGATCTCGAAAAGCCGTACCGGTAAGGAGGATTCACGATTGGTGCGCAGCAAGGCACCGATCAGAGCGGCGGATCGACCGACCTCGTTGGTCTGTGGGGGTTGCTCGAGCGCGGCCCGCAGAGCACGCCGGTGGTCGGCCGCGGCGTCCTGGATTTCGGGCCACGCCGACTCGGCGTCCCAGCTGCCCCCTGTGCTGGGATACCACCGGCGCAATTGCGATGCCCGCCCGTCGAGCACCAACCGGTGCAGGCCGCCGGCCAGCCGCAGCGGCACCGCCAGCCGCGAGGGGTCGTCCTCGCGTCCGGACAAGATGGCCGCGAAGACGCCGCCGGCTTCGACGTCGGTGGCCACCAGCTCGAAAAGCTCGCCGTACATCGGTGAGCCCGAGCCGGCGCAGAACCGCCCCTGCGAGCGCAGGGTGTGCGGCAGGCGGTCACCGATCACCGATCCAGCCTGTCCAGCCCGGTACCGACAACGTCGAACGCATTGCCCAGTGCGGTCGGCAGCGGGACGGATTCGTCGCCGAGCCAGTGCTCGTAGGCCGACAACGCCACCCCCAGCATGGTCCAGGCGGCGGTCCGGGGCAGCAGGTCGGTCGTCTTACAGTCCGATCGGCGGGCCACGAAACCGGCGATCACCTCGCGCCAGCCCGCATACATCGTCATCGAATAGGCTTGCAGTTCAGCGGTTTGCAGGATGACCCTCATGCGCTGGCGGTGCCGCGCGGTCTCGGACTCGTCAAAGGTGTTGAACGCCAACAACGCATCGCGCAGCGCCTGGCCCAGCGGCACCCGCGGATCGACGTTGTCGAGCAGCTCGCGCAGGTGCGCGAGGTGGGTGTCGAAGTCACCCCACGGGATGGCGTTCTTGGACGCGTAGTAGCGGAACAGCGTTCGCCGGGAGATGCCGGCCGCCTGCGCGACGTCGTCGACGCTGACTTCGGCGAAACCGCGGGCGCTGAACAACTCGATGGCGACGCCGGTGATGTGGTGCGGCGTTGTCGAGCGTCGCCGGCCCACCCGCGGCTGCGGCATCATGAGACCCCGCCCTTCCATTTCGGCACTCGATGCCATATTCTGACGAAGCTTGTGACTCGATCCCCATCGTTGTCAAGACTCGACGAAAGGCAAAGACCCGTGGACCACGAAACCGAGACCGAGAGCCAGCTCGTCGCCGAGATCCTGGTCGAAGAGGTGTCCATCGACGGCATGTGCGGGGTCTACTGACCCGCGTGTTCGACCCTGACCGCGGCTGGCGGTTGCACCCGCAGGTGGCGGTTCGACCAGAACCGTTCGGGGCGCTGCTCTATCACTTCGGCACCCGCAAGCTGTCCTTTCTGAAGAACCGCACCATTCTCACGGTGGTGCGGTCGCTGGCCGACCATCCCGATGTTCATTCCGCCTGCCGCGCGGCGGGTGTGGACGACTCGGGAGAGGGGCCCTATCTGCACGCGCTGGGCGTGCTGGCCGATTCGTTGATGTTGGTACCTCAGGAGGTCCCATGACCGCCGGGTTGGCCAGAGTGCCGCGGCTTATCGAGCAGTTCGAGAGCGGGCTGGATGCGCCCATCTGCCTGACCTGGGAGCTGACGTATGCCTGCAACCTGGCGTGCGTGCACTGCCTTTCGTCATCGGGCAAACGGGATCCGCGGGAGCTGTCCACCCGTCAGTGCATGGACATCATCGACGAGCTGGAACGCATGCAGGTGTTCTACGTCAACATCGGCGGCGGGGAGCCCACCGTGCGCCCGGACTTCTGGGAGCTGGTCGATTACGCCACGGCGCACCACGTC
Source organism: uncultured Actinomycetota bacterium (assembly GCA_963732835.1). GTDB lineage: Bacteria > Actinomycetota > Actinomycetes > Mycobacteriales > Mycobacteriaceae > Mycobacterium. The sequence continues at coordinate 24,321 of CAVTBA010000020.1, forward strand.
GGGGTGAAGTTCTCCACCAACGGGGTCCGCATCACTGCAGAGGTCGCCGCCCGGCTGGCCGCCAGCGACTACGTCGATGTCCAGATCTCCCTCGACGGCGCGACCGCGGAGGTCAACGACGCGGTGCGCGGTCCGGGGTCCTTCGCCATGGCGGTGCGGGCGTTGGAGAACCTGGCCGGCGCGGGGTTTGCCGACGCGAAGATCTCCGTCGTGGTCACCCGGCACAACGTCGGTCAGCTCGACGACTTCGCCGCGCTGGCAAGCCGTTACGGTGCCACCCTGCGGATCACCCGGCTGCGTCCCTCGGGGCGGGGCGCGGACGTTTGGGAAGATCTGCACCCCACCGCCGACCAGCAGGTCCAGCTCTACGACTGGCTGGTGGCCAAGGGGGAGCGGGTGCTCACCGGTGACTCCTTCTTCCACCTGTCGCCGCTGGGCTCCTCCGGCGCGTTGGCCGGGCTGAACATGTGCGGCGCCGGCCGGGTGGTCTGCCTGATCGACCCGGTGGGTGACGTGTACGCCTGCCCGTTCGCCATTCACGATCGCTTCCTGGCCGGAAACGTCCTCACCGACGGCGGATTCGACCACGTCTGGAAGAACGCACCGCTGTTCCGTGAGCTGCGCGAACCGCAGTCCGCGGGGGCCTGCGGAAGCTGCGGGCACTACGACGCCTGCCGAGGCGGCTGCATGGCGGCCAAGTTCTTCACCGGCCTGCCGATGGACGGGCCGGATCCCGAATGCGTCCAGGGGCACAGCGCGTCGGCGCTGGCCCGCCGGCGTGAGACGCCGCGCCCCCGGGCCGACCACTCGCACGGGCGACGGGTTGGTCAGCCGGTGCCCCTGACGCTGTCCGTGCGACCGCCGGACGTGCCGCCTGCGCGCCTGTGCAACGAAAGCCCCCTGTGATCATGGCCGACCAGTGGTTTGAAACCGTCGCCATCGCGCAGCAGCGCGCGAAACGGCGGTTGCCGAAATCCGTTTATGCCTCGCTGATTTCGGCGAGTGAAAAGGGAGTGACGGTCGGCGACAACGTCGCGGCGTTCAGCGAACTCGGGTTCGCGCCCCATGTCGTCGGCGCGCAGGAAAAGCGTGACTTGTCGACCACCGTTATGGGGCAAGACATTTCACTGCCGGTGATCATTTCGCCCACCGGTGTCCAGGCGGTCGATCCGGACGGCGAAGTGGCCGTCGCGCGGGCCGCCGCGGCGCGCGGAACGGCGATGGGGTTGTCCTCGTTCGCGAGCAAACCGATCGAGGAAGTCATCGTCGCCAACCCCAAGGTCTTCTTCCAGGTGTACTGGCTCGGCGGGCGTGACGCGATCGCCGAGCGGGTGGAGCGGGCGCGCAAGGCCGGCGCCGTGGGCCTGATCGTCACCACCGACTGGACCTTCTCGCATGGCCGCGACTGGGGCAGCCCGAAGATCCCCGAACAGATGAACCTGCGGACCATCCTTCGGTTGTCCCCGGAGGCGATCACCCGTCCGCGGTGGCTCTGGAAGTTCGGCAAGACCCTGCACCCACCCGAGCTGCGGGTCCCCAACCAGGGGCGCAGCGGCGAACCCGGCCCGCCCTTCTTCGCCGCCTATGGGGAGTGGATGGGTACGCCGCCCCCGACGTGGGAGGACATCGCCTGGCTGCGTGAACTGTGGGGCGGGCCGTTCATGCTCAAGGGCGTGATGCGCGTGGATGACGCGAAAAGGGCTGTGGATGCCGGGGTTTCGGCCATTTCTGTGTCGAATCACGGTGGCAACAACCTGGATGGCACGCCGGCTTCGATCCGCGCCCTGCCCGCGGTGGCCGCCGCGGTCGGCGATCAGATCGAGGTGCTGCTCGACGGCGGCATCCGCCGCGGCAGCGACGTCGTCAAGGCCGTGGCGCTGGGGGCGCGCGCGGTGATGATCGGTCGCGCGTACCTGTGGGGCCTGGCCGCCGCCGGCCAGGCGGGCGTGGAGAACGTGCTCGACATCTTGCGCGGGGGCATCGACTCGGCGCTGATGGGTCTGGGCCACGCCAGCGTCCACGACCTGTGCCCGGACGACATCCTGGTGCCGCCCGGCTTCACCCGGGCTCTCGGGGTGCCGGCGGCCGGGGACCCCTGAGGGGCTAAATATCCATATCCTGGGCAGATTAGTCCGGAATCTATTACCGGTCCCAAATTCGTGGTACACGCGGGGTACCCGTGACGAACGAGCACAAATTTCGAACGCTCGATGAACCGGCCAGAAAAAAATCGTTTTCAAGAAACAACAATTGGTGCACGCCAGGTGAATTCGTCCTACCATCACCGAGTGCCCGTACTCGGCGAATTGGGAATGGCGACATCAAGCCAGCTATCGGGGACCTCGCCGTCGATAATGATCCCGCTGGGCTCGACCGAACAGCACGGTCCGCACCTGCCGTTGGATGCCGACACCCGGATCGCAACCGCGGTCGCCCGCGGGGCGCGGGCGCGCCTGGAGCGCGAATGGTTGCTGGCACCGGCCATCGCCTACGGCGCCAGCGGCGAGCACCAAAGTTTCGCCGGAACGATCTCGATCGGTACCGAAGCCCTGACGATGCTGCTGGTGGAGTACGGCCGGTCGGCCGCCACCTGGGCCCGGCGCCTGGTCTTCGTCAACGGCCACGGCGGCAACGTCCCCGCGTTGGCCGCCGCGGTGGCCCGGCTGCGCGCCGAGGGCCGCGATGTCGGCTGGTGCCCCTGCCTGGCCGGCGGTGGCGACGCGCACGCGGGGCACACCGAAACCTCGCTGTTGCTGCACATCTCGCCCGCCGACGTGCTGACCGACCGGTGGCTCACCGGCAACCGGGCACCGCTGCCGGAATTGCTCCCGTCGATGCGCCGCGGGGGAGTCGCGGCGGTCAGCGCAGTGGGCGTGCTGGGAGACCCGACCACCGCGACGGCCGCCGAGGGCGAGCGCATCCTCGCCGAGATGGTCGACGGGTGCGTCCGTCGGGTGGCCCGGTGGTCACCCGGGCGCGACGGGATGCTGACATGAGTCAGCGGCGGCTGCCGGACGGCTTCGCCGTCCAGGTCGATCGCCGGGTGCGGGTGCTGGGAGACGGCTCCGCGCTGCTCGGCGGTTCGCCGACCCGGCTGCTGAAGCTGGCGCCGGCCGCTCAGGACCTGCTCTGCGACGGCCGGCTGAAGGTTCGCGACGACGTCAGCGCGCAACTGGCCCGCACCCTGCTGGACGCCACGGTGGCGCATCCGCGACCGGCCGGCGGCCCGTCGCACAACGACGTGACCGTGGTAATTCCGGTGCGCGACAACCTTTCCGGGGTGCGACGCCTGGTGAGCTCGCTGCGCGGCCTGCGGGTCATCGTGGTGGACGACGGTTCGTTCCCCCCGATCGAGCCGGAGGACTTCGTCGGCGCGCACTGCGACGTCGAAGTGTTGCGGCACTCCCGCAGCAGGGGCCCCGCCGCCGCCCGTAACACCGGGCTGGCCGCCTGCACCACCGACTACGTCGCCTTCCTGGATTCCGATGTCGCGCCCCGGCGCGGGTGGCTGGAGGCGCTGCTCGGGCATTTCTGCGATCCCACCGTCGCGCTGGCCGCGCCGCGCATCGTCGGTTTATCGCACAGTGAGAACGTGGTGGCGCGTTACGAGGCGTTGCACTCGTCGCTCGACCTCGGCGAGCGCGAAGCGCCGGTGCTGCCCCACAGCACGGTGTCCTACGTGCCCAGCGCGGCGATCATCTGTCGCTGCTCGGCTCTGCGCGGCGTCGGCGGGTTCGACGAGACCATGCAATCCGGCGAGGACGTCGACCTGTGCTGGCGGCTTATCGAAGCCGGCGCCCGGCTGCGCTACGAGCCCATCGCCGTGGTCGCCCACGACCACCGCACCGAACTGCGGGATTGGCTCGCGCGCAAGGCGTTTTATGGGGGATCGGCAGCCCCGCTCTCCGTCCGCCATCCGGACAAGACGGCGCCGGTGGTGATCTCCGGGTGGGCGTTGATGACCTGGATCCTGATGGCATTCGGGACCAGTTTGTCCCAGCTGGCCTCCGTCGTCGCCGCCGTCGTGACCGGTCGCCGGATCGCCAGGGCGATGCGCTGCGCCGAGACGTCGGTCACCGACGTGGTGGCGATCGCGGCCCGCGGCCTGGGATCGGCGGCGCTGCAGCTGGCGTCGGCCCTGTGCCGCCACTATTGGCCGCTGGCATTGGTCGCCGCCGTGTTGTCGCGACATTTCAGGCGCGTCGTGCTGGTCGCCGCCATCATGGACGGCGTCGTGGACTGGCTGCGCCGCCGGGACGCCATCGGTGACGATGCCGAACCGATCGGGCTGCTGACCTATCTGTTGCTCAAGCGTGTCGACGACCTGGCGTACGGCCTCGGGTTGTGGTGGGGTGTGCTGCGGGAGCGCAACCTGCGCGCGCTGAAACCGCAGATCCGGAGCTAGCCGCCACCTTGACCCTCCCTTGTTGAAGGCCGCCCCGCACAGCGATGTGCTGATCGTCGGTGCCGGCAGTGCTGGATCGGTTGTTGCCGAACGCCTTTCCGTCGATCCGGGCTGCGCGGTGACAGTCCTCGAGGCGGGGCCGGCCCTCGATGATCCGGGATTGCTCGCTCAAACCGCCAATGGGTTGCAGCTGCCGATCGGGGCCGGCAGTCCGCTGGTGCGGCGCTATCAGACCAGCCTGACCGATCGACCGGTGCGCCGGCATCCGATCGTGCGCGGGACGACGGTCGGCGGTTCGGGTGCGATCAACGGCGGCTACTTCTGCCGCGGCTTGCCGCGCGACTTCGATCGCCTGTCGCTACCCGGCTGGAGCTGGCCCGAGGTCCTGGAGAGCTTCCGGGCCATCGAGACCGATCTGGATTTCAGCGGCCCGGCCCATGGCGGCAGCGGCCCCATCCGGGTCCGCCGTACGCACGAAATGACCGGAACCACCAAGCTTTTCATCGCAGCCGCGCAGCGGGCCGGGTTCGACTGGATCGATGACCTCAACGACGTTGGCCCCGAGCCGATTTCGGGACTGGGCGCCGTCCCGCTCAACATCGTCGACGGCGTTCGTACCGGATCCGGCGCGGGATACCTGCTGCCGGCCCTGGGCCGGCCGAACTTGACGTTGCACGCGCGGACCCGTGCTGCGCGGTTGCGTTTCGCCGGCACCGCCGCCGTGGGGGTGGACGCGATCGGCCCGCACGGCAGCATGACGATGACCGCCGACCGGATCGTGTTGTGCGCCGGTGCCATTCAAACGGCACAGCTACTCATGCTCTCGGGCATCGGCGAAGAGGAAGGGCTGCGGGCCGTCGGCGTACCCGTGGTGGCACCGCTTCCGGTGGGGGCGTCGTTCAGCGACCACCCCGAGTGGGTGTTGCCCACCGACTGGACGGTGGCCCCGGGCCGGCCGGTGCTCGAGGTCGTGCTCGGCACCGCCGATGATCTCGAGATCAGGCCGTACACGGGTGGATTCGTCGCGATGACCGGGGACGGTACCGCCGGGCATGCCGACTGGCCGCACATCGGGGTGGCGCTCATGCAGCCGCGCGCCCGCGGGCGCATCACGCTGGCGTCGGCGGATCCCGACGTGGCGCCCCGAATCGAGCATCGTTACGACAGCGAGCCCGACGACGTCGCGGCCCTACGCCGAGGGGCCGAAATGGCCCGCGAATTAGCCGGTGCCGCAACGTCTGTCGGCGACCCTGTTTGGTCCACGTCGCAACATCTGTGCGGCACAGCGCCGATGGGCGCCGACGCCGACCCGCGGGCCGTCGTCGATCATCGCTGCCGGGTCCGCGGCATCGACAACCTGTGGGTGATCGACGGGTCGATCCTGCCGGCCATCACCAGCCGCGGGCCGCACGCCAGCATCGTGATGCTCGGGCACCGAGGCGCGGGATTCGTTCAGTGACGGCGGCGGGACAGCATTCCGCGCACCGGCCGTAGCTGCCGGCCGTCGCGGCCCGGCGCCCAAATCCCGATCAGCACGGCGGCGACGGTCACGATCACCGCCATCGCGATGGTCGACGCGTGCAAGGCCGCCAGGAACGCGGCCTTGCTGATGTCGGCCAGCTGGCGGCCCTGGGGTCCCAGCCTGCCGGCCACCTCGACGGCCTTGGCCAGCGAATCGGAGGCCGGGCCGCGGACGGGCGCGGGAAAGTCCGCCAACTTGGGCGCGAGCTCGTGCGAATAGCGGCCGGCCAAGATCGAACCGGCCACCGCGATGCCCAACGCACCGCCCATTTCCCGCGACGTGTCGTTCACCGCGGAGGCGACGCCCTGCTTCTCGTCGGGAACCGCTCCCATGATCGCCGACGTCGTCGGCGCCGTGCAGATTCCGATACCGGTGGCCAATATCAATGTCGGCCAGGCGAATTCCAGATAAGACGAGTGCAGATTCAACCGGTACATGCACGCGAACCCGACCGCCATCAGCAGCGTGCCGATAAACAGCGTAAGCCGCAGACCCAGCTTGGGCACGTACCAGAACGACAGCGCCGAGAAGATGCCGAGCGGCACCATGAACGGGCCGAAGGAGATCGCCGTCGCCAGCGGCGAGTAGCCCATGATCTGCTGCACGTATTGCATGCCGATGTAGAAGAACCCGAACGTCGCGCCGAACAGGATGACGATCGCGGCGACGCCGGTGGCGAAGTTCGCGTCGGCGAACAACCGGACGTCCAGCAGGGGTTGTCTGCTGCGGTCAGCGAGCCGCAGCTCGACGACACCGAACGCCGCGGCGAGCACCGCACCCGCGACGACCCCGCCCCAGACCAGCGGGTCGCTCCATCCGCGGGTCGGCGCCTCCAGGATGGCGGCCACGGCGATCGCCACGGCGGCCCCGATCAGGACCGCGCCCAGCGAATCGATCCGGGGGGCACCACTGTCGCGCGACGAGGCGACGGTGCACGCCAGCGCGAAGATCACCAGCCCGGCAGCGCCCAGGCACCAGAAAATCGCGTGCCAGTCCCCAAAGCGAAGCAACAGGCCGGAACCGAGCATGCCCAGCACGCCACCGGATCCGGCCGTGCCGGCCCAGATCCCGACCGCCTTGGTGCGGTCGTCTTTGGGGTAGGCCACCGTCAGCAGTGAGAGCGTCGCCGGCATCACGAAGGCGGCGCCGATCCCGGCCACCGCGCGGCCGGCGATGATCTGCTCCGGGTTGTGCAGCATCGCCGGGGCCATCGAGCCGACCGAGAAAATGACCAAGCCGATCAACAGGGCGCCGCGCCTGCCGTAGCGGTCGCCGATCGCGCCCGCGGGCAACAACAGGCATGCCAGGGCGACGGTGTATCCGTCGACGATCCAGTTCAGCTGGGACTGGGTGGCCGAGGTGGCCACCGCGAGGTCTCCCAGCGCGGTGTTCAAGGCCGTCATCGACGCGACAACCAGCGCGACACCCATGCAGGCAACGGCGAGCGTCCAGTTTCGCGCTCGGGGGCTACCGCCGATGCTGACTGCATCAGTACGCTGGTCGGGCCGGACCTGGGTTTCGACCATGTGATGCGCCTCCTCACGGTGGCGTTGGGAGTTTCGAGACCAATAGTCTTGTAGGTAGACCGATAGTCTCGTTTCCAAACTTCGGAGGTGGGTCACAATTACTGGCGGTACTACCGATCCCCGTCCAGCGCGCTCGCGGGCCCGCCTGCTCGAGGCCGCCGCCGGGTTGCTGAGTTCCGGGGGTCCCAGCGCGGTGACCGTCGATGCGGTCACCCGTACCGCCAACGTAGCGAGGGCCACGCTGTATCGCCATTTCCCGAGCGGAAACGATTTGCTGGCAGCGGCTTTCAACAGCCTCATCCCGCCGTCGCCGACGCCGCCGGCCCAGGGCTCGCTGCGGGATCGCCTGGTGGCGGTCGTCCTGGCCCAGGCCGAGTCGGTGGCCCAGGCGCCCGCCGTGATGACGGCCATGTCGTGGCTTGCCCTGGGTCGGGACCTGGACGAGTTGCCGGAGCCCCGCGACAGCCATGCGGTGGGCAGCACGGCGATCACCACCCTGCGCGAACGCATCGCCCAGCAGTACGCGGCGCCGTTCGACGCCATCTTCGACAGCCCGGAGGCCGCCGAGCTGGGCGAGGTGGACCGATCCCGGGCCATCGCCCTGCTCATCGGCCCCCTGGTGCTGGGGCGCCTGTCCACGCTTCCCGACTTCGACTACCGCGAGTGCGCGCTCGCCGCGGTCGATGGTTTCCTCTATGTCCAGCGCGCACACAACCGGGCCGGTGCGGCAAGCGTCGAATCGGCGGGTGCCTGAGGCCCCAAAAAGCCAGGTCGGCGGCCCTCGGCCAAGATTTGGCCAAACCCATGATCTAGGGCATACTGTTCAGGTTGCCTTGAGCCGGGTTTGCGCCTGGTCGGGGCATACGACCAGTGCCCAAACGGGCGCGTCCGGTCCCATCCTTGGAGCGCGATTTCAGCCGCGGTCCAGGCTGCGTGAGGGTGACACACCCGACCGCGGGGGCCGGTGGACCACGACAGGTAAACAGCGGCGCAGTATCCGGCGCGACGCTCGACCGGCCCAGATTGGCCCGGGCTCGATCAGCGCGCTGGGAGCACCAGGTCCGGACACGGATTTGTTGAGTTGAGTGAGGGTAGGAGAAGCGTGGCGGGACAGAAGATCCGCATCAGGCTCAAGGCCTACGACCATGAGGCCATCGACGCATCGGCGCGCAAAATCGTCGAGACCGTCGTCCGCACGGGTGCCAGTGTCGTAGGTCCGGTGCCGCTGCCGACTGAGAAGAACGTGTATTGCGTCATCCGCTCTCCGCATAAATACAAGGACTCGCGGGAGCACTTCGAGATGCGCACCCACAAGCGGTTGATCGACATTCTTGATCCGACGCCGAAGACCGTCGACGCGCTGATGCGCATCGACCTTCCGGCCAGTGTCGACGTCAACATCCAGTAGGAGATCCAGAACTCATGGCAAGAAAAGGCATTCTGGGTACCAAGCTGGGCATGACGCAGGTGTTCGACGAGAACAACCGGGTCGTGCCGGTGACTGTGGTCAAGGCGGGGCCCAACGTGGTGACGCGCATCCGCACCCCGGAGCGCGACGGCTACAGCGCCGTGCAGTTGGCCTACGGCGAGATCAGCCCGCGGAAAGTCAACAAGCCCGTCACGGGGCAGTACACCGCCGCCGGTGTTAACCCCCGGCGCCACCTGGCGGAGTTTCGGCTGGACAACCCGGAGGCGGCCGCCGAGTACGAGGTCGGCCAGGAGCTGACGGCGGAGATCTTCGCCGACGGTGCCTATGTCGACGTGACCGGTACCTCCAAGGGCAAGGGCTTCGCCGGCACGATGAAGCGGCACGGCTTCAAGGGCCAGGGCGCCAGCCACGGTGCCCAGGCGGTGCACCGTCGTCCGGGTTCCATCGGTGGTTGCGCCACTCCCGCGCGCGTCTTCAAGGGCACGCGGATGGCCGGCCGGATGGGCAACGATCGAGTGACCGTCCAGAACCTGGTGGTGCACAAGGTCGATGCCGAGAACGGCGTGCTGTTGATCAAGGGTGCGGTCCCCGGCCGCACCGGTGGACTCGTGGTGGTCCGCACGGCGATCAAACGAGGTGAAAAGTAATGGCAGCGGTAAAGATTGACGTCAAGACGCCGGACGGCAAGGTCGAGGGTTCCATCGAGTTGCCGGCAGAACTGTTCGATGCCCCTGCCAATATCGCGTTGATGCACCAGGTGGTCACCGCGCAGCGGGCGGCGGCGCGCCAGGGCACGCACTCGACCAAGACCCGCGGCGAAGTCAGGGGCGGTGGGCGTAAGCCGTACCGGCAGAAGGGAACCGGTCGTGCACGTCAGGGTTCGACCCGGGCGCCGCAGTTCAACGGCGGTGGCGTCGTGCACGGCCCCAAGCCGCGCGACTACGCGCAGCGCACCCCAAAGAAGATGATCGTCGCGGCGTTGCGCGGCGCGTTGTCGGACCGGGCGCGTAACGGCCGCATCCATGCGATCACCGAACTGGTGTCGGGTCAGACGCCGTCGACCAAGAGCGCCAAGGCGTTTCTCGGCACGCTGACCGACCGCAAGCGGTTGCTGATCGTGATCGGCCGCAGCGACGAGGCCGGCGCCAAGAGCGTGCGCAACCTGCCTGGTGTGCACATCCTCACGCCCGACCAGCTCAACACCTATGACGTGCTGCGCTCCGACGACGTGGTGTTCAGCGTTGAGGCGCTGGGCGCCTACATAGCGGCCGGCACGGGCAATGCGGCTAGCACCGAGGAGGTTTCGGCCTGATGGCGACCATCACCGACCCCCGCGACATCATCCTGGCCCCGGTCATCTCGGAAAAGTCCTACGGCCTCCTGGATGAGAACGTCTACACCTTTGTGGTGCACCCCGATTCGAACAAGACGCAGATCAAGATCGCCATCGAGAAGATCTTTTCCGTCAAGGTCGCATCGGTGAACACCGCGAACCGGCAAGGGAAGCGCAAGCGCACCAGGACCGGGTACGGCAAGCGCAAGGGCACCAAGCGGGCCATCGTCACGCTGGCGCCGGGCAGCAAGCCGATCGACCTGTTCGGGGCCCCGGCCTAGCCGCGCCGCGAGAGAAAGACTTGATTAGACATGGCAATTCGAAAGTACAAGCCGACGAGCCCGGGCCGCCGCGGCTCCAGCGTGTCCGACTTCGCCGAGGTAACCCGGTCGGAGCCGGAGAAGTCGTTGGTGCGCCCCCTGCACGGTCATGGCGGCCGTAACGCACACGGCCGCATCACCACCCGCCACAAGGGTGGTGGCCACAAGCGTTCCTACCGGGTGGTCGACTTCCGTCGCAACGACAAGGACGGGGTCAACGCCAAGGTCGCGCACATCGAGTACGACCCCAACCGGACGGCCAACATCGCGCTGCTGCACTACCTCGATGGCGAGAAGCGTTACATCATCGCGCCGCAGGGCCTTTCGCAGGGTGACGTGGTGGAGTCGGGCGCAAACGCGGACATCAAGCCGGGCAACAACCTGCCGCTGCGCAACATCCCGGCAGGTACCGTGATCCACGCCGTGGAGCTGCGGCCGGGTGGTGGCGCCAAGCTGGCGCGGTCCGCCGGCTCGAGCATCCAGCTGCTCGGTAAGGAGGGCACCTACGCGTCGCTGCGTATGCCCAGCGGTGAGATCCGCCGCGTCGACGTGCGCTGCCGCGCCACGGTCGGCGAGGTGGGCAACGCCGAGCAGGCAAACATCAACTGGGGCAAGGCCGGCCGGATGCGGTGGAAGGGCAAGCGCCCTTCCGTCCGTGGTGTGGTCATGAACCCGGTGGACCACCCGCACGGTGGTGGTGAGGGTAAGACCTCCGGTGGTCGGCACCCGGTGAGCCCGTGGGGCAAGCCCGAGGGCCGCACCCGCCACCCGAACAAGGCCAGCAACAAACTCATCGTCCGGCGCCGGCGCACCGGCAAGAAGCACGGTCGCTAGGAAGTCGAGGAGTAGCACATGCCACGCAGCCTGAAGAAGGGTCCGTTCGTCGACGTCCACCTGCTGAAGAAGGTGGACGTTCAGAACGAGAAGAACACCAAGCAGGTCATCAAGACCTGGTCGCGGCGTTCGACGATCATTCCGGACTTCATCGGCCACACCTTCGCCGTCCACGACGGACGCAAGCACGTCCCGGTGTTCGTCACCGAGGCGATGGTCGGTCACAAGCTTGGTGAATTCGCGCCGACGCGGACCTTCAAGGGACACATCAAGGACGACCGGAAGGCCAAACGGCGATGACCGCAACTGAATTCCCGTCGGCGGTCGCCAAAGCGCGGTTCGTCCGGGTGTCGCCGACAAAGGCGCGCCGGGTGATCGACCTGGTGCGCGGGCGGTCGGTGACCGACGCTCTCGACATCCTGCGCTGGGCGCCGCAGGCCGCCAGCGAGCCGGTGGCCAAGGTGATCGCCAGTGCCGCCGCGAACGCCCAGAACAACAACGGGCTGGACCCGGCCACCCTGGTGGTCGCCACGGTCTACGCCGACGAGGGCCCGACCGCCAAGCGCATCCGCCCGCGCGCCCAGGGTCGCGCGTTCCGGATCCGCAAGCGCACCAGCCACATCACGGTCGTGGTGGAGAGCCGGCCGGCCAAGGACCAGCGTTCGGCGAAGTCGACGCGGGCCCGCCGCGCCGAGGCCAGCAAGGCCGCCGCGAAGGCGCCCGCGAAGAAGGCCGATTCCGGTCCGAAGGCCAAGGCGCCGGCCAAGAAGGCACCTGCTAAGAAGGCTCCGGCGAAAACCGCTGCGGCAAAGACTTCTAAGGCAACTGCTGAGACCTCGCAAGCGAAGGGAGGCTCAGACTAGTGGGCCAGAAGATCAATCCGCACGGCTTCCGGCTGGGCATCACCACAGACTGGAAGTCCCGCTGGTACGCGGACAAGCAGTACTCGGACTACGTCAAGGAAGACGTCGCGATCCGGCGGCTGCTGTCCACCGGTCTGGAGCGCGCCGGCATCGCCGACGTGGAGATCGAGCGCACCCGCGACCGGGTGCGGGTCGACATCCACACCGCGCGCCCCGGCATCGTCATCGGCCGCCGCGGCACCGAGGCCGACCGCATCCGTGCGGACCTGGAAAAGCTCACCGGCAAGCAGGTTCAGCTCAACATCCTCGAAGTCAGGAACCCCGAGGCGCAGGCGCAATTGGTGGCGCAGGGCGTCGCCGAGCAGCTGAGCAACCGGGTGGCCTTCCGCCGCGCCATGCGTAAGGCCATCCAGTCGGCGATGCGGCAGCCGAACGTCAAAGGCATCCGGGTGCAGTGCTCGGGTCGTCTCGGCGGTGCGGAGATGAGCCGCTCGGAGTTCTACCGCGAGGGCCGGGTGCCCCTGCACACGCTGCGCGCCGACATCGACTACGGCCTGTACGAGGCCAAGACCACTTTCGGCCGGATCGGTGTGAAGGTGTGGATCTACAAGGGCGACATCGTCGGTGGAAAGCGCGAATTGGCCGCCGCCGCTCCGGCGGGTGCCGACCGTCCACGCCGCGAGCGTCCGTCGGGCACGCGTCCCCGCCGCAGCGGCGCTTCGGGCACGACGGCGACCAGCACCGAGGCCGGCCGGGCCGCGAGCGCCGAAGAAAGCGCTGCAGCAGCGGCGGCCGAGGCCGCACCCGCTGCAGACCCGCAGAGCACGGAGAGCTGAATCATGTTGATTCCCCGCAAGGTTAAACACCGTAAGCAGCACCACCCCCGCCAGCGCGGCATCGCCAGCGGCGGCACGGCGGTGAACTTCGGTGACTACGGCATCCAGGCCTTAGAGCACGCCTACGTCACCAACCGGCAGATCGAGTCCGCGCGTATCGCCATCAACCGCCACATCAAGCGTGGCGGCAAGGTGTGGATCAACGTCTTCCCGGACCGCCCGCTGACCAAGAAGCCCGCGGAAACCCGGATGGGTTCGGGTAAGGGCTCACCGGAATGGTGGGTGGTCAACGTCAAGCCGGGCCGCGTGCTGTTCGAGCTGAGCTACCCCAACGAGCAGGTGGCCCGGGCGGCGCTCACCCGTGCAATCCACAAGCTGCCGATCAAGGCACGCATCGTGACCCGAGAGGATCAGTTCTGATGGCAGTGGGAATTTCGCCTGGCGAACTGCGTGAGCTCACCGACGAGGAGCTGACCGAGCGTCTGCGCGAATCCAAGGAGGAGCTGTTCAACCTGCGTTTCCAGATGGCGACCGGGCAGCTCAGCAACAACCGCCGGCTGCGCGCGGTGCGTCAGGAGATCGCGCGGGTCTACACCGTGCTGCGCGAACGAGAACTGGGCCTGGCGTCCGGGCCCGATGGTAAGGAATCGTGATGGCAGAAGCGAAGAAGGCGGCTCCGAAGAAGGCGGCTCCGAAGGCGGCCGCGAAGGACGCCGCATCGAAAGAGAAGGGCCCCAAGCACACTCCGGCCAATCCGAAGGTGCGTGGCCGGCGCAAGGTGCGCATCGGCTACGTGGTGAGTGACAAGATGCAGAAGACCATCGTTGTCGAGCTGGAAGACCGCGTCCGTCACCCGCTGTACGGCAAGATCATCCGTACCACCACGAAGGTGAAGGCGCACGACGAGAACAGCACCGCAGGTATCGGTGACCGCGTCTCGCTGATGGAGACGCGTCCGACGTCGGCGACCAAACGGTGGCGGCTCGTCGAAATCCTGGAGAAGGCCAAGTAGCCCTGAAGCGACATCGAAACGCCCGAGACCTCGTGGTCTCGGGCGTTTCGCTTTGCGGGGGAGACGCCACCGCGAAAAGAGATCGGAATTTTCGCAGTCGCGTTACGCTCGGCGCACAAGGGCTACGAGAGTGAGGCTGGCGCATGTCCACTGACTTCAACGGCAAGGTCGAGCTCGATATCCGGGATTCCGAGCCGGACTGGGGCCCGTATGCCGCGCCGACCGCACCGGAGAACTCGCCGAACATCCTGTACCTGGTGTGGGACGACACCGGCATTGCGACGTGGGACTGTTTCGGCGGCCTGGTCGAGATGCCCGCCATGACCCGAATCGCCGAACGCGGTGTGCGGTTGTCCCAGTTCCACACCACCGCGCTGTGCTCGCCGACCCGGGCGTCGTTGCTGACCGGCCGCAACGCCACCACCGTCGGCATGGCCACCATCGAAGAGTTCACCGACGCGTTCCCCAATGCGAACGGCCGCATCCCATTCGACACCGCGCTGCTCTCCGAAGTGCTCGCCGAGCGCGGCTACAACACGTACTGCATCGGCAAGTGGCACCTGACGCCGCTCGAAGAGTCCAATCTGGCGTCGACGAAACGACATTGGCCGACCTCGCGCGGCTTCGAACGGTTCTACGGCTTCCTGGGCGGCGAGACCGACCAGTGGTATCCCGATCTGGTGTACGACAACCATCCGGTCAACCCGCCGGGTACACCCGAAGACGGTTATCACCTCTCCAAGGACATCGCCGACAAGACAATCGAATTCATCCGCGACGCCAAGGTGATCGCGCCGGACAAGCCGTGGTTCAGCTACGTGTGCCCGGGCGCGGGACACGCGCCGCACCACGTCTTCAAAGAGTGGGCGGATCGCTACGCCGGCCGCTTCGACATGGGCTACGAGGCCTACCGCGAGATCGTGCTGGAAAAGCAGAAGTCGATGGGCATCGTGCCGCCCGACACCGAACTGTCGCCGGTCAACCCGTACTCGGACGTCAAGGGCCCGCAGGGCGAGCCCTGGCCGATGCAGGACACCGTGCGGCCGTGGGACTCGCTGAACGACGACGAGAAGAAGCTGTTCTCCCGGATGGCCGAGGTGTTCGCCGGGTTTCTGAGCTACACCGACGCCCAAATCGGCCGAATCCTGGACTATTTGGCGGAATCCGGTCAACTGGACAACACGCTCATCGTGGTGATCTCCGACAACGGCGCCAGCGGCGAGGGCGGCCCGAACGGATCGGTGAACGAGGGCAAGTTCTTCAACGGCTACATCGACACCGTCGAAGAGAGCATGAAGCTGTTCGACCACCTCGGCGGCCCGGAAACCTACAACCATTACCCCATCGGCTGGGCGATGGCCTTCAACACCCCGTACAAGCTGTTCAAGCGGTACGCGTCGCACGAGGGCGGTATCGCCGACACGGCGATCATCTCGTGGCCCAATGGTGTTGCCGCACACGGGGAGATCCGCGACACCTACGTCAACGTCTGCGACATCACGCCCACGGTCTACGACCTGCTGGGCATGACACCGCCCGAGACCGTCAGGGGCATCGCGCAGAAGCCGCTGGACGGCGTGAGTTTCAAAGCGGCGCTGGCTGATCCGGCCGCCGACACCGGCAAGCAGACCCAGTTCTACTCCATGCTCGGCACCCGCGGGATCTGGCATCAGGGCTGGTTCGCCAACACCGTCCACGCGGCCACGCCGGCCGGCTGGTCGCATTTCGACGCCGACCGCTGGGAGCTGTTCCATATCGAGGCCGACCGCAGCCAGTGCCACGACCTGGCCGCCGAGCACCCGGACAGACTCGAAGAACTCAAGGCGCTGTGGTTCTCCGAAGCCGCCAAATACAACGGGCTGCCGCTCTCGGACCTGAACATCCTGGAGACGATGACGCGGTTCCGCCCCTACCTCGTCGGTGAACGGTCAAGCTACATCTACTATCCCGATTGCGCGGACGTGAGCATGGGCGCCGCCGCCGAAATCCGCGGCAGGTCATTCTCGGTGCTGGCCGAGGTGACCGTGGATACCACCGGCGCGGAAGGGGTGCTGTTCAAGCAGGGCGGTGCCCACGGCGGGCACGTGCTGTTCATCCAGGACGGACGCCTGCATTACGTCTACAACTTCCTGGGCGAGCGGCAGCAGGCGGTCTCCTCCTCGGGCGCGGTGCCGCTGGGCAGGCACCTGCTCGGCGTGAGTTATTCGCGCACCGGAACCGTGCCGAACAGCCACACGCCGCTCGGCGACGTCACGTTGTTCATCGACGACGAAGCCGTCGGCACGCTCGCGGACGTGCAAACCCACCCGGGAACGTTCGGGCTCGCGGGTGCCGGTATCACCGTCGGGCGCAACGGCGGCTCGGGAGTATGCAGCCGCTACAAAGCGCCGTTCTCGTTCACCGGGGGCACCATCGCGCAGGTCACCGTCGACCTGTCCGGCCGGCCTTATGTAGACGTGGAATCCGAAATTGCGCTTGCCTTTTCGCGCGACTGAAGCCTTAGCGCTGTGCCTGTTGGCCGCGGCGGCCGTGGGGTGCGAGAAGACCACCGCCGGCACCGCGGTCGGCGGGAGCGCCTCGTCGACGACGTCGACCACGCGACTGTCCGATCCGGCCGAGCCGGTGCCCGGCGTCGAAACCACTCTGCCCGACCACATTCCACCCAACGCCTTGGTCTGCTTCCCGCCGCCCACCAGCGGCACCATGACCAAGGCCTCGGTGGCGGACCCGGTGGCGCCGGCGCTCACGGTCCCGCTGCCGGACGGCTGGAGTTCGACCCCGGGCACCGGTGACGTCGCGTTGACGTCGACCGGTCCCGACGGAATGTCGGTGCGGGTGACCATCACCCGCACGGACCTCGATCCCGCCGGGGCGTTCTTGCGCTACGCCACCGAGTTGGGAACGGCGAAGCCGGGAGTCAAAGTCACCGTCACGGCGGCCCAGTTCTGCGGCTACAGCAGCCAGCTGCTCAGCGGCACCGGCGGGGGGTCCGGAGCAAACGACTTCGCCGACCGCATCACCCACATCTGGACCAACAGCCAGGCGTATCTGGTGGTCGTTCATCTGGAGGGGCCCGGCAAAGCGCCCGGATTCGAGTCGGCCAAATCTACGGCAATGCAGCAATTCGCCGTGATTATCCCCTGAAAATTGTGGTTGGCCCCTGCTAGCATCTGGCCCGTGATGCCTCAATGACCGCTGGGACTCCGGCGCCTCCCGCGCCGCCGGCCCCCGGGGCCGGCAAATCGCGATAGCTTTCGGGATTGTCGCGGCCCTCATCGTCATCTACGTCCTGTCGCTGATCGCGGTGCACCTGCTGGCAAAGTCGGCGCCGCCGCTTCCCGCCGTGGACCTGAGCAAGGTGGAGGCCGAGGACAGCGTCGTTCAGGTACGCCTGGAGAAGCTGGATACCGTGGCGAACCGCCTGACGGTGAATGTGACTGTCTATCCCAAGGATTCGCTGTACGACAAGAACTTCGGGGTGCTCACCACCGACGCGGCGGTGCGGCTGTACCCCGACAATGATCTGGGCGACCTGCAATACCCGGTGGGGAAAGCGCCGGCCCAGGTCAGCACGACGATCGAGGCGCACGGCGATCCCGCCAACTGGCCGTTCAACACCTACAAAACCGAGGTGATCGCCGCGGACGTGTTCACCGGTACCGGCGCAAGCCGCGAAAAGGCACCCGCCCGCTCGAGGCGACCGGAAAGTTGGATGGCTGGGACGCCACGGTCACCCGCGTCCACGACCCCGATGACGCCAACCCCGATGTGCGGGACAACGTGATCATCACGTTGCAAAGGGCCAAGGGCGCGCTGATCTTCGACGTCGGCGTCTGCCTGGTCCTCATCGCCCTGCCGGTGCTGGCGTTGTGGGTGGCCATTCCGATGGCGTTGGGCCGGACCTCGTTCTTGCCGCCGTTGGGAACGTGGTTCGCGGCACTGCTGTTCGCCGTCGTCCCGCTGCGCAACTTCCTCCCCGGTTCCCCGCCGCCGGGTTCGTGGATCGACCAGGCAGTCGTGCTGTGGGTGTTGATCGGCTTGGTCACCGCGATGTCCCTGTTCATCGTGGCGTGGTGGCGAAATCGCGACAAAAAGACGCCGAAGCGGGCCTGACACCGACTCGGGACGGCCAGGGCCGCCGCAGCGAGCAGGCTGATGGCGGGATGAATGGGTTCGCGACCGAACTTTTCGCTGTGGGGCGAACGAACGTTCCGCCGGTCGCCGGAAAGTGCCTCTTTATGGCGAAATTCGATGTCGCCTCGCGGGAGGCACGGGTTCGCTACCATCTCTCCTCGTGTGCTCTACCGCGGAGCTTCCCGACAGTCCCAGCGAGGTTTGACCGATGACCCATCACTCTCCTCCCGCACCGCCGCCACCGACGGCTCCGGAACAGCCGCTCGCAACTCCGCCCACCCGGCGGGGACGGCGTGTTGCAATCGGTGTGGGCATCGTCGTGGCGTTTCTCATCGTCTATGGGCTGTCGCTTTTTGGCGTCCACTTTCTGGCCAAATCGGCGGGGCCGCTCAAGCCGCCCGACCTGAATGCGACCAACGACACCGTTGTGTTGGTGCGTCTCGAGAAGCTGGATACCGTCGCCAATCGTCTCACCGTGAAAGTGCTTGTAATCCCCGAGGATTCGATGTTCGACAAACGCCTCGACGTGCTCAAGACCGACACGGCGGTGCGGATGGACCCGGCGAACGACCTGGGCGACCTGCAATACCCGGCGGGAAAGTCGCCGGCGCAGGTCGCCACCACGATCGAGGCGCACGGCGATCCCAATAACTGGCCGTTCGACTCCTACCGCACCGACACCATGTCGGCCGAGGTGCTCGTCGGCCAGGGCGATGCCCGCCAATACGTCCCTGCCCGTTTGGAAGTGACCGGGGCGTTGGACGGCTGGGACGTCAGCGTCCAGCGTGTCGGCGAAGCCAGCCAGGAGTCGGACCGCCCCGACAACGTGATCATCACGTTGCACCGGGCAAAGGGCCCGCTGATCTTCGACTTGGGGATCTGCCTGGTGCTTTTCGCCCTGCCCACCCTGGCGTTCGCCGTGGCCATCCAAATTGCCTTGGGCAGAAGGAAATTCGTGCCGCCGTTCGTGACGTGGTTCGCCGCCATGCTGTTCGCGGTCATTCCGATCCGCAACTTTCTTCCCGGCTCGCCACCGCCGGGCGCGTGGATCGACCAAGCCCTGGTGATCTGGGTCCTGATAGCGCTCGTCGGGGCGATGGGCCTCTACATGGTCACGTGGTACCGGCAATCGGATTGACGCGCTTCGCAAGCGGCGCGCATACCCTTGGGTGATGCTCACCGAACTGGTCGACCTACCGGGTGGATCCTTCCGCATGGGGTCCACCAGATTTTATCCCGAAGAGGCGCCGATCCACACCGTGACCGTGGCTGCCTTCGGGGTGGAGCGGCACCCGGTGACCAACGCGCAGTTCGCCGAATTCATCTCCGCCACAGGCTATGTGACGGTCGCCGAGCAGCCGATCGATCCGGTGCTGTACCCGGGTGCTGACCCGGCAGACCTGTGTCCGGGGGCGATGGTTTTCCGCCCCACGCCGGGCCCGGTCGACCTGCGTCAGTGGCGGCAATGGTGGCGCTGGGTACCGGGTGCCAGCTGGCGACATCCGTTCGGGCCGGACAGTGATCTCACCGACCGGGCCGATCACCCGGTGGTGCAGGTGGCCTACCCCGACGCCGCGGCGTACGCGCGCTGGGCCGGCCGGCGACTGCCGACCGAGGCCGAGTGGGAATACGCGGCCCGCGGCGGAACCACGGGAACCTACTCATGGGGGGACGAGCCGAACCCCGACGGTCGGCTGATGGCCAACACCTGGCAGGGCCGTTTCCCGTACCGCAACGACGGCGCGCTGGGCTGGGTGGGGACGTCGCCGGTGGGGGCGTTTCCCCCCAACGGGTTCGGCCTGCTCGACATGATCGGCAACGTATGGGAGTGGACCGCCACAGAGTTCTCCGCGCACCACCGCCTCGATGAGCCGCCGAAAGCCTGTTGCGCCCCGTCGGGCCCGGCGGATCCGGCCGTCAGCCAGACGCTCAAGGGCGGCTCGCACCTGTGCGCGCCGGAGTACTGCCATCGGTATCGACCGGCCGCCCGCTCACCGCAGGCACAGGACACCGCCACGACGCACATCGGGTTCCGCTGTGTCGCGCAGCAAACGGGGGCCGTTCTCCACGGCGCCTCCCAAAGCTGAAGCGACAAGCGGGTTACCGCCGCATGGACGGCGAGTGCCGGGGCTTCGATGTGCTGGGCACCGATGTCGCCGTGCGCTTGCACCCGACGAGCGACCTGGGGGACCTGCCCCACCCGAAGGGCAGGGCGCCGGCTCAGCTCAGTACAACCGTTGGGGCGCATGGCGATCCGGTCACTGGCCGTTCGACTCCTACAGGACCGAGTCGATCTCCGCCGACGTGTTCGTCGGTTCGGGTGACACCTCAAGCAAGTGCCCGCGCGCGTCGAGGTGACCGGGGAATTGGACGGGTGGGACATCACCGTCAATCGCGTCGACGACCCCGGTGCGTTGCCGACGCAGCGCGGCACCGACAACGGCGACGTCGTCATCACCTTGAAGCGCGCCAGGGGTCCGCTGACCTTCGGCTTGGGCATCCGCCTGGTCCTCATCAGCCTGCCCACCTTGGCGCTGGTGGTCGCCATTCCGATGGCGCCGGGCAGAAGGAAGTTCTTGCCGCCGTTCGCAACCTGGTACGCCGCGAACCTGTTGGCCATCGTCCCGCTGCGCACCGTCTTTCCCGGCGCACCGCCGCCCGGTTCGTGGATAGACCAAGCCATCGTGCAGTGGGTGTTGATCGCGCTCGTGACGGCGATGAGCTTGTACATCTTCGCCCGGGTCCGGCAAGGCGAACCGCGTGAGCGAGGTCCGAGCTTTGGAAGCTGCCCGCGGGTGGTTGTTATCCACAGGCAAATGTTGGGCTACTTCTTTGTCCGACCCCGTGGCATAATCGAACACATGTTCGAGTCGAAGGTTTCATCGCCGGAAGTGATTGCCGGGTTTGATGAGCTGTTCGAGCGGCGGTATCCGTCGAAGACGGCCGAGTCGGCGGCGTTGTTGGCGGAGGCCGGCGGGTGTGCGCGGTCGGAGAATCGGGCGGCGGCGGCGCAGTTGGCCGCGATCGGGCGGTTGTTCGCCCATCGGCTCTCCCGTTGTGCCGAGACCGAGGAGTGGGCTATTGACACCGAGGCGGCGGTGGCGGCCGAGGTGGCCGCGGAGCTGCGGATCAGCCAGGGATTGGCGGCCAGCCGGGTGCGCTACGCCCGGGCCCTGCGCGAGCGGCTGCCCAGGGTGGGCGAGGTCTTCAAGTCCGGCGACGTCGACTTCCGGATGTTTGCGACGCTGGTCTATCGCACCGATTTGATCACCGATCCCGAGGTATTGGCTGCCGTGGACGGGCAATTGGCGGCCAACGTGGCGCGCTGGCCATCGATGACCCGGGGCCGGCTGGGCGCGCAGGTGGACAAGATCGTGGCCAAAGCCGATGCCGATGCGGTGCGGCGACGCCGGGAACAGGCGGCGGGCCGGGAGGTCTGGATCGGCGACATGGGCGATGGGTTGGCTCGCATCGAGGGCGCATTATTCAGCCCGGATGCGCACGCCCTGGATAAGCGGCTGAATGCGTTGGCGGCCACGGTGTGCGCCCATGATCCGCGCAGCCGCGAACAGCGCCGCGCCGATGCCCTGGGCGCCCTGGCCGCCGGGGCCGAGCGGCTGGGGTGTCGCTGCGGGGGGGTGGATTGCGCGGCCGGCAAGCGGCCGGCGGCCGGTCCAGTGGTGATTCATGTGATCGCCGAGCGGGCCACCGTCGACGGCAACGGCACCGCCCCCGCCTCCGAGGTGGGCGCCGACGGCCTCATCTCAGCGGAACTCATTCAGGAGTTGGCCGTCTCGGCCAAGCTGGTGCCGCTGGTCCACCCCGCCGACTCCCCGCCCGAAAAAGGTTACGTGCCCTCCCCAGCGTTGGCCGATTTCGTGCGGTGCCGGGATTTGACCTGCCGCTGGCCGGGCTGCGATTGCCCCGCGGTGGCCTGCGACATCGACCACACCATCCCGTACCGCGCCGGCGGGGCCACCCACGCGTCCAACCTCAAGTGCTACTGCCGCACGCATCATTTGGTGAAAACGTTCTGGGGTTGGCGGGAAAGCAATTGCCCGATGCCACCCTGATCCTGACGTCCCCGGCCGGGCGCACGTATGTCACCACCCCGGGCAGCGCCTTGCTGTTCCCCAGCCTGTGCCGGGCCACCGGGGCGATCGCGGCCCCGGAGGTCGACGCGCCGCTTGACTACTGCGCCGAGCGCACCGCCATGATGCCGCGACGACGCCGCACCCGCGCCGAAAGAGCGCGCCACCCGCATCGCCACCGAACGCCGACGCAACCGCGACCCGCGAGGGCGCGACCCCGGCGCGCCGTACCGCGAGGAGTGCGCGGCCCGGCGCCAGTGCTGGACCTACGCCGGTCCGGCCCCACCGAAGACCGGCGACGAAGAGCCACCGCCCTTCTAGGTGGAAGATTGCTCCATGCCCGCGTCGCTGCCCCCGCTGGCCGCCGAAGACCACGTGTGTGCTGCCTGTGGGCTGAGTTACTCGGATACTCGGATCGACGACGCGGTGGGCGTCATCGCCGGCCTGCCGGACGCGGTTCGGGAGGTGGTCTCCGCGATCTCGTCCGAGGTGCGGCGGGTACGGCCCGGTCCCGGGGTGTGGTCGGTCGCCGAGTACCTCTGCCACCTGCGCGATGTGTACGTCAGCTTCACCATCCGGCTGTACCGCGTCCGAACCGAGCAACAGCCCGCCTTCGAGCCGATGTTCAACGACCTGCGGGCCCGCCGCTTCCGGTACAACGATTGCGACATCGATGCCACGCTCGACGAGCTGGCGGCGGCCGTGGCGGGATTCTGCGACGAAGTCGCGCGCACCGGAGATCACGGCTGGGACCGCACCGCGACCCGGTTACCGGGCGAGCGGCGCACCGCCCGCTGGCTGGTGCGCCAGGCGATGCACGAAGGCGTGCACCACCTCGGCGATATCCGGAGAATCGGGGAAACGGTTCCCTGAACCCGCCTCGATCCCGCCTCGGCCGCGAATTTGGCTCTGAGCTGGTCGTCCCCTAGACTCTAGGGGTTGCCTTGGGCAGACCTCGGCCGGTGCGAATCGGCCCCGCGTGCCCTTCGGTGACAAAGACCGCGCATGTCAGGTTTTTCGGTGGGCTGTGGCTTGCCTCCTGCCGTGCATACGCAACCAGGTCAGGAGATCGAGTGATTCAGCAGGAATCGCGGCTGAAGGTCGCCGACAACACCGGCGCCAAGGAGATCTTGTGCATCCGGGTGCTCGGCGGTTCAGGGCGACGCTATGCCGGCATCGGAGATGTCATCGTCGCCACCGTCAAGGACGCCATTCCCGGCGGCAACGTCAAGCGTGGGGATGTCGTCAAGGCCGTGGTGGTACGCACGGTCAAGGAGCGCCGCCGCGCGGATGGCAGCTACATCAAGTTCGACGAGAACGCCGCGGTGATCATCAAGCCCGACAACGACCCGCGCGGCACGCGCATTTTCGGGCCGGTCGGCCGCGAACTGCGTGAGAAGCGGTTCATGAAGATCATCTCGCTTGCCCCGGAGGTGTTGTAGATGAAGGTCCGCAAAGGCGACACCGTCTTGGTCATCGCCGGCAAAGATAAAGGGGCCAAAGGCAAAGTCTTGCAGGCCTACCCGGAACGCAACCGGGTGCTGGTCGAGGGCGTCAACCGGATCAAGAAGCACACCGCGATCTCGAGCAATCAGCGCGGAGCCCAGTCGGGCGGAATCGTCACCCAGGAGGCCGCGATCCACGTCTCCAACGTGATGGTGGTCGACTCGGACGGTAAGCCCGCTCGCGTCGGTTACCGGGTCGACGAGGAGACCGGCAAGCGGGTCCGCATCTCCAAGCGCAACGGCAAGGACATCTGATGACCACTGCAGAGAAGGTTCAGCCGCGCCTGAAAGAGCGCTACCGCAACGAGATTCGCAGTTCGTTGCAGGAGCAGTTCGGCTACGGAAACGTGATGCAGATCCCGACGGTGACGAAGGTCGTCGTCAACATGGGCATCGGCGAAGCGGCGCGCGACGCGAAGTTGATCAACGGCGCGGTCAACGACTTGGCGCTGATCACCGGGCAACGGCCGGAGATTCGCAGGGCGCGCAAATCCATCGCCCAGTTCAAGTTGCGCGAGGGCATGCCGATCGGTGTGCGGGTTACCTTGCGCGGCGACCGGATGTGGGAGTTCCTCGACCGTCTCACCTCGATCGCGCTGCCCCGTATCCGCGACTTCCGCGGGCTTTCGCCCAAGCAGTTCGACGGTGTCGGCAACTACACGTTCGGGCTGGCCGAGCAGTCGGTGTTCCACGAGATCGACGTGGACAAGATCGACCGGGTCCGCGGCATGGACATCAACGTCGTCACCTCGGCGACGACCGACGACGAAGGACGAGCGCTGTTGCGGGCCCTCGGCTTTCCCTTCAAGGAGAACTGAGCAGATGGCGAAGAAGGCACTGGTCAACAAGGCCGCACGCAAGCCGAAGTTCGCGGTGCGCGGCTACACGCGCTGCAACAGGTGCGGCCGCCCGCGCGCGGTGTTCCGCAAGTTCGGGCTGTGCAGGATCTGCCTGCGCGAGATGGCGCACGCGGGCGAGCTGCCCGGCGTGCAAAAGAGCAGCTGGTAACAGCCAGGACCCCTAGACCCAACCCAGAACAGGCACGCGACAGGCCCGGAACGGGAACCACCGCGAGGAAGGTACCAGACGCTGTCATGACTATGACGGACCCGATCGCAGACTTCTTGACACGTCTGCGCAACGCCAATTCGGCGTATCACGACGAGGTGACGTTGCCGCACTCGAAGATCAAGGCCAACATCGCCCAGATCCTCAAGGCCGAGGGCTACATCACCGACTACCGAACGGAAGACGCCCGGGTCGGCAAGTCGCTGGTCGTCCAGCTCAAGTACGGGCCGAGCCGGGAGCGCAGCATCGCCGGATTGCGGCGAGTGTCCAAGCCCGGTCTGCGGGTGTATGCGAAATCCACCAACCTGCCGCGGGTGCTCGGCGGCCTGGGCGTGGCGATCATCTCGACCTCCTCGGGCCTGCTGACCGATCGTCAGGCAGCCAGACACGGCGTGGGCGGCGAAGTCCTCGCGTACGTGTGGTAGCGGAGAGGCAGCAATAGATTATGTCGCGCATTGGTAAGCAGCCGGTTCCGGTACCCACCGGAGTCGACGTAACGATCGAGGGCCAGAGCGTCTCGGTGAAGGGGCCCAAGGGCAGCCTGAATTTGACGGTCGCCGAACCGATTACGGTGGAGCGCAACGACGACGGCGCGATCGTGGTCACCCGTCCCAACGACGAGCGGCGTAACCGCTCGCTGCACGGGCTGTCACGCACCCTGGTGTCCAACCTGGTCACCGGCGTGACCGAGGGTTACACCACCAAGATGGAGATCTTCGGCGTCGGTTACCGCGTTCAGCTCAAGGGCGCCAACCTCGAGTTCGCACTCGGCTACAGCCATCCCGTGGTGATCGAGGCGCCCGAGGGCATCACCTTCGCGGTCCAGTCACCGACGAAGTTCACGATCACCGGGATCGACAAGCAGAAGGTCGGCCAGATCTCGGCGAACATCCGCCGCCTGCGCCGCCCCGACCCGTACAAGGGCAAGGGCGTGCGCTACGAGGGCGAGCAGATCCGCCGCAAGGTCGGAAAGACAGGTAAGTAGTCATGGCGCAAAAACAAGCTGACACCGCCGCGCGAAGGCCGGTGGGGCAGAGCGTATCCGCAACTCGTCGGGTCTCTCGCCTGCGTAGGCATGCCCGGCTGCGCAAGAAGATGACGGGCACCCAGGAGCGTCCGCGGCTCGTCGTCAACCGGTCCGCGCGACACATTCACGTGCAACTGGTCAACGACGAGAACGGCACCACGGTGGCCGCCGCGTCGTCAATCGAGGACGACGTGCGCGGGCTGCAGGGCGACAAGAAGGCCCGCAGCGTGCGGGTGGGCCAGTTGATCGCCGAGCGCGCCAAGGCCGCCGGCGTCGACACCGTGGTCTTCGACCGCGGCGGGTACACCTACGGCGGACGGATCGCGGCGCTGGCCGATGCCGCACGCGAGAACGGATTGAGTTTCTGATGA
>CAVTBA010000021.1:0-83364 GCA_963732835.1 uncultured Actinomycetota bacterium
GTCGGGGATCGACCCGCGCGATTCGGCTGAGCTGCTGGCCGCCTACGAACTCGACAAGGCCGTGTATGAGGCCGGCTATGAGGCGCGGCACCGGCCCAGCTGGCTGCCGATCCCGCTGCGCTCCATCGCCCGGCTCACCGTTGCCTAGGTGTAAGACTTCGGCGCGGACTGCCGCTGTCTGAAAGCATGTCCGTATGGCGAGTGAGATTTTCAATAGCGAGTCGCGGTTGTCGTGGGTTTTGGCAGGGCTGGCCGGCGTGCTGGGAGCGACCGCGTTTACTCACTCCGCGGGATATTTCGTGACCTTCATGACCGGGAATGCCCAACGCGCTGTGCTGGGGTACTTCCGGCACGACGTGGTGCTGTCGGTCACGGCGGGGCTGCTACTGCTGTGCTTCGTAGCCGGGGTCGTCGTTGCGTCATGGTGCAGGCGACATTTTTGGGTGGCGCATCCGCACGGCCCGACCGTGCTGACTACTTTCAGTCTGATGGCCGCCACCGTGGTGGACGTTATCGATGATGGATGGGAAAGAAACCAACTTGATTTCGCGCCAATTATGCTGGTGGTCTTCGGTATTGGCGCTTTGAACACGTCATTCGTCAAGGACGGCGAGGTGTCGATCCCGATCAGCTATGTGACCGGCACGCTGGTCAAGATGGGCCAGGGCATCGAACGCCACATCGCCGGTGGAACGGCGGCGGATTGGCTGGGCTACTTTCTCCTGTTCGCCAGCTTTGTCGTGGGCGCAACGGTGGGCGGCTGCATCAGCTTGCTCGTCAGCGGGGACCAGATGCTGTCGGTCGCCGCGGCCGCGTGCGCGTTGACAACTGGTTACACCTATTTCCAACAGGATCGCCGCGCATTGCTGAAAGAACAGGCTGAAAAATAGGCATCGGCAGCAGCGCTGACCGGTGTGCTGCTGCCGATGCCGGCTGGAGGGGTTCAGGCGGCCGGCTGTGCCGGTTGTGCCGGTTGTGCGGTGGTGTTGTTGGCCAGCAGCACCTGCTGGATGTCGGGCTTCATCGCCAGCAGCTGCTGGTTCCAGTACGGCCACGAGTGCGTCCCGTTGGCCGGGAAGTTGAACGTCCCGTTGCGTCCGCCTTCGGCCGCGTAGGTGTTCTGGAACTGCTGGTTGGTGCGCAGCGTGAGGCCTTCCAGGAACTTGGCCGGCATGTTGTCACCGCCGAGGTCGCTGGGGGTGCCGTTGCCGCAGTAGACCCAGATCCGCGTGTTGTTGGCGACCAGCCGCGGAATCTGCAGCATCGGGTCGTTGCGCTTCCACGCCGGGTCGGTGGACGGTCCCCACATGCTGTTGGCGCTGTAGCCACCCGAGTCGCTCATCGCCAGCCCGATCAGCGTCGGCCACCAACCCTCGGACGGGTTGAGGAAGCCCGAAAGCGAAGCGGCGTAGGGGAACTGCTGCGGGTAGTACGAGGCCAGGATCAGGGCGGAGCCACCGGACATCGACAGGCCCACCACGGCGTTGCCGGCCGGTGAGATCTGCTTGTTGGCCTGCAGCCACAGCGGCATTTCCTGGGTCAGGAACGTCTCCCACTTGTAGGTGTAGTTCTGGCCGTTGCTCGACGACGGCTGGTACCAGTTGCTGTAGAAGCTGGACTGGCCGCCGACCGGCATCACCACCGACAGGCCGGATTGGTAGAACTCCTCGAACGCGGGGGTGTTGATGTCCCAGCCGTTGTAGTCGTCCTGGGCCCGCAGCCCGTCGAGCAGGTACACGGCGTGCGGTCCCCCGCCCTCGAACTGGACCTTGATGTTGCGGCCCATCGACGGTGACGGCACCTCCAGGTATTCCACCGGAAGACCCGGCTTCGAGAACGCCCCCGCGGTAGCCGATACGCCGGCGGCAGTGACGAGGCCGGACATCAGGGCAGCCCCCATAGCCGCGACCGCCAGTTGGCGCGGCATGGTTGCCGCGGCGCCACGCAACTTCCGCAACTCTTCGAAGAACTTCATAGCTCTCTACCCATCCCAACTTTCATCTGCCGCGCGTGCCGCGGTCGAATCCGTTCGCTGGGCAGTCAAACACGGGAGGAGGGCGCAAATCGCCTGTCACGGCCGTACCCCCACATCGCGGTTGGCTAACGATTGGGAGTCGGCGGGGAATCGTCACGGCCAGGTCACGATCGGCTATCGAAACCGCGCGCCGGGCTGGCCAGCCGCCGTCGCGTCGGCTGACGCCGCACGCCGACCCTAGGCGACGAGTCGGCGCAATAGCGTTGAGGCCGCGGCGATTCCGAGCACGGCCGCCACCACCAGCACGACGATGTCCACCAGATTGAAGGGCGTGCCGATGAGCAGTCCCCGCAGGGCGTCGACCTCGTAGCTGAGCGGGTTGACCCGGCTCAGCAGGTGCAGCCAGGCCGGCATCACGTCGACCGGATACAGCGCGTTGGAGGCGAAGAACAACGGCATCGTGATGGCCTGGCCGATCCCCATCAGGCGATCGCGACTGCGCACCAGGCCGGCCAGCGTCATCGACAGGCAGGCGAAGAACGCGGCACCCAGCATGACGACGGCCATCGCCGCCACGATCCGCAACGGGTTGACCGTCAGGCCGACATTCATCAGATACGCCAACGCCATCACCCCGACCACCTGGGCGACCGAGCGCACGCCCGCCGCGAACGCCTTGCCGGTGATCAGCGCCGACGCGGGCGCCGGCGTCACCATCAGCTTGGCCAGGACGCCGGCGTCTCGATCCCAAATGATCTGTATCCCATAGAAAATGGAGATGAACAGTGCCGACTGGGCGATGATTCCCGGCGCCAGGAAGGCCAGGTACGACACCGATCCGGTCTGGATGACGTGCAGGTGGCTGAAGGTGGTACCGAAGATCAACAGCCACAGCGCCGGCTGCACCATCCGGGTGACCAGTTCGGTCCGGTCGTGCTGCAGTTTCTGCATTTCCACGATCGCGAACGCGCCGATTCGGCCGAACACGGCGCCGACCCGTTGCCATCCGCGGGGCGCGCGGACCAGGTTTGCGGGCATGACGCCATCAACCGACACGGCGCGCAACCTTTCTGGCAGAACGGATTTCGCGAAACGACCCCGCCGACTCCGATGGTGTCGCGTCATCCTCGAGACTCGAGGTCGCGTAGTGGCGGAACACGTCCTCGAGGGTCGCCCGCGGCGACACCGTCGATTTCAACTTGCCGGGTGTGCCCACCGCCCGCAATTCCCCGTGATGCATCAGCGCGACGCGATCGCACAACGCGTCGGCCTCTTCCATGTAATGGGTAGTCAGCAGCACGGTCATCCCGAACTGCGCCTGCATCTTCTGCACCTGGGTCCAGACGCCGTCGCGGGCGATCGGGTCCAGTCCGACGGTCGGTTCGTCGAGTACCAGCAGCGACGGGCGGTTCACCAGCGCCTGCGCCACCTCGAGGCGGCGGACCATGCCGCCGGAATAGGCCGCCGCCAACCGGTCGGACACGTCCAGCAGGTCCATGGCGGCCAGCGCTTGCTCGACGCGATCGGAACGCTCGGCCCGGGGCACACCGTAGAGCCGCGCGAACCACTCGACGTTCTGGCGGCCGGTCAATGCGGGCTCGATCGAAAGTTGTTGCGGCACATAGCCGATGTTGCTGCGAATGTCCGTGGTTTGGCGGCGGGCGTCCAACCCGAAGATGCGCAATTCGCCCCGCTGCACCGGGGCCAGCGTGGTGAGCATCCGGACCACGGTCGTCTTCCCGGCGCCGTTCGGGCCGAGCAGGCCCATGGTTTCGCCGGGCCGAACCTGCAACGTCACGTCGTTGACGGCGGTGAACTGGCCATACCGATAGGTCAGATGCCTGCCGTCGATTGCCATCGGCAGTGATCCGCTCATGATCGTCGCTCCTGCAGCGTTCGGGTCATCTTCTCTATGACCTCCAGTCCTCTTGTCAAAGACTCGATTTGATCGTCGTCAAGTTCGGCAACCGCCTCCGCCAAGACCGCGCGCCGCGCGGCTCGAGACGCGTCGACGATCTGCTGGGCGGGTTCGGCGAGGTGCAGCTGGCCGACCCTGCGGTCGGTGGCCCCAACGGTCCGGACGAGCAGTCCCCCGGACACCAGCTTGGAGACCAGGGTGGAGGCGGTGTTGGGGGCCAGCCCTAGCTCGGCGGCGGCGGCGTTGACCGAGATGCCCGGTTGCCGGCCCACCAGCCACAACAGCTCCGACTGCGACTCGGTCAGCCGCGACGACTCGAAGCCGCGGCCGGCCGACCGGCTGAGTTGCCGTCGGAATCTGCCGACGACGCGAAACACCTCGGCGACCACATCGGTATTCGACTTCACCGCGTCCATAATACCTCTGTAGCCGAGCTATTTATGTGGGGAAGCTGTGCACCGGTTATGTACCCGCTACTTCGGGAGTCGATGCAGGTCCACGTCGACCAGCGCCCCATCGTCGACATGGGCGGTCATGTACGTGCAGAACGGCTGCCGGCGGCGATCGGTCGGCGAGCCCGGATTGAGCAGGCGCGGCCCGGTTTCGGTGCTGGTGTCCCAGGGGACGTGGCTGTGCCCGAACACCAGTACCTGGGTATCGGGGTAGAGCCGCGACATTCGGGCTTCGCGGCCGGCCGCCGCCCCGGTCTCGTGCACGACCGTGAAACGCACGCCCGCCAGCGTCACGTCCGCTCGTTCCGGCAGCCGCGCGCGCAATGCGGGACCGTCGTTGTTTCCCCAGCAGGCCACCAGCCGCGCCGACCTACTTTGGAGTTCGTCGAGCAATTCGGGCGCCACCCAGTCGCCGGCGTGCACGACGACATCGGCCGCATCCACCTCAGCCCAAACCCGTGCGGGCAGGTCGCGGGCGCGGTTCGGGACGTGGGTATCGGAAATCAGCAACAGCCTCACAGCCCCATCTTGCGCCCGCGGTTCTCACCTCGCCGTCGAAGCCATGGTCTTTTCGGGCTTGGTGGGGAGCGCATCCGCCTCCTCGCCCAGCAGAAGGGAACGAACCAACCGACGCGGTCCGAAGGGCCGCAGCATCTCACTGGCGGGGCGCGGGCGCACTCGTATCGGCCACCAGAACCAACGCCCGAGCAACGCGGCGATCGACGGTGTCATCAACGAGCGCACGATCAACGTGTCGAATAGCAGGCCGAGCCCAATCGTGCTGCCGGCCTGGCCGATCGAGCGCAGGTCGCTGGCCACCATCGACATCATCGTGAAGGCGAAGACGAGGCCCGCCGTCGTGACGACCCCACCGGTCTCGCCCATGGACCGAATGATGCCGGTCTTGAGCCCGGCGCCGATCTCCTCCTGGAACCGCGACACCAGCAGCAGGTTGTAGTCCGAGCCGACGGCCAGCAGGATGATCAACCCGAACACCGGCGCGATCCAGTTCAACTCCAGCCCGAGGAGGTGTTGCCACACCAGCACCGTGAGCCCGAAGGCGGCACCCAGCGATAGCAGCACCGTCCCGACGATCACCAGGGACGCCACCAAAGCCCGCGTGATCATCACCATCACGACGAAGATCAGCGTCAGCGCCGCGAGTCCCACGATCAGCAGGTCGTAGTGCGATCCCGACTGGATGTCTCGGTAGATGGCCGCCGTCCCGGCGAGATAGAACTTGGCGCCGGTCAGGGTCGTTCCCTTCACCGCTTGGTGCGCGGCGTTGAGTTCGGGCAGGACGGCTGAAATGCCCGCCGGAGTTGCCGGGTCCGCATCATGGGTGATGATGAAGCGCGCGGCCTTGCCGTCCGGCGACAAGAAGAGCTTCAGACCGCGCTGGAAGTCGGGATTCTGGAAGGCTTCCGGCGGCAAGTAGAAGTAGTCGCCACTGCGGGAGGCGTCAAAGGCCTGCCCCATCGCGCTGGCCGTATCGGTCATCTGAGCCATCTGCGTGACCAGGCCCGAGAAGCTGCTGTGCATCGTGAGCAGCGTTCCCTGCATGGATTTGGCGACCGCGATCATCGGCGGGAACTGCGCGGCCATCTGCGGGATTATCGCGTCGACGTTGTTGACGTCCTTGATCAGCGTGCTCATGTTCTCGCTGAACTTGTCCACACCGTCGATCGCCTCGAACACCGACCTCGTCGCCCAGCAGACGGGGATGTTATAGCAGTGCTGTTCCCAGTACAGATAGCTGCGCAGCGGTCGCGCGAAGTCGTCGAAATCCGCCAGATGATCCCGCATTTCGTCCAGTGTGGCCTGCATGTCGTGCATATCGCCGACCATGTGATGCGTCGCGTTGCCCATCTGCCCGAGCAGGCCCTGCATCCGCTGCATCGAGCCGATCATGGCGCCGAGATCGTCGCTCATCTTCAGCATGTCGGCCGTCCGGTCCCTCATGAACTGAAGGTTCTCCTGGATCGGGATCGATTGTGCACTGATCTGGAACGGTATCGAGGTGTGCTCGATCGGCCCGCCCAATGGCCGGGTGATGCTCTGTACCATCGCGATTCCCGGTGACCGGAAGACGTCTTTGGCGAGCCTGTCCAGGATGATCATGTCGCCGCTGTTCCGCATGTCGTGATCGCTCTCGATCATGAGGATGTCGGGATTCATCGTGGCGGCGCTGAAATGGCGCTCCGCGGCCGCGTACCCGACGCTCGACGGCAGGCCGCGGGGGATGTAGAAGCGGTCGTTGTAGCTGACCTTCATGCTCGGCACCATGAGTATGCCGACCACGGCGATCGCCAGGGATGCCGCGAACACCGGTCCCGGCCAGCGCACGGTCGCCGTGCCGACGCGCCGCCAGCCGCGCGTCTTGATCATCCGTCGGGGGTCGAGCAAACCGAACCCGGTTGCCACGGCGACAACGGCCGGGGCCGCGGTCATCGCTCCCGCGACGACGACGAGCAACCCCAGCGCGGACGGAATGCCCAGCGCCTTGAAATACGACAGCCGCGCCAGGTGCAGGCAGAAGGTGGCCCCGGCGATCGTCAACCCAGAGCCCAGGATGATGTGCGAGGTCCCGCGGAACATGGTGTAGTAGGCGGTTTCCCGGTCTTGACCGGCCTGACGGGCCTCCTGGTAGCGGCCGATGAGAAAGATCGCGTAGTCGGTTCCCGCCGCGATCGCCAGCGAGGACAGCATGGCGACCACGAACGTCGAGAAGCCCAACAGTTCGTAATTCCCCAGAAGCGCGACAAGCCCTCTGGCGGTGCCCATTTCGAAGCCGACCATGACGAGAACCAGCAGCAACGTGCTGACGGACCGATAGGCGATGAACAGCATGATCATGATGACCACGCCGGTGACGCCCATCATCTTGAACATGCTCTTATCGGCGGCTTCGTTCATGTCCGTCGTCAGCGGCGCCGGGCCGGTGACGTACACCTTGAGCCCTGGGGGCGGCTCTGACTTGTCGACGATCTTGCGTACCGCGTCGACGGAGTGGTTGCCCAGGGTGCTGCCCTGGTCGCCGGCCAGGTTGAGTTGGACATAGGCGGCCTTGCCGTCCTTGCTTTGGACGCCGGCGGCGGTGAGCGGGTCCCCCCACACGTTCTGGACATGCTGCACGTGCTTGGGGTCGGCCTCTAGCTTTTTCACCAGGCCGTCGTAATAGCGGTGCGCCTGGTCGCCGAGTTGTTTATCGCTCTCCAGGACGATCATCGCGATACTGTCGGAGTCCGACTCGTGGAACGTTGCGCCCATGCGCTTGGCCGCGATCATCGCCGGCGCGTCCCGGGGCGACATCGTCACCGCGTGGTTCCGCGCGACCGACTCGATCGGCGGCACCAGCACGTTCAGGGCAACCGTCAGGAGCAGCCAGCCAATGATGATCGGCCAGGCGAAAGTGCGGACAAACCGCATGAATTTCGGACGGGCGTCGGTGTCGGTGTTCATGCGGCCTTCACCAGGCAGGAAGTTTGGGCATGGTGCCCGGCCGAGGATTGCTCATCCCTGACCACACCGTTGACGGTGATGCGGCACCCGAGTTTGTCGCTATTGCCCTGTGCCACCACGTTGGCGATCACGGCGGGCACCGTCGTGCTGATCGTGAAGGTCCAGGGCAGGTTGGTGAAGTTGGCCTGTGCCGGTTGTGCGTTCTTGTCCAAGTAGCTCACGCTTCCCGTCGTGCCGCTGGGCCCGTAGACCTCGTATGTCACCCGCTTGATATGCGAGGGCGCGAGAGGCTCGGCGCTGCTGCCCGTCGCGGTGAAGATCTTTTCCGAGCCGAAAGCACCGCGCAGCCGATCGACGGCAATACCGCCGAGGGCAACTGCCACCACGACGACGAGCGGCACCCAAGCCCGTTTGAGAAGCGTGGACACTGACGTTCCCTTCGCTCGTGACCTGGTCTTTCTGCTACGGAAGTCTCAGCGCGCGTCGCCGTGTCGAATAGGGCCATTTGGCCCGCACCCGAGGGCCGGCAGGCACTCATCGCACCGCATCGGATGCTTGATACCGGCGAGTCGTGGCTCGATCCGCAGATCAAGTTATACCATACCCCCCCGGGTATCCACGGCGAGCCCCATATACCCCGCCGGGTATGGTATGAATGAGTCATGGTAACGGAAGTTCATGGCATTTCACCGCTCGAGGTCGATGTCACCGGGCATGACCCCGGCGATATGGATGCCGTCCTCGCCCGGTTGCGTCGAGCCCACGGTCAACTCGGTGGGGTCATCGCGATGATCGAGCAGGGACGCAGCTGTAAAGACGTCGTCACCCAGTTGGCCGCCGTGTCGCGGGCACTGGATCGCGCCGGCTTCAAGATCATCGCCTCGGGGCTGCGCGAGTGCATCACGCGGCCGGAGGGTGGTGCCACCGCCGAGCCGGCGGTGTCGATCGATGAGCTGGAAAAGCTTTTCCTAAGCCTGGCCTGATAGCTCGGCCAATACGAAAGGGGAATGAGCAATGCCCCCCGCTCAGACCGATAGCAGCGGAGCCAACGTGACACTGTGGCTAGACCCGGTGTGCCCGTTCTCATGGCACACCGCGCGGTGGCTACGCGTGGTGGCCGAGAAGACGGGCGTGGCTGTCGATTGGCAGCTGATGAGTTTGGCGGTGCTCAACGAGGGGCGAGAACTCCCGCCCCCTCAGCAGGCCCGAATGCGCGACTCGCAACAAGTCGGCCGGCTGATGGCCGCGATTGCGGGCGAAAAGGGCCCCGTCGGGTGGGCCGCCGCGTATTTCGCCTTTGGTGAGCGGTACTTCGACCGCGCCGAGCCCCTCGGCGACGATCTCGTCGGCCACGTCTTGGCCACGGCGGACGTGCGCGACACCACCGCCGAGGCCGTGTCGGACGCGTCCCTGGACGAGCGCGTCCGCCGTGGGCACCAGGCGGCACAGGATGCGCTCGGGGAAACCGGGGGCAGTCCGATTCTGCGGATCGACGGGCATGCGTTCTTCGGGCCGGTCCTGACCGCGTTGCCCGATGTGGAGGCCTCGATCGCATTGTTCGACGCGGTCGCGACGTTGGCCGCAACTGCCGAATTCACCCAGCTGCAGCGCCCGCGCGCCGCCGCCTAGCGGCGCCCGCGATAAAGAGAACCTGAAAAGAGGAGGAAAAATGACATCAGGGTTGACCACCACGTTGCACACCTCGTTCGAGGAAGCGGTGCAACGGACCACCGAAGCTCTGGCTGACCAGGGTTTCGGCGTGCTGACCACGATCGACGTCAAAGCCACGCTGAAAAAGAAGCTCGGGGAGGACATGGAGGACTACCTCATCCTGGGTGCCTGCAACCCGGCTTTGGCGCACCGCGCTCTCGGCATTCACCGCCAGATCGGCCAGTTACTACCATGCAACGTGGTGGTGCGAGCCGACCCTGACGGCTCGGGCGATGCGGTTCTCGTCGAGGCCATGGATCCGCAATTGATGGTCAAGGTGACAGGCGAGGCGGGGGCCTTGCAGGACGTCGCGGACCAGGCCACCGCCAAGCTGCAGGCCGCGATCGGCGCGCTCCGGCAACCGTCTCCGACGCCCTGACCGCTGGTGCTGGAGGGCCGCGCTGCCCCGTGACACCGCGGGCTGCGGCGAGCGTGTCGTGATCGTGGTGGTCGGCCGACGTCCCGGCGAGTCGGCCATGGGCGTCTGAAAGGTATTGGCGGGTGTCGGTTGTTCCGGGCTTGGTGTTGGCGAAACTGACGGCACCGGCACTCGTGGTGGCGCTCTCGCCCATACCCGTGGTGGTGTCGTTGGTACTGCTCATTCACAACAGGCGGCCGTACTCATCGAGTGTCGCGTACTTGCTGGGCAGGCTGGTCTCGCTGACCGTGCTCACCGCGGGCTTTATGCAATTCCCGCGATTGTTCGACAATCTGGTGGGACCCGCACCGGCGTGGGGCGATTGGGTGGTCATGGGTGTCGGTGTGGCGCTCGTGTTATTCGGCACCTGGCTGTGGCGGCGACGCGCCCACGGCGCGGGCGGGCCGAGGTGGGCGGGCAGCGTCGGCGCGATAACCCCGCCGGTGGCGGCCGCGATCGGGATGTTTCCGATGCTGGCCAACCCCAAGGTGCTGGCCGCCAGCGCGGCCGTTGGAACGGAGATCGCCACCGTCCGATTGACCGCCGTCAGCTCGGTGGTGGCGGTGGCTTACTATGCGGCCCTGGCGAATTCGACGGTCACCGCACCCATCCTGGCCTACTTCGTCATCGGGCCACGAATCGACCCGCAGCTCGAGCGGATCAGGTGCTGGATTCAACGCCAGCACCGGACCCTCGCGGCCATAGCCGTTGTGATCGTCGGTGTCGCCGTGGTTTTGTACGGCTTCTCATAACAGCGACCGCGGAGTGACGGACGAAGGCCGTTGCGCAAGTCAACCGCGTTGACCGCGTGCTTCGGGTTCGACGTCTGACTCGGCCTGGTGGCCCTTACCTTCTGGCACGATTCCCTTCCAGGCAGCTCGCAGCGTTCAGGTAGGGATTCCCCGGTTCGTCGCCGTGAAACCACAACCGTCAGCGCGCGGCGCTATTGTTACCACCCGGAATCAAGGAGAAACCTCAATGCGCACTTTCGAATCAGTAGCCGAGCTCGCGGCCGCCACCGGCGAAATCATCGGGCACAGCGACTGGGTGACCGTCACCCAGGAAGATGTCAACCTGTTCGCCGACGCGACCGGCGATCACCAGTGGATCCACGTCGACCCGGAACGCGCGGCCGCCGGTCCGTTCGGTGGGACGATCGCCCACGGTTTCATGACCCTGGCGCTGCTGCCGCGCCTGCAGCACCAGATCTACACGGTCAACGGCGTCAAGCTCGCAATCAACTACGGCCTCAACAAGGTTCGCTTCCCCGCCCCGGTGCCGGTCGGCTCCCGGGTGCGCGCGCAAACGTCGCTGCTCAGCGTCGACGACGTCGGAAACGGCGCCGTGCAAGCGACCATGTCGACAACCGTCGAGATCGAAGACTCACCCAAGCCGGCGTGTGTGGCCGAGAGCATCGTCCGCTACATCGCCTGACTGCTATAGCAGCGCCACCGCGAAACATAAACTGCGGCGATGCTTTTCGGCGCGCCTTCGCCAACGTTTACGTGTCGGCGGATGACGCGGCGGCGCAGCCGCGTCAGAACTCCGCGACGGAACGCTCGAGCCGCTCGGCCAGTCGCGCCTGGGCCTCCGCGCGCCGGGTGGGTATATGTGCGGACGGGAACGGCGTTGTCACGGGCTGGTATTCGCGCAACGTGCGACGGGCCACCGTCATCTTGTGCAGTTCGGTGGCGCCGTCGGCGATGCCCAGCGACTCGGCGGCCACCATCATCTTGACGAACGGCATCTCGTCGGAGACGCCGAGCGCGCCGTGCAGGTGCATGGCCCGCTGCACGACGTCATGCAGCACTTGAGGCATGGCGACCTTCACCGCCGCGATGTCGCGGCGCACCTTCTGGTAGTCGTGGTGCTTGTCGATCAGCCACGCTGTGCGCAGCACCAGCAGCCGAAACTGTTCGATCTGTATCCAGCTGTCGGCGATCTTCTCCTGGGTCATCTGAAAGTCCGACAGCCGCCCGTGCCGCGTCTTGCGCGACACCGCGCGCTCACACATCATGTCAAAAGCGCTGCGCGCCAGGGCGATTGTCCGCATCGCGTGGTGAATGCGGCCGCCTCCGAGGCGGGTTTGGGCGATCATGAACGCCTGGCCTTCACCGCCCAGCACATGGTCGGCCGGCACCCGGACGTCGGTGTAGCGGACATAGCCGTGGCTGGCCCGCTTCGACGACTCGGCTCCCACGCCGACGTTGCGGACGATCTCGATGCCCGGCGTCTCGGCCGGAACGATGAACAGCGACATCTTGTCGTAGGTGCGCGACTCGGGATTGGTCACGGCCATGACGATGAAGAACGAGGCGTGCTTGGCGTTGGTGGAGAACCACTTCTCCCCGTTGATCACCCAGTGGTCGCCGTCTCGGGTTGCGGCGGTGACGAATTGCCCGGGATCGGAACCACCCTGCGGTTCGGTCATCGAATAGCACGAGGTGATCTCGCCGTCGAGCAGCGGTTGCAGGTAGCGGGCCTTCTGCTCGTCGGTGCCGAACATCGCCAGAATCTCGGCGTTGCCCGAATCCGGCGCCTGGCAGCCGAACACCGAGGGCGCCCAGCGGGAACGGCCGAGGATCTCGTTGAGCAGCGCGAGCTTGACCTGACCGAAGCCCTGGCCGCCGAGCTCCGGCCGCAGATGCGCGGCCCACAGGCCCTGGTCCTTCACCTGCTGTTGCAACGGCCGCAGGATCGCCATCATCTCGGCGTTCTTCTTGTCATACGGGTCGAGGGCGACCAGATCGAGCGGTTCGAGCTCGTCGGCCATGAACTTTTCGACCCAGTCGAGCTTTGCCTGATATTGCGGATCTGTCTCGAAATCCCACACGGTGGCCACCCGTTCCCCGACGCAGCGTCGCGCCGGCCTCGTCGATGAAGGTCATCGTAGATGGCGGCGGCGCGGGATCAGTCGTCGCCGCGGGTGTCGATGACTTGCTGGGCGATGTCGACGAGCTTGACCTGACTCTCCTGAGACAGCCGGCGCAAGAGGTCGAACGCGCGCAACTCGTCCACCCCGTACCGCTCCATGATGATGCCCTTGGCCTGGCCGATGCGGTCTCGCGTCGACAGGGCCGACTGCATCTGCTGTCCGTGGCGCCCGGCCATGATCGCCGAGGCGGCATGCGCGGCGAACACAGTTCCGATGGTCTCGGGCTTCGGTATCCCAGGCATTGGCCCGGAAGCTGAACAAGTTCAGCGCGCCGGCCGTGCGCTCGGCGGTGTAAAGCTTGAACGAGAGGCTGCTCAGCACACCGCGTTCCACGGCCGCGGGCGCATATTGGGGCCAGCGTGGTTCGTGGCGGAGGTCGTCGGTGCGCACGATCGTTTGTGCCAGCGCGGCGTCGTGGCAGGGGCCCTCGCCGAAGTCGTGCTGCAGCTTGTCCAGTTGCGCAACCAAGCTGTCGGTGTCCGCGACCGATTCGAAGTCTCCGCCCCCTTTGACCAACAGCACCCCGGCGATGTCCACACCGGGTATCAGTTCCACCGCGGCGGTGGTCACGTCGATGAGAACGTCACCGAGCGAGCGCGGCGCGGCGATGTCGCGGGCAAGCTCTGCCATGCGCACGGCCAGGGTGTGTCGGGCCCTCGGGTCCGAAAGTTCCATGAGTTCGAATTCTCCACGATTATCTGCGGGGTCGCGTGGTGCGTTTCGGGCGGCGAACGGGTGTCGTATCGGGCTGTGGTCTTATCTCCCAGCGTTTGTCGGCACAACGCACGGGTACCCGCCCTCGATCACACCAAATCCCCAGCCCCAGGAGGCCCCGTGTTCGTCCACAACAAAGCCCTACAATTCGAGGTCCGGGTCAGCGAGCCCGACCCACGGTTCGCGACGCTGCTGCAGGAGCAGTTCGGCGGCGCCAACGGCGAACTCAAGGCGGCCATGCAGTACTTCACGCAGGCTTTCGTGCTGCGCGAGAAGAACCCCAAGATGTATGACCTGTTCATGGACATCGCCACCGAGGAACTCAGCCATCTCGAGATGGTCGGCTCGATGATCACCATGTTGCTCGACGGGCTCAACGACAACCTGAAGACCGCCAACGAAAAGTGCGACTGGATGCCCGCGGTGGCCAGCGCCGACGGGCGCGACCAGATCGTCCATCAGGTGGCGGTCAATCCGCTGTACCTGGCGCTGAACGGCGGCAGCCCGGACGTCAGCAACTCCCAGGGAGTGCCCTGGATGGGCTCCTACGTCACCGCCAATGGTGATCCCACGGTGGACCTGCGCAGCAACCTCGCCGCCGAGTCGCGGGCCAAGATCGTCTACGAGTACCTCAAGCAGTTCACCGACGATCCAGGTGTGCAGGACACTTTGACCTTCTTGATGACGCGCGAGGTGACGCACTACCAGCAGTTCACCGCCGCGCTCAACGAGCTTCCGGTGAACTTCCCGCCGGGGCAATTGCCGGGTGATCCGCGCTTCCAGAACGTCGCGTTCAACATGTCCAACGGCGGCGGTGAATCGGTCCGCGGCCCGTGGAACGAGGGCCAGGGGCCGTGGCCCGAGGGCATGGAGTGGGAATACGTGGAGAAGCCCGAACAGCAGTGGCTGGGCGGCACCACGCGCCAGAACAAGGGCGCGCAGGACAACCCGCAGGGCTCACCCGCCATCAAGGCCGAGAAGCCGTTCACACATGAACAGCGCGTTCCCACAAGCTAATTGGAGCCCAGAAGGCCGGGCGCTGGAAATCCAGCGCCCGGCTTCTGGTTTCGTCTACTTGACCTGCGGGTCGGGCGGGTTGTCCTCGTCCCGGCCGGTGAACGCGTCGCGCACGTGATCGACGATCGCCGCGCCCAGCCCCATCGTTTTGAGCACCGCGGGGCTGGGTGGGGTGGCCG
Organism: uncultured Actinomycetota bacterium; assembly: GCA_963732835.1. Lineage (GTDB taxonomy): Bacteria > Actinomycetota > Actinomycetes > Mycobacteriales > Mycobacteriaceae > Mycobacterium. The sequence goes on from CAVTBA010000021.1 coordinate 14,781, forward strand.
GGTGCGGCCGGGTGGGCGCGATTTTCTTGGCCTGCTCCAGCTTTTCGCCGATCTTCTCCAGCTCTTCCCGGCTGATCGCCAGCTCCACCTGCGGCCATACCACGTCCTGCTCGTACGCGATGTGCTCGCGGCCGGCTTTGATGAACTCCTGCACCGCTTCGTGGTAGCCGGATTCGCCGGGCTTGCCGTCCTCGAGCCGCTGCAACAATTGTTTGCCGGCCTGCTCCTGTTCGAGCGCCTTGTCGACGATGCCGTCACCGACCGTGTCGCGCACCGCCGGCCAGAAGAACTGCTCCTCAATGGCTTCGTGCTGCGACTCGGCGATGATGAGGTTGTTCACCATCGTCTCCAGGCCGCTCGCTTCGGCGCCCGACCCCGACGGCGCCCCGTCGAGTGACTCGAAGAGACCGAGCACACTTTTATGGTCCTGGCGAAGAAAAGTGATTGCGTCCATGCCTTGCCTTCCAATTGGGCTTTTCTCGGAGTGGCCTGCGAATACCCGGCGCGGTGTTGCTGAAACGGCGCGCGCGGCGCCGGGAGCCGTATCCGGTTGTGGCAAAACACCGATCGTTTCACGGGATCCCGTCGCGGGTAGCTCTACGCGATGGCGGGCGACGGTACAACGAAGTCTGTCGTGGTGGCCTTCGCCGCCAACGCCGGGATCGCGGCGGCGAAATTCGTCGGATATCTGGTGACCGGAAGCTCGGCCATGCTCGCGGAATCCGTGCACTCGCTCGCCGATACGGTCAATGAGGTGCTGTTGCTGGTCGGCAAGCGTGCGGCGCTTCGGCGGCCGGACGCCCTGCATCAGTTCGGTTATGGCCGAAGCCGATACTTCTATTCCTTCGTCGTGGCCTTGCTGGTGTTCGTGCTCGGAGCCGTTGCGGCGATGTACGAGGGGTATCGCAAACTCTCGCATCCCGAGCCGCTCACCACGCCCGGCGTTGCGATTGCGATTCTCGTCGTCGCCGCGCTCTTGGAGGGCTTCAGCCTGCGCACCGTGCTCAGGGAGTCCAAGGGGCTGAAGGGCTCCGACAGCTGGTGGCATTTCGTCCGCAATTCCCGTGTCCCGGAGCCACCCGTGGTGCTCCTCGAAGACAGCGCCGCGCTGCTCGGTCTGGGCGTCGCGTTCGCGGGCGTGACGTTGACCGCCGTGACGGCAAACCCGGTGTGGGACGCCGTCAGCACGCTTGGCATCGGCATGCTGCTGGCCGTCATCGCCGTCGTGTTGATCATCGAGATGCACAGCCTGTTGATCGGCGAGGGAGCAACGAGGGAGCAATGCGCGATGATCCGGTCCGCCCTGCAACGGGCCCAGCATGTCGATTCCGTGGTTGAACTGCGTACCCAGTACCTCGCCCCGGATCAGCTGATGGTGGTCGCCAAGGTGGTGTTGGCGCCCGAGGAGCAATTCGCGGCCGCCGCTGACGCGATCCGGAACGCGGAGGCGCGCATTCGGGAGATGGTGCCCGCCGTGCGCGTCGTCTACATTCAGCCGGAGGCCCGGCCCGATGCGAACTAGCGCAACTTGGGCAAGACGTTGGTGCGGTAGAACTCGATGGCTGTCAGCGGATTGCGTTGGGGGAAGTGCAGAAACGGCACGGCCCCGGCGTCCAGGATCGCTTGCGCTGCCTTGATGTGCGGCGCGGGGTCGGTGCCGACGGTCCAGTTGGCGAGCACCTTGTCGATGGGGTTGACCTCCGCGGCGCGCTGGATGTCGACCGGGTTCGGCTGGTCAACCGCACCGGCCGTGAAGCGCCACAGGCCGGCGGCGGCGGTCGCCTCGGCGTTATCGCCGACGACCGCGAAGAGCTCCGCGCGCTTGCCCAGGCTGCCCGGGTCGCGGCCGGCGGCCCGCGCGCCGGCGGTCAATGCGGCCACCAGTGTGGGGTTCGTGACATCCCGGGCCTGACCGATCCACCCGTCGCCGTATTGACCGGCCATTGTCGCGCTCTTGGGCCCGCTGGCCGCCACGAATATCGGCGGCGGCGTAGACGGCGTGTCGTAGAGTTTCAACGCGTTGGTCTGAAAGTACCGACCGGCGAACGATGTTCGCGATCCGCTCCACAACTGGCGGATCAGGCTGATCGCCTCGACCAGGCGGTCGTGGCGCTCGGTGTACTTGCCGAACGCGTTGGTGGCCGCCTGTTCGTTGAGCCGTTCGCCGGTGCCGACGCCCAGGAACACCCGTTCGGGATACAGGATCGCCAGCGAGGCAAAGGCCTGTGCCACCACGGCCGGGTGATAGCGGTACGTGGGGCAGGTCACCCCCGTGCCGAACGAGATGCGGCTGGTGGCGCTGCCCACCAATGCCAGGGTCAGCCAGGGAAACATCGAATGGCCCTCGTTGTCCTGCCACGGCTGGATGTGGTCGCTGGCCCAGACATGCGCAAAGCCGGCCTGTTCGGCCGCCTGGGCTTGGGTCACCAGCTGGTCGGTGCGGAACTGCTCGTGCGAGAGCACCACGCCCACCGCCTTGGCCGCGGGCGGCGGGGCGGAGGGCGTGGCGTGGTCGGTGCCCGACCGTGCACAGCCGTCCGGAAGGCCGGCGGCGCCGAGCACGCCCGCACCTGCGGCCATCCGCCCGAATGCGCGTCGTGAGACGCCGGTCACCGGACTAACGTACCCGCCGCCGCGGCGATCACACCCCTGATGCGACGGTCGACCACCCGCTAGCCTCACTGGGGTGACTCCCCAGGCGCGCCCGGCGCGCAAGGCCGATGTCCGCGAGCTGTCACGCACCCTGGCCCGGGCGTTCGACGACGACCCGGTGATGGCCTGGCTGCTACCCGATGAGAGGGGCCGGACGGCGAACCTGTACCGGTTGTTCGCGACGATGACCCGCCACCATCATCTGGGGTGCGGCGGCGTCGAGGTGGCCTGCGACGGGTCGGGCATTGGCGCGGCGGCACTGTGGGATCCGCCCGATCGGTGGCGCGAGACGCGCCTGGGCGAACTGGCGATGACCCCGGCCTTCCTGCGGGTGTTCGGCCTGCGTGCGACGAAGGCGCGCGGCGTGCAGGAACTCATGAAGCGCACGCATCCCGAAGAGCCACATTGGTATCTCGCCGCGATCGGGAGCGACCCTGCTGTCCGCGGCCAGGGCTTCGGCCAGGCCCTGATGCGGTCACGGCTGGACCGCTGCGACGCCGAATACTGCCCGGCCTATCTCGAGTCGAGCAAGCCCGAAAATGTGCCCTACTACGAACGTTTCGGTTTCACGGTGACCCGCGAGCTCGTGCTGCCGGACGGTGGCCCGACCATGTGGGCGATGTGGCGGTCACCGCGCTGACGGCCGGGCGCGTTTAGCCCCCCGACCCGGCGGGCAACCGTTCCCGCATGAGCGATAACCCTCAAGCCGACGAGCTGGTGGACCCCGCCGACTTTCCCGAGGAAGGCGGGCCCGGTGACACCCTGAACGCGAGCGAGGGCACCGACTCCGACGAAGTCCACAACGACGACGGCGACATCGTCGTCGACCCGCCGGAGCGCTGGAGCGAGGCGGACCGGTTCGGCATGACCGCGCGCGAAGCGCGCGAGGGCGAGTCGCTGGACGCCCGGCTCGCCGAAGAGGAACCGGACGTCTCCGCCGACGACGTGGCCGGCGCGGTCCCCGACGGCCCTCCCGGCCGCGCTCATCGGGGACAGATCGACGGAGCGCCCGAAGACGGCCAGTCGCTGTACGAGGTCGTCGACGACAACGGGGCTCCGGACTTCACCGAGACCACGGAGTGAGGTAGCCAGTGTTCGACTGTTCACTGCGGGTACGGCGAGCGGACGGCTGCTAGGGGCTGCTCTTCCAGCCCGCGATGCCGATGGCGATCATCCGCAGTTGTTTGACGGCGATCCGCCGGATGTCTTCCAGCGTCTCGGCGCTTTGTGCGTCCTCGATGGCCTCCGCGATGACGATCATCGCGTTGACGAACAGGGTCGCCAGCACGTTGAGATCCTCGGTGCTCCATTCGTGCAGGCGCGGAAAGCGCGCCAGGTCGGTGGCGAGCTCGGAGGTGATCAGCCGGATCTCGGTGCGGATGGCGTAGCGCAGCACGCTCAGGCCGCTGTTGCGTTCGCGCGCGATGAATCGCCAATGTTCCCGCCGCTGCGCGACGCTGGCGACGAGGATTTCGACGGATGATTCGATCACCCGGTTCGGGTCGAGCTTGCCGGCACGCGCGTCACGCAGGGTGTCGCGCAGGCTTCGGAACGACTCGTCGATCAGGACCAGTCCGAGGGCTTCCATCGAGTCGAAGTGGCGGTAGAACGCCGCCGGGACGATACCCACCTCGCGGGTCACCTCGCGCAGGCTCAGGCTGGAAAAGCTGCGGTCCTGCAGCAGCTTGAGCGCCGCGGCGATGATGGCGCGACGGGTCGCCTCCTTGCGCTCCTCACGCGACCGGCTTTCGCGTGTGCGCTCGCGACCAGAACCGCGCACCCGTGAGCTAGGAGTACGGCTGTTCACTATGTGAACCCTACCACATATGTGCAGTAAACCCTTGACTGGCTGGGTGGTGAGGCAGGACGGTGTACATATGTTCACTCAAACCGCTCAGACTTCGGGTCGGGCCCTCGCTCGGACTTTTCGGAAGCGAGTTTTGGGTTCCGACCTTCTCGACCTGCTCACCGGCCCACACGGCGTCGACCGTTACACCGAGTTGGTGGCGCCGACGTGGACGTTGGGCGAGGCCCGCGCCAAGGTGACCGACGTGCGCCGCACCACCCCCCGCAGCGTCACCCTCACCCTCGCCCCAAACGAGAGCTTCGCGTCGGCGTGGACAGTCAAAGCCGGCCAGTACGTCAACGTCACCGTCGAGGTGAACGGCCGCCGACACACCCGCTGCTATTCGCCCGCCAACGGCGAGGGAACCGCCACCCTGGAGCTGACGATCGGCCGGCATGACGGCGGGCTGGTCTCGAACCACCTGTACGAGCGCGCCCACCGCGGCATGGTGCTGGGTTTGGCGGGTGTCGGCGGCGACTTCGTCCTGCCGCGGGAAAGGCCGCGCCGGATCCTGTTCGTTTCCGGCGGAAGCGGCATCACACCGGTGATGGCGATGCTGCGCACCCTGGTCGCCGAGGGTCATCCCGGCGAGATCGCGTTCATCCATTACGCCCGCACGGCGGCCGAGGCGTGCTACCGCGACGAACTCGCCACGCTTCCCGGCGTGCGTGTGCTGCACGGCTACACCCGATCCGGCGGCGGCGACCTCGCCGGTCGCTTCGGCGCCGCGCACCTGGCCGCGGCGATGCCTTCACCCGACGCGGTGTTCGTCTGCGGGCCAACGCCTTTGGTCGACGCCGTCCGAAACCACTGCGGCACCGTCTACACCGAGAGCTTCGTGCCGCCGTCGTTCGAGGCGCCGGCCAATCCCTCGGGTGGGCGGGTTACCTTCGCCGACAGCGGCGTCGATGTCGTCGACGACGGGCGCTCCCTGTTGGAACAGGCGGAATCGGCCGGCCTGTCACCCGAAAACGGCTGCCGGATGGGCATCTGCCACACCTGCACCCGACGGAAAACCGCCGGAACGGTCCGCAACCTGATCACCGGCGCGGTCTCCACCGGTCCCGACGAGGACGTGCAGATCTGCGTGTCCGTCCCGGTCGGCGACGTCGATCTCTCGCTATAGCTCCACCAAACTGGAGGAAAAGCCATGACACAGAACAACATCAACCTGACCCCCGAACAGGCCGACGAATTCGGCCGGGAACTGGACGCCATCAAAGAACGCGTGATGGCCGAGCTAGGCCAGGTGGACGCCGACTACATCCGCCGCGTCATCAAGGCGCAGCGTGCGCTGGAGGTGGGCGGCCGCGCGCTGCTGTTCCTGCCGCCGGCCTGGCTGCTGGGTACCGCCATGCTGGGCGTGGCGAAAATCCTGGACAATATGGAGATCGGGCACAACATCATGCACGGCCAGTACGACTGGATGCGTGACCCGACGATCTCCGGTCGCGACTTCGAATGGGACACCGCTTGCCCGGCCGACCAGTGGCGGCATTCGCACAACTACATGCACCACACCCACACCAACATCGTGGGGATGGACCGCGACATCGGCTACGGCATCCTGCGGATGAGCGAGGATCAGCCGTGGCACCCGTACTACCTGGGCAACCCGGTCTACGCGTTCTTGCTGATGGTGCTCTTCCAGTACGGCGTCGCGCTGCACGAACTGGAAACCGAGCGGATCCGGTCCGGCGAGATCAGCCTCGCCGACAAACGCGAGGTGCTGCGCGCGATCTGGAAGAAGACGCGCCGGCAAACGCTCAAGGATTACGTCGCATTCCCGTTGTTGGCCGGGCCGTTCGCGCCGTTCGTCTTCACCGGCAACCTGACCGCCAACCTGATGCGCAACGTCTGGTCGTACATGATCATCTTCTGCGGACACTTCCCGGACGGCACTCAGGAATTCACCATCGAGGAGACCGCGGACGAGTCCCGCGGCCAGTGGTACTTCCGCCAGGTCCTCGGCTCGGCAAATCTCACCGGCGGCAGGCTCTTTCATCTGCTGTCGGGCAACCTGTCCCACCAGATCGAGCACCACTTGTTCCCGGACATGCCGGCGCGCCGTTACGCCGAAATCGCGCCCGAGGTGCAAGCGATCTGCGAGCGCTACGGCATCCCCTACAACCGCGGTCCGCTGCTGCGGCAGTTCGGCACCGTCGTCCGCAAGATCGTCCGGCTGACCTTCCCGGACTCGGTGCTGCGCAAGGCGACGAACTACCGCTCGGCCGATCCGGTGCCCGCGGCCGCCTGAGGGTAGCCCACGTCCCCCGCGCGCAACACGGGTATTGCGCGCGGGGGACAATGGGCTGCGTGGAATGGACCGGCGCGCGCTACGCGGATAAACCGACGGTGGAAGCCTCGACGTGGATCGACGCCGATGCGGCCCGGGTCTGGAGCCTGGTCTCCGACATCAAGCTGATGCCGACGCTGAGCAATGAGCTGCAAGCCGTGGAGTGGGCCGAGGGTGCCGACGCCCCACGGGTGGGCGCGCGCTTCGTAGGGCACAACGAGCACGACGCGTTCGGGCAATGGAGCACCACCTCGCAGATCGTCGCGTGCGACGAGCCGCGCGAATTCGCCTGGGCGGTCGGCGAACCCGATAATCCCGCGGCAATGTGGCGATTCCGGCTGACGCCCCGCGATGGCGGCACCGCGCTGAGCTACTCGATGCAGATGGGGCCGGGCCGTTCGGGGCTGTCGGTGGCCATCGAATCGATGCCCGACAAAGAGCAGAAAATCGTGTTCGTGCGGATGCGCGAGTTCGAGACCGCCATCGGCAAGACACTCGCAGCGATCAAAAGGCTGGCCGAGCACGGGGTGCGCTGATGCGAACCGCGACGACCGTCGAGTTGTCCAGTGCCGGTCGCGAAATCGCGGCCTTCGTCGTCGAGGCGGAAAAGCTGGGCCTCGATGTGTGCTGGGTGGCCGAGGCCTGGGGTTCCGACGCGCCGTCGGCGCTGGGCTACCTCGCGGCGCGGACCGAGCGGATCCTGCTGGGTTCTGGCGTCCTGCAGGTCGGTGTTCGCTCACCCGTCATGGTCGCCCAGACCGCCATCACGCTGTCCAACCTGTCGGGCGGGCGTTTCCTGCTCGGGCTGGGCGCATCCGGCCCGCAGGTGATCGAGGGCTTGCACGGCGTCTCGTTCGGCGGGCCCCTGGCGCGCATCGCCGAAACCGTCGACATCGTGCGGCAGGTGTTCGGTGGAGCCAAAGTCTCCTTCTCCGGCAAGCATTTCCAGATTCCGCTTCCCGGCGGTGAAGGCGTGCCGATGCGGTTGTCGACCCGGCCCGAGCATCCCATCCCGATCTACCTGGCCGCCCTGTCACCGGCGATGCTGCGGTTGACCGGTCGGGTCGCCGACGGATGGCTGGGCACCAGCTTCGTCCCGGAGGGCGCGGGCGACGCCTATTTCTCTCAGCTCGACCAGGGCCTGGCCGCCGCCGGCCGCACGCGCGCCGACCTCGACATCTGCCAGGGCGCCGAAGTCGCCTTCGCCTCGGACGAGGAGGAACTGCGCGGCATGGTCGCCGGCCGCAAGAAGGAGCTCGCCTTCAGCCTCGGCGGGATGGGGTCGTCGAGCACGAACTACTATAACCAGGCCTACAGCCGGCAAGGCTGGGCCGAAATCGCCGCCGAGGTCCGCGAGCGCTGGCAACGGGGCGACCGTGACGGCGCAGCCGCATCGGTCACCGACGAGATGGTGTTGGCCACCACGCTGATCGGCACCGAGGAGATGGTCCGCGCCCGGCTTGCGGTGTGGCGGGACGCGGGCGTGAACACCGTGCGGCTGTATCCGGCCGGCGACACGCTGGAGGCGAAGCTTGCGCACGCTGGGCCGGGCCATCGAGTTGGTCGCGCGAGGTCTAGGACACGTCCGTCGGCGCCTGCGAGACCTTGACCAGCTTCACCTCCGGCCGCGCCGGCACCCCGTCGGTGAGGAACCACCGGAAGGCGAGGTTGCCGCGCGGATAGCCCAGCGTGGTCAGCGAATTCGGGTGGCCGGTCATTCCGCGGGACAAGACGATCGTCACGGACCCGTCACTGTTGGGCGCGGCGCTGTGGCCGTTGATCGAGCAGCGGGCGTCGGGGCCCTCGGAGGCGCCGAAGGTGGCCATGAATTGGTTCCACACCACCAGGTTCCAGAACCGGCACGGCGGCGGCCGGTGCGTGATGACCAGCGCCTCGTCGTCGTCGAGCACGAAGCTGCCGTAGGAGTAGCAGGCGTCGCGCGCCGACCAGCCGAAGTTGGCGTCGGGGACCTGATAGGGGTCGGCGAATTCGTTTGCGGCGTGCGCGATTTCGTGCCCGAGGTCGTGTTCGTCGTCGACGCGCGTCCCTACGGCCAGCGGCACGATGGCGAACATGGTGCGCAACCAGGCCGCGGCCGCGCGCAGGCTTGCGGCGGTCTCGGCGTCGCCGTGCCGTATCGGGTCCGGCTCGTCGAGCGCCTCGATATTCCAGGTGACGGGGCGGCCGGTCAGCGGGTCGGCCTGGTAGTCGCGGGTCATCAGCACGGCCGCATCGGGCGTCGGGGCGAATTCGAAACCGAAGTTGCCGTCGGCGTCGACGTCGAGGTCGGTGTCACGGACGATCGCGACCACCCGGTCCGACCACGCGCCAGGGGACGGCTCGTTATAGGCCGTCACCGAAAAGTACACGCTGTCACCTTTATTGCCGCTGATGCGGTAGCGGCGCTTCGGGTCGACCGGGCAGATGAAGTAGTAGGCGTCGGTGTTGTCGCCGCCCCAGCGGCGGTCGCGGCGGAACGGCGTGTTCACCGCGACGAACTGGGGCCGGCCGGGCTCGGCGAACAGGTAGGTGTCGAACGCCACCCCGAGCGTGCTGGCGAGCATGCGGTAGCCGTCGGCAATGTGCCGGTCGTCGGTCACCGCACGGTCGCCCTCGAGGAAGGAGCGGTCCAGGTCGCCGAGCGTGGCGAGCAACTCCTGCCAGGCGGCCGTCGACTCGTGTGTCATGCGCCGATTCCTTTCAGGAGCAACGTGGTTGTGCGATCGACCCAGGCGTCGTCGAGTTCGGTGGCTCGGGTGAGCAAGCCCATCAGCGTGATGCCGGCGATGGCTTCGGCCAGTTCGGTGGCGGTCACGTCGGGCCGGACCTCGCCGCGGCCCGCGGCGCGTTCGAGCAACTCGGCGAGGCCGCCGCCGATGACGCCGGCGAACCGCTCCAGCAGCGCCGAATGCAGGGTCGGGTCCGCGGCCATCTCGCCGACCAGCCCGGGCAAGGCCGCCTTGGCGGCCGGCGTCGTCAGGAAAGCCATTGTGCGGCGGACCATTTCGCGCAGGTCCTCGGGCAGCGACCCGGTGTCGGGGATCTCGGTCGCGGCGCCGATGGGGAACACCGCCTCGTGCACCAGGTGCGCTTTGCTCGGCCAGCGCCGGTAGATCGCGGGCTTGCTGGTGCCGGCGCGCTCGGCGATCGCGGAGACCAAGAGCCCGGGATAGCCGGTCTCGGCGAGCAGTTCGACCGTCGCGCTCAGCACGGCGCCGTCGATACGTGGGTCACGAGGGCGGCCAAAATCTACTACCATTACGAAACTCAGAGTAACATAAGTCGCCGTGACCGACGCCGTTCGCCTAGACGATCTCGCCCAGCCCCGATTCAGCGCCGAGGCCCAGCAGATCCTGGACATGATGGCCACGTTGGCCCCGGATTGCCCGTTGGATGCCGACGCGCTGCACGCCAGGGCAAGCGCCGACACCGGCCTGCACGATTTCGGTCGCCGGCGACTACCGGGAACGACTCGACGTCTACCTCGCCGCGCTGCGCGACATCGACGGACTGCACGCGGCCGGGGTGGTCAACTTCTACGGGCAGCTGCTGCAGTTGCTCAAGAACCGGCTGTTGCTGAGCCGACCTGCTGGGCGGCCATCCCGAGATCGACGACATCGAACTGCGGTCGCCGGTGGTGATCGCCGGACTGCCCCGCACCGGCACCACCCACCTGCACAATCTGCTGGCCGCGCCGCCCACCTTCCGCACCATGCCGTACTGGGAAAGCAACGAGCCGTTTCCATTGCCGTCCGAAGCTGGCATCGAGCCGGATCCGCGGCGGACGCGGATGGACGTCGCGGTCGCGGTGATCAACATGGTGATGCCGCATTTCGCGCTCATGCACGAGATGACCACCGATCACGTCCACGAAGAGATCCAGCTGCTGGCCAACGACTTCTCGACCATGCTGTTCGAGACGCTGGCCGACGTGCCCGCGCTGGCGCGACTATTACCAGGCCCACGACCAGACCCCGCACTACGAATACCTCGCCACGCAACTCAAGGCGATGCAGTTCCTGCGCGGCGGCCAGCGCTGGCTGCTCAAGTCGCCCCAGCATCTCGAGCAGGTGCCGGTGCTGGATCGGGTGTTCCCCGGACAGCATCGTCGTCTTCACCCACCGCGACCCGGTGCCGGTGGCGCTGTCGATGATCGCGATGATCACCTATTCCGCGCGCATGCACCGCTCACCGGTGCCGGTGGAGCAGATCGCGGGGTATTGGATCGACCGTCTGGAACAGATGCTGAACGCACTCGTCCGTGATCGCGACACCATCGGCCCGGAACGTTCGGTCGACATTCGTTTCGACGACTTCATGGCCAACGAATCGGCGTCGCCGAGCAGGTGTACGCGTTGGCCGGCGAACCGTTCACCGAAGAAGCCCGAGCGGCGATCGCCGAGTACCTGGCCGGCCATCGCGCGGCCGACTGGGCAACGTCGCAACGTCCTACGAGATGTTCGGGCTGGCCGAGGACGACCTGCGCCGGCCGCTTCGCGCCGTATGTCGAGCGGTTCCTGGCCTAACCCGCGGCAGGCCGCTACCTTCTCAATGCATGACCACCATGCCCGCACTGGACGGCGTCGAACACAGGTTTGTGGATCTGGGAAGGGGGTGTCACGATCCACGTCGCCGACGCCGGACCGGCCGACGGGCCGGCGGTGATGCTGGTGCACGGCTTCCCGGAGAACTGGTGGGAATGGCACGAACTGATCGGCCCGCTGGCCGCCGACGGCTACCGCGTGCTGTGCCCCGACCTGCGCGGCGCGGGCTGGAGTTCGGCGCCGCGCTCGACGTTACACCAAGACCGAGATGGCCGACGATCTGGCGGCGGTTCTGGACGGTGGATGTGGAGACGGTCAAGCTCGTCGCCCACGACTGGGGTGGGCCGGCGGCATTCATCATGATGCTGCGCCACCCGGAGAAGGTGACCGGGTTCTTCGGGGTGAACACGGTGGCGCCCTGGGTGAAGCGGGGTGTGTCGACGGTCCGCAATATCTGGCGGTTCTGGTATCAGATTCCGATTTCGTTGCCGGTGATCGGTCCGCGGTTGATCAGCGATCCCAAGGCGCGGTTCGTCCGGCTGCTTGGGGTCGTGGGTCGGCGGCGGGTTCACCCTGCCCGACGACGACATCCGCCATGTACTCGAGTGCATGCGCCAGCCCGGGCATGCGGAGGCCGGTTCGCGGTGGTATCGCAGCTTCCAGACCAAGGAGATGCTGCGTTGGATGCGCGGCGAGTTCGACGACGCTCGCGTCGACGTTCCGGTCCGCTGGCTGACCGGTACGCAGGATCCGGTGATCACGCCGGATCTGACCGACGGATATGCCGACCACATCAGCGATTTCGAGGTCGAACTGGTCGACGGCGTGGGCCACTGGATCGTCGAGCCAGCGCCCGATCTGGTGCTGGACCGGGTCCGCGCCTTCCTGCGTGGCGAAACATAAACCGTTGCGCGCCGCTTCGGCGTGTCGTCGCAACTGGTTACGTGTCGCGAGAAGCTGGCCCCCTCACGGCCTGACCAGGATCCGGATCGGGTTGCCCTCCTGACGCTCGAGCATCTCGATGCCGTGCGGAATGTCTTCGAGCGCGACGATCTCGCTGATCGACCGTGAAAGGTCAAGGCGCCCAGCAGAAACCAGTTTGGCCAGGGTCTCGATGTCGACGTTCTGGTAGCCGAGGTGACCCAGCGCCTGCTTGCGGGTCAACCCGAACATGGCGGTGGGGCCGACCGTCGGTGACTCGGCGCTCATGCCCGACGCCCACCAGCCGGCCGCCGGCGGTCAGGCGAGTCCAGCGCCTGCTCGAAGGTCACTTTCAGGCCGACGGCGTCGAAGGCCACATCGAGCATTCGGCCGCCGGTGACCTCGGCGATCTTGTCCTGCAGCCGGTCGTCGCGGGAGTCGAACGCGTAGTCGGCGCCGATTTCCAGCGCCCGCTCCAGCACCGCGGGGTTGATGTCGAGGGCGATCACCGGTACCGCCCCGACCAGCCGGGCCAGCTGGACGATGTGGGTGCCGACACCGCCGACGCCCCACACGCCCGACCGATTCCCCGACCGCGACCTTGCCGGTCCGGACGACGGCGCCGAACGGCGTGGACACCGCGTCGGCCAGGATCGCGGCCTGCTCGAGCGGCACGTTGTCGGGCACCCGGGTCAGGCCCGCCGCCTGCGCCAGGGTGTATTCGGCCCACGCCCCGTCGTAGGCGAAGGCCATCAACTGGATTCGCAGGCAGTTCACCACGTCGCCGCGGCGGCAGTTCGGGCAGCGTCTGGCAGGGCCGGCCGGCGGCGACCACCACCCGGTCGCCCTCGGCCCAGCCGGTCACCTCCGGGCCCGAGTTTCGCGATGGTGCCCGACGCTTCGTGGCCCTGGGTCACCACCGGCTGCTGGGCCGGGAACGTGCCGTTGATCAGGCTCAGGTCCGAGTGGCAGATGCCGCAGAAGGCGACTTTGACCAGAACTTCGCCGGGGCCGGGCTCGGGGATTGGAACATCCTCCAGCGCAACCCTTTTGGTGTCGGCATAGAAGCGCTCGGCGCGCATCGTCGTGGCCATGGGCTACTCGACGCCGATGGTGACTTCCGTGGACTTGATGAACACCGTCGCGGGCTGCCCGACCTCGAGTCCGAGGTCGAGTCGCGGCGTCCTTGGTGACGGAGGACGTGACGACCTGATCGCCGCCGTCGAGCTTGAACCTTCACGATCGCCATGACGCTGCCGAGATTGACCTCGGTGATGGTGCCCTTGAGCTGGTTTCGGGTCGATAGCCGCATCGCGAGGTCCTCCGTCAGGTTGAGGGTCTGCGGTTGAGCCTAGCCCGGTGACGATGCGGGCCGGAACGGCCGGCTGAGGAGGCGGGCGATCGAAGCCAGCCCGGTGACGATGCGCGCCTGGAACGGCCGGCTGAGGAGGCGGGCGCGATCGAACTAGTGTCGCGGGCCGAGCAGGGCGATGGAGGCATCGACGGCCGGCTCGACGATTCCCCGCACCGGTCTGCCGTCCTCGACGGCGAGGGCGATCAGTTCGCGCAAGCCGCCCAGCAGGATCACCGCCAACGGGGCGGTCAGCGGCGGCAGGTTGGCGCGCCGGAACCCGGGGCTGCCGCTCAGGTCGATCAGCAGACTGGTCAGCAGCTGCAGGCCGCTGGCGCTGAACCGGGCGGGCGGCGTCACCCAGCGACGGCAGTTCGCGGATCCAGCTCAGCGTGATGGCCGGCCGGGACTCGATGTTGCCGACGTAGGCCTCGACGGCCTGGCGAATCTGCCGATGCCAGTCAGCCTCGGGATCGACCGCTGCCGCGGATGTCACTCGGCCGAGCTTTCGATGTCGGCCCGCAGCAGCTCCAGGAAACACTGTTCCTTGCTGGCGAACTGGTCGTAGAAGGTGCGCTTCGACGTCCGGGCGTGACGGACGATGTCGGCGACGGTCGTGGCGCGGTAGCCGCGCTCGGCGATCGAGGCGGCGAGGCCGTCGAGCAGCCGGAGCCGGAACGGGTCGCCGAGCAGGGGTTCGTCAGCCGCTGCTGTCGTCGCTGATGTCACGGCCGGCGCCCCTTTCGGTAGGACGGCACCCCTTGTCACGCTTGGTACCACAGAGTACCGTATCCCCGGAAAGGTTCTGGTACACCGCAGTACCACCCCGATGTTCGGGGCAGATATGGGGAGCAGCACCGCCATGAGTGAAGCAGTCGCCGCCCCACCGGCACCGCCCAGGTCAAGCTGCCGCCCGCAGCCCGACTGCCAAAGTTGTTGCAGGGGCTGGGTTTTGCGGTGTCGCGGCGGGGGATGATACAGCGGCTGGCCCGCCGGCACGGCGACGTCTTCTCGCTGAACCTCCCGATCTACGGCCGGGTCGTGGTGGTCGCCGACCCGCAACTGGCCAAGCAGATCTTCACCACCAGCCCGGACGAACTCGGCAACATCCAGCCCAACCTGAGCAGGCTGTTCGGCTCCGGCTCCGTGTTCGCGCTCGACGGGGAGGACCATCGCCGGCGGCGGCGGTTGCTGGCACCACCGTTCCACGGCAAGAGCATGAAGCAGTACGAGGCGATCATCGAAGAGGAGACGCTTGCGGGAGACCGCCGGCTGGCCGGAGGGTGAGGCTTTCGCGACGCTGCCGTCGATGATGCATATCACGCTCAACGCCATCCTGCGCGCCGTCTTCGGGGCCGAAGGCGCCGAACTCGACGAGCTACGCCGGCTGATTCCGCCGTGGGTCACGCTGGGCTCGCGGATGGCGACGATGCCCAAGCCGCAACGCAACTACGGGCGTTACAGCACCGTGGGGGCGGCTCGACGAGTGGCGCCGCCAGTACGACACCATCATCGACAGGCTGATCGAAATCGAGCGGGCCGATCCGAACTTCGACGAGCGTAGCGACGTACTCGCACTGATGCTCCGCAGCACCTATGACGACGGTTCGGCCATGTCGCGCAAGGACATCGGCGACGAATTGCTCACGCTGCTGGCCGCGGGCCACGAAACAACGGCCTCCACCCTGGGCTGGGCGTTCGAACGGTTGACGCGGCACCCGGACGTGCTGGCGGCCCTGGTCGAGGAGGCCGACGATGCCGATGGGGATGGCGGCCAGGAGCTGCGCCAGGCGACCATCCTGGAAGTGCAGCGGGCCCGGACGGTCATCGATTTCGCCGCCCGGCGCGTCTATCTGCCGCGGTATCAACTCGGAAAGTGGGTCATCCCCCGCGGCGAATCCATCCTGGTGAGCATCGCGCAGATTCACGAAAACCCCGGTGTTTTCCCAAATCCGGAGCGCTTCGATCCGCAGCGGTACGTCGGGACCAAGCCGTCGGCCTTTGCATGGATCCCGTTCGGCGGCGGCACCCGTCGCTGCGTGGGCGCGGCGTTCGCCAACATGGAGATGGACGTTGTGTTGCGAACGGTGTTGCGCCACTTCACCATCGAGACCACGACTGCGCCGGGGGAGCGGTGGCACGGCCGGGGCGTCGCCTACACGCCGAAGGACGGCGGCCGGGTCGTGGTGCACCGGCGCTGAGCAGGGGCGGTCCGGCGCCTACTGGCCCGCGGCAGCCCGGCGTGGCAGCTTCCAGCCGGAGCGGATGTAGTGGCAGGTGTACCCGTTCGGATAGTGCTGCAGGTAGTCCTGGTGCTCGGGCTCGGCCTCCCAGAAGTCGCCGGCGGGGCTGACCTCGGTCACGACCTTGCCGGGCCACAACCCCGAGGCTTCCACGTCGGCGATGGTGTCCAACGCGATTCGCTTCTGGTCCTCGTCGAGGTAGAAGATGGCCGATCGGTAACTGGGGCCACGGTCGTTGCCCTGGCGGTCCTTGGTCGTCGGATCATGGATCTGGAAGAAGAACTCCAGCATGGTGCGGTAGTCGGTGACCGCCGGGTCGTAGACGATCTCGATGGCCTCGGCGTGCGTGCCGTGATTGCGATAGGTCGCATTCGGAACGTCGCCGCCGGTGTAACCGACCCGGGTCGAAACCACACCCGGCTGCTTGCGGATGAGTTCTTGCATCCCCCAGAAACAGCCGCCGGCAAGTATCGCTTTTTCGGTTGCCATTGCTCGCCCTTCCTAACCGGCCCTCGGCTTCATGACCGGTCTTGATCCTCATACGGACCGCAGTGCCGCCCAGGCTACACTCCGCCGATGAGCCGCAACGTCGCGACGATTACGGGAAATGCCGCAACATGACGACGCAAGAGTTCTCCCACAGCGAACTGTCCGCAGCCTTCGAGAAGTTCGAAGCGACGGTGGCCCGGGCCGCCGAAACGCGCGACTGGGACGCCTGGGTCGAGCAGTACACGCCCGACGTCGAATACGTCGAGCATGCGGCCGGCACCATGCGGGGACGCGATGAGGTCCGCGAGTGGATCAAGCGCACGATGACGACCTACCCCGGCAGCCACATGGTGGCTTTCCCATCGCTGTGGTCGGTCGTCGACGAGGCAGGCGGGCGGATAATCTGCGAACTCGACAATCCCATGCGCGACCCGGGTGACGGGAGCGTGATCAGCGCGACCAACATCTCGATCGTCACCTACGCCGGGGACGGCCTGTGGCGCCGCCAGGAAGACATCTACAACCCGCTGCGTTTCCTGCGGGCCGGGATGAAGTGGTGCCGCAAGGCCCAGGCGCTGGGCACGCTCGACGAAGACGCCGCGCGGTGGATGCACGAGAACGGCGGCGGGCAACCGTGAGAGAAGGGGAATCTGTGAGCACCAAACCCAAACTCGTCATCGGCGCCAACGGCTTTCTGGGTTCGCACGTCACCCGCCAGCTCGTCGCCGACGGTTTCCAGGTGCGGGCAATGGTGCGCCCGAATGCCAACACCCGCTCCATCGACGACCTCGAGCTGAGCCGCTTTCACGGCGACGTTTTCGACGACGCCACGTTGCGCGAGTCGATGGGCGGTGTCGACGACGTCTATTACTGCGTCGTCGACACCCGCGCGTGGTTGCGTGACCCGGCGCCATTGTTTCGCACCAACGTAGAAGGCCTGCGCAACGTTCTCGAGGTCGCCGCCGGCCAACCCGAGCTGCGCAGGTTCATCTTCACGAGCACCTACGCGACGGTGGGCCGGCGACATGGGCACGTGGCGACCGAAGACGACGTGATCAGCCCGCGGGGGCTGACTCCCTACGTGCAGTCCCGGGTGCAGGCCGAGGACCTGGTGATGCGGTACGTCGCCGAGGCCGGGCTGCCCGCCATCGCGATGTGCGTGTCGACGACCTACGGCGGCGGTGACTGGGGCGGCACTCCGCACGGTGCGTTCATCGCCGGCGCGGTCTTCGGCAAGCTGCCCTTCGGAATGAACGGCATCCAGTTGGAAGTGGTCGGCGTCGACGACGCCGCGCGGGCCATGATCCTGGCGGCCGAGCACGGGCGCGTCGGTGAGCGATACCTGGTCTCCGAGCGGATGATCGCCCTTAACGACGTGGTACGGGTCGCTGCCGACGAGGCCGGGGTTCCGCCGCCGCAGCGCGCGATCTCGGTGCCGATGCTCTACCTCTTGGCGGCGGCGGGCAGCCTGAAGGCGAGGCTCACCGGCAAGGACTCCGAGCTCAGCCTGGCCTCGGTGCGCATGATGCGCGCCGAAGCCCCTGTCGATAGCAGCAAGGCGAAGCGCGAATTGGGCTGGCAGCCGCGCCCGGTCGAGGAATCGATCCGCGGGGCCGCTCGATTCTGGGCCGCCATGCGGACCCCTCGAAAGAACGCTCCGGCCGCGCAGTCCGAATAGGCCCGGCCCGTGGACCGGATTCGCGTCGATCTCACCGGGCCACCGCAGACGACGCTGGCGACGCTGTATGCCAAGGCGCTGGACGCAGACGCTTCTCCGTCGATCCTTGGCGACCACTACGCCAAGGCCGCCGTGGCGCGCATCGAATACGACTGGGAGGCAACGACCATCGATGCCCGTCGGGCGCCGTCGGTCGCCGTGCGCAGTAAACACTTCGACAACTGGGCTCGGCAGTTCCTGGCCGTGCATCCCGAAGCGGTCGTGCTGCACGCGGGGTGCGGACTGGATGCCCGGGTGTACCGCCTGGATCCGCCGTGCGGGGTGCAGTGGTACGACGTTGACTATCCCGAAGTCATCGGCCTGCGGGGACGGCTTTATCCCGGCCGAGCGAACTATCGCATGGTGCCGGCCTCGGTTACCGATCCGTCCTGGCTGGCCGAGATACCGGCCGCCCGTCCCACCCTGTTCCTCGGCGAGGGCCTGACCATGTACCTGGAGAAAGGCGACGGGCTGGCGTTGCTTCGCCGCGTCGTCGATCGATTCGGATCGGGCGAACTGCAGTTCGACGCCTTCAACACCTTCGGTATTCGCTCGCAGGTGATCAACGCCGTGGTCCGTCGCTCCGGGTCGGAACCGCACTGGAGCATCAACGGGCCCGCCGACATCGTCGGCGCCGTTCCCGGGGTGCGCCTATTGGCATGGGAGTCGGTCTTCGACAGCGACACCTTCGAGCTGGTTTCGCCAGTTGCGCGCCGGCTGGGCAGGGCGATGGCGAAGGTGCCGACATTACGGACGATGGCGCAGTATCACCGCTACGCATTCGGACCGCCCTGATCGGGAAGGGTCGGGCCCCGGCTCGCGTTGAACCGGCTATCGGCGTCTAGGAGGAGACCATGAGCCACCCCGAAATCAAAGAGCCCAGCGCTGGGCACCCCATCACCATCGAGCCGACGAAGGGGCGAGTACGGGTCCGTGTCAATGGCGAGCTGGTCGCCGACACCACGGCCGCTCTCGAATTGCGCGAAGCGACTTTGCCTGCGGTGCAATACATTCCGATGAGCGACGTAGAGCAAGACCGGCTGACCCGCACGGACACCAGCACGTACTGCCCCTTCAAGGGCGAGGCCAGTTATTACAGCGTGACCAGCTCGGCCGGTGACACGGTCGAGGACGTGATCTGGACCTACGAGCAGCCCTATCCGGCGGTCGCGGCGATCGCCGGGCATGTCGCCTTCTACCCGAACAAGGCCGAAATCAGCGTCTCGGCGTCCTAGAAAATCCACCCGGGGAGCGCCGCGTCGTAGGCCCGGGTGTCGCTGTAGAGCCGCATCGAGACGATCAAGCCGTCGCGGGTGTCGAAGATGCAGACGAACGGGCTGTCGTATTCGACGCCACCGGTGGTGGTGCCGCTGGCCTGCGCCTCGACCACCACCGTCTCCCCGTCGTTGACGCAGCGCACCAGGTCGATGGTCAGCTCGAGTTCGCGCTTGCGTCGCTCGACCGCTCGCCGAAAGGTTTCCTTGTCGCAGGAAGTGCGCGTGACGAGCGTCCAGTAGGTGAAGTCGTCGCTGAGCAGTGAGAAGCCTTCGTCGAGGTCGCCGCCGTCGCTCGTACTCTGGAGGAACATCCAGGCCAGTTCGCCCTGCGGGTCATCGAACGGCGTCATCACATCGCAATATTGACTTGGCACATCGTTAACGGTCAATTGGAGAGTTGGTCGGTGGAAAGCGCGCGCACGGTCACGTTCCCCGGGGCGGTCAGCTTCGGGCACACGTTGGCGCCGCTTCGCCGCGGTTTCGGGGATCCCTGTTTCCAGGCTGCCGGTGACGGCGCGATCTGGCGGACCAGCCTGCTGCCGAGCGGACCCGTCGCCGCCCGGATCAGCCGGGCGGCGGCCAACGCCGCCCATTGCGTGGCCTGGGGTAGCGGTGCGCCGGAGTTCGTCGAACGGCTGCCCGCGCTGCTGGGCTTCGAGGACGACGCTTCGGATTTCGTGCCCCGCGACCCGACCGTTGCCGCCGCGCACCGCCGCGTACCGCACTTGCGCCTGGGCCGCACCGGGCTGGTGCTGGAGGCCCTGATCCCGGCGATCATCGAGCAGCGCGTGCCCGGTGCCGACGCATTTCGGTCGTGGCGGCTGCTGGTGTCCAAGTACGGCGGACCCGCCCCCGGGCCGGCGCCGGCGCGGATGCGGGTGCCGCCATCCGCCGAGGCGTGGCGACACATCCCGTCGTGGGACTTTCATCGCGCCAATGTCGACCCGAGGCGTGCGCAGACCGTCGTGACGTGCGCGCGACGGGCAGCCTCGCTGGAACGGCTGGCCCCTCGTCCGGCCGCGCAGGCCCGTGAGGCGTTGGTCTCGCTGCCGGGCGTGGGGGAGTGGACCGCCGCCGAGACCGCGCAACGGGCGTTCGGGGACGCCGACGCGCTATCGGTGGGCGACTATCACGTCCCGAAGATGATCGGCTGGACGCTGGTGGGCCGTCCGGTGGACGACGCGGGCATGCTCGAGCTGCTCGAGCCGATGCGACCACACCGCCACCGAGTTGTTCGGTTGCTCGAGGCCAGCGGACTGGCATACGAACCGCGCCGGGGCGCCCGGCTGCCGGTGCAGCACATCAGCGAGCTTTAAACGTGGTCATGGCCTCGCTGAGGCCGGGTTTTCAGCAACGGGCGTCGGGTACCCCACTCCGGAGACGTGACCGTGTGCGAAACGGAGGAAATCGATGACACAGTTCACCATCCCGGGGCTCACCGACAAACAGGGAGCGCGGCTGACCGAATTGCTCCAGAAGCAATTGAGCACCTACAACGATCTTCACCTCACGCTCAAGCACGTGCACTGGAACGTGGTGGGGCCCAACTTCATTGGCGTGCACGAGATGATCGACCCGCAAGTGGAGGCGGTCCGCGGTTTCGCCGATGACGTCGCCGAGCGCATCGCGGCCCTCGGCGGGTCACCGCAGGGTACGCCCGGAGCGATCGTCAAGGACCGCACCTGGGACGACTATTCCGTGGGGCGCGATACCGTCCAGGCCCACCTGGCCGCGCTCGACCTCGTTTACACCGGCGTGGTCGAAGACATCCGCAAGTACATCGAGGAGACCGAGGAACTCGACCCCGTCACCCAGGACCTGCTGATCGACCAGGCCGGCAATCTGGAGAAGTTCCAGTGGTTCGTCCGGGCGCACCTGGAGAGCGCGGGCGGCAAGCTGACCCACGAGGGCGCGTCAACCGAGAAGGACGCCGCGAGCAGCGCACGCAGCACGGCCTAGCCGGCCGCCGAATCCTCATGCCGCGCCGCGTCTTTGGGCACGAGAACGTTGATCCGGTCGCCCGGGGCGAGCCGTAGGGTGGTGTCGGCGTCGACGAGTTGGCGGTTGTGCAGCACGGAGACGGGGAAGTGGCCGTCCGGCCACTCGAGGTCGCCGAGGATCCGGCCCACGGCCATCGATTCGCCCGCCAGGGTGTGTTCGACGATGCAGTACCCGTCAAGCTCGCTGTGCGGGTCGTGTTCGGGGTTCGCGGGCTGCGGCTCGGCCCACGCGGCGGTCCGGGGACCGGCGGCGATGTCCGGCTCGACGTCGGTGAAGTGGGAGCCGACCGCGCGCAGCACATTCTGATTGGTCAGCCACCCCTGAACGGAGCGGGCCTCGGTGTCGATGACCGGCAGCCCGTCGCGGCCGTAGAGGACGAGCTGGCGTAACGCCTGGGCGAGGCTGTCGTTGGCGAATAGCGCCTGCGGCTCACGGACGCGGGTGACGGGGCCGAGCAAGGCCGTCAAGTCGCGATCGGCTTGCCCGTTGGTCCGGGTGAGATCCAGTGGAACGGCGAACCGGTGCATGGCGTCGGCCGCGGTGAGGTCGGCGAAGGCATTGGTGGGAGTGGGGCGGTCGATGTCGATGCCCCGGCGCAGCAGCTTGGTGGTGTAGATGGTGCCGTAGGAAATCCCCCGGGACACCGTCGTGCCGACCGCGACGGCCAACATGACCGGCAGGGTGAGGGTGAAATCCCCGGTCATCTCGACCGTGCTCGCCAGCGCGGTGAGCGGGGCTCGCGTGGCGGAAGCGAACACGGCGCCCATCCCCACGATGGCGTAGAGCGCGGGATGCCCGACGGCCGTGCCGATGGTGTGCTGGACGAACAGCCCGAAGGCCATGCCGGAGGTGGCCCCGACGAACAGCGAGGGAGCGAACACCCCACCCGACCCGCCGATGCCGATGGTCAGGCTGCAGGCCAGCATCTTGCCGGCGGCCAGGAGCGCCAAGAACCACAGCGCGTAGTGGCCGGCGAAGGCGGCGTACATCACCGGGTAGCCGACCCCGTAGAGCTGCGGCACAGCCAGCAGTAGCAGGCCGAGCACGATCCCGCCGACCGCCGGCCGCGCCCAGTCCGGGCGCCCACCCCACACCCGGTCGCACAGATCCTCCGTCTTGTACAGAACGTTCTTGAAGAGGACCCCGATCAGCCCGGCGATCGCCGCGAGCAGCGCTATCAGCAGGTAGTTGGCGATGTGGTTCAGCTCGATGCCGGCGGGCAGTTGGGTGAGGAAGGGATCCGAACCGAAAAACACGCGGGCGACCACGTCGGCGACCATCGACGACAGCATGATGGTGAAGATCGCCTCGACGGACAGCTCACGCAGAATCAGCTCGACGGCGAAGAACACCCCGGTGATCGGCGCGTTGAACGTGGCCGAGATGCCGCCCGCGGCGCCGCAGGCCACCAGCACCCGCAGCCGGTTCTCCGGCATCCGTACCCACTGGCCGAATCCGGAGGCCATCGCCGCGCCAATCTGCACGATCGGACCCTCCCGGCCGACCGACCCGCCCGTACCGATACACAGCGCGGAAGCGAGGGCTTTGACCACCGTCACCTGCGGACGAATCCGGCCACCGTTCTCCGCCACCGCGATCATGACCTCCGGCACGCCGTGGCCGCGGGCCTCCCGGGCGAACCGCGAGATCATCGGCCCGTACAGCAACCCGCCGACCACTGGGATGACCACGAAGAAGCCGATTCCCAGCCAGGGCAGGTGGTCGCTGCCCACCCAGCCGTCTTGGCCGAATTCGTCGTGCCCGGTCGCCAGCCAGGTGAAGCCGTAAATCAGGTAGCGGAACGCCACCGCGCCCAGCCCGGCGCCGAGCCCGACCAAGATTGCAACGCAGAACAATCCGAGCCGGTTCGCCCGCATCCAGCCGGCGAACTGGCTGAACACTTCGGACACCGGTCGCTTCGCCCGGACGGGCGCCACGGCCGTCGATTTTTGCCCCATGCACGCATCCTTCCCCCGACGGCCTCACTTTGCTCGTTGACCGCCTCGGGATCGGGCGGGCCGCTGCGACCATCTACTACAGCAAATATTGCACTACGCAACCATTCGTCATCCGGAGGGTGGCCCGAGGGAATAACTGGACCGCGGTCCGGTTATTGGGGGAATAGCTCTACATACGGAGGTCACATGCCCGCCATCACCGCCAACACGCTGACATTGCCACGCATCGGCGCCGCCGCTCCCACCGACACCGAGCGCCCGGTGCGGTCGGTCACCACCGGGCCGCGCGGCTACGAGGGCGAGGGCTTTCCCGTCGTCCGCGCTTTCGCCGGGGTGAGCACCGCCGCCCTGGATCCCTTCGTGCACATGGACCAGATGGGCGCGGTGGAGTACCAACCGGGCGAGCCGAGGGGCACCGACTGGCACCCGCACCGCGGGTTCGAGACGGTCACCTACATGATCGACGGCAAGTTCGCCCACCAGGACTCCCACGGGGGTGGTGGCCTCATCACCGACGGCGCGACGCAGTGGATGACCGCGGGTTCGGGGATCCTGCACATCGAGACGCCACCCGCGGAACTGGTCGAAAGCGGCGGCCTCTTCCATGGCATCCAGTTGTGGGTGAACCTGCCGAAGCGAGACAAGTTCGCGCCACCCCGATATCAGGCCATCGAAGGTGGCGACACGAAGTTGGTCGCCTCGGACGACGGCGGGGCACTGGTCCGCATCATCGCCGGCGAGGTCGACGGTCACCGGGGGCCCGGAGTGACCCACACGCCGATCACGCTCGCGCACGCCACGATCGAAAACGGCGCCCGGCTCACCCTTCCCTGGCGGCGCGATTTCAATGCGCTCGTGTACGTGTTGTCGGGCGGCGGATACGTCGGCCCGGTCGCGCACCCGATCCACGAGGGTCAGTTGGCGGTGCTCGGACCCGGAGACCGGATCACGATGGGCGCCAAGCGGACGCAGGATTCGTCGCGCACGACCGCGATGGAGGTGTTGCTTCTCGGCGGCCAACCCATTCGCGAGCCGGTATTCCACTACGGGCCTTTCGTGATGAACTCACGGGCGGAATTGCTCGAGGCGGTGCAGGATTACCAGGCCGGGAAGTTCGGCAGCATTCCGCCAAATGCGTTAATGCCACACCACGGCGGTGGCACACTTTAACGATGTCGTCAGGGGTGGGCCGCAGGCCAGGACGCCCCCCTGCCGCAAAGGCCGATGAGACGCGACAGCGGATCATGCGGGCCGCTCGCCTGGTGTTCAGCGAACGCGGTTACGACGGCGCGACGTTCCAGGCGATCGCGGCTCGCGCCGATCTGACCCGACCGGCAATCAACCACTACTTCTCCAGCAAGCGGGTCTTGTATCGAGAGGTGCTGGAGCAAACCAACGAAGCCATCATCGGAACCGGGATCCAAGAGGCCGAGCGCGAGACCACTCTGGTGGGGCGACTCACGGCATTCATCGCCTCGGCGGTGCGCGCCGATTCCGAGATTCCCTCCGGGGCGGCGCTGATAATCACCGGCATACTCGAGTCGCAGCGGCACCCGGAATGGAACAGAACCGAAAACGAATCGGTGCGGGTCGCTCGGGAATTTCTGGTCCGCGTCGTCGGCGACGCGATCGCGCGCGGCGAGGTCCGCGCCGACGTCGACGCGCCGGCATTGATCGAGTCGCTGCTCGTCATCCTGTGCGGGGTGGGCTTATACGCCGGTTACGTGGAGAGTTACCGGCAGATGTTGGCCGTCACCGAAATGCTGCGGCAGCTGCTGGAAGGTGCGCTCTGGGGGTCCGGCACCTAAGCGGGCGTTGTACCGCTGCACGCTTAGTGAAGTTGCACACAAAGCGTATAGGCTAACTAACTTATTCCGGTAGCATGGTCGGGTCATGACTGATCTGGACGCGTCGTTACCGCCTTCCCTGCGATCTGCCGGCGACAGCTGGGCCATCACCGAACTTGTCGGCGCCACCGCGCTGGGTGTCGCGGCGTCACGCGCGGCGGAAACGGCCGGACGCGATCCGCTGATCCGCGACGAATTCGCCCGCATATTGGTCTCGTCGGCCGGTCCGGCATGGGCCCGGCTCGCCGACCCCGAATTGGCCTGGCTCGACGGTGACGAGTACGGACGCCGCGCGCATCGCATCGGCATCGACTACCAGGCGGTGCGCACGCACTTCTTCGACGAGTACTTCGACAACGCCGTCAAGGCCGGGATTCGGCAGGTGGTCATCCTGGCCGCCGGGCTGGACGCCAGGGCCTACCGCCTGAACTGGCCGGACGGCACCGCGGTCTATGAGATCGACCAGCCCAAGGTGCTGGAGTACAAGACCGGGATTCTGCAGCGGCATGGCGCCGCTCCCACCGCGAGTCGCCGCCCGGTCCCCGTCGACCTGCGCGACGACTGGCCGGCGGCATTGGCCGCGGCGGGATTCGACCGCACTCGACCGACCGCCTGGCTTGCCGAGGGCCTGCTCCCGTATCTGCCAAGCGACGCGCAAGACCGCCTCTTCGAGATGTTCACCGCCCTCAGCGCGCCGGGCAGCCAGGTCGCCATCGAGGCGGTCGGCATGAACTCCCGGAGCAACTCCCAGCGCTGGCTGCGGATGCGGGAACGGCTCGGGCTGGACGTCAACGTGCAGGCGCTGACCTATCACGAGCCGGACCGTTCGGACGCGGCCCAATGGCTGAGCGACCACGGCTGGCAGGTGCACACCGTGGACAACCGCGAGGAAATGGCCCGGCTGGGCCGCCCGGTACCCGAAGACCTGGCCGAAGACGCGGTGCGCAGCATGCTGCTGCGGGCGCGTCTCGGCGAGCCGACAGCCTGACTTCCCCCAAGACCCAAGGAGCAACACGATGAGCTCACTGCGCAGTCACGACGACACCTGGGACATCAAGACCAGTGTCGGTAGCACCGCGGTGATGGTCGCCGCCGCCCGGGCCGCCGAAACCGAACGGACCGACGCCCTCATCCGCGACCCGTACGCCAAACTTCTGGTCACCAACGCCGGCGCCGGGGTCCTGTGGGAGCACATGCTCGACCCCGAAGTCGCGGCCAAGATCGAAGCCCTCGATGCCGAATCCGCGGCGCAGCTCGAGCACATGCGCAGCTACCAGGCGGTGCGCACCCACTTCTTCGACACCTACTTCAACGACGCCGTGGCCGACGGAATCCGGCAGGTGGTGATCCTGGCCTCTGGCCTGGATTCGCGCGCATACCGCCTCGACTGGCCCGCCGGCACCGTGGTGTACGAGATCGACCAGCCCCAGGTGCTGGAGTACAAGTCCGCGACATTGGCGGAAAACGGCGTGCGGCCGTCGGCCGACCGCCGTGCGGTGGCCATCGACTTGCGGCAGGACTGGCCGGCCGCGCTGCGCGACGCGGGCTTCGACCCGACGGCGCGGACCGCATGGCTGGCCGAGGGTCTGCTGATGTACCTGCCGGCCGAGGCGCAGGACCGGTTGTTCACGCAGATCGGTGAGCTGAGCCCGGCCGGAAGCCGGGTCTCGGCGGAAACCGCACCCGCGCACGCCGACGAGCGCCGGCAGCAGATGCGCGAGCGGTTCAGGAGGGTCGCCGACGAGCTCGGCATCGAAGAGACCGTCGACGTCGGGGAGCTGATGTATCGCGACGAGCACCGGGCGGACGTCACGGAATGGCTCAACACCCACGGCTGGCGCGGGCAAGCGCAGCGCTCGACGGACGAGATGCGCCGGCTGGGCCGCTGGAACGAGAACGTCCCGCTGGCCGACGACAAGGACGCCTTCTCCGACTTCGTCATCGCCGAGCGGCTCTAGCGCCGCGCTCGAACACGGCACCCGGCCCGCGCGCCCCAGCGCGCCCACGATTGGCCGGGCCAGATCCTTTCTACTGCTCTCCCAACCGGATGGTTAGGATCGCGATATCACCGATGAGCGCTCGTGCGACGAGCACTGGGCGCCTCCGGGATGACCGAAGCAGGGGAAGGACAACGATGACCACCGAATCGGTTACACCCAAGACATCCGCCGCCAATGGCGCGCCGACATCTCAGCCGGCGAACATCCCCGCGACGGTGGCGCGGTTGCGCAAGACCTTCGCCAGCGGCCGAACCCGCGACATCGAGTGGCGCAAACGGCAGCTGCTGCAGCTGGCGAAGCTGATGGAAGAGAACGAGGCGGCCATCGCGGCCGCGCTCGCCGAAGATCTGGACCGCAGCCCGTTCGAGGCGTTCATCGCCGACGTCGCAACCACGGCCGGTGAAGCGAAGTATGCGGCGAAGCGGGTCCGCCGGTGGACGCGCCGCAAATACCAGCTGCTCGAGATGCCGCAGCTGCCCGGCCGCGGCTGGGTGGAGTACGAGCCCTACGGCACCGTGCTGATCATCGGCGCCTGGAATTACCCGTTCTATCTGACGCTGGGCCCCGCGGTCGGCGCGATCGCCGCCGGCAACGCCGTCATCCTCAAGCCCTCCGAGATCGCCGCGGCGTCCGCCCACTTGATGGCCGAGCTGGTGCCCAAATACCTCGACAACGACGCGATCGCCGTGGTCGAGGGCGACGGCTCGGTCAGCCAGGAGCTCATCGCGCAGGGCCTGGACCGCCTGTTGTTCACCGGTGGCACCGAGATCGGCCGCAAGGTCTACGAAGGCGCCGCACCGCATCTGACCCCGTGCACGCTGGAGCTCGGCGGCAAGAGCCCGGTGATCGTGGCGGCCGACGCCGACGTGGACGTCGCGGCCAAGCGGATCGCCTGGATGAAGCTGCTGAACGCCGGACAGACCTGTGTCGCGCCCGACTACGTGTTGGCGGACGCCAAGATTCGCGATGAACTGGTGGGCAAGATCGGCGCGGCCATCACGAAGTTCACGTCGGACAAGCCCGACGGACTGCGGATCGTCAACCAGCGGCAGTTCGACCGGATCAGCGGCTACCTCGCCGGTGGCGACGGCAAGGTCGTCGTCGGTGGCAAGTGTGACGCGTCGAGCCTGCGCATCCAACCCGCCGTCGTGGTCGATCCCGACCCGGACGGGCCGTTGATGCGCAACGAAATCTTCGGGCCGGTGCTGCCGGTGATCACCGTCCAATCCCTGGACGACGCAATACGTTTCGTCAACTCGCGGCCCAAGCCGCTGTCCGCCTACCTGTTCACCAAGACGCGCGAGACCCGCGAGCGGGTGATCAAGGAGGTGCCGGCAGGCGGCATGCTGGTCAACCACCTGGCCTTCCAGGTGTCGACGGCCAAGCTGCCGTTCGGCGGTGTCGGCGCATCGGGCATGGGCGCCTATCACGGCCGCTACGGCTTCGAGGAGTTCAGCCACCGCAAGTCGGTGCTGACCAAGCCGACCCGGCCCGACCTGTCGAGCTTCATCTACCCGCCGTACACCTCGCGGGCCTTCAAGATGGCCCGCCGAATGTTCTGACTGATCGAAATCGCTTGTTAGGACGTACTTTTCATCTCAGAGAGGAACCTGATGCCCGGAGTGCAGGATCGCGTCATCGTCGTCACCGGAGCCGGCGGGGGACTGGGCCGTGAATACGCCTTGACCCTCGCCCGGGAGGGCGCCAGCGTCATCGTGAACGACCTCGGCGGTGCGCGCGACGGTACCGGTGGCGGTCACAACATGGCCGACGAGGTGGTCAAGGAGATCAGGGACGCGGGTGGCCGCGCGGCCGCCAACTACGACAGCGTTGCCGAGCCCGAGGGTGCCGAGAACATCATCAAGACGGCGCTCGACGAGTTCGGCGCCGTGCACGGCGTGGTGAGCAACGCCGGGATCCTGCGCGACGGCACCTTCCACAAGATGACGTTCGAGAACTGGGACGCCGTGCTCAAGGTGCACCTGTACGGCGGCTACAACGTGCTGCGCGCAGCGTGGCCGCATTTCCGGGAGCAGAGCTACGGCCGGATCGTCGTCGCCACCTCCACCAGCGGCCTGTTCGGTAACTTCGGGCAGACCAACTACGGTGCGGCCAAGCTCGGCCTGGTCGGCATGATCAACACGCTGGCGCAGGAGGGGGCGAAGTACAACATCCACGCCAACGCCGTCGCGCCGATCGCGGCGACCCGGATGACCGAGGACATCCTCCCCAAGGAGGTGCTCGAGAAGCTGACGCCGGAGTATGTCGCGCCCGTGGTGGCCTACCTGTGCACCGAGGAAAACCCCAACACCGCCTCGGTTTTCGTCGTCGGCGGGGGCAAGGTGCAGCGGGTGGCGCTGTTCCAGAACGAGGGAGCCAACTTCGACAAGCCGCCGTCGGTGGAGGATGTGGCCTCACACTGGGCGGAGATCGACGACCTCTCCGCGGCCAAACAGGCCAACTTCAAGCTGTAGCGGCCCGGGGCCGCGTGGCGTCAGGCGAGCAGCGCCCGGCGTAGTCGATCCACGTCGGCCTCGGTGATGCCCGCATCGTTGAGATAGGCCTCCAGCGAACCGAATTGCTCGTCGATCGTCTGGCGCGCCGCGGCCAGGTACTCGGGCCGGACGCCGAGGACACCGTCGGACAGCCGGGCCTCGGTGAAGGTCATCACCTCCGGTGTCAGTTCGGTTTCCGAGCGCTGCTGGATCATCTCGGAGATCCGGGTCCGCAACTCCGCTACGGCGTCATTGCTGCGCAGGTAGTCGGCGACGATGGTGTCGCGATCGATGCCGACCGTCTCCAGCACCGTCGCCACCACGAAGCCGGTGCGGTCCTTGCCCGCAAAGCAGTGCGTGAGGACCGGCCGCCCGGCGGCCAGCAGCGTGACGACGCGGTGCAGCGCGCGCTGGGCGCCGTTGCGGGTGGGGAACTGGCGGTATTCGTCGACCATGTAGCGGGCGGCGGTGTCATTGATGGACTCGTCGGGCTCGCCGTTGGTCATCAGTTGCCGGAACGCGTGTTCGTGGGGGGCGTCGTCGCCGTCACCGGCGTCGTCGGCGAGGTCGGGGAACGGCAGCAGGTGAACGTCGACGCCGTTCGGAACCCGTCCGGGCCCGCGCCGGGCGACCTCTCGGGTGGCGCGCAGATCGGCGACGTCGGTGATGCCCAGTTCCATCAGCGTCGCGCGGCCGTCGTCGTCCAGGCGGCTGAGCTCGCTGGACCGAAACAGCCGGCCCGGCCGCAGCGCGCCCGCGCCGTCGGCGACGTCGCGAAAGTTCCACGCGCCGGGCAATTCCCGGAGTGCGGCCCTACCCATGTGAGGCGACCGCGGCGGCGAGCGGAGACTTCTCCCGGCCGAGTTCGGCGCGCGCGATGGTCCGCATGTGCACCTCGTCGGGGCCGTCGAAGAGGCGCATGGCCCGATGCCAGCCATACGACCGGGCCAGCACCGTGTCCTCGCTGACGCCGGCGGCGCCGTGCACCTGGATGGCACGGTCGATCACATCGCAGGCCACCTGCGGCGCCACCGCCTTGATCTGCGAGACCAACGTGTGGGCGGCCTTGTTGCCGTGCTGGTCGATGGTCCAGGCGGCCTTGTGGCACAACAGCCGGGCCTGATCGATTTCGTTGCGCGACTTGGCAATTGCCTCCCGCACCACGCCCTGCTCGGCCAGCGGGCGGCCGAACGCGACTCGGGTCTGCGCCCGGTCCACCATGAGGGCCAGCGCGCGTTCGGCGCCGCCGAGCGCCCGCATGCAGTGGTGGATGCGGCCCGGGCCCAGCCGGGCCTGGGCGATGGCGAAGCCGCCGCCTTCTTCGCCGAGCAGGTTGGTGACCGGCACCCGGACGTTGTCGTAGATGATCTCGCAGTGCCCGGGCTGGTCCTGGTAGCCGAAGACCGTGGTGGAACGGACGACCGTCACGCCGGGGGTGTCCACCGGCACCAGAACCATCGACTGCTGCTGGTGGCTTGCCGCCTCCGGATTGGTGCGGCCCATCACGATCAGGATCTTGCAGCGCGGGTCGGCGGCCCCGGAGGTCCACCACTTGCGGCCGTTGATCACGTAGTCGCCGCCGTCGCGCACGATGGAGGTCTCGATGTTGCGCGCGTCGCTGCTGGCGACCCCCGGCTCGGTCATGGAGAAGGCGCTGCGGATTTCGCCATTCAGCAACGGCTCCAGCCACTGCTTGCGCTGCTCCTCGGTGGCGAACAGGTGCAGGGTCTCCATGTTGCCGGTGTCGGGCGCCGCGCAGTTGAGCGCCTCGGGCGCGATCTCCAGGCTCCAGCCGGTGAGCTCGGCCAGCGGGGCGTATTCGAGGTTGGTCAGGCCCGACTCGGCCGGCAGGAACAGATTCCACAGGCCGCGCTCCTTGGCCTTGGTCTTCAAATCCTCGATGATCGGCGGGACGGTGTGATCGTTCGGGCCGGCCTCGTGCCGGTACTTGTCGTATTCGGCCTCGGCCGGGAAGACGTACTCGGTCATGAAGTCGGACAGTCGCTTGTGGTAGTCGTTGGCTTTGGCCGACATCGCGAAGTCCATGCCGCCACCATAGGACACGTGCCGGGACGGGTCGTTTCTGGTGGCCAGCGCGACGCTTACGCCGCGGTGACAATGTGCCCGCGGACGGGCACGGCGACCGCGGACGCGCACGGCGACCGCGGACCGCGAGACATAAATCCTTGCGACCGGCTGCGGGCGCATCATCGCAACCGTTTATGTGTCGCGGTCGCGGAGCGCAACATGGACCCATGACCGAATCCCGCCCCCCGATCCCCCCGTTCACCTACGAGACGGCCCTGGACAAGGTGCAGGCCGCCGAGGACGCCTGGAACACCCGCGACCCGCGCCGCGTCAGCCTGGCGTACACGCCCGACTCGCAGTGGCGAAACCGCGACGAACACGTCGTCGGCCGGGACGAGATCGTGGCGTTTCTGACCCGCAAATGGCAGCGCGAGCTCGACTACGCGTTGCGGAAAAGCTTGTGGGACTTCCACGACAACCGCATCGCCGTGCGGTTTCAGTACGAATGCCACGACGCGGGCGGCCAGTGGTACCGCAGTTATGGCAACGAGCTGTGGGAGTTCTCCCCGTCGGGGTTGATGGCGCGCCGCGAGGCCAGCATCAACGACGTGCGGATTGACGAGTCCGAGCGCCGCTACTTCGGGCCCCGGCCGGCGGCGGAGCACGGCCGGGACATCCCGCTCTGGTAGCCGGCAGGCCACAACGCCCTCTTGTGACTCCACAACCCGGCGCCCGCTACTGCGTGCGCTTCGGGTAACGAAGCATCGACAGGAGTAGATCGGCCGCGCCGGAGGGGTATCCCGCCCGGGTCGATCGCACGTCCGGGGTGAAACTCCGCAGGCGTTAAGGTAGCGAAGCGTGCGGCCAGCCAGCGGCACATTCAAACGGCAGGAAAGTACGGGAAAGCAGATGTACGCGCCATGACAGATGCGCAGACGACGGTAGGGGTGGTCGCCGAGTCCGGGGCCGACGAACGGCGGGTCGCGCTGGTACCCAAGGCGGTGGCGTCGCTGATCAGCAGCGGCGTGGCCGTAGTGGTCGACGCGGGTGCGGGCGAAGGCGCGTTGCTTCCCGACCAGCTCTACACCGCGGCCGGCGCCAGCATCGGGGACGCCTGGGCCGCCGATGTCGTCGTCAAGGTCGCGCCGCCGACCAAAGAAGAGGTCGGCAGGTTGCGCCGCGGGCAGACCCTGATCG
Source organism: uncultured Actinomycetota bacterium (assembly GCA_963732835.1). Taxonomy (GTDB): domain Bacteria; phylum Actinomycetota; class Actinomycetes; order Mycobacteriales; family Mycobacteriaceae; genus Mycobacterium. The sequence goes on from CAVTBA010000021.1 coordinate 47,643, forward strand.
GCTTCCTGGCGCCGCGCAACGCCGACAACGCGATCGACGCGCTCACGGAGGCCGGCGTGCAGGCGTTCGCGCTCGAGGCCATTCCGCGAATCTCGCGAGCCCAGGTCATGGACGCGTTGTCGTCGCAGGCCAACGTGGCCGGCTACAAGGCCGTGCTGCTGGCCGCGTCGGAGTCGACCCGGTTTTTCCCCATGCTGACGACCGCGGCCGGCACCGTGAAGCCTGCCAGCGTGCTGGTGCTCGGCGTCGGGGTGGCCGGGCTGCAAGCGCTGGCCACCGCCAAGCGGCTGGGTGGGCGCACCTCCGGTTACGACGTGCGTCCGGAGGTGGCCGACCAGGTGCGTTCGGTGGGGGCTCAGTGGCTGGACATCGGGATCGACGCGGCCGGTGAGGGCGGGTACGCCCGCGAGCTCACCGACTCCGAGCGCGCCCAGCAGCAGCAGTCCCTGGAGAAAGCGATCGCCGGGTTCGACGTGGTGATCACCACCGCGCTGGTCCCGGGGCGGCCCGCGCCCCGGCTGGTGACCGCAGCGGCGGTGGAGTCGATGAAGCCCGGCAGCGTGGTGGTGGACCTGGCGGGGGAGACCGGGGGCAACTGCGAACTGACCGAACCGGGGCAGACCGTCGTCAAGCACGACGTCACCATCGCCTCGCCACTGAACCTGCCGGCGACGATGCCCGAGCACGCCAGCGAGCTCTACAGCAAGAACATCACGGCGCTACTGGACCTGTTGATCACCGACGGCAAGCTGGCCCCCGACTTCGACGACGAGGTCGTCGCGGCGGCGTGCGTCACCCGGACCCCCGCGGCCGGTTAGAGAGGACCATATGTACGACGAGCTATTGGCCAATCTGGCGATCCTGGTGCTGTCCGGGTTCGTCGGGTTCGCGGTCATTTCGAAAGTGCCCAACACGCTGCACACGCCGCTGATGTCGGGAACGAACGCCATTCACGGCGTCGTGGTGCTGGGCGCGCTGGTGGTCTTCGGCGAGGTCGAGCACCCGTCGCTGGCGGTTCAGATCATCCTGTTCGTCGCGGTGGTGTTCGGAACGCTGAACGTCATCGGCGGCTTCATCGTCACCGACCGGATGCTGGCCATGTTCAAGGGCAAGAAGAAAGTGGCGCCCGTGCAGACCGAGGATCTGGCGGCGAAATGAACTACCTGGTCACCGTTCTCTACATCATTTCGTTCGCCCTCTTCATCTATGGCTTGATGGGCCTGACCGGGCCCAAGACCGCGGTGCGGGGGAACCTGATCGCCGCGGTCGGCATGGCGCTGGCGGTGACGGCGACGCTGGTCAAGATCCGCCACACCGACCAATGGGTGTTGATCATCGCCGGCCTGGTCGTCGGTGTCGTGCTGGGTGTCCCCCCGGCCCGGCTGACCAAGATGACCGCCATGCCGCAGCTGGTGGCGTTCTTCAACGGCGTCGGCGGCGGCACAGTCGCGCTGATCGCGCTTGCGGAATTCATGGAGACGAACGGCTTTTCGGCCTTCCAGCACGGCGAGTCGCCGACGGTGCACATCGTGGTGGCCTCATTGTTCGCCGCGATCATCGGGTCGATCTCGTTCTGGGGATCGATCATCGCGTTCGGCAAGCTGCAGGAGATCATCTCCGGTGCACCGATCGGCTTGGGCAAGGCGCAGCAACCGGTCAACGTGCTGCTGCTGGCCGGCGCGGTGGCCGCGGCGGTCGTCATCGGCGTGCACGCGCATCCCGGTTCGGGCGGGGCGTCGCTGTACTGGATGATCGGCCTGCTGGCCGCCGCCGGTGTGCTCGGCCTGATGGTGGTGCTGCCGATCGGCGGCGCCGACATGCCGGTGGTCATCTCGCTGCTCAACGCGATGACCGGGCTGTCGGCCGCGGCGGCCGGCCTGGCGCTCAACAACACCGCGATGATCGTGGCCGGCATGATCGTCGGCGCGTCCGGCTCGATCCTGACCAACCTCATGGCCAAGGCGATGAACCGCTCCATCCCGGCGATCGTCGCCGGTGGCTTCGGCGGTGGCGGCGTGGCCCCGACCGCCGGCGGGGACGGCGGCGACAAGCAAGTCAGGGCGACCTCGGCGGCCGACGCCGCCATCCAGATGGCGTACGCCAACCAGGTGATCGTGGTTCCCGGCTACGGGCTGGCGGTCGCGCAGGCGCAGCACGCCGTCAAGGACATGGCCAACCTGCTCGAGGAGAAGGGCGTGCCGGTGAAGTACGCGATCCACCCGGTCGCGGGCCGCATGCCCGGGCACATGAACGTGCTGCTGGCCGAGGCCGAGGTCGACTACGACGCGATGAAGGACATGGACGACATCAACGACGAGTTCGCCCGCACCGACGTCGCGATCGTCATCGGCGCCAACGACGTCACCAACCCGGCGGCGCGCAACGAACAATCCAGCCCGATCTACGGCATGCCCATCCTCAACGTGGACAAGGCGAAGTCGGTGATCGTCCTCAAGCGGTCGATGAACTCCGGGTTCGCGGGCATCGACAACCCGCTGTTCTATGCCGACGGGACGACGATGCTGTTCGGAGACGCCAAGAAGTCGGTGACCGAGGTCGCCGAGGAACTGAAGGCGCTCTGACTTTCTAGACCGGCGGGTACGCGGGCGGCGGGTAGCCGTTGCCGTCGACCACGCCGCGCAGACCCCACGGGACGTATCGGAAGAAGAACTCGATCTCGTCGCTAGCGTCGTAGTCCGGGCTCGGATCCATGAGGCCACCCCATCCAGTCGCGACTTGAGCTTTCCGGAGCGAGTCTAGTCCCATCCTCGTCGGGGCAACACCCGGCGTTTGCCTAAACTGTCCAACCAGTTGATTGATAATGGGCCTCGCCCGGCACCCAAGCGGCCGGCCCGGCAGCGACGATAGCGAGTACAGATGCCATCCGAGAACGGACGAACGCGCCGCGAGGAGTTGCTGGCCGTCGCCACCAAGCTGTTCGCCGCCCGCGGCTACCACGGCACCCGGATGGATGACGTCGCCGACGTGATCGGCCTGAACAAGGCGACCGTCTACCACTACTACGCCAGCAAGTCCCTGATCCTCTACGACATCTACCAGCAGGCCGCGGAGCGCACCCTGGCCGCCGTCCACGACGATCCCTCGATGACCGCGCGCGAGGCCCTCTACCAGTACACCGTGCGCCTGCTCGACCAGATCGCCGCCAATCCCGAGGGCGCCGCCGTGTATTTCCAGGAGCAGCCCTACATCACCGAGTGGTTCACCGAAGAGCAGGTCGCCGCGGTCCGGGAGAAGGAAACCCAGGTCTACGAGCACGTCCACGGCCTCATCGACCGGGGGATCGCCAGCGGCGAGTTCTACCAGTGCGATTCCCACGTCGTGGCGCTGGGGTACATCGGCATGACGCTGGGCGCGTACCGATGGCTGCGGCCGAGTGGACGTCGCAGCGCCAAGGAGATCGCCGCCGAATTCAGCACCGCGCTGCTGCGCGGGCTGATCCGCGACGAAGCGATCCGCACGAGTTCCCCGCTCGGCCCTTAGCCCCCGATGGGGGCGACCCGCTTCGCCCGGCTGCGCCGCGCTCGCGATCGCCCCTAGTCCTAATGGTGGCGACCCGCTTCGCCCGGCTTCGCCGCGCTCGCGATCGCCCCTAGTCCTAATGGTGGCGACCCGCTTCGCCCGGCTGCGCCGCGCTCGCGATCGCCCCTAGTCCTAATGGTGGCGACCCGCTTCGCCCGGCTTCGCCGCGCTCGCGATCGCCCCTAGTCCTAATGGTGGCGACCCGCTTCGCCCGGCTTCGCCGCGCTCGCGATCGCCCCTAGGCGCCCGCGCCCGTCAGGTGCTTGTCGAGGAAAGCGAGCTGATCGGCCACCACCCGGTCGAACGCCTCATCGACGTAGATGGCGAAATGACCCTCGGGATATAGCTTGACCTCACCGCGCGGTGCCTTGGCCGCGTAGCGCAGCGTGGGACCGGGCGGGGCCACCGAGTCGGCCTCGCACACGCAGAACAAGATCGGGCAGGTGATCTTGGCGGTCAGCCGGCCCGGGCGATAGGTCATGATCTTCAGCGCGATTCGGGCCGCTACTTCGTCGGGCACGTCCAAGCCTTCGGGCACCAGCTTCAGGTAGCCCGGGTAGGCGTCGGGCGCGTTCATCAGCGCGACCTCACCCGGTCTCCCCACCGCGGCGATCATGACCGGTGGTTTCCCGAGGCGGGCGGCGAGCAGGTCGCGGGCTCCCAGGATGCCGACGCGCAAAAAGATCAACGGGGACAGCGTTCGTATCGACGCGACGGCATCGGTGAAGGGGCACTGGACCACGGCGGCGGCGATGCCCGGCAGCCGGGCCGCCGTGGCGATCACATGCCCGCCACCAAAAGACGTGCCCCACAAGGCGATCCGGTCGGGGTCGATTCCCGGGAGGGTGCGGGCGTAGGCAACCGCCGCGGCCCAGTCGGCGAGCTGCAACCCGACATCGAGCACCTGGCGCGGCTTACCCTCGCTATCGCCGAAATTGCGGTAGTCGAACACCAGACAGGCGTAACCGGCCGCGCTGAATCGTTCGGCGTAGGCGTCCAGCCGCATGCTGCGCACCGCGCCCAAGCCGTGCGCCATCACCAACAGCGGGGTGGGTCCGCCGCCCGAAGGCCGGTAGAGCCAGGCGCTGATCAGATCGCCACCGGAGGGGAACTGGACGTCTTCACGTTGTGTCATCAGCGAGTCATTCTGCCCGTCAGGGCGCAACAAGTCCGCCGGTATGCGCTACAGATTTTATGGACTAGTGTCTAGAAAAGTTTGGGGCGCTCAAAGGACGGAGACTCTCATGGCGATCCGCGTCGCGCACGTCGGTACCGGAAACGTCGGAGGGTTAGCCCTAGCCGAACTGATCACCAACCCGCAGTTCGAGTTGACCGGCGTGTGCGTGTCCACCCCCGAGAAGGTGGGTAAGGACGCCGGCGAACTGTGTGGCGTCGGCCTGCAGGCCGGGGTCGTCACCGGCGTCACGGCCGTCGCCGACCTCGACGCCCTGCTGGCCACCAAGCCCGAGTGCGTCGTCTACTGCGCCATGGGCGACACCCGGTTGCCCGACGCGATGGCCGACGTCATGCGCATCCTGGCCGCCGGGGTCAACGTCGTCGGGTCCTCGCCGGGGCTGCTGCAATACCCGTGGGGCGTGATGCCCGACAAGTACATCAACCGCGTCGAAGGCGCTGCCCGGCAAGGTAATTCGAGTATCCTCATCACCGGGGTCGACCCCGGATTCATCAACGACCTCATCCCGTTCGCGCTGGCGGGCACCTGTCAGAGCATCGAGCAGGTGCGCTGCATGGAGATCGCCGATTACGCCACCTACGACGGCGCGGAGGTCATGCACTACATGGGATTCGGCCGGCCCCTCGACGAGGTTCCGATGCTGCTGCAGCCGGGCATCCTCGGCATCGCCTGGGGGACGGCGATCCGTCAGCTGGCGGCCGGCCTGGGCATCGAGATCGACGAGATCACCGAGTCCTACCAGCGGGAGCCGGCGCCCGAAGACTTCGACATCGCGGTCGGTCGCGTGCCCAAGGGCACCATGGCGGCGCTGCAATTCGAGATCCGCGGCATGTGCAACGGGCGCGCGGCCATCGTCATCGAGCACATCACCCGGCTGCGTCCGGACCTGCGACCGGACTGGGCGCAGCCCGCCGCCGGCGGAGGCTCCTACCGCGTCGAGATCACCGGTGAGCCGTCCTACGCGGTCGACATCGTTCCCAGCAGCCGCAAGGGCGACCACAACCACGCCGCCATCGTGGGCGCCGCCGGGCGCATCGTCAACGCCATTCCCGCGGTCATCGCCGCGCCACCCGGGATCCGGACCACGCTCGACCTGCCGCTGGTGACCGGGAAGGGCCTTTACGCACCAACCACTTTGGTGAGCACCTAAATCGAAAGGAGTCCCCTGTGGGACGGGTAGCAGGCAAAGTCGCACTCATCAGTGGCGGCGCCCGCGGGATGGGCGCGGAGCATGCACGGCTGCTGGTGGAGGAAGGCGCCAAGGTGGTGATCGGCGACATCCTCGACGAGGAGGGCAAGGCGGTGGCCGACGAGATCGGTGACTCCGTGCGCTACGTCCACCTCGACGTCACCCAGCCCGATCAGTGGGACGCCGCCGTCGAGACCGCGGTCAGCGAATTCGGCAAACTCAACGTGTTGGTCAACAACGCCGGGACCGTCGCGCTCGGCCCGTTGAAGAGCTTCGATTTGGCCAAGTGGCAGAAGGTGATTGACGTCAACCTGACCGGGACGTTCCTGGGCATGCGGGTGGCCGTCGAGCCGATGATCGCCGCCGGCGGCGGCTCGATCATCAACATCTCCTCGATCGAGGGCCTGCGGGGCGCGCCCATGGTGCACCCCTACGTCGCGTCCAAGTGGGGGGTGCGCGGTCTGGCGAAGTCCGCTGCCTTAGAGCTTGCGCCGCACAACATTCGGGTCAATTCCGTCCACCCCGGCTTCATCCGCACCCCGATGACCGCCCACCTGCCCGAGGACATGGTGACCATTCCGCTGGGCCGCCCGGCCGAGTCGCGCGAGGTGTCGACGTTCGTCCTTTTCCTGGCCAGCGACGAGTCGTCCTATGCCACCGGCAGCGAGTTCGTCATGGACGGCGGCCTGGTGACCGACGTGCCGCACAAGCAGTTCTAGCGGCGGTGCTGTAACCGCGAGGTCGCTGGGCTCTAAGATAGGCGACCGGTCGGCTAATATCGGTGGTATGCCCCGCCCGCCGAACCCCGAAGTGCGCAACCGCCTGCTCGCAGCGGGGCTCGACCTCGTGCACGCCCGCGGCTTTTCGGCCAGCGGGGTCAAAGACATCACCGACGCGGCCGGCGTCCCAAAAGGCTCGTTCTACGCGTATTTTTCGAGCAAAGAGGCTTTTGCCGCGGCGATCCTCGAGCACTACTGGGCCGATATCGAGGCGCGGCTGCTGCCAATCCTCGCCGCCGACGGGTCGGCGCAGGAGCGGATTACCCGCTTCTTCCATGCGCTCGCCGACGAACACGAGACCGGCGACTTCCTGCTCGGCTGCCTGGTCGGCAACCTGTCGCTTGAGCTCGGTGGATCGAGTGACCCGGTACGCGCCGAGCTCCTCCGGATTCTCGACCGCTGGGACACCGCCCTCACCGAGTGCGTGCGCTCCGGCCAGCACGGCGGAGGGGTCATCCGCCCAGACCTCGACCCGGGGCAACTCGCCGCGCAGCTGATCGAGGCGTGGGAAGGCGCCGCCCTGCGCGGGAAGGTGACCCGCAGTCGCACCCCGTACGACCGGTTCGAAGCGGTCACGGTCCCAGCGCTTCTGTACTGAGTTTCGAGAGCACGAATGCAAACGCCGACGAGGTTGATAAATAGACGACTGGTCATCTATGATGATTGCATAGATCGCTCCCAACCGTGAGGACGGCCCCGATGACAGACCCGACGAGCTACACCGATCCGCAGGAGCCTGCGCTGCCGCGCTCTGGCTTCGCGCTCGATTTCGAGCATGCCGCCCTTGTCATCACCGATCCGCAGATCGATTTCCTGAGCCCCGACGGTGTCGCATGGCCGGTGTTCTGCGACAGCATCCGCGACAATCGCACCGTCGCTCACATCGGCGAACTGTTCCACGCCGCGAAGCTGGCGGGCCTCACCGTCACGGTGTCGCCGCACTACTTCTACCCGACTGACCAGCAGTGGTTGTTCGGTGATCCGCTCGAGAAATTCATGAGCGGCGGCGGCATGTTCGGGCGCAAAAGTGCCTACACGGCTGACGGGTTCGATGGATCGGGTGCCGACTTTCTGCCCGCATACCGGCACCACATTCACGACGGACGAACCGTCATCGCCTCTCCGCACAAGATCGTTGGTCCGGAGTCGAACGACCTCGTGCTGCAGTTGCGCAAGCGCGGGGTGAACCAGGTCATCCTGGCGGGGATGGCCGCCAACCTCTGCGTCGAAGGCCACCTGCGCGAGCTCATCGAGCAGGGCTTCGAGGTCGTAGTCGTGAAGGATGCCACGGCGGGCCCGCGACTGCCCGAGGGTGACGGCTACCTCGCCGCCCTGGTGAATTTCCGGTTCCTCGCCAGCGCCGTCTGGACTACCGCCGAAGCCGTCGCGGCGCTGGCGAAACATGTTGTGCCTGAGACTATTCGCTAACTAAGGAGCTTCGCCATGGGATCGAACGTGAACCTGAGTCAGCACAGGTTTAGCTTGAACGACGGCGGCGGTGAGATTCCGGCCCTCGGGTTCGGAACGTCGCTTTCCGATAACACCAAGACACGGGATGCCGTCAAGACCGCGGTCGAGGTGGGGTTCCGTCACCTCGACGCCGCCGAGCGGTACCGCAACGAAGGCGAGGTCGGCGCGGCGCTCAAGGAGCTGTTTGCGCAACGAACGGTCCGCCGCGAGGAATTGTTTGTGACCACCAAGCTGTGGAACAACAATCATCGACCGGAGCGAGTGAAGCCCGCGTTGCAGGCCAGCCTGAACAGGTTTGGGCTGGACGCGGTCGATCTGTATTTGGTGCACACTCCGTTTGCGTTCAAGCCGGGCGATGACCAAGATCCCCGCGACATCCATGGAGCCGTCGTCTACGACCACGGAGTCACCTTGGCGGAAACGTGGGTCGCGATGGAAAGCCTTGTCGACGAGGGACTTACGCGAGCGATCGGCCTCTCCGACATCGACGCCGAAGGTACCCGAAAGATCGTCGAAACCGCCCGCATCAAGCCGGCGGTTGTGGAGGTCGAGTCGCACCCGTATCACCCCCAATGGGAAATCCACGAGTTGTGCAAGGCACACGGGAGCATCCTGTTGGCCTTCGCTTCACTAGGGCACGCGCTGGAACCGCGGCTGCTCGACGACCCGCTGGTCGTGTCGATCGCTCGGCGTCTCGGCAAGACCCCGGCACAAGTGCTCCTGGCCTGGGGCATCCAGCGCGGAAGCGCGGTTCTCACCGCCTCCGTGACGCCCGCGCGTATCCGCGAGAACTTCGATGTCACCGCGCTTCCCGAGAGCGCGATCCAAGAGCTCGACGAGCGTCTCGAAACTCGGATCCGGTTCAATTCCGTTGTGGACGCAGGTGAACCGGGATTCGCCGAGGTGCCCCATGGTTAGGGTCGTGGAGTGAAGGCGATGGCCGGCGTGGGCGTGCCGCGCAGGCTCGCCACCGTCATATCCGTTCCCGACGGCGTTACCCGGTGCCGGTGGGCTACACAAACGGGCCGCGACCTGACCGCCTACCACGACCACGAATGGGGAATTCCCACACACGACGAAGCCGCACTCTTTGAAGCGCTCGCACTGACCTACTTCGAGAACGGCCTGTCGTGGGCGACCGTCTTCGATAAGCGAGAGAACCTGCGCATGGCGTTTTACGGATTCGACCCGGTGGCGGTCGCCGAAATGACGTGCGCGGACGTCGAACGGTTGATCACCGACACCTCTATCATTCGCAATCGGCGAAAGATAGAAGCCACCCTGCACAACGCCCGCCTGTTATCAAAATCCTCGTTGTCGCAATTGGCGTGGCAACATCAACCGCGTACCCACCATCGGCTCCGAAGCTGGAGCGATGGACGGATGGTAAGCCCGGAGTCGCACCGGCTCTCAGTAGCGTTGCATGAAGCGGGTTTTCGGCTGGTCGGCCCGGTCGTCGCCCACTCGTTCATGCAAACCGTCGGGATCGAGAACGGCCATTTCGAGGGCTGTTTCCGCGCAGCGGCATGAGGTGCTATAACCGCGAGCATGCTGCGCAGACTGGCCGACGTTGTGGGTTCGAACCACGTCGTCACCGATCCCGATGTACTCGCTGGCCGCAGCGTCGACCACACCGGTCGCTATCGGGGCCGGGCCAGCGCGTTGGTGCGCCCGGTTTCGGCCGAGCAGGTCGCCGAGGTGCTGCGGCTGTGCCGGGACGCCGGCGCACACGTGACGGTGCAGGGCGGGCGTACCTCGCTGGTGGCCGGTACCGTTCCCGAGCACGACGACGTGCTGCTGTCCACCGAGCGGCTGCACGCCATCGATGACCTCGACACCGTCGAGCGCCGCGTCCGGGTCGACGCCGGTGCCACGCTGGCGGCGGTGCAACGCGCCGCGGGCGCCGCGGGTTTGGTGTTCGGGGTCGATCTGGCCGCCCGGGGCAGCGCGACCGTCGGGGGGATGGCGTCGACGAACGCCGGCGGCCTGCGCACGGTCCGCTACGGCAACATGGGCGAGCAAGTCGTCGGCCTGCAGGTGGCCCTGCCGGACGGGTCGCTACTGCGCCGGCACAGCCGGGTGCGCCGGGACAACACCGGCTACGACCTGTCGGCGCTGTTCGTCGGCGCCGAGGGCACCCTCGGTGTCATCACCGCGCTGGATCTGCGGCTGCATCCCATCCCGTCGCGGCGGGTCACGGCGATCTGCGGCTTCGCCGACCTGAACGCTTTGGTGGAGGCCGGGCGGACGTTCCGGGACGTGGACGGCATTGCCGCGCTGGAATTGATCGACGGCCGGGCCGCCGCACTGACCGGCGAGCACCTCGGGGTGGGCTCACCGGTGCAGGGCGATTGGCTGTTGCTGGTGGAGCTGGCCGCCGACCACGACCAGACCGACCGGCTCGCCGACCTGCTCGACGGCGTGCGAATGTGCTCCGAACCCGCGGTCGGCGTGGATGTTGCTGCGCAGCAACGGCTCTGGCAGGTTCGCGAGTCGCTCGCCGAGGTGCTCGGCGTCTATGGGCCGCCGCTGAAATTCGACGTCTCCTTGCCCCTGTCGTCCATCGCCGGATTCGCCGGGGAGGCAGTGGATTTGGTCGGTGCGCACGCCCCGGAGGCGCTGCCCGTGCTGTTCGGTCACGTCGGGGAGGGCAACCTGCACCTCAACGTGCTGCGCTGCCCGCTCGACCGGGAGCTCGCGCTGTACGAGCCGATGATGGAACTGATCGCGCGGTCCGGCGGCAATGTCAGCTCCGAACACGGCGTCGGCACGCGCAAACGTCGCTACCTCGGCATGTCGCGGGAGCCCGCCGACATCGCGGCGATGCGGACCATCAAAGCCGCGTTGGACCCGACCGGATACCTCAACGCCGCGGTGCTGTTCTGATCACCTTTGGCGCGAGGGTGCGCTGTTGTCCGCCCGATGCGGCGTGTCGCCGTGCAGACACGCGCGCTCGCGGTGATTAATCCGAGGGCGCCTTGATGCCCACTGCGTGCCGCAGCTGCGCCAGGAATTGATCCGCGTCATCGCTGCGGACGATGTAGTGCGAGATCGCGATCCGGATCACGGTGGCCGCCTTCACCGCCGCGTTGGGTCCGGGCAGGTGCCGCTGCAGGCCCTCCCGCATCTGCGGGATGACCCACGAGAACTGAGCGATGGTGTGCTCCGGCTCGACATCGACCATGCGCACGCCCGAATACGAATGCTGGTACTCGACGATGAACCGCAGCACCGCGTCGAGTTTGTCGACCCCCTTCAGACCCGCGGTCGCCCTGACCAGGCCGCTCTCGAAGATCTGTCGCTCGTAGCCCGAAAAGGCCGACAGCAACTCCTCTTTGGACGCGAACCAGCGGTAGAGCGTCGGGCGCGAAACTCCGGCCTGGGCGGCGACATCGGAGAGGCTGAGCTTGGTTTTGCCGTTGCGGCCGAGAACCTCGGCGGTGGCGTCGAGGATGCGCTGACGCGTCGAGGTGTCAGGCTCTACGGTCTGGGCCGGACGGCTCATGTCTGCAACTCTACGAAGTACTTCAAGGTCATTGCACGTCCCGGCGGGACCTGCCCGGGCGTGGGCGCACCAGCACGGACTGCTGGATGGCGGCGACCGCGCCCAGCTCGTCGAACAATGTGCCGACCGTGGTCCCGATGCCGTCCGGGCCGTAGCTGGTCTCGGCGCGAATGCCGATCCAGTCACCGTCGGGAACCCGGAACACGTGCACGGCCAGATCGGTGTTCAGGAAGGTCCACCGGGTGATGTCCAGCTTGCTGCCGATGCCGTTGGCGCAGTCGGCCACCGCGAAGAGGCGCTCCAGCGGTGTCATGCTCTCGCCGGTGACCAGGTCCACGGTCGGGTGGATCCACGATTCGCCCGGGCCCTCGCTCAGCGGCTCCGTCAGCCACAGCCAGTCCAGGCTGTGCACGTAGTTGCGGTCCCACTCCCGCGCTTTGAGGTTGCGGTTGCGCGCCTCGCTGCGCGGCCCCGGCATCGGGGCCGCGGCGTGGGCCAGCGCCTGCGTGTCGAGCGTCTGCAATCGCCATCCGCTGGCGCGCGCCACCGCCCGGGGTTCGCCATCGGGACCCGGCGCCAGCATCTCGGCGGTGACCAGTTCGATCTGTCTCCCGCCACGCTGCACCTGCGAGCTGACCCACAGGTCGCCCTCGGCGGGCACCCCGCCCAGCAGGTCGATGACAACGCGGGACAGCCGGGTGTCGTCACGCTGTTGGCACCGCTGAAGCGCCCGCACCAGCAGCGCCGAAACCGGACCACCGTGCTGGATCGCGGCCGACCAGGTGCCGCGCGCCAGGTCGGTGGCGCGGAATTTCTCTCCCAGCGGATCGGCACCATCGATGAGCTCGTAGTAGGAGTCCGTCATCGTCAACCTCTCGTCAGGGCAGGCCGGCGCCGGGCGTGGTCACCGTGACGGCATCCAGCCGCGACAGCCGGGTGCCGACCAGGCGCTGGGGATACGCCTCGGTGCTCGACAATAAAAACAGCGTCCGGCGCTCGGGGCCGCCGAGCGCGCAGGCGATGGCAACGCGGTCGCCCATGTCGATGCGGTCGGTCACAGCGCCCCCCTCGACGATCCGCTCGAATTGGTGGGCCAGTGTCATCGACGCCCAGACCGCGCCGTCGGCGTCGAGCGTGATGCCGTCGGGCGGCCCGTCCAGGCCCTCGGCGAAGGCGCGGTGATCGGCCAGCCCGCCGTCCGCCGCGATGGTGAACGCGGTGAGCCGCCGGCCGATCGACTCGGCGACGATCAGGGTCTGGCGGTCCGGGGTGATCACCATTCCGTTGGGAAAGTCGAGGTCCGAGGCGACAATAGTGGCCCTGGCAGTGCTGTCGTCGGGATCCAGCCGGATGATCGAGCCGCCGCTCCGCGCCTGGCATCCGATGTAGGCACGCCCCGCGTCGTCGATGACCATGTCGCCGAGGTTGGCCGGGGCGAGCTCGGCGAGATCGGCGATGGCGTCGACGGTTTCACCGTCGTAGCGCAACACCTGGCGGTCTTCGGCCGAGACGATCAGCAGCGACCCGTCGGGCCGAAAACCCAGGCCCGAGGGGGAGTGCCCGGGCAGCGGCAACGTGGTCAGCGAGCCCCCCATCGTCGAGGTGTGTACCGCCTCGCCTAGCATGTCGGAGAACCACAGCAGTCCCTCGAACCAGCGTGGCCCTTCGCCGAAGCAGAAGCCGTTGGCCAGCGGTTCGGGAATCATCCGCCGATGCCTTCGAGCGCAACCCCTGCTTTACAAAACACCGCCAAAGTGTCACGCACCGCGGGTACCGGTGTCAATCTCGCGGCCGCGCGACTTCCCGCGCGATGGCCTCGTGGTGCGCGTCGATCTTCGCCGGATTGATCAGTGCGAAGAGCGGGAGGGTCTTCGTCCAATTCTCGGGGTTGGTGACGAAGTCGTGGGCGGCCGCTGCGGACCGGGTGAACACGGTCTGCGAAGTGCTGGTCACGATGCCCGATTGTGTTGCCGCCCTGCGTGTTCCGTCGATGGGTCGACGCGCCGGGCCGTGGTCTTGTTAGCCGACCTTTACAAATCCTACTCAAAGTGTCACGCTGAGCCGTGAGCTGCTAGTGCGAGAGGTGGAGTGCGAGTTGACCAGGGCTTCCGAGGAATCTGAGCAGACCGAGTGGACGGTGCAGGGCCTGCTGGATCTGTTCGACGTGCAGGCCGACGGGCAAGACCGGTTCACCGGCGACACCGGCATCGCGGCGGGCGACGAACGGCAGGTGGTCGAGGGCACCCAGGTGCTCGCCCAGGCGATTGTCGCGGTGGCCAAACGATTCGGAGACAAGTCGGTGCGCTCGGCGCACGCGGTGTTCTCCCGCGCCGTGACCGTCGGCCCGCCGATCGAACTCGTCCTCGACGTCGTCGCCGAGGGTCGGTCCACCGCCACCGCGGTCGTGGCCGTGCATCAGAACGGCCGGCGTTGCCTGAGCATCACCGTGCTGGCCGACGTGCCGACCGGAGACGTCATCCGCCACCACCTGCCGCGTCCCGACGTGGCCGCGCCCGCCGACGCCAACCCGTCGCCGATGCCCATGGTCGGGCGGGAATTGCGCCTGGTCGATGTGGTCGACGTCAACAGCCCCGACGAGGTCGGGCCGCCGGAGCTCTACGCGTGGCTGCACTACGCGCCGATCCCCACCCGCGACGATCTGGCCAAGGCGCTGCTGGCCTACTTCACCGGGCATTTGGGGATCTCCACCACCATGCGGGCACATCCGGGCATCGGCACCGCCCAGGCGCACCTGACCGTGTCCACCGCGCCCATGAGCATCTCCGTCGCGTTCCACGAACCGGTGCGCTGGAACGGGTGGCTGCTCTACACCCACGAGAGCACCCAGGTCGGCGCGGGAATGTCGTACGTGCGCGGCACCGTGCATTCCGAGGACGGCGAGCTGCTGTGCTCGTTCGCCCAGGAGGCGCTGATCCGCCCGCTGCGCACCACCGACACGGCCATCGATTCCCGCGCGCGGTTCTAGCGGCTGGTCGCGTTCATGCACTTCACCATCACCCACCCGATGCACAGCCACCCGTACAACCCGGAGCTGGTGAGCGGGGACGGCATCGGGAAGGTGGCCGCGGCCGCCGAAGCGGCCGGCGTTCACGGCTTCGGCTTCACCGACCACCCTGCGCCTTCGCAGCGATGGTTGGAAGCCGGCGGGCACGATGCGCTGGATCCATTTGTCGCGCTGGGATTCGCGGCGGCCACGACGAACACGCTGCGGCTGATCCCCAACATCGTGGTGCTGCCGTATCGAAACCCGTTCGTGGTGGCCAAGTCTGGCGCCACGCTGGATTTGCTCTCCGGCGGCCGGTTCACGCTTGCGGTGGGCGTGGGTTACCTCAAGCGGGAGTTCGCCGCGCTGGGGGTCAGCTACGACGAACGCGCCGAGCTGTTCGAGGAAGCCCTGCAGGTGATCCGGGCGGTCTGGACCGGCGACGACATCACTTATGAGGGAAAGCATTTCAGCGCGCGCGGGATCACCGCGCATCCCCGCCCGGTGAGTGACCCGCACCCGCCGATCTGGATCGGGGGCAACACGTCGTCGGCGCGGCAGCGGGTGGCGCAATACGGTGACGGCTGGTGCCCCTTCCCCGCGCCACCCCAACTGGCCCAGACCGCGGGCACCGCGGTGATCGACTCCGTGGCGCGCCTCACCGAGGGCATCGACGATCTGCGACGGCGCTGCGACGCCGCGGGCCGCGACTGGTCCGCGATCGACATCACCTTCACCAACTTCGAGGGCGGCAGCCCCACCAGCGACGAATTCAACGCCGACGCCTACCTCGACGGCTTGGAGAAGCTGGCCAAACAGGGCGTGACGTGGGTGAGCGTCCACCTCCCCGGCGACAGCATGGCGCACGCGCTGGAGACCCTCGACCGCTTCCGCGCCCTGGTGATCGACGCGGTCTGATGGACTTCTCCCGCGTCGAACTCTCGCCTGAGGACCAGGCCTTCTGCGACGAGACCCGGGCGTTCATCGCCAAGCACGTCACCGACGATGTGCTTCATCGGCAGCTGGAGTTCGGCGAAAACTTCGACGAGGGTGTGCATCTGGCGCTGGGTGAAGCAGGCTACCTGGCATCGGATTGGAAGCTGGAGTCCGAGGGTGGATTCGGCGCGGTGCGTCGGCGCATCTTCCAACTCGAGATTGCCCGGGCTCATACGCCTTGGTATCACTGGGGCACCACGTCCGTCGTGGCCCGGCTGGTGCGGCAATTCGGGGCGCCGGCGCTCGCCGACAGGATCGTGCCAGGTGTGCTGTCCGGCGAGATCCGGCTATGCCTGGGCTACACCGAGCCCGACGGTGGCTCCGACGTCGCCACCTGCAAGACGCGCGCGGTGCGCGACCCAGACGGGTCTAGCTGGGTTATCAATGGCTCCAAGATGTTCACGTCGAACGCGCAGAACGCCCGGTACGTCTTCCTGCTCACCAACACCGACCCCCAAGGCCCGAAACATCGGAACCTGACCATGTTTCTGGTGCCACTCGACACACCGGGCATCGAGATCCAAGGCATCCGCACCCTGGACGGCGACCGCACCAACATCGTCTACTACAGCGACGTCCGGGTCGACGACCTCCACCGCATCGGTGAAGTCAACGGTGGCTGGGCGGTGATGCGTGCGGCGCTGGACTCCGAGCACGGCATCGTGGATCCCGAAGACCATGGCCTGCAATACATTGCCGCGATGGCGGGGCACGGCGACGTGATGGCCGAAGTGGTCGACGCCGTCGCGGCCGTCGTCGCCCAACCTGGCCCGGATGGGTGGCGGCCGCTGGACGACGATTCGGTGAAATACCGGCTTGGGCGCGACGTCGCCCGGATGGAGGCGGCGCTGTCCACGCCCGGCATGTTCGGGCGGGTCGCGCTCGCGCAGACGATGCGCGACGTCACCCCGGATCTGATGGACATCCTGGGGACCGCGTCGGCGTTGCCCGCCGAAACTCCAGGCTCCGCCACTGACGGTGCGGCAGAACACCTTTACCGGCTGGCGCTGCCACTGGGTATCTACGGCGGCACCCTCGAGGTGTTCCGCAACATGATCGCCCAGCACCAGCTCGAGCTGGGACGCCCAAGCTACGGCGGGTGACGTCAGCCGGGTCGCCGGTCGCAGGCTCTCGCGCTACCTTTTCACCGAGCATCGGTCGCAGGGAGGTAGGCCCGCAGTGGTGGTTCTCGTGGCCCTTGGTTCGTTCATCACCACATTGCTGGGCGGTTATGCGGCGCTGCGCATCGGTTCCTACCGCTATCTGGTGCTCGGCTTGGCCGCCGGATTGATGCTGGGCGCGGTGGCCTTCGACCTGCTGCCCGAAGCGCTGAGCCAGAGGTCGTGGAGCCTGTTGGGCGTACCCGCTCCGCTGGTGGCTTTTGTTGCCGGGTTTCTGGTCCTGCATGTCATCGAACACACGGTCGGCATCCACCGCGGCCAGGGATCGGACGATGCCGGTGATTCGGACGCACGCAGCGTCGGGATCCTTGCCGCGTCGGGCCTGATCGGCCACAGCGTCATGGACGGATTCGCCATCGGTGCCGCCTTCCAGGCGGGCGCCGGGGCGGGTGCGGTGGTGGCGGTGGCGGTGATCGGCCACGATTTCGCGGACGGCTTCAACACCTACACCGTCACGTCGCTCTATGGGAATGACCGTCGCCGGGCGCTGGCACTGCTGGCCGCCGATGCCGTCGCGCCGGTGGCCGGTGCGGCGCTGACGCTGGCCGTGACGATCCCGCATCGCGTACTCGAGCTGTATCTGGGATTTTTCGCCGGTTTCCTGATGTATCTGGCGGGCGCCGACATCTTGCCGAGAGCGCACGCCGGACGCCGAACCCCTGCGACTTTGGCATGCACCATCGGCGGGGTGCTGTTCATGCTGACAATCGTCGGGCTGGCGAGCTAGGCGAGTCTCGTCCCCGTCCCGGACTGGTCGGCGCCGCCGCGCGGCAGCTCGGCCACGACGTCCGCCCGCGCGAGGTCGAAGCTGAGAAATCCCTTGATGGGAAGGCTTTCCGGCGGCGGGTCCGGATAACTCCAGGCGATGTCGTCGACCGCGTGGCCGTCCACGGTGGCCGACCAGTAGGTGGCGAATCCCTTGTAGTTGCAGTAGCTCAACGTATCCGAGCGGCGCAGCAGGTCGGTGCGCACGTGCAGCGGATCGACGTAAAGCCTTGGCTCCAGCGCGGTTTCGAACAGGATCACGGTGTCTTCGGTGTCCACCAGTACGGTGCCGGCGACGGAGACGCGCAGGCGGCGCCTGGTGGGGCGGCAGTCGACGCGGTGGTAGGGGTTGGGTGGGTAGTGGACGAGTTCGCGGCCCTCTTCCAGCCAGGTGTCGACCGCGTCCCAGGGCACATGTACGAAGCCCGGCGCCTCCGGCTCGGGTTCGGTGGGCAGGTCGCCGACCTCCTCGGCCCGGAAGACGTAGCTGAGCGGCCGGCCCCGCCGGTGCACCAGCAGCGCCCCTTCGGTGTCGATCACCAGGCACCCGTCGCGGACGGCCTGCACGCGGCGCGGATGAGGCTCGATGAAGACGACGTCGGCGGGCAACGGGGGTGAAAAGCGCCCGGCCGGATCACTGCTGAGCGGACCACGTCCGGCTACCAGGCTCATCGGGCTCCTTTTCGTTGGACGCAAGCGCCACTGAATGCCACGCTAGCGTGACACTCGACATCCAGCGTCACGCTGGAACGACAGAGAGTGGGAGCACGCCCATGGCGGGACCAATGGAGGGTGTCAAGGTCGTTGAGCTCGGGGTCTGGGTGGCCGGACCGGCCACCGGCGGCATCCTGGCCGACTGGGGCGCCGACGTCGTCAAGATCGAACCGCCGAGCGGGGACCCGGGCCGGCTGTTCGGCAGGATGCTGGGCTGCGACCTCGGGGTCAACCCGCCATTCGAAATGGACAACCGCTCCAAGCGCAGCGTCGTGTTGGACCTCGCGGAGGAAGCGGACCGCGAAACCGCGTTCGAATTGCTCGACGACGCCGATGTTTTCGTGACCAATGTGCGGCCCGGCGCGCTACTACGCCTGGGACTCGACTTCGAATCGGTGTCGGCCCGCAACCGCCGCCTGGTCTACGGGCTGATCACCGGATACGGCGAAACCGGGCCCGACGCCGACCGGGCCGCCTACGACGTGGCGGCGTTCTGGTCGCGTGCCGGGGTGGCGCATCTGCTCACCAGGCCCGGCGACTCGCCGCCGTTCCAGCGCGGCGGCATGGGCGATCATTCGGCCGGAATGACGCTGGCGGCCGCCATCTGCGCGGCGCTGGTGGCCCGCGCACGCACCGGAGCCGGTCAGCTGGTGACCACCTCGCTGTATCGCCAGGGCGCATACACCGTGAGCTTCGACCTCAACACGTACCTGCTGACCGGCCAGCCGATCGCGATCGGGCAACGTGAATCGATGGGCAACCCGTGCATGAACAACTATGCGGCCGCCGACGGGCGGCGATTCTGGATCGTCGGGCTCGAAGTCGATCGGCACTGGCCCCCACTGTGTCGCGCCGTCGGCCGTCCGGAATGGCTGGAGGATCCCCGGTTCCGCGACGCTTACGCGCGGTTCGTCAACGCGGTCGAGCTGATCGCCGAGCTGGATGCGATCTTCGCCACCCGCACGCTCGACGAATGGGCGCAGGTCTTCGCGGCCGAACCGGACTTCTTCTGGTCGCCGGTGAACAGCCTCGAAGACGTCGTGGCCGACGAACAGTTCCATGCCGCGGGCGGCATCGTCGACGTGCCGGACGGGGAATCCAGCGTTCCCATGGTGGCCACACCGGCCGATTTCCACGGCACACCATGGGCACCACGTTCTGCGGCACCGGAACTCGGGCAGCACACCGAGGAAGTGCTCGCCGAACTCAAAGGCCGCCGAGGCTCGTGACCAGCGGTCGCACCTTTACAAATTTACTCTGAAGTGTCACGCTGTCCGATGGGTCGCTTGAGGCGGCCCCAGCCCAGGACAAGCGTTGCGCAAACGCCAAAGCACGGTTTCGGTGCGGCGGTGAGGAACGGATTGAATGGTCACGTCAACGTTCGACATCAGGGAAGGCAGCCGGGTGACCGCCGCCCGGGCAAGCCGCGCAGGCGGGGACAGTCTGCGATATCAGCTCGACGTCATCGCTGTGAGTGCCCTCGACGCCGTCCAATCGGCCGGGGGTTGGCTCTACGACCGGGCGATGGCCGGCTGGCAGGTGACGGTGCTGCTGCCCAATGGCAGCGACGCCCGGTCCCTGCGGATCCTCGGCGTGCAGGCGCTCGACTTAGAGGAGCGATTCGCCGCGGCGGGCCCCGGCTCGACGAGCCAGAGCCTGGCGGTGAGTGCCGAGGCGTTCGCCGCGGATGCGCGTGTGCGCGACATGGTGATCGCCTCGCTGGACGACCGGTTGACCGAAGTCGCGTTGTGGGGTCAAGCGCCGTCCGGCTGGCCCCTGCGGGTGGATCGCGGGGTGGCCCGGGCGCAGTACGCGCTCAGCGCGGCGGCCCGAAGGTTCAAGGGCCATGCGCTGGCGGCGTGCGGAATTGATTGTCCCGTAGCCTATTCCACCGAAACACTGCTCTGCGATCTGGCGACGTATCGGCGGGACGATTCGGGGCTGGTCCGGCTCGACTGATGAAGAAGTACTACCGCCATACGCTGCTGTATCTGCACGAGACCATCTCGCTGGGCGCCGGGCGAAGCGACCACTTCACCGAGGTGTTCTCGGACACCTACCGGCCGATGATGGACGAGCTCGGCGCGCGGTTGTTCGCGATCTGGGAGGCCACGCCCTACAACGGTCACTGGCCGCAGGTGACGATCATCTGGGAGATCGACGGGTTCGCCGACTACGCGAGGATTGGGGCTGCCCAGGCCCGCGGCGGCAGTCACGAGGCCGCGGCGGGCAAATGGTCGGCCTTTCTGGCCGACATCGGCGCCGCCGGGGAGGGCCGGATCATGTACCCCGGGCCCAGCAATAAGCCTCTCGCCCAGCTGCTCGAAACCAATTTCAGTGCGCCGCTGGTGATTCAGGAGATCATGCAGACCAAGCCGGGGCGTCAAGACGACTACATCCGCGAACTGGAGCGACTCTACGTCCCCTGGTCGGAACGTACCGGCAAACGCTGGCTGGGGTCGTTCACCACGACCTTCCGCTATAACGAGGTCATCCACTACTGGGCGCTGGACGGCGGCTGGGAGTGCTTCGCCAACCACTACCCGTCGTGGAAGGAAAGCCCACCGGCCGAGATCGTCACCTGGATGAGTGTGGCGCCCGCCCTGCGCGACGGCTGGGAAGACTCGGTTCTGCAGGCCCTACCGCCGTCGCCGCTGCAGTGAGCGGGCAGCGAGAACCCGTGGAGTCCAACGGCTTCGCCTACGACCCCTTCGATGCGCGGGTGATGGCGGATCCGCTGCCGTACTACCGAATCCTGCGCGACCACCACCCCGTCTACTACATGCCGCAGTGGGACACGTTTGCCCTGTCCCGATTCGCGGACATCTGGCAGGTGCTGGAAGTCAACGACGGGACGTTCGTGGCATCGGAAGGGACCCTGCCGGCGGCGTCGGTCCTGGCCAAGCACAACACCGGGCCGGTCGACGACCCGCCTTTGCACCCGCTGCCGTTCCACGCGGTGTTCGACACGGATTTGTACGCGGAGATCCGGCGCGCGCACTCCCAGCCGCTGCGCCCCCGGGCCGTCACCGGCTGGGAGGCCAGAATCCGCGAGCTGGCCAACGAGCGTCTCGATGAGCTGCTGCCACGGGGTTCGTTCGACCTGACCCAGGACTACGGCGGCATCGTCGTGGCATCCGTCGTATGCGAACTGCTCGGTATTTCAACCGATCTCGCGCCGCAGGTGCTGGCCGCGGTCAACGCCGGCAGCCTCGCCGAGCCCGGCGTCGGCGTGGACACCGCCGAGGCGCGGCCCAACTATTTCGAATACCTGCTGCCGGCGGTTCAGCGCCGCCGCGCCGAGAGGTCCGGGCAGCCGCTCGCGGTCGTGGACGGTCTGCTCGGTTACCGACTGCCCGACGGAAGCCCGCTCGACGACGTCGAAGTCGCGACCCAGATGCTCTGCATCTTCATCGGTGGCACCGAGACGGTGCCGAAGATCGTCGCCCACGGCCTGTGGGAGCTCGGCCGGCGGCCCGACCAGATGGCCGCCGTGCGCGCGGACCCAGAGCACAACGTGCCGATCGCACGCGAGGAGATTATCCGGTTCTGCGCGCCGGCGCAGTGGTTCGCCCGGACCGCGCGCAAACCCTTCACCATTCACGGCGAGGCCATCCGGCCCGGGCAGCGGGTCATCACCCTGCTCGCCTCGGCCAACCGCGACGAACGGGAGTACCCCGAGCCCGACGAATTCATCTGGGACAGGCCCATCCGGCGCTCGCTGGCCTTCGGCCGTGGCCAACACTTCTGCATCGGCTACCACCTGGCCAGGCTGGAAGTCGCTGTGCTGCTGCAGGAATGGCTACGCAGGGTGCCCGAGTTCGCAATCCAAGGCGACGCGGCCACGCGGCTGCCCTCCAGCTTCCAATGGGGATGGAACAACATTCCGGTGGAGGTCTGACGTGTGGTCGTACCGGATCGTCGCCCCCTACCTGTTCGAGCGGACCTCGATCGGGGAGAAGACGCCCGAGTGCCTCGCCGACGGCCAGGTGCTGTTGCGGTTCATGGCCGCCGGCGTCTGCGGCAGCGATCTGCCGGCCTTCCGTGGCGCCCGCGGGCGCCTTCCGGGCGACGACGGAACCAGCGCTGCCGAAAAGGACGGCTTCCCCATCCATGAAGTGGCCGGCGAGGTGCTCGCCAGCCGGCATCCCGACCACCGCCCCGGCGACCGCGTGGTCGGCTGGGCCTCCGGGTTCGACGGCATGATGGAACGCGTGGTCAGCAACGGCGATGGCCTGGCGCCGTACGACCCGGCGCTGACCCCGGCGCAAGCGGTCGGCCTGCAACCACTGGCGTGTGTGCTCTACGCCTGCGAGCAACTGCGGGATCTCGCGGGCAGGCACGTGGCAATCATCGGCCAGGGCTCCATCGGCCTGCTGTTCTCCTACGTCGCCAAGGCAGCGGGCGCGCGGCGCGTCACTGGAGTCGACCCCGTCGACCGATCAGGTCTAGCAACCACATTCGGCGTCGACGACGCGGTACGCGCCACCAGCGACCGTTGGGTGAGCCAACTCGCGGCCCGCGACCGCGCCGACGTCGTCATCGAGGCCGTCGGTCACCAGGTCGCCACGCTGGGCCACGCCATCGACGCGGCCGCGCCCGGCGGCACCGTCTTCTATTTCGGCGTCGCCGACGACGACGCCTATCCGATCAGCATGCGCAGCATGCTGCGCAAGAACCTGACGCTGAAATCCGGTGTGACGCTGGACCGGCGGCGGGTGCTGGAGGCCGCGGGCAAGTTCGCCGCCGAACATCCCGAGCTGCTCGCCACCTACCTGACGCACACGTTCGGCATCGACGACGTCCAGGGTGCGTTCGAGTTGGCCTGCCGTCCGGTTCCCGAGCGCGTCAAGATCGCGATCGGACAGTGAGCGTGACCGACGATTCACAGAGCGCTTTGCAGCGGGCGCTGAACCGGGCCGCCCCGATCTGGGGCGGCTGGATCACCGGCCCGACACTGCTCGGGCCGGAGGAATTCGCCCGCGCCGGTTACGACTACGTGGGTTTCGACGCCCAGCACGGCTACCTCGACGACGCCGACATCGCCCGGATACTGCGCCGGATCGAACATCTGCCCGTCGGCACGGTGGTGCGGCTGCCCAACGCCGACGCGGCGCCGATCGGGCGCGTGCTGGACGCCGGCGCGGACGCCGTCGTCATCGCCATGATCGAGTCGGCGGACCAGGCCGCCGCGGCGGTGTCCGCCACCCGCTACCAGCCCGCCGGCGTTCGCAGCTTCGGCCCGCTGCGCGCCAGCCTGGGCCGCGACACCAGGGCGCTGGAGTCCCGGGTAAGCGTGTTCGCGATGATCGAGACGGCGGCGGCGCTGTCCGGCCTGGACGAGATCTGCGCCGTCGAAGGGCTCACCGGGCTCTACGTCGGGCCGGCCGATCTGGCCCTCTCGCTGGGCGTGGACGTGGCCGGCGCGACCAGAGATCCGGCCGTGCTGGATGCCATCGTGCGAATCCACCGCGCGGCCACCGCGGCCGGACTGGTGACCGGCATCCACGCCGGGGACGGCAAAACGGGTCGTGCCATGGCGAAGCTGGGGCTGTCCATGGTCACCCTGACCGCTGAATCGCACGCGCTGCGCCGGGGGGCCGCGGAGCACCTGCGCGAGGCGACCGAACCATGACGGACGATCGGGCCGCGATCCGCGAGTTGCTCGCCGGCTACGCCCTCGCGCTCGACGCGGGCGATGTCGACGGGTGCCTGGCGCTGTTCACCCCGGACGCCGAATTCATGGTCTACGGACGGTCCTTCGTCGGACACGAGGGCATCGGCAAGATGTTCCGGGACGCCCCGCGCGGGTTGCACCTGACCGGGGTCTCACGTATCGACGCCCGTGACGACATCGCAACGGCGCGGTCGCAGGTGCTGTTCGTCCGGGCGGGCGACCTGCACCTGCGCCCCGCCCTGTACGACGACGAACTGGTCCACACCAACGGGCGGTGGCGTTTCCGGCGGCGGCGGTGCCAGTTCGTCACCAGCCACGGCCTGTGCGACACCCCCGAGGTCACGTCATCATGAATCAACGCGTCGCACTGGTGACCGGCGCGGCGGGCGGCCAGGGCTGGGCCATCGCCAAACGGCTACGCGCCGGGGGCTATTCGGTGGCCGCATCCGACAGGCGCGCCGACGAACTGAGCGCCGCGGTCGACGAATTGGGCGACGACGAGGTGATCGCAATCGGACTCGACGTCACCTCGGAATCGCTGTGGGAGTCGGCCGTGCACAGCGTGATCGGCCGATTCGGGGCGCTGACCACGCTGGTCAATAACGCCGGCGCGCTGCACCGCGCCTCGTTGGCCGACGAGACCGCCGAAGGCTTCGAAAACTCCTGGCGCGTCAACTGTTTCGGCGCATTCCTGGGCATCCGGGCGACGCTGGAACACCTGCGCGCAGCGGACCACGCCGCCGTCGTCAACATCTGCAGCACCGGAGCCATCCGCCCTTTCCCGCATCACGCCGCCTACGGTTCGGCGAAGTGGGCGCTTCGCGGCCTGACCCAGAACGCGGCCGCCGAACTGGCCCCTTTCGGCATCCGGGTCAACGCCGTGTTCCCCGGACCGATCGCGACACCGATGCTCGACGACGCCACCCAACTGCGGCTCGCCGCGTCGTCGGCCTTCGGGCGAATCGGCCAACCGCGCGAGATCGCCGACGCCGTAGCGTTCCTGGTCTCCGAGCAGGCGTCCTTCATCACCGGTTCCGAACTGGTCGTCGACGGCGGCCAATGCGTGCAGATCCGATGAGTCGTCCCACGATCGGCATCATCGGCGCCGGGCCCGGTGGCCTGGCCCTCGGGATTCTGCTGTCGCGGGCCGGCTTTGGGGACTTCACCATCTTCGACCGGGAAGACGACGTCGGGGGAACCTGGCGGATCAACACCTATCCGGGGCTGGCTTGCGACGTCAAGTCGCACCTCTACTCGTACTCGTTCGACCTGAACCCGAACTGGTCGCGGCTGTGGTCGGGCCAACCCGAGATATTGGCGTACTTCCAGCGGTGCGCCGACAAGTACGCTCTGCGCCCGCACCTGATGCTGCGCACCGAAATTCGATCCGCGCGGTGGGAGGAAGACGCCCGGCGGTGGTGCCTGACCACGACCGAGGGGCGGCGACACCACTTCGACGTCGTGGTCTCCGCCGTGGGCCTGTTCACCCGTCCGGTGCTTCCGGACCTGGTGCAGGAGGAGCCTTTCACCGGAACGGTCATGCACTCGGCGCGGTGGGACCACTCAATCCCGCTCGAGGGCAAGCGGATTGCCGTACTCGGCACGGGATCCACGGCGTCGCAGCTGTTACCCGAATTGGCCAAGGTGGCCGGCAAGGTCTACTCGGTCCAACGATCGCCGACCTGGGTCCTGCCCAAGCCGGACCGGCGTTACACGCGCCGCGAGCGCTGGGTCTTGGCCCACATACCTTGGGCCAAGAAGCTGTACCGGACCCGGCTGTGGTTGCGCAGCGAAGCCAACATATCGGTGATCGAACACGGCAGCGAAAAGACCCACGAGTTCACGGCCGTCGCTCTCGGCCTGCTCGAAAAGGCCGTCGCCGACGAGGAATTGCGCCGCGAGCTCACCCCGACCCACCCCATGGGCTGCAAGCGGCTGGTGTTCTCCTCGGACTACCTGCCCGCACTGACCCAGCCCCACGTGGAGGTGGTGACCAGCCCGGCGCGGTACCTGCGCGCGCGATCCCTGGTCACCGAGGACGGCACCGAACGCGAGGTCGACCTGGTGGTGTGCGCGACCGGCTACGCCGCGGCCGACTATCTGGGGGAGCTGGACGTGTGCGGGGAGCACGGCACCACCCTGCGTGAGGCTTGGCGGGACGGGGCCCACGCCTACTTCGGCATGGCCGTACCGGGGTTTCCGAACTTCTTCATGCTGTACGGCCCGAACACCAATGTCGGCTCCAATAGCGTCATTTTCATGCTCGAGGCCCAGGCGAGATACATCGTGAGGGCGCTCAAGCACATGCGGCGCAAGGGCAAGACCTACATCGCGGTGCGGCCCGCCGCGCTGGCCGACTTCATCGCCAAGATCGACCGCTGGATGGTCGGAACCGTCTGGACCACCCAGTGCAGCAACTATTTCCGCGCCGCCAACGGTCGCGTGGTCACGCAGTGGCCGCGAAGCGCGCGGAGTTTCTGGGAGATGACCTGGCGGTTCAAACCGGGCGACTTTCGCTTCGAACCCCCGGCCGACTCTGTGACCGCCACCGTGACGGCGTCGGACAGGGGGACCCGATGACGCAACTGGACGGCGCGCAACGGCTCGCCCCGGAATTACGGGCAATCGCGACCACCCGAACCGACTTTTCTTTCGGCTCAATCCAACTCACCCGCGACCCGTTCAACGAGCGCCGCCGCGCCGCGGCCGAGCAAACCGACGCGCGTGGTGTCCAGATCGCCGAGGACCGGGTGCCCGCGAAATCGCCGGTGTCGGTGCGGATTTATCGCGGCGGCCCCGCACCGGCGCCCGTGGTCGTCTACTGCCATGCGGGCGGGTTCACACTGGGAAACCTGGACACCGACCACCGCCAATGCGTGGAGCTCGCGCGCCGCGGCCACTGCACCGTGGTGTCGGTGGATTACCGGCTGGCACCGGAGCACCCTTACCCGGCCGCGCTCGACGACGCGCGGGCCGTGCTGCGGTGGGTGGTGGCCGATGCCCGCGAACTCGGCCTCGACGCGGCCCGGCTCGCCATCGCCGGCAGCAGCGCCGGCGCCACCCTGGCCGCGGGCCTGGCGCAGGAAGCGGCCGACGGGGCACTGCCGCCGGTCGCGTTCCAGTTGTTGCACCAGCCCGTGCTGGACGATCGAGCCACCCCGTCCAAGAAGGAGTTTCGCGCCAGCCCTGCGTTCGACGGCGAGGCGGCCGAGCTGATGTGGGGACACTACCTGGGTGAAGCGACCGGACCGGAATCCGCCGTGCCCGCGCGGCGGACCCGACTCGACGGACTGCCCCCGGCTCTGATCACGTGCGCCGAGGTCGATCCCTTCCGCGACGAAGCGGTCGACTACGCGCTGCGCCTGCTCCGGGCCGGGGTGTCGGCCGAACTGCACGTCTTCACCCGCACCTGCCATGGATTCGATTCGCTGCTGCCCGACTGGCCGACGTCCGAGCGTCTGTTCGCGCTGCAGGCGCACGCCCTGCGGAGCACCTTGCACACGACGGACGCGGGACCTTCGCCTCTACTCTGAGCGCACGGGCCGTCGGCAGAGTGTCTGCCATGAAGATCACCGGCCTCGAGGTCGTTCCGTTCGAGTCGTTCGTCGACCGAATCTCGTTCGGCCAGCTGATGAGCGACTACCGCGTGGTGCAGACCGTGACCAAGGTGCTCACCGACGAAGGGATCGAGGGCTACTACTTCGGCGGTCATTTCCACGGTGACCAGGACGGCCTGCTGCCGGGGGATCAGGCGATCATCCGGCAATTCCTGAGCCCGCTCCTTGCCGGCCAGGACCCGTTCGACCGGGCAGAGATCTGGCGGCAACTGTGGGCGGCGAAGCTCCCCGAAAACGTCTGCAGCGTCATCGATCTCGCCCTGTGGGACCTGGCCGGCCGAGTCGCCGGGCTCCCGGTGCACAAATTGCTGGGCGGTGCCCGGGACCGCGTCAAGGCCTATGCCAGCAGTTTCAACAACCTCGGATCGCCCGACGAGTACGCCGGGCATGCCGTGGAGTGCAAGCATCATGGCTACGGCGCCTACAAGATTCACCCCTACCACTACTGGAATCCCGCGACGCGGCAGCCAGCCCTGCCGCGGCCGTCCTATGTGGACTGGGACATCCGGGTGTGCCGCGAGGTTCGGGCGGCGGTGGGCGACGAGATGGTGCTGATGTTCGACCCCTGGGGGACCTACCAGACCTACGAGGACGCGCTGCGGGTCGGCCGCGAGCTGGAGCGGCTGGGCTTCTACTGGTACGAGCACCCGATGCCGGAGTACCGGGTGGACTCCTACCGGCGGCTCGGCGACGAACTCGACATCCCGATCTGCTCTCCCGAGATCGCCGAGGGCGGCATCTACACCCGGGCGGACTGGATCCTGCGCCACGCCTCCGACATCAGCCGCATCGACGTCCTGCGCGGTGGCATCACCGGCGTGATGAAACTGACCGGGATGTGCGAGGCGGTCGGCATGCGGTGCGAGTTACACATGAGCGGCTTCGGCAACCTGCAGGTCCTCGGCGCCACCAGCGAAGACGTCTGCGAATACTACGAGCGGGGCCTGCTCGGGCCGGGGGCCCGCTACGACACCCCGCCTTATCTGAAGGCGCCGTGCGACCCGCTCACGCCGGACGGATTCGTCGAGATACCGTCGGCGCCCGGACTGGGCTACCAAATCCGTTGGGATTACATCGAAAGTCACCACCTGCCCGCCGGCACGGCGGAGCCGGTCGCACCGCTGCACCCGAGATGACCGGCCTCCTCTGACAGGATGGCAGGCATGGCGTGCTGCGATTACCCGACTGCGGCTGCGGACTGCGACGGAGCCTTCACCATCGACGCGTCGCGGGTGACTTTCGGGCGCGGTTGCCTGGCGGAGGTGGGTGATAGGGCCAGCGCGCTTGGGCTGCGGCGGGTGGCGTTGTTCTCCGACGCCGGCGTGGCCGGACTGCCCATCTTTGCCAAGACGCGCGACTCGCTGGTCGCCGCCGGGCTGGAGGTCGTCACCTATACCGACGTTCACGTCGAACCCACCGACGGGTCTTTTCGGGACGGGGCGCGTTTCGCTCAGGAGTCGAACCCCGATGGGTACGTATCACTGGGCGGCGGCTCCGTCATCGACACGTGCAAGGCCGCCAACCTGTACGCCACCTACCCCGCCGACTTGCTCACCTACGTCAACGCGCCGATCGGCGAGGGCAAAGCCCTGCCCGGCCCGCTCAAGCCGCACATCGCATGCCCCACCACGGCGGGCACCGGCAGCGAGGTAACCGGCATCGCGATCTTCGACCTCGTGTCGATGTCTGCCAAGACCGGCATCGCTTCGCACGCGCTGCGTCCCACCGAGGCGCTCGTCGACCCCGACTGCACCGCAAGCCTGCCCCCCGAGGTCGTCGCCTCCGCGGGACTCGATGTGCTGTCTCACGCGCTGGAGTCCTACACCGCGCGGCCCTATGTCCGGCGGCGCGCACCCGAGCGGCCCAGGCTGCGACCCATGAGCCAGGGTGCCAATCCGTGGAGCGATCTGGGCTGCCGCGAGGCGTTGCGCGTACTGGGGCAATTCTTGGAGCGCGCGGTGAACGACGCCTGCGACAGTGAGGCCCGCGAGCAGATGATGTGGGCCGCCACCCTGGCGGGCATCGCGTTTGGCAACGCGGGCGTTCATGCACCGCACGGCATGGCCTACGCGGTGGCCGGGCTGGTCCGTGACTTCCGCCCCTC
Organism: uncultured Actinomycetota bacterium; assembly: GCA_963732835.1. Lineage (GTDB taxonomy): Bacteria > Actinomycetota > Actinomycetes > Mycobacteriales > Mycobacteriaceae > Mycobacterium. The sequence continues at coordinate 77,379 of CAVTBA010000021.1, forward strand.
GGGGTACCCCGCCGAGGAGCCGCTCGTGCCGCACGGCATGGCCGTCATCCTCAACGCGCCGTCGTCGTTCCGGTTCACGGCGGAGGTGAGCCCGGAGCGGCACTTGGAGGGCGCCAGGCTGCTCGGCGCTGACACCCGCGGCGCCGGCGCGAAGGATGCGGGCGATGTACTCGCCGCTGAACTCATCCGGATCATGCGAGCGGTGGGCATGCCGAACGGGCTAAGTGGCGTGGGCTACACAGAAGACGATGTGGTGGCCCTGACCCAGGGCGCTTACCCCCAGCAGCGCCTGTTACAGAACGCTCCGCGAGAGATGAGCGAGCCGGTTCTGTCGGACCTGTTTCGGCAGGCGATGCGCTACTGGTAGTCGTGCTGGAATACAACGATGGCGTCAGTTCCCGTGGTTCCGCCCGCGCCGGACAATCTCACCAGCGACGACTTCCCCGTGTTGTGGCCGGTGGAAACCCGGTGGGCCGACAACGACATGTTCGGTCACCTCAACAATGCGGTGTACTACCAACTGTTTGACACTGCCATCAACGCATGGATCAACACCGGCACGGGGCTCGACCCGCTCACCACGCCCGCGCTGGGCATCGTCGCGGAGTCGGGCTGCCGCTATTTCTCCGAACTGCATTTCCCGGAAAGCCTGACGGTGGGCCTCGCGGTGACGCGCCTTGGCCGCAGCAGCGTCACCTACCGGCTCGGCGTGTTCCGCGGCAACGACGGCGAAGCCCGGGCGATCACGGCTCTGGGACACTGGGTGCACGTCTACGTCGATCGGACCAGCCGCGCATCCGTCCCGATTCCCGACGGCATCCGGTCGCTGCTGTCGACGGTCCGCGTGGGCGATCAGGCCTGAAATGGCGCTCGGGCCGGTCAGTTTCGATACCGGCGCATCCCGCTATGCTTCGCCGATGCCAGTTATGAGCAAGACCGTCGAGGTCGGCGCCGACGCCGCCTTGATCATGGCGATCGTCGCCGACTTCGAGGCGTACCCGCAGTGGAACGAGGAGATCAAGGGCCTCTGGGTGCTCGCCCGCTACGACGACGGGCGCCCCAGCCAGCTGCGGCTCGACACCGACTACCAAGGCATGCAGAGCATGTTCATCCAGGCCGTGTATTACCCGGGGGAAAACCAGATCCAGACCGTCCTGCAGCAGGGTGACCTATTCACCAAGCAGGAGCAGCTGTTCAGCGTGGTGGAGGTGGGGACGTCGAGCTTGTTGACCGTGGATCTGGACGTCGAGACCTCGATGCCGGTTCCGGCGCCGATGGTCAAGCAACTGCTCAACAACGTCCTGGACCACCTCGCCGAAAGCCTCAAGCGGCGCGCCGAGCAGCTGGCCGCCGGCTAGGGAACGTCCCCAAGGCGATCGCCACTCAGTCCAATGGGCGGCGACCCGCTTCGCCCGGCTTCGCCGCGCTTGCGATCGCCGCTCAGTCCGATGGGCGGCGACCCGCTTCGCCCGGCTTCGCCGCGCTTGCGATCGCCGCTCAGAAGATCCCCGTGCGGTCCCGCATCTCGGTCAGCCGGGCCGCCGCGTCGGTGAACTGCCACACCGTGTGTTCGATCACCGCGGCGGCGTCGCGCCGGCGCAGCGCCGCGATCAGCTGCCGGTGATTGTCGACGGCGGCCGCGCCCCACTGCTGATCGGAGGCGTACACCAGCACCGGCATGTAGCGCGCGGCGTTCAGCAGGAACCAGGCCAACTTGATCCGCCCGCTCGCCTGATTGAAGACCCGATGGAACGCGAACTCGATGCCCGCGATGGTCTCGGCATCGCTGGATCCGACGGCCGCGGCAAGCGCCTCGTTGATGCGCTCCAGCTCGTTGATTTCGGTGTCGGTGATGTGGTCGGTGGCCGCGGCGGCCAGCTCCTTGGCGATGGTGGCCTGCAGCCAGAAGATGTCCTCGATGTCTTGGCGCGTCAGCGGCAGCACGACGTGACCGCGGTTCGGTTCGAGCTGCACCATGCCCTCGCCGCGCAGCTTCAGCAGGGCTTCGCGCACCGGCGTGACGCTGACGCCCAGCTCGGCCGCGGTCTCATCGAGGCGGATGAACGTTCCTGGCCGCAAGGCCCCGGACATGATCGCCGCCCGCAGATGGCCCGCGACCTCATCGGACAACTGTGCCCGGCGCAGTGGCCGTCGGCTCCTCAGTCGCGTGGATATCGGTGCGTTCACGGGGGCTGCCAGGGCTTTCGGGGCTTCGCGGAGGTTGGTTTGAAACTTGTGTCGGGGCTTGTCAGCAGGGCTTTAAGGCCATAATGTGACCCAGACAACACCATGTTTTATCAAATATCAACCTGGCGCAAGCGGTGCGCGAGTGAAGGGAAGGGCGTCGGGTTGACCGCGCAATTGGCGAGCCATCTGACACAGGGAACCGAGCAGCCGTACCTGGCCCGGCGGCAGAACTGGGTCAACCAGCTCGACCGGCATGCGCTGATGCAACCGGCGGCGACGGCGCTGCGGTTCCTCGGGAAGACCGTCACGTGGGGAGAGCTGCGGCGCCGGGTGGCGGCGCTGGCCGATGCGTTGAGCCGTCGGGGAGTCGGCTTCGGCGATCGGGTCATGGTCCTGATGCTCAACCGCACCGAATTCGTCGAGTCGGTGCTGGCGGTCAACATGCTCGGCGGCATCGCCGTTCCGCTGAACTTCCGGCTCACCGCCGCCGAAATCGCCTTCCTGGTCCAGGATTGCGAAGCCCGCGTGATGATCACCGAACCGGTGCTGGCCCCGGTGGCGACCGGGGTTCGCGATGTCGAGCCACTGCTGGGGACCATCGTCGTGGCCGGCGGCGCAGGCGACGACAGCGTGCTTGGCTACGAAGACCTGATCGACGAGCCCGGGGCTGCGCACGAGCCCGTCGACATCCCGAACGATTCGCCGGCGCTGATCATGTACACCTCGGGCACCACCGGCCGCCCCAAGGGCGCCGTGCTGACCCACACCAACCTGACCGGCCAGACCATGACGGGGCTGTACACCAACGGCGCCGACATCAACAGCGACGTCGGTTTCGTCGGCGTCCCGTTCTTCCACATCGCCGGGATCGGCAACATGCTGACCGGGATGCTGCTCGGCACCCCCACGGTGATCTACCCGCTCGGCGCGTTCGAGCCGGGGCAACTGCTCGACGTGCTGGCCGAAGAGAAGGTCACCGGCATCTTCCTGGTGCCCGCGCAGTGGCAGGCGGTCTGCGCCGAGCAACAAGCACGCCCGCGCGACCTGAGGTTGCGAGTGATGTCGTGGGGGGCCGCGCCGGCGCCCGACGCGCTGCTGCGCGAGATGTCGGCGACATTTCCCGGAACCCAGATTCTGGCCGCGTTCGGCCAGACCGAGATGTCGCCGGTGACCTGCATGCTGCTGGGGGAGGACGCGATCCGCAAACGTGGATCGGTCGGCAAGGTGATCCCGACCGTGGCCGCCCGCGTGGTCGACGAAAACATGAACGACGTACCGGTCGGCGAGGTCGGCGAAATCGTTTACCGCGCAGCAACTTTGATGAGCGGCTACTGGAACAACCCGGAGGCCACCGCGGAGGCGTTCGCGGACGGTTGGTTCCACTCCGGGGACCTCGTCCGAATGGACGCCGACGGCTACGTCTGGGTGGTGGATCGCAAGAAAGACATGATCATCTCGGGTGGCGAGAACATCTACTGCGCTGAGGTGGAAAACGTGCTGGCCAGCCATCCCGTCATTGTCGAAGTCGCGGTCATCGGGCGTTCCCACCACAAGTGGGGCGAGGTGCCGATCGCGGTCGCGGCCGTCGCCGGCGACCAGCTGCTGCTCGACGAGTTGGAGGAATTCCTGGCCGAGCGGCTCGCGCGGTACAAGCATCCCAAGGCGCTCGAGATCGTGGATGCGCTGCCGCGCAACCCCGCCGGCAAGGTGCTCAAGACCGAACTACGAATCCGTTACGGCACCGCAAATTTCGACGAAAAACGTTCCACAACAAATGATTTCACTGCCCGAGAGGAGAGCTGACGGAAAGTGTAACGTTTGCCCGCTGTTGACGAAGGGTTAATTGTGCAGATGCGGTTCACACGTGCTTGGCCATCGGGTACATTCCTGTGGTCTCCGTTACTACTTGCCAGTAGGGAGCCGGTGGTCACACACGTTGGGTCTCGGCGACGTGGGGGCACCCCCGGCCGCTTAGTGGCGAGGGGGCGAGGCGTGTTACACGATCCGCCGCGGCGCCCAGAGGCACGCGGCATGGGCCGGAGGGGGCAGCGGTGACTTCAACGTCGACGAGTCAACGGGGCCCTTACCTGGTCGGTTACCTGCGCGACCAACTGGAGAGCCCGCTGACGCTCATCGGGGGATTTTTCCGGATGTGCGTCCTGGCCGGAAGGGCGCTGTTTCGCTGGCCGTTCCAATGGCGCGAATTCGTCCTGCAGTGCTGGTTCATCATGCGGGTGGCGTTCCTGCCGACCATCATGGTGTCGATCCCGCTGACCGTCCTGTTGATCTTCACGCTCAACGTGCTGCTGGCGCAGTTCGGAGCGGCCGACCTGTCCGGCGCCGGCGCGGCGATCGGTGCGGTCACCCAGCTCGGGCCGCTCACGACGGTGCTGGTGGTGGCCGGCGCGGGGTCGACGGCGATCTGCGCGGACCTGGGCGCCCGCACCATCCGCGAGGAGATCGACGCCATGGAGGTCCTCGGCATCGATCCGATCCACCGGCTGGTGGTTCCCCGCGTGATCGCCGCGACCCTGGTCGCCACTTTGCTCAACGGCCTGGTGATCACCGTCGGCCTGGTCGGTGGCTACCTGTTCGGCGTCTACCTGCAAAACGTCTCCGGCGGCGCTTACCTGGCCACCCTGACCACGATCACCGGCCTGCCCGAGGTGGTCATCGCGACTGTCAAGGCCGCGATTTTCGGCCTCATCGCGGGACTGGTCGGCTGCTACCGCGGGCTGACCGTGCGCGGCGGCTCCAAGGGGCTGGGCACCGCCGTCAACGAGACCGTCGTGCTCTGCGTCGTCGCGCTGTACGCGGTCAACGTGGTGCTGACGACCATCGGCGTGCGATTCGGAACGGGCCACTGACATGTCAACCGCTGCCGTATTACGCGCCCGCTTCCCCCGGGCAGTCGAGAACCTCAACCGTTACGGCGGTGCCGCGGGCCGCGGCCTCGACGACGTCGGCCAGATGGCCTGGTTCGGGGCGGTGGCCCTCGGGCACATCCCGCACGCGCTGCGCAACTACCGCAAGGAGACCCTGCGACTGATCGCCCAGATCGGCATGGGCACCGGCGCGATGGCCGTCATCGGCGGCACCGTCGCGATCGTCGGGTTCGTGACGCTCTCGGGCAGCTCCCTGGTTGCCATCCAGGGGTTCGCCTCGCTGGGCAACATCGGCGTCGAGGCTTTCACCGGTTTCTTCGCCGCGCTGATCAACGTGCGCATCGCCGCCCCTGTCGTCACCGGCATCGCGATGGCCGCCACGGTCGGCGCGGGCGCGACCGCCGAGCTGGGGGCCATGCGCATCAGCGAAGAGATCGACGCGCTGGAAGTCATGGGCATCAAGTCGATCTCGTTCCTGGTGACCACCCGGATCATGGCCGGTCTGGTGGTCATCATTCCGCTCTACTCGCTGGCCATGATCATGTCGTTCCTGTCCCCGCAGATCACCACGACGGTGCTCTACGGGCAATCCAACGGCACCTACGAGCACTACTTCCGGACCTTCCTGCGTCCCGACGACGTGTTCTGGTCGTTCCTCGAGGCCATCATCATCACGGCGGTCGTGATGATCACGCACTGCTTCTACGGATACAACGCCGGCGGCGGACCCGTCGGCGTCGGGGAGGCCGTCGGCCGATCCATGCGTTTCTCGCTGGTATCGGTGCAGGTCGTCGTTCTGGCCGCCGCGTTGGCGCTCTATGGCGTCAACCCCAACTTCGCGCTCACGGTGTAGCCGCCATGACATCGCCAGTGCAGGTCAACGCCCCCCGGAACCCGCCGTACAAGCTGGCCGG
>CAVTBA010000022.1:0-207790 GCA_963732835.1 uncultured Actinomycetota bacterium
GTCCTCGCGGGAGAACACCCGGATGCCGATGACCTTGCCGGACTCGCCGTGCGGCACCTTCAGCGACGTGTCGCGGACCTCGCGGGCCTTCTCGCCGAAGATCGCCCGCAGCAGCCGCTCCTCCGGGGTCAGCTCGGTCTCACCCTTCGGGGTGACCTTGCCGACCAGGATGTCGCCGTCACGAACCTCGGCGCCGATGCGGACGATGCCGCGCTCGTCGAGGTCGGCGAGGACCTCGTCGGAGACGTTCGGGATGTCCCGGGTGATCTCCTCGGCGCCCAGCTTGGTGTCGCGGGCGTCGATCTCGTGCTCCTCGATGTGAATCGAGGTGAGCACGTCCTCCTCAACCAGGCGGTTGGACAGGATGATCGCGTCCTCGTAGTTGTGGCCCTCCCACGGCATGATCGCCACCAGCAGGTTCTTGCCCAGCGCCATCTCACCGTTCTCGGTGCACGGGCCGTCGGCGATGACCTGGCCGGCCTCGACCCGGTCGCCGGCGTCCACGATCGGCGACTGGTTGGCGCACGTCCCGTGGTTGGAGCGCTCGAACTTGCGCATCCGGTAGGTGTGCCGGGTGCCGTCGTCGGCCATCACGGTGATGTAGTCGGCGGAGACCTCCTCGATCACCCCGGCCTTGTCCACGACGACGACGTCGCCGGCGTCGATCGCGGCGCGCAGCTCCATGCCGGTGCCCACCAGCGGCGCCTCGCTGCGCACCAGCGGAACCGCCTGGCGCTGCATGTTGGCGCCCATCAGGGCACGGTTGGCGTCGTCGTGCTCGAGGAACGGGATCATGGCGGTGGCCACCGACACCATCTGGCGCGGCGAGACGTCCATGTAGTCCACCTCGGACGACGGCACGTACTCGACCTCGCCCGCCTTGCGGCGGACCAGGACGCGCGACTCTTCGAACCGGCCGGCGTCGTCGATCGGCGAGTTGGCCTGCGCCACGACGTGGCGGTCCTCCTCGTCGGCGGTCAGGTAGTGGATCTCGTCGGTGACCACACCGTCGACCACCTTGCGGTAGGGCGTCTCGATGAAGCCGAACGGGTTGACGCGCGCGTACACCGACAGCGAGCCGATCAGACCGATGTTGGGACCCTCCGGGGTCTCGATCGGGCACATCCGGCCGTAGTGCGACGGGTGCACGTCACGGACCTCCAGCCCGGCCCGCTCACGGGACAGACCACCCGGGCCCAGCGCCGACAGCCGGCGCTTGTGGGTCAGACCCGACAGCGGGTTGTTCTGGTCCATGAACTGGGAGAGCTGGCTGGTGCCGAAGAACTCCTTGATCGCGGCGACCACCGGGCGGATGTTGATCAGCGTCTGCGGCGTGATCGCCTCGACGTCCTGGGTGGTCATCCGCTCGCGGACGACCCGCTCCATCCGGGACATGCCGACCCGGATCTGATTCTGGATCAACTCGCCGACGGTACGCAGCCGGCGGTTGCCGAAGTGGTCGATGTCGTCGGTTTCCACCGGCACCTCGATGCCGCCGGGGACGGTCATCGTGACCTGGCCCTCGTGCAGGCGCACCAGGTATTCGATGGTGGCGACGACGTCTTCCTCGGTCAGCGTCGACGACGTGATCGGCTTGCCGGCGTTCAGGCCGAGCTTCTTGTTGACCTTGTAGCGGCCGACGCGGGCCAGGTCGTAGCGCTTCTCCTTGAAGAACAGGTTCTCCAGCAGGGTCTGCGCGGACTCCTTGGTCGGCGGTTCGCCCGGGCGCAGCTTGCGGTAGATGTCCAGCAGTGCCTCGTCGGTGCCGGCGGTGTTGTCCTTTTCCAGCGTCCCCATCATGATCTCGGAGAACCCGAACCGCTCGTGGATCTGCTCGTTCGTCCAGCCGAGCGCCTTGAGCAGCACGGTGACGGGCTGGCGGCGCTTGCGGTCGATGCGCACGCCGACGGTGTCGCGCTTGTCGACGTCGAACTCGAGCCACGCGCCGCGGCTCGGGATCACCTTGACGCTGTGCAGCAGCTTCTCGGTGGACTTGTCGATCGTCTCGTCGAAGTACACGCCGGGCGAGCGCACCAGCTGGCTGACGACCACACGCTCGGTCCCGTTGATGATGAAGGTGCCCTTCTCGGTCATCATCGGGAAGTCGCCCATGAACACCGTCTGGCTCTTGATCTCGCCGGTGTTGTTGTTGATGAACTCGGCCGTGACGAACAGCGGGGCCGCGTACGTCATGTCCTTGTCTTTGCACTCGTCGACCGGCGCCTTGACCTCGTCGAAACGAGGGTCGGAGAACGACAGCGACATCGAGCCGGAGAAGTCCTCGATCGGCGAGAGCTCTACGAGCACCTCCTCGAGGCCGCCCACCGGGCTGGGCTCGCCACGATCGGTGGCGGCCGCACGCCAGCGGGGCGCGCCGACCAACCATTCGAACGAGTCGATCTGCACGTCGAGCAGGCCGGGAACCTCGAGCGGTTCCCGGAGCTTGGCGAAGGAAACTCGGTTGGGCGCTCCGGGTACGGAGCCGTTTAAGGAACTTCCATCAGAGGAACCATGTGGGCGATCCGTTTTGCTCTGGCGAGAATCAGCCAAGATGCATCCTTCCAGCACCTCGTGCGACTCACGAAAACCGGAACCACCGGTGGCGTTCGCCGCGAAATTGTGTCGGTTAGGCCGGCGAACAATCTGTCCGTATCTCACGCGCACAAGTAAAGAACTAAGCCCCTAGAGGGGGCTCAGGCTTAGACCACAGTGTCAAGTGGCGGGTGAGGTGGGCAGGAGGTAGCCAGCGCAACGTCCAACAATAGCGTAGGGCGGCGCATTCCTCAACTGTCCAGCACAGGCAATCCAGGGACATCGGCGCTGGCTGGCATCTCGACTCTCCACTGGATACATGCTGCCCAACAGACTGACCCGTTTACGGCCCGTCGTCAAGAGGGCGGGCCGGGAGAGTTACGCGAAGTTATCGCGAAACCCCGGGCCGGTCGTCTCAGTCGCCGACCTCGTGCGCCCGGTACTTGTGGGTTCCTTCCATATCGTCGATGATCGCGGCCTGCGCCTTCTGCGGCAGGGTGTGCAGGATGTCGCGCACCCGCGCCTGGCGCCGGCCGACGGCCTTACGCTCCGGCATTCCCGGCGACGCGACGATCTGCGGCGGCACCCCTTCGATCTCCTCCACACCACCGGCGTGCTGACCGGCCTCGAGAGCGGCCTGCTCTTCGGCCATGGTCGACTCGTCCTTCTCCTCGGACATGCCGATCGGCCCGATGCGGCGCCCGTTGAGGAACTGCCGCACGACCGGCTCGTCGCTGGTCAGCAGGACCTCGCGCGGGCCGAACATGACCAGCTTGCGGCGGAAGAGCATCCCCATGTTGTCCGGGACGGTGCGGGCGATGTTGATGTTGTGCGTGACGATCAGGACGGTGGCGTCGATTTGGGCATTGATGTCGAGGATCAGCTGGCTCAGGTAGGCGGTGCGAACGGGGTCCAGACCCGAGTCCGGCTCGTCGCAGAGGATGATCTGCGGGTCCATCACCAGCGCCCTGGCCAGGCTGGCGCGCTTGCGCATACCGCCGGAGATCTCACCGGGGAACTTCTTCTCGTCGCCACCCAGGCCGACCATGGTCAGCTTCTCCATGACGATGTCACGGATCTCGCCTTCCTTCTTCTTGGTGTGCTCGCGCAGCGGGAACGCCGCGTTGTCGAAGAGGTTCATCGAACCGAACAGCGCGCCGTCCTGGAACATCACGCCGAACAGCGTGCGGATCTCGTAGAGCTCCTTGGCCGAGCACTGCAGGATGTCGGTGCCGTCGATGACGACCGAGCCGCGCTCCGGCCGCAGCAGACCGATCAGGGACTTCAGGAACACCGATTTACCCGTACCCGAGGGCCCCAGCAGGACGCTGACCTCACCCGCGGGGACCTCCAGCGTCACGTCTTCCCAAATCCTGGACGCTCCGAAGGACTTCGTGAGGCCGTTCACCTCAATAGCGACACCCATGGGAGATCCTTCCGTCGACGCTCAAGCCCACCACCTGCCCTTTTGTGTGGCATGAGTCACTGTAGCGCACGCTTACTGCACGGCATCAGGGTTGCGCGGCACAGCCGGGAAAAATTGGCCGACCTGAGATCCGGCCGCCGCCGGCGGGCGGCGTCCTATTCGACGCGCGTTAGCCAGTGGGCGCCCAGTTGCCGTGGAAGCCCATCGGCACGCGCTGCGGCAGGTGCACGGTGGCCACCGACTCGAGCGTCGCCGCGTCCAGCAACACCAACTGGCCTTCGTCACGGCCGCGGTGATAGCCGTAGCCCATCAGAACGCCGTCGTCCTCGGGACCGGCCCCGGGATTGGGCACGAAGGACATCTCGCCGAGCAAAAGGTCGGGATCGAGCGGCGCGACCGCGCGGCCCCCGGTCGCGTAGTCGTGCTTGTACAGCGCGGAGGCGCCGCCGGAGAAGTACGCACCGACCGTGTAGCCGAACCGGTGCGGCCCGCCCAGCCGGTCCTCGTTGATCCGGGGAAATTCCTGCGGCTCGTCGTCGCGGCATTCGGTGCTCACCGCGCCGGTCGCCAGGTTGATGGTCCAGCGGTCCAGCGTGGGCGGGGTGTCGCCGCCGGGCCCGCGCCGGTCGCGGTCGAACATCCGCGAGTAACGCACCACGTCGAGCACCAAAACCTCGGCGCCGTCCCGCATCTCGGAGTAGGCGTTGAGCGGGTGGTAGACGTAGCAGGGCTCGATATCGAACCAGCGCACGTCCTTACTGCCACCCTCCCGGGGCATGACGCCGACGCGCGCCGGGTAGCCGGTGTCCCAGGCGTACGGCATCCGGTCGGAATGCTTCGGGTTTCGGTTCATCATCGCGTTGATCGGGCTCGGCACCCGCACGCGCCCGATCAACGCCTGCAGCGCCAGCCGGGCCGGCAGGGCGAGCCAGCGGGGCATGGTCACCGGCAGCACCTGCATCGGGTCGAACGTCACCGGCAGGTCGTAGATGACGACGTAGGAGTCGGTCAGCGAGAAGTCGTGCATCATCGGCGACCCCGACACCTCGATGTCGACCGTGCGACGGGCCCGCCCCCGGGTGTCGATCACCGAGTACTGCACGGTTCGGCCGCGGGCGAAAGAGTAAGAGACGGCGTGCAATTCGCCGGTGCGCGGATCGCGGTGCGGATGAGCGGTGTAGCCGCCGGACAGGGTGCCGTCGAAGTCGCACGTCCCGACGGTGTCCAGCTCGTCGGTCAGCTCGTAGTTGGCCACGCCACCCTCGACCAGCGCCAGGGTGCGCCCGGCGTGGGTCAGGGCGTTGGTGTTGGCCCCCAGCGAGAGCATGCCCGCCCGCGGATCGAGCCGGCCAGGCGTCGGCTCGCCGAGGGTGGCGCACACCGACAGGCTGCGCACCCAACGGTTGCGGTACCACTGGGCCTTCCCGTCGCGCAGCGCGACGCCGTGCACCATCCCGTCGCCGCTGAACCAGTGATAGGTGGCCGGGTCGACCTCTTCGGCCGGGTTGGGCCCGTTGCGCAGATAGCGTCCGTCGAGGTGCTCGGGGATGTGCCCGGTAACCGGCAGGTCGGTCGCGGTCACCTCGGCGCCCACCGGGGCCAGCAGGCCCTCCAAATAGGGATTCGGGGTTTCGGTGGTTTGCACGGACGTCATCTCTGACTCCTATAACATTGTTATGACGTTGTTATAGGAACCGTACGCCGCGGATGGAAAGATGGCAACGATGACTTCAGAAGCGACCTCGCGCACGACGCCGGCCGGGCGAGGCAGCGTCCGGGACGAGATGCTGTGCGCCGCAGTCGACCTGCTGCACGAGCACGGCCCCGACGCGCTGCAAACCCGCAAGGTCGCCGGCGCGGCCGGAACCTCGACGATGGCCGTGTACACCCATTTCGGGGGGATGCGGGGGCTCATCGCCGAGGTGGCCGCGGAGGGGCTGCGGCAGTTCGACGCCGCGCTGACGGTGCCGCAGACCGCCGACCCGGTCGCCGACCTGTTCACGATCGGCGCGGCCTACCGCCGTTACGCGATCAAGCATCGGCACATGTACCGGCTGATGTTCGGCAGCACCAGCGCGCACGGCATCAACGCTCCGGCGGACAACGTCCTGACGCTCTCGGTCGCCGACGTCGAGCGGCACTACCCGAGCTTTGCGCATGTGGTGCGCGGGGTACATCGGTGCATGCTGGCGGGCCGGATCAGCGCGGGCTCACCGGACGACGACGCGGCCGTGGTGGCCACCGCGGCCCAGTTCTGGGCGTTGATCCACGGGTTCGTGATGCTGGAGTTGGCCGGCTACTACGGCCACGACGGCGCCGAAGTGCTGCCGCTGCTCGCGTCCATGAACTCGAATCTGCTTGTGGCGCTGGGCGACTCACCCGAGGGGGTGGCGCAGTCCCTGCAGTCGGTCATGCGATCCGGCTGAGCACACGAAACCCCCGGGAGCCGCAGGGCGGTCCCGGGGGTTTCGCGAAGTGGAGCTATTTGACGGTGACGGTGGCGCCGGCGGCCTCCAGCTTGCCCTTGGCCTCGTCGGCGGCCTCCTTGGCGACCTTCTCCAGCAGCGGCTTGGGCGCGCCGTCGACCAGGTCCTTGGCCTCCTTGAGGCCCAGGCCGGAGACGATCTCGCGGACCACCTTGATGACGCCGATCTTCTTGTCGCCGGCGGCCTCGAGGATGACGTCGAACTCGGACTGCTCCTCGGCGGCCTCGGCGGGGGCGCCACCGGCGGCCGGGCCGGCGGCGGCGACGGCGACCGGAGCGGCCGCGGTGACCTCGAAGGTCTCCTCGAACTTCTTGACGAAGTCGGAGAGCTCCAACAGGGTCATTTCCTTGAAGGCGTCGAGCAGGTCGTCGGTAGACATTTTCGCCATGGTGTGTGGGTCCTTCCTAATTTCCGGTTGGGGTTATTCGGCTTCGGCCGGGGTTTCCGGAGCCTCAGTGGGTGTTTCCGAAGCTGGTTCTGGGGCCGGCTCGGCCGCCGCGGCTTCCGCGGCGGGGGCCGGTGCTGCGGGCGCCGCGGGGGCTTCTGCGGCCTTCTTTTCCTGCAGCGCGGCCGCGAGGCGGGCGACCTGCGAGGCGGGCGCGTTGAACAGGCCGGCGGCCTTGGCGAGGTTGCCCTTCATCGCGCCGGCCAGCTTGGCCAGCAGCACCTCGCGCGACTCCAGGTCGGCGATGCGCTCGACCTCGGCGACGCTCAGCGCGCGGCCGTCCATGTAGCCGCCCTTGATGACCAGCGCCTTGTTGTCCTTGGCGAAGGTCTTGATGGCCTTGGCGGCGTCGACCGGTTCCCCGGTGACGAACGCGATGGCGGTGGGCCCGGCGAACAGCTCGTCGAGGCCTTCGACGCCCGCCTCGGACGCCGCCCGCTTGATCAGCGTGTTCTTGGCCACCGAGTAGGTGGCCGATCCGCTCAGCGACCGGCGCAGCTCGGCCAGGTTGGCCACGGTCAGCCCGCGGTACTCGGTGATCAGGGTCGCGGTCGCGTCCCTGAACTGCTCGGCGATGTCTGCAACGGCGGTGGCTTTGTCAGCCCTGGCCATGCGTACCTCCTGAAGTGAAAGCCATGCGACGTGTCGTCTGCGATTCACCCGAGGAACGACGAACGCCCCGGCGCAGGAAGCGGCCGGGGCGTGAAAGGCGCCGGCGGGTGCCGGCGCTAGATGCCTCGTCCTCCTGCGTGGGCCGCCGGGATGCTCCCGGACCTTCGACCGATTGCTCGGTGACCGACGGTCTTCGGTGGATCGGCAACCAGGATAGCCTGACCCGCCCCCGTCAGCCAAAACGGCGGTGCTCAGGTGAAAGCCGAGGTGATCGAGATCCTCAGCCGAGGCCCGCCAGCCTGGCGGCGCCGACCAGCCCGGCCGCACCGCCGAGTTCGGCGGGCACCGCCCGCAGACCGGCCAGAAAGTCCAGCCCGGCATACTCGGCCAGCTTCTCCCGCAGCGGGTCGAAGAGGAGGCGACCGGAGTTGGCGACGCCTCCCCCGATGACGACCAGGTCCAGGTCGCAGACCGCGCCGACTGAGGCGATCATCGCCGCGAGCGCGGTGGCACCCCGGCGAAACGCCCGGCCCGCCACGGCGTCCCCGCCCGCCGCCGCGGCGGCCAGCTCGCGGGCGCCCGCCACGGGCGGCGCGGACCAGCCGTTGGCCCGGGCCCAGCGCACCATCGACGGTCCGGACGCGATGGCCTCGACGCAGCCCCGGCCGCCGCACACGCAGGGCGGTCCGCCGTCCTCCACCACCACGTGCCCGACGTGACCGGCATTGCCCGTCCGGCCGGTGTAGGGGATGCCGCCGAGCACCAGTCCGCCGCCCACTCCGGTGGACACCACCATGCCCAGCAGGAAGTCCGCGCCGCGACCCGCGCCACGCCAGTGCTCACCCAGCGCCATGCACAAGCCGTCGCCGCCGAGCCGTACGGGCACGCCCGGCACCGCGGCCGCCACCCGGTCGCGCAGCGGAAAGCCTTGCCAGCCCTTGATGTTGATGGGGCTGACGGTTCCGACGTGCACGTCGATGGGACCGGCCGAACCGATGCCCACCGCGGCGACCGCACCGTCGGCCGCGCGCAGCGCGTCGGCGATGGTCGCGTCGACCGCGGCCCAGACCTCCTCGGCCGCACCGCCGCCCGGCGTGGGCCGGACGACGGTGTGCACCAGCGCCCCATCGGGATCGGCGAGGCCGGCGGCGATCTTGGTGCCGCCGATGTCCAGGCAGAGGGTGAGCATCGCGATCAGTGCCGATGGACGTTGTCGGGTTGGCGGGGGTCGCCGGGATGCTCGTAGCCGGGAGCGAGCCGCACCAGCTCGGCCCGCCGCGCGTCCAGCCACACCCGGAAGGCGCGTCGCCGTGCGGCGCCCCGCAGATGGTCGGCGATCGCCGACCGCACGTCGGCCAGCGGCGGCCCGACCGGCGACGGGGCCCGCCAGCCGTGCTGGTCGCGGCGCGGCTCGGCGAACCGCAGCGGGTTGCGGGCGTGATAGGCGGCCACCTCCTCGTCGGCGACCCGCACCCCGGCGGTGACGTCGGCGAACAGCGCCCGCGCGGGAGGGTCGGCCAGCGCGGCCGCGGCGACGCTGCCGAGCTCCAGCCGGGCCGTCGCGTCGGGCAGCAGGTCGGCCTCGCCCGGCGCGTCCCGGCCGCTCAGGCCGCGCGCGTCGGCCTCGGCGGCGATCACCCGCCCGGTCACGATCAGCTGGGCCAGCCAGCGCCGCAGTTGACGCCCCTCCCCGGTGCCGCGGGGCGGCAGCGCGGCCGCGCCCGGCGCACCGCGCAGCCGCGTTTCGGCCGCGTCGACCTCCTCGACCGACACCGGGACGCCGGCAACCGTCGCGACCACGGTCATGTCACGGTCACCTGTATCGCCGGGGTGTAGATGAGCCGGCCGGCGCAGCCGACCCGGACCAGGGCCCACCACCGGCCGGGTTCCAACCAGGCCGGAGGCGTCACCTCGAAACGGAGGTCGGTGGCGCCGTGGGCCGGCAGCACCGCGCCCATCGCGGCCGGGCCCAGCCACTCCCACGTGCCCCACGGGCTGATCAGATGCGCCTCGAGCGCCAGATCCGCCCCCGCGTGGCTGCCGATCCTGACGGTCAGCGCCGCCGTATCGCCGGCGGCCAGCTCCACCTCGGCCGGCTCCTCGACGAGGTAGATCAGCTCCGCCGCCTCGCACGCGCCGACCTCGACGAGGCACACATCCTCGACCGTCTGTCGCCACGCCGCCGGGACCTCCTCCCCGGTGATGCGGAGCTGGGCCCGGACCGGGTACAGCCCCGGCGCGGCGCTGGCGGGCACCGACACGGCCACGTCGGCCTCCCGGTACTCGCCGCTGCGCAGCGCGAGGGGCAGCTCGTCGGGCTTGGCCGACCAGCCCTCCGGACAGATCAGGGTGACCGTCCCGGTCAGGGTGGCATCGCTGCAGTCGCTGGCCGCGGTGAGCCGCACCGCGACCTCGCCGCCGGGCTCCGCCGTCACCCGGGCGGGGTGGAGGTGAGCGACGGCCGGCAGCCCGCCGAGCGGCGCGGGTCCCCGGTTGTGCAGCCAGTAGCGCGCGTACAGCGGCTGCGCGGTTTCGGCTTGCGGGGGCGGCGCGCTGGACTGCGCCGGCGCGCTGGGCGCCTCGAAGCGGGCCAGCACGGTGGCCACCTGGTAGCCGTGCAGATCGAGCGGGTGGTGGGATTCGCGCCGGTTTTCGAGCAGGTCGGCGTCGCGGAAGTCGCTGACCTCGCCGACGTCCGAACCGATCGCCACGCCGGCCCCCGCACCCGTCGTTTCCACCAAGCGCAGCGCCACCGTGCGCGGGTCGACCGGCCGGGCGCTGCCCGCCGTGAGCGGGTTGCCGGCCGCCTTGAGGGCCGCCAGCCGCACCCGGCCGGCGGGCTGCACGCTCAGCAGCGATCCGGCCGCGGGCAACGCGCCCGGCGGCCCGCCGGCCGCGGCGGCAAGCAGCGGGTGGGAGAACTGCGCGCTGCGGGCGGGGATCTCGGCGTGCCGCCAGTCACCGGCACCGCAGACCAGTGCGTAGTCGAACACGTGGGTCCAGTGCTGGAGTTGGAAGTTCGAGCCGTCCGGGGCGCTGCGGCGCGGTTCGTCGATCCAGATGCCCGACGGCCAGCCGGTGCAGGAACGCATCAACGCGGTGTGCAGGGTGCCCTCGGCGTCGACGGCGAAGCTGGGCACCCCCCGGTTGAGCAGGGCGACGGTGCGGTCCTCGAAATCGCCGGCTCCCGCCGGTGCCCCCTGGGTCACGACGACTTCGGCGTCGCCGAGATCCTCGGCCAGCGAGGCGATCGCGGCGACCAGGCCCTCCTCGTCACGGCCCGCG
Organism: uncultured Actinomycetota bacterium; assembly: GCA_963732835.1. Taxonomy (GTDB): domain Bacteria; phylum Actinomycetota; class Actinomycetes; order Mycobacteriales; family Mycobacteriaceae; genus Mycobacterium. The sequence continues at coordinate 10,787 of CAVTBA010000022.1, forward strand.
ATCACCAGCACCGGCAACGCCGCCGGCGCACGCAGGTCCGCGCCGGGCACCCACACCGCTGCCAGCGGCGTCGCGGCCGGCACCCAGACCCTGGCCCGGCCCGTCGTCGTCAACTGGCGGTCGAGTTCCTCCGCGTAGGCCGGGTCGGCCTGCGTCAGCACGAGTTTGGTGAAGGCGTTGCGGGCCGGTCCGCCCAGCGCGATGCGCGCGTCGGGCAGGTTCGAATCGACGTCGAGGTGGCCGTAGCGCGGCTTGTCCGCACCGCCGCAGGTGGCCGTCACCCCCGCGCGGACCAGCGCGACCATCAGCTCGCGCGCCAGTGGCCCCGATACCGCCTCGTCCGGCGACACCACCTCGGCCACCGAGATCGCCCGCACGGCTTGGCCGTGAGGCGGGCCCACCCGGACCCGCACCGCCGACGACAGGCCGAACCAGCCGTAGGCCGGGTTGTCCAGCGTCCACGGGTGCCGCGCGGTGTCCACCGATTCGCGCCCGAGGTGCAGCAACGCGAAACCCCGCCCGATGACGGCGTCACCGACCTCACTGACCGGCATGGCGCCCGGCACCGGGCATGGCCAGCGCAACCGCACCAGGCGGTCGGCGCCGGTGAATTCGTCGACGGTGGTGCGGCAGTCCACCCGCGCCACGCCCCGCCACAGGGTGATGGTTTGGGTGTAGCGCAGCAGGGTGCCGATCCGCCCCGTGACGACGAGCCGCTGCCCAAGCGGGCCGCGGCAGGCGCGCACCCGGGCCGACGACTCCGACGAGCACACCACCGGCCCTTTGGGCAGCAGGTGCCACGGGCCCTCGGCCTGCGTCGGGTGCGCCGCGTATTCCTCGTAGACGGCCAGTTCGTTGCCCACCCGGCCGTCGGCGATCAGCTCGCGACCGTCCTGAACCAGGGACACGACTCCCCCGCCGCGCGCCGGGTCGGCCTCGAGGCGGTAGTGCTCGTTGGCGATCGCGGAGCCGGGCATCGGCTCCCAGCCGGTCGGCCCGTCGTCGGGAACGAGTCGGTAGGCCCGCCAACCCAACGACGGCACCTCGCGCGCCAGCCACGTGACCGCCCGGCCGCCGTGCTCGACGTGCGCGGGCAACTCGGCGCCGTCCGCGTCCAGCACCCGGGCCCCGGCGGCGAGCGGCGGGTCGAACCGCGCGGTCACGATGTCGGTGCGCTGCTGCGCCAGCGGGTTCCACACGATGACGTCACCGTCGACCGCGCCGGACAGCAGCGCCAGCGACGCGTCGCGGGCCGCCCGGCCCAGCTCCCACGCATCGCGCCAGCCGGTCAGCAGGTCGAGGTAGACCTGGTCGGACTCCGAGCCGGTGATGCCGTCATGGTGCGCCCCGTAAGCCAGCTGCACCCACGCCTTGGCCAGCGCCGCCTGCGGGTACTCGGCGCCGGCCAGCAGCGCGGCGAACACGGCGAACCGCTCGGCCTCCAAGACGGCGTTCTCCGCGGCCCGGTTGGCTTGCTTGGTGTCGATGTAGGACACGTCCTTGCCCGTGTAGATCGGGTTCATGTCGCGGGTCTGCGGTGACGGCGCCCGGCCGCGCTCGGCCAGTTCGGCGCGCACGGCCGCGAAGAACTCCCGCGGCAGCGCGCACACGAAGCGCGGCCAGGTGTAGCGCGCGGCCCAGTCGCGGTGGATGGCGGTGACCCACTTGTTCGGCGGCGTGTAGTCGGTGCCGACGGGCAACAGCACGTTGCGCGTCAACGCGACCCTCTTGAGCTGCTCGAAGAGCGCCATGGTGGCGTCCTCGGCCTCGGCCGCCGACGTCGACGAGTCCATCCACCAGCCCGCCGAGTAATGCGCGGGCATGTAATGGGTGAGCAGGCCGCGGCCCGACGGCGAGATCCATTCGAACTCGCTGCAGAACTGCATGCGGTCGACGCCGCCGGCTGCGCCACCGCCCGAGGCCGGCCCCCACTGGTGGTGCGGGCCCCGCGCCCACGAGCTCGAGGTCAGCCCGGCGTCCGCGGCCATCCCGGGGAATTGCGGGTCGTGGCCGAACACGTCCAGCTGCCAGGCGGTGGCCGGCTCGGCGCCCAGCACGTCACGCTGAAAACCCATGCCGTGCACCAGGTTTCGGATCGTCGTTTCCGGGCTGGTGAGGTTGGTGTTGGGTTCGTTGTAGGTTCCGCCCATCACCTCGACGCGGCCCTGCGCGATGAACCGGCGCAGGTCGGCGCGGTCCTCGGGCCGGGTGTCCCAGTACGGCTTGAGGTAGTCGACCTCGGCCAGCACGAACTTGTACTCGGGCTCGCGACGGGCCATTTCCAGGTGCGCGTGCACCAGCTCGAAGCCGTTCGTCTGCCGGGCCCGCCCCGGCGGGTCCTCGGTCCACTCGCTGGTATAGGCGCCCTGGGTGTTCCACCAGACCGGGTCGTAGTGGAAGTGACTGACCATGAACATGGTCCAGCCGGGCTCGGCCACGACGAACTCGAACGGCTCCCGGGCGCCGGCGGCCAGCACCCGCGCCGCACGCCGCTGTCCGACGACCGGGCGGTCCACCCGAACGGGAACCTCGACGACCTCGACGCCGGCCTTGACCACGGCCTCCCCGCTCAAACCGTCCCCGTCGACGCGGACGGGCGTCGGCTCGGCTACGGCGGAAACGGTGACGCGGGCCAGCTGCAACGGCGCGTCCGGCGGCCCGACGAAAAGCTCGGTCGAGTGCGCCGAAACCAGCTGCATCCCCGCACTTTACGGCGCATGGGACCTAATATCCGAGAATGCCAGCTCTTGCCCGGCCCGTGGCCGACGAACGCAGCGCCCTGCGCGAATTCCTGGAGTTTCACCAGAGCGCGTACTTCGCCGTCAGCTACGGCCTCACCGATGAACAGGCCCGGTCCACACCCTCGGTCAGCGCGCTATCGATCGGCGGGCTGGTCAAACACGCCACCGCGATGCAGCGCAATTGGATGGCGCGGGTCGCCGCCGCGCCGGGCGGGCCGCCCAAGGACACCCGCCCGTTCGAGCAGATCGCGAGGGAGTTCGCGGATCAGCACGTGATGCGGCCCGACGAGACGCTCGACGGCCTGTTGCGGGCATTCAAGGAACAGAACGCGGCGTCGCTGCGGCTGGTGGAGACCGCGGACCTGGACGCCGCGGTGCCGGTTCCCCAGGACATCCCCTGGTTCCCCAAGGATCAGAAGGCCTGGTCGGTGCGCTGGGTGATCCTGCATGTGATCAACGAGTTGGCCCGGCACGCGGGGCACGCCGACATCATTCGCGAAACCATCGACGGCGCCACCATGTACGAATTGATCGCGGGGCTGGAGGGCTGGGCGATCCAGGGCTGGGTGCAGCCCTGGAACGCCGGTGAGCGTCCGAGCTAGAGAATTGGGCCTGACTCCGCCGATTTGGCAGACTGCTGGGATGAGTTCCACCAAGCACCGAGAGGTGGCCAGGCTTGACCGGGTGCCGCTGCCGGTCGAAGCGGCCCGGGTAGCCGTCACCGGTTGGCAGGTCACCCGCGCCGCCGCCCGCGTCGTCAGCAAGTTGCCGGGGCGGGGCCCGTGGCAGCAGAAGGTGATCAAGCAGCTCCCGCAGACCTTCGCCGACCTCGGCCCGACGTACGTGAAATTCGGACAGATCATCGCGTCCAGCCCGGGGGCGTTCGGCGAATCCCTGTCCCGCGAATTCCGCGGCCTGCTCGACCGGGTACCGCCCGCGGACACCGACGAGGTGCACAAGCTGTTCGCCGAGGAGCTCGGCGGCGACCCCGCCGACCTGTTCGCCAAGTTGGAGGAGACGCCGTTCGCGTCGGCGTCCATCGCCCAGGTGCACTACGCGACCCTGCACACCGGCGAAGAGGTCGTCGTCAAGATCCAGCGCCCGGGCATCCGCCGCCGGGTCGCCGCCGACCTGCAGATCCTCAAGCGCTTCGCCCAGGCCGTCGAAGCTGGCCAAGCTGGGCCGCCGGCTCTCGGCGCAGGACGTGGTCGCCGACTTCTCCGACAACCTGGCCGAAGAGCTGAACTTCCGCCTCGAGGCGCAGTCGATGGAGGCGTGGGTGTCGCACCTGCACGCCTCCCCGCTGGGCAAGAACATCCGGGTGCCGCAGGTGTACTGGGACTTCACCAGCGACCGAGTGCTGACGATGGAGCGGGTGCAGGGCATCCGCATCGACGACGTCGCCGCCATCCGCAAGGCCGGGTTCGACGGCACCGAGCTGGTCAAGGCGCTGCTGTTCTCCCTGTTCGAGGGCGGGCTGCGGCACGGGCTGTTCCACGGCGACCTGCACGCGGGCAACCTCTACGTCGACGAGGCGGGCCGCATCGTGTTCTTCGACTTCGGGATCATGGGCCGCATCGACCCGCGCACCCGCTGGCTGCTGCGCGAGCTGGTGTACGCGCTGCTGGTCAAGAAGGACCACGCCGCGGCGGGCAAGATCGTGGTGCTGATGGGCGCCGTCGGCACCATGAAGCCCGAGGCCCAGGCCGCCAAGGACCTGGAGAAATTCGCCACCCCGCTGACCGCGCAGACGCTGGGCGACATGTCCTACGCCGACATCGGGCGGCAGCTGTCGACGCTGGCCGACGCCTATGACGTCAAGCTGCCCCGCGAGCTGGTGCTGATCGGCAAGCAGTTCCTCTACGTCGAGCGCTACATGAAATTGCTCGCGCCCAAATGGCAGATGATGTCCGACCCGCAGCTGACCGGCTACTTCGCGAACTTCATGGTCGAGGTCAGCCGCGAGCACCAGCCCGAAGAAGTCTGATGGAGGTCCGCACCGGGAACGCCACCTCGGGCGACTTCAAGCTGTACTACGAGGACATGGGTGACATCGACGACCCACCCGTGCTGCTGATCATGGGGCTGGGCGCCCAGCTGCTGCTGTGGCGCACCGGCTTCTGCGAGCGGCTGGTGGGCCACGGGCTGCGCGTCATCCGGTACGACAACCGGGACGTCGGCCTGTCGAGCAAGACCGGGCATCGCAGCTCGGGGCAGCCGCTGGTGACGCGGTTGGCGCGGTCCTGGCTGGGCCTGCCGAGCAAAGCGGCCTACAAGCTCGAGGACATGGCCGACGACGCCGCGGCCGTACTGGATCATCTGGGCATCGACCACGCGCACATCGTCGGCGCGTCGATGGGCGGCATGATCGCCCAGATTTTCGCCGCGACGTTTCCGCGAGCGCACGAAAACGCTCGCGATCATTTTTTCCAGCAACAATTCGGCTTTCCTGCCGCCGCCGGCCCCGCGTGCGTTACTGGCGCTCCTGAAGGGCCCGCCGCCGGATTCGCCGCGCGAGGTGATCATCGACAACGCGGTGCGCGTCGGGAAGATCATCGGCAGCCCGCGCTTCCGGGTGGCCGAAGAGCGGGCCCGCGCCGAGGCCGCCGAGGGGTACGACCGCAACTATTACCCCCAAGGCGTCGCCAGGCATTTCGGCGCGGTGCTGGGCAGCGGCAGCCTGCGTCAGTACAACCGCCGGACCGTCGCGCCCACCGTGGTGATCCACGGCCGGGCGGACAAGCTGATGCGCCCCTTCGGCGGCCGCGCGGTGGCCCGGGCCATCGACGGCGCTCGATTGGTGTTATTCGACGGGATGGGACATGATCTGCCACAGCAGTTGTGGGACCACGTGATCGGCGTGCTGACGAGCAACTTCGCCAAAGTGACCTGAGCAAAAACACTCGAAAGAAACGCTTCCCTGCGATCTCACTCCATCTCGCGGGGTTGTACGGTTGTCCAAGGAGGAGGGTGTACCGATGGCCGAGCTGAAGCCGTATTACGAAGAGTCGCAGGCGACCTACGACATTTCAGACGACTTCTTCGCGCTGTTCCTTGACCCCAACATGGTGTACACCTGCGCCTACTTCAAGAACGACGACATGACGCTGGAAGAGGCGCAGCTCGCCAAGCTCGATCTGGGGCTGGACAAGCTGAACCTCGAGCCGGGAATGACGGTGCTGGATGTCGGGTGCGGCTGGGGCGGGGCCGTGGTCCGGGCGCTGGAGAAATACGACGTAAACGTCATCGGCATCACGCTCAGCCGCAACCACTACGCGCGCACCAAAGCAAGGCTGGCCGCGATCCCGACAACGCGGCGGGCCGAGGCCCGGCTGCAGGGCTGGGAAGAGTTCGACGAGCAAGTCGACCGGATCATGAGCTTCGAGGCCTTCGACGCCTTCAAGAAGGAACGCTGGCCCGCGTTCTGGGACTGGGCACATAAGGCCCTCCCCGACGACAGCCGGATGCTGATGCACAGCATCTTCACGTATCCGCAGTCGGAGTGGAAGCAGCGTGGCGTCCAGATCACGATGTCAGACCTGCGTTTCTTCCACTTCCTGGGCAAGGAAATCTTCCCCGGCGGGCAGATGTGCGGCGAACCCGACATCGTCGACAATGCGCAAGCCAGCGGTTTCTCGGTCGAACAGATCGAATACCTGCAGCCGCATTACGCGCGGACTCTGGACACGTGGGCGGCCAATTTGGAGGCCAATCGCGAACGCGCCATCGCCATCCAGTCCCAAGAGGCGTACGACCGCTTCATGCGCTATCTGACCGGCTGCGCGGACCTGTTCCGCAAGGGCATCTCCAACGTGGCTCAGTACACGCTCACCAAATAGCGCCTCACATCGCGCCGGCCGGGGTCGGCGCTGCAGAATCAGAACCCAAAAAATTGCGGTTCATGCGCGTGCAAATGCGGTGTTTTCGGCCGGCGGCGAGTAGCCTCGCCCGCGGATGGGCACCCTTATTGGTGACGTCCCGTGGGGAGAGTATATGTCTGACAACCCGGCCGGCACTGTGCGTACGCGGTCCAATTTTGACGACGTGCAGGCGCACTACGACCTCTCGAACGAATTCTTCGCCCTCTTTCAAGATCCGACCCGCACCTACAGTTGCGCGTATTTCCCCTGCGCGGACATGACCTTGCACGAAGCGCAGCTCGCCAAGCTCGACCTGACACTGGACAAGCTCGGGCTCCAGCCGGGGATGACCTTGCTCGATGTCGGCTGCGGCTGGGGTTCGGTGTTGAAACGCGCCGTCGAGCGCTACGACGTGAACGTCGTCGGGCTGACCCTGTCCAGGAATCAACACGCCTATTGCCAGCAGGTGCTCGACGGCATCGACACCGGCCGGTCACGGCGGGCACTGCTGCGCGACTGGGCCGACTTCAACGAACCGGTGGACCGCATCGTCACCATCGAGGCGCTGGAACACTTCGGCTTTCACCGCTACGACGATTTCTTCAAATTCGCCTACACCGCGCTGCCCGACGACGGGGTGATGCTGCTGCACTCGATCACCGGGCTGCACGTCAAGCAGGTGATGCAGCGCGGCATCCCGTTGACGATGGAGATGGCGAAATTCATGAGGTTCATCGTCACCGACATCTTCCCGGGTGGCCGGCTGCCGATGATCGAGACGGTCGAGGAACACGCGACGAAGGTCGGGTTCACGGTGACCCGCGTCCAGTCTCTGCAGTCGGACTTCGCCAAGACCCTGGACTTCTGGTCCGAGGCCCTGGAGGACCATAGGGACGAGGCCATCGCGATTCAGTCCGAAGAGGTGTACGAGCGCTACATGAAGTACCTGACCGGCTGCGCCAAGGTGTTTCGCATGGGCTACGTCGACTGCAACCAATTCACGCTGGAAAAGTAGAGTTGGGTATCGTTGCACGTCACATCCGGCAAGCAAGTCCGCGGGCAATAGGCAGTGAACTTCATCCAGGAGAACAAGACGAAAATGGCTGATCAACCGGCTAGCCCGACGAAGACGCGGACGGCTCCCGAGGACATTCAGGCGCACTACGACGTCTCCGACGACTTTTTCGCCCTGTTCCAGGATCCCTCCCGGATCTACAGCTGCGCCTACTTCGAGCGTGACGACATGACGCTGGAAGAGGCGCAGTACGCCAAGATCGACCTGAACCTGGACAAGCTGGACCTCAAGCCGGGTATGACCCTGCTCGACATCGGCTGCGGCTGGGGCACCACCATGAAGCGCGCCGTCGAGCGGTTCGACGTCAACGTCATCGGCCTGACGCTGTCCAAGAACCAGCACGCCTGCTGCGAGCGGGTGTTGGCTTCGATCGACACCGACCGTTCGCGTGAGGTGCGCCTGCAGAACTGGGAGGACTTCAGCGAGCCCGTCGACCGGATCGTGTCGATCGAGGCCTTCGAGCACTTCGGGCACGAGAACTACGACGACTTCTTCAAGCGGTGCTACGACATCATGCCCGAGGACGGCCGGATGACCGTCCAGAGCAGTGTCAGCTACCACCCCTACGAGATGGCGGCCCGCGGCAAGAAGCTGACTTTCGAGACGGCCCGTTTCATCAAGTTCATCGTCACCGAGATCTTCCCGGGCGGCCGGCTGCCATCCACGCAGATGATGGTCGACCATGGCGAGAAGGCGGGTTTCATTGTGCCCGAACCCCTTTCGCTGCGTCCGCACTACATCAAGACGCTGCACATCTGGGGCGACACGCTGGAGTCCAACAAGCAGAAGGCCATCGAGGTCACGTCCGAAGAGGTCTACAACCGCTACATCAAGTATCTGCGCGGCTGCGAGCACTACTTCACCGACGAAATGCTGGACTGCAGCCTGGTGACCTACCTCAAGCCGGGGGCCGCCGCCTAATCGGGCCGGCGTTGTCGGATCGGTCGCGCGTCATTCGTCAAAGGGGTAGAGAGTGAAACAGCCGGTTTCGCTCACTACCCGGAGGTGACGACACATGCAGTACTTCGCCCTGTTGATCAGCAAGGAGCAAGACCGCACGCCTGAAGAGTGGGCGGCCGGCATGGCCGCCTGGGAGAAGTTCCACGCCAAAGCCGGCTCGGCGATCAAAGCCGGTGACGCGCTGGCGCCCGCCGCCGCCGCGGCGGTCATCACCGGCGGCCCCGACGCGCCGATGGTCACCGACGGCCCCTTCGCCGAGGCCGCCGAGGTGGCGTGCGGCTACTACGTGTTCGAAGCCGAGAACCTGGACGAGGCGCTGGCGTTGGCGCGCGATATCCCGGTCACCCAGTTCGGAGCCGTGGAAGTGTGGCCGGTGGTCCACTCGATCGAACCGTCCCGCAAGCTCACCGGGAACGACTGGCTGGCGCTGCTGCTGGAGCCCCCCGCATCCGCACACACCCCGGGCACCCCGGAGTGGGAGGCCGTGGCGGCGCGGCACGCAGATCTCCACACGGCCGCGGGCGATCACATCATCGGCGGCGCCGCATTGCACGACAGGTCCACCGCCACCACCGTGCGGGTGCGCGACGGCGAGGTCCTCATCACGGACGGGCCATACGTGGAAGGCGCCGAAATCGCCACGGGCGTCTACCTGCTCGACGCCGCGGATCGTGACGAGGCCGTCAAGCTGGCGTCGATGATCCCCGCTTCGACCGTGCAGGTGCGCCAGCTGGCTGGAGTCTCGGGACTCTAAGCATCCGCGATGTCCGACCTGGACGGCGTCTTCCGGCGGGAGTGGGGACCCGCCGTTGCCGCGCTCGCGCGGTGGTCCGGCGACCTCACCATCGCGGAGGACGCCGTCCAGGAAGCCTGCGCCGAGGCGCTTCGCAGCTGGGACCGAGACGGCGTGCCGGCCAATCCCGGCGGGTGGTTGGTGACCGTCGCCCGCAATCGCGCGCGCGATCGTCTGCGCCGCGAATCCGTCCGTCCCGGAAAGGAATTGGCGGCCGTGATCGACGATATCCGGGCGCGCACCGATCACATTGACCCGTCTCCGGTTCGTGACGACGAGCTGCGGATGATGTTCACCTGCGCGCACCCCGCCCTGGACCGCCAATCGCAGCTGGCGCTCACCCTGCGGCTGGTGTCGGGATTGACCGTCGCCGAAATCGCCCGTGCGCTGCTGCAGACCGACGCGGCGATCGGTCAGCGAATCACTCGCGCCAAGAACAAGATTCGGCACGCCAACATTCCGCTGCGGGTGCCGCCCGCCGCGCTGCTGCCCGAACGCACCCCGCACGTGCTGGGTTGCGTCTACTCGGTTTTCACCGAGGGGTATTGGTCCACGGCGGGCCCGTCGGCGATCCGCGACGAACTGTGCGACGAAGGAATCCGGCTCGCCGGTGAGCTGTGCGCGCTGATGCCGCACGAGCCCGAGGCCCAGGCGCTGGCCGCCCTGATGCTGCTGCACGATTCGCGACGAGCCACCCGGGTCGACGACACCGGGATGTTGGTGCCGCTCGAGGAACAGGACCGCCGCCGCTGGGACCGCGGCCGCATCGCCCGGGGGCTGGATCGGCTGCGCCGGGCGGAGGGCTCGACGGGCCCCTATCTGCCGCAGGCGGTGATCGCCGCGTTGCACGCGACGGCGCCGTCCTGGGACCAGACCGACTGGGTCACCATCGGCGCGGCCTACGACCGGCTGCTACAGCTGACCGACTCACCGGTGGTGCGCGCCAACCGCGCCCTGGCTGTGGGCTTCCGCGACGGTCCCGATGCCGGGCTCGCCGCCCTGGACGAGGTGGCGCACGACCCGCGGTTGGGCCGCTCCAATCTGGTCGCGACGGTGCGCGCCGACCTGCTTCGGCGCGCGGGCAGGCCGGCCGATGCCGTCACCTGGTACCGAGAAGCGCTGGAAGTCAACGGTTCCGAGCCGGGCCGCGAGTTCCTGCGGCGCCGCATCGCCGAGTGCGGCGGGTGATCCGCCAGCGCTGTTCGCCGGGCCCTGCCCGGCCACCAGACGCAAAATCGCATAGCCAAGGTGATTTTGGTGCGATTTTGCGTCTGCCGGCGCAGAAGGACTCAGGCGTCCGCGAAGTTGCGGGTGACCGACGGGTCCACCGGGATGCCCGGGCCCGTGGTCGTCGACACGGTGATCTTCTTCAGGTAGCGGCCCTTCGAGGCGGACGGCTTGAGCCGCAACACCTCGTCGAGCGCGGCACCGTAGTTCTCCGCAAGGGCCTTCTCGTCGAAGGACGCCTTACCGATGACGAAGTGCAGGTTGGCCTGCTTGTCGATGCGGAAGTTGATCTTGCCGCCCTTGATGTCGGCCACGGCCTTGGCGACGTCGGGGGTGACGGTGCCCGTCTTGGGGTTCGGCATCAGGCCGCGCGGACCCAGCACGCGAGCGATGCGGCCGACCTTGGCCATCTGGTCGGGGGTCGCGATCGCGGCGTCGAAGTCCAGGAAGCCGCCCTGGATCTTCTCGATCAGGTCGTCGCTACCGACGATGTCGGCGCCGGCGGCCTGCGCCTGCTCGGCTTTGTCGCCGACCGCGAACACCGCGACGCGGGCGGTCTTACCGGTGCCGTGAGGCAGGTTGACCGTGCCGCGGACCATCTGGTCCGCCTTGCGGGGGTCGACGCCGAGCCGGATCGCCACCTCGACCGTCGCGTCCTGCTTGGCCGACGCGGTCTCCTTGGCGAGCTTGGCCGCCTCCAGCGGGCTGTACAGGCTGTTGCGGTCCACCTTCTCGGCGGCGGCGCGGTATGCCTTGCTGTTCTTGCTCATTGATTCATCCAATTCCGGTGTTGGGTCGTGGTTAAGCAGCGGGCCGAAGCTGGCCCTCCCACGTTCGGGGTGGAACTATTCGACGGTGATCCCCATCGACCGGGCGGTGCCGGCGATGATCTTGGCGGCCGCGTCGATGTCGTTGGCGTTGAGATCGGTCTTCTTCGTCTCGGCGATCTCACGAACCTGATCCCAGGTCACCCTGGCGACCTTGGTCTTGTGCGGCTCGGCCGAGCCCTTGCCCACCCCGGCGGCCTTGAGCAGCAGCTTGGCGGCGGGCGGGGTCTTGAGCGCGAAGGTGAAGCTGCGGTCCTCGTAGACCGTGATCTCCACCGGGATGACCTGGCCGCGCTGGCTCTCCGTCGCGGCGTTGTAGGCCTTGCAGAACTCCATGATGTTGACGCCGTGCTGGCCGAGTGCGGGTCCGACCGGCGGCGCAGGGTTGGCCTGCCCCGCCACGATCTGCAGCTTGATCAGCCCAACGACTTTCTTCTTCGGGGCCATGAGATGTTGGTGTTCCTTCCTGGGGTTCTTCTGGTAGTGGTGGTGACCTGGGGGCACCACCCGCTCGCGGGGGACTGCGCCCGGCTACGCCGCGCTTGCGATCACCACTAGATCTTGGAGACTTGGCCGAACGTCAATTCCACCGGCGTCTCACGGCCGAAGATCGACACCAGCACCTTGAGCTTCTGTTGCTCGCCGTTCACCTCGCTGATGGTCGCCGGCAACGTGGCGAACGGCCCGTCCATCACCGTCACCGATTCGCCGACCTCGTAGTCGACCTCGACAGTCGGCCGCTCCAGCCCGCCGGACTCGGCGGCGGCGGCCGTGGTGGCCGCGCCCTTGGCGGCCTTCTTGGCGGCCCCGCGCGGCAGCAGGAACTTGACCACGTCGTCGAGCGTCAGCGCCGACGGTCGCGACGTCGCGCCGACGAACCCGGTGACGCCGGGCGTGTTGCGCACCGCGGCCCACGAGTCGTCGGTCAGATCCATGCGCACCAGGATGTAGCCGGGCAGCACCTTGCGATTGACCTGCTTGCGCTGGCCGTTCTTGATCTCGGTGACCTCTTCGGTGGGCACCTCGACTTGGAAGATGTAGTCGCCGACGTCCAGGTTCTGCACGCGGGTCTCGAGGTTGGCCTTGACCTTGTTCTCGTATCCCGCGTAGGAGTGGATGACGTACCAGTCGCCGGGCTTGCTGCGCAGCTCCGCCTTGAGCGCGGCGGCGGGGTCGACCTCCTCGGCCGTCTCCTCCGAAGCCTCGGCCCCTGGAGTTTCCGCGGTTTCCGGGGCTTCAGTGTCCTCGGCGCGCTCTTCCACGTCGACCGCTTCACCCGCGGACGTGTCACCGTCGAAGGTAGTCACGGTTTTCAGTCCTCTCTATCTTCTCGCTCAGCCGAACACCAGCAGCACAAGCTTGGTGAGGCCGAAATCCGCGAGGCCGACCAGCGCCACCATGAAAGCCAGGAACGCCAGCACCACCGATGTGTAGGTGAGCATCTGCTTGCGGTTGGGCCAAATAACCTTCCGCATCTCCGCAACCACCTGCTTGAGGTAGGTGTAGACGAAGACGAGCGGGTTGGCCGTACGGTCCCCGGGTTTCTTCGGTTTCCTGGCCTTCTTGGCTTTGGCGCCCTTGGCGGCCTTGTCCTCCTTGGCGACCTCAACCTCGTCCGCCGACTCTACGTCGACGTCCTCGCCGGCATCGGCCGCTCGCTGCCTGGATCGTTTGCCAGTGGGGCGCTGCGGCCGCGTCACCACAGCGGTCCGACCGCCGGTAGCGCGGTCGTCCTCCCTGTCAGCGCCGTCGCTTGTGGCGTCGTTGGCAGCGTCGCCTTCGTCGCTCACCGCATGCTCCTTAAGTTTGCTAGTTCCCGCAGGCTGTCCCACCGGTGGTGGGGCACTCTTCCAGTGTCCACCATGGCACGCCTTCGTGTTCAGCAGGGGCGACAGGACTTGAACCTGCAACCTGCGGTTTTGGAGACCGCTGCTCTGCCAGTTGAGCTACGCCCCTTCGCGGTTGGCAGGCCAACCTGCCCTGCGCTTACCTATCGGGGCTTACATGACACGCGCGCTCCCCGTTCTTTCGACTCACGGAAAGCGCGCTGATGCTGGGAAAACCCCGAGGTCCGAGTGTACATCGACGCTGCACTCCGACACCAATTACGCCGTTCTGACGACCTGGCCGGATTCTGCGTCCCATCGCAGGTTGGCGGACCCGTCCGTGTGCTGGCTCATCAACGTGGTCCAGGCCTCCATGACGACCTCACCCCGGTCGTTGGTGCAGGTGTTCTTGGTGACGACGATGTCGGCGCCGAAACGCTCGGCCACCGAGTGGATGTCCATGCGGGCCCACAGCTTGTCGCCGGCCTTGATCGGCTTGAGGAACACGAACCGCTGGTCGACCTGGACGATCACCAGCGTCTCCATGCCGATGTCGACATGCCGGAAGAAATCCAGCTGGACCCGCTTGGCGAGGATGGTCGTAAAGGTCAGCGGCGCGAGGATCGCGTCGTAGCCGAGTTCGGCGGCCGCGTCTTCCTCCCAGTGTGCCGGGTGGCCGTTCTTGACGGATTGCGCGAACTGACGGAGTTGCTCGCGCCCCACGACGAAGTGGTCCGGGTAGCGCCAGATCATTCCCCGGATGTCTGTTTTGAGCGCCATGGGCTAGGCCAGCGTTGCGGACGCGATCGCCCTGCCGAAGATCTTCTTGCCACCCGTGGTGGCCGTCAAAGCGATCGTCACCGACTTGGTCTCGGGATCGACGGACTTGACCCGGCCGCTGAAGACGAGCTCGGCACCCTTGCCGTCGTTGGGGACCGGCACCACGGCGGTGAACCGCACGTTGTACTCGGTGACCGCACCGGGGTCACCGATCCACGAGGTGACGTAACCGCCGCCGATACCCATGGTCAGCATGCCGTGCGCGATCGCGGTGTCCAGCCCGACGACCTTGGCGATCTCGTCGTCCCAGTGAATCGGGTTCAAGTCGCCGGAAACCCCGGCATAATTCACCAGATCCTGTCGGGTCAGCGGGTAGATCCTCTCGGGAAGCTGGTCACCCACCTTCACCGTGCTGAACTCACGCAGTGGCATCAGTAAATCCCTCTTCTCCGTCCTCACCGGCACGGCCCGCCAGGGTCGTGTAGGTCTCCTGCACGACGTCACCGGCTTCATTGGTGATGACGTTCTTGGTCACGATGATCTGGGTGCCGTGCGACACCCGCACCGCATCCACGTAGACGTCGCAGTACAGCTTGTCGCCCGCCACGATCGGCGCATTGAACTTCAGCACCTGGTCGACCTGCACGATCTGCGCGTCCTGGACGGCGATGTTCGCGTGCTTGAAAAACGACGTCTGCGCCATGTAGCCGAACACACAGATGAACGTCAACGGGGCCAGCAGCCCGGCGTAGCCGAGATCGGCGGCCGCCTTCTCCTCGAGAAAAGCGGCGTCGTCATTCTGCACGGCGACGGCGTGCTCGCGGATCTTCTCCCGCTCCACGACGTAATGATCGGGGTAGCGGTAGTGCATCCCGACGATGTCTTCGGTTAACGGCACGGCTCTGAAATCTACCTAGTCGTCTGAATAAACGGTTGCGGGGCGCCGCTAACGTGTCTCTCGGTGCGCCTGGTGCTTGCCGCAGTTCGGGCAGAACTTCTTCAGCTCCATGCGGTCCGGGTCGTTCCGGCGGTTCTTCTTGGTGATGTAGTTACGGTGCTTGCACACCTCGCATGCCAAGGTGATCTTCGGCCGCACGTCGGTACTGGAAGCCATGACGGTTCTCTCTCAAATCTCTCAAAGGTGTGCACTGTGTTGTGTTGTAGCGATGGCCGGACTCGAACCGGCGACCTAACGATTATGAGTCGTTCGCTCTAACCGACTGAGCTACATCGCCTCTGGCCACCCCAGCTGGGGTCGGGCCGCCACGCCTGCTCGGCGTCCGCCGAGCCCCCTAACGGAATCGAACCGTTGACCTTTTCCTTACCATGGAAACGCTCTACCGACTGAGCTAAGGGGGCCGTTCACCCGAATCGGCGGTGCCGTGGGCCTAAAAGAGGGTACAGCCTGGCTCGCAACCGGACCAAACCACGGGCTTCAGGGCGCGCTGTCACCGCCGGGGTGGGGCTGCCACGCTCTGAGGTCGCTGAACTCGTCGTATTCTTCGGCTTCTTCGGCGTCGGCTTCGGCGAGCAGGGTGCGCAGCGCGAGATTGACGGCCTCGCGGGCATCGGCGAGTTGGAAGCGGCGTATCGCCTCGTCAATCAGATCGACGTCGATCTCGATCTCGACCTTCTTCCTCATGCGCCAACAGTACCCACTGGGCAGCAGCCCAACCGGCGCTCACAGGCGGTGTTTGGCAAAGTTCGCGGCGGCGCTGCGGACCCCGGATGAGCACGCCCTAGTCTGGTCAGGTGCCAACGGACCGGCTGTACTTTCGCCAACTGCTCGCCGGTCGCGACTTCGCCACCGGCGACATGTTCGCGACCCAGATGCGCAATTTCGCCTACCTGATCGGCGACCGGCAAACGGGCGACTGCGTGGTCGTCGACCCCGCGTACGCGGCCGGTGATCTCCTCGACACGCTCGAGGCCGACGGCATGCACCTGTCCGGGGTGCTGGTCACCCATCATCATCCCGACCACGTGGGTGGATCGATGATGGGCTTCTCGCTGCAGGGCCTGGCCGAGCTGCTGGAGCGGGCGGCCGTGCCGGTGCACGTCAATACCCATGAGGCGCTGTGGGTTTCGCGAGTTACCGGGATCAGCCTCGGCGACCTCACGGCCCACGAGAATCACGACAGGGTCAGCATCGGCGATATCGAAATCGAGTTGCTGCACACTCCCGGCCACACGCCCGGCAGCCAGTGCTTTCTGCTCGACGGCCGCCTCGTGGCCGGTGACACGTTGTTCCTGGAGGGCTGCGGCCGGACCGACTTTCCCGGTGGCGACTCGGATGAGATGTACCGCAGCCTGCAGCAACTCGCGACCCTGCCCGGTGACCCGACGGTTTTCCCCGGGCACTGGTATTCGGCGGAGCCGAGCGCTTCGCTGTCAGAAGTCAAGCGTTCCAATTACGTGTATCGCGCCGCCGACCTGGCCCAGTGGCGAACGCTGATGGGCGGCTGAGGCGGCCGGGGCGATCGCTCAACCACAACGGGCCGGCTACCGGCCTGTGATATAAGCGGAGGGTGGATGCCATGGGGTGGATCCAGGACAGCTGGCACGGAATCACGCACGCAGGGTCCGGCACCTGGATCGCGTGGGCGGCGTGGGCGGCGATCGCGCTCGCCGTCGTCACCCTCGTCTTCACCAGCCGGCAAATCGCCCGCAACCGCCGACTGGTCGCGGAGCAGACGCGGCCGCAGGTCGCGATGTTCATGGAACCGCATCCCGCCGACTGGCACGTGATCGAACTGGTGGTCCGAAACTTCGGTCAGACCGCGGCCTACGACATCACGTTCTCGTTCATGAATCCGCCGACGGTGGCCGAATACGAGAACGCCACCGACGGCTACGCCGACGTCGCCGAACTGCGCCTTCCCCGGGAGTTGCCGGTGCTGGCTCCCGGCCAGGAATGGCGCATGGTGTGGGATTCGGCGCTCGACCGCGCCGAGATCGGCAGCGGCATCGAGTCTCGCTTCACCGGCACCATCAGCTACTACGACCGGCCCAAGCACCCGCACGCGCGGCGGTTCTGGGAGCGCGAACGCGTGCCGCTGGAAACCCAGGTGGTGCTGGACTGGGACTCCTTGCCGCCCGTCCAGCGCATCGAGCTGATGACCACCCATGACCTGGCGAAGCGGGAGAAGCAGAAGCTCGAACTGCTGCGCGGCCTGCTGACCTACTTCCACTACGCGAGCAAGGAAACCCGCCCCGAGGTGTTCCGCAGCGAGATCGAACGGATCAACGGCGCCGTGCGGGAAACGCAGGACAGATGGCGCAGCCGGCAGCTCGACGAACCCACCGATGTCAGCCTGCGCTGGGGTGACGCCGAAGACGACCTGGGCAAACACCACAGTCAGCCCGCGGGACGGCAAGGAGCCGGCAACCAATGAGCGGCCCGGTTCACTACAGCCTCGAGGATTCCATCGCGGTCATCAGGATGGACGACGGCAAGGTCAACGCCCTGGGCCCGACGATGCAGCAGGCCCTGGGCGAGGCGATCGACCACGCCGACGCGGACAACGCCGGCGCGCTGGTGATCACCGGGAACGAGCGGGTGTTCAGCGGCGGATTCGACCTGAAGATCCTGACCTCCGGCCAGGCCCAGCCGGCGATCGACATGTTGCGGGGCGGCTTCGAGCTGGCCTACCGGCTGTTGTCCCATCCCAAGCCGGTCGTGATGGCCTGCACCGGCCACGCCATCGCGATGGGCGCGTTCCTGTTGTCGTCCGGCGACCACCGGGTGGCCGCGCACGCCTACAACATTCAGGCCAACGAGGTGGCGATCGGCATGGTCATCCCGTACGCGGCCCTCGAGATCATGAAGCTGCGGCTGACGCAGTCGGCCTACCAGCAAGCCGCCGGGCTGGCCAAGACGTTCTTCGGCGAGACCGCGCTGGCCGCCGGCTTCGTCGACGAGATCGCGCTGCCCGAAATGGTGGTGAATCGCGCCGTGGAGGCCGCGCGCGAATTCGCCGGTCTGCACCAACACGCCCACGCCGCAACGAAGTTGCGCGCCCGCGCCGACGCGCTGAAGGCCATTCGCGCGGGGATCGACGGCATCGAGGCCGAGTTCGGGCTGTAACGCTCAACGGCGAACGCGGTGGCTGCTGGCAGCCACCGCGTTCCCTTCGCCTCCTCGCGGCCAGTGTTGCATGTGCGCGACATGCCGTCACTTCACGCCGGGACGATTCATTCGGAACCCGTCCAGATACGCCGGCCAATCCCAGGTCGCCAAGAAGTCGCGCGCCGCCGCATAGCCTCTGTCGTAGAGCTCTTCCAGGCGGCCCCTGGCGATGCCGAAGTCCAGAACGCTCACGTCGGTGGAGGCGACTCCGATGGTGCGGCACTTGACCCACGGCAGGCTCAGCTGCGCCTGGTCGTGGCCGACCAGCATGGTGGTGAAAAGGCTTTGCAGCAGGGCGGATTGCTTGAGAAATCGCAGTGGACGTAACGCGGGGAACACCTGGTCGACGCCCTCGGCGAGCTTGGGCATCACCGTGATTCCGAACGTCGGCCAGCGCGGCGGTTTGCCGTCGGTGCGGTCCAGCGAGTCGATCGGGAAATTCGACAGCACCCCACCGTCGACCAGGTTGGACGTGAGCCCCATGGTGTCGGTCAGCGTGACCGGCGGGTAGAAGAACGGAATCGCCATCGAGGCGCGGACCGCGTCGGCGACGGGCTGCTCGTCGGGATCGAGCCCGTAGAGCCGCTGATAGTCCCAAGGCAGTCGTACCAGCTGCGCCGCGGTGACGTCGGCGACGGTCACCGCCACCTTGTAGCGCCGTTCCGGCGGGAGGTCGTCGTCGCCGAGCGCCAGATCACCGAACGTGACCACCCCCAGGTTCTTCAGCTCGCTACGGATCCAGTCATGGGCGAAATCACCGCGGTACATGGACGTGTCGCGCACCAGCCCCCACGCGGAACCGACGAACGGCACCGGGCCCGCGTCGCGCCAATTGCGCAGCGGCACCGAGAGCGCGAGCTCCCTGAGCTGATCGCTGGTCAGTTGATCACCCTTGGACGCGGCCGCCGAGATCGCCGCGACCACCGATCCGGCCGAAACACCCGACACCCGATAGGCCGAGTAGCCGGCATCCATGAGCGCGGCGACCGCGCCGACCAGCCCGACGAACTTCACGCCCCCGCCGGAGAGGACGAGGTCCACCGGTTTCGCCTCGGCCGCCATTCAGGTGCCCGCCGAGACCCACTGATAGGGAAGGAATTTGCCGTCCATGGTCACCACCACGCGATCGCCCGACGGGTGCGTCTTCTTTTGCAGGTCGACGCTGAAGTTGATCGCGCTCATGATGCCGTCGCCGAATTGTTCGTGTATCAGTTCCTTGATGGCGCCGCCGTAGACCTGCAGCGCCTCGTAGAAGCGGTAGATGGTCGGGTCGGTCGGCACGGCGGTGGGCAGCCCGCCCCGCATGGGCGGCGCCGCCAGCACGGGCACCACCGACTCGTCCAGGTTCAGCTTCTCGACGAGGATCCTTGCCGACTCGGCGGGAATGGGCTGCTGGCCAAGCAGCGCCGAGGTGGTCCACAGCACCGGCCTGTCGATGGCGTCGGCCAGCTCCTGCCACGTCAGGCCGAGCCTCAGGCGAGCCAGGACGATCTGCTCGGTGATCTCATCTCTGTTCATAGCCCCCAAGCATGCACGGCGGGAGCGGCTCTGTGTCGGAACATAAGCCGCCGGGGATGACGCATACCTGCGGGATCGGGCGGTCGGCGCACGGTGACGAGCTCACGACCGCTGGCATCACCAACGACCGTGGTGAACGACCTCGGCGAAGGGCCGACGATTCGGTGTGCGGATCGGGGTGAGCGGACGGTCGGCGGGATACCCGACGCCGAGCAGGAAAGCCACCAGCCGGTCCTCGGGCACACCGAGGATGGCCCGCGCCTTGTCCTGGTCCCCCACCGAGGAATGCCCGGTCCCGATTCCCAGGTCCGTGGCCGCGATCATCATCGCCATCGTGGCCTGCCCGACGTCGTAGTTGTCGGTGATCACCCTGCGCTCGTCTGGCGGCACGGGCACGACGATCGCGATCGCGGCGGCTGCGGCGGCGATGTGCCCCGCGCCCTGCCAGACGGTCGACAGCTCTTGCAGCTGTGCCCGGTCGGTGACGATCACGAAATCCCACGGCTGACGGTTCTTCGCGGACGGCGCGCGCCACCCGGCCTCGGCGATGCGGTTCAGGTCGTCATCGGAAACCGGATCCGGCGTGTATTGGCGAACGTTGCGCCGGGCGCGGATCGCGTCCCAAGCCTCCATGCGTGCCCTCCTCTGGTTCTTCCCTGACTTCGGTAAACGGAGGTAGCCTGGTCGCAATTCCCCGGATACGCCCGCTGAAGTTTGATTCCGGCGCTTGCGGGAAGCCATGGTGAACCAGCTGTGCCGTCCGCTCGTGAACCAGCTGAATGGCCCCGGATGAAGGAAGGCGCATGGCCGGTATGACAGAGAACCTGACGCCGCATTTCGAGGACGTCCAGGCGCATTACGACCTGTCCGACGATTTCTTCAAGCTGTTTCTCGACCCCACCATGACCTACAGCTGCGCGTACTTCGATCGCATGCGAGATATCCCGCTCGAAGAGGCGCAGCTCCGCAAGATGGACCTGGCGCTGGGCAAGCTGGGTCTGCGGCCCGGGATGACGCTGTTGGACGTCGGCTGCGGCTGGGGCGGCACGATGCGCCGGGCGATCGAGAAATACGACGTGGACGTCATCGGTTTGACGTTGTCCCAGCACCAGGCCGCCCACGTGCAGAAGATGTTCGACGCGATGACCACCACGCACAGCAGGCGGGTGCTGCTGCAGGGCTGGGAGCAGTTCGACGAGCCCGTCGACCGGATCGTCTCGATCGGCGCGTTCGAGCACTTCGGGTATGACCGCTACGACGATTTCTTCCAGAAGGCCTACCGGATCCTGCCCGACGACGGGGTGATGCTGCTGCACACGATCACCATGTTGACCCCGGAGCAGATCGTCGAACGGGGCCTGCCGATGACCGAAGAGCAGACCAGCTTCAACGACTTCATCGCCACCGAGATCTTCCCGGGCGGCCAGTTGCCGCCTATCGAGATGGTGGAGTTTCACGCGTCCAAGATGGGCTTCAACCTGGCCCGCAGGCAGTCGCTGCAGCTGCACTACGCCCGGACGCTCGACCTTTGGGCCGCGGCGCTTGATGCGCACCAGAGCGAGGCGATCGCGATCCAGTCCGACGAGGTTTACCAGCGATACATGAGGTATCTGACCGGTTGCGCCAAGGCATTCCGGGACGGCTACATCGACATCAACCAGTTCACGCTGGGCAAATAACCCGACACCGCCGGGCGGTCATGACGGCCTCGAGTTCACGGCTCGACCAGGCGGCGAAGGTTCTTCAGGCTCTCGTCGAGTGAGCGGCCCACCCAGCGGGCCGCCACGCGGTCGGCGATCAGGCCCAGCAGGCCGCCTTCCGAGCTGTAGGCGAGCCGGAATGTCACGCGGGTCCGGCCGGGCCCGGCATCGCGCAACCGGAACCGGCCGCGCTGTGTCACGCCGGTGATGTTGATCCAGGCCAGATCCCGCGCCGCATCGAACTCGACCACTTCGGCCACACCGCCCACCGGGATCGAGCCGATCTTCCACAACACGGTGTAGCGGGCGCCCATACGGGCCGGGCCCTCCGTCAGCCTCTCCCAGCGCTCCAGGTGCGGGAGGAACGAGGGGTAGCGATCCGGGTCGCTGAGCACCGTCCAGACGGTGTCGCGATCCGCGTTGACGACGATCCGGCGTTCGACGCGCATCAGCCGATCACCGGGAATCGGCGCTGCGCGGCGAGGCGATCGACACCGGCCTGCAGGCTGGCGATCACCTCGTCGTACACCGCCTGGTCGTCGTCGCCCACCGTGATCGGCTCCTGCACCTCGATGACGATCTTGGCGGGCAGCGGGATGTGCCCCAGCAGGTCGCTGATGTTCAGCCCCCACGGCAGCGCCAGCGAGATGGGCACACTCTTGAGCCGGAACATCTTGTCGAGCAGCAACAGTTTGGCCAGCCACTGGGCGCGTCCGAGGAACAACGCCGTCTCCTGGCCGCCGACGCTGGCCACCGGCACGATCGGCACGCCGGTCTCGCGGGCCAGCCGCACGAAGCCTTTGCGGCCCCCGAAGTCGACGACGTGTCGTTGCCACGACGGGCGGTAAACCTCGTAATCGCCACCGGGATACACGAGCACGGCAGCATTGGAATCCAATGCCAGTCGGGCATTTTCGGGGCCGGCCGCCACGGCGCCGAACTTGCGCAGCCAGCGCAGCGGCGGATACAGCGTGACCAGGTTGTGCGCGAGTTGATAGAACGGGCGCTCCACCCCGAAGTACGAGCAGAACGCCAATGTGAAGACGAACGTGTCCGGCGGTACGTTGCCCCCGCTGTGGTTGCCCACCAGCAGCACCGGTCCTTCAGGTGGTATGCGGTCGAGTCGGCGAACATCAGCGCGGAAATACAGCGACGCCAGCAGCCAGGTGCCGGGCAGCTGGTCTCGGATGAAGTCCGGGTCACGCTGGTCCAGGTCCGCCTTGGGCACCCGGTCCGCGATCTGCCTACTTACCCACCCGATGGCATCCGCGACTCCGGCCATGGTCCCAGCCTGGCACAGCGGAGCCGACGGGTGGAGGGACTTTCGTCGCTACCGCGGGGGGCGAAGTCGTGTGGTCTGCCATCCCGCCTCCCGGTGTCGGTGTCGGGGTCTATCGTTGCACCGCAATGGCGCTTCATCTCCACCGTGCCGAACGCACCGATCTCCTTGCCGACGCCCTCGGCGCCCTGCTGGCCAACCCACAGCCGGACCCGTTCACCGAAGAGCTGGTGTTGGTTCCCGCGCGCGGCGTGGAACGCTGGCTCAGTCAGCGGCTGTCGCATGTGCTCGGTCGTTCCCGGGGCGGCGACGGGGTGTGCGCGGGGGTGGCCTTTCGCAGTCCCGGCTCCTTGATCGCCGAAATCACCGGCACCGCCGACAACGATCCCTGGTCGCCGGACGCCATGACCTGGCCGCTGCTGGAGGTGATCGACTGCTCCCTGGACGAGCCGTGGTGTAAAACGCTGGCAACGCATTTGGGTCACTTCGACACGGGGCCGGAGGCGGAATTGCGCCGCGGCAGGCGATATGCGGTGGCGCGCCGGCTGGCCGGGTTGTTCGCCTCGTACGCAAGCCAGCGTCCGCAATTGCTGGCCGACTGGCTGAACGGCGACCCGGATGACCTCGACACCGACCTGGCCTGGCAGCCGGAACTGTGGCGAGCGGTGGCCGCGATCATCCCAGCCGATCCCCCACACATCCGCCAGCAGAACACGATCGCGCGGCTGTGGGAAGGCCCGACCGAGCTGCCCGCGCGGTTGTCGCTGTTCGGCCACACCCGGTTGTCGCGCACCGATGTGGAGCTCCTCGAGGCGTTGTCGGCGCACCACGACCTGCACCTGTGGCTGCCGCACCCGAGCGACCCCCTGTGGCGGGAGTTGACCGGTGTTCATGGCGTGGTGCGACGACGCGATGACGATAGCCGGCGCGCGGCCCACCATCCGCTGCTGGAGACCCTCGGCCGCGACCTCCGCGAACTGCAACGGGCGCTGCCCGCCCGCCCGGCAACCGATGAATTCATCAGCGGCACAACAGGGTCCGATACATTGCTGGGCTGGCTGCAGTCCGACATCGCCGCCAACGCGGTCAGGCCGACGGATCGCACCCTGTCCCCCGGTGACCGCTCGGTGCAGGTGCACAGCTGCCACGGCGCGGGGCGCCAGATCGACGTGCTGCGTGAGGTGCTGCTCGGGTTGCTGGAGGACGATCCGACGCTGGAGCCCCGCGACATCGTGGTGATGTGCCCCGACATCGAGACGTACGCCCCGCTGATCGTCGCCGGCTTCGGGCTGGGGGACCTCGCCGGAGAAGGTCACCCCGCCCACCGCCTGCGGGTGCGCCTGGCCGACCGCTCCCCCAGCCAGACCAATCCACTACTGGGCGTGGCAGAGCAGTTGCTGAGCATCGCGGGCGGCCGCGCCACCGCCACCGAGGTGCTGAACCTCGCGCAGGCGGCGGCGGTGCGGGCCCGCTTCGGGTTCACCGACGACAACCTCGACTCGATGACGGCGTGGGTGCGTGAATCCGGCATCCGGTGGGGCTTCGACAAACAACAGCGAGCGCCGTACGGTCTGGGCCACATCCTGCACAACACATGGCGTTTCGGGCTCGACCGTATCCTCACCGGCGTCGCGATGTCCGACGACTCGCGGGCCTGGCTGAACACCGCGCTACCGCTCGACGACGTGGGCAGCAACAAGGTCGAGCTGGCCGGGCGATTGGCCGAATACGTATCCCGGCTGCAACGCGTGGTCGATTCACTGGATGGAGCCCGGCCGTTGACCGAGTGGATCGACACGCTCAGCAGCGGGGTCGCGGCGCTCACCCGGGTGAGTTCCAGCGACGAATGGCAACCCGGGCAGCTGCGTCGCGAGTTCGCAAAGGTGTTGGGGCAGGCGGGTTCCCGCGGCTCGACGATGATGCGGCTGCCCGACGTGCGAGCGCTGCTGGCCGGGCACCTGACCGGACGGCCGACTCGGGCGAACTTCCGCACCGGCACCTTGACCGTCTGCACCATGGTGCCGATGCGTTCGGTTCCCCATCGAGTGGTGTGTCTGGTCGGCCTCGACGACGGTGTCTTTCCCCGCTTCAACCGGCCCGACGGCGACGACGCGCTGGCGCGGGTGCCGATGACCGGCGAACGCGACATCCGTTCGGAGGACCGGCAGTTGCTGCTCGATGCCGTCTGCGCGGCCACCGAGACGCTGGTGATCACCTACACCGGCAACGATGAGCACACCGGTCACCGGCGTCCGCCGGCCGTGCCGCTGTCCGAGCTGCTCGACGCGCTGGACCAGACGACGTCCGGGCGCGTGCGCCAACAGGTGGTCGTGCATCATCCATTACAGCCGTTCGACATTCGCAACGTTAGCCCCGGCGAGCTGGTCCCGGGCCAACCGTTCACCTTCGACCCCACCACGCTGGTGGCCGCCGAGGCGGCCGCCGGCGACCGGCACGCCGGCCGCCCCTTCTTCGCCGACCCGCTTCCCGAGCCACCGCACGACGACGTCGCGCTGGCCGATTTGCTCAGTTTCTTCAGGGATCCGGTGAAGGGCTTCTTCCGCGCGCTGGACTACGTGCTGCCGTGGGAAGTCGAGGACCTCGACGACGAAATGCCGGTCCAGATCGACAATTTGGAGGAGTGGACCGTCGGCGATCGCATGCTGCGCGACATGTTGCGCGGCATGCACCCGGACACCGCCGCCAACGCCGAATGGCGCCGCGGCACCTTGCCGCCCGGTCGCCTCGGGATGCGCAAGGCCATCGAGATCCGCGACCAGGCCGCCGACCTGGCGCGAACGGCGTTGCAGCACCGCCGAGGTGACCCCGACGCGTACGACGTCGACGTGGACCTCGGCGGCGGCCGCCGCCTGACCGGCACCGTGACACCCGTGTTCGGCGAGCGCACGGTTTCGGTCACCTACTCCAAGTTGGGCGGCAAGCACCTGATGGAGTCGTGGATCCCACTACTGGCCCTGAGCACCGCCGTGCCGGGCCACGACTGGACCGCGCTGTGCATCGGGCGCGCCAGAAGCAATCACCGCATCGAACAGCGACTGCTGGGACCGCCGCCGGATGCCGGTGCGACGATGCGGGACCTGGTGCACCTCTACGACGCGGGCCGTCGGGAGCCACTGCCTCTACCGCTACGAACGTCGTTCGCCTGGGCCGACGCCCGCCACGGGGGCAGAGACCCGGTGCGGGCAGCCGGCTGGCGGTGGCAGTCGCAGAACAACTTCCACGGCGAGAACGCCGACCCCGCGCACGAAAAGGTCTGGGGCAAAAGGGCGCCGCTCACGGTCTTGCTCGGCGCGCCGCATCTCGGCGAGGAGGTCGACGGGGAAGACACCCGCCTGGGCGCGTTGGCTGTGCGGCTGTGGCTGCCGCTGCTGCGCGCGGAGGTGCGTTGATGGAACGCTTCGACTTGCTCGGCCCCCTGCCCCGGCCCGGTTGCACGACGGTGCTGGAAGCCAGTGCCGGCACCGGGAAGACGTTCGCGCTCGCCGGCCTGGTCACCCGCTACCTCGCCGACGGCGTGGCCACCCTCGACGAGATGCTGCTCATCACCTTCAGTCGCGCCGCCAGCCGGGAATTGCGCGAGCGTGTCCGCGCCCAGATCTCGCAAACCGTTGCGGCACTACGTGATCCGACGGCGGACGCCCCCAACGAGCTGGTGGCCCACCTGACGCGTGGCACCGCCGCCGAGCGCGACGAGCGCTGCGGCAGGCTGCGGGACGCGCTGGCGGGATTCGACGCCGCCACCATCGCCACCACCCACGAGTTCTGCAGCATGGTGCTCAGATCACTCGGCGTCGCCGGGGACACCGAAGCCGGCGTGACCCTGGTCGAAAGCCTCGACGACCTGGTCACCCAGATCGTCGACGACCTCTACCTTGCGCGGTTCGGATCGCAACGTGACGACGCCGCGCTCAGCCATCCCGAAGCGATGGCGCTGGCCCGCGCGGTGGTCGGCAACCCGTGCACCGAACTGCGGCCGCAGCACCCGGACGCCGATTCCGTTGCCGCGGTGCGGCTGCGGTTCGCCACCGATGTGCTCGCGGAGCTCGAGCTCCGCAAGCATCGGCTCGCCATCCTCGGTTACGACGACCTGCTGCGAAGGCTCGCCGCCGCCCTGCGTGCGGAGGAATCCGATGCCCGCGACCGCATGCGGGCCCGCTGGCCGATCGTCATGGTCGACGAGTTCCAGGACACCGATCCCATTCAATGGGAGGTCATCGGGCGCGCGTTCAGCGGCCACTCCGCCGTGGTGCTCATCGGCGATCCCAAGCAGGCGATCTACGGGTTCCGCGGCGGCGACGTCTACACCTACCTGCAGGCCGCCCGCACCGCCGGCGAACGGCGCACGCTCGCCGTCAACTGGCGCAGCGACACCGCACTCGTCGAGCGTCTGCAGGCCGTGCTGCACGGCGCGGCGCTGGGCGACCCGGACATCGTCGTGGGCAGGGTCGACGCGCGGCTCGCCGGTCACCGGCTGGCCGGGGCGCCGCACAACGCACCGTTTCGGTTGCGACTGGTCAACCGGTCCATGTTCGGTGTCGAGCAGTCGAAAACCATTCCGATGTCGCAGCTTCGCCGCTACATCACCGCCGACCTGGCCGCCGACATCGGCGCCCTGCGGGCCGGCGGCGCGACATTCGGCGGTGACCCCGTCGAACCGGGGCACGTCGCGGTGATCGTGGAGACCGGCGAGGACGCCCGGGCGTGCCAAAACGCCCTGATACAAGCCGGGATCCCCGCCGTCTACACCGGCGACGCCGATGTGTTCCTCTCCCCGGCCGCCGAGGATTGGCTAAGCCTGCTCAACGCCTTCGACCAGACCCACCGCAGCGGCGTGGTGCGCGCCGCCGCGGCGACGGTGTTCTTCGGCAAGACGGCCGACGCACTGGCCGCCGGCGGCGACAAGCTCACCGACGAGGTGGCCGCCACCCTGCGGGGCTGGTCCGACCATCTGCGCGAGCGGGGGCCGGCCGCGGTGTTCGAAGCGGCGCAGCTGGCCGGGATGGGCCGGCGCGTGCTCGCGGAGCAGGGCGGCGAGCGCGCGATGACCGACCTGGCGCACATCGCGCAACTGCTGCACGAGGTTTCGCACCGCGAGCGATTGACCCTGCCCGCGCTGCGCGATTGGCTCCGCCGTCAATGCGACGAGCGCGACGGTGCGCCCGAACGCAACCGCCGCATCGACAGCGACTCCGCCGCAGTGCAGGTCATGACGGTGTGGGGAGCCAAGGGCTTGCAGTTCCCGATCGTCTACCTACCGTTCGCCTTCAACCGGCACGTGTTCATCGACGACATCCCGCTGTTTCATGACGACGCCGGTGTTCGCTGCCTGCATATCGGCGGCCCCGACAGTCCGGACCTGGCCGAGACCGAGAGATTCAGCCGAGCCGAAGCGGCCCGCAACGACATTCGGCTGACCTATGTCGCGCTGACCCGGGCGCAGTCGCAGGTGGTGGCGTGGTGGGCGCCCTCCTGGGACGAACCCAACGGCGGTCTGTCGCGGCTGATGAGGGGCCGGCGTCACGACGAGGCACCGGTGCCGGACCGCTGCGATCCGAAGACGATCTCCGACGAGGAAGCCCGGGCCTGCTTCGACGCCTGGGAAACCGCGGGCGGCCCGGTGATCGAGGACGCCGTCGTTGCCGGCGTCCCCGTGGTTCCCGGAACAGCGCCGCCAACGAACCTGGCCGTGCGGCACTTTCACCGTGTCATCGACACCGCCTGGCGACGCACGTCGTACTCGGCACTGATCCGCGACGTCGACGAGCCCGGCATCGGAAGCGAGCCGGAGGCCATCGCGCGCGACGACGAGGTCGCGGTGGCCCCGGCGGCCATCGCGCCGTCCGTCGGCGCGAACGTGTCGTCCCCGATGGCCGATTTGCCGACGGGCGCCACGATCGGGTCGTTGGTGCACGCGGTGCTGGAGAACGCCGACCCGTTCGCCGGGGACCTGGCGGCCGAACTGGAAGCGCAGATACGAGTGCATTCGCCGTGGTGGCCGGTCGACGTCGATCCCGCCGTGTTGGCTTCGGCGCTGGTGCCCATGCACGACACGGTGCTGGGGCCCCTGGCGCCCGGGGTGACCTTGCGCCAGATCGCCCTGCGGGACCGACTGCGCGAGTTGACCTTCGAGATCCCCCTGGCGGGCGGCGACATTCGTGGCGCGGTGCCCGACATCCGGCTCTCCGACGTCGGTGAGCTGTTGAGCCGCTACCTTCCGCCCGACGATCCCCTGGCCGGTTACGCCCACCGGCTGAGATCCGACGGGTTGGGCCGCCAGCCGCTGCGGGGTTATCTGTCCGGTTCGATCGACGCCGTGCTGCGGCTGCCCGGGCAGCGCTATCTCGTTGTCGACTACAAGACCAACATGCTGGGTGAGAGCGCAGCCGATTACAGCTTCCCCACGCTGACCGAGGCGATGCTGCACTCCGACTATCCGCTGCAGGCGCTGCTGTATCTGGTTGTGCTGCACCGGTTCCTGCGGTGGCGCCGGTCCGGCTACGACCCGCAGCGGCACCTGGGCGGGGTGCTGTACCTGTTCGTGCGCGGCATGTGCGGTGCCGCCACTCCAGCGCCGGACGGCCAGCCGTGCGGAGTGTTTAGCTGGCGGCCGCCGGCGGGGCTGGCGGTCGCCCTGTCCGACCTGCTCGACGGGGGGCCACGCGCCGCATGAGCACCGCCGAGGATGTTTCCCGGGATCAATTCGACCACCGATTCGCGCTGGCCGCCGGTGGCCTGCTCGGCGAATTCAACGCGGCGGGTGTGCTGGAGGCCGCCGATGTGCATGCGGCGCAACGGATTACCGCGCTCGCCGGCGAGTCGGACGAAGCGGTGGCTTTGGCGCTCGCGCTGGTGGTCCGCGCGCTGCGCGGCGGTGCGGTGTGCGTCGACCTGTCGACCGTCGCCACGGACTGCGATGCGCCGGAGTTGCCATGGCCGGAGCCGGTGTCGTGGCTGACGTCGGTGCGTTCGAGCCGGCTGATCGCCGAGCCGCCGGTGCTGCGGCTCTACGAGGATCGCCTGCTGTACCTCGACCGGTATTGGCGCGAAGAGACCCAGGTCTGCACCGACCTGCTGGCGTTGTCGGCACCCGAGGCTCCGGTCGAGGCGACCATCCTCGAGCGACTCTTCCCGCCGGGTTATGAAGAACAGCGGGCGGCGGCCCAAATTGTGCTGTCGCAAGCGGTTACGGTGCTCACCGGCGGTCCGGGCACCGGCAAGACGACGACCGTCGCGCGCCTGCTCGCGCTGTTGACCGAGCAGGCCGACCGGTCGGGCGGGCGGGTCTTCGGATCGCGATGGCCGCGCCGACCGGCAAGGCGGCCGCACGGCTGACCGAAGCGGTGGCGGCAGAGGTCGCGAGGCTCGCATCCGATGACCGCAAGCGCCTGGCCGGGTTGGAGGCGGTGACACTGCATCGGCTGCTCGGTAGCCGGCCAGACACGTCGGTGCGGTTCCGCCATCACCGCGGCAACCGGTTGCCGCATGACGTGATCGTCGTCGACGAGACGTCGATGGTGTCGTTGACGATGATGGCGAGGCTCCTCGAGGCGGTGCGGGCCGACGCGCGGCTGATCCTGGTCGGCGATCCCGACCAACTGGCGTCGGTGGAGGCCGGGGCGGTGCTGGCGGATCTCGTCGACGGCCTGTCCGCCCGCGACGACAGGCGCGTCGCCGCCCTGCTTTCATCGCACCGTTTCGGCGAGTCGATTGGCGCCCTTGCCAACGCGATCCGGACCGGTGAGGCCGACCGGGTGATCGGGTTACTGCGGGCCGACGGCGATCACATCGACTGGGTGGAGGACGAGGAGCCGACGGATCGCCTGCGAGCCATCCTTGTTCCCCACGCGCTTCGCGTGCGGGAGGCCGCCGTGTTGGGTGCCGACGCGGCCGCGTTGCGGGCTCTCGACGGGCACCGGCTGCTGTGCGCGCACCGCCAAGGCCGGTTCGGGGTCGAGCATTGGAACAGGCAGGTCCATCGCTGGCTAACCGAGGAGAGCGGCCTGCCGGTGTGGTCCGAGTGGTACGCGGGCCGGCCACTGCTGTTGACGGCCAACGACTATGGGCTGCGTGTGTACAACGGCGACGCCGGCGTGGTCGTCGCCAGCCAGGAGGGATTGCGGGCGGTGATCTCCGGTGCCGCCGGGCGGCTGGAGTTCGCGACCAGCCGGCTCTCCGACGTCGAGACGATGTATGCGATGACCATCCACAAAAGCCAGGGCAGCCAAGTCGACGAGGTCACCGTGCTGCTTCCCCCGGAAGGCTCCAGGCTGCTGACCCGTGAGCTGTTCTATACGGCGGTGACACGCGCCAAAACCAAGGTGCGCGTGGTCGGTTCCGAGAGCGCGGTGCGCGCCGCGATCGGTCGCCGCGTGGTGCGCGCGAGCGGCCTGCGGCAGCGGCTCAAGTCCGGTGTCGGGCTCGACTAGGCCTGCGCCCATGCCGGTACGGAAGAATCGCGGTCGAGATGATTGACAACGACGGTGCGCCACCGATATCCAGGCGACGCCACATCCTGCGGCTCGCGGTGTTCGCCGCATTCTTGCTCGGGGTGTTCTACCTGGTCGCCGTCGCGCGTGTCATCGACGTGGAGGACGTGCGGCGCACCGTGTCGGCGACCGGTTCCGCGGCGCCCGTGACCTACGTCGTGTTGTCGGCCGCGCTGGGCGCGGTGTTTGTGCCGGGCTCGATACTGGCCGCGGGCAGCGGGTTGTTGTTCGGCCCGTTACTGGGCATCGCCGTGACGCTGGGCGCGACGGTCGGCACCGCGATCGTGGCGAGCCTCGTCGGCCGTCGGGCCGGCCGGAACAGCGCCCGGGCGCTGCTGGGACCGACCCGCGCGGACCGCATCGACGCGTTGATCCAACGCCGCGGACTGTGGGCTGTTGTCGGTCAGCGCTTCGTCCCCGGCATATCGGATGCGCTGGCCTCCTACGCGTTCGGTGCATTCGGAGTTCCGTTGTGGCAGATGGCCATCGGCTCGTTCATCGGCTCGGTGCCGCGGGCGTTCGCCTACACCGCGCTGGGTGCGTCGATCGCGAATCGGTCGTCGTGGCTGGCTTATTCGGCCGTTGCGGTGTGGTGCCTGACCGCCGTGGTCGGCGCCGTCGCCGCGCGCCACGGGTACCAGCGATGGCGTCGGCATGCCCGCCGCGCCGGAGAAGACGGCCAGAGCGATGCTCCTGCCGAACGCTAGGCCCGCTGCGCCGCCACAAAGAGATTTCCCGGCACGCTGTCCTCGACCTCTTTGGGCGCCGCCCGGTCGTAGCCGGCCATCAGCTCGTCGGACGGGGTGACCGTCACGCTCCAGCCGTGGCGACGGAACCAATGACCGACGTCCTCGCGCTCCTCGAAGTACCACAGCTCGTCGGTCCTGGGAACCTCCCGGTCGGGGGCCACCCGCGCCATCAGCGCGCGGAGCCGGTCCATCCGCGCACGACGCTTCGCGCGGAACTCCGGGTCACAGAACTTCGGTCCCAGCGCCTCCACGGCGACCCGGCTGCCGGGGGCGGTCAGCCCGTGGACGCGGTCGAAGAGCAACTCCTGGGCGGCGGCCGGCAGATACGGCATCAACCCCTCGGCCGACCACACGCTGGGCGCCGACGGGTCGAAACCGGCCTGCCGCAACTGCGCCGGCCAATCGTGGCGCAGGTCCACCGGGACGGGGATCCGGTGGCACGCGGGCCGTGCCCCGTGCTCGGCCAAGGTCGACAATTTGAAGTCCAGCACCCGGGGCTGGTCCAACTCGTAGACCGTCATGCCGTCCGGCTGGCCTTGCCAAGGCAACCGCCATGCCCGCGCGTCCAGACCCGCCGCCAGGATCACCGCCTGCCGGATGCCCGCATCCGCCGCGGCGAGGAAGAACTCGTCGAAAAACGCTGTCCGCGAGGCCATGTAACCGACCATCGCCCGCATCTGCAGCGGCAACTCCGGCTCGGCCTGCGCGAGTTCGTCCGGCAGCTGCGGCGCGGAGTACCAGTTCCACACCCCGTCGCCGGCGGCGTCGAGGAAGACCTGTGCGAACGGATCCCGGATCAGAGGATGTTCGCTGCGCGTTTCGGCTGCGCGGGCGGAGGCCACCCCCAGCGCGGTCGCCCCGACGCTTTCGGTGATCTCCCAGCTGTCGTTGTCGGTTCTGGCCACGCTCAGTTCCCCCCGGCCCGCTCGGCCGCCACGAACAGCGTCTGCGGCGTGGCGCCTTCGATGTCGCGCGGCGGCCTGCGGTCGTAGCCGGCCATCAGCTCCTCGGCCGGGGTCACCGTCACGTCCCAGCCGTGGCGGGACAACCAATCGCCGACGTCTTCGCGCTCCTCGAAGTACCACAGGTCCGCTACGTCGGGGATGTTGCGCTCCGGCTCGAGTTCGGCCATCAGGTCGCGCACCCGCTGCATCGTCTGGCGCTGCCGGTCGCGGGCGGCCTCGTCGAGAAAGTCGGGGCCGGGCGCCTCTACGGCGATGCGGCTGCCGGGGCTGCTGAGCGCGTGAACGCGCTCGAAAAGCAGCTCCTGGGCGGCCGCCGGCAGGAACGGCAACAAACCCTCGGCCGACCACACGCTCGGCTCCGAGCCGTCAAACCCGGCCTGCCGCAACGCCGTCGGCCAGTCGTGGCGCAGGTCGACCGGGACGTGCACCAGGTTGCACGTCGGTACCGCGCCGTTGTCCTGCAATGTCGACAGCTTCCATTCCAACACCCTGGGCTGGTCCAGTTCGTAGACAGTGGTGCCGTCCGGCCATGGCAGCCGCCACGCCCGCGAGTCCAGGCCCGCCGCCAGGATCACCACCTGGCGCGCGCCGGCGCGAGTCGCGTCTGAGAAGAATGTGTCGAAGAACGCCGTCCGCGCCGCCATGTAGTCGACCATCCCCTGCATGCGCGGCTTCAGGTCGGGTTCGGCCTCGGCGATCTGGGCGGGCAGATTGGGAGCCGCGAACCAGTTCCACACGCCCTCCCCGGCGGCGTGCAGAAACACCCGCGCGAATTCGTCGGAGATCAGCGGGTTCTCGCTGTCGGTCTCCGCGGCGCGAGCCGCCGCCACACCGAGCGCCGTCACGCCCACGCTCTCGGTGATTTCCCAGCTGTCGTTGTCGGTTCTCCCCACGCTCACGCCCTCCCGATTCGCTAGCTCGCCTACATATACGACCCTACGCGCGCCGGGCGGGTGGGAGCTGTCGCGCAAGCGGGTATCGGCGCTAAGTTGTCGGCGAGCCGGCGAGCAGACCGAGCAGCGGCGCCGAACGGATCCGAAGGATCGTTATCACATGCGAGTCGACGGGCGCGAGATCAGCGTTTCCGGCAGCTTGCTGCAGCCGCTGACCAGGCGCACCAGCGACATCCTGCGGCTGGCCGCGAGCGCGACCTTCCTCGCGGTGGTGATCACGAGTTCGCTGATCACCCGGCCGCAGTGGGAGGCGCTGGAGAAGTCGATCTCGCAGATCGTCGGGGTGCTCTCCCCCAGACAGGCCGATTTGGTGTACCTGGCCTACGGCGTGGCGATCCTGGCCCTGCCGTTCATGATCTTGATCGGCCTGATCGTCGGCCGGCAATGGAAACTGCTCGGGGCATATGCGGCCGCCGCGCTGCTCGCGGCGCTGCCGCTGTCCGTTGGCGGCAACGGGTTTTCGGCGCCCCGCTGGCACTTCGACCTCTCCGAACGCCTGCAGACGGTGCTGGGCCAGTTCCTCGACGACCCGCGCTGGATCGCCATGCTGGCGGCGGTGCTGACCGTCTCCGGTCCGTGGCTGCCCGCGCGCTGGCGGCGTTGGTGGTGGGCGCTGCTGCTGGCCTTCGTGCCGATCCACCTCGTGGTCAGCGCCATCGTGCCGGCCCGCGCCCTGTTGGGCCTGGCGGTCGGCTGGCTCGTCGGCTCGCTGGTGGTCCTCGTGGTCGGCACCCCCGCGCTCGAGGTGCCCCTGGAGGCGGCCGTGCGCGCGATGGCCAGGCGCGGGTTCGTCGTCTCGGGGCTCACCGTGGTCCGGCCGGCCGGTCGCGGCCCGCTCGTCTTGTCGGCCGGAGGCGAGCAACCCGATCGCGCGGCGGTCGTCGAGCTCTATGGCCCGCATCAGCGCAGCGGCGGCACCCTGCGCCAACTCTGGATAAAGCTGCGGCTGCGCGATACCGAGACCGGCCCCCTGGTGACCTCTATGCGCCGCGCCGTCGAGCATCGCGCGCTGATGACGATCGCCATCGGGGAGGTGGATCTGGCCAACACCTCGACGTTGGCCGTCGCCACCCTCGACCGGGGATGGATTCTCTACTCGCACAAGCCGCCCCGTGGTCAGCCCCTGAACCGATGCGCGGAGTCGACGCCCGTCGACCTGGTGTGGCAATCGCTGCGGATCCTCAATGACCAGCAGATCGCGCACGGCGACCTGCGCGGCCACGAAATCACCGTCGACGACGGCGCCGTGCTCTTCGGCGGCTTCCACAGCGCCGAATACGGCGCCACCGAGGCCCAACTCCAATCCGATATCGCCCAGCTGCTGGTGACCACCTCGGCGCTGTACGACCCCAAATCCGCGGTGGCCGCCGCCATCGACGCGTTCGACAGGGACACCATCCTCAGCGCTTCGCGTCGATTGACGAAAGTTGCCGTGCCACGGGCCATCAGGAAGTCGATCTCGGACGCGGGCACCGTCATCTCGGCCGCCCGCGCGGAGGTGATGCGGCAGACCGGCGCCGACCAGATCAAAACCCAGACGATCACCCGGTTCACCCGCGGCCAGATCATTCAGCTGGTGCTCTTCGGTGCGCTGGTCTATGTCGCCTATCCCTTCATCAGCACCGCGCCCACGTTCTTCTCCCAGCTGCGGACCGCGAACTGGTGGTTCGCACTGGTCGGGCTGGCGGTGTCGGCGCTGACGTACCTTGGGGCCGCCGCGGCGTTATGGGCCTGCACCGACGGGACGGTGAACTATTGGCGGCTGGCATTCGTCCAGGTGGCCAACACCTTTGCCGCGACCACCACGCCCGCCGGCGTCGGCGGGCTCGCGCTGTCCACCCGGTATCTGCAGAAGAGCGGTCTGTCGGCGATGCGTGCCACCGCGGCGGTCGCGCTGCAGCAGGCCGTGCAGGTGATCGTGCACCTCTTGCTGTTGATCTTCTTCAGCGCGATCGCCGGTGCGTCGATGCACCTCTCGCACTTCGTGCCGAGCGCCACGATGCTGTACCTGATCGGGGGCGTGGCGCTGGGCATCGTCGGCACCCTGTTGTTCGTGCCCAAGTCGCGGCGGTGGCTGGCCACGGAGGTGCGCCCGAAGCTGAACGAGGTGACGAGCGACCTGGTGAAGCTGGCGCGCGAGCCGCGGCGGCTGGCGCTGATCCTACTCGGTTGCGCGGGAACGACTCTCGGTGCGGCGCTGGCGCTGTGGGCCAGCATCGAGGCCTTCGGTGGCGGGACGACGTTCGTCACCGTCACCGTGGTCACCATGGTCGGCGGAACGCTGGCCTCCGCCGCGCCGACACCCGGCGGCGTCGGGGCCGTCGAAGCGGCGCTGATCGGTGGCCTGGCCGCCTTCGGGGTGCCGGCGGCCATCGCCGTGCCGTCCGTGCTGCTGTACCGGGTGCTCACCTGTTGGCTGCCCGTCTTCGTCGGTTGGCCGGTGATGCGGTGGTTGACCAAGAACGAGATGATCTGAGGGGTTGGGCACGGAATCACTCGGACGGGGATTGGAGGACGACCACGAGAACCGTTGACGTGCGGGCACTTTGGCCGACGGTGGAGGTCAAGTACGCCAGGTAGTATTCCTCGGGCACCGACCCCGCCACCGTGATGGGCACGTCGATGGTGGCCGACCCGTCGGAGGAGAACTGGCCCGCAGTGGGCGTCACGGTGATCCCGGCGTCCGAGGCCGTGCCGGTGACGGTGTAGTCGCCGGCATCCCCGATCATCCGTTGGGCGTCGAGTTTCACCGTGCGCGTTTGTCCCGGGGCGATCGTGACAATGGGGCCCGGGACGTTGACGGTTACCGCCGAACTGCCCGCATCGAAGGACGGCGGGGCGGATGATTCGCCTGTGCCCCAACTCCTGTCCGGATAGTCGGTGAGCGAGAACGTCAGTTCCCCGCCGCTGCGGACGAACGACTCGGGCAGCGACGTGTGGTCGGTGGCCCGGCCGTCGACGCGCAGGCCGCTGATGTATTTGAGGTGGCGCGGTCCGGACGCGCCCGGTGCGGAGATCCGAACGGCCTTGCCGCCGGGAAGCGCGATCGCGACACGATCGAAGAGCGGTGCGCCCACGGTGAGGAGCGACGTTCCCGGGGTGCTCGGATAGAGACCCACGGCCGCCCAGACGTACCAGCTGGCCATCGCGCCCAGATCGTCGTTGCCCGGCTCCCCGTCGGCCGTCGGGCCGAACAGCCCGCGCACCCGGTCGACCGTGCGCTGCGTGTTCCACGGTTGACCGATGTAGTTGTACAGCCACGGCACGCCGAAGCCGGGTTCGTTGCCGGCCCACAGATAGGGCTCGTTGGGACCGACGTTGAGTTTCCTGGTGAAGCCGTCGAGCCGCTCGGCCACCGCCTGGCGGCCGCCGAGGGCGGTCACCAGGCCCGCCACGTTGTGCGGCACCCACCAGACGTATTGCGCGGCGTTGCCCTCGTCGAATCCGACCTGGCCGAAGTCCGACGGGGACACCAGGAACGCGGGGCCGTCGCGAAAGAAGCTGGCCCAGCTGCGGGGCGAAATGTACCGGGTGGTCGGGTTGAACAGGTTCTGCCAGTACTGCGACCGGCGCTGGAATTCCGCGGCGGTCGCCGCGTCACCGAGCGAATCGGCGAACCGTGAGATGGCGAAGTCGTCGACCGACCACTCGAGTGTGATCGACGCGTCGGCGACCCAGCCATCGGTGCGGAACTCGAAGGACAACGGTGCGTAGCCGAATTGCAGGTACGTGTCGATCCCCGGCCGCTCGACGTAACCGCCCCGCCCGACGCCGCCTTTCGTCGCCGCATTCACCATGTAGCGCAGCGCCGTTCGGGTGTCGAAGTCCTCGGCCCCGAAGGCGTGGAAGTTCACGATGAGCGGTACCACGTTGTCTCCGCTCATCTCCGCGGTCGCGGCGTTGGCCAGCGCCCAGCGTGGCAACGCTCCGCTTTGCTCGGCGTCGTTCACCAGCGATTGGGCCATGTCGCTGGCCCGGTCCGGAAAAAGCAGCGCCTGCAAAGCCGCCAGACATCGGTAGGTGTCCCAGTCGGAGAAGTTGGCGTACTGCGTGTGCCCCGCGGCGAGGGCGTGCACCGCGCCGTCGAACCCGATGTAGCGTCCGTCCGTGTCGTTGAAGGTGTTGGGGTGCAACAGTGATCGATAGAGGGCGGTGTAGAAGGTCTCCAGATCGTCGGCGTTGCGGCCGGCGACCGCGATGCGCGACAGCGTCGCGTTCCATGTCCGCGACGCGGCGCCGCGGACGTCGTCGAAGCTCGCCCCACCCTCGGCGGCCAGGTTCGCCCGCGCTCCTTCGATACCGACGTAGGAGATCGCGGTCCGCACCTCGAGCACCGCTCCGGGTGGGAATTCCACGTACCCGCCGCTGTACGGCGAATTCGCGCTGCGGGCACCGGGGTAAACCGCGTTGCCGTCCCACGCCCCGTAGGAGGTGAAGGGTTGGCTGAACTTCATGGCGAAATAGACCGTGTAGGTGTTGTTCTTGCCGCAGAATCCGCCGCTGGTGGCCCAGCCGGTGACGGTGGTGTGGTCCTCCCCGATCTGGATGGTCGCGCGGGAGTTGCCCGCCAGCGACGCGCCGGAGCGCACGTGTAACAGCGCGGGACGGCCGTTGCGTGGGTAGCTGAACCGGCCGACGCCCGTGCGCGTGGTGGCGGTGAGCTCCGCCTTCACCCCGGTGCCCGGGAACCGCACCGTGTAGTAGCCCGGCACGCCCCGCTCGGTGTGGTCATGGGCGATCCGTTCCCAGGCGTTCCACGGTTGCGAGCCGATTCCGTTGGTGGTCGGCAACATCGAGATGTCGCCGAACGCGGCGCAGCCCACCGAGGCGTGGGTCATGCTGAATCCGGTGGAGCGTGGGTTGTCGTAGTTGTAGCCGGCGTAGTTGCCTACGGTGTCCGGTGAGTACTGGACCATTCCGAACGGCACGGTGGCGCCCGGAAAGTTGTTGATCTCCCCCACCGTCTGGCCGCCCGTTCCGGTGCCGATGAGCGTGGCGACGTGGTCCACCGGATTGGTTACGAATGCCGGCTCGCCGTCGTAAGCAATGGGCGGCGGCGCCGCCGCGATGAACGCCATGAAGACGACCGACGCCGCCAGTAGCGCGACGAGGGCCCTTCGTGACCGCATACCTGTCTCTTACTGGACAACGGTGTATTCGGTGGGTGTTTTTCCGGACGAATTGGATAACGATTTGCGGGCCCGCCGCGGTCGGGTCAAAAAGTCAAAACATATCGGCAAAGTTGTGCGCCATTTCGGCTACTGTCATTTCGGCGCGGCCGGCGCTGGTACCGGCCCCAATTTTCGGGAGATTGGATTAATGAAACATTTGACGCTAGCAACCATTTCCGTTGCGCTGAGTCTGGCGCTCGTTGGTTGCGGCCATGATCACAAAACCGGCAATCAGTCGTCGACCTCCACGAGCACGTCCACGTCGACAACCACGACGTCTGCCACCAGCGCGGCACCGGCGGCGAAAGCCAAATACACCATCGCCGACTACGTCAAGGACAACCACATCACCGAGACACCCGTTCATCACGGCGATCCCGGCCCCAACGTCGACCTGCCGGTGCCCGCCGGCTGGCAGCTCAACCAGAACGCCGGCACGTCGTACGGCGGCATCGTATTGACCCAGCCCAGCAACCCCGCCGATCCGCCGACCATCTCGGCGCTGTTCTCCAAGCTCAGCGGCGACGTCGACCCGGCGAAGATCATCCAGTACGCCCCGGGCGAGGTGCAGAACCTGCCCGGATACCAGGGCACCGGCGACGGCGTCGCCTCCACGCTCGGCGATTTCCAGGCGTGGCAGCTCAGCGGCACGTACCAGAAGGACGGCAACACCCGCGTCATCGCGCAGAAAACGGTGGTGATCCCCAGCCAAGGCGCGGTCTATGTGCTCCAACTCAATGCCGAGGGTCCGCAGGCCGATCAAGGCCCGCTGATGGACGCCACCAACATCATCGACGACCAGACCACCATCACACCCTGACCGAGCAACGCGTCACCTCAACGCTAGGCCGCGCGCCCGACCGGCCTTACGGTAAGCGCATGGCAGAGCAGTCGTACGCGATAGACGCCGGGCATCCACCGTCGGCGCTGCTGCGCTTCATCAACCCGATAATGGGATTTCTGCTGCGCACGCCGCTCGCCGGCGCGGCCCGCAAGCAGCTGATGGTGTTGAGCTTCACCGGGCGAAAAACGGGCCGGCCGTTCACACTTCCGGTGAGCGCCCATCTGATTGACGGTCAGCTCTACGCGCTGACCGGTGCTCCCTGGAAGCAGAATTTCCGCGACGGCGCGCCCGCGCAGGTGGTCTACGACGGCAGGACGACCGCGATGCGCGGGGAGCTCATCCGCGACCGCGCCGTCGTGTCCGACCTCTTCCTGCGCTGCGCGCAGTCCTACGGCGTCCAGCGCGCGCAACGCATGATCGGATTGAAGTTCCGCGACCCACGCATACCGACCCGCGAGGAGTTCGCCGAGGCGGTCGACCGGATGCACCTGGGAGCGGTGCGCCTGACTCCGGCCGAATAGCCGCTACTCGTCGGAGCCGGACGCCCGCAGATGCGCGGTCGTGGGCGTTGGTCGAACCATGAGCGCGAATCGATGACCTCCTTGCCCAGCGCCAAGAAGTCTTTCGCGATTTGTTCGGCGAGCGCACCTGGGACAGGGCGCGTACACCCGAGCTTCGACACAGCCGGCCGGCTCATTCATTCGCATGGCCCCGCACCGGCGGCGGCGCGGGTTCGGGTGATGGCCGGTGGCTCGAAGCCGGCGCCGCCCACCGCGCGTCGCACCGCCTCGCCGACCGCGGCGGCGCGGTCGGCGGGCACCAGCGCGATCACGCAGCCGCCGAACCCCCCGCCGGTCATCCGCGCGCCCAGGGCGCCCGCGCGTACCGCGGTGTCCGCGATCAGGTCGATGTGTTCGGTGGTGATCTCGAAGTCGTCACGCATGGAGGCGTGCGAGGCGTTGAAGATCCGCCCGACCGCGACGAAGTCCGAATCATTGAGCGCCGCAACACAATCGATCACCCGTTGATTCTCACTGAGCACGTGGCGGGCCCGGCGGGCGTCGACGGCGTCGCGCACCGCGGCGACGGCCGAAGGCCCGCGGTCCTGGACCTCGCGCAGCGACAACGCCCCGAGATCCGCGGCCGCCCGCTCGC
Source organism: uncultured Actinomycetota bacterium (assembly GCA_963732835.1). Lineage (GTDB taxonomy): Bacteria > Actinomycetota > Actinomycetes > Mycobacteriales > Mycobacteriaceae > Mycobacterium. The sequence continues at coordinate 51,846 of CAVTBA010000022.1, forward strand.
ACGATGCGCGGCGCGCGGCGTAGTCGCCGCCGGCGTGACGGTGGCGGGCGCGGGAGTCGATCAGCAGCAGCGCGACGCCGGCGGTGTCCGGGTCGAAGGCCACCGGCGCGACCGTGACGTCGCGGAAATCGATCAGCAGCGCCGTCGCCGGCCGGCCGAACAGCGCGGCCAGCTGGTCGAGCAAACCCGTTGGGGCGCCGACGTAGTCGTTTTCGGCGCGCTGGGCGAGCCGCGCCTGTTCTTTCGCGTCGATGCGCATACCGGCGGCCGCCGCGATCGCGCCCAGCGCCGCGCACTCCAGCGCCGCCGAAGACGACAGCCCCGACCCCATCGCCACGTCGCTGGTGATCCGCATCGCGCCGCCGGGCACCGGGTGGCCGGCCTGACGCAACGCCCAGATCACCCCGGCCACGTAGGAAGCCCAGCCGGCCGTGCCGCCGGGCGCGGTGTCCAGCGGGATGCGCACCGGCCCGTCCGCGCGGTTGCTGGCCACCGTGATCGCGTCGCCGCGGTCGGGCGTGAACGTCACCACCGTGCGCTGGGGCAGTGCGATCGGTAGCGCGAACCCCAGGTTGTAGTCGGTGTGCTCGCCGATCAGGTTGATCCGCCCGGGCGCGGCGTACCGGACGGTCATCCGAGCCCGCTTCCCAGTTCCCTGAGGCGCCGGGCCACGCTTTCGGGGGTGACATCGCTGATGAACGCGTCCATTGCCGACTCGGAGGCCGCCAGGTACTTGAGCTTGGTGGCGCTGCGCCGGATCGACATCAACTCGACGTGGAAGTAGCCGTCCGCTTGGGCGTCGGTGTCGGCGTACTGGTGCAACGCCGAAATGTAGGGCAGCGGCGACGAATACATCCTGTCGAACCGCCCCAGCACGTCGAGGTATACCCGCGCGAACCCGTCCAGTTCGTTCTCGTCGAGTTCGACGATGTTGCGCACGAACCTGTTCGGGTAGATGTGCACCTCGACCGGCCAGCGGGCCGCGAACGGCACGAACGCGGTGAACTCCTCGTCACGCGCGACGATTCGGCTGCCGTCGGCGACTTCGCCGGCCAGCAGGTCGCCAAAGAGGTTGGCGCCGTGGCGTGTTCGGTGCCGTCTTGCTTGTTCCAACATGGCGGCGGTTCGCGGCGTCAGGTAGGGATAGCCGTAGATCTGACCGTGCGGGTGGGTCAGCGTCACCCCGATCTCCTCGCCGCGGTTCTCGAAACAGAACACCTGCTCGATGCCGGGCGTGGCCATCAGGTCGCCGGTGCGGTGCCGCCATGCCTCGATGACCAGCCGGGCGTGCGCCGGTTCCAGCCCCGCGAAGGAGCCGGTGTGGTCGCTGGAAAAGCAGATCACCTCGCTGCGGCCCTGCCCCGGGGCCGACACGAAGCCCTCACCGGCGGGAGCGAGCGCCGGCCCGGCGCCGGCCAGGCTGGGGAACCGGTTCTCGAAGACGACGACGTCGTAGTCGGGGGCGGGCACCTCGCTGGTCAGCCCGGTCGGACCCGGGCACAGCGGGCACTGGTCGGGGGGCGGCTTGTAGGTGCGGTCTTGGCGTAGCGCCGCGACGATCACCCACTGCCCCGTTGTCCGGTCGAACCGCAGCTCGGTCCGCTGCCCGTCGCGCGCCGGAAGCGGCCTGCGATCTTCGACCGGCGCCGGGCGGTGCCCGGGCAGCGCGAAGAACAGCAGGTCACGGCCGTCTGCCAGCTTCGCCCGCGTCGGCGCTGTCACGGTCGAAGACTAGCTTGGCTGCCGCGACGCGGTTCGGGTAACCATGATGGGTCCGGCGAGGGAAAAGGGGGCGCGGCGATCACCGTTCTTTACGAACAGGCCGGCGACTGGGTGATCGGCTCCGATCCCGGTTTGCTCCGGCTGCGGATGGCGACCCGGACGACGGTGGCGCTCGGTTGTTCGCTGCTGGCCCTGTACGTCCTGACCCGGGCGACGGGACAGCCGCTGACCGTCGCCCTGCTGGGCGTCGTCATCACCATGGTCGCCTCGCGATCCGTCAACGAACCGGACCCGCGCCAGCAGCGGATCACCATGGCGCTGCTGCCCGCGCCGGCCGCCGTGTCCATCGCGGCCGCCGCCGTGCTCGCGTCGCACCCGGTGGTCAGCGACGCGGTGTTCGTGGTGGTCGTGTTCACCGCGGCCTACATTCGCCGCTTCGGGGCGCGCGGCAGGGCGCTGGGCATGGTCGCGTTCATGTCCTACTTCTTCACGCTCTACCTGCGAGCGCGCCTCTCGGAACTGCCGTGGATGATCGGGGCGGTCGCGGTGGGCACCGTGTGCACGTTCGTGATGACCACCTACGTCATGCCCGACCGGCCCGAGCGCGTGCTGCGGGCGACCATCCGCGCGTTGCGGGCGCGGATGGCGATCGTCGTCGACACCACGGCCGAAGCCGTGCGCACCGGCCGCCTCGACGAACGGCGCAGGCGTCGCATGCGGGCGCGGACCCTTCGGCTCAACGAGACCGCCCTGATGGTGCAGGACCAGATCGAAGACCAGGCCGACCCCGCCACCCTGTGGCCGGGCGTCGCCGCCGAACGGCTGGCCCCCTGGCTGCTGGACGCCGAGCTGGCCATCGAATGGGTGGCCACGGCCGGGCGACGGGCCGCGGCGCTGGCGTCCGAGACGCCGAGCGCGATACCCACTCAAACCCGGGCCGCGCTCGTCGACGCGCTCTCCCGGCTGGCGCGCGCCATCCGCCTGCCCGAGCCCGACGGCCTTCGGGAAGCCGCCACCCGAGCGCAACGGCTGCTGGACGAGCAGTGCGGTCCCGCGGCGGCCCCCGCGGACGACGATCCCGGTAGCGCCGCCGTGCGCCGCCTTGCCCTGGCGATAATCAACGCCGCCACAGCCACTTCCGACGTCCGGGCCATCGTCGACCGCGCGGCCACCGGCGACGCCGCCGCCCTGGAGCGCACGGACAGCGAGCGGCCGCCGGCATCCGACGGCGTACCCGTGGACGAGCCCGCCGAAGAAGCACCACCCCAGGGCCTACGGCCGACCACCCGGCAAGCCATTCAGGTCGCCGTCGCGGCGTCGCTGGCCATCGTCGCCGGCGAGCTGGTGTCCCCGGCTCGCTGGTACTGGGCGGTGATCGCCGCGTTCGTCATCTTCGCCGGCACCAACTCATGGGGCGAGACCCTGACCAAAGGGTGGCAACGCCTGCTCGGCACCTTGCTCGGCGTGCCCTGCGGCGTGCTGGTGGCCACGCTGCTGGCCGGTGACAAGACGGCCGCATTCGCCGGCATCTTCGTGTGCCTGTTCTGCGCGTTCTATTTCATGACGGTCACCTACAGCCTGATGACCTTCTGGATCACCACGATGCTGGCATTGCTGTACGGCCTGCTCGGACAATTCTCTTACGGCGTACTGATGCTGCGACTTGAAGAGACCGCGCTCGGCGCGGTCATCGGAGCGACGGTGGCGATCGTCGTGCTGCCGACGCACACCAGAGCCGCGATCCGCGACGACACCCGCACCTTTTTGGCCAGCCTGTCGGCCCTGATCGACGCGTCCAGCGCGACCATGTTCGGTGAAGGCGAGAGCATGAGTCCGTCCGAGCAAGCACGCCAGCTGGACCGGGACCTGCAGCAGTTCCGGGTCACCGCCAAGCCGCTGCTGGCGGGCGTCGCCGGCCTGGCGGGGCGGCGCAGCATTCGCCGCGCGCTCCGCATTTTCGCCGCGTGCGACCGGTACGGCCGCAGCCTGGCGCGCAGCAGCGAGCAGTACCGGGATCCGGTGGGTTCGCAACCCCTCGCCTTCGAACTGGCCCAGGCCTTCTCGGCCGCCGCCACCCGGACGCGGCGCAACATCGACGCGCTGGCCGCCGCGATCGGCACCGGACACGCGCCGACCATGGTGTCGGCGGCCGACGACCTCGACGCCGCCGAGACCCTGGCCCGGCAGCGGGACGGCCAGGCCGGATCACCGGGCCCACCGCGTCCCGACACCCGGCGATTCCTCACCGCGGTGCACGCGCTCCGTCAGATCGAGCGGGCGGTGGTGACCGCGGCCACCAACCTCGGCGGGCGCGAAACGTCGAAGGCGCCCAGCCAAATTCGGGGCTGACGCCGGCTACGGCCCGGGCAGGCAGAAGGGGAAATAGCGCGGCTGATTGGGCGACGCCTTTCGAAGAAGGTCGGCCAGCTCAAGCATGAGCACACGCACACATTGCTACCCCCAAACATCGGTGTTGCGGACGCCGGGACGGCTACCATCTTCCTAACCGCCGCGGCCGAGTCTGAGGAGAAATCCATGGCCACTCCGAACCTCCCGCCGGGCTTCGACTTCACCGACCCCGACATCTACGCAAAGCGGCTGCCGGTTCAGGAGTTCGCCGAACTGCGCTCGACGGAACCGGTCTGGTGGAACGAGCAGGCGCCCGACGCGGGCGGGTTCGGCGACGGCGGCTACTGGGTGGTGACCAAGCACCGCGACATCCGCGATGTCTCGCTGCGCAGCGACGTGTTCTCCTCGGCCACCAAGTCGATCGTCCCGCGCTACCGGAAAGACCTGGCGGCCGGCCAGATTGAGGCGGGCCGGGCGTCGATGATCATGATGGACGACCCCGAGCACAGCCGGTTGCGCAAGATCGTCTCGCGGGCCTTCACGCCCCGCGCGGTCGAGCGGCTGCGGGCCGGACTCTCCGAGCGGGCGCGGCGCATCGTGACCGAGGCCGCTGCGGCCGGTTCGGGCGACTTCGTCCGCCAGGTGGCCTGCGAGTTACCGCTGCAGGCCATCTCCGGGCTGCTGGGGATTCCGCAGGAGGACTACGACAAGTTGTTCGGCTGGACCAACAACATGATCGGCAGCGACGACCCGGAGTTCGCCGACAATGACGCGCTGACCTCCGCGGGCGAATTAATGTGGTACGCAATGCAATTAGCCGCCCGCAAGCGTGAAGAGCCCGGCGACGACATCGTCACCACGCTGGTCCGGGCCGACGCCGAGGGCCAGCGCCTGTCCGAGGCGGAGTTCGGCATGTTCGTGGTCACGCTGGCCGTCGCGGGCAACGAGACGACCCGCAACTCCATCACGCAGGGAATGATGGCCTTCACCGACCATCCCGCGCAGTGGGAGTTGTTCAAGGCGCAGCGACCCAAGACCGCGGCCGACGAGATAATCCGTTGGGCGACGCCGATCACGGGGTTCCAGCGCACCGCCCGCAGGGACACCGAGCTCGGCGGGGTCCGGATCACCAAGGGCCAGCGAGTGGTGCTGTTCTACCGATCGGCCAACTTCGACGAAGAGGTTTTCGACGAGCCCTACTCCTTCAACGTCTTGCGCAGCCCGAATCCGCACCTCGGTTTCGGCGGCACCGGGGCGCATTACTGCATCGGCGCCAACCTGGCGCGCATGACGATCGACCTGATGTTCAACGCGCTGGCCGATCACGTGCCCGACCTGACTCCGCTGGCGGATCCCGAGCGGCTTCGGTCCTCGTTCATCAACGGCATCAAGCACTGGCAGGTCGATTACCGCGGCGCGCGGACCCCGGTCGCCCACTAGCTTTCAGGCCGGCCGAACGGTCGGGACTCTACGAACGCCAGCTACATATTCACATATGCGCATGACTGCACTAATGTGGTGGGGACAGGGGTCGAAAAGCAGCGAAGGGAGTTCGAGGTGTTCGAGTTCAGCGAATCGGTCTTGATAGCAGCACCACACGCGCAGGTGTGGAGTGTGCTCAGCGACATCGACCGCTGGTGGTTGGCTTCCAACAGCGAGCACGGAAGCCTCGAGCACCTGGACTCGCTGCCGGCGACAGAGGTCGGCGCGCGACTGCGGATCGCGGAAAAAATCGGCGGGATACCCGGGGTGGCCGAGGGGACCATCACCGCGGTGGACCCGGGCACGGCGGTCACCTGGGAAGCCGACGCGCGGTATCGCTGGTTCGGCGTTTCGCTGCGGGTAGGTGAGGGCGTGACCTGGCGCGTCGAGCCGAGCGACGGGGCCAACACTCGGGTCAGCGCGCGGGTGTGGGCCACGTTCCCACGCCACTTGTTGGGGCGCATCGCGGCCTTCGCGTTCGTGCGCCTGCTCAACGGGGTCGAAAAGGATCGCGAGCACACCCGAACCGAGCTGCGCTATCTCAAACAGCTCATCGAAGATCCGCGGACATAACCCGAGGCGCATCGCAGGGCCGGGACAGCCCCTCGAGCACAACGCACTCCGCAGCGGGGCCGCCGCCGCAGTCGGCCTCCGAGCCGTCGATCAGTCCGGCGATGCGGCTTTCGAGCGTCTGCAAGTCCGCGAGTTTTGCCCGCACCGCGGCGAGATGAAGCTCCGCCAAGTCGCGTGCCTCGAGGCAGGAACGGTCACCATCGTGGGTGAGCTCGACGAGACTGCGTACCTGTTCGACCGAGAAGTCAAGGGCGCGACAGCGTCGAATGAAAGTCAGCCGCCGCACATCTTCGTCTTCATAGCGACGCTGGCCGCCGACCCGGCGCGGGTTGGGCAGAAGACCGACCTGTTCGTAGTACCGAATCGTCGGCGCGGTCGTCCCGGTCGCATCGGCAAGCTCGCCAATTCTGAGAGCCATCCGCCCATGGTCTCGCGTGCGGACTTGACCCTCAACCCACTAGAAGTCCGATCCTTGAGTGATGCCCGCGAAATATCGATCCACACCGGTCGCTTGTACCCTCCCGGCGTCCGACCACGCGGCGCGGCTTGCGTGGATAGCACAGCTCAACGCGACCGCCCTGGACGCCTATCAGCGCGACGGTCACCGTATCCGGCTGCGGTATCGGCCCGCTGCCGCCGCGCAGGCACGGGAACTGGTTCGTCGTGAGCGGGTGTGCTGCCCGTTTCTTCGGTTCAGCACCGAGGAAGACGACGAAGCATTCATCGTGATAATCGACGCTCCAGCCGATTTGGGCGCTGCCGCCGATGATTTGTTCGCGCCCTACATCCAACCGGGAGGGCACCGATGATCGACGTCATGCGCGAGAGCGACGGCGACGTGGTGGGTCTGCGCGCGACGGACAAACTGACGGCCAGCGATTACCGCGACCGGCTGATGCCCGCGGTGCAAACCTTGCTCGACCGCTTCGGCGCGTTGAAGGTGCTGTTCTTCATCGACGAGCCGTTCGACGGATGGACCCTGCGCGCGGCGTGGGTCAACACCCTTTTCGATATCAGACACCGCAACGACTTTCGCAAGGTGGCCGTGGTCGGCGCACCACGGTGGGAACAATGGTGCGTCAACGTCGCCGCCGGGTGGCTGATGAGCGGCGAGTTGCGAACGTTCGACCGTGAGCGACTGGACGCCGCATGGGAGTGGGTGCGAGCGTAGAGGCCATCATGAGAATCGCCATCAGCGGTGCCGGCGTGGCCGGGGCGGCGCTCGCCCACTGGCTGCATCGCACCGGCCACACGCCGACACTTATCGAGCAGGCACCGCGATTTCGCACCGGCGGGTACATGATCGACTTCTGGGGCGCCGGATACCAGGTGACCAAGCGCATGGGCATCGAAGAGGCGATCCGCGCGGCGGGTTACCAAATTGAAAAGGTGCGCTCCGTCGGCTCCCGCGGCGAGGCCAGTGCGGACGTGGACATCAAAGCGTTTCGCCGCATGTTCGGCGACGACTTGATCAGCCTGCCCCGCGGGGACCTGGCCGCGGCAATCTACGCCACCATCGAGAGCGAGGTCGAGACGGTCTTCGGTGACAGCATCGCCACGGTCGACGAGCGCGGCGACGGTGTCCGGCTCGGCTTCGACAAGGGCGCGCCGCGCGATTTCGACCTGGTGATCGGCGCCGACGGCCTGCACTCCAACGTCCGTCGTCTTGTGTTCGGACCCGACGGGAATTTCGAGCACTACCTCGGCTGCAAGGTCGCGGCCTGCCTGGTCGACGGTTACCGGCCGCGCGACGAACTGGTTTTCGTCACCTACGCCACACCCGGCCGGCAGCTGTCGCGTGTCGCCCTGCGCGGCGACCGCACCATGTTCCTGTTCATCTTTCGCGCCGAGCACGATGGCGCCGCTATGTCACCAAAAGAACAGCTGCGCAACGAGTTCCGCGACGTCGGCTGGGAAAGCCGGGACATCCTGGCGACGCTTGATGACGTCGACGACTTGTATTTCGACGTCGTCAGCCAGATCCGGATGGACCGTTGGTCGCGCGGCCGCGTGCTGCTACTCGGCGACGCGGCCGGGTGCATCTCGCTGCTCGGCGGCGAGGGCACCGGCCTGGCGATCACCGAGGCGTACGTGCTGGCCGGCGAGCTCGCCCGCGCCGGGGGCGACCATCGCCGCGCCTTCGATGCCTACGAGGCGCGCCTGCGCCCCTTCATCAAGGCCAAGCAGGCCGGTGCGGCGCGCAATATCCCGTTCTTCGCGACGAAGACCCGCCTTGGCCTGTGGTTCCGCAACCTGGCGATGCGGACGATGAACCTCGGACCCCTGGCAACGCTTTTCGCGGGAAGCGTGCGCAAAGACTTCGACCTGCCGGACTACGGCATCTAGCTATCGCGGCGGCGCCTGCGGCGTTCCGAGGCGCCGCGGCGGGAACGTATCTGATCGCCCGCACGCGGATGCGAGCACCGCAATGCGGCACCAGGACGACGAATTTCAGCTTCTGCCGCTCGCCGGTTGCGGCGGTGGTGCCCAACTCGGCCCGGCGCAGGATCTCGCGCAACACCACGCGCATCTCGACCATGGCGAAGCCCGCGCCAAGACAGCGCCGATTGCCGCCGCCGAACGGGAACCAGGTGGTCGGGCTCAGGGTGGCGCCCAGCATGCGGTCCGGATCGAATCGGTCCGGATCCGGGTAGACGGCGGCGCTCGTGTGCACCAGCCCGATTCCGGGCGCCACCATGACCCCGGCCGGCAGCCGGTAGCCGGCGACGTCGGCAGGTTCGGTGAGCACCCGCCCCACGTCGAAGACCACCGGACGGATCCGCAGCGTCTCCTTCACCAGGGCGTCGAGATACTCGTCACCGGCCGGATCACCCGCGGCGCTGGTTTCGGCGGCGGCCACGGCCTTGGCCAACACGGCCGGGTGGCGGGTCAACCGCTCGAGCGCCCAGGACAGCCCGTTCGCGGTGGTGTCGTGCCCGGCCACCAGCAGCGTCATCAGCTGGTCCCGCAGCTCGTGGTCGGACATCGTGCGCCCGCCGTCGTCGGCGCGGACCAGCATGGCCAGCACGTCCGTGCGTTCGGCCAGGTTGGGGTCCGCGCGACGCTCGGCGATCTCGGCGTAGAGCAGGCGGTCGGCTTCGGCCATCCGCCGGCGCAGCCCCCGCCACGGGAGGTAGCGCTGCAGCTCCGGCTTCGCCAGTGCCAGCGTCGCCCACGAACCAACGGTGAGCAGCCGCGGCATGATCTGACGCAACGCCGCGAGCCGGGCCGGGTCCGTGGCGCCGATGACCGTCCGCAGGATCACCTCGAGGGTGATCTCCGACATCTTGGGCGCGGCCGCGAAGCTCGTGCCCACCGGCCACCCCGCGATATTCGCCGCGGCGATCTCGGCCATCAGCCCGGCTTGGCGTGCCACGGCGTCGCGGTGGAATGGCGGCAGCATCAGACGGCGCCGATCCCGGTGGACGTCTTCGTCGATCACCAGCAGCGAGGTGTCACCCAGCAACCCGCTCAGCATCGAATTCGCTTCGCCGGCATGGAAGACGTGCGGGTCACCGGCGAACACCGTCTTGATATCGGCCGGGTCGGCCAAATACACCAGCGTGCCCATTCCCGCGACACGCAGCGTGAACACATCCCCATAACGGCGCCGGCAGGCGGCGACGAAGTGCGAGCCGCGGTACAGCATCAACGCGGCCTGCAGCGCCCGGGGCAGCCGGGGCCCCGGCGGAAGCGCGGTACGCGCGGCTTTGCGCATCGCCACAATTTTACGACCGGACCCGCGCGGCGACGCGGAATTATTTGCCGGCGCCCCGGATCACGAGGGCAGCTGGGTGATCTCCGTCTCGTGGCGGTCGCCCGTCGCGATGAAGTCCTCGATCAGCTCCACCACCTGGTTCGGCGCCTCGACCTGGGCGAAGTGGCCGACATCGGGCAGGATCTCGAGCCTGGCGTCGGTGCGGGCCTCGTGCGCGGCGTACGCGTGGTCGACGGGAATGATGCCGTCCCGCTCCCCCCAGATCGCCATGACCGGTAGGTCCTCACGCAGCCGCAGCCTGCTGAGCGCGCTGACCGCCTGCCCGCGGTAGTCGACCACCGACCGCAGCGTCCGGAGAAACGACTGGCGCGTTTCGCCGTCCGACAGCGACGAGTAGGCGCTCCAGATCTCGGCACCGCGCGGCGACTGAATCCCGGCGCTCTTCAACCACGACCTGAGCTTGTTGCCGACGGACAGGACGGGCTTCGGCGCGATGATCGGCAGCACCAGCTCCGCGCCGGGCGCCGAGAGCAGCCGCAGCACCCATCCGACGTCTGGACCCAGGCCGCCGCTGCTGATCAGGATCAACCGCTTGGCGTAGTCGGGGTGCTGATAGACGAACTGCATCGCGACCCCACCGCCGAGTGACTGACCGACCAGGGTGGCCTGGCTGACGCCGAGTTCGTCGAGCAGGTCACGAAGCCACACCGCGAATGCGCCCAGCGAATAGTCCGTGCGGGGTTTCGCCGATTCGCCGTGTCCGAGCAGGTCGGGGGCGATGACCCGGAATTTCTTCGACAGTGGCGGGATCACCGAACGCCACGTCTCCGAGCTCCCGGCCATGCCGTGGATGAGCAGGAGCACCTCGCCGTCACCCTCGTCGCGGTAGGCCACCTGATCACCGTGCAGCTCGAGAACCTTCAACTCACTCATGGCCTAGGTGTACCCGCTCCGGTCGCGTTTAGGACCGCGCTCGGGGTAAATGGTGACGGAAAACGCTTCCGGGCCCCACAGTGCCGGACGCCTCAGCGATGATTGCGTTCATGACTGAACCGGTTGCGGCCCGCGTGGCCGTCTACCTCGACTTCGACAACATCGTGATCTCGCGATACGACCAGGTGCATGGCCGCAGCTCGTTCCAGCGGGACAAAGCCAAGGGGCTCGAGCAGTATGCCGAGCGGCTCGCCCGGGCCACCGTCGATGTCGGCGCGGTCCTCGACTTCGCGTCGTCCTTCGGGACCCTGGTGCTCACCCGCGCCTATGCGGACTGGTCGGCGGATATCAATGCCGGTTACCGCGGCCAGCTGGTGGCCCGCGCGGTCGACCTGGTGCAGTTGTTCCCGGCGGCGGCCTACGGCAAGAACGGCGCCGACATCCGGCTGGCCGTCGACGCGGTCGAGGACATGTTCCGGCTGCCCGACCTGACCCACGTGGTGATCGTGGCCGGTGACTCCGATTACATCCCGCTGGCCCAGCGCTGCAAGAGGCTGGGCCGGTACGTGGTGGGGATAGGGGTGGCCGGTGCATCGAGCCGGGCGCTGGCGGCGGCCTGCGACGAGTTCGTCATCTACGACTCGCTGCCGGGGGTGCCGGCGCTCCCACCGGAGGCCGCCGACGCGGACGCCGGCACCGAGGCGACGCCATCGAAGCGACGGACCGGGCGCGCCAAGACGCCGCAGCCCGAGGAACCGGAGCCGCCCGATCCGCAGGCGGCCGCCACGGCGCTGCTGACGCGCGCGCTGCAGATCGGCCTGGAGAAGGACGACGTCGACTGGCTGCACAACTCCGCGGTGAAGGCACAGATGAAACGGATGGACCCGTCGTTCAGCGAAAGATCCCTGGGCTTCCGGTCATTCAGCGATTTCCTGCGTTCGCGGTCCGATGTGGTTGAGTTGGACGAGACATCGACGACGCGGATGGTGCGGCTTCGTGCGCAAGACTGAAACCGACGACAGACGGTGACGCGAGAACTGAGGCGCTCGGGGCCGCGCTGGCTCACCCGCAACGTTCGGGTGCTCTCCGGAGTCTCGTTCCTGCAGGACACCGCCAGTGAACTGTTGTATCCGCTGTTGCCGATCTACCTGACGGCCGTGCTGGGCGCGCCGCCGTCGGTGGTGGGGGCCGTCGAGGGAGTGGCCGAGGGCGCGGCCTCCCTGGCAAAACTCGCCGCGGGCCCGCTCGGCGACAGGTTTGCGCGGCGCCCGTTGATCGCCGCCGGTTACGGGATGGCGGCGCTCGGGAAGGTCATCATCGCGGTGGCCGCCGCGTGGCCGGGTGTGCTGGCGGGCCGCGTCGTCGACCGGCTCGGCAAGGGCGTCCGCGACGCGCCGCGGGACGCCCTGCTGGTCGACGATGTGGACGAGGCCCTGCGCGGCCGGGTTTTCGGCTTCCACCGCGCGATGGACACCCTCGGCGCCGTCTTCGGTCCGCTGCTGGGGTTGCTGGGCTACGAACTGCTGGGCCACCGCATCGCGCCGTTGCTGTATGTCGCCATCGTGCCGGCCGTCCTGAGCGTGGCGCTCGTCTTGCTCGTGCGCGAGCGCGGCCGTCGCACCCCTCGAGCGCAGCGGCAGTCCATGTGGGCCGGTGTGCGCTCGTTGCCGCGACCGTACTGGCGGGTGACCGCGCTCCTGGTGGCCTTCAGCGTGGTGAATTTCCCCGACGCCCTGTTGCTGTTGCGGCTCAACGAGATTGGCTTCTCCGTGGTGGGGGTGATCCTGGCGTACGTCGGCTACAACGCGGTGTACGCCCTGGCCAGCTACCCGGCCGGATCGCTGGCCGACCACATCGGCAAGCCGGCGCTGTTCGCCCTCGGCCTGACTTTCTTCGCGATTGGCTACGTCGGGCTGGGGCTGACCACCGACACCGTGACGGCCTGGCTGCTGATCGGCGCCTACGGAATGTTCACCGGGTGCACCGACGGCGTCGGGAAGGCCTGGATTTCGGGGCTTGTCGATCAGCAGCATCAGGCCAGCGCGCAGGGGGTGTTCCAGGGCGCCATCGGACTGGCCGTCCTGGTGGCGGGGTTGTGGGCAGGATTGCTGTGGGGTTTGAACGGTCAACTGCCACTGCTCATTTCGGGAGTCACGGGCGGCGTGTTCGCGCTCGTGCTGATCGGCGGCCAGCTGGTCCGCGTTATGAGGCACAGCTAGGTGTCAGCGCCCGCGATTGAGGCATTCGGGCGGTGCGGCCGGGGCCAAAATGCCCTGTCGGTCGGTCACGGCGGACGGAACCGTGTACGGCACGAGGTCAACCGTGGGAGGAACCGTGGAAATCAGGGATCGAATCACTGCACATGGTGCCGGCCCGGCGCGCAACCGATCATTTGGCGAAGGACCGCGGTGAGCAAAGGAGCGCGATCGGGCAAGTTGTCTCGTCCGCTGGCCGACCAAGTGGAGGTGAGGGCGCCCGGGTTGGCCGCCCTCGCCGTGATGGCCATTACCAGGGTCCCTGTCTCGGTCCGTCGGCGCGTCCTGCGGGCCGCATTCGAGCGTGCCCGCGACGCATTCAATCGCGGTGACTTGGACGCCGTATTCGGCCTGTTCGCCGAAGACGTCGAATATGGCCCGCCGCCCCCGCTGTACCGGGGAGGCATGCTACGGGGCCGCGGGGCCGTACTCGGGTTTTGGCGTGGGGTCTTCGACCGCTACGACGAAAACACCATCGAGAACTTGTCGTTGGACGAGGCGGCGCCAGGCTCGTTCGTGCGCCGGGCGCGCCTGCGCCACCGGACCAGCGCAACCGGCGAATCGCTCGACTATGTGGTCGTGCAGACCACCCACCTGAAGGGGGGTCGGGTGGTGCGACAAGTGAACGTTCTGGACGAATAGCGCACAACAAGACAAAACCCAGTGGCCAGCGTGGCAATACACCTTCAGTTCTACGTATGGTGACCACCGCGGGCACGGCTGCGGCTGCGCAACGGATCAGCTACTCCGCAACAGCGCGAATGGAAGGTCGCGACGCGGTTTTAAAGCCGTGTTCGGCAACGGATATCGTTGACACTCACCTTGCGCTGGCCATACATTGCTTGGAAGTCGTCCGCGAGTTCGTGCTCGCGGAACCGCAAGGCAGCAGGCGGGCAGGTGACGGGTTGAGTCTGAACCTGGCAACGGACGGCAGACCGTCATGACCGTCGGTACCGCTCCCACAAGCGTTTTCGATGCCGACCTGCCGACGCTGGCGTACGGTCCCGAGGAAACCCCCGCCGAGGTCTATCCCCGCATCCAGGCCGCGCAACGGCACGCTCCCGTCGCCATCGGGCCGCACGGACCCGAAGTCCTCTCCTACCACCTCGTCCGCTCCGTCCTTCGCGATGCCCGATTCCAGATCCCGCCCGGGATCAATCTGATGGTCCAGGGCCTCACGTCGGGCCCGTTGTGGGACAAGGTCATCAACAGCCTGCTGTGCCTGGAAGGCGACGCGCACCATCGGCTGCGCAGCCTGACGTCCAAGGCGTTCACGCCCCGCGCGACCCTGCGGCTGCACGACACCATGGTCGAGGTGATGAACGAGCTGGTCGACAGCGTCATCGACGCGGGCGGCTGCGACGTCGTCACCGACCTCGCCCGCCCCTACCCCGTCCCCATCATTTGCGCGTTGCTCGGCGCCCCGCGCGGGGACTGGCAACAGTTCTCCCTGTGGGCGGACGACGTCTTCAAGGCCTTCAGCTTCAGCGTCGACCTCCGGGAGGTCGAGCCCGTCGTCATGCGGGCATGGGGGCAGCTCGACGACTACGTCGACGACATGGTGGCGCGGCGGCGGCACAGCCTGACCGATGACCTGCTCTCCGACCTGATTCGCGCCGAGGACGACGGCGACCGCCTGAACACCGCCGAATTGCGGATGCTCGCCGGCGGTCTCCTGCTGGCGGGGACGGACACCACCCGAAACCAGGTGGCCGCCTCGGTGCACGTCCTCTGCGAGCACCCGGAGCAGTGGGATCTGCTCAAGGAGCACCCCGAACTGGCGATGCGCGCCGTCGAGGAGACCATGCGTCACTCGCCGATCGCCTGCGGGACCCTTCGGCTGGTGGTCGAGGACGCCGAACTGGCCGGCTACGTCTTCCCGGCCGGCACCATGGTGCTGGTGAACACCGCCGCGGCCAACCGCGATCCGGCGGTGTACGACGACCCCGACCGGGTCGACATCACGCGCGAAGGGGCGCCGCCCATATTGACCTTCGGCGGCGGCGTGCACTACTGCCTGGGGGCCAACCTGGCCCGGCGCGAGATCGCCGAAGCGCTGAACGTCATCGCGAGCCGCCTGCTCAACCCGCGCACCGCCGGACCGGTTCCGTGGAAGCCGATGGTCAGCCTGAGCGGCCCGAAGAGCCTGCCGATCGAGTTCGACCGATAGCCCTCAGGCGAGCTGGAGGCACCTCCGGCGAGCAGACGCAAACTCGCACCCTCTCGTCCGCAGCAGCGCGATTCTGCGTCTGCTCGCCGGCGGCGTCAGGCGATCCGGTTACCGGGTGTGACGAAGACCGCGTGACACAAGTCGCGGTTGTTCCCGGCCCGCTTTACGCTCGTTGGTTACACGAACTTAACGGGGGGCTTTTGATGCGGGCGTTTACGGGGCAAACTGTGCCCAAATGTGGGCTTGCCCTCGTCGCGTCCGTCGCCTGCCTGGCCGTCGTGTCCTGTTCGGAAACCGCGTCCCCGCCCGCGGCGGCACCGACCACCTCGACTTATTCGAAAAAGACGACCAGCGCCGTTGCATCACCGGCACCGATAACCGGTCCGCTGGAGAAGGATTGGAAGAGCTATGGCGGAACGGCGTACTTCGGTTGCCCCGAGAAACTTTCGGTCAGCAAATCCGCACTCGAGGACATCCGGCCCAAGATTTTCGATCCGAAGACCGGGCAATACGTCGCCCCGGCCGTTCCGACGGTCGCCGCGGGTGAGACTCTCACCGGCGCCATCTGCGCGCTGACGGGCACGGCGGACGACATGAAAGTCGTCTACATCGTGACGACCGTCAGACCCGCGCAAGCGCAACAACCCGAAGTCACCAAGGCGACCGCGTACGCCTACGACTTCAAGGCGGGCCAGCCGTTGGCGACAAAAGAGCTGCAACCGCCGACCCCCGACCTGAAGATGACCGCGGCGAAGGACTGGAGGCTGGCCTCGACCGCGTCGGGCGTGGCGTGGACCAACGCGTTCACCGACGGGCACGCACCCACGTCGCCGCCCCGGACCGAGATCCTTTCCGGCGGCGACTTGTCGGTGCCGTGGAACGACCCGCAGGCCGGGCGCGCCTGGCAGGACGTCCTCGCGTTCCAACGCAACACCGACCCCGCCAAGACCTCGGGTGCGGAGCTGCGCCGACCCAACGGCGAGGCAATTTACCAGGACAACGACATCCGCAGTGTGGACGCCGAATTATCCGATGGCCCAGACAAACTGGTGAAGATCACGCACTGGGATTCCTACAACCCCCCGGTGCTGTCGACGATGTTCTACGACCTCAACGCCAAGGCCGTCATCAAGATCGGTGACTCCGATCGCATTCCCGGAAGCGGGCTGTCCACGACGTTGTCCGACGGGAAACTGTTTGTGGATGGCCACGATTCGGATGACTCCTCGTTCGGCTTCGGGGTGTGGAACTTACGCAGTCAACAGTGGGATCTGCTGAAGAGCCGCGATGAAGTCAAGAGGATGTCGATTGCCAAGATGGCGTTCTTTGAAGACCACCTCTACATCACCAACGTCGGCAATACGTTTGCCGTCCTGGCCTTGCCCGCCACCGATCCCATTGCGACCACCTGGTCCGTTCGGCCCTTCGCGCGGATATCGGGCTGGACGCTGGTATGCCGCGGAGAGAATGCCGTGGCCCTGAACGGGGACTGCAAGGACATCGTGATGGTGCAGGATCAGGACGGCCATTACCCCGGCCCCTGGTCCTGAACGTCCTCACCCGGGTTTAGCGGGCACAGGTCGCAATCAGGGCCGTGCCGGTCCCTGCCTCCGCCATCATCACGAGGCAGTCAGCGCCTTCTGAAATGCCTGCTGGTGGGTCTTCTCGTCGCCGGCGATTTCCCGGAACAGGTTGGCGGCCTGGGTGTTTCCCGCCTGATCGGCTTGGCGGGCATAGTCGGGATACATGACATCGGCCTCGTGCTGTTCACCGTTGATCGCGTCTTGCAGGTTTGCGTTGGTGTCGGTGGCCACCAACCCGGCCAGCGTGGCCAGCATCGCGAAATGCTCGTTCAATTCAAAGTTGGCGGTGTTGGTAAAGAGCTGCGCCACTGCCGAGTTACCGTCTCGTCGCGCCTGATCGGCGTAGCGCATGTATTTCGCGTAGGCGAACGCCTCGCCCTGCATCGCTGTGCGCAGGTTGGCCAGCGTGGCCCCGGACGACCGCGGGGGCCCGGCGGTGATAGCCGCCGGTGCCGGCGTTGCGCCGGCCGGTACCGACGCGCCACTGCCAGGGTTGCTCACCGCGTTCAGTGCTGCCTGGAAGTCCTTGAGGTGGGTTGCCTCGTCGGCGCCGATCTCGCTGAAGGCGGATGCCGCGGCCGGGTCGTTGTCAGCGGTGGCCTGCTTGGCGAAGCCCGGGTACATGGTGTTGGTCTCGTTGGTCTCGCCGTTGATCGCGTCGCGCAGGTTGGCGGTGATATCGCTGCCCAGCCCGACCAGATCGGCCTCGCGCGCAAAGTGATCCATGTGCTCGGTCTGAGCAGCGTTGGTGAAGTCCCGCGCGGCCTGCGTCCGCCCGGCCTGCTGCGCCTGGGTGGCATAAGCCAGATACTTCGCATGGGCGAGCGCTTCACCGTGCATGGCTGACAACGCATTTGATCGGGTGGAATCGGCCAGGGGGGAGGGGGATGACGATGCCGGTGGCACCGGGTGACTCGAGCATGCCGCCACCAGCACCCCGGCCGTACAGACCACAACCTGCAACCACTTCGCCTGATACATGGTCAACCTCGCCGTCGATATGTCAATCGTCTCGCTGTAGCGCCGACGGTAGTTGTCGGTGCCGCGCCAGACCTAGGGGCGGAAGTCCTGTGATTGCATCGTCCGGCGGCCATGATTTCACCCGGGGCCCACCACAGCCTGCGCTCGGGGCGGCAGCGGCCGAAAACTTCTCCGCACCGGACGCGCCGAGATAGCGTGTCGACCATGCGCCGTAGACCGACGCCGCCCCACGCGCGGCTACTGCTTGACCAGCTGCGCGATGAGCGCAGCCGGCGGGTTGTGCTGGTGTCGCATTGCCTGCTGAACGAGAACACGCGTTACGCCGGCGGCGCCACCCGACCCGGTGCGGTGCCGGAGGCGGTCGATGAGCTGGTCAGCGCGGGTTACGGGATGCACCAGCTGCTATGCCCGGAGCGGCTGGCCTGGGGCGGGGTGCTCAAGCCCCACAGCCTGCGCCTGTACAGCTCCAAGGGCGGCGTGCTGTATCCGCTGCGCGGTCTGTTGTTGCGCGCGTTCGTGGTCTGGACCCGCCTCGTCTATTGGCGAATGGCGCGGCACGTCGTTCGCGACGTTGCCGACTACCAGCGTTCCGGGATCACGGTCGCCGGGATGGTCGGGATCGGCGCCTCGCCATCGTGTGGGGTGACCACGACATTGGATATGCGGGCTTCGCTGGAGGTGGTCGCGTCCTGTCCGGCCGCCGCCCTCACTCGCGATGTCATGAACGAGCGGGCCGTTCTCGGGTGCCGCCGCGAGGGTGAGGGCTTGTTCATCGCGGCGCTGGATCGACAGTTGCGCCGTCGGGGATTGGAGGTCCCGGCGCTCGAACACGACCTCGCCGCGGAGCTTCGCGGTTCGCAGCAGGTACTGCTCACCGCACGACCGTCACGGCCCCTGGGTGCACTCAGGAACCGAGAGACCCCGTCGAACGGTGGCGCAAGCCACTGATCTGATTAAGACCGGGCACGCAAGTCACGGGCGTGCGTGCTCGCGCAGCACTGCCAGCCGGTCGCGATATTCGGTCTCGTTGATCTCGCCGCGCGCGAACCGTGCGGCGAGCACCCGTTCCGGCGAGGCTGTCGAGGTTGTGTGCGGTGGGATTTGGCGACCTTGGCGATCGCCCGTCGTGTAGATGATGAGCGCAACGATGCCAGCGATTAACAGCGCCCAGAACAACACCATGCCGATGCCCATTCCAGCCCATCCCCACCAGCCCATGTTGTGGTCGTACCAGAACATCATCGTGATTGCCTCCGATCGGACAGCCCGTCGGCACCAGCGTCAGGGACCTTCGACGCTCAATCCTGCGCTGGCGGTTGTCGGTGGGCTAGAGACCTATTTCCCCGGGATAAGTGACGCAAGTCCCTACCCCTAGGGGGTATATTCGCAGGATGTGAGACTGGACGTGCTTGGGACTGCGACTCTCACCGATGATCGCCGCCGGCGCAATGGCCCTGTCCTCGCTATCAGTCGTCAGCAACGCCAACCGCCTGCGCCACTACCACGTCGAACCGCTGCCGCCGGCCCAGCCACCGACGATCGAGCCCGAGGTGGAAATTGGTGGGGCGCAACGCGAAGTCGTCGGCCGCCACGCCAAGGGCTGGCAGCCACGCTCATAGCCCCCGCAATCCTCAGCTGCGACGCCAGCAAGCGCGGGTTTACAGGACCCGATGTGGCAAGAATCGCCGTCAGGTACCCCCACCCCGTACAGTTGCAACGATGCCTTTGGCGGCCGCCCCGCTCGTCAGCAGGCGGCAACGCCGAGAAAGACTCGATGACCAAGCGCAGGGAGTTCAGATGGAAACCGGATACGGTTATGTAGCGAACAAGGACCGCTACGCTCAGCGACTGCGCCGAATAGAGGGCCAGATTCGGGGCATCGCAAAGATGATCGACGACGACAAGTACTGCATCGACATCCTCACCCAAATCAGCGCAGCCAGCAGTGCATTACGGTCCGTGGGGCTGAACCTGCTCGACGACCACCTTGAACACTGTGTAAGCCAAGCACTTACTCAGGGAGGAAACGAGGCTGACGTGAAGCTGGCCGAGGCCTCCGCGGCTATCGCACGACTCGTTCGCTCCTGATCTATCGGATTAACAGGCGACCGCGAGCCTTAATCGATGATGCATGCATGTGCTTGCGGTTGATACCCTACGGGGGTATGGTTTGGTATATGAATGAGAATCACACCTGCCACTGCAAATCCACCAGGTGCACCTGCGGTGACTCCGCCTGCACCCAAGGGGCCGGCTGCACCTGCGGTCACCCCGGATGTACCTGTAACGACTAACCACCTTCGGTCGCGGCCTCGGCACCCGTGTCGGGGCCGCGACTGATTTCATCGATGCTTGCCTGCCGCTAAGCCCGCTTGTAGAGCCCCGGTCGCCATTTACCACCCGTGCTGGAATGCAACAAAGCCGCCCTAACGGTTTCCGCAACAAAGCAGGGATGACGTTGACGCGTTTACCCTACCGGGGTACCGTCGTGCGCATGGAAGCAGCGAATCCGAGCTGCTGCAAATCTACCGCCTCCGCCTGTGGTGGCGACGCCGATTGCAACCGGGCCGCAGGCTGTAAGTGATTCATTCCCAAGTGATTACGAGAGTATTCGTCAGTATCGCTATTGCCGTCGGCGGCGGCGCTGAGCTGGCACCAGTGGGCAGCGCCGACCCGAACCCGTTCGGTAACCTCAGCTGTTATTGCCAGTCGCCACCGGGCCTCGGTCCCGACGTCCCCGGCCAGATGGCCAGGGGAGTCCACGACGGTCTCTCTGACTTGCAAGCCAATCAGGGCCACTTGTCGGGAGGTTATGGCGGGTAACGCCGACTCGATGCACGACAACGGCGCCGTGCGGCGCCCAGGGACCGGCCGGCGTCCAGTGCGATCTCCGCCAGGAATGCTTTTGCGATCGTCGTTGCGTCGTAGCGCCGTATGCGATGTCGAGGTGGCCAGGTGACTGGCGGCTCCCTGCTCGGCGCTGCCGCGGGTGCGCACCACCCAAATCGCGCTCGCGTGCGCCGCTTGAGTGACTTATTATCTGCGTATGCATGCAGGTAAGCGGGCAGTGCGGCGATGAGCGCGGATGGCAGGCACGACCACGACCACCACCACGGTCCTGGTCACGAGCATGCCCACGGACTTCGCGGCATCGTGACGCAACTGTTCATTCCGCATAGCCACGACGCGGCCGACAGCCTCGACACCGCCCTGGAATCCAGTGCCATCGGTATCCGGGCGGTCAAGGTCAGCCTCGTAGGCCTGGCCGCGACCGCCGCTATGCAGGTGGTCATCGCCGTCATTTCCGGGTCGATCGCGTTGGCCGCCGACACCATTCACAACTTCTCGGACGCGCTGACCGCGGTCCCGCTCTGGATCGCGTTCTCGTTGGGCCGGCGGGCGGCAACCCGCCGATACACCTACGGCTACGGGCGCGCCGAAGACATCGCGGGATTGTTCGTCATCGGCATGATCGCCCTGTCGGCGCTCATTGCCGGCTACGAAGCCGTCCTGCGGCTCATCCACCCCGTTGCCGTCGGGCATGTCGGCTGGGTTGCGGCGGCCGGCGTGATCGGCTTCCTCGGTAACGAGGGCGTCGCAAGCTATCGGATCCGCGTCGGCCGCCGAATCGGCTCGGCCGCCCTCGTCGCCGACGGCCTACACGCGCGAACCGACGGATTCACGTCGCTGGCCGTGCTGTTCGGAGCGATCGGTGTTGCTCTCGGCTACCCGTTAGCCGACCCGATCGTCGGCCTCATCATCACGGTGGCAATCGTGGCGGTGCTCTACCGCGCCGTGCGCGACATCTTCCGCCGCCTCATGGATGCGGTGGACCCCCGGCTCGTCGACACCGCCGAAGCATGCCTGGCGGCGCGGCCCGGCGTGCGCAGTGTGCGAAGCATCCGGATGCGCTGGATAGGGCACCAGCTGCACGCCGACGCGGAACTCGACATCGACCGCAATACCAGCCTCGAGGACGCCCACCGCATCGCTCATGACGCCGAACACGAACTGACCCACGCCGTGCCGAGGCTCAACAGCGCGCTCGTCCACGCCTACCCGGCGCACCACCACGAATAGGACGCCCTAAGTCCGGCCCAGCGCGCTCGTGGACGTCGAGGGCGATTTTTCAGGCGTCGATCACCAGGCGGTCGCCTTTGGCCCGGGACACGCAGACCAGCATTTCCCCGTCGCCCTCCGCCGTGCGGCCGCGGCGATCGACTTGCCCCGCAAGCACTTTCACCTTGCAGGTGCCACAGAAGCCTTGCTGGCACGAGTACGCGGTCGTCGGGTCGCCGTCGAGCATGACGTCGAGCGCCGACCGGTTCGCCGGGACGCTGAGCACGCGCTGCGAGCGGGCGAGTTCCAGCTCGAAAGGGGTACCGCCGACGACGGGCGGCGGGCCGAACCGTTCGTAGTGCAACGGCGCGTCGGCGTGTTGATCGCGGGCCGTCCGCACCGATTCGAGCATGGCGGTCGGCCCGCACACGTAGACGGCCGTCGTCGGCCCGGCATCGGCGAGCAGTTCCTCGACGGTGGCGATGCGGTCGCGCTCGTCGTCGGCCCACACGGTGACCCGATCGGGTGCCACCGCCAGCAACTCGTCGAGCAGCGGCATGTACGCCCGGCTGCGCCCGGCATACACTGCGCGCCAATCGATTCCGCGCCGCTGGGCGAGTTGGATCATGGGCAGGATCGGTGTCACGCCGATGCCGCCGATAACGAACAACACCTCCCGCTCATCGGTGACCAGATAGAACGCGTTGCGGGGGCCTTCGAACTCGACGGTGTCGCCCACCTCGAAGGTGTCGTGCATTTCGATCGAGCCGCCGCCACCGTCGGCGATCCGGCGCACCGCGATGCGGTAGTCGGTGCGCCGCCCGGGAGGACCGCACAGTGAGTACTGGCGGCGGCGGCCCGACGCCAGCCGGATATCGATGTGCGCCCCGGGAGTCCACGACGGCAACAACCCGCCTTGTGCGTCGGCGAGCGTCAGCGCGACCACGTCGGGCGTGAGAAGTTCACGCTTGGTGACCACCGCGGCGTTGGTCCGCGGCACCGGCACGACCCGCGACGGATCCCACCGCGACGCCGACGCCAAACCGCCGAAGAGGGTGCCCACTCCCCACAACGCCGTGTAGAGGCGGTCGCGCT
This sequence comes from uncultured Actinomycetota bacterium, assembly GCA_963732835.1. GTDB lineage: Bacteria > Actinomycetota > Actinomycetes > Mycobacteriales > Mycobacteriaceae > Mycobacterium. The sequence goes on from CAVTBA010000022.1 coordinate 74,766, forward strand.
TGCGGCGACCGTATAGGTCGGCGGGTCTGCTAGTCCAAATCGCTTGTGCCACGGCGGATGTCCTATGCCTGTCGGATGTCGATGGCCTGGTCGACCCATTCGGCCGTGAGCCGGGCGACGACGTCGGGATGAGAGGACACCACCCAGTGCCCGCCCGCGATCGGTACGACCCTGCCGCGGGCCGGTATCGAGCCGGTGAACCGCTGCAGGGGCGGCGAGACGAAAAAGTCCATGCGCGCCACCAGCACCTGAACCGGGACGCTGGTCTGCGGCAGCTGCTTTGGCGGAGCCAGAAACGGCCCCGGCATGTTGGCGCGGTACAGGTTGAGCCCGTTGAGGTAGTCGCGGACCGACCGGGTGGTCGCCGCGCGCGGCCGACCGCCGCCGCGTGGGCGGCCGATAAGTTCAACCGCGGCAAAGACTGCCACGGTTGCCCGGGACCAGATCGCCAGCTCCGGCACCCCCGGGCAGAGAAAGAACCAGATGTACGACGACGCCAGCGCCTGCATGAGCACGTCGAAAACGCCACGGGGTGTGCGCGCGGACCGCAGGAACCTGCCCGCGTAGTTCAGGTGCGGGCCGGAGATCGACGTGAACGAGGCGACCTTGCGCATCACCGCTTCGTCGGTGACCGCCGCCCAGGCCTGGATGGAACCCCAGTCATGGGCCACCAAATGCACCCGCTCCACCCCGAGGCTGTCGATCACCGCACCGATATCGGAAACCAGTTGGGGCAGGCGGTATCCCGATTGCCGCGCCGGCTTGGACGATTCGCCTACCCCGCGCACGTCGTAGGCCACGACGTTGTAGCGACCGCTCAATGCGTCGGCGACACCGTCCCACACGTGATGGTTGTCCGGGTAGCCGTGGATCGCCAAGATCGTCGGGCGCCCTGGGTCGATCTCCGTGTGAGCGTGGACCGCGAGGGATACGCCGTCGGACGCGATTACGTTGCTGGACTGAGTCATTCGTGCGTACTCCGGGACGCTCAGTGCGCCGCGCGGGCTGCGGGTGAACGGGCCAGGTAGTCGACCGCGCGCCCCACCCCGCCCAGTTTGGACGGATGGAAACTCGGGGTGTAGTAGGCGCCGACGACCCGCAGGAACTGGAAGGGTCCGGGCACCAGGCCGCGGCGCGCCGCGCCGAAGTAATCGCGCCAGCGCGGCTTGGTGCCCGCCGGCAGATACGGGTCGACCGAATACATGAACCGCACGCCGCGGATGAACAACCACAGCAACGCCGGCGTCACCAGCAGCTGGGTGCGCACCTGGCGCCAGTACCCGGCGCGCAGGTGCTTCATGGTGTCGAACGCGACCGCCTTGTGTTCGACCTCTTCCGCGCCGTGCCAGCGCAGCAGGTCCAGCATCACCGGGTCGGTGCCGAAGGCGTCGTGTTGCGGGGTGTCGAGGATCCACTCGCCCAGGATCGCGGTGTAGTGCTCGAGGGCCGCCACCATCGACACCCGCTCGAGCAGCCAGCTCTGCCGTCGCCGCCGGCCCCACCCGGGCCGGTCCCCGATGAGTTGGGAGAACAGCCAGGCCATCTGGTCGGTGAACGGGGTGACGTCGACGCCGTTGGCCGCGAAGTGGTCCAGCACCCCCGAATGCGCCTGGGAGTGCATGGCCTCCTGGCTGATGAAGCCCTGCACGTCCAGCCGCAGCTGATCGTCTTTGATCAGCGGCAGCGTGTTCTTGAACGCGTCGACGATGAACTCCTCGCCGGCGGGCAGCAGCAGGTGCAGCACGTTGCAGAAGTGGGTGGTGAAGGGCTCGTTGGGCACGTAGTAAAACGGCAGCGTCGCCCAGTCGAAGTCGACATCACGTGCCTGCAGGACGATCCGCTCGTGGTCGAGCGAGGCGTCATGCGGACCCGTCGCCTGGTCGTCGACGGTGAACATAGAAGACCCCCTTAACTGCTAGGCGCTGCGTTGCGCCTCGGCCTCAGCCTCGGTGATCAGGCGCTCACTGCGCAAGAACCGGACGAGATTGTCGACCGTCTCCGTCAGCGCCGGTTCACGCAGGCGGACCGTGGCGAGCGCGCGTGCACGTTGGTATTGGCTGTTGCCGTAGCGCTTGTCCCGCATCGCCGCGATCTTGTCCGCCGAGCGGGTGAGGAAATCGACCAGCGGGTAGATCGGATCCCGCGGCGTGCACCGGCGGTTCATCTCGGCGGCGAACGATCCGATGTCGCGGTAGTCGAACCGGTAGCCGTAGCGCTCGGACAAGACGCGGGTGATGTCGGTCATGTTGTAGTAATCGTCCGCGGTCATGTTGAACACCGTCCCGGCTTCGGCCGGCAGGTCCATGAGCGCGACGATGTGGTCGGCGATCAGGTCCGCCGGCAGCAGGCTGAGCTGGTTCAGCGCGTTGGCGGCGACGCCGTGCTCGATCATGAACGCCATGGTCCGCACCAGGATGTCGTCCTGGCTGCCGAACCCCGCGCCGGTCGGTGAGATCAACGAGGGCCGGAAGATGCGCACGTCCAGCCCTTGCCGCTGGGCGGCGAAAGCCAGCTGCTCGGCGACCCACTTGGTCTGCGAGTAGCCGAAGTCCAGGGCGTTCATCTCCAGGTTCGCGTCGGACTCCCCGACCACCGGCTTGACGCTCCAGCCGTAGATAAAGGTGCTGGAGACCAGGTGGAAGGTCTTGCGGTGCGCGGTCATGGCCAAGCGCAGCAACTCGTGCGTCCCGATCACGTTGGCGGGTCGCAGGGCGTCGTAGGTCCTGACGTAGTTGACCAGGGCGCCGTTGTGGACGATGGCGTCGACGCTCTCGGCCAGCCGCCGGAAGCCCGCCTCACCGATGCCCAGCTGCGGCTCGGCCAGGTCACCGCAGACCACGCGCACCCGCTCGCGGACCTCGGCTTCGAGAGACGGCGACCACAGCCGGGCCCGGCGCAGCGACGCCACGATCCGGTCCAGTCCGTGCGCGGAGTCCGTGGCGCGCACCAGCGCGTGGATGGTGTGCGATGTCCGGCCGAGCAGGCTGCTGACCAGGAACGGCCCCAGGAACCCGGTCGCGCCCGTCAACAGGATGTCGCCGGGCGGGCCCGACCGCGCCGGCGGCAGGGCCGGCAGGGGAAGCTGTGCATCGGCACGCATCCGCGCGATCTCGTAGGCCTCGTACTCGGCCGAAATCTGGTCCAGCGCCTGACGCAACGCATCCAGCGGCTGCCCCGACCCCTCACCGAACTGCCGCATGAGCCGGAAGAACTCGGCCACCGTCAGTCGCTGGAGCAGGCGCGTGTTGACCTCCTCGGCCAGCTCCCCCGCGCCGTGCTCTTCCAACAGGGCCTGCAGGTCGGCGCGCAGCTCGGCGAGCGCCAGCGAGTCGATGCCGAGATCCGCGAACGAGCAGTCCTCATCCCCCGTGAGGTCGTAGCTCTCGATGAGATTGCGGAAACGGTCCAGCGGACCAGCGACCGCGTCCGCCCGGTCGTGGACCTGATGCGTGTAGCTCGACAGCACGGGCAGCTTGCCGTCCAGCCAGAGCTGGCGGGTCTCCGCGCGCCTGATCTTCCCCGAGGTGGTCTTGGGGATGCTGCGCGGCGGCACGAACACGATGGTGTGCGGATCGATGTGGCCATGCCGGCGGATCGCACGCGCGAGGGCCTTGGCGTCCGGCAGGTCGCGTTCGTCGCGCACCTCGGCGACGACGACCAACAATTCCTCGTCCTCGGGCTCGACCGAGAAGGCGGCGACGCAGCCGTGACGGACCTGCGTGGCCGACCGCTCCACGACGGCCTCGATGTCCGACGGGTAGCAGTTGACGCCGCGGACGATGATCAGGTCCTTGGTCCGGCCGCAGCAGAACAGTTCGCCCTCGTAGAGGAAGCCGAGGTCGCCCGTTCGCAGATAGGTGTGCTCGTCATCGCCTTTGATCCGGGCGCCGAAGGTCTCCGCGGTGACATCGGGGCGGTGCCAGTAGCCGCCGCCCTTGGACGGGCCGTCCAGCCAAATCTCGCCGATTCGGCCCTCGCCCAGGGCCTGCCTCGATTTGGGATCGACGATGCGGATCACGTTGTCGGCAACGGGCTTGCCGCAGCTGACCACCGAGGTCTGGTTCTTGTTCTCGGCCCGGATCTTTTCGACCCGCACAAGGTTTTTCTCCAGCGCTCGCTTGTTCAGGGTCAGAGTCTGGCGTCCTCGTCCGGTCACGCCCAGGGTATTTTCGGCCAAACCGTAAGCGCCGGTCAGCGCTTCGGACCGCAGACCGTAGGGAGCAAAGCGCTGCCGGAAGCGTGCGAAGGTCTTGGCCCGGAGAGGCTCCGCGCCAACGAATATGGTTTCCAGACTGCTCAGGTCGATCCCGTCCAGCTCGGACGCGGGCAGCTTGTCTTCGCGCACGCAGTACTCGAGGGCGAAGTTCGGCACCGGCGTGTCGGTGGCGCGCACTTCGCTGATGAGCCGCAGCCAGGCCGACGGCCTCTTGAGGAAGTCGAGCGGTGACATCCCATGCGTGGTCCCACCGAGCACTACTACGAACAAGTAAGCGGAGATCAGGCCCATGTCGTGGTGCTGCGGCAGCCAGCTGACCGCCACCGGGTGGCCCGTGGCGGCCGCGGCGTTGGCGATGACGTTGGCGTGGCTGACGATCACGCCCTTGGGATCGCTGGTGGACCCAGAGGTGTACTGCAGGAAGAGCACCCGGCCGGGCGTGTCGGCCACGGGCGGGCCGCCATAGTCTCGCGTGCCATCCGTCGCCACCCACGGCAACTCGGGAAGCCGCTCGGCGTCCGGCCATGGCATTGCGCCCTGTCGATTACCGAGCAGCAAGCGGAAGTTGTATTCGAACTCCTTGGTCGACAGCACCGCCTTGGCCTGGCAATCCCGCGCGATGTAGCCCAGCTTGGCCAGCCCCGCTTCGAACGACATCGGCAGCGGGGGGCTGACCGGAACGGCGATCACTCCGATGCGTGCGCAGGCGTAGAACGCGGCCACCATCTCCAGGCTCGGCGGGTAAACCAGTAGCGCGCGATCCCCCGGCTTGAGCCCGGCCTCGGCGGAGAGGTAGGCCGCCAGCTCGCGCGTCCGCTCGGCGAAACTCTGGTAGGTGTAGCGCTCGAGCTCGCGGCAGTCGTCGTCCACGAAGCGGAAGAGGGTCTTGTCCGGCGTCCGGGCTTCCCACATCTGCAGATAATCAATGAGCGTCTCCATGGCAGGAGCCACCCCCTTCCGGGTTCACTATGAGCGCTAAGAAGTTCCGCATCAATCGATAACGCCTAATGTAACTCCGCTGATAGGCGTCAAGCAAAGCCTATGAGACCTTTTTGGGCACTGCACATTAATCTCACAGCATCGATTTATCCGCCATATCGAATTTAGTGCCGACGAGCGCGGAACTACGTACTTCAGTACTTCATGACTCCACATGAACAGCGGGTTTGAGCTAGCCGCACTCCGCAACCGCGTGAATACTGATTTGCGAATTTGCGGTAATCCTGAATTGTCGATCGCGAAAACCGGATGCAATTCATGCGCCGTTGCGTGCATGCACCGCAAAAGGGCACAAACGAGCCCAAGCGGTATTCGAATGTCGCGTTCCCCCGCGCAGGCTCGGACCGAGTCCGGGCCACGAGCCGCGCCATCGGCGATGCAGATCTACTGAGATACGGAGTCAGCTGGTCCGGGCGATCCGGATGAGCGGGCCGGCGCGGGCCACCAGCCTGGTGATACCGAGGAACCGTTCGCCGTCGATGATCGGCGAGAGCGGCTCCCCCTCGGCCTCGATCGTCATCTCCCGGCCGTTGACGTCGCGCACCAGACGACCCCGCAGCGTGCCGTTCGTGAGGGCGGCGGGGAGTTGCGCGACGATCCTCGAGGGTCTGACCTCGCCTGCCTGGAAATGCAGCGCGCCGGGGTTTTCAGCCTTTGGGAAAAGCCGGAACGGCCCGCCGATCCGCAGGTCGATGGCGCCGGCGTGCAGCAGGCGGTGCGTACGCGTCGGCACCTCCTCGCCGTCGATGACGACCCGCGCGCGCGTCGGGGTGAACAGCACCGACGCGTAATTGGAGGCCTGCGAGCGGCCGACCTTGGACGCCAGGTAGTCGCGGAACGAGCGGCCGATCACCTTCGCGACTTCGCCGCGGCCATGATCGGGCTTTCCGTAATACATGTCGTAGAAGCGGTTTCCGACACCCCCGGCGGCCAGCCCGAAGCACAGCCGATGGAACGGGGCGCCGTCCGCGGTTTCGCCGTCGAGTTGCAAAGTGTCGAGGCGTATCTCGGGCGGGGGCCGGTCGGTCTGCGCGGCGGCCACCAGCGCGCGGACGATCGCGTCGGGCCGGCCACGCACCCGCGCCTTGCGGGCGACGGCGTTGACGCTGCCCCCGTTGGTGGGTACGAACGTCGGCCAGCGTTCCGGATCGCTCTCGCACCGCTCGATCTCGTTGATCAACCAGTGCAGCGCCCCGTCGCCGCCGTCCCCGACGAGGTGAGTGACCCGCGGATGGAGCCGGTCCAGGGTCTTGCCGAGGTCCTCGATCGACGCGGTTTCGTGCACCTCGCCCCACGGGCCGACGATGCGGCGCAACTCGGCGGCGCGGTCGCCTCGCCCGCGGCGATTCCTGCGCGCGAGCGGATTGACGATGACGCCTAGATACATCCGGGGCGCCCGGGTGAGGTTCCGCTGGCCATCCCACGCACGATACCTGCGGCGTTCTGATGGCCAGGTCACGTAGTTAGGGTGGGCTGCATGCCTGGTTGGACCGCAGCAGAGCTGCCCTCGTTCGCCGGACGGACGGTCGTGATCACCGGGGCCAACGCCGGACTCGGCGAGGTCACCGCGCGCGAGTTGGCGCGGGTCGGTGCCCGCGTCGTTCTGGCGGTGCGCAACACGGAGAAGGGCAAAGCCGCCGCCGGGCGGATGACCGGTGACGTCGAGGCGCGTCAACTCGACCTGCAGGACCTGAGCTCGGTGCGGGGCTTCGCCGACGAGATCGGCACGGTCGACGTGCTGGTCAACAACGCCGGGATCATGGCCACGAAACACGCGGCGACCACCGACGGCTTCGAAGGCCAGATCGGCACCAATCACCTCGGCCACTTCGCGTTGACCAACCTGCTGCTGCCCAAGCTCACCGACCGGGTGGTGACGGTGTCCTCGCTGATGCACCACTTCGGCTACATCAGCCTCAAAGACCTGAACTGGCAGTCCCGCCCGTATTCGGCGTGGCTGGCCTACAGCCAATCCAAGCTCGCCAACCTGCTGTTCACCAGCGAACTGCAGCGGCGCCTGGACAGCGCCGGTTCTTCCCTGCGCGCGCTGGCCGCCCACCCGGGTTGGTCGCACACGAACCTGCAGGGCAACTCGGGCCGCAAATTCGGCGACGCGGCGGTATTGGCCGTCGACCGCATCGTGTCCACCGATGCCGACTTCGGCGCCCGCCAGACGTTGTACGCGGTGTCGCAGGATCTGCAGGGCGACACCTTCGTCGGTCCGCGCTTCGGTCTGTACGGCCGCACCCAGCCGACCTGGCGTAACTGGCCGGCCAAGCGGGCCGGCACCGCCATGGCGCTGTGGGACCTTTCCGAACAGCTCACGGGTACCGCGTTCCCGCTCTGAACCGCGCTCGGCGGGCGGTTTGCCGGGGCCCGACTAGATTAGTGGAGTCAGTGATGCGTTTGCCGCGCGAGGAGGTCACCCATGTCGAGCGCTGAGGTGGCGGCGATTCTTGCCCTCTGCGCCGCGCTGGCGTCGGCGATCGGCAACGTCGTCCGTCAGCGATCCGCGCAGGAGGTCACCGACAAACCGGTCGGCCACCTGGCGCTGTTCGGCATGCTGTTGCGCGATACCCGTTGGTGGATGGGCGGTCTCGGAGACATCGCCAGCTACATCTTGCTGGCCGCGGCCCTGGACAAGGGCTCGGTGCTGTTGGTCATGTCGCTGCAGGTGACCGCGCTGCTGTTCGCCCTGCCGATCTACGCGCGGATGAGCCGTCACCCGGTCACCCGCGGGGAGTGGGTGTGGGCGGTGTTGCTGACCGCGGCGTTGGTGGTCGTCATCGCGGTCGGCGACCCGACCGGCGGCCAACAGCGGGCAGCGGCCCAGGTGTGGCTGATCGTGGCCGTCGCGATGGGCCCGCCGCTGCTACTGGGATTGCTGGGCGCCCGGATCTGGTCGGACCGCCCGGTGGCGGCGCTGTTGCTCGCGGCGGTCGCCGGTTCGTTGCTGGCGGTGTTCGCGGTGCTGATGAAGGGCGTCGTCGACATCCTCGAACACAACCCCGAACAGCTGTGGACCAGACCCGAGCTGTACGCCTGGGTGTTCTGCGGCGCGGCCGGGATGATCTTCCATCAATCGGCCTATCGCGCAGGCGCTTTGACCGCCTCGTTACCGACGATCATCGCCGCCAAGCCCATCGTCGGCGCGGTCCTTGGGATCACCGTGCTCGGCGAGACGTTGGGCGCCCACGGCGCGGATTGGCTTGTGCTCGCGGTGGCGGCGGCGTTGGTGATCGTCGCGACGGTGGGCCTGGCTCGCGGCGAGGCCGCCACCGTGTCGGCGGGCGCCGGACGCGACGTGAGAATCACCGATCCGCCCAAGACGCCGTCGCACACTTGATCGGGTGAAGCCGGCGCGCCGATGAACCTTGGTGGCAGGTACAGGATTCGAACCTGTGAAGCTTTCGCGACGGATTTACAGTCCGCGCACTTTAGCGTTTGCAAGCAATGACATGAGTTGGCATTCGTGGTGAAATGGCACTTTAACAGGTATTTTGTCTGGCTTTGCGTTGGCGTGCGTTGGAGCGTTTCGGAGACGAGTGCGTACAACTTGTTTACACACGGGAATCGTGAGCCATGCCGCTCGAAATCGCCAGTACCATCAGCCAGTGACCACCCGCCACCCCGCACCCCAGGGTGATCGAGCACTCCCGGAGCGAGCCGTCGAACTCGCGCGCCAGTGCGTGAGCGAAGAGGGCAAGGTTTCGCCCAAGGTCGGCGCTGTCGTCGCACGGAAGGGCGTGGTGATGAGCGAGGCTTTTCGAGGCGAACTCGCTTCGGGGGACCATGCCGAGTTCACGCTTCTCGAATCCAAGCTCAGCAGCGAGACGTTGGCCGGTGCGACCCTCTACACGACGCTAGAACCATGCACGGCCCGAAACAGCCCCAAGATCCCGTGCGCCGCAAGAATCATCGAGCGGCGAATCTCGCCGTGGCGCTTACTCTGAAGCAGGCCCGTTCGGTCTACAACCGAATCGGACGTGTTTAGGACTGGCAAGCGCTGGCATCGAAGTTGCCCTTTTTGATTCGAACTTGATGGACCAGATCGATGCATAGTCTCCATCGAGCAGGTCGAATACGTGTGTGCTGTCGTCATTTCGGTGACACTTGATCTGCTGGCACTGTCGAGCAACGGCGAACCCAGATGACCTTGGCCCCGAGACCTTGCCGTGCACCCGATCGGACTCCTCTTCTCTAGCCAGAACACCTCGTCAACGAGCTGAGCCTCAGCGCACAGCGAGCAACTCCGCGAGTTCGTGGACGCTGGGCACCTTTCCGGCTACCACGACTTTGCCGTCGACCATCAGGCCAGGGGTCTTCATCACACCGTAGCCGGCGATCTGTGCGTAGTCGGTGACGGACTCGACCTCGGCATCGAGGCCGAGTCCGGTGAGCGCCTCGCGGGTGCGCGCTTCCAGCGCTTTGCAGTTGCGACAGCCGGGTCCAAGGATCTTGACGATCATGAGGTGAGCTCCGTTTCTTGCGGGTGAACTTGTCAACTGACGAGGTTGAACAGAAATCCGATGATCATGATGCCGACCGCCACTGTGCCGAAGAAGATCGCTAGCAGCGGTGGCTTCAGCACGCGGCGCAACATGACCGCCTGCGGGATTGACAGGGCGATCGTACTCATCGTGAATGCCATGACCGTACCCAGCGACATTCCCTTGGCATAGAGCGCTTCTGCGATCGGCACGACGCCCGCGCCGTTGACATATAGGGGTACGCCCGCCACGGTCGCCACGACGACGGCAAAGGGGTTGTCCGGCCCGGCCAGACGCACGAAGAACTCGGCCGGGACCCACCCGTGGATGACTGCTCCGATGCCGACTCCGAGCACAACCCATAGCCACACGCTCCGGAAGATGTCCTTCGTTTCGCTGAACGCCGCAGCGACACGTTCGCGCAACGAGGGCACACGACCTTCGGCGCGCAGAGCGGCTACCTTCGTGGTGAACACCACGTCCTCGACCCATCGGGTGAGATCGAAGCGGGAGTAGATCCAGCCGAGGACGAGAGACAGCACGCTGCCCGCCGCCACGTAGGCCGCGGCGATATTCCAGCCGAACTGGTCGCCGATCATGATCGCTGCGATCTCGCTGATCAGCGGTGATGCTATGAGGAAGGTCAGCGTGATCGACAGTGGGATGCCCGCTGCGACGAAGCCGATGAACAACGGAATCGAACTGCAGGAGCAGAACGGCGTGACAACACCGAGAACAACGGCAAGGATCAGTCCGACAAACAGTCCGCGGCCTTGCAGGTAGTCCCTGGCCTTGTCCAGATCGAGGCTCGCCCGCAACATGCCGACCACGAACATCAGGCCAGTGAGCAGCAGCAGGATCTTCACCGTGTCGTACAAGAAGAAGTGGACGGCGCTGACCGCGCGGATGTGGATATCGAGTCCCAGCCAACCGACGATCGCATCCCAGACGTACTCATTCAGCGCATACGTGCCGACCCAGGCGACTGCGGCGAACACCAGGATCCCGATAGTCCGCGCGCGCTCCGACAGCCCGCCGGTCCCGCGACCGCTGGCGCGGGGAAGAGTACTCACCTATTTACTGTAGAGACGTCATCACCCGTTACTGTCCGACAAGGACCTTTGACTCGGCTACGCGCTCCTACCCGGGCGCGGCAAAGGCTAATGTCCAGTCGGCCCGGCGGGGTTGGATATCCGCTAAACCTTCCCCCGCTCATGGCGCAATGGCAGCGCCCGTTGAGTAGTTCTTTGGCGTTAGCCTGGCCGCTGTGACTGCGTTACCCAATATATTGCGAACTAGGCCATCGAGTCGTTGCGTTCGGCGAGTACCCGATAAACGGTGGCACGGCTGACTCCCAGCGCGGCAGCGATGGTGCTCGCCGACTCACCGCTAGCGTGCATCCGCTGGGCCAGAGATGCCTTCGACTTGTCAAGCGCCTTGGGTCGTCCAATGCGCTGGCCACGTGCCTGTCGCGCTTCACGTGCCGCTGCACGGCGTTCCCGACCGAGTTCGAGTTCAAGTTCGGCAAGGCTTGCCAGGACGCCAGCGACCATCCGCCCTGTCGCGTTCGACGTGTCGATGCCCTCGCGCAAAGACCGCAACACAATGCCGCGCTCTCCAAGTTCGCGGATGGTTGCCATCACCTCTGCGGCGTTGCGGCCCAACCGATCTATGCCCACGACAACGATGGCGTCCCCTTCGCGGGCGTAGTCCAGCAGTGCAGCCAGCCCCGGGCGCTGCTCCCGGGTTGAAGTCCCGGACAGTTTGTCGCTATAGACCCGAGCGTTGTCAACGCCCACAGCGGTGAGCGCATCGACCTGCTGATCGAGAGACTGGTGTCCGGTGCTAACTCGGGCGTAGCCGAGTTGGGTTCCGGTCGTGGCGGGAGCGGTGTCGATTGCCATACGACCCATGTCTCAAAACTATCAGAAGAGATCAATATGAGACGACCATTTTGAGGTAGCTTTTGAGACAAAACCGACTGGCGTTTCAGACCCCACCCGTACCGGGCGTCCGTGCGCTGGACACGTCACGCAGTTTACATCCTGCGTACAGTCCGACTCGCGAATCAACTGGCCGTTCGGCATCTGAGCTGTTGGTGGCAGGTACAGGATTCGAACCTGTGAAGCTTTCGCGACGGATTTACAGTCCGCTCCCATTGGCCGCTCGGGCAACCTGCCGCCAGACAGGTTACAACGAGGGGGTAGACAAAGCACAAATGGCCATCACCGGATGAAGGGACGGATCGAATGGCGGACTCATCGTTCGACATTGTCAGCAAAGTCGAGCGCCAAGAGGTCGACAACGCACTGAACCAGGCCGCCAAGGAGCTGGCCACCCGCTTCGACTTCCGCGGCACCGACACCACGATCGCGTGGAAGGGCGACGAGGCCATCGAGCTGACGTCGTCCACCGAGGAACGCGTCAAGGCCGCCGTCGACGTCTTCAAGGAGAAGCTGATCCGCCGCGACATCTCGATGAAGGCCTTCGACGCCGGCGAACCCCAGGCGTCCGGCAAGACCTACAAGATCAGCGGCACCCTCAAGCAGGGCATCAGCAGCGAGAACGCCAAGAAGATCACCAAGCTGATCCGCGACGACGGGCCCAAGACGGTCAAGACGCAGATCCAGGGCGACGAGATCCGCGTCACCAGCAAAAAGCGTGACGACCTGCAGGCCGTTCAAGCGATGCTCAAGCAGGCCGACCTGGACGTCGCGCTGCAGTTCGTCAATTACCGGTAGCACCGTGCGATCGATTCGTGCAGTAGAATGAAGTGCACGAACCGAACTTTGGAGCGATGCCCATGACCACCGTCGCCGAGCTGACCGCCGCCAACGAGCGCGTCCGCGAAAGCGCTCACGCGGTGGGTGTCGCGCTGTCGTCGGTCGCCGTGTACACCGAGCCCGCCGTGGCGCGGGCGGTGCAGGCCGAGCAGAACCTGTATGCCCGCACCGAGGCCGAGTTCGGGCTGCTCAGCAGCACCGACGCCGGGAAGCGGATGGGGTCGCGGTCCAGCGCGCCGCGCAACCTGGCCACCACCGCCCACCGCAACAAGGCGCTGGTCGCCGTGCGACGCGGCAACTACCTCGCCTATCCCGGGTTCCAGTTCGGCCCGGACGGGAAACCGCTGCCGGTCGTCGCCCGGCTGCGCGAGGTCGCGGAGGACAACGGCTGGTCGGAAGCCGGCCTGGTGCAGTGGCTGTGCTCGCCCACCACCTATCTGGACGGGGAGCGGCCCGTGGACCGCCTCGCCACCGATCCGGACCGCGTCGTCGCGGTTGCAGCGGAGGCCCTGGCCGTTTCGTGGTGAAACGACCACCGGACCCGTTCGACCCGGCCACCGCCACCCTGCCGGCGGGACACCTGCTCTACCGCGTCTTGTCGGCGACGCGCACCGCCACCGACTTCAACCCCGGCATCGGGGCCCGCACCCGATTCGGCTTCTTCGGCGACCCGGTCGTGCCGATCATGTACGCCGCCGACACCGAGGACGCGGCCATCGCCGAAACGCTGCTGCACGACATTCCCGCCGACGGCGGCCTGCTCCCCTACGACCAATACGCGGACAAGGTGCTGGTTCGGCTGGAAGTGACCCGAACCGTGCGCCTGGGCGTGCTGCACGGCACCGCCCTGCGACGCATCAAGGTCACCGCCGCCGAGCTCACGGCGAGCCCGGCCTCCAGCTACGACTCCACCGTGCGCTGGGCCGAAGCCGCGCACGGCGCGGGGCTGGACGGGCTGGTGTGGATGTCGCGGCAATGCAACGACACCAAGGCCTACGTCTTCTTCGGCGACAGGTGCGAGAAGGCCCTCAGCCAGGACCCGGCGCACGCGCGCATCTTCGCCAGCCCGGCCGACCAGATATGGCTGATCGACCGCTGCGCGCCGCTGCACGTCGACGTGCTGATGGAGCCGTTATGAGGATCTCTGGCCCGGCCAACCGGTGGGTGCCTACGCTGGTGACCAGTCCCACAAGGTGAGCGAGGTTCACGATGACCCCTAGCGAGGCCGACTACTCCGACGTCATCATCGTCGGCGCCGGCATCTCCGGCATCGATGCGGCCTACCGGATCAGCGAGCGCAACCCGCAGCTGACCTACACCATCCTGGAGCGGCGCGCGCAGATCGGCGGCACGTGGGACCTGTTCCGCTACCCCGGCGTGCGCTCGGACAGCAGCATCTTCACGCTGTCCTTCCCATTCGAGCCGTGGACCCGAAAGGAAGGCGTGGCCGACGGTGTCCACATCCGCGAGTACCTGGCCACCACGGCGCGCAAGTACGGCATCGATCGCCACATCCGATTCAACAGCTACGTCCGCTCGGCCGACTGGGATTCGGCCACCGACACCTGGACGGTCACCGTCGAGCAGGACGGAGCGCGGAAGCTTTTCCGCGGCCGATTCCTGTTCTTCGGCAGCGGCTACTACAACTACGACGAGGGGTACACCCCCGACTTCCCCGGCATCGAAACCTTCGGTGGCACCGTGGTGCATCCCCAGCACTGGCCGGAGGACCTGGACTACACCGGCAAGAAGATCGTGGTGATCGGCAGCGGGGCCACCGCGGTCACGCTGCTTCCCTCGTTGTCGGAGCGGGCCGCCAAGGTGACCATGCTGCAACGCTCGCCCACCTATCTCATCTCGGCGTCCAAGTACGGCAGGGTCGCGGCCGTCGCGCGGAAAGTGCTGCCCCGCAACCCGGCTCATCTGGTCGTCCGGCTGTACAGCGCGCTGACCGAGGCGGTGTTCTTTGCCCTGTCCCGCAAGGCGCCGGGCCTCGTGCGGTGGCTGCTGCGGCGCAAGGCGATCAGCAGCCTGCCCGCCGGCTACGACGTCGACACCCACTTCAGGCCGCGCTACAACCCGTGGGACCAGCGGATGTGCCTGATCCCCGACGCCGACCTGTACAACGCCATCGCCGCCGGCCGCGCCGACGTGGTCACCGACCACATCGACCATTTCGACGCGACCGGTATCGCGCTCAAATCCGGCCGACACCTCGACGCCGACATCATCGTCACCGCGACCGGCCTGCAGCTGCAGGCACTGGGCGGGACCGCGATCAGCCTGGACGGCAACGAGATCAAGACGAACGACCGCTTCGTCTACAAGGCGCACATGCTCGAGGACGTGCCCAACCTGTTCTGGTGCGTCGGCTACACGAACGCATCGTGGACGCTGCGCGCCGACATCACCGCCCGCGCCACCGCAAAGCTGCTGGCGCACATGACCTCTCACGGATATACGCACGCCTACCCGCATCGCGGCAACGAGCCGATGACCGAGAAGCCGTCATGGGACATCAACGCCGGCTACGTGCTGCGGTCGGTGCATGCGCTGCCGAAATCGGGAACCAAGCGGCCGTGGAACGTGCGGCAGAACTACCTCGCCGACGCCATCGATTACCGCTTCGACCGCATCGACGAGGCGATGGTGTTCGGCCGGGCTGCCGACCGGGCGTCGCTGGCGGGATGAGCGTGACCGGCGCGGCCGGAAGTTCGTGAACTGCTACTAAATGTGAGGTGTCGGCAATACGCTGATCGCCATGGCAGCTCAGATGCGCGAACCCAAAGTCGTTGTCCTCGGTGGCGGTTCCTGGGGAACCACGGTGGCGTCCATCTGCGCGCGCCGCGGACCGACGCTGCAGTGGGTGCGCTCGGAGGAGACGGCGAAGGACATCAACGAAAATCACCGCAACAGCCGCTACCTCGGCGACGAGGCCGTGCTCAGCGACACCCTGCGCGCCACCACCGACTTCGCCGAGGCGGCGAACTCCGCCGACGTCGTCGTCATGGCCGTTCCCTCGCACGGCTTCCGGGGCGTGCTCACCGAGCTGGCCAAGGAACTGCGGCCGTGGGTGCCGGTGGTGTCGCTGGTCAAGGGGCTCGAACAGGGCACCAACATGCGGATGTCGCAGATCATCGAGGAGGTACTGCCCGGTCATCCGGCGGGCATCCTGGCGGGGCCGAACATCGCGCGCGAGGTGGGCGAAGGCTACGCCGCCGCGGCGGTGCTGGCCATGCCCGACCAACACCTGGCGACCCGGCTGTCGGGGTTGTTCCGCACCCGGCGCTTCCGCGTGTACACCACCGACGACGTCATCGGGGTGGAGATGGCCGGGGCGCTGAAGAACGTCTACGCCATCTCGGTCGGGATGGGCTACTCGCTGGGCATCGGGGAAAACACCCGCGCGCTGGTGATCGCCCGTGCGCTGCGCGAGATGACGAAGCTCGGCGTCGCCGTGGGCGGCAATCCCGAGACCTTCCCGGGCCTGGCCGGCCTGGGCGACCTCATCGTCACCTGCACCAGCCAGCGCAGCCGCAACCGCCACGTGGGTGAACAACTGGGCGCCGGCAAGCCGATCGACGAGATCATCGCCTCGATGAACCAGGTCGCCGAGGGCGTCAAGGCCGCCAGCGTGATCACGGAGTTCGCCAACGAGTTCGGCCTGAACATGCCGATCGCCCGCGAAGTCGACGCGGTGATCAATCACGGATCGTCCGTCGAGCAGGCCTATCGGGGCCTGATCGCCGAGGTCCCGGGGCACGAGGTCCACGGCTCGGGGTTCTGACGTGGCCGTCTGGCGCCGCGCAGTTTAAATCTTTGCATTCCATATGGGCCGGGCCCGTGCGCTTGACCGGGGTTTGCCAGCAAAATACCGTCGATGAAGCAGCCAGGGGTTCCCGGCCATGCCCCAGCGGGTCCGGTCGGGTCGTAACCGTTTGTGCGCCAAGGTGTTACGCCGACGTAATACGACGCAATAAGGGGCCGATATCGGAACTCCCCCGCTAACACCTAACGAGGGACGCGACCGATGCAGGACATCGAACAGCTCGGCAATCATCCTCCCGGCCGGGGCAAGCGCACGGACCGGGTGCGATCGATCATCCGGCACGACCTGCCGTCGTCGCTCGTCGTCTTCCTGGTCGCCCTCCCGCTGTCCTTGGGGATCGCGATCGCTTCCAACGCCCCGGTACTCGCCGGCCTCATCGCCGCGATCGTGGGGGGCCTCGTCGTCGGCGCCATCGGCGGGTCGCCACTGCAAGTCAGTGGCCCGGCGGCCGGGCTGACGGTTGTCGTCGCCGACCTGATTTCCGACTTCGGTTGGGGCGTAACCTGTTTGATCACCGTGGCCGCGGGCATCCTGCAGGTGGTACTGGGGCTCAGCCGCGTCGCGCGTGCGGCTCTGGCGATCTCGCCGGTGGTGGTGCACGCCATGCTGGCCGGCATCGGCATCACGATCGCGCTGCAGCAAGCGCATGTGCTGCTGGGCGGCAAATCCAAGAGCACGGCCTGGCACAACCTCATCGGGCTGCCGGGCCAGATCATCGGCGCGCATCGGCCCGGGGTCATCCTCGGGGTGCTGGTGATCGTCATCCTCGTCGCCTGGCGGTGGGTTCCGGCCAGGGTGCGCCGCGTTCCGGGCCCATTGGTCGCGATCGTGGCCGTGACCGTGGTGTCGGTCGTCTTCCCGTTCCACGTGCGCCGGATCGACCTCGATGGCTCGCCGCTGGACGCGCTGCGGCTGCCCGACATTCCGCACGGCAACTGGGGTGCGGTTGCGATCGGGGTGATCACCGTCGCGCTCATCGCCAGCGTCGAGAGCCTGCTGTCAGCGGTGTCGGTCGACCGCATGCACAACGGGCCACGCACCGACTTCAACCGTGAGTTGGTCGGACAGGGCGCCGCCAACATCGTGTCGGGGACCATCGGCGGGCTGCCGGTCACCGGTGTCATCGTCCGTAGCTCGACCAATGTCGACGCGGGCGCCAGATCGCGCGCCTCGGCCTTTATGCATGGCGTGTGGATCCTGTTGTTCACGGTTCCGTTTGCGGAGTTGGTTGAGGAAATCCCGGCCGCGGCGCTGGCCGGGCTGCTCATCGTCATCGGCGTTCAGCTGCTCAAGCCCGCCCACATCGAAACCGCGTCGAAGCACGGTGATCTCGCCGTGTACGTCGTCACCGCAGTCAGCGTCGTCTTCCTCAATCTGTTGCACGGGGTGATGATCGGGCTGGCGCTGGCCATCGCGCTGACCGGGTGGCGGGTGATCTGGGCCAGGGTCGAGGCCAAGTCCGTCGACGACGAGTGGCAGGTGGTGATCGAGGGTGCGGCATGCACGTTCCTGGCGCTCCCGCGGCTGACGCGGGTGCTGGCGTCCATCCCCACCGGAAGCGTTGTCACCGTTGATGTTTCGGTGCACTACCTGGATCACGCGGCGCATCAGACGATCAGCGATTGGCAGCGCCAGCACGAGGCCAACGGCGGTGCGGTCCAAATCCGGGGACGGTTCGAGACGGGCCATTCCCCTCGGGGGGAGGCGAGCGAGCTGATCGAACCCGAAACGCCCGAGGCCGCTGCTTGATCGGGACTAATCAACTCCCGAGAGGCCGAAGGTGCTGCTCGGCGCCCTCCCGCTGAGCTTCTGGACTATCCACTGGTTCATCGAAACCCCCTGCTCGGTGGCTTTCAAGACGAGGCGGGCGTGCAGCTCCGGCGATGTCCTGACGAGGAAGGTCCCGCTTTGGCGACGGCCGGCGCTTCGCGCCGCATGCAGGGCAATTCGATACACACGCCTAGGTACTCGTTGTAATCCGGCAACCACTGGGCGCGGTAGGTGTAGCGGTTCACGCGGGATTCGATAGCACGGGCGATATCTAACCGCGCGCCATCTCCTCCAGCCGGCGGATACGGTCCTCGATCGGCGGGTGCGTCGAGAACAGCGACCCGATTCGCTCACCCGCGCGGAACGGGTTGGCGATCATCAAGTGCGCCTGGCTGGCCAGCTGCGGCTCCGGCGGCAGCGGGGCGGCCTCAACGCCGCCCGAGATCTTGCGCAGGGCCGACGCCAGGGCCAGCGGGTCCCCGGTCAACACCGCGCCCGATTCGTCCGCCTGGTACTCGCGCGACCGGGACACCGCCAGCCGCACCACGGTGGCGGCGACGGGACCCAGCAACGAAACCAGTAGCAGCGCAAAGGGATTCTCGCCGTCCCGGTTGCCGCCGAACATGCCGGCCCACATCGCCATGTTGGCCAGGGCGGTGATCACCGACGCCATCGCCCCGGCGACGCAGGAGATCAGGATGTCGCGGTTGTAGACGTGGGAAAGCTCGTGACCCAGCACCGCGCGCAGCTCACGCTCGTTGAGGATCCCCAAAATGCCGGTGGTGCAGCACACGGCGGCGTTGCGCGGGTTGCGGCCGGTCGCGAACGCGTTGGGCGCGTTGGTGTCACTGATGTACAGCCGTGGCATCGGCTGGTGTGCGGCGGTCGCCAGTTCGCGCACGATCCGATACATCACCGGGGCCTGCAGCTCGGAAACCGGCTGGGCGTGCATCGCCCGCAGCGCGAGCTTGTCGCTGTTGTAGTACGTGTAGACGTTCATGCCGACGGCGAACAGCACCGCCAGCAACATGGCCGTCCTGCCGAACAGCGACCCGACAAAGACGATCAGCGCGGACATACCGACCAGCAGGACGAAGGTCTTAGCCCTGTTGGCATGGGGATGCCAGGTCATCGGTGTCCTCCTACGAACACGAGCGTTGCTGATTGCACCCCATTCAACGCTCGAGAGGGGCTCCGCGGTTCCGCGACTGCCTAGCCGTGCCGGCTGATGGTGTAGTCGACGAGGGTCTGCAGTGCGTGCCGGCCGGGAACGTCGGGCAAAAGGGCCAGCTCGTCGCGTGCCTGCGTCGCATATTCGGCCAATGTGTGCTTCGCCTTCGCCATGCCCGGGGACGCCCGCAGCAGTGCAAGCGCCTCGGCCACGGCGTCGTCGTCGTCGATGGGCCCGGCCAGCAGCTCGCGCAGCCGCGCGGCGTCGGGACCGGTTTCGCGCAGGGCGTAGACCATCGGCAGGGTGTGTACGCCTTCGCGCACGTCGGTGCCGGGTAGCTTGCCGGACTCGTGCGAGTCGCTGTCGATGTCGATGATGTCGTCGGAGATCTGGAAGGCGGTACCCACGATGCCGCCCAGACGGCTGAGCCGCTCGACCTGCTCGGCGTCGGCGCCCGAGAACATGGCGCCGAACCGGCCCGCCGCGGCGATCAGGCACGCCGTCTTCTCGTACACCACCTTCAGGTAGTGCTCGATCGGGTCCGCCCCTTCGGCCGGTCCCGTCAGGCCGCGCGTCTCGCGCATCTGCCCGGTCACCAGCTGGGCGAACGTCTCGGCGATCAGCCGCACCGCGTCGGGCCCCAGCCGCGACACCAGCCGCGACGCAGTGGCGAACAGGTAGTCCCCGGCCAGGATCGCGACGTTGTTGCCCCAGCGGACGTTGGCCGTCGGTGCGCCGCGGCGCACCTCCGCCTCGTCCATCACGTCATCGTGGTAGAGCGTGGCCAGGTGCACCAGTTCGATGACCGCGCCGGCGATGGTCACGTCGTGCGCGTCGGGATTCGGCCCGATCTGGGCGGACAGCACGGTGAACAGCGGCCGGAATCGCTTGCCGCCGGCCTTGAACAGGTGTGTCAGCGAGTCGGTCATCACGTCGTCGGCGCTGCGCAGTTCGGTGTCCATGAGCTGCTCGATTCGCCCGACACCGTCGCGCACCGTCGCCGCGAATGCGGCGTCGCCGAAGTCAACGCCCGCCACCACCGTCGCCGGAGTCCTCACGCGAACAAACATACTGGTGTACATGGAGAGGGGAGCGACCCGAGCCGACCTGGTGGTGGTGGGCGCCGGACCGGCCGGTTCGGCGGCCGCCGCGTGGGCCGCGCGCGCGGGCAACGACGTGCTGGTCATCGACTCCGCCAGCTTTCCCCGGGACAAGGCGTGCGGTGACGGGCTGACGCCGCGCGCGGTCGCCGAGTGCGAGCGCCTCGGGCTGGGCGGCTGGCTGGACACCCGCATCCGGCACCGGGGCCTGCGGATGAGCGGGTTCGGCGGCGAGGTGGAAGTCGGCTGGCCGGGCCCGTCGTTTCCCTCGACCGGCAGCGCGGTGGCCCGACTCGAGTTGGACGACCGGATCCGAAAGGTCGCCGAGGATTCCGGCGCGCGGATGATGTTGGGGACGAAAGTCGTTGCGGTGCATCATGACTCGTCGAGACGAGTGGTGTCGCTGACGCTGGCCGACGGCACGGAGGTGGGCTGCCGGCAGGTGATCGTGGCCGACGGGGCCCGGTCTTCGGTGGGCCGCAAGCTGGGCCGGCGTTGGCATCAGGAGACGGTATATGGGGTCGCGGCCCGCGGGTACCTGGCCACGCCACGCGCCGACGACCCGTGGCTGACGTCCCACCTGGAGCTGCGCTCCCCCGACGGCGCGGTGCTGCCGGGCTACGGCTGGATCTTCCCGCTCGGCAACGGCGAGGTGAACATCGGCGTCGGGGCGTTGTCGACGTCGAAACGGCCCGCCGACCTGGCGTTGCGACCGCTGATCAACTACTACACCGACCTGCGCCGCGACGAGTGGGGCTTCACCGGGCCGCCGCGGGCCGTGTCGTCGGCGCTGCTGCCGATGGGCGGCGCGGTGTCCGGGGTGGCCGGGCCCAACTGGATGCTGATCGGCGACGCCGCGGCCTGCGTCAACCCGTTGAACGGCGAGGGCATCGACTACGGGATGGAAACGGGGCGGTTGGCCGCCGAGCTGTTGGACTGCCGCGACCTGTCGCAGGTGTGGCCGTCGCTGCTGCAGCAGCACTACGGCCGGGGGTTCTCGGTGGCGCGCCGGCTGGCCCTGTTGCTGACCTTTCAGCGGTTCCTGCCCGCGACGGGACCGATCGCGATGCGCTCCCCGAGGCTGATGACCATCGCCGTGCGGGTGATGGCCAACCTGGTCACCGACGACGACGCCGACTGGGTGGCGCGGGCCTGGCGGGGCGGCGGCCGGCTGTCCCGGCTGATCGATCGCCGCGTGCCATTCGGCTGAGCCGCCTGGCCGACGCCGTTGACGTGCGCAAAGAGCCTTCCGGCCCGGCTGCGGCGGTCAGCAATTTTCCGCGCGCCCCGGGCGAGCGGTGTATAGTCCGGCTAATGAAGGGAACGAAGCTGGCTACTATCGGCGGCCTGGCCGCCGCCGCCATCGCGCTGGCCGCGCCGGCGTTCGCGTCGCCGCCGCCGTCCAACGACTACGACGCCCCGTTCAAGAACACCGTCAACGGCTTCGGCATCTACCAGCCGCAGGACCAGCTCGCGTGGCTGGGTAAGATCACCTGCGACCGGATCGGCAGGGGTGTGGACGGCGACCCGTACAAGTCGGCCAACTTCATTCAGCACAACCTGCCGCGGGGCACCACGCAGGGTCAGGCGTTCCAGTTCCTCGGAGCTGCGGTTGACCACTACTGTCCCGACCAGGTCGGCTTCGTGCAGCGCGCAGGCGCTCACTAGCTAGACGCCTCACCGCAGCGGCTTGTAGCCCGCGTGCAGGGCGACGATGCCGCCGGTCAGGTTGCGCCACCGCACCGCCGCCCACCCGGCCCGGGAAATCTGCCGCGCCAGGCTCGCCTGGTCGGGCCACGCCCTGATCGACTCCGCGAGGTACACGTAGGCGTCGGGGTTGCTGGACACCGCGCGCGCCACCCGCGGCAACGCCCGCATCAAGTACTCCTTGTAAGCGGTGGCGAACAGTGCGTTGGTGGGCGTGGAGAATTCGCACACCACCAGTCGGCCGCCCGGGCGGGTGACACGCGCCATCTCGCGCAGCGCCGCCTGCGGATCGACGACGTTGCGCAACCCGAAACTGATGGTGACAGCGTCGAATACTTCATCGCCGAACGGCAGCCGAGTGGCGTCGGCGGCGACTTTCGGCACGTCGCGCGCGGCACCCGCCGCGAGCATCCCGACGGAGAAATCGGCCGCCACACACCACGCCCCCGATTTCCTCAGCTCGACGGTGGATACCGCGGTGCCCGCGGCCAGGTCCAGCACCTTCTGGCCCGGTCCGATCGCCAGGGCCGACCGGGTGGCTTTGCGCCAGTAGCGGTCCTGCCCCAGCGACAGCACGGTGTTGGTCACGTCATAGCGGCGGGCGACGCCGTCGAACATCGACGCGACATCCCGGGGATCCTTGTCCAAGGCCGCGCGACTCACGATCAAGACGCTACCGCGGAGGGAATTCGGCGGCCATACCGGCGTTGTAGGACTGCGTGACTGAAAAAGTTTGGTTTATCACCGGTACATCGCGGGGTTTCGGACGGGAATGGGCGATCGCGGCGCTCGAGCGCGGCGACAAGGTGGCCGCGACGGCACGCAACACGGCATCGCTGGACGACTTGGCCGAGAAATACGGCGAGGCGCTGTTGCCGATCCGGTTGGACGTCACCGACCGAGACGCCGACTTCGCCGCGGTCAAGCGGGCGCACGACCATTTCGGGCGCCTGGACATCGTGGTCAACAACGCCGGCTACGGGCAGTTCGGGTTCGTCGAGGAGCTCTCCGAGCAAGACGCGCGCGACCAGATCGAGACCAATGTCTTTGGGGTGCTGTGGATCACCCAGGCCGCGTTGCCGTACCTGCGCGCCCAGCGCAGCGGCCACATCATCCAGGTGTCCTCGATCGGGGGCATCACCGCGTTCCCCTTCGTCGGCATCTACCACGCGTCCAAGTGGGCCCTGGAAGGCTTCTCCCAGGCGCTGGCCCAGGAGATCGCCCCGTTCGGCGTGCACGTCACGCTGATCGAGCCGGGCGGCTTCGACACCGACTGGGCCGGAGATTCGGCCCGGCACGCCGACCCGCTCCCGGCGTACGACGAAGTTCGCGCCGCCGTGCAGGCCGAGCGCAGCAGGCGCTGGGCCAGCCCGGGCAATCCGGAGGCGTCGGCCGCCGCGCTGCTGAAGGTGGTCGACGCCGAAGAAGCCGCCGCTGCGGGTGTTTTTCGGCGCGTCGCCCCTGGAAACCGCCAGGGCCGACTATGAGAGCCGGATCCGCACCTGGGAGGAGTGGCAGCCCGTCGCCGAATTGGCGCAGGGCTGACCTAGCTCATTCGCCCTGCGCGTACCGCTTGGCGAGCATCCGCCTGCGGGCGAACGGCGACAGCACCGCCTCGTAGTGGCCGAGCAGCTCGTCACAGATGACCGGCCAGCTGCGGCCGAGCACGCTGCGCCGGGCGGCCAGCGCGTAGCGCTGGCGTTCGTCGATCAAATGGGTGACGGCGGCCGGCAACTTCGCCTCGAACTCGTCGACGCCCAGTAAAAGACCGGTGCGCCACGGCGTGACGAGGTCGCGTGGGCCGCCGGCGTCGGGGGCGATCACCGGCAACCCCGACGCCAGCGCTTCCTGCACGACTTGGCAAAACGTCTCGTGCTCGCCGGGATGCACGAAGACGTCCATGCTGGCGTATGCAGCGGCGAGTTCGTCGCCGTACAGAGCACCGGTGAAAACCGCTGTCGGCATTGCCTTTTGCAACTTGCCCCGGTCTACCCCGTCACCGACGATGACGAGTTGTACCGCGTCACGCGCCGCCAGCGGAATCAGCCGCTCGACATGCTTCTCGGGCGCCAGCCGGCCCACGAAGCCGACGATCGGCTTTCCTTGCGGCGACCATCGACGCCTGAGCGCCTCATCACGCGCCGACGGGGCGAACCGCAGCACGTCGACCCCGCGCGCCCAGTGGTGGACCCGCGGGAAGCGATGCGCCACAAGCGATTCGATCGTCACGCTGGACGGTGCCAGGGTGCGGTCGGCGAGACTGTGCAGGTGGCGGAACCACGCCCACGCGGCCCGTGACGTCATGGGGATGCCGTAGCTCGCCGCGAAACCCGGTACGTCCGTTTGATACACCGCGACCGTCGGCACGCCCAGCCATCGGGCCGCCTTCACGCCGCCGTAGCCAAGTAACGCGGGCGAGGCCAAATGCACGACGTGCGGGTCGAATCCGCGTAACACACTCACCATCCGGGGCATCGGCACACCGAGCGGCAGCGTGGTCACCTTCGGAAACATCCGCGACGGAACCCGGTGCACGCGGATCCCGTCGTAGACGCGATCCGCCGGGGCCGCACCGGGAGGGGTGTCCGGGGCGATGACGAGGGCTTCGTGACCGGTCCGGCGGAGATGCTCGAGTACCCGGATCACCGAGTTGCTGACACCATTGACTTCCGGCAGGAACGATTCGGCGACGATGGCAACGCGCACAAAGCCACAGTGTCAGCACCGATTGTCGACAAGGTTGCCTACGGGCATACGTCTTGCGAAATCTGCTGGTCGGACGCCTCGGCGCGCCGATCCAGCAGCTTGTCCAGCAGCGCCAGGCCGATCAGGAGCAGCGTCGCGGCCAACCAACACACCACCGCGATGGACCCCGCCGGGATGATCGCCAGCCCGGCATTGCGGTGCTGCACGCGAACCAGATTGGGATCGTTCTTGTTGTACTCGACGTAAATCCGCATGCCGGTGGCCAGATGCGAGGGGTACAGCACGCCGAGCTCCGGGCGATACGTGACACGCTCGGGTGTGACGAATTCGATGGTGGAGCGCCGCGGCCCCGCGCTGAGCACCTCGGCCTGCGCCACCCCCATGTTGTGTTGAATGGCGATGTCGTCGCGCCAGGCGCCGGCGACCAGCAGGATCGACTGCAACGTGACCAGGCAGGTCACGATGAGCACCGCGATGCGGGCCCAGCGCAGCGCAATCCTGGACCGGGTATTCGGGGGTCGGTCGCTGCGGCCGTGAATCAATATGTGCAGCAGCCGTTTCGGGTAGTTCACCGGGTCCTCAAAGGGCCGCCTTGATGGCTTCATGCAGCTGCCGCAGCGACGAGCGGTCGGCCTTGACCTCCAGCACCCGCATGCCGGACGCGGGTTCGTCCAGGGCCGCGCTGAGCTGGTCGGCCTCAATCTGCCGGCTCTCGACGTGATACGCGCGGCACAGCGCGCCCACGTCGACGTCGTGCGGCGTTCCGAAGATGCGCGATGACACGTCGGAGAACCGCGGGTCGCCTTGCTCGAGCAGCTCGAAGATACCGCCGCCGTTGTCGTTGGAGACCACGATGGTCAGCCGGCGCGGCGTCGGCTCGGTGGGGCCGATCAGCAGCCCGGAGCTGTCGTGGACGAACGTCAGGTCGCCGATCAGCGCGACGGTGCGCCCCTCGTAGGCCAGCGCGGCCCCGATCGCGGTGGAGACGGTGCCGTCGATGCCCGCGACCCCGCGGTTGGAGCGGACCCGGATGCCGTGGGTGTCCAGGCCGACCAGCGCCGCGTCGCGGACCGGGTTCGACGCCCCGAGCACCAGCTGGTCTCCCGGCCGCAGCGCGTCGGCCACGGCCGCGGCGACGTGCAAACCGGTGGTGAGCGGGTGCGCCGCGAGTTGGCCGCGCACCGCTTGGTTGGCGTGCCCGTTGATTTCCGCGCAGCGCTTCAGCCAGGCCGGATTCGGGGTGCCGGTGGTGACCGCCCGCGTGCCGGTGGCCTGTGAGTTGCCCGAGACGTCCGGCCACCGCGGTCCGGTGGTCAGCGCGTACACCGGCACCTGGGAGTCGGCCAGCAGCGCCGACACCGGCCGGTGCAGGGTCGGGCGGCCGAGCATGATCACCTGCTTCGGGCGCACCAGCGGCAGGGCCAGCGGGTGCAACGGGTTGGCCGGGGCGGGTGCGGTCGGCTCGGCGACGGTCGGCAATTCCGCGAGGTTGGGGTGCGCGCCCGCGCCGTGTCCGGCGATGACGACCGTGTCGGGCGACAGGTCGATGTCCAGCGGCTGGTCGAACGTGACCGGCGGCGTGTAGGTCCACGGCCGTCCGCCGGGGCGGCCCTGCGGGAGCGCGGCGCCGTGCGGCTCGGGATCCGGCACCAGCGGTTCGCGCAGTGGGATGTCGAACTGCACGGGGCCCGCGTTGGCGGTGCGAGATCCGGTGGCGGCCACCAAGACTCGGCAGGTGGCCGATCGCCAGGTGGCGTTGAGGGCGTCCAGCCGTTCGGGGGCGCCCTCGGCCAGGCCCAGGCTGATGGCGGCGCGGACCTGGGTGCCGAAGTAGCCCAGCTGCTCCATGGTCTGGTTGGCCCCGGTGCCCAGCATTTCGTAGGGCCGGTTGGCCGACAGCACGATCAGCGGCACCCGCGCGTAGTTGGCCTCCACCACGGCCGGTCCGAGGTTGGCCACGGCGGTGCCCGACGTCATGGCGATACACACCGGGGCGCCGGCGGCGATCGCCAGTCCGATGGCCAGGTAGCCGGCGGTGCGCTCGTCGATGCGGACGTGCAGCCGGATCCGGCCGGACCGGTCGGCGTCGGCCAGCGCGAACGCCAGCGGCGCGTTTCGCGAACCGGGGCACAGCACCACGTCGCGGACGCCGCCGCGAATCAGTTCGTCGACGACGACGCGGGCCTGTGTCGTCGAGGGGTTCACTCCTACAGCCTGTCACAACCCGCCAACCGGGCGCCGAACGTGGATTTGACGACCTGGGGGGCCGGAAAACTACGCGCCGGCGAAGAACTTCAGCGCCGCCTCGTTGACGGCGTCCGGGCGCTCGAAGAACCCGAGGTGGCCGGCGTCGGCGATTTGCACGTACCGGCCGTTGGGCAGCGCGTCGGCGACCTCTCGCCCCAGGTAGGGCGGGGTCAACACGTCGTCGGAAAAGCCGATCACCAGCACCGGCGTCGTTACGCCGCGGTAGGCCGGCAACCGGTTGGTGTACGGGGCGATGTCCAGCTGGCAGCGCATTCCCGGGGTCGACTTGACCGGCCACATGGAAAACATCGCGATCCAGTCCGCGACCGCGACGTCGTCGTTCAGCGTCTTGTGCGAAAAGTTTTCCAGCAGACGGATTTTCGCCTCGTACGAGCTCGGCAGCTCGACACCGGCGTCGGCCAGCTCGGCCTCGGCGTCGCGGAAGAATTCGCGCGTCTTGTCCATCCGGCCCCGGGTGCCCATCAACACCGCGGAGCTGACGAGTTCGGGCCGGGCGAGCATCAGCTCCTGGGCGATGAACGCACCCATCGACATCCCGACGAGGCGGGCCGGCGCGGCGTTCAGCCCTTCGATCAGCGCCGCGGTGTCGGCCACCATGGTCTGCGTCGAGAAGCCCTGCGCGTTCTCGGTGGCGCCGATCCCGCGGTTGTCGAAGGTGATGACACGGTATCCGGCCGCCAGAAACGCGGGAAGTTGATACGGGTGCCAGGTCCGACCGGCGCCGCCGTGACCGCTGATGAACACCACGGGCTCACCGGAGCCGCGGTCGTCGTAAGCCAGGTTGATCACTCGGACGACGGTACAAGGAGCGGGTGGCAGGCCTTGACCCGGTCGATCCACCACTTCCGCCGCTGCGGGGGCGCGGCCAGGGCCCGCAGCCGCGCCGGATCGGGCGTCACCGGCCGGACCGCCAGGGTGCCGTCGACGGGCGCGGCGACGTCTGCCACATCTTCCAAGAACAGCCCGCCGGTGCCCAGCCCGCATGCGTGGGCCAACACCGGCAGTGCCGCCGCGGCGGCCAACCCGGCGGCAATTCCCACCGCCGAATCGAGCGCGCTGGACACCACGATCGGGATGTCGATCTGCGCCGCGATTGCCAGCATGGCCGAAACCCCGCCCAGCGGAGCAACTTTCAGCACCGCGATGTCGGCGGCACCGGCGCGGACCACGGCGAGGGGGTCGTCGGCCTTGCGGATGCTTTCGTCCGCGGCGATCGGCACGTCGACCCGCCGGCGCAGGGCCGCGAGTTCGTCGACGGTCGCGCACGGTTGTTCGAGGTACTCCAGCGGGCCGTCGGCGGTCAGGGCGGCCGCCGCCCGCACCGCCTGCTCGACGCTCCAGCCGCCGTTGGCGTCCACCCGCACGGTCGGCACGAGTTCGCGCACCGCGTTGACCCGGTCGACGTCGTCGGCCAGCGTCTGGCCGGGCTCGGCGACCTTCACCTTGGCCGTGCCGGCCCCCGGGAACCGGGCCAGCACCTCGGCCACCCGGGCGGCGTCGACGGCCGGCACGGTGGCGTTGATCGGGATGCGGTCGCGACGCGGCGGCGGCGGCCGGCGGTAGGCGGCCTCGATGGCCGACGCCAGCCAGTGCGCGGCCTCGGGCGGCGCGTATTCCAGGAAGGCCCCGAACTCGCCCCAGCCCGCGGGGCCCTCGATCAGGGCGACCTCCCGGGTGGTGATGCCGCGGAACCGCACCCGCATCGGCAACGCAACCACATGCAGGCGCTCGAGCAGGTCCGCTACCGGGGCCGTCACGCGCCGTAGACCTGGCGGCCCGCCAGGAACGTCGCACGCACCTCGAGGTCCGCGATCTGCTCGGGCGGCACGGTCCGCGGATCGGCCGACAGCACCACGAGGTCGGCGTACTTGCCCACCTCCAGCGAGCCGATCACGTCGTCGGCGAACAACTGCCAGGCCGCGTCGATCGTCTGCGCGCGGATCGCCTGCTCGACCGTCAACCGCTCCTCTGGCGCCAGCACCCGGCCGCTGGGCGCCGTCCGGGTCACGGCGACGCTGATGTTGCGCAGCGGCTCCTCGGGCGTCACCGGGGGGTCGTTGTGCAGCGAGATGCGCATACCGGTGGCCACCGCGGAACCCGCTGGCATCCAACGGGATCCACGCTCGGGCCCGAACAGGCCGTCGACGATGATGTCACCCCAGTAGTGGATCTGGTCGACGAAGATGCTGCAGGTCACCCCGAGGTCGGCGGCGCGCTGCAGCTGCTCGGGCCGGATGGCGCCGACGTGCTCGAGCCGCAGCCGGTGGTCGGGACGCGGATGGCGCCTTAACGCCTCGTCGTAGACGTCCAGGATGGTGTCCACGCCGGCGTCGCCCTGCACATGGCAGGCCATCTGCCAGCCCAGCGGCAGGTATGCGCCGACGATCTCGGTCAACTGCTCGCGGGTGTAGTTGGCGCAGCCACAGGAACCGGGCGTGATGCCGGCCGAGCGGGTGGCGGCGGTGTCCAGATACGGAAACGACAACGCGATGTTGCCGATCCACGGCGAGCCGTCCACCCAGATCTTGATCCCGACCTGGCGCAGCATGTCGTCGCCCTCGCCCGGGGTGGCCTCGGTGGACATCTGCGCATTGGAGACCTCGTAGGTGCGCAGCCGCACCGTCAGGTCGTTGCGCAGCTGGGAGACCAGCGGCTTGAACTTCGGGTCGAAGGCCATCTCCGAGCAGGTGGTCAGTCCGGCACGGTTCAGCCGGGCGCACTCGGCGCGCAGCATGTCCGGGTAGGTGCCGGCCTGGATCGCACCGCCCAACAGCGGGAACACGGCGCCGATCTCCTCGGCGGTGCCGTCGAGCTCGCCGTCGGCGGTGCGGCCGTACTTGGCCCCTTTGGGGTCGGGGGTGTCGCGCGTGAGGCCGTTGATCTCGGCGGCGCGCGAGTTGAAGTAGGCCTTGTGGCCGGAGTTGTGGATGATGACCAGCGGTCCGTCCGGTGCGACGTCGTCGAGCCAGCTCAGGGTGGGATCGGGCAGCCCGGGCTGCAGCAGCGCGTCCCAGCCGTTGAGGTAGGCGCCCTCGGGTCCCCGGCGCGCGGCCTCGCGCCGAATGGTGTCGACCACCTGCTTGGGATCGCGGCTGGTGACGGGCCGGATGTCGACGATCCGGTCCGAGAGCGCGATCGCCTCCATCAGGGGATGACCATGCGCCTCGACGAACCCCGGCAGGACGCAGCCGTCGCCGAGGTCGATCGTCCGGGTGCCGGGGCCGATCAGCGCCGCAACGTCGGTCCGGCTCCCCACGGCGACGATCCGGCCGTCGGCTATGGCCAGCGCCTCGGCGGTCGGCCGCTTTTCATCAACGGTGAGAACGGTTCCGGTAACGACGACATCCGCGGCGTTCATGAGTGGGAACTCTACTGATCGAGGGCGCGACGGAGCGGAATTGCAACACGTTCTAGTCTTGGCCTATGAGTGTCGATTTGTTGCGCAACCCGACCCACAATGGCCATCTGCTGGCGGGCGCACTCAAGCGCCACAAGAACCGGCCGGTGCTGTTCCTCGGCGACACCACGCTGACGGGCGGTCAGCTGGCCGAGCGCATCAGCCAGTACGTCCAGGCATTCGAGGCGCTGGGCGCCGGTTCCGGCGTCATGGTCGGCCTCTTGTCGCTCAACCGCCCCGAAGTCCTGATGATCCTGGGAGCCAGTCAGACTCAGGGCTATCGGCGCACCGCGCTGCACCCACTCGGCTCGCTGGACGACCACGCCTACGTGCTTTCCGATTCCGGTGCCAGCGCGCTGATCATCGATCCCAACCCGATGTTCGTCGAGCGGGCGCTGGGATTGCTGGAGAAGGTGGGCTCCCTCAAGCAGATCCTCACCATCGGCCCGGTGCCCGAAGCGTTGCGGGGAGTGGCGGTCGACCTGTCCGCCGAGGCGGCCAAGTTCGAGCCCAAACCGTTGGTGGTCGCCGATCTGCCGCCGGACAACATCGGCGGCATGGCCTACACCGGCGGCACCACCGGCAAGCCCAAGGGCGTTATCGGCACCACCGGAAACATCGCCGCCATGACCCAGATTCAGCTGGCGGAATGGGAATGGCCCGAGCACCCGCGATTTCTGATGTGCACACCGCTGTCGCATGCCGGCGCGGCGTTCTTCACGCCCACGGTGGTCAAGGGCGGCGAGATGGTGGTGCTGGCCAAGTTCGACCCGGCTGAGGTATTGAGAGTCATTGAGGAACAACGTATTACGGCTACCATGCTGGTGCCGTCGATGCTCTATGCGTTGATGGACCACCCTGACTCGCACACCCGTGACCTGTCCTCGCTTCAGACTGTCTACTACGGCGCCTCGGCGATCAACCCGGTCCGGCTGGCCGAGGCCATCCGCCGCTTCGGCCCGATCTTCGCCCAGTACTACGGCCAGTCCGAGGCGCCGATGGTGATCACCTACCTGGCCAAGGCCGATCACGACGAGCAGCGGCTGACTTCGTGTGGACGTCCCACGCTGTTCGCCCGGGTGGCGCTGCTGGGCGACGACGGCAAGCCGGTGCCGCGGGGTGAGCCGGGCGAAATCTGTGTCAGCGGGCCGCTTTTGGCGGCCGGTTACTGGAACACGCCGGAAGCGACGGCCGAGGCTTTCAGGGACGGCTGGCTGCACACCGGCGACATGGCCCGCGAGGACGACGACGGCTTCTACTACATCGTCGACCGGGTCAAGGACATGATCGTCACCGGCGGGTTCAACGTGTTCCCGCGGGAGGTGGAGGACGTCGTCGCCGAGCACGCGGCCGTCGCGCAGGTGTGCGTCGTCGGGGCGCCCGACGAGAAGTGGGGCGAGGCCGTCACCGCGGTGGTGGTGCTGCGCGCCGACGCCCCCCGCGACGACACCGCGATCGAGACGATGACCACCGAGATCCAGGCCGCGGTCAAGGAGCGCAAGGGCTCGGTGCAGTCGCCCAAGCGGGTGGTGATCGTCGACTCGCTGCCGTTGACCGGGCTGGGCAAGCCGGACAAGAAGGCCGTGCGCGCGCAGTTCTGGGAGGGCGCCGACCGCGCCGTCGGCTAGTTTCTAGGCCTCGAGCGCCCGGCTGGCCGGGCGTCCCCGTCCCAGCGCCCCGCCGGCCGGGCGTTCGCATCGGCTAACGCCTCAGCGGGCTGGGCCGCCACGCCGGCCACCAGAAGGTCGAGCATGCGGCCCGTCTGCTCCGGCGAACCGCTGGCCAGGAAGATGCCGATCAGGCTGGACACCACGTCGTCGGCCCGCACGTCGGGGCGCAGACTGCCGTCGTCGGCGCCGGCCCGCAACAGCAGGTCGACGGCGCCGACGATGCTGTCGCGGGTCTGGCTGGGCTGCATGGCCCCGGAGTCGAAGATCGCGTGCAACGACTCGGCCATCCCCCGCTTGGCGGCCACGAAGGCGGCGTAGCGGTCCATCCAGCGGCGCAGTGCGGCCTTCGGCGGATGCCGCTCGAGCAGCCGTTCGGCCGTCGCGGCCACCTCGGCGAGCTCGGCGCGGTAGATCGCCTCGACGAGCGCCTCCCGATTCGGGAAATGGCGGTAGAGCGTGCCTATCCCGACGCCGGCCTCGCGCGCGATGGCCTCCAGCGACACGGATCGCCCCTCGGCGGCGGCGAACGCCGCGGTCGCCACCTCGAGCAGCCGCTCGCGGTTCCGGCGCGCGTCCGATCGGATCTCGGCCAAAGCGGAGGATCCTCCGTTTCTGCTACGCTCGGATAAGCGGAGGATCCTCCGCATTCTGTTCCAGTGTGGCACGAGGGAGCACCATGACCGACAAACCACGGCCCGGCGGCGTCGGCAACATCGGCACGCCGACCGTTGCCCGCATCGGCTACGGCGCGATGCAGCTGTTCGAGGCCCCATCCGCCGAGGCCGCCGCGGTGCTGCGCCGCGCGGTCGAACTGGGCGTCAACCACATCGACACCGCGTCGTTCTACGGCCCCGGCGAGGTGAACCGCCGGATCCGCGCGGCGCTGGCCCCCTACCCCGACGACCTCGTCATCGTCAGCAAGGTCGGGGCGCGATACACCGGCGAACAGCCGATACCCCTGGCCGCCGCGCAGAAACCCGCGGAGCTGCGGGCCGCGGTGGAAGACGACCTGCGCCAGCTCGGCCTCGACCGCGTTCCGGTGGTGAATCTGCGGCGCATGGACCTCGGGCCCGGCGTGGCCGCCGAGGGCGACCAGATGGTCGACGTCGACGATCAGCTCGCCGAGATGATCGCGCTGCGCGACGAAGGCAAGATCGGCGCGATCGGCATCAGCGCCGTGCCGGTCGATGTGGTGCGGCGGGCGTTGCCGGCCGGGATCGTCTGCGTGCAGAACGCCTACAGCCTGCTCGATCGCTCACAGGAAGCCACGCTCGACCTGTGCACGGCTCAGGGCGGGCAAGGAATCGCGTGGGTGCCGTACTTCCCGCTGGGATCGTCGCTTCCGGGTTTCCCGAAGGTCGCCGACCATCCGGTGGTGGCCGAGATCGCCGGCGAACTCGGCGTCACGGGCGCCCAGGTCGGGTTGGCGTGGCTGCTGGCTCACGCGCCGAACACGTTGCTGATTCCGGGCACACGATCCGTCGCGCACCTCGAGGAGAACCTCGGCGCGGCGGACGTCACCCTCGGTGCCGACGCGCTGCAAAGGCTGGACGCCGTCGGGACAACCGAGCCCCAGCCCCATGGCGCCGAGCCCTTTCAGAGGTAACGTCGCTGCCTATGGGAAGCGGCAAACCGATCAAACCGCCGTGGTGGCTGAAGCCGGCCAACAAGGTCTTCATCCAGATGTCGCGGCTGGGAATCAGTTTCGGCGGCGAGAGCCCCGTCGTGTTGACGGTGGCCGGCCGCAAGTCCGGCGCGGCGCGCTCGACACCGGTGACCCCGATGACGGTCGACGGCCGGCAGTACGTCGTCGCCGGGTTCCCGGGCGCCGACTGGGTGGCCAACGTGCGGGCCGCCGGTGAGGCGACGATCGCGCGCGGCCGGCACGTCCAGAGGGTGCGGATGGCCGAGCTGTCCGCCGAGGACGCGCGGCCCATCCTGCGGCTGTTCCCCACCGAGGTGCCCACGGGCGTCGGCTTCATGAAGCGCGCGGGGCTGGTCACCGACGGCCGCCCCGAGGAGTTCGAAGCCCTGGCGGGTCGCTGCGCCGTGTTCCGCCTGAACCCGGTATAGGAGTTCAACAACCTTGACTGACAATCCCTTTGACGCGCGGGCCTGGCGGCCCGTCGCCGGGTTCGACGACCTGACCGACATCACCTACCACCGCCATGTCAGCGACGCGACGGTGCGGGTGGCGTTCGACCGGCCCGAGGTGCGCAACGCATTTCGGCCGCACACGGTCGACGAGCTCTACCGGGTGCTCGACCACGCCCGGATGTCTCCCGAGGTGGGCGTCGTGCTGCTGACCGGCAACGGCCCGTCGCCCAAGGACGGCGGCTGGGCGTTTTGCTCCGGGGGCGATCAGCGCATCCGCGGGCGCAGCGGTTATCAGTACGCGACCGGAGACACCGCGGACACCGTCGATACCGCCCGCGCCGGCCGGCTGCACATCCTTGAGGTGCAGCGGCTGATCCGGTTCATGCCCAAGGTGGTCATCTGCCTGGTCAACGGCTGGGCGGCCGGCGGCGGGCACAGCCTGCACGTGGTCTGCGATCTCACCCTGGCCAGCCGCGAGCACGCCCGGTTCAAGCAGACCGACGCCGACGTCGGCAGCTTCGACGGCGGCTACGGCAGCGCGTATCTGGCGCGCCAGGTGGGCCAGAAGTTCGCCCGCGAGATCTTCTTCCTCGGCCGCGCGTACACCGCAGAGCAGATGCACCAGATGGGCGCGGTCAACGCGGTGATCGACCACGCCGACCTGGAGAGGGAAGCGATCGAGTGGGCGGCCGAGATCAACGCCAAATCCCCTCAGGCGCAACGGATGCTGAAGTTCGCCTTCAACCTGCTCGATGACGGGCTGGTGGGCCAGCAGCTGTTCGCGGGCGAGGCCACCCGGCTGGCCTACATGACCGACGAGGCCGTCGAGGGCCGCGACGCTTTCCTGGAGAAACGGCCGCCGGACTGGAGCCGGTTTCCCCGCTACTTCTAGGCGGTCACGCTGGCGTGACACTCGGCGGCTCACGTCACGCTGGCGTGACGTGAGCGGGGTGAGAGGCCGCCCCTAGACTCCCCACGTGAGTAAGAGTCCGCTTCGCCGCCTGACCGATCAGCTCGTGCTGGCCACCATGCGGCCGCCGATGGCCCCGCAGGTGCTGGTCAACCGGCCCGCCATGAAGCCGGTCGACCTCGACGGCAAGCGCGTCCTGCTCACCGGGGCGTCATCGGGCATCGGCGAGGCCGCGGCCGAACTGCTGGCCCGCGCGGGCGCGACGGTGGCCGTCGTAGCCCGGCGGCAGGAACTGCTGGACGCGCTCACGGAACGGATCACCACGGCGGGCGGCGCCGCGCTGTCGATGCCGTGCGACGTCTCCGACATGGACGCCGTCGACGCGCTGGTCGCCGACGTCGAGAAGCGTCTCGGCGGGGTGGACATCCTGATCAACAACGCCGGCCGGTCCATCCGCCGGCCGCTGGCCGAGTCGCTGGAGCGCTGGCACGACGTCGAGCGGACCATCGTCCTCAACTACTACGCGCCGCTGCGGCTGATCCGCGGGCTGGCACCCGGGATGCTCGAGCGCGGCGACGGCCACATCATCAACGTCTCCACCTGGGGCGTGTTGTCGGAGGCGTCGCCGCTGTTCGCCGTCTACAACGCGTCGAAGGCCGCGCTGTCGGCGGTGAGCCGCGTCGTGGAGACCGAGTGGGGCCACAAGGGCGTGCATTCGACGACGCTGTACTACCCGCTGGTCGCCACGCCGATGATCGCGCCGACGAAGGCCTACGAAGGCATGCCGGCGCTCACGTCGGAAGAGGCCGCCGAATGGATGCTGACCGCCGCCCGCACCCGGCCCGTGCGGATCGCGCCGCGGATGGCGATCGCGGCCAAGGCGCTGGACACCTTCGGGCCCCGCTTCGTCAACGCGATCATGCAACGACAAAGCATTCAGCCCAACCGCGAAACCGATAGCTGAACGGCGCGTGTGATAGACACGACACTATGGAGATCCTGGCCAGCCGGATGCTGTTCCGGCCGGCGGACTATCAGCAGTCGTTGGCTTTTTACCGCGACCAGATCGGGCTCGCGATAGCCCGTGAATACGGCGGGGGCACAGTCTTTTTCGCCGGCCAGTCGTTGCTGGAGCTGGCGGGCTACGGCTCCCCGGACCACTCCCGGGGCCCCTTCCCCGGCGCGCTGTGGCTGCAGGTCCGCGACATCGAAGCGACCCAGGCCGAGCTTGAAAGCCGGGGCGTGCCGATCGCCCGCGAGGCGCGCCAGGAACCGTGGGGCCTTTACGAGATGCACGTGACGGACCCCGACGGGATCACGCTGATCTTCATCCAGATACCGCCGGACCACCCATTACGCCGCGACACCCGAGGTGAACGACTGGGAAATTCCGGTTAACTGAGAGGTAACATCTGGCGACGACTCTCGATACACCCGCGATTCAGGTCCGTCTGCATTCGACAATGGAATCCCCCTACCATCAGAATCGGGCGCTGTGAACATCCAGTTGTTCCTCTTGATCGTCGTCGTAATCACGGCGCTGGCTTTCGATTTCACGAACGGCTTCCACGACACCGGCAACGCGATGGCGACCTCCATCGCCAGCGGCGCGCTCAAGCCCAAGGTGGCCGTCGGACTGTCCGCCGTGCTCAACCTGGTGGGCGCCTTCCTGTCCACCGCGGTCGCCGCCACGATCGCCAAGGGCCTGATCGACGGGCACATCGTGACGCTGGAACTGGTGTTCGCCGGCCTGGTCGGCGGCATCGTCTGGAACCTGCTGACCTGGCTCTTCGGTATCCCGTCGAGCTCGTCGCACGCGCTCATCGGCGGCATCGTCGGGGCCACCATCGCCGCGGTGGGCGGGCACGGCGTGATCTGGAAGGGCGTGGTGTCCCACGTGCTCATCCCGGCCGTGGTGGCCGCGATCCTGGCCATCGGCGTCGGAGCGCTTGCGACCTGGCTGGTCTACCGAGTCACCCGCGGCCTCGACGAAAAGCGCACCGAAGCCGGCTTCCGGTACGGCCAATGGGGCTCGGCCTCGCTGGTCTCGCTGGCGCACGGCACCGGCGACGCGCAGAAGACGATGGGCATCATCTTCCTGGCGCTGATGTCCTACGGCTCGGTCAGCAAGAACACCGTCGCGCCGCCGCTGTGGGTCATCGTGGCGTGCGCCATCGCCATGGCGGCGGGCACCTACCTGGGCGGCTGGCGCATCATCCGCACCCTGGGCAAGGGACTGGTCGAGATCCAGTCGCCACAGGGCATGGCCGCCGAGTCGTCCTCGGCCGCGGTCATCCTGCTGTCCACCCACTTCGGCTACGCGCTGTCGACCACGCAGGTCTGCACCGGTTCGGTGATGGGCAGCGGCCTGGGCAAGCCCGGCGGCGAGGTGCGCTGGGGCGTGGCCGGCCGGATGGCGGTCGCGTGGGTGGTCACCCTCCCGCTGGCCGGGCTCGTCGGGGCGGTCACCTATTGGATCGTGCACATGATCGGCGGCTACCCGGGCGCCATCATCGGTTTCGCGCTGCTGATCGCGGTTTCCGCGACCATCTACATCCGGTCGCGCAAAGTCAAGGTGGACCACAACAACGTCAACGCCGAATGGCAGGGCGACCTGACCGCCGGGCTGGACGATTCCGGCGAGCACCGGCCGCCGTCGGATGTTCACCCGACGGACGGTGGCGGCACACCGCCCCGGTTCGACTCCGACGATCCCACCCTTAAGGCGAGCGCCTCATGAGTCATTTCAGCGACTGGTTCAACTACGGGGCCAGCCTCAAAATCCTGCTCTTCTCCATGCTGGCCGGCGCCGCCCTGCCGGGGGTGTTCGCCCTCGGCATCCGGCTGCAGGCGGCCGGGGCGGGCGACATCAGCATCGACGGCGACAGCGGCAGCACCCGACGCAATCCGGTGTTCACGGCGTTGGCCTGGACGATCTACGCGCTGGTTATCGCGGTGATCGTGCTGGCGCTGCTGTACATCGCACGGGACTTCATCGCCCACCACACCGGCACCACTTTCCTCGGAGCTAAACCCAAGTAGCATCGATTGATGCCCACCGCGTTACCGAGCCGGCCACCGGGGGGAGCTGTACCAGCGTGAACGGATTTCTCAATTCGATCGTCTCGTGGCTGCGCGCGGGATACCCGGAAGGCGTCCCGCCGACGGACACCTTCCCGGTGCTCGCGCTGCTGGCCCGCCGGATGTCCAACGACGACGTCAAAGAGGTGGCCTGCGAGCTGATCCGGCGCGGCGAGTTCGACGACGTGGACATCGGGGTGCTGATCACCCAGATCACCGACGAGCTGCCGACACCGGACGACGTCGAGCGGGTACGGGTGCGGTTGCAGGCCCGAGGCTGGCCGTTCGATGAGCCGAACGAGGTCGAGGACCCCGCATAGCCGTACTGCGCGCCCTCACCGTCCCGCCCGGCTCGGCCGTCTCGTCGCTGCTACCCGCCCTGGAACGGGTGCTGGACGGCCGCGATCCCGCACTGGTCGCCCTCGCCCCTGCCTCGGACGCGCTGCGGGCGGCGCTGCGGGTCGGGGAAGACATCGACGACGACGTGGCCCTGGTGGCGACGACGTCGGGGACCACCGGCGCCCCCAAGGGGGCCCTGCTCACCGCGGCCGCGCTGACCGCCAGCGCCGCGGCCACCCATGACCGCCTCGGCGGGCCGGGCGGCTGGCTGCTGGCGCTGCCGCCGTACCACATCGCCGGGCTGCAGGTGCTGGTGCGCAGCGCGCTGGCCGGCTCTACCCCCGTCGAGCTGGACATCACCGAAGGCTTCGATGTCGCCGAATTGCCCGGCGCAATAAGGCGATTGGGATCCGCCAGGCGGTACGCGTCGCTGGTCGCCGCGCAGTTGGCCAAGGCGCTGACCGACCCGGCGGCCGCGGCCGCGCTCGCCGAACTGGACGCCGTTTTGCTCGGCGGGGGGCCCGCCCCGCAGGGGGTGCTCGACGCCGCGGCGGCGGCCGGCATCACCGTGGTCCGCACCTACGGCATGAGCGAGACCGCCGGCGGCTGCGTGTACGACGGCCTACCGCTGGACGGCGTGCTGGTCCGCGTGGCGGCCGGCGGCCGCATCGTCCTCGGTGGCGCGACCCTGGCCAAGGGCTACCGCAACCCGGTGGAGCCCGACCCGTTCGCCGAACCCGGCTGGTTCCGCACCGAGGATCTCGGCGCCCTCGACGAGGCGGGCGTGCTGAGGGTGCTGGGCCGCGTCGACGACGCGATCAGCACGGGCGGGTTGACCGTTTTGCCGGAGCTGGTCGAGGCCGCACTGGGCACCCATCCCGCCGTCGGGGACTGCGCGGTTTTCGGCCTCGCCGACGACCGGCTGGGTCAGCGGGTGGTTGCGGCGATCGAGGTGGCCGAGGGTTGTTCCGCGCCGACGTTGGACGCGCTGCGCGCCCATGCGACGCGCACCCTGGACGCCACCGCCGCGCCGCGGGAGCTGCACGTCGTCGATGCCCTGCCGCGCCGCGGCATCGGCAAGGTCGACCGGATGGCGTTGGTGCGCCGCTTCGCCGGCCCGGACGATCAATAGGCTGGTCGACCGTGAGGGTGGCACGTCGGGAGTCATTGGCCGTCGCGGTCGGCGTGGTGCTGGTGGGGGCGGCGTTCGTGCTGCCGCGGCTGCACTGGGGGGTCCGGCCGCGCACCGATGTGGGCCAGGAGCGGTTCGGCACGCACGCCGGGGCCGCACCGATTTTCGGCGCCTGGGAGATTCACGCCAGCTGGGGCACCGGGCCGGCCATCGCCATCGCGGTTGCCGCGGTGGCGTGGGGAACGATTCTGGCGCAACGCCTTTCGTGGCGGGTTCTGACGCTTGCCACCTGGGTCACCGCCTGCGGGTGGGCCTTCGCGCTGGCGATGATCGACGGCTGGCAGCGCGGCTTCGCCGGCCGGCTGACCACGCGGGACGAGTACCTGTCGCAGGTGTCGAGCATCACCGACGTCCCGGCCACGGTGCGCACGTTCGCGAGCCGGATCGTCGACTACCAACCGAACTCCTGGACCACCCACGTCTCCGGGCATCCGCCCGGCGCGCTGCTGACGTTCGTCTGGCTGGACCGCATCGGCCTGCACGGGGGCGCCTGGGCGGGGCTGCTGTGCCTGCTGGCCGGGTCCAGCGCGACGGCCGCGGTGCTGATCGCCGTCCGCGCGCTGGCCGACGAGCAGACCGCGCGGCGCGCCGCGCCGTTCGTCGCGGTGGCGCCGACGGCGATCTGGGTCGCGGTTTCCGCCGACGGCTACTTCGCCGGGGTCGCGGCATGGGGCATCGCGCTGTTGGCCGTGGCGGTGCACCGACCGGTCCGGTTCCCCGCGTGGGTGGCCGCCGCCGCTGGCCTGCTGCTGGGCTGGGGCGTGTTCTGCAACTACGGCCTGATGTTGATGGGGCTGCCGGCGGTGGCGGTGCTGGCGTCGGCCGCCGACTGGCGGGCGGTGCTGCGGGCGCTGGGCCCGGCAACCCTGGCCGCGGTGGCGGTGGCGGTGACCTTCGCGGTCGCGGGATTCTACTGG
Source organism: uncultured Actinomycetota bacterium (assembly GCA_963732835.1). GTDB lineage: Bacteria > Actinomycetota > Actinomycetes > Mycobacteriales > Mycobacteriaceae > Mycobacterium. The sequence continues at coordinate 115,408 of CAVTBA010000022.1, forward strand.
TTCGAGGGCTACACCCTTGTGCAGCAACGGTATTGGCAGGGCATCGCCAAAGACCGCCCGTTTCAGTACTGGAGCTGGGCCAACCTGGCGTCCGTGGTGTGTGCGATCGGGCTGGGCAGCGTCGCCGGCGTCAGCCGGGTGTTCGACCGGACGGCCATCCGGCGCCGCTCCGGGTTCCACCTGCTGCTGCTGGCCGTGCTGGCCGCCATCGCCTGCGCGGATTTGAGCATGCTCAGCAAGGCCGAGGTCGAGCGGATCTGGCTGCCCTTCACCATCTGGCTCACCGCGGCGCCCGCGCTGCTGCCCGTCCGGTCGCACCGGATGTGGCTGGCGCTCAACGCCGCCGGCGCGGTGCTGCTCAACACCGTCATCGTCACGAACTGGTGATCCCGTGTGCACTGGTGGCTTTCCGTGTGCGTTGAGGCCGGAATTTCGGCGATTTTCCCGCACTGGGCGCACACGCAAAACCCTGGACGCACACTGAATGCACGGCTACAGGCCCGCCGCGCGGGTGACCTCCGCAAAACGACTGGACGCTCGGCAGGCCTCGCGCACCGCGGCCACGTCGTCGATGATGTCGAAGTCGGCCAGCTGCGGCGCCGGGTACACCGCAATTCCCATGTCGTGCAAGGCCCGGTACGTCAGCAGTCCGGTATCGGGCCGGGACATCGGGACGGTGCGCAGGCATTCGGCCGCGGCGGGGCTCCGTAAGCCAAGCACCCACCAGCCGCCATCAGCGGCCGGCCCGAGCACGGCCGGCGCCTCCTGCAGCCGGCGCGCGCAATCGGTCAACATGTCGGGGGTCACCTGGGGGGTGTCCATCCCGATCTGCACCACCGGAAGTCCGTCCGCGGCGTCGTGGTGTGCGTTGGCGAGCCGGTCGGCGAAGTCGTCACCGCGTTGGGGAATCACCGTGAAGGCCTGCAGCCGTTGCCGGATCTCGGCCGCGCCGGCCGCGGCGTCCAGGTCGCCGGTCATCGCCACCACCCGACTCGCCGCCGGCGCGGCGGCCACCGCGTCCAGCGTGTCCAGCAGTGCGGCCGCGGCGATCTCGGCGGCGACGACGTCCCCGACCGTCGCCGCGAGCCGTGTCTTGGCCCGGCCCGGCTCCGGCGCCTTGGCGACGACCAGCAGCGTCACCGGCAAGACACTCACGAGATCACCTTCCAGAAGTCGAGGATCGCGGTGATGCTCCCCCGCAGCGAACCGCTGACCTTCGACTTGCCGCCGGTCCGGGGACCGTAGCTGACGTCGAATTCGACCACGCGCCAGCCGGCGGCGGCCGCGCGCACCAGCAGCTCCAGCGGATAACCCGACCGCCTGTCGACGACGCCCAGATTCAGCAGCGCCTCGCGCCGGGCCACCCGCATCGGCGCGATGTCGTGCACCGGCAATCCGTGACGGGTGCGCAGCCGCCAGCTCATCACCACGGTGCCGACCCGGGCGACCCACGGCCAATGCAGGCCGGCCACCGGCCGGCGCCGCCCGATCGCCAGGTCGGCGCCGTGCTCGAGCGCGGCGACCAGGCGCGGCAGGTCACCGGCGTCCATCGAGCCGTCGGCGTCGATGACCGCCACGATGGGGGTGGTCGCGGCCAGGACGCCCGCGTGCACGGCCGAGCCGTACCCGGCCCGCGGCTCGACGACGACCCGGGCGCCGTGCCGCCGCGCGACCCCGGCGGTGTCGTCGGTGCTGTTGTTGTCGACGACCAATGCCCGATATCCGGCGGGTATGGCCGCCAGCACGGCCGGCAGCGACTCCTCTTCGTTGAGACACGGCAGCACCACCGTGACGGCGTCGGGCATGGACGTCTCAGAACCCCTGGCGGGAACGCGGCTGCTGCGGGACGAGCGTCTCCTGGGTCTGCGTGTGGGGCGCCACCGTCGTTTCGTGCGTGCTGGGCGGCGCCGCGGTGGTCGGCGGCTGTGTCGAGGTGTACGGCGTCTTGGGCTCCGTCGGCGGTGTCGTAGTCGTGACGTCCGGTGGTGTCGTGGTGGTCGGAGTTGTCGTGGTGGGCGTTGTCGTAGTGGGCGTCGTCGTGGTCGGCGTCGTTGTCGTCGGCGTCGTGGTCGTCGGCGTCGTGGTCGTCGGTGTCGTTGTCGTCGGCGTGGTGGTCGTTATCGTGGGCGTCGTCGTGGTCGTCGGGGGATTGTACGGGGGTGTCGGGTAGCCCGGGTTCCAGGGAACGATGATCGGGATCGGAACGGGCACAGCGGGATTCGGGTTAGGCACGAAGCCGGGCGACACCGGGGCGGCGGGGCCGCCCCCGCCGGGCGACGTCCCCTGCGCCGGGAGAAGACCGTTGGCGTCCGGGATGACGCCGCCCTGGTAACCGGCGTTCGGCTGATCGACCGGGGGCGGTGGCACCGGCGCCTGCTGCTGTGTCGGCAACAACGGCATGAACTTGCCCGGAGCGGCGTTCTGGTGTCCCACCACCGGCTGTTGACTCGCTGTGGGACGGACCGCGATGGCCACCGCGGCGGCCAGCGACGCCAAGCCGATCACCGCGAAGGCGATCACCGCGTTACCGACCAGCAACGACCGGCGGCTGAGCCGCGAGGGGATGGCCTCGGTCTGGTCGACGTCTTCGTATTCGTCGAATTCGGGGCCGTACTCGTCGCCCGCGAACGGCTCCGCCTCGTCGGCCATCGAATACGCGAGCTGCGGTTCCTCCACTTCGGGTGGGGGCACCACCGTCGTCTCGTCGCCGCTGAGTCCCGCCGCCGGTGCCATCGCGGTCTCGTCGCCGGTGAGTCCCACGGCCGGCGCCATCGCGGTGGCCTCCCCGGCCGGCACCGCCGTCTGCGCCGCGGCGGCCATGGCCGCGCCGCGAGCGAGCGCAAAGGACGGGTCGTCGGCGACCTGCACCCGCATGGTCGACGCATCGTGGAACTGGTCGGCGAGCTGAGCCAGCTCGGGAGAAGCGCCCACCAGGTACACGTCGGCCGGGGCGTCCGGCCGGGCGCCGAGTTCGGCCATCATCGTGTTGAACGTCGCGGTCGCGTCGCCCCCGGCGAGGGGCTCCCTGGCCAGCACGGTCGGCGGTGCATTCTGGTCATCGGCGGAACCCGGCACCGACAGCGTCGCCGCCGCGTCGTCCAACACCAGCGCGGCGGCGCCGGGCCGCCCGGCCGCGCGCATCAGGGCGGCCACCGCCTGCGACTCCGAGAGCACCGCGACGTTGGAAAGGCCGGAATCTCCCAGCGCTTGGCGCAGCTGGCCGGCCCGCGGATCGTCGCTCCAGCACACCCGGGTACCGATCAGCCGGTGGTTCTCGTCCGCCAGGAGCCGATTGGTGCCGACCACCGTCTCGGTGAGTTTCCCGACCGGGTTCTCCTCGAGGTTGACGACGGATTGGTCGATCACGTCGGCGCCCTGCGGGCCCGGCCCGACCAGCGCCAGGCGGGCAACGGGGCCGGTGACCGCGACCCCCAACACGACGTCCATCCCGGTTCTCCTTCGGCTGGCCACCCCACGACCAGCAATGTCCCGGCATCATTAGACTTGCGATACCGTTGGCAGTATCCGTTATTCGGGCGACAGGGTTTACCTATAGCGCAGCGTAACCAGCTTCTCGAACGACAGGACGGTCGCCGCGGAATCCGCGACGGCGTCCGAACGGAGAATATGTTCGCAAGCGAGCAGTGCGGCCGACTCGGCAGGGTATTCGCCCGCCGCGCAACCGAACCTGCGCCACGAGTGACCGTCCGTGATTCCCGGGGGGCAAGGTGAGCCAGAGCAGTGACGACGCGCCTACCGGCCCCATCAATCCCGGGCAGGCGCAGCAAACCGCTCGCATCATCCGGCCGGCCGCCGGCGATCCGGCCGCGGCGGGAGATTCGACGCGGCGCCGGCACGTCCTCGGCGACCTGACCGCCGTCGCGCTGCTCGTCGCCGCCCTCTTCCTGCCGTGGAATCTGTACTTCGGCGTCGGGATTCCCGACAGCAACCCGACCCTCTTCGCGGTGCTGCTCGCGGTGACGGCGCTCTCGGTCATCGCGGTCGCGGTGGCCGGCTCCTGGAGGTCCTCCGGCGCCCGGTTCAACCCCGCGACGACGGGCCGGCTTCGCCTGGGGCTCAACGTCCCCTACGCGCTGCTGGTGCTCGCGTTCGTCGGGTTCGACGCCTTCGAGACCGTCCGGTTCGGTGGCACGGTGAGTGTGCCGGGCGGTGTGGGCCCGGGGGCGTGGGTGGGGATCGCCGGCTGCCTGCTGAGCGCTCAAGCGGTGCCCACCGGCGCCCGCTCGGGGCCGGTTCCCGAAGGCGACGAGCACACCGGCTGGCTGAGGTCCGCCCGGCTCATCGGCTACGCGTCGATGGCGTTGGCGGTGCTCAGCTTTGGCTTCAACCTGTACTGGCGGGTGCGCTACGCGCTGCAAAGCGCCGGTGGCGCCGCCGAATTCGGCAAGCAGAACATCGCGGTCATCGTCACGGCGGTGGTGTACGGGTCGGTGGCGTTGGTGGCCGTGCTGGTCGCCGCCAGGTGGTTGCCGCGCGGCACCAGGGCGGCCCGGCTGGCCACCGTCGCGCTCGGCGCGTCGACGCTGGTCGCCGGGATCCTGGTGTGGATCCTGCCCCTGGGGCGGGACCTCGACGCGTTCCACGGCATCGCGCAGAACACCTCGACCGCCGGGGTGGGATTCGAGGGCTACCTGGCGTGGGCGGCGGCCGCGGCGATCTTCGCGCCGCGGACCCTGTTCGGCCACCGGAACACGACCGGGGCCGAGGAGAGCGCCTGGCGGGTGGCGGCCCGAAATGGCTTGCTGCTCATAGCCGTATGGGGCCTGGGCTCGATGCTGATGCGGATGACCGATCTCTTCGTCTCCGTGAGCCTGAATTACCCCTTCTCCCGTTACGACAGCGTAGTGCTGGCCGCGTTCGATCTGGCCACCGCGGTCCTGGCGATCTGGCTGCGCGTCAACCTGGGCAACGCGGCCCGCTCCGCGCGCCTGACATCGTCGCTGTGCGGACTGGTCGCCACGCTGAGCGTCGCCCGCGTCGTCGTGGGTGTGGTGCTGGCGCCGCGGTTCGCGGACTCACCCAATTCGCCCGCCCTGCACCCGGTCTACGGCAACAACCTCGCCCAGCAGATCACCAGCACCTTCGACGTGACGCTGTGCGGCCTGGCCTTGTGCATCCTGGGCGCGGCCATCGTCACCGGGCAGCTGCGCGGCCGACGCCTGCGCCGCCGCCGTGCCGTCGGTAAGCCCGGTGTCCCGACGGGCGCCGCCCCCGCCGAGCCCAGGGCGCGCGTCCCGGCGGGCCACGCCGCCCCGCCCTCGGGCGCGGCGACCACCCGGATCACCACCGGTCCGCGGCTCTTCCGGGGCGACGACTCCCAGACGCCGACAGATCGCCGTGCAGAAGCCCAAGATCTACCGGCCGCCGGAGCCGTAAGCCGCTCAGCGGAGCGGGGCGAACGCGAATTCGCGCAAGCCATCGGCCGGGTCGATGGCCGCGCGGAAACCCAGCACTTCGGCCGCCCGGGACGGGTCGGCGACGATGTGGCGCACGTCGCCGCTGCGGTATTGGCCGGTGATCACCGGCGAGAGCGAACCGCCGCGCCCATCGCACAGCGCGCCGGCCACCTGCAGGATCGAGACGGGCCGCCCCGAACAGACGTTGACCGCGGTGAAGCCGGAGACCCCGGCCGTGACGGCCGCAAGGTTGGCGGCGGCCACGTCGTCGACGTGGACGAAGTCCCGCATCTGGCCGCCGTCCTCGAAAACCCTTGGCGGTTCGCCCTTTTCGAGCGCCGACCGGAAGATCGCCGCCACCCCGGAATACGGGGTGTCGCGCGGCATGCCGGGGCCGTAGACGTTGTGATAGCGCAGCGCCACCACCGAGCCGCCCGTCGCCTCCGACCACGCCAGCGCGTAGTGCTCCTGCGCGGTCTTGCTGGCCGCGTACAGGCTGCGGGGGCGCAGCGCGGCGTCCTCGTCGACGAGGCGCCACTGCAGCTCCTCGCCCCCGATCGGGCAGCGGTGTTCGAAGATCCCGGCGTCGAGGTCTTCCCGTCGCCGCGGCAGCGGGTCGACGGCCCCGTGCCGCCCGCAGTGGTACCGACCCTGCCCGTACACCACCATCGACGAGGCCAGCACCAGGCGGCGCACCCCGGCGGCGAACATCTGCGCCAGCAGCACCGTGGTGGCGAAATCGTTGTGGCCGCCATAGGCGGGGGCGTCGGCGGCGTCCACGCCCGCCCCCACCATCGCCGCCTGATGACACACCAGGTCCACCCCGTCCAGCAGCGGCGCCAGGGCGTCGGCGTCGCGGACATCGACACGGTGACATCCCTTCGGCAGCACCGGATTCGGGCCGTGCGCCGCGGGCAACAGCGCGTCGACGCCGACCACGTCGTGACCCGCCGCCCGCAGCGCCGCGTCCACCCGCGAACCGATGAAACCGGCCGCCCCGGTGAGCAACACCCTCATGGCAACTCGACGGGCAGCGTGACGCCGGTGTGCGGCAGGCAGTGTGTGCAGTTGCGTTCGTCGGCGACCCGGCCGATGGCCTCGCGCACCAGCTCTTTGAATCCCCCGATGTTCTTCTCGAACTCGGCGAACACCTCGACGGTGCTAACACCCTCGCCGGCCGTCACGCCGGCGTCCAGGTCGGTGACCAAAGCGATTGTCGCATAGCATATTTCGAGTTCACGGGCGAGCACCGCCTCGGGGTATCCGGTCATGTTGACCAGAGCGAAACCGGCGGAAGCGAACCACTGGCTTTCCGCGCGGGTGGAAAACCGCGGCCCCTGGATCACCACCATGGTGCCGCCGTCGACCACGTCGGGCAGGCCGGTGACCGCGGCGCGCAGGGTGGGGCAGTACGGGTCGGCGAAGTCGACATGAATGCCGCCGGAGTCGAAGTACGTGTCGGGGCGGCCGCTGGTGCGATCGACCAGCTGGTCGGGCACCACGACGGCCCCGGGACCGTTGTCGGGCTTGAGGCTGCCGACGGCGCACGGGCCGAAAACCCGTCGCACCCCGAGCTTGCGCAGCGCCCACATGTTGGCCCGATACGGCACGGTGTGCGCCGAGAACTGGTGCGCGGTCCCGTGCCGGGGCAGGAACGCGACCTCGTGTTCCCCGACGGCGCCGATGGTCACCGGGGCGCTGGGCGGGCCGTAGGGGGTGTCGACGTCGACGGTGCGGGTGCCGGACTCGAAGAAGGTGTAAAAGCCGCTGCCGCCGATCACTCCGAGCATCCGCCCATTGTGGTGCATGGCCCTCGCCCGGTTGGCGGTGCGGGGCCCGGAGAACCTGGTCCGCGCGCCTGGCAGGATGCGTGCGTGGCCAGTTTCGGGCAGTGGATCTCCGGTGCGCGGCCGCGGACGCTGCCCAATGCGGTGGCCCCGGTGGTCGCGGGCACCGGCGCGGCGGCGTGGCTGGGATCCGCGGTGTGGTGGAAGGCGCTGCTAGCCCTGGCCGTCGCCGTCGCGCTGACCGTCGGCGTCAACTACGCCAACGACTACTCCGACGGCATTCGGGGCACCGACGACGACCGGGCCGGCCCGGTGCGTCTGGTGGGCTCGCGGCTGGCCACCCCGCGGTCGGTGCTGGCCGCCGCGGTGGTGAGCCTCACGATCGGGGCGGCGGCCGGCCTGGCGCTCGCACTCGTCAGCGCGCCGTGGCTGATCGCGGTGGGCGCGGTCTGTATCGCCGGCGCGTGGTTGTACACGGGCGGCTCGAAACCCTACGGCTACGCCGGTTTTGGCGAGGTCGCGGTGTTCGTGTTCTTCGGCCTGGTGGCCGTGCTGGGCACCGAGTACACCCAGGCCCTGCGGGTGGACTGGGTGGGGCTGGTGCTGGCGGTGTCGATCGGGGCGCTGTCGTCGTCGGTGCTGGTGGCCAACAACCTGCGCGACATCCCCACCGACGCGCGGTCGGGAAAGGTCACCCTGGCGGTGCGGTTGGGCGATGCCCGCACCCGGATGCTGTACCAGGCGCTGCTGGCGACCGCCGGAGCGTTGACCCTGGTGCTGATGGCGGCCACGCCGTGGTGCGCCGCGGGATTGGTGGCCACGCCGCTCGCGGTGCGCGCCGCGGTTCCGGTGCGGTCGGGACGCGGCGGCCCGGAGCTGATTCCCGTGCTGCGCGACACGGGCCTGGCCATGGTCGCGTGGGCGATCGCGGTGGCCGCGGCCCTGGCGCTGGCCGGCTGATCGACCGTGCGCCCACTCTGGAGGCCCGGATCCTGGCGGTCCCGCCCAGCGGCGGCGATGGATCGGATAACAATGGGTGGTCGGCTCGCGACTGACGGCCGTGCACGGACCAGACCGATCGGGGACAGCAGTGAAGCAGATCGCCGCGACCAGTGGACCGAAGAACATCGGATTGCTCAGTGTCGGGGCGTACCGCCCCGAACGAGTGGTCACCAACGACGAGATATGCGAGAACATCGAATCGTCGGATGAGTGGATCTTCTCCCGGACCGGAATCAAAACCCGCCGATTCGCCGCCCGCGACGAATCCGCCGCGTCCATGGCCACCGAGGCCGGCCGGCAGGCGATCGCGAAGGCCGCGCTGACGCCGTCGGACATCGACTGCGTGATCGTCGCGACCAGCACGCATTTTCTGCAGACCCCGGCCTGCGCCCCGGCGGTCGCCGCGGCGCTGGGCGCCACCGGCGTGCCCGCGTTCGACATCTCGGCGGGGTGCGCCGGCTTCGGCTACGCGCTCGGCGTCGCGGCCGACATGATCCGCGGCGGGACCGCCGCCAAGGTGCTGGTCCTCGGTTCGGAGAAGCTGTCCCCCACGGTCGACATGCAAGACCGCACCAACTGCTTCATCTTCGCCGACGGCGCGGCCGGAGTGGTGGTGGGCGAGACGCCCGATCAGGGCATCGGCCCGACCGTCTGGGGCAGTGACGGCGAACAGGCCCTGGCGATCCGCCAGGACATCGACTGGATCGACTACATGGACAGCCCCACGGGCCCGCGCCCCTTCCTGCGACTGGAGGGCAGCGCGGTGTTCCGGTGGGCGGCATTCGAGATGGGCAAGGTCGGCCGGCGTGCGATGGACGCGGCGGGCGTCAGGCCCGACGAGATCGACGTGTTCGTGCCCCACCAGGCCAACAGCCGCATCAACGAGGTCCTGGCCAAGGGCCTCGAGTTGCGGCCGGACGCCGTCACTGCCAACGACATCGAGCACACCGGGAACACCTCGGCGGCTTCCATTCCCCTGGCGATGGCCGAACTGCTGGCAACCGGGGCGGCCAAGCCGGGCGATCTGGCCCTGCTGATCGGTTACGGCGCGGGCCTCAGTTACGCCGCGCAGGTCGTGCGGATGCCCGACTTCTGACCGGCCTCACGCTTCGTCACTCCCCTCGTCGGGCAGCGCTTCACCGTGCAACCGGGCCCGCAGTTGGTCGCGTTCCCGGCGCCGGCGTTCGCCGGCGATCGCCAGCGACGCGGTGGCGCGCCGGCGCAGCGGGCCGAACAGCCAAATGCCCAGGGGCATCGCGATGATCAGAGCGAACAACGCGGCGACCACGATCGGGAACTGGCTGACCCCCAGCAGGAGCGCCACCCCGTAGATCGCGGCGGTGAGCACCACCGCCAGCAGCAGGCGCGCCGCCGCATAGAGCAGGACGTCGACGACCGCCCGCCGGCCGGCGCGCGGCGCCCGGCCGTCGTCCCCGCGGTCCGCAGTGCTGTTGTCGCTAGCTCCTTCTGACACAGGGGAGAGCCTACGACGCGGGTATATTCGTCCAAGGAGGTGTTGAGTGCTCTACCTGCTGCTCGTCCTGATTTTGGGGACGCTGATCTACGTTGGCTGGCGAACGGCGCGGTCGCAATCCCACCGGCCGAAGACGCGCGTCATCGGGCCCGACGACGATCCGGACTTCTTGCGGCGGTTAGGCCACGGGGACAACAACCCCCGTTGAGTCTCGCTCTACGCGACTCCGGGGTTGCGCTGGTCGCCCGGGAACCCGTCGGCGACAATCGCCGCCAGCTCGGTGAGCGCCTCGCGCGTCGACCGCTTCAGCCGGTCCAGGTCGATCTCGGCGCCCTCTTCGAGGTGCGGGTCGAACGGCACCACCTGGACGGCGCGGCAGCGGCGGGAGAAGTGGTCGACCACCTTGTTCATGTCGACCTTGCCCGTGCGTGGCCGCACGCCGTTGATGACCGCGATCGAGTTGCGGACCATGTCTTCGTGGCCGTGCGCGTCCAGCCAGTCCAGCGTCGCCGACGCGCTGCGCGCGCCGTCGATGGATCCGGAGCTGACGACGACGAGAACGTCGGCCTTCTCCAGCACCGAGGACATCGCCGAATGCAGCAGCCCCGGGCCGCAGTCGGTGAGCACCAAGCCGTAGAACCGCTCCAAGACGTCCAAGACCCGGGCGTAGTCGTCGGCGCTGAACGCCTCCGAGATGGCCGGGTCGGTTTCTGACGCCAGCACTTCCAGCCCACTGGGGCCCTTCGAGGTGTAGCGGCGGACATCGCTGTAACGCTCGATGCTGCCGGCGTCGTGCAGCAGCTGACGCACCGTCGCCGCCGTCTCCAGCGGGATCTTCTGGCTGAGGGTGCCGCGGTCGGGGTTGGCGTCGACGGCGACCACCCGGTCACCGCGAATGGAGGCGAAGGTGGCGCCCACGGTCGCCGTGATGGTCGTCTTACCGACGCCGCCCTTCAGCGACAACAGCGCGATCCGGTAGCAGCCCCGCAACGGCCGGTTCACCCGGGCCACCAGGTTGTTGTAGCGGGCGGCCCGGGGGCTCTCCCCCAGGTTGATCAGGTGGCCGGACAGTTCGTAGAGCAGCCGGCGCCAGCCCTCGGAGGGCGGCGGCTGGACGGGCCGCAGCAACATGCCGGTGGACAGCTCCGGGTACGGCGTGTGCGGCAGGGGCTCGGGCCGCGGCGGGGGCTGCGGCGGCGCGTCGGCCGGGCCGGTGTAGTAGGCGCCGTACGCGGTCGGGTCGACCCGCGGGATACCGGTCACCGGGGTGGAATCCCACGGCGGCATCCCCGCGGGCCTCGGCATGGTGGGCGGCGCCGGCTCGCGCCGCTCGGGGCCGGGGACCCGCCGGTCGGTGCGGAATCCGGCGAAGGCGCGGGTCGGCGCTTCGCCGCCGTCGGACAGCGATTCGTCGGCGTTTTGTGCCGGGGACGGTGAGGCGGACGGCCCCTGCGGAGGCGATTGCGTGGTCGGTTGCTCGGGCGCCCCCACGCCCGTTGTCGGATGGTCGGACACGTGCACTCCCCCTTGTTGGTTACCTGGGTCGGTCGCTGGGGTCACCCCACGCCCGCATACGAATGCAGGCCCACAGTGACCAGGTTAACGAAGAACAGATTGAAGACCATGGCCACGAACCCCGCGACGTTGATCCAGGCCGCCTTCCTGTCCCGCCATCCCGCGGTCGACCTGGCGTGCAGGTAGGCGGCGTAGATCACCCATGCGACGAAGGACACGGTCTCCTTGGGGTCCCAGCCCCAATACCGGCCCCAGGCCTCCTCGGCCCAGATCGCGCCGAAGATGACCCCGAAGCCGAACACCGGGAAGGCGAAGATCGTGGTCCGGTAGGCGACGCGGTCCAGGGTCTGCGCGTCGGGGAACCGCTGCACGATTCGGGCCAGCGCGCCCTCGGCCCGTTCGTTTTGGGGATCACCGAGCCGGGACGTGCGCAGCAGGAACAGGATGCTGGCGATGCCGGCGACCATGAACACCCCGGAGCCGAGGCTGACCACCGACACGTGAATGGGCAGCCAATAGGACTGCAGCGCGGGCATCACCGGCGCGGCGTTGGTGTAGAGCCAGCGCCCGGAAACCGTGAGCAGGATCAGCACCGGCAGCAGCAGGAAAACCCACAGCGGGCGGTATTGCGGGCGGCGCAACACAAAAGCCCCGGCGAGCAGCCCGCACATGCAGGTCAGGTTGATGAACTCGTACATGTTGCCCCACGGCGGACGCAGGGTGGCCAGGCCACGCAGCACGATGCAGGCGAGCAGCAGCCCGATGCCGAGGTAGACGACCGCCAGGCCGGCCCGGCCGACACGTTCGTCCAACGGCCGCCGGGGGGCGTCCGCGACGATGCCGGGGGTGGCGTCGTCGGAGGAGACCGCGCCGGCCATGACCCGCTCGCGCTGGTCGACGCGGCGGCCACCGGCATACGCCAGCTCGAAGGCCAGCAGCAGCAACGCGATGACGAGCGCGACGACGGCGGACGTGAACGCCCAGTCGGAGTACCGCGCCAAGCCGACGTTGACGTGCACCGTGTTCATTTGACGTCCACCTGAGCACTCCTTCTGGACGCGGGGGGCGCCGCCGCACCGGGCTCGCCCAGACCGTTGAGCACCCGCTCGGTCAACCGCTCGAACTCGTCGCCCCACCCGGAGTTGTCGGTGCGCGCGAGCCCGCCCATTTCGACGTTCACCGTACCGGCCGCCTCGTCGCCGGCCACCGCGAGCCTGACCCACACCCGGCGGCGGCGCACCAGCAGCGACACCAGCAGGCCGGCCATCATCGTGATGGCGAAGACCAGCACCCAGGCCTGCCCGGGGTCGTGGGAGACCTGCAGGTTGACGAACGGCACGGCGCCGTCGAAGCGGACGACGGTGCCGGCCGCCGGACCCTGGTCGATGCGGACCTCCTGCCCGGCGCGCAGGTTGACGCGCTTCTCCTTGGTCAGCCGGCCCTGCTGGATCAGCCGCGGATCCAGCGTGAACAGCGATTGGGGCCGCCCGGTGTCCAGCCCGGTGTCGCCGCGGTAGATGTCGACGGCCACCGCGGGGGCGTTCAGGGCGGGGAAGCGCGACGACAACAGCGTGCCGTCGAGCTGCTCGGTCGGCGCCAGCAGGCCCTGGATGGCGATCTCGTGCTGGCGGCGCTCGGCGGCGCCTGCGTAGCTGCCCGCGGGCGGGTCGATGCGCGCCACCCCCGACGAGAGCAGGGTCTGCGGGTTGTCGGGCCGCCACTGCACGGTCGAGGAGCGGGTCTGCCCGTCCGGGAACCTCACGGTGAAGGTGGGCGCGTAGCCGTGGCCCTGCAGGTACACCCGGTCACCGCCGACCCGCAGCGGGTGGTTGACCTCCAGCAGGTAGTGCCGCCAGCTGTTGGCGGCCAGATCCCGGCCGGCCTGGTAGTCGATGTCGGCGGCGAACGAGGTGGCCTGCCCCGACGGCAGGTAGTGCGCCTGGAAGTCGTTGACGCGTATGCAGATCGGATTCAGCGACGTGCCGTCGACGGTGTTGCCGGCGCGGAAGGAGTCGAACGCGGCCGGCGAGGCCGAGCAAAAGCCCGGGCCGGAGTCGGCGATGACGATGACGTTGCCCTCGTAGCCGAACAGCTTGCCGACGGCCACCGCGACCAGTAGGCCCAGCAACGAGAAGTGGAAGACGATGTTGCCGAATTCGCGCAGGTAGCCCTTCTCGGCGGACACCTCGACCATGCTGGGCTCGTCGCTGTCCGGGTGCCGTATCGCGGTGCGCCACCCGCGGAGCCGGCCGGTGATCGTGTTCGCCAGGGCGTTCAATTCGTCGGCGTCGGCGTGCAGCTGCGCGCCGGCGTGCTTGGGCAGCCGGGCCAGGTTGCGCGGGGCGGGAACCGGGGTGGCGCGCAGGCTGCGGGCGTGCTCGATCATCCGCGGGGTCAGGCAACCCACCAGTGAGACGAACAACAGCGCGTAGATGGCGGTGAACCAGAAGCTGGAGAAGACGTTGAACGCCTGCAGCCGATCCAGCCACGGCCCGATGATGCGGTGGGCCTGCAGGTAGTCGTCGACCTTGCCGGCGTTGAGGCTGCGCTGCGGCAGCAGCGCCCCGGGTATCGCGCCCAGCGCGAGCAGGAACAGCAGCACCAGCGCGGTGCCCATGGAGGTCAACGCGCGCCAGGTGTTGCGGACTTTCTGCGCGAGCAGACGCAAAATCGCACTAGGAGTCCTTGGATCGTGCGATTTTGCGTCTGCTCGCAAGCTGGAGGTGCCCCCAGCTCGCGGTGTCTCCGGCGTCATCAAATCGGCAGCCTCACGTCGGACACGAAGGCGTCGCGCAGCCACGAGATGAAGTCGTTCCAGACCCCGGTGACCAGCAGGGCACCGACGGTGATCAGCAGCGCGCCGCCGAAGATCTGGATGGCCCGGGTATGGCGCCGCAGCCAGCCCAGGGCGCCCACCGCGCCGGCCGAGCCGAATGCCAGCAGCACGAACGGGATGCCCAGCCCCAGGCAGTACGCGATCACCAGCGCGATCCCCCGCGCGACGCTCGCGCCGTCGGTGGCCGAGGCCACGGTGATCACGCCCGCCAGCGTCGGGCCCAGACACGGCGTCCAGCCCAACGCGAACACCGCGCCCAGCAGCGGCGCCCCGGCGACCGTCGTCAGCTGCCGCGGGCTGAACCGGGCCTGGCGTTGCAGGGCCGGGATGAGGCCGACGAACACCAGCCCCATGACGATCGTCAGCACGCCACCCACCCGCTGCAGCAGCAGCTGGTTGGTGATCAGCGTGGTCGTCATGCCGAGAACGGCGACCGTGCCCAGGACGAACACCGTGGTGAACCCGGCGACGAACAACGCCGCCGAGCCCGCGACCCGCCACCGCGCCGACGGCGGGGCCTTGATCGCGCCCGGGGGCGGCTGCTCGTCCACGCCCACGACGGCCGCCAGGTAGGACAGATAGCCGGGCACCAGCGGCACCACGCACGGGGAGGCGAACGACACCAGCCCCGCCAGCAGACACGCGCCGAGGGCCACCAGGAGCGGGCCGGCGGCGGCGATCTGGGTGAACCCGGTCACTCTCGGGCCACCTTCTGCACCACCGGCTGCAGATCGGCGGCCAGCAGTTCGCGCAGGAACACCGCCGCGACCCGGTGCTGACGGTCGAGGACGAGCGTGGACGGGATCACGGTGGTGGGGTACTTGCCGCCGAACGCGATCAGGGTGCGCATCGCCGGGTCGTAGATGGACGGGAAGGTCACGTGCCGGTCATCGACGAAGTCCAGCGCCGCCTGCCGGTTGCTGTCGCGCACGTCGATGCCGAGAAAAGACACCCCGGTGCCGCGGGTGGCGTCGTACACCTGCTGCAGTTGGCTCACCTCGGCCCGGCACGGCCCGCACCACTGCCCCCAGATGTTGATGACGACGACCCGGCCGGCGAAGATCGGATCGTCCAGCGACAGCGGGTGTGCCGGATCCGCCAGGTCCGGCCCGGACAGCGGACCGGGGTGGCCGCGGCTCGAGGGGGGGTTGTAGTAGATGTCGGTCTTGCCGCCGGGGGAGACGAATTCGAAGGTGCCGCCCTGAGCGACCGCGTCGCGACCGGAAGAACAGCCGCCAAGCAGGGTCGTCAGCACGACCCCGGCCATCGCCCGTCGCCACATGATCAGGGCGCCGCCGGTTCGGCGTACTCGACGTCGACGAGCCGGTCGCCCTCGTACACCAAAGTGGTGATCGAGCACAGCCCGCACTCGCGTCGCCGCGGGTCGTGCCAGAGGCGCCTCTCGGTCACGTGCAGCCGCAGCGTCCACACCGGCAGTTGATGGCTGACGCACACCACCTCACTGCCGGCTCCGCGGGCGCGGGCCTTGTCCACCGCGGTCGTCATCCGCGCCGCGATCTCGGCGTACGGCTCACCCCAGGACGGGGTGAACGGGTTGCGCAGCTGCCACCAGAACCGCGGGTCGCGCCAGGCGCCGTCACCCGGGCCAACGCGGCGGCCCTCGAAGAAGTTCGCCGATTCGATCAGGTCGGGGTCGGTGTCCACGGCCACGTCGTGCTTCGCGGCGATGGGCGCGGCGGTTTCCTGGGCCCGCTGCAGCGGGGAGGCGACGACCGCGACGATGTCTCGCCCGGCCAGCGCGTCGGCGACCGCGGCCGCCTGCTCCCGGCCCCTGTCGGACAGGTGGAATCCGGGCAGCCGGCCGTAGAGGACGCCGCTGGGGTTGTGCACCTCGCCGTGGCGCACCACGTGGACCCGGGTTTGCTCGGCCATCAGGGCTTGTCCTCCTGCGCGGCCGCGCGGGCCGCATCGGGCAGGGCTTCGGCGATCCGGTCGAACGCCGCGTCGTCCAGCGCCGCCGAGACGAACCAGGCCTCGAAGGCGCTGCACGGTGGGTAGACCCCGGCGTTCAGCAGGGCGTGGAAGAACGGCGGATAACGCCACGTCTGGCTGGCCCGCGCGGACGCGAAGTCGGTCACCGGCGTGTCGGTGAAGAACACGCTGAGCATGTTGCCGGCCCGCGAAAGCTGATGCGGCACTCCGGCATCCGCAAGCGCGTCGGAGAGCAGGGCGCCCAGCCGGTCGGCGTTGGTGTCCAGCGCGGCGTAGACCGCGTCGTCCGCGGCGCGCAGCGTCGCCAGGCCGGCGGCCACCGCCACCGGGTTGCCGGACAACGTGCCGGCCTGATACACCGGCCCCAGCGGCGCCAGCCGCTCCATCACCTCGGCGCGCCCACCGAACGCGGCCGCCGGCAGCCCGCCGCTCATCACCTTGCCGAACGTGAACAGGTCGGCGGCGACGGGATCGATTCCGTACCAACCGCTTCGGCTGACCCGGAACCCGGTCATGACCTCGTCGAGGATCAGCAGCGCACCGTGTTCGGCGGTGATCGCGCGCAGCGCGGCGTTGTAGCCGGGCGCGGGTGGCACGACGCCCATGTTGCCGGGGCTGGCTTCGGTGATCACCGCGGCGATCTGGTCGCCGAGTTCGGCGAAACTCCGCCGGACGGCGTCGATGTCGTTGTACGGCAACACGATTGTGTCGGCCGCCGCCGCGCCGGTGACCCCGGGCGAGGACGGCAGGCCCAGGGTGGCGACGCCGGAACCCGCGTCGACGAGCAGCGCGTCGGCGTGGCCGTGGTAGCAGCCGGAGAACTTGACGATCTTGGGCCTGCCGGTGAACCCGCGGGCCAGCCGGATCGCGCTCATCGTGGCCTCGGTGCCGGAGTTGACCAGCCGTATCCGTTCCACGGGCGCCACGCGCCCGATGATCTCGGCGGCCAGCTGGCTCTCCGCCGGCGTGGGCGCTCCGAACGACAGGCCGGACGCGGCGGCCGTGGCGACGGCGTCGACGACGGCGGGGTGCGCGTGCCCCAGGATCATCGGGCCCCAGGAGCAGACCAGGTCGACGTAGCGGTTGCCGTCGGCGTCGGTGAGCCGGCACCCGTGCGCCTCGGTGATGAAGCGCGGCGTTCCGCCCACCGCGGTGAACGCCCGCACCGGGGAGTTCACCCCGCCGGGGATGACGGCGCAGGCATCCGCGAACAACCGGGCCGACGCCGCCGTCGTCCCGGCGTGCGGGGTCACCTGGTCACTGCTACCCATGACAACCAGTGTCCCAGCCGCCGCGGCCGGTTCAACTACAGGGTGTAGCAGTATGGCCTGGGGCTCGCCTTTCCGGTCGGATTCCGTTACCCGGGGAGTCGCCAGTGTTCAGACACTGGACCCGTGCGCGGCGAAAAGTTGGGGTTGATGCCGGACGGCGCGGGCGAGTTGGATGGTGGTATGCAGATGCCGCAGGGGCTCGCCCGCTTCAACCGTCACGTCACCAACCCGATCCAGCGGCTGTGGGCCGGCTGGCTGCCACCGTTCGGGATCGTCGAGCACGTCGGCCGCCGCTCGGGCAAGCCCTACCGGACACCGGTGAATGTGTTCAGCACCGACGTCGACGGCAAGCCCGGGGTGGCGATCCTGCTGACGTACGGCCCGAACCGGGACTGGCTGAAGAACCTGACGGCCGCGGGAGGCGGACGGATGCGCCGCAACGGCAAGAGCTTCGGCATTGCCGACCCGCACGTGGTCCCCAAGGCCGAAGCGGCGGCGCACGTAAGCCCCGGAATGCGAGCGGTTTTCGCGAGGCTGCCGTTCGAGGACGCGGTGCTGCTCACCAAGACCGGTTGAGCCGAGACCCGGGATGTTCGGCCACCGAGGCGTGCGGTTCCGAAACTTGGTATCGCATGCGATATCACCCCGCGGAGGCTGAGCCGTCAATCGTTGGCGCGCAGGCGAACCCGGCCGCGGGCCCGGGCGGCGGCGTACAGCCCAACCACCACGGCCCACGACAGCAGGCTGAGCCAGAGCTGGCTGCGCGCCGAGCGGTCGAAGGCCATCTGCACCAGCACGGCGGTGATCCCGGCGAGGGTGAGGATCGACAACACGGGGAAAAACCACATCTTCACCCGCAGCTTTTCGGCCGGGGTGCGTCGGCGCAGGATGATCTGCGACAGCGCGATCAGCCAGTAGACGAACAAGATGATGGCGCCCGACGAGTTGAGCAGGAAGAGGAACACCGTGTTGGGCGCCACGCGCGCCATGACGACGCAGCCGAACCCGACCGCCGACGAGCACAGGATGGCGACGTGCGGGACGCCACGCCCGCTCAGCGCGACCAACCGCATCGGCGCCTCACCCCGTTCGGCGAGCACGAACAGCATGCGCGACGCGGTGTACAGGCCCGAGTTGAGGCAGGACAGCACCGCCGTGAGCACCACGGCGTTCATCACCTGATCCGCGCCGCGCAGCCCCAGGTGGTTGAGCGCGGCGACGTACGGCGAGGCGCCCGGTTCCACGGAGTCCCACGGCAGGATCGCCACCAGCAGGAAGACCGAACCGACGAAGAAGACCCCGATCCGCGCCACCACCGATCGCGTCGCCCGGTGGACCGCGAGTTCCGGGTCCCGGCTTTCGGCGGCGGCCACGGTGACGATCTCGGCGCCGACCATGGAGAAGATCACCACCACGATGGCGGCGAAGACGGCCCCGACGCCCTTGGGGAAGAACCCACCGTGCGAGGTGAGGTTGGCCAGTCCACCGGGATGGCGCGGCACGAGTCCCAGGACGAACGCCGTGCCCACGCCGAGAAAGATCACGATGGTTGCGACTTTGATTCCGGCGAACCAGAATTCGAATTCACCGAAGGAGGAGACCGAGAACAGGTTGGTCGCGGTCATCAACACCATCAGGCACAGCGACAGCACCCACAGCGGCGCGTGAAACCAGTAGTTGAGGACCTTCCCGCCGGCGACCGCCTCGAAGCCGACGACGATCACCCAGAAGTACCAGTACAGCCAGGCGACCGAAAACCCCGCCCAGCCGCCGAGGGCATCGGCCGCGTAATCGGCGAACGATCCGGTCGACGGGTTCGCGGCCGCCATTTCCCCCAGCATGCGCATCACGAGGACGATCAGCAGCCCGCACAGCGCGTACGTCAGGAACGCCGCGGGGCCGGTGTCCTTGATCACCACACCCGAGCCGACGAACAAACCGGCACCGATGACACCGCCGAGCGCGATCATGCTCAGTTGGCGCTGCGACAGTCCTTGGCGCAGTTGCGGAGTGCTAGCCATCGAGTCCAACCACAGCACATCGGCGGGCGGGGCACCAGCCGAGCGGCCTTGCCCGGTCAGTCCAGACGGGTGGCCACCACGGACCACACCGGAAGGTGCACCCGGTGGTCTTCCAGAAGCGGGTCGATGACGCCCAGCCGAT
The DNA here is from genome assembly GCA_963732835.1 of uncultured Actinomycetota bacterium. Taxonomy (GTDB): domain Bacteria; phylum Actinomycetota; class Actinomycetes; order Mycobacteriales; family Mycobacteriaceae; genus Mycobacterium. The sequence goes on from CAVTBA010000022.1 coordinate 134,826, forward strand.
GCACCAGCGGCCGCATCCGCTGCAGAATCTCGCCCTGCTGCTCGGACGCGAACGTCTTCATGGCGTCGAACGTCTCCTTGAGGAAGCGGGCCTGGTAGGTCGTGCCGCCCAGGTAGTCGATGCGCCATCCGTTGGCACCGAACACCCGCTCGAAGTTGTCGGCGGGTATGGCGGTCCACTGCAGCCCGTTGATGTTGTGGGGGCTGAACTCGAACATGTACAGGCGCGCCCCGGGCTTCGTGGCCCGGTGCAGCGCCTGCGCATACCGCGTCTGGATGACCCCGTCATTGAGAAACACGTGATAGAACGCGCTGTCCACTACCGTGTCGAATCGGCCCTCGAACCCTTCCAGCTTGGTGGCGTCGGCCACCTGGAAATCGACCTGGACTCCGGCCCGCTCGGCGTTGCGTTTGGCGCGCTCGATGGCCGAGGGCGAATCATCGATGCCGGTTGCCGAATAACCTTGCGCCGCAAAGTGAATAGCGTGATAACCGGGTCCGGTGCCCGGATCGAGCACCTCGCCGCGGATCCCGCCGTACGCCACCAACTGCTGCACCGCCGGCTGCGGGCCGCCGATGTCCCAGGGGACCCGCCCGTCGGAATGCGCTGCCTCGTCGTAGAGCGGTTCGAACCCGGCGACGTTCGCGTCAGTCATCGTCATAGCCTAACGACGAACGCGCAGGTCTACTGCGGAGTCAGCTCAAAGACGCTCAAAGATGTAGGTCTTGCTCGCGGATCAGCGCCGTGGCGAGCACGCTGATGACGGCCGTCGCCACCAAATAGCCGCACCCCAGCCACGGCGCGCCGCCGAGGGCCGCGATGAGCGCGGTCAGGATCATCGGGGTGACGCCGGAGGCGTAGATGCCCGAGAACTGATAGACGAACGAGAGGCAATCCTTACCCCTCTTTCAATCCAGGACGCGAGGCACGAAAGCTCCATCGTGCGAAACCGTCGTCCGGCACGCGAGGGTTGAAACCGTCGAGATCGCATCCCCACTCGGCGGCACGGGCCCCGGGCCGGGCGGCGGCGGGCGGGGCAGACGGTCTCAACGCCGCGGGGCCGCGTCCCCGTCGTATTCTGTTGCGGTACAAGGGGACAGGATGAGTCGATCCCGGCCCGGGCACATCGGTCGGCACCGAACTGACGGCCATATCACGATGCCGCGACTCGTCGGCCGGACCCGGCCTCGCGGTGCGACCCGGTGCACCGCAGGTAACCGGTTCATGACCGATTGATCACGCGAGATCACACAATGCTTCCAATACGGCGTGGCTCGGACGGGAATGCCCGGTCAGCGCGGCATTATTGCGATCATGCCTGACCTGACACGCCGGGCGGTGCTGCGGATGGGAGCCAGCACCGGCCTGGGAGCCGCTGGCGTGTTCGCCTTGAGTGCCCTGCTCGATCCGGTCAGTTCGCTAGCCGCGACATTGCCGCAAGCTCCCGCTCCGTTCGAGCCCTCGGCGGCGAGCAGCAACCTCCCGACCAAGCTCACCGGTTCGTTCGTCTCCGCCGCCCGCGGGGGCGTGAAGACGAACTACGTGATCGCGTTGCCGCCGGGCCAAACCGGGATGCTGCGCCCGGTGATCGCGCTGCACGGCAAGGACGGCGACGCGAACATGATGCTCGACTGCGGTGTCGAGAAGGGCCTGGCCCAGCTGGTCAGAGAGGGCAAGCCGCCGTTCGCTGTCGTGGGCGTCGACGGCGGCAGCGACTCTTACTGGCACAAACGGGCCGACGGGACCGACGCCGGTGCGATGGTGCTCGACGAGTTGTTGCCGATGCTTTCGTCGATGGGTTTCGACACCTCCCGGGTGGGCTTCATGGGGTGGTCGATGGGGGGATACGGGGCGTTGCACCTGGGCGCCAAGCTCGGGCCGGCGCGCACCGCCGGCATCTGTGCGATCAGCCCGGCGTTGTACACGTCGTTCGCTGAAAGCGCTCCCAAGGCGTTCGACAGCTACGACGACTGGACGCAGAACAGCGTGATGGGCGTGCCGGCGTTGTCGCAGATTCCGCTGCGCGTGGATTGCGGCACCTTCGACCGGTTCTATTTCGCCACCCGGCAATTCGTGAACCAATTGAAAACGCCGCCGGCGGGCAGCTTCTCGATCGGCGGCCACGATATCGGCTATTGGCGGGCACAGTTGCCCGGCGAGCTCGCCTGGATGGCGACCTAGCGGAGACCGATGACCGTCCGGCCGAACCAAGTCCCCACCCGCCAAGAGGAGCGGGCGGTGAAGCGGACCGGATTTCGCCCGGACATCGAGGGCTTGCGGGCGGTCGCGGTCATCGCGGTCGTGCTCTATCACGCGGGCATCCCGGGGGTTTCCGGCGGCTACATCGGCGTGGACGTGTTCTTCGTCATCTCCGGCTTCCTCATCACCGGGCTGCTGGTCCGCGAGGTGACCTCCACCAATACCGTTGCGCTGGGGCGCTTTTACGGGGCGCGCGCCCGTCGCCTGCTGCCGGCCGCCGCCGTGGTCGGCGTCATCACCGCCATCGGTGCGGCGATCGTGCTGCCCCCGATGCAGGCGCGCAGCGTGTTCCTCGACGGCATCGCCAGTGCCCTCTATGTCGGCAACTACCGGTTCGCCACGCAGGGCACCGACTACCTGGCCCCGCACCTGGCGTCGCCGTTCCAGCACTACTGGTCGCTGGGCGTCGAGGAGCAGTTCTATCTGGTGTGGCCGCTGCTGATCATCGGCACGGTCTGGCTGGCCCGGCGCATCCCGGCGCTGCGGGGCGCCGCGGCGCGGACGACACCGTATGTCGTGGTCCTGGGATTGGTTGGGGCGGCGTCGTTGGCGGCGGCCGTGTTGTGGACCCGGACGTCGCCGCCCTGGGCGTTCTTCTCGCTGCCGACCCGCGCCTGGGAACTGGCCGCCGGGGGCCTGCTGGCCCTGTCGATCCGGCACTGGGGTCACCTGTCGCTGCGGACCGCGTCGATCGCCGGGTGCGGGGGCCTGGCGCTGATTCTGCTGACCTGCACGCAACTGGACGCGCACACCCGCTACCCCGGCACCGCGGCGCTGCTGCCCGTGCTGGGCACCGCGCTGGTCATCGGTGGCGGCAGCGTCACCCGCGGCCTGGGGGCCGGTCGGCTGTTGTGCCGGCCGGCGATGCGCGCTATCGGCCGGATCTCCTATTCCTGGTACCTGTGGCACTGGCCGGTGCTGCTGCTCATGCCGGCGCTGCTCGGTGAGCCCGCGGGCCTGCCGGCCAGGTTGACCGCGACGGCCGTCTCGGCAGGGCTCGCCATCATCACCCTGCACCTGGTCGAGAATCCCGGCCGGTTCGCCGCCGCCCTGCGCCGATCGGCGAAGGCGAGCCTGGCCGTCGCCGGCGCCGCCAGCGCGGCCGCGGCCTGCGCCTGCATGCTGCTGCTGAACGTGGTGCCGGTGCCGCTCGGTCATGGGGCGGCGGCCCCGCGGGCCAACATCGTCGCGGTACCTCCCAGCGCCGTCCCCACCGTCAGCGCGCAGGAGGCGGCGGTTCGTCAGACCTTCGCGCAGGCGCGCGCGGTCGTGGCCGCGTCGGCGAACCTGAAAGCCGTGCCCGCCAATCTGGATCCCCCACTTGCCAAAGCGGCCGCCGACAAGGCCGCCGTCTTCGTCAACGGCTGCGTGCGCTCCTGGCGCGAGGTAGGGCAAAATGACTGTGCGACAGGCGATCTCGCCTCGCCGACGACCGTCGCACTGATCGGCGACTCGCACGCCGCCATGTGGGACCCAGCCTTCCAGCAGGTCGCCGTGCAGCGGCACTGGCGGTCGGAGACCCTGGCCAAGGTGACCTGCCCGGTGCAGGATCTGCACATCATCAGCCCCTACCTGGGGCGCGAGTACACCGAATGCGAACAGTGGCGCAGCCAGATCATGGCCCGCGTGGCCGCCGAACACCCGCGCCTGGTCGTGGTGGACATGAGCCGGCGCTACGGCGCGGACTTCAGCTTCACCTCCTACGACCCGGCCTGGATCGACACCCTGGGCCGCACCGTCGCGCAGTTGCGCAGCACCGGCGCGGCGGTGCTGATTCTGGGGCCCGCCCCCGATCCCCACTCCTCCACGCCCACCTGCCTTTCCGCCCACCTCGACGACGCCGGCGCCTGTGCGCCGGCGCGGTCGGCCGCGGTCGATGACGACGGCATCGCCGCCGAGCGGGCGGCAACCACGGCCGGCGGCGGCCAGTACGCCGATCTCACCGACCTGTTCTGCACCCCTGACCGCTGCCCGATGATCTTCGGCAACACCCTGGTGTTCCGCGACGACAACCACGTGACGACCGAGTACGCAAAGTTGCTGGCGCCGGTGCTGGGCGCGCTGGCGGACCGCGCCCTGGCGGGTGGGTGAGCGGCAATGAACTTCTTGTGGCCGACGAACGTCATATCAGCGAAGGGTTTTGGGAGGTTGTAGGGATGACTCAGCTGCTGCTGTTCTGCATTGCGGCCGCCGCGCCGATCGCCGGGTTCGGCTTGCTGAACTTGCAAGCCCGCCTGGAGCGATGGGACTACGAGCGGCACGCCGAGGACTGAACCGCCCTTCCTCCAGGCGGCGAATCCGCCTGGCCTCGGCGGGACTATGCGCGTTTTCGCTGATGTTTTTCCGCTCACCGTGCCCGCATGCTGGCTAACATGATCGACATTCATTCGTCGGCAGACACGCCGCTGCTGGACTGGAGCGTGCCGAGCGTGAGCGAGCTGCCAACGGGGACCGTGACGTTGCTGCTTGCCGACGTGGAAAGCTCCACGCGGCTGTGGGAGACCCAGTCCGACACCATGACGACGGCGCTCGAGCAGCTGAATCAAACCGTGAACGATCTCGTCGCCGCCCATGTGGCTGCCGCCGACACCAATCCCGCCCAGGCCGCCCGGCTTCTCGGAGCGGCTGACAGCATGCGGCAACGGCATGGCGAGGTGCGCTTCAAGGCTTTTCAAGCGGACTAGGACACGGCGCTGGCGCAGGTACGAAAGACCTTGAACCCCAACGCTTTCGAAGCCGCATGGGCCGAAGGGCAGCGCGCTGTCCACCGCCGAGGCGATCGGCTACGCGCGGCGGGGTCGCGGTCCCCGCGGCCGCCCGGCCAGCGGTTGGGAGTCGCTGACGCCGACCGAGCGCGACGTCGTGCGGCTCGTCAGCGAAGGCCTGCCCAACAAGGACATTGCCACGCGGCTGTTCGTCTCACCACGCACCGTGCAGTCCCGTCTGACGCACGTCTACGCCAAACTCGCCGTGTCGTCGCGGGTGCAGCTCGCCCAGGAGGCGGCCCGGCACCGCTAGGTCAGGTCGACAGCTGCGTGCGGATGAGCGGCGCGATCTTGTCCGCCATGTATTGATGCCCCGCGTCGTTCGGATGCACGCCGTCCGCGCCGATCAGGTCGGGCCTGCCGACGAACCAGCGTTCGGCGATCGGGTCGACCCACGTGGCCCCCGCGGCCCCGGCCGCCGCGCCGAGCGCGTCGCGAATCTGCAGTATGGGAAGGGGCACATCGGCGGTCGGCCACGGCGGCCCGATCACCAGGAACCTTGCCGACGGCGCCAGCCGGCGGGCCAAATCGAAAGTGCTGCGGGCCTTTTCACCGATCACACCCGGATCGATGGTCTCGTCGTTGCGGGAGCCGAAGAACACCACCAGCGCATCGTCGCCCTGCACGGCCCTGGCGGTCAGATCCTCGAACACGCTGCCATGGTCGCCCGGCATGCCATAGCCCGCCCTGCCCTCGGCCGCGACGTCGGCCGAGATCCGTTCACCCCGCGCGGCGAGCAAATCCCAGGCGCGGGCGGGCCACGACATCGGCCCCACCCCGCCCTCGCCGGTGCCGGTGGTGTAGGAGTCCCCGACGACAGCCACGTGGTTCAACCGGAAATCCAGGGTCAGGGTGTCGTAGGTACGCACCTGAGCCGGATACGCGATGCCGATCCCCACCAGAAAAGTCAGGCCGATGACAAAGGTGGCCAGACGACTCACTTACTACCTCCCCAGTCAACGGCATCGTCGTGTGCCACCGCATTTTCATCGATTATCCGCCGCCGGCTCGCGGCTGTGCACTAAGGCAACCGTCACACCGCTCGGGCCGAAACCGCTTCCAGGGAGCGGTCGATCGGATGGACCTTGCCGTTCGGCGACTCGTCGGGCTCGCTTCTCGCGGTGACGGCTTTGACATCCACCATCCTGCGCATCCAGCGGCGGGCCGGCTCTTCGACGAAGTGATACATCACGATCGAGATGACCACGGCGATGGCAAGCAGGCCGATCACGTTCCATTTCCACGGATTGTCCTGCGGCCGCAGCTCGAATTGCTCCACGGACCATCCCCAGGCGGTGTGCACCAGCTCGTGAATCATGTACAGGCAGAACGAGATCTGCCCGCCATACACCATCAACCTGGTTGAGAGCACCCTCGGCAGGCTGCCGACGCCGATCGCGAGCGTGATCACCAGCGGAATGAAAAGGATGTCGACCACCCCACCGCTGTCGTTCTCCACGACACCGGAGATCGGGTGCGCGTCAAACCAATACAGGACGCCCACCATCGCGCCCAACAGAAGCAGCGACAGGTACCCGGCGACGCGGCGGCCCCGATCGGTCAGCCGCAGCCTGCGCACCGCGGCGCAGGCCAACGCGCCGGCGGTGAACTGCGTGACGATCCGCGGCAGCCAGCTCCACGGCGTGTAGAAGTGGCCACTGGCCAGCAACATGACCACCGGCGGCAACGCCGCCGCGAACGCCAGCACCATCAGGCTCCGCGCCCGCGTCGCCTGCTTCATCCGCAGGATCACCAGCACCAGGAGTCCGAAGAGCAGATAGGCCAGCCATTCGGCACTGATCGACCAGGCCGGCCCATCCCAACTCGAGTCGTCGAAGAACGGCACGAACCACAGCTGCACCAGCAGGATCTGGCGGACGTAGCTGATCGCGGAGAGCTGACCGGCGTCGGGCGACGGCACGTGGCCGACGTGCAGGGTGAAGATCACCCACAGGGCGGCGAGGTGCAAGGTGACCAGGTACACGGGCCACACCCTGGCCAGCCGCAGCCACAGGAAGTGCAGGGTCGCGCGCGTCGACCATGACCGGCCCATGCGGTCGAGGTAGTTCCAGGTCAGGACGAATCCGCTGAGGATGAAGAAGAGGTCGACGCCCTGGGCGCCGCAGTTGAGCACCGGCGCGAGGGCATCGCGGAAATCGGGCCCCACGTCGCCCAGCATCGGCCGGAAGTGAAAAAGCACGACCCACAGCGCGGCGACGATGCGGAGTCCCGTCAGGGACTTGATCTCTCCCCTGATCTCTGCGCCGCGCACGATGCTCTTTCCGCCTGGACTCTGGTGTTCCGTTCGCCTTATAGCTCGGCTGACCGGGCGACCACGCGATTTCACCAGCCCCCGCCTCGCAACCGGTAGCCCTGGCAGCCTAGCAGCGCGACCGCCCGGGCGCGCGGACGGTTGTGGTGTGGCATGCGGTCTTTCGCCGAAAATCGGCGGCCGCTGGCCTTTGCTCGCATGCCGCGATTCTCGCGGCGAGAATCGCTGCGAAAATCGCTTCTTAGCAAAACGTTAGGTGCGGCTTTCACCCCCCTTAAGCTTGCGGTTTAGCGTTAAAGGCACAGCGAGTGGCACGGAGAGTGAGGGGTGCCCATGACGATCGCCGACGTGCTGACGCGAGAGCAAAACGGCATCTTCCGCTGCGGCGGCGCGTGGGTCCGGGCCCACCGTCGTCAGCTGGCCACCGTGGTGACCATTCGAGGCGAAATCGACGCCTTCAATGCCGGCCGGGTCGGCGACCATATTCGGCGTTTCGTCCTCGGAGAGGACCGTGTCGTGCTCGACATGGGCGACGTCAGCCAATTTGCTGAGGCGGGTATCTCGCTTTTGCAAACCTTCGATGCGGACTGCCGCGCCGAAGGGGTGCAGTGGACCTTGGTCGCGAGCCCGGCGGTCACCGAGTTGTTGGGTGACGGCGTTGAGGGGACCCCATTTTCGGGCGCCTGCTCGGTGCACGAGGCACTGCACGAGGTGGCCGATGCCATCGCCAGGCGCCGGCGGCTGGCGCTGTCGCTGGTCAGGACGTCTTAGCGCGCCGCTCGCGGCGCCGTCTGGCCGTGCCGACCACCGCCAACACCCCTGCGCTCGTCAGCAGCAGCAGGGTCAGCAACAGCAGCTGAGGGTCATACACCGTCGACGTCGTGAACGGCTGCCCGTCGGCGATGGGCGCGACCGCCACCGTGTGATGTGAACGGGCCCAGCTCACTGCCGCGCCGACGAGCGCCGCGCAGGCCAGGCCAAGTTCGACCAGGGCCGTGGTACTCCGGTGTCGGGCGCTCACTGGGCGGATCCGGCGTCGTCGTCACGATCGGCGTCGGTGACGTCGGAGCGGGCGGGTTCGACCCGCTCCTGGACCAGCGGGGTCAGCGCGGCTCGAAGCTGACGGTGACGGCGGGCCCAGGCCTGTGCGGTGCGCTTCCCGGTGAGCTGGAGGCCGATGCCGATCCGCCCGCGGGGCACCCCGACCAATTCGCCGAGCGCCCGCGCCGACTGCCACTGGGCCAGCTCCTTCCCGGAGGCTTCGTGGTGTTCGGGTTCGGGATACACCCTGAGGATCTCGCGCACCAGGATGGTTTCGGTGCCTTGTCGCAGGGCGTCCTCGGTGAGCTCGACGGAAGCGTGGATCCGTGCCGCCTTGATCTGTAACCCGACGAACCCCGACACCAGGACCAAGAAGATCACCGGGATCACGAAGGACACCGGGGCGCCACTCCAGACTTCGATCAGGATCATCGCGCCCGCGGCCACCGGCCCCCATGCCACCCACCACCAGCTGGCGCCCGGTTCGTAGAACAACGGCTTCGGTTCGGCGTCCCTCGCGGCGGTCTCGGAATTCAAAGCAAGCCCCATCTCACGAAAGCCAACCGGCCGCGTCCGCGGCCCAATACGTCAGCACGATATCGGCTCCGGCACGGCGGATGCTGGTCAACGACTCCAGCGCCGCCGCGCGCTCGTCGATCCAATTGTTCGCGGCGGCAGCGCAAATCATGGCGTACTCCCCCGACACCTGGTAGGCGGCGACCGGCACCGGCGAGACGTCCGCCGCCGCCGCCACCACGTCGAGGTAACCCAGCGCGGGTTTGACCATGATGATGTCCGCGCCCTCGTCGAGATCCAGCCGGACCTCGCGCAGCGCCTCGCGGATGTTGCCCGACTCCTGCTGATAGGTGCGCCGGTCGCCGGACAGGCTGGAGCTGACCGCCTCGCGGAACGGGCCGTAGAACGCCGAGGCGAACTTCGCGGCGTAGGCCAAGATCACCACATCGGTGTAGCCCGCGGCGTCCAGGCCGTCGCGGATCGCGGCCACCTGGCCGTCCATCATGCCGCTCGGACCGACGACGTGCGCACCCGATTCTGCCTGTGCCACAGCCAGTTTCACGTACCAGGCCAGCGTCGCGTCGTTGTCCACCCGGCCCCTGGCATCCAGGACGCCGCAGTGGCCGTGGTCGGTGAATTCGTCCAGGCAGGTGTCGGCCATCAACACCGTCGCGTCGCCGAGATCCTTGGCCAGGTCCCGCAGGGCGAGATTGAGGATGCCATCCGGGTCGGTGCCGGCCGACCCGGTCGAGTCCTTGTCCTCGTCACGCGGCACGCCGAACAGCATCAGCCCACCCACGCCGGCGGTGACGGCATCGGCGGCGGCGCTGCGCAGCGAATCGCGGGTGTGCTGCACAACGCCGGGCATCGACGCGATCGGGCGCGGTTCGTCGATACCGTCGGCAACGAACATCGGCAGCACCAAATGCCTTGGCTCCAAAGACGTTTGCGCCACCAATCGGCGCAACGCCGGGGTGGAGCGGAGCCGGCGCGGACGCTGCCGGGGGTAGCTACTCATGTTCGTTGAGTGGCAATCGCCGCGCGACTACGTCGCCGCGAACGTGCGCAGAATGCCAGCCCCGACGGCGTGTCGGTGTACAAACGCACGCTCGCCTGCCCGGCAACCACTAGCGCCTGCGGCTCTTCTTACGCGGCGGTGGCAGCGCGCCCTCGGCGCGCAACCGCGCGGCGTGTTCGGCCAAAGCGTCGACCAGCGGACCGATAGCGGCCGTTTCGGGCTGCACGTCCACCCGCAAACCGAACTCGGCGGCGGTCTCGGCCGTCTTGGGGCCGATGCAGGCGATGATCGTCCGCGCGTGCGGCTTGCCGGCGATGCCGACCAGGTTGCGCACCGTGGAGCTGGAGGTGAAGCACACGGCGTCGAAGCCGCCGGTCTTGATCATCTCCCGCGTCTCCGCCGGCGGCGGGGCGGCGCGCACCGTCCGGTAGGCCGTGACATCCTCGATCTCCCAGCCGCGTTCGCGCAGCCCCTCGGCCAGCGTCTCGGTGGCGATGTCGGCCCGCGGCAGCAGGACGCGGTTCACCGGGTCGAAAATGCTGTCGTAGGGCGGGAAGTCGTCGAGCAGACCCAGCGACGACTGCTCGCCGGCGGGCACCAGCTCGGGACTGATCCCGAACGCCCGGACCCGATCGGCCGTCGACTCGCCGACACAGGCGATCTTCACGCCCGAGAACGCACGGGCGTCCAGACCGAACTCGCCGAACTTCTCCCACACCGCACGCACCGCGTTGGTGGAGGTGAACACCACCCACTGGAAGCGGCCGTCGACCAAGCCCTTGACGGCACGCTCCATCTGCGCGGGGCTGCGCGGCGGCTCGACGGCGATGGTCGGCACCTCGACCGGCAGCGCACCGTAGGACGTCAGCCGCTCGCTCATCTCGCCGGCCTGGTCCTTGGTGCGGGGCACCAACACGGTCCAGCCGTACAGCGCGCGGCTCTCCCACCAGTTCAGCTTCGCCCGGCTGGCCACCGTCTTACCGATGGTCACCACCAGCGGCCCGGTCAGCGGACCCGCCGGGTCCGTCGCGCCCAGCACGGCCGAGTCGGTCAAACCGCCCAGCGTGGTTTCGATCGAACGCTGCTGGCAGGTGGTGCCGTGGGCGGTGACCACGCACGGAGTGGTCTCGGCCAGCTCGTGCTCGATCAGGGTCCGCGCCGCGTCGGCCAGATGCGACGTGGTGGCCTGCAGGATCAGCGGACCGGGCGCCGCGGCCAGCGCGTCGAAGTCCACGTCGCCGCGCACATCGGCGACCGTGTGCGACGAGCCCAGCGGCAACCCCGCGTAGGTGGGCACGGCGCCCGTAGGAGCCAGGCCGGGCACGATCTCGATGTGCAGGTGGCTTCGCGCGACGGCGTTCACCTCGGTGATGACCGCGTCGACCGTCAGCGGGTCGCCGGCCACCAGCCGTACCACGTCGGCGCCGGCCCGGGCCTCGGCGGTCAGCGTCTTGGCCACCTCGGCGGGCTCGCCCAGCGCCGGGCGGACATCGGGACCGGCCGATATCACCGCCGGTTGCTCCGCGCCACCGGTGGCGGCCTCGCCGGTCCCGGCGGCGGCGTCGGCGGGCGCCGGGCCGGAAACCGGTGGCAGGTCTTTGCCGATCAGCGCCAGCACCGGCTCCGGTACGTCGGGGTCGGTGAATACCAGGGCGGCGTTCGCCAAAACCGTGGCCGCCCGGGTAGTCAAGAGCCCCGGATCACCGGGACCGGAACCCACGTACGTGATGCGGCCGGGTCTCGGCTTACGCCCTCGCGTCGTCATTGTCGCTCCCACGTCACTCGCAATTAATTTCCTCGTGCCGGGTCCTGCCGCGCTTCCTGCATGAGCTCTCGGGCGCCGAGTTCGAACAACTCTGCGGCGACCGAAATCCCAAGCTCTCGCGCCCGATCGGCGGTGCCGATGCCGGACGCGCGGATCACGTCGGACCCGTCCAGCGCCGCCACGCAACCGCGCAGCGACAGCTCTTCGAAGACGCGGCCTTCCTCATCGATGGACTCGACCACCTCGGCGATCGCGCCCACCGGTGCGGAGCAACCCGCCTCCAGTTCGGCCAGCAGGGCTCGCTCCGCGGTGACCGACGCGCGCGTGTCCGCGTCGTCCAATTCCGCCAGCACCGCCGCCAACCCATCACCGGCGCGGCATTCGACGGCGAGCGCGCCCTGAGCCGGTGCTGGCAACATCTGCACCGGCTCTAGCGTCTCGGTGACATCATCGAGGCGGCCGAGCCGGGCCAGTCCGGCCCGAGCTACCACGATGGCGTCAAGATCACCACTGCTTACCCTGTTCAACCTGGTATCTAGGTTGCCTCGTAGGGGGCGGATTTCCAAACCGAGACCCAATGCTCTAAGCTGCGCGGCCCTGCGCGGGGACGACGTACCCACCAGCGAACCGGGCGGCAGCTCCCCGAGCACCAGCCCGTTGCGGGCCACCACCACGTCGCGGGGGTCGTTGCGGGGCGGTATCGCCGCCACGGTGAAGCGCGGGTCGTCCGCCGTGGGCAAATCCTTGTGGGAGTGCACCGCGGCATCCACCCGGCCGTCGTTCATGGCCTCGCGTAGCGCGGTGGTGAAGGCGCCGACGCCCAGGGTCTCGATGGGCGCCGACGAGCGGTCCCCGGCGGTGGTGATGATCACCAACTCCGCGGGATGACCGTTGGCGATCAAGGCGTCCCTGACGACGCCGGCCTGGGTGGTGGCCAAGAGACTGCCCCGGGTACCTATCCGGATCACGTTCGCCAATCGGCTACTCGGCGGACGTTTCTTGGGCTCCGGCATCGAATCCCGTTGATATGACGGGCAATTCGCCCGCGGCGACGGCGGCTACGGAGTCTATGGCGGTCTGGTCGAGTTCGAAGAGTTCGCGCAGCGCCTCGGCGTAGCTGTCCCCGCCCGGGGCGCTGGCGAGTTGTTTGATCCGCACGGTGGGCGCGTGCAGCAGCTTGTCCACCACCCGCCGCACGGTGCGCGCCACCTCCTCGCGCTGGGCGCTCTCCAGGCCGGGCAGCCGGTTGTCCAGGCGCAGCAGCTCGGCCTCCACCACATCGGCGGCGCGCTGGCGCAATGCCGTGACGGTCGGCGTGACCTCGGCCATCCGCTGCCCCGCCAGGTAGGCGGCGACTTCGGCCGCGACGATATGGCGCGCGGCGTGGACATCGGAGGCGGCGGCGTGCGCCGACGGCTCGTGCTGCACCCGGTCCACGTCGACGACCCAGACGCCGGGCAGACCGGCGACCGCCGGGTCCACATCGCGCGGCATGCCCAGGTCGCAGATCACCAGCGGATGGGTCGATTCGTCACGGCGCGCGGCTACCAGCGCGTGGTGCACATCGGCCAGTGTGACCACCGGGCTCACCGCGCCCGTGCAGCTGACCATGACGTCGGCGTCCGCCACCGCGTCGGCCAGGCGGTCGAGCGCCATCGCGTCGGCCTGCACGCCGGCTTCGCGCAGCTTGCGGGCCAACCGCTGCGCCCGGGACATCGACCGGTTCAGGACGTGCACCCGCCGGATGCCGGCCCGGGTCAGGTGGGCCGCCGCCAACGCGCCCATCGCGCCGGCGCCGACCAGCGCGGCGGTCTTGCCCTCCAGGCCGCCCAGCCGGCGTTCGGCCATGTTCAGGGCGACCGACACCACCGAGGCGCCGGCCGCGTCGATGGCGGTCTCGGTGTGCACCCGTTTGCCCACCGACAGCGCCCGCTGGGCCAGCTCATGCAGCACCCGGCCGACGGTGCGATTGGTCTCAGCGGTGGCGTACGCGCGACGCACCTGGCCGAGCACCTGCTGCTCACCGATCACCGCGGAGTCCAGACCGCTGGCCACCGCGAACAAGTGCTCGACGGCGGCCTCGCTGTAGCGGACGTACGCGTACTTGGTCAGGTCCCCCATTGACATTCCGGAGTGATCCGACAACACCTGCCCGATCGCCGCCAACCCGCCGTGGAACGCATCCACCACCGCGTAGACCTCGACCCGGTTGCATGTCGACAGCACCATCGCCTCGGTTACCAGCGGCGACTGCAACACCCGGTCGACGATCTTGCCCTGATCGGACTCGTCGATGGTGAGTTGTTCCAGTACGGAGACGGGCGCACTGCGGTGCGAAACCCCGAAGAGCAAGACGCTCACGGCAGCATCACCTGGCCAGCTCCCTTGCTTCCTCCAGTAATTGAACTGGTTTCCAAGGTAATCGTTTATCAGGTGAGCTACCAAATAATCGCCCGGCGGCCGGTCGCCGGTGGTGCGCGCGGGGCCTCATCGAGCGAGATCCGCGCGCAGCCGAGCCTCGTCGATGTCCCAGTAACTGTGTTCGCGGCCGTCGAGCAGAACCACGGGCAGCCGGTCGCCGAACTCGGCCCGCAGCGCCGGGTTGCCGGCCGACGCGGCGGCGTCGACGTCGGTCGTCGACAGGTCGAAGCCCAGCTCAGCCGCCAGTTCAGCGAGCCGCGCATGTACCCGCACGCAGATGGTGCAGCCGTCGCGGGTCAGCAGCTCCACCCGCGGTCGCCGGGTCGCTTCAGTCATGGGCACCAGTGTGGCATCGGTGACTTGTGGGCCCACCTACCAGGCGTTATGTTCCGGTCATGGCCGACGAGACGCTGCGGGTTGATCCGGTGGTGATGCAAACCCATGCCGTTTCGCTCGGCGGCGCGGCCGAAAACCTTTCGGCCCAGCTGGCCCAGCTCGACGATCAGGTGGGTCAGATGTTGGGCGGTTGGCAGGGCGCGGCGGGGACCGCGTACGGCTCGGCGTGGGAGCTGTGGCATCGGGGCGCTCGTGAGGTACAGCTCGGTTTGTCGACGTTGGCGCACCTGGTGGGCCAGGCGGGCGAGGGCTACCAGGCCAACGAGGCCGGGTCCGCCCAGGCGGAGCGGGCGGTTCGTGGTGGCTGAGGCGTTTCGGGTGGACCCTCAGGCGTTGGCCGAAGCGGTGCAGCGGATGGCGGCGTTTCAGCGCTACGCCGAAGACGTGATCAACGAGATCGATTCTCGCGTAACGCGTTTGCACACCACGTGGACGGGCCAGGCCGCGGCCGCCCACGCCGAGGCGCATCAGCACTGGGTGCGCGGGGAGGCGATGATGCGCGAGGCGCTGGCGCAACTCGAAGAAGGCCGCCACGACAGCGCACGGCAACTACACCGCGGCGATGTCGACGAATCTCGGTATGTGGTCGTGACCGGATGGCGCCGCTGGCGTGTGACCCGACGGCCCTAGACCGCGCCGGTGCCACGGTCCTGGACACCGGTAGGTCATTGGGATCGGTGATCTCGGCCTTGACCGCGGCACTGGCCGGCAGTGCCGGCATGGCCGGTGACGATCCGGTGGGCGCGGCGCTCGGCCGCGGATATGACGGTGCAGCGGCCAAGCTGATCGAGGCGATGGCCGGCACCCGCAATGGGCTGTGCAGCATCGGCGACGGGGTCCGGGTGTCGGCGCACAACTACGCGCTGGCCGAGGCGTTGTCAGATGTCACGGGCCAGGCCGCGGGTCTACCCGCACCGCAGGTGACCGCGCCGTTGACCGTCGGGACCAAGCCGCCGTCGGCGGTGGGCGCCGGTAGCGGCGCCCCGGCGGGCTGGGGCTGGGTGGCTCCGTACATCGGAATGATCTGGCCCAATGGCGATTCGGCGAAATTGCGAGCCGCCGCGGCGGCGTGGGCGACCGCGGGCGCTAACTTCATGGCCACCGAGACCGCGGCGGGGGGCGGGACGATGGCCGCCATCGGCGCCCAGCAGATCCCGGAGAGCGCTGCCATCAACAAGGCGTTGTCGGATGCGTCCGAGGCCACCGTGAACGTCGCACGCCAGTGCCAAACGATCGCCACGCAGCTCAACAGCTATGCGGCCAAGGTCGACAAGGTACACGCGGCGATTCTGGATCTGTTGTCGCGCATCTGCGATCCGCTCACCGGGATCAAAGAGGTCTGGGATCTGCTCACCGACGAAGACGAAGACGAGATCAAGAGGATCGCCGACGACATCCGCATGGTGGTCGACAACTTTGCCCATGAAGTCGAGACGTTGGGCGAGCAGATCAACGCCACCATGACCGCCGCCGTCGCCGCGGCTGAAGACATGGGCCGGTGGGCGGGAAAGGAGTGGGACCACTTCCTGCACGGCACCCAGGTGGGCAGAGTCCTCAACCACGTGGGCCGGACCCTGAAGGGTTTCGGCGTGGAGGGCTGGCATTTTGTCGAGGACTTTGCGAAGTTCAGCCCCACCCGCCTCCAAACCGATCCGATGGGCTTCGCCAAAGACGCGGTCGACATGGTCGCCGGGGAAGCGCCTCTGGTGGGCTTGGGCCCCGACGGTGGACCCGGTGTCGGCGAGTCCTGGAAGGCGCTGGGTAAGCAGGTCACCCACTGGGACGAGTGGGGCAAGAACCCCGACGAGGCATTCGGAGAGACCCTCTTCGACGTCGCAACTTTTGCGCTGCCCGGCGGGCCGTTATCAAAGCTCGGCAAGCTGGGGCGCGGCCTTGGGGATGCGGTGAGAGGCGTGCGGAAGCCGCCGCTGCCGGACGTCCCGAAACCGCCCTCGGTGAAGCCCCCGGCGGAGCCACCGCCGGCCGGCCCGAAGCCGCCGGAATCGGGACCATCCGCACCCCCGGGCAAGCCGGAGCCAGGCCAGCCTGCACCACCCGCCTCGGGCAAGCCGGCACCCGGGCCCGCTGACGGCCCCCTCCCGCACAGCCCGACGGAATCAAAGCCACCGGTCGGCGAGACGCCCCCCGCCGGTGAGCCGCCCAAACCGACCGCCGCGCCGCCAGAGCCCCGCGGCAAGCCGCCGGTGCCGCGCCGGCAGAGCGGCGCGGTGCCCGCGCCGGCCGAACAGACGCCGCTACCCCACTCGAAACCGGCCGAGCCGGCGCCAGCCCACGCGCCGCCTCCTCCCGGCGGCGAGCCGGCAGCTGCGCCCGTTCCCAGCGCAGGCCTTCCGCCGGAGCCCGCAACTCCGGCGGCGCCGCACCTGCCGACCCCGCCTTCCGTGCCCATGGGCGAGGTGCCTCCCGGCCTCGGTGAAGTGCCCCACGGTGGGGAACCGGGTGGGCACCCGTCCGAGATGCCAGGATCCCAAGGTGGCCCGCCTCACCCAGTCGAAGGCGAGGGGCCACCGTCGGACGCGACGCCCGCAGAAGACACGGAGCCGCCGTCGACAAACGACACTCCGTCACATAATCACGAGGGTGATCAATTAGCGGATTCGGCGAATCAAGCGCCTGCGCATGGTGAGATGCCGGAGGCGAGTCGACAGACAATTAGCGGTCATGGCAGCTACGATCCAGATAACGGTTTATTCGTTGTACCCAAAGGATCGAGTATTACGACTTTTGCAGAACATGGCTCGACGATCACCGATTCGCTTGGAAACTTGATCGAGACCGGCGGCGACACATCTAGGGTTTTTTCCCAGACCTTTCACGCCGGAGAATCAATACCGAATTATACTATTCATCCTCCCGATGGATTGAATATTTTAGGATCGCCACTAACAGTGACGGAGTCGACGTTAATCAGCGAGCTTATACACGAAGGCATGGGAGATTTCGACCTTGCGGTATGCACTTACGATCCGTTTAATCCCTCCGGCAAGGTTTACCACCTAACAGGAATCTACGATAGACTTAATGACAAGTTCACGCCTTACGAGAGGTCTCGACCTTGACTCCGCCAAATGATGCTAATGTTGAAGAACTGATTGATATCGCCGCCGAGCAGAAGTCGCAGGAGGCAACTCAGCAGCTTTTCTCGGCGCTTAAAGCTATCGAAATATTCTTCCCGCGAACGACTGTTTTGCACGAGGGCAAGCAGCTCAACGCAACTCCCCTGCTCCGGCTGCCGGACGGCAAGCACGCCATGATGCTGTACACGTCGAGGGATCATCCGGATTTGCCAGATCAGTTTGCAGGTGGCGCCTTCGAGGACGCTCTTGAAGCCGCACTGGAAATGCCAGATCTAGACTGGGTGATCCTCTCCAATCGCGCCTCGAAATGGGTTGCGATGAATAAGCAACAGATCTCTGCCGCCCTCCGCGGCCAGCAACCGGAGGTAGCGACTGCCAACAACTCCGCCAAGCCATCACAGGCTACCGGCAATCTGCTCGAGGATCTGATCACCCGCGCCGTCCGCACACCGCAAGAGCAGTTACTGCCACCGATCGCGTCTGCACTCCGAGGTCGTGAAATATTTGTGGAGTTAGCGAAGGCACAAAGCAAAGACGGTCAACCAATCATGAAGACGTTTTCCATTGCGCACCTGCCTCGCGTGTTACGTGCGTATACCACTCGATCGCGTCCGGATATCAGGTATGGAGGTATGCAGTGGGAGGCGCTCGAAGAAATGGTCAAAGCCGCCGCCCAAATCAGCGGTATTCAAATCGTAAATGAAGCGGACGACTGGGTGGTGTTTGACCGGGCAGCATTGGGCCTCAACCTCCCTGGCGGAGGAACCAACTGAACGGGGCAATCACAATCTCGACTTAGCTAGGACCTACAGATCGACGCTGGATGGGTGAGACTGACGCTCCCGCGGCTTCCCATGTCCTAATCCTTGACTTCGAGGAACTTGATTCCGCGCTTCGCCAAGGCGTTCCGGCGGATTGGTTCACCGTCAACTTTCTCACCGATTAACGATCTCCGGCATATGCCTCGAAACGCTTGCGCCCATCCGCTCCACCGACGAGTGTGAAGCTAGCTTCACATTGGGCGTCGAACGTGAAGGTAGCTTCACACTCGACAGCCGCCCACGATCAGGTCCCAGCACACCGGACATGCACAGCCCTCCCGCACGCCCGCCCGATAGGGTTGAACACCGGGACCCACTGGGTCGCCAAGCAACACAGCGATCTAGGAGGTTAGGCGATGACTTCCTCTGGCCCGGCCGACGGGGACCTCAGTCGCGTCGACCTGGAGTCGCTGGCCGCCGAGGCCAGCGCCGCCCGCGCGCTGGAAGACCTGCACGCAGACACCGCCGCCGGCGAGGATCGCCCGCAGCCGCCGATCGACCTGACCGCGGCCGCCTTCTTCGACGTGGACAACACCCTGGTGCAGGGCTCCTCGGCGGTGCACTTCGGCCGCGGGCTCGCGGCGCGCAAGTACTTCACGTATCGCGACGTGCTGGGCTTCATCTATGCCCAGGCCAAATTCCAGATCCTGGGCAAGGAGAACAGCAACGACGTCGCCGCCGGCCGGCGCAAAGCCCTCGCCTTCATCGAGGGCCGATCGGTCGAACAGTTGGTGGCTCTGGGTGAGGAGATTTACGACGAGATCATCGCCGACAAAATCTGGCCGGGCACCCGCGAGCTCACGCAGATGCACCTCGACGCCGGCCAGCAGGTCTGGCTGATCACCGCCACGCCTTACGAACTCGCGGCGACCATCGCACGCCGGCTCGGCCTCACCGGCGCCCTGGGCACCGTCGCCGAGTCGGTCGACGGCGTATTCACCGGCCGGCTCGTCGGCGACATCCTGCACGGCACCGGAAAGGCGCACGCGGTGCGTTCGCTGGCGATCCGGGAGGGTCTCAACCTCAAACGCTGCACCGCCTATTCCGACAGCTTCAACGACGTGCCCATGCTGTCGCTGGTGGGCACCGCCGTCGCCATCAATCCCGACGCCCGTCTGCGCACCCTGGCCCGCGAACGCGGCTGGGAGATCCGCGACTTTCGCACGGCCCGCAAGGCCGCTCGGATCGGGGTGCCGTCAGCTTTGGCGCTGGGGGCGGCCGGCGGCGCACTGGCCGCTGTGGCGTCCCGGCGGCAATCGCGCTGATAGGCTGCGCCGCTGAGACCTATTCGAGCGGAGAGCGACAGCGGCATGACCACCCCCAAAGAAGCCGAAGGACTCATCGGCAGCCACTACCGGGCACCGGATTACTTCCTGGTCGGGCGCGAGAAAATCCGGGAGTTCGCGCTCGCGGTCAAGGACGACCATCCGACGCACTTCAGCGAGGCCGACGCCGCCGCTGCCGGGTACGACTCGCTGGTGGCTCCGCTGACGTTCCTCGCGATCGCCGGACGGCGCGTCCAGCTGGAGATCTTCACCAAGTTCAGCATCCCGATCAACATCGCCCGGGTGATCCATCGCGATCAGAAATTCAAATTCCACCGGCCGATCGTTGCCGGCGATAAGCTGTACTTCGACACCTATCTAGACTCGGTGATCGAGTCCCATGGCACCGTGCTCGCTGAGATCCGCAGCGAGGTCACCGATGTCGATGGGGAACCGCTTATCACCAGCGTCGTCACGATGCTGGGGGAAGCGTCAACCGAAGCCGACACTGAAGCAACAGTGGCCGCGGTTGCATCAATATCAGCCGGAAAGTAGGTTCCATTTGATGACGTCACAGGGGGAAACGGGTAGCACCCAGCTGAGGCCGCCGGTCGAAAAAGTCCGGTCGCACTACGACAAGTCGAACGAGTTTTTCAAGCTCTGGCTTGACCCGTCGATGACCTACAGCTGCGGTTACTTCGACGAAAACCCGGATCCGCAGAATCTGACCAAGACGCTGGAAGAGGCGCAATACGCGAAGCGCAAGCTCGCTCTGGACAAGCTCAACCTCGAGCCCGGTATGACGCTGCTCGACATCGGCTCCGGCTGGGGCTCGACCATGCGGCACGCGGTGGCCGAGTACGACGTCAACGTCATCGGCCTGACGCTGAGCGAGAACCAGTACGCCCACTGTGTGGCCGAGTTCGAAAAGATGGACAGCCCCCGCCGCAAAGAGGTGCGGATCCAGGGCTGGGAAGAATTCCCCGACGAACCGATCGACCGCATCGTGTCGCTGGGCGCGTTCGAGCACTTCGCCGACGGCGCGGGCGACGCCGGGTACGAACGGTACGCAACCTTCTTCAAGAAGTACTACGACTTGCTGCCCGACGACGGCCGCATGCTGCTGCACTCGATCGTGGTGCCCTCCGCCGAGGAAGGCAAGGCGATGGGCTTGCAGGTGAACATGACCCTGCTGCGGTTCATCAGCTTCATCTTGAAGGAGATCTACCCGGGCGGAAAGTTGCCCCAGGTCGACCTGGTCGACAAGTACGCGACTGACGCGGGTTTCAAGATCGAGCGACACCACTTCATCGGCAAGAACTACGTTCCGACGCTGACGGCCTGGGGGGATGCCCTCGAGGCGCACAAGGAAGAGGCGATTGCTCTGAAGGGGCAAGAGACCTACGACATCTACTTGAAGTACTTGCGTGGCTGCTCGGACCTGTTCCGCGACGGCTACACCAACGTCTGCCAGTTCACACTGGTCAAGTAATTCGCCCGAGAACGCCCCGGAAGCCGTTGGCTCCGGGGCGTTTTCGCGTCAACGAATGAGCCGGATAGCGAAGCTACCAGCTCCGGAAAACGAAGAATCTCAGCCGAAGAAGATGTTGCGGCGGCCCGCCAGCAACCGGTACAACGTCTGCTGGATGGTCTCGCGCACCTGATCGGTCAACTCGAAGGTGACCATCGGGTCGTCCGCGTCGGAAGCGGCGTAGTCGTCGGTGTAGATCGGCTCACCGAACGCGATGCGCCACTTCGACGGCAGCGGCACCAGACCCGCCGGCCCCGCCAGCGGGAACAGCGGCGTGATCGGGAAGTAGGGCAGGCCGAACAGCCGGGCCAGCAACTTCACATCGGTCAGCATCGGGTAGATCTCTTCCGAACCGATGATCGAGCACGGGATGATGGGCGCCTTGGTGCGCAGCGCCGCCGTCACGAAGCCGCCGCGGCCGAATCGCTGCAGCCGGTAACGGTCCTCGAAGCGCTTCCCCAAACCCTTGTAGCCCTCCGGGAAGACTGCGGTCAGCTCGCCGGCGGCAAGGAGCCGGTGCGCGTCCGTCGTGCAGGCCATGGTGTGGCCCGCCTTGCGGGCGGCTTCGCCCACCACGGGCAGGTCGAACACCATGTCGGCGGCCAGCAACCGCAGGTCCCGCTGCGCGGGATGCTCGTCGTGGACCGCCACCGAGAGCATCAACCCGTCGAACGGCAACACCCCGGCATGGTTGGCCACCAGCAACGCGGCCCCTTCGCTGGGCAGGTTTTCGACGCCGCTGACCTCCACCCGGAACCACGACCGGAAGAAGAACCTCAGCAATGGCCGGACGATCGCGCTGTTGAAGTGCGGATCGAAGCCGAAGTCGTCAACGGTGTAGTCACCGGTGAGCCGCTGGCGCAGGAATCCGGCTACCGCGGCGACGCGTTGAGCCAGTTCGTTGAGCGGTGCCTCCGCCGACCCCGCGGCCGCGGCACGACGGTGCTCATCGATCTCGCGGACGACGGCGGCGATCTGTTCGGCCGACGCCCGGCCGTGTGGATCCGAGAGTAGCGAGGGATGCTGGCGTGCTGACTCCGCGCGTTGATCGGCTTTCCGACGCGCCGCTACCCGGCCCCGATTCGTATGTAGTGGAATGACATTCGCTCTGGTCTCACCCGCCACGATACCTACCTGACCCCACCCCACGGAATTGGATTGCGGCTACCCCAGCGCTGAGCTAAGGATATGGCGCGACCTTCCAAGGAGCGTACCCGATGCGGGTCGATAATGGGAATCATGCCGCGGCCGCGGACGTAGTCGTCGAAGGCTTCGGCCGTCGTCCATTTCGGCTGGTAGCCGAGCTCCGAGCGCATCCGGGTGGTGTCCATGACCCGGCCATAGCTCAGGTAGGCAAACTGATCGCGGCTGATCTCGTTATAGCGATTGGCCCGCCTCAGCGAATCCAGGGCCCAGACACCAAAACCTGGCACCGGCAAGGGAATCCGACCCGCCCGGCGGATCGCCTGCGACAGCATGATGATCCCGTCGGCGCCGATGTTGAAGGTGCCGGCCTTGCCGGCCATCGCCGCGCGCTCCAGCACGCCCAACGCATCCTGCTCGTGCAGCAACTGCAGTCGCGCGTCGCGACCGAACATCGTGGGCACCAACGGCCCGGCCAGATACCGCGACAGCGTGGTGTCCATCGCCGGCCCGATCATGTTGGCCAGCCGCAGGATCGTCACGGCGATATCGGGCCGGCGCCGTCCCAGTCCGCGCGCGTAACCCTCGGTGTCGAGGCTGTCCTTGGCGAAACCGCCGCGCAGCGGCCGGCGGCTGGTGCTGTCCTCGGTGAACATCACCGGATCGTGCGCGCTGGACCCGTACACCTCAGACGTCGACTTGAGCACGACGCGGCGCACCGAGGGCGCCTTCTGACAGGCGGCGAACAGCTGCATCGCGCCCATCACGTTGATTTCCTTCAACGCCGCGGTGCCCCCGGACCGCGGGGCGTACGACGCCGCCGCCGCATGCACCACCGTGTCGACGTCGCCGTTACGAATCACCTTGGCTATGAAGGGATTACGGATGTCGGCACGAACGAACTCCGCGCGGCCCATCCGGCGCAGCATGTCCTTGCTGGGCGCGATCGCGTCCACCGCGATGACCCCTTTGATCATCGGGTTCTGCGCGAGCCGAGCGGTCAGGTAGCCGCCCAGGAACCGGCATGCACCGGTGACCAGCACAACCTTGGGGTAGTGCACCGTGTTGCTCGGGGTGTCGCCGGTTCCGGCGCCGTCCCCACTCGACTGATCCACCCAAACAGCCTATCGACCGGGAGAGACCGCAGCACTACGCCGCGGGCGGGCCTTACTTGCCGAGTTTTCTGCGCTGCACCCGGGTGCGGCGCAACAACTTGCGGTGTTTCTTCTTCGACATGCGCTTGCGCCGCTTCTTGATTACTGAACCCATGAACTCCGCTATCTGACCCGTGACCTGCTTGCAGGATTGACCCGGACACTTTACCCGGCGGGACGCACCGAACACCAAACCGGCGTCGACGACCGCCGAGCAGCCGCGAAGCGCATGGCTGGCTGCGCGTACTCAGCGCGGCCAGTCTCGGGTCAGCCCGCGTCGAAGTAAGACGTCTCCAACATGTCGTGCACCGCCTTGGCATGCACCCGGAAAGACCGCCCAACCCGGACCGCGGGCAGCTCGCCGTTGTGCACCAGTCGGTACACCGTCATCTTTGAGACCCGCATCAAGGCCGCCACCTCGGCGACCGTCAAGAATTGTGTCCTACCCTGCTGGCCCTCGCCGGAACCGGTGTCCCGCTTACCAGCAGAATCTCGCGCCGATGGCCCGTTCGTAGACGTCATCGCAACCCAATCGTGTCAGGCCCGCGCAATACCAGCGGCTTCCCCTCCGCTGGCACCCACACGTGCATACAAAGAGGAGAATAGCGGGACTAATGGGGTTACTGGTACTGGTGGGGGACAATCAGTTCAAAATTCTTGGATTACTCCGGTGTAATTCTTAGCTGCTCAGAGCGCGTTTTGGCGGCCTGAACCGCCGCGTCGACGGCCGCCCGCAGACCGCCCTTTTCCAGTTCGCGAAGCCCCGCGGCGGTGGTGCCACCAGGCGAGGTGACGGTCGCTCGCAGCTGCGTTGGCGTGGCGTCCACACGCAACACCGGCGCCTCCCCCTCGCCCGGTCGCCGCTCGGCGTCCATCCGTTCCAGCAGCATCGCCGCCGACCCCGCCATCGTCTGCGCCGTCAGGTCCGTGGCCACGTCCCGGCTCAGACCCGCCGCCACCCCCGCGTCCACCAGGGCCTCGACCATCAGGAAGAAATACGCCGGCCCAGACCCCGATAGCGCGGTCACGGCGTCCATCTGGGCTTCCGGCACGGTCAGCACGCCGCCGACGGAGTCGAACAGGGCCGAAACCCCCTCGAGCTGGGGGACGGTGACGAACCGGCCCTTGGCCAGCGCGGTCACCCCCGCGCCGACCAGTGCCGCCGCGTTCGGCATCGCCCGGACCACCGGCGTCCCGGCCGGGAGCTTCGACTCGAAATACGAGAGGCTGATCCCCGCCGCGACCGTGACGAACACCTGCTCAGCGGTGTCGCTCTCGGACGCGCCGGTCGCGCGGGCCAGCTCGGCCATCACCGGCTCGACATCGCCCGGCTTCACCGCGACCACCACGAACGACGCGTTCTCCACCGCATCGGCCACCGAGGTGATCAACACCGAATAGGTCTCGGCCAGGTACGCCGCGCGCTCCGGAACCCGTTCGGCCACCACCAGGTCTTTGACCTGCCGGCCCGCGCGCAGCAGACCCGACAGCAGTGCCTCCCCGATGCTGCCGCCACCGATGATCGCGATTCTTGCCATGCCCGACAGCATCGCAGACAGCGGCGGCTACCCAGCGGCAGGGACCAACGCCAGTTGGCGGGCTTGGACCACGAGGCGGCCCAGACTGTCGACCACGGTGTGATCCTCGTCGAACCAGTCATGCCCGATCTCCGTGCACGTCGCGATGATTCGCAGCCACCCGTTCGCGGGCAGGCCGCGCAGGAAGGCGGTCAGTTGGACCGTGGGAGCCCAGCCGGTGCGCTCCACGGCGAAGGTCACCGGCGCCGACAGGTCCCCGCACATCAGCGCGAACAGCGCGTCCGGGGCCACGCCGCGTGGGCGCGCCCACATCTGGATCACCGGTGGGCCCCCGTCAGCGGACGGGCCAAGAGTCGACAGCACCGGTCGCACGTCGCAGCCTTCGCCCAGGTGCACCAGGCCGGCCAGCGGATGGCCGGGCCCGATCGGCGCGATGTCGTCCGGCGGCTCGGGTGCCATCAGGCCCACCACCGGGTTGGCCGACAGCAGCGGCTTGGCCGCCCCTCCCGGGCCGTCGGGATGGAAGTGCTCCGGCTCCCCGAGGTTGACCACGGCGTGCACAGCGGTGCGGTCGCCCTGGGTGAGCTCGACGTCGACGACGCTGATCCGGCGGCCGCGCTTGCGGATCGAGGTCACCAGCCGCATTTGCCCCGGATCGGGGGCCCACAGGAAGCTGGCCGACACGGCGACCGGTTGCTGGACCGGTTCGACGCCGGCCGACCGGCCGCCACACGCGCTGCGGGCGGCGTTGGCGCACAGCGCCAGCATCGCCCCGCCGTGCACCTTGGGACCGATGGTCCAGTGCTTGTCGAGCTCGCCCTCAAAGACGCCCGGGTCAACCTCCCGCAATGTCATCGCGGTGGTGAATAACGCGGTCATGATCTCCTGGATTTATCAGCGCAGCAGGTGCGTGCGGGCGAACTGCAACGATTCGGCGAGCATGCTTTCGCGCTCATTGGCGCTGCGCGCGCTGGACGTGGAGACCTCCAGAATGACGTGGCCGGCGAAATGGCTGCCGGCCAGCATCTGACACACCTCGGCGGTGGGCTGCGTGCCGCGTCCGGGCACCAGGTGCTCATCGGCGGGCAGGCCGCTGCCGTCGCAGAGGTGCAGGTGGACCAACCCACCTCCCATCCGCTGCGCCATGTCCAGCGAGTCGCTGCCCGCGGTCGCGGTGTGGGACAGGTCCAGCGTGTAGTGCGCGTGGTTGCCGTCCAGCGGGTCGTACGAGGGCGCGAACGCCGATATCGCCGGGCCCGGACCGCCACCGCGCCGGCGCATTCGCTCCCGCGATTGGCCCGATCCGAAAAACCGGTCCGCGCGGAACGGGAACATGTTCTCCACCGCGACCATCACGTCGCTCGACGCTTCCAGCGCGGCGACCTGGTCGCTGAATCCCTCGGCGTAGCGACGCTGCCAGCGAAACGGCGGGTGCACGACGACGGTCTGCGCCCCGAGTTGTTCCGCGGCGTGCACACTGCGGTCCAGCTTGGGGATCGGGTTGGCGCCCCACACCCGCTGCGAGATCAGCAGGCAGGGGGCGTGCACGGACAACACCGGTACGCGATAGCGCCGGGACAGTTTCTGGATGGCGTCGACGTCGTGACTGACCGACTCGGCCCACACCATCAGCTCGATCCCGTCGTAACCGAGCCGGGCCGCGTACTCGAACGCGGCCTCGGCCCGCAACGGGTACACCGAAGCCGTGGAGAGCCCGACTTTGATAGCTGGTCGCAATGGTCTACGTGGTTCCGGGTCCGCCTAGCCCGACTGCAACGACAGCGCCAAGGGACCCAGGGTGATCAGCGCCCCCACCGCGACCGCGATCAAGGTGCTGGCGATGTCCTCGGTCTTGCGTACCACCCGAACGCCGACCACCAGGCCAAGGATCACCAGCACCGAGAGCACCAAAGCCACGATGCTGTTCCAGCGCCACAACTCGTCGAAAGCGACGAACAGTCCGGCGCCGAAGGCGACGGCCAGGATCGACTGGAACACGACCAAGCTGCCGCGCCACAGCGCCTCGAGCCTGCCCGGCGCCGCGTGCACGTCGGTGGCCGAGCCCAGCCGCGCGGTCTCGCTGTCCGGGTGGTCCTCGTCTGCGAGGTATCCGGCGGCAAGCGGGTCCGCGTCCGCTTCGGCCTCGTCGGTCTCGGTCTGCAGGTAGGAACGCACGTACGCGGAATCCTCGAGCGCGGGTTCGGCGTCACGCACCTCCGAATCCATCACGTCCACCGGGAGGTCGGTGTAATGGTCCAGCGGGTCGGGGTTCATGCCCTCGGCGCCGGACTGCCCCGCGCCGTCGGTCTCCCCCGCCTCGACCTGGCTCAGGGGGCGCGGGTAGGCGCTGCGCTCGGGCCCCGACGCCTTCTTGGGCTGCGATGG
Source organism: uncultured Actinomycetota bacterium (assembly GCA_963732835.1). Classification (GTDB taxonomy): domain Bacteria; phylum Actinomycetota; class Actinomycetes; order Mycobacteriales; family Mycobacteriaceae; genus Mycobacterium. The sequence continues at coordinate 162,214 of CAVTBA010000022.1, forward strand.
CGATTTGGGCCAGCGCGGCTCCGGCCGCGACCAGTACGCGGCGTGCTCGTCGTCGGCCCGCCGCTCGGGCGCGGCTTGCTCGGCGACGGGTGCCTCGGCGACGGGTTCGGCGCTCGGCCGTTCGGCCGTGCGGGGGTCCTCGTCGTCATCGCGGATGACCGGGATCTCGCCGGTCAGCTCGGCGACGGTCACCGCGTCGCTGTCGCCGCGCCGCCGGCGCCGCCGGCGTGTGACGGCCGGGGCGCCGATGGTTCCATTCCTGGCCAGAAGTTCGGCCACCGAGATCGGCCGAGTGCCGGCGCTCTCGGTCTCGGAGTGTGGTCCGGTCATGCTTTGTCGCCTCTCGATCGGTTGCCGTCCCGATCACCTGCCTGGCCTCCAGCATCGCGCACGGATCGCTTCATAAGGGGCGTTCCGTCGGCTTCGCTGTCGAGTTTGCGCAAGATGAGACCTTCCCGTAACGCCCACGGGCAGATATCCACCGATTCAATCGACAGCGCTCGCATACTCGCCTCCGCCACCAGCGCACCCGCCACGATCTGCGGCGCCCGCTCGGCGCTCACCCCCTCCAGTTCTGCCCGGTCAGCGGTCGTCATCCTAGAGATGAAAGATATGAGTTGCCTGAGTCCGTTTGCTGTGAGCGTCCTCTTGGCCCGCGGTCCGGCCGCCGAAGGCGCCGCCCCGGTGAGCCGCGCCAGCGAGCGGAACGTCTTCGACGTCGCCACCGCCAGGTCGGGGGCGCCGGCTTCGAGCACCGCCACGGCGGTATCGGCGAGCTCGGCGTCCAGCCAGTCCCTCAGCATGCCGACCCGGCGCCGGCCGGGGGGATCGTCGGGCAGCCATTCGCGGGTCAGCCGGCCGGCGCCGAGCGGCAGCGACAGCGCCACCTCCGGCTCCTCGTCGACGCCACTGGACATCTCCAGCGAGCCGCCGCCGATGTCGAGGTTGATGATCCGCCCCGCGCTCCACCCGTACCAGCGGCGCACGGCCAGGAAGGTCAACCGCGACTCGTCCACCCCGCTCAGGGCCTCCAGCTCGACGCCGGTCTCTTTGCGGACGCGGGTGAGCACGTCTTCGGAGTTCACCGCGTCACGTAGCGCGGACGTGGCAAAGGCCATCAGCTCGGCGCAGCCCGAGCTGTCCGCGATCTTGGCGAACTCGTCGATCGTGGAGATCAGCTTCTCGGCGCCGCGCTTGGTGATCTTGCCCGAGCTGTCGATCGACTCCGCCAGCCGCAGCGTGGCCTTCGTCGAACTCATGGGGGTGGGGTGCCCGCCACGGTGCGCATCAACCACCAGGAGGTGAACCGTGTTGCTGCCCACGTCGAGCACGCCCAATCGCACGAAAAACAACCTAGTCGTGCGACGATGCGGGCCGCGTTGCGGCCCGCCGTGGGGCGTGCCGATGTCGCACCGCGGGGCGCCGAGTGTCAGGGGGTCGAAGAGCCGGAATCGTCGTCTAACGTGGACCCGTGGCGAATTCCTACCCGGAGCCGGGACACGAGGTCGAACTGGACTTCGCCCGTGAGTGGGTGGAGTTCTACGACCCCGACAATCCCGAGCACCTGATCGCGGCCGACCTCACCTGGTTGCTGTCCCGCTGGACATGCGTGTTCGGTACGCCCGCATGCCACGGCACGGTGGCCGGCCGCCCGGACGACGGATGTTGCTCGCACGGCGCGTTCCTATCCGATGCCGACGACCGCGCCCGGCTCGACGACGCCGTGAAGCACCTGACCGACGAAGACTGGCAATTCCGCGAAAAGGGCTTGGGCCGCAAGGGCTACCTGGAACTCGACGAGCACGACGGGCAACCCCAATACCGCACCCGCAAACACAAGGACGCCTGCATTTTCTTGAACCGGCCGGGCTTTCCGGCCGGCGTCGGATGCGCACTGCACAGCAAGGCCCTCAAGCTCGGCGTCGCCCCACTGACCATGAAGCCGGACGTCTGTTGGCAATTGCCGATCCGGCGCAGCCAAGAGTGGGTGACCCGGCCCGACGGCACCGAAATCCTCAAAACCACTGTCACCGAATACGATCGGCGCGGCTGGGGCTCCGGGGGTGCCGACCTGCACTGGTACTGCACGGGCGACCCCGGCGCCCACGTCGGCGCCAAACAGGTGTGGGAGAGCATGGCCGACGAGCTCACCGAGCTGCTCGGCAGCAAGGCTTATGCGGAACTGGCGGCAATGTGCAAGCGCCGCAGCAAGTTAGGGCTCATCGCGGTGCATCCGGCGACTCGCGTCGCCGAGTAGTCGCACATTGGTCATCGTCGTCGCGCTCGATCGCGCGGCGCCCGGTCATCATGGCGATCAGACCCTCCCCGAATGCCCTTCCGCGAGGCTTATCCGGCGCACCCGTGTCGCCGTCGACGCTTCCATCCGGTGACGCAGGCGAGCTGGGCTGGGTCCGCAAGCCGGTCGTCGGCCAGCTCGGCGGCACCGACAACGACGCCAGCGAGGCGGCCGTACCTAGGCCTTCGCAAGTCACGCGAATACTGGAGAACGCCTGCAATCCCGCCCACGAGGGGCCATTGACGTCGTCCATCCTCAACCGGCCGTAGCCGCGACGTCAGCGGGGAGACCAGCCCCTGTCACCGTTTGCACCCACTCCGATAGCCCGTCCACATTGAGCTGGGGCTGGATCCCCGCCGTTCCGGCCAGGCCCGGTGAGCTGCTGGCGCCCACCGCCGATGCCGCCGCCAAACCGCCAGAGGTGCCGGGAACGACGGGGGTGACGGGGGTGATGGTGACGGTGACGGTCCCTGTCACGTTGGTGATAGTCGCGCCGGCAGGGCCGACGAGGGCGGTGACCGGGTTTGCCGATTGGCTTATGACGGCGAAGAACCCATTGAGGGTGGACGGGCCGCTGATGAGGTTGACGGTGACGTTGCCGGCTGGACCGGGGGTGAGGGTGATGGGGCTTGCGCCGGCGGTCACCGTAGTTTGCGCGGGGATCACGGTGGTGCCCTCGAAGGTTTGAGTCGTGGTGAACACGGAGCTGCCGGGACTGAGGGTCACGAAGCCCGCCGAGCTGCCGACGCGGACGCCGGCGTCCATGGTGAGGGAGCCGCTGTTGAGGATGAGGGCGGAACTGGGGCCGAGGGTGACGGTGCTGCCGGCCGGGGCGGTGACCGTCTGTCCCGGCGCGACGGGCTCGACGATGGGCGAGTTGGCAGTAGGCGCCGTGGTGTGGGCCGACGCGAGCTGCATCACCGATTGGGTACGGGCGCTGGCGGTGTTGCCGGCGGCCTGGGCCACCGCCCGTGCCTGATCGCCCTCCCCCGCGGAGTTCGTGGTCGGCGATGGCTCGCTGAACGACGTGAAGGTGCTCGCGCTCAAGGAATCCGCGGCATAGCCATACATCGCGGTGGCGTCCTGCACCCACATCTGCATGTACTGGGCCTCCGTCGCCGCGATCGCGGCGGTGTTCTGCCCGAAGAAGTTGGTTGAGATCAGGGCCATCAATAGTGCCCGGTTAGCAGCGATCACCGGCGGGGCCACCGTCATCGCGAACGCCGCCTCATGTGCCGCCGCCGCCCCGTAAGCCTGGACAGCGGTGTGCCCGGCCGCCGCAGCGCTCGCCTGCAGCCACCCCACGTACGGTGTCGCCGCGGCGGCCATCATCATCGACGACGGGCCCCACCACGTCTGCGCGGTCAGCCCCGAGATCTGAGAGGAGTAGCCCCCGGCAGCGGACTCCAACTCGGCGGCCACCGCATCCCATCCCGCCCCGGCCGCCAGCAACGGCCCCGCACCCGGGCCGGCATACATCAACGCGGAATTGACCTCTGGCGGAAGCAACCCGAAATCCATAAGTTTTCTCGCTTCCGCGTATGGGGTGGTCACTGTTCTACAGGTGTTTGCTGAAGCTAGCAATAGGGCGCGGCGATTCCCAGCGACGGGATTTTCAAAGCGCGTTCTGATGCAGCACTTGTGCGGGCGGGTTGGGTTGCCGGTCGACGTCCATTGCAGGCGTCAGGTCGTCTAAGTTTTCTTGTAGGACAAGACCATTCGCTGGGCGCTGGCGCTCAAGTATTCCTCGACCGCGGCGGCGGCCGCGGCCTCGTCGCCCGCCAGCACCGCGTCGGTGATCGCGCTCAGGCCGGCCACCACCGGCGCAGGATCGTCATAAGCGGCGGTGAGGTCGTGCTCGCGGCCGCCGAAGGCGTGCTCGACCCAGCGATACAGCAGCACCAGCGCGCGGTTACGGCTCTGATGGATGAGCACCCGGAAGTAGGCGAGGTCGGCGGCCTGGCGCGCTATCGCACTATCGGCATCCCGGACGGCGGCCAATGCGGCGCGCAGGGCTCCGGCATCCTCGGGGGTGCCGCGCCGCGCGGCCGACCGGCCGATCAACGGACCCAGGGCGGCCCGGATCTCGAACAGCTCCACCAGAAACTCGGGGCCCAGTTTGCGGACCAGCGCCTCGACCACCGCGGGGTGGGTGAGCGCCTGTGGGTCCGCCACCACATTGCCGCTGCCGTGCCGGGCCTCGATCAGACCCATCTGCTGCAGCCGGGCCAGACCCTGCCGCAGCGACGTGCGGTTGACGCCGAGCTCTTCGGCCAGTTCGCGCTCGGGCGGCAAGGCCGAGCCCGGCGGAAACGCGCCGTCGAGGATGGCGTCGGCGATCGTCGCGGCGATCTGTTCATCGACGCGTTGGCGATCGGGCGGACGCAGCGGACTTGACTGGTTCATTGGCTCAACCAATATAGTGGACGAACCACGGAGGTGAGCAATGGACGGCGAGATGCGATCGGCGGCGACGCCGCGCTGGCGCGGCAAGGCCGGCCGCCTGGAAGTCTGGTACGCCACCCTGTCGGATCCGGTGACGCGCGCCGGGCTGTGGGTGCACTGCGAGACGGTGGCCCCGCTCGCCGGCGCCGAGGGTGCTTACGCGCACGGCTGGGCGACCTGGTTCGCACCAGACGGACCTCCCCGCGCCGGGCGGTTCGGGCCCGTGCCCGCCCGGCCCGCGTCCGGCGCGGCGTGGTTCGACGCCGCGGGGGCGCGGGTGGCCCCCGGGCACCTCTCCGGGCGCGCCGGTTCACTCGCCTGGGATCTGTCCTGGACGGACACCGGCACGCCGCTCTGGACGTTTCCCCGGGCCGCCTGGGAACGCGAGCTACTGCCGGGCGCCCAGGTGGTGCTCGCCCCCACCGCCGACTTCACCGGCGCACTGACCGTGGACGACACCGCCGCGCCCATCGAGGGGTGGCGCGGCGGCGTCGCCCACATCTACGGACACGGCAACGCCAAGCGCTGGGGATGGATCCACGCCGACCTCGGCGGCGGCGACGTCCTGGAGGTGGTCACCGCCGTGTCGCACAAGCCGGGGTTGCGCAGGCTGGCACCGATGGCGTTCGTCCGCTTCCGTATCGACGGGACCGATTGGCCCACAAGCCCTTTGCCGTCACTGCGGATGCGGACAACGCTGGGTCTGCAGCATTGGCAACTGGAGGGACGCATGGGGGGTCGTAGGGTGCTCATCCGGGTCGACCAGCCGCCGGAGAAGTGCGTGAGCCTGGGTTACACCGATCCCGACGGCGCCACGGCGGTGTGCACCAACACCGAACAGGCCGACATCTACGTCGAGGTCGGCGAGCGCCGTTGGTCGGTGCTGGGCACCGGGCACGCCGAAATCGGCCTCCGCGGCGGCGCGGCGCCCGACGTCAACGAAAGGATCCCGACGTGAGCTTTCTTCTCGACCCACCGCTACTTTTCGCCTCCGGAGTGCTCATCGAGCGGCGTCTGCCACCCGATCGTCGCGATGTCGCCGAGGCCGCCACCCTCGGCGTGTTCTTCGGCGGGTCGTTCGGGCTCTACAACAACGTGCCCGGACTGGGAGTGCTCTGGCGGCCCTTCCGCGCCCGCAATGGCCGCGACTTCATGTGGAACAGCGGCGTTTTCGGCATCGACACCGAAGAGGTGCGCTGGCCTCTGCACGCGACGGCAGGAGCCATCTTCGCGACCTACCCGTTCTTCATCAAATTCGGGCGGCGGCTCGGGCGCCTGCTATGAGCCGTCTCGCCGAACGGGCAACCGCGTCGTTCGGCGCCGCGCTGCTGCCCGAGGAGCACGGCGGTCCGACACCCGCCGAGCTCGTCGAACGCGTGGAGCGCTATCTGCGCCGGCTGCCACCGCCGTCGCGGCTGGCCATGCGCGCCGGGCTGCTATCACTGTGCGCGGCAAGCTATCTCACGACGGGCCGGTCGCTGCGGCGGCTCGCGCCGGGACAACGGGATCGGGTGTTGCGCCGAATGGCGTCGCTCAACCCGGAGGCCGCCGCCGCCCTGGAAGCCATCAAGGCGATCGTATTGCTCGCCAACGGCGCCGACACCTATGCGGCCGAATTGCTCGGCCGCGCCCAGAAACACGACCCGGCGCGCCCGGACGCGGCCCTGAACATCACCTCCTCGGCCGACAGCGGATCCGTCGTCACCGCCGACGCGGTGATCGTCGGCTCCGGTGCGGGCGGCGCGATGGCGGCGCGCACCCTGGCGCGGGCCGGACTGGACGTCGTCGTTGTCGAAGAGGGACGCCGGTGGACGGTGGAGGAGTTCCGCACCACCCAGCCGATCGACCGCTATGCCGGGTTGTACCGCGGCGCCGGGGCCACCATCGCGCTGGGGCGCCCGTCGCTGGTGCTGCCCATCGGCCGGGCCGTCGGCGGCACCACGGTGGTGAACTCGGGCACCTGCTACCGCCCGCCGGCGGCCGTGCAGCGCCGCTGGCGCGATGAGTTCGGGCTCGCTCTGGCCGATCCCGACCGGCTCACCGATCACCTCGACGACGTGGAAGGCACGTTGCGGGTCGCGCCCGTGCCTCTGGAGGTCATGGGCCGCAACGGGCGGCTGCTGCTGGACGCGGCGAGCGCGCTGGGGTGGCGGGCGGCGCCGATCCCGCGCAACGCGCCGGGCTGCGAGGGCTGCTGCCAGTGTGCGATCGGTTGCCCACGCAACGCGAAGTTCGGCGTGCACCTCAACGCGCTGCCCCAGGCCTGCACGGCGGGCGCGCGCATCGTCTCGCACGCTCGCGTCGAACGGGTGCTGCACGAGCACGGGCGCGCCCGCGGGGTGCGCGTCCGCCGCCCCGACGGCACGGCGCTCGACGTCCTGGCCGACACGGTCGTTGTGGCCGCGGGCGCCACCGAGACACCGAACCTGTTGCGGCGCAGCGGTCTTGGCGGGCATCCGCGACTTGGCCGAAACCTCGCGCTGCATCCGGCGACGGTGCTGGCCGGGCGGTTCGACTCCGATGTCGTCGCGTGGCATGGGGTGTTGCAAAGCGCCGCCGTCCACGAGCTGCACGAGTCGCACGGCGTGCTGATCGAAGCGACGTCCACGCCGCCGGGGATGGGCTCGATGGTCTTTCCCGGCTACGGCGCCGAGCTGCTCGGCTGGCTCGACCGGGCGCCCCACGTGGCGACGTTCGGCGCCATGGTGGCCGATCGCGGCGTCGGGTCGGTGTTTTCGGCGCGCGGCGAGACGGTGATCCGCTACAGCATCGACCGAGCCGACATCGCCAAGCTCGTCGTCGCGATCGAGGCCATGGGCCGGCTGCTGTTCGCCGCGGGCGCCGTCGAGGTGCTCACCGGTCTGCCCGAGGCCAAGACGGTGACGTCGCTGCCCGCGCTGCAGGATGCGCTGCGCCGAAGCAACCCGAGAAACCTGCACCTGGCCGCCTTCCACCCGACGGGCACGGCGGCCGCGGGAGCCGACGATCAACTCTGCCCGGTCGATGAGACCGGGCGACTGCGCGGCGTGGACGGGGTATGGGTCGCCGACGCCTCGATCCTGCCGAGCTGCCCGGAGGTCAACCCGCAGGTGTCGATCATGGCGCTGGCGCTGGCCGTCGCCGACGAGGTGGGCGGCGCACGCTGAGCGGCCGGGCCTAGCCTTCGAGCTTGTAGCCCAGCCCCCGCACGGTGACCAGGTGGACCGGGTTGGCCGGGTCGGCCTCGATCTTGGACCGCAACCGCTTGACGTGGACGTCGAGCGTCTTGGTGTCGCCAACATAGTCCGCGCCCCACACCCGATCGATCAACTGTCCGCGGGTCAGCACCCGGCCGCTGTTGCGCATCAGGTACTCGAGCAAGTCGAACTCCTTGAGCGGCAAGGTGATTGTGTCGCCGTTGACGGAGACGACATGCCGCTCGACGTCCATCCGTACCGGACCGGACTCGAGCACACCGTCACTGATCTCGGAGTCGTCGTCACCGCCACGACGCAGCACGGCGCGGATCCGGGCGATCAACTCGCGCGCCGAATACGGTTTGGTCACATAATCATCGGCGCCGAGCTCTAACCCGACGACCTTGTCGATCTCGCTGTCTCGGGCGGTCACCATGATCACCGGCACGCTGGAACGAGCACGTAGCTGCTTGCACACGTCGGTCCCGGACATGCCGGGCAGCATCAGGTCGAGCAACACGATGTCGGCGCCGCCACGATCGAACTCGGCCAGCGCGGCTTGTCCATCGGTCACGACCGTGGCCTCGAAGCCCTCCTTGCGCAACAGGAATGCCAGCGGATCGGCCAGCGACTCCTCGTCCTCCACGATCAGCACACTGGTCATCGACTTAGTTCTTCCTCTCGTTGTGACCTGTTGGGCCGCACTTCGCGACCCTGCGGTTGCTCGGGGCGTTCGTCATCGTCCTTGTAGGCCGGAATCGACAGCGTGAATGTGGATCCCGTCCCCGGCTTGCTCCACACACCGATGCTGCCGTTGTGGTTAGCCGCGACATGTTTGACGATGGCCAGGCCCAGCCCGCTGCCGCCAGTGGCGCGCGAGCGTGCCTTGTCCCCCCGGAAGAACCGCTCGAAGACCCGCTCCTGGTCTTCCAACGCGATCCCGATGCCGCGATCGGTGACGGCGATCTCGATGTTGTCGCCGCGACGGCGGCGGCTGATCGAGACCGGCGAACCGGGCGGCGAATAGGCGATCGCGTTGGACACCAGGTTGGCCAGCGCGGTGACCAGAAGCGTTTCGTCGCCCCACACCCGCAATCCGCTGGGCGCATCGGTGCGGACCTCGATCTGAGCGTTGTCGGCGGCGACCTTGTGTCGTGAAATTGCTTCCGACACAACGGTATCCACGTCGACCTCGGTGACGTTGGGCAACCGCTCCGCGCCCTGCAGCCGGGAGAGCTCGATCAGCTCGGCGACCATGTCCCCCAGCCGGTTGGCTTCGACAAGCACCTTCTCGGCGAACCGGCGGACGGTCTCGGGGTCGTCCGCGGACGCCAACAACGCCTCGGCGAGCAGCGCCATGGCGCCAACCGGGGTCTTGAGCTCGTGGCTGACGTTGGCCACGAAGTCGCGTCTGGTCGCCTCCATGCGCGCATAGTCGGACTGGTCGTGGGCGAACACCACGGCAAACCGGCGGTCTTCTTCGCTGAGCAGCCGGGCGTGGCCGTGCACCGACAGCCCGGCCCGGCCCGCCGCCCGCTTGGCCGGCCGCAGGTCGAATTCGGCGTCGACGCCGCTGAGCGCCTGCTGCGCCGCCTCCCACGCCTGGTCGTCGAGCTGCCGGTCGCGCGCCAGGCCCAGCTCGCTGGCCCGATCGTTGAGGTAGACGACATCGCGGTGGGAATCCACCACCGCGACCCCCAGTGGCATCAGCGCGACGATGCGTTGCAGCATCTGCGCGACGGTGATTCCGGTCCATTCCGTGCTCACGCGCTGCCGGCGCCGGGCCGCTTTCGGCGACAGCCGGGTCCCGGCTGCCACACCTATGGCCAGCCCCAGGACCGACAAGACCCCGGCCAGCAACAGCGCCGAGAACACAGTCACATAGCAAATCCTACAAATCTTCCTGAACGCCGCCCTAGCGGAACGAGGCCAAAATCGGACAAGTCACACTTTGCGCTTCAGGTGTTCCACTCCCGTTCACGCGATGTTCGGCAAACCGGCCTATAAAGCTACGCGACTGGCCCCAACCAGCTTCACCCGCGTCCTTGGCCGGCAACCGCCGCGGCGCCCGCGGCGGCCGCCTCGGGGTCGAGGTAGGTACCGCCCGCCACCACGGGCCGCAGGTCGGAGTCCAGGTCGTAGCGCAGCGGAACCCCGGTCGGAATGTTCAGCCCGACTACGTCGTCGTCGGACATCTGGTCGAGGTACTTGACCAGGGCTCGCAGGGAGTTGCCGTGCGCGACGATCAACACCGTTTTGCCGCTGCGCAGGTCCGGGACGATGACGTCGGTGAAATACGGCAGAAAACGGACCACCACGTCGGCCAGGCATTCGGTCAGCGGGCCGCCGCCGATGTTGGCGTAGCGGGGGTCGGTGTCCTGGCTGAACCGGCTGCCCTTTTCGATCGGCGGGGGCGGCGTGTCGTAGCTGCGCCGCCAGGCCATGAACTGTTCGTCGCCGTAGCGGGCCTTGGTCTCGGCCTTGTCGAGCCCCTGCAGCGCCCCGTAGTGCCGTTCGTTGAGCCGCCAGCTGCGGCGCACCGGGATCCACAGCCGGTCGGCGACGTCCAGCCCCAGGTGTGCGGTGGTGATCGCGCGGCGCAGTAGCGACGTGTAGAGGACGTCGGGCAGCAGGCCCTGCTCGGCCAGCAGCTCGCCGCTGCGCACCGCCTCGGCCCGGCCCTTCTCGGTCAGGTCGACGTCGACCCAGCCGGTGAACTGGTTGCTGGCGTTCCATTCGCTCTCGCCGTGGCGCAGCAGCACCAACGTGGCCGTTTCACCCATGCCGGTGATTCTCTCACGGCCTCAGTCGTCTTGATCGTCCTCGTCGATGAGATGCGCGAACGCTTCGAGGTTCTTCAGCGATTCGCCGCGCGACACCCGCCACTCCCACTCTTTCTGTATCGACGAGCGAAAACCCAACTCCAGCAACGTATTAAAGTCCGAATCCACCGCCTCGAGCACCTGTCCGAGCACCCGGTCGATCTCGTCGGCGTCCACCGAGGCCAGCGACATGCGGCCCACGAGGTAGATGTCGCCGACGTTGTCCAGCGTGTAGGCCACGCCGTAGAGGCGGCGGTTGCGCCTGAGCAGGAAGCGGTAGACGCCCTCGTGGTTCTCGTCGGGCTGGCGGCACACGAACGCCTCGATGCGCACCGAATGCTCGCCGATGCTCAAGATGGTGTTGGTCTTGAGTTTGCGCTCGCCGGGCAGCTCCACCACCAGGCCCGACGGACCGCCGTGCGCCCCATCGTGTTTCGAGTAGTCCAGACCGCTGGCCTGCAGCGCGTCCTCGATCACGCGCTCGACGGTGGAGGTCATGCGCCCACCCCGCGGCGCTCGGCGGTGTACTCGCTGATCGCGCGACGATAGCTGGCCAGCAGCGCATCGGTGGTGCTCTCCCAGGAGAACGTGGCCGCATGCGCGGCGGCCGCGCGGCTCATCGCCTCGGCCTGCGGCGCGCGCAGGCGCAGCACCCGGTCCAGGGCGTCCGCCCACTGGTCGACGTCGTGGCCGGACACCAGCGTGCCGGTGACCCCGTCGCGCACGGCCACCGGCAGGCCGCCGACCGCGGCCGCCACCACCGGCGTCCCGCACGCCTGCGCCTCGACCGCTACCAGGCCGAACGACTCCGAATAGCTCGGCACGGCGACCAGGCTGGCGGCCTGGAACAAGGTGGCCAGATCCGTGCGGGACTGCGGGGGAAGGAAAGTCACCCGCGCCGCGATGCCGAGTTCGTCCGCCAGCCGCCGCAGCCCGTCCGGGGACGCCATGCCGCTGCCCGACGGGCCGCCGGCCACCACGATGCGCACGCGGGGCAGCTTCGCGGCGGCGCGCAGGACGATGTCGGGCGCCTTCAGCGGCTGAATCCGGCCGACGAACGCCACGACATCGTCGTCGAGCGGCAATCCCAGCGCGGCCCGGGCCGCCCGGCGGTCACCCGGCCGGAACACCTCGAGATCCACTCCGGGGTGGACGACGTCGATGCGCGCCGGGTCGGCGCGGTGGATCGAGATCAATTGCCTGGCTTCGTCGTCGGTGTTGACGATCAGCCGGTCCGCCTCGTCGACGACCTGCTGCTCGCCGACCGTGCGCAGTGGCGGCTCGGGCGCGTCGCCCGCGGCCAGTGCCGCATTCTTGACCGCCGCGAGCGTGTGCGCGGTGTGCACCAGCGGCACCGCCCAGCGGTCGCGGGCCAGCCAGCCGACCTGTCCGGACAGCCAGTAGTGCGAGTGCACGATGTCGTAGTAGCCCGGCTCCTGCGCCGCCTCCGCGCGCAGCACCCCGGCGGCAAACGCGCACAGCTGGGTGGGCAGGTCGTATTTGTCCAGGCCCTCGAACGGCCCCGCCACCACGTTGCGCACCAGCACACCGGGCGCCACCCGCGCGACCGGCGGGTCGGCGGACGCGGTGGCCCGGGTGAAGATCTCCACCTCGATCCCCCGCCGCGCCAGGTGCAACGCGGTTTGCAGCACGTAAACGTTCATGCCCCCGGCGTCGCCGGTGCCGGGCTGGGCCAGGGGTGAGGTGTGCACCGCCAACACTGCGACCCGGCGGGGTTTTAGCCGGAATACGTCATCGTGCCGCACTCTGTCATCTTTACAGTACGTTCGGTTCACCAGCCCAACGCCCAGGACATGGCTTCGCGTTAAGCGGAAGACTCGTCGGCGGCGACGTCGCGCAGCCGCGGGTTCAGCGCGCCGGCCCGCCGCATCGCACCGAGCGGATCCGCGTACAGCCCGGCCAGCGACACGGTGCCCGCGCCGGCCTCCTGCACCCGGTTGCCGAAGACGGTGACGCGGATGTCGCGCGACGGCAACACCGAACGTTCGGCGAAGGCGGCCTCCACCTGCTCCATCGCCTCGGGATACTCGGTGAAGGCCTGGCCGCCGACCACGAGTTCGTCGGGGTTGAGCATGTCGCGCAGCAACGCCACCGCCTCCCCGAGCACCCGGCCCCGCTCGTTCAGCAGTTCTCTGGCCTGCTCGTTGCCGGCGCGGGCCAGCCGCAGCAGGTCGGCGATGCCGGTGGCCGCGGCATTTGCGCGGTCCCCGGGGGCGAACGGCAGGATCCGCAGCCGGCGGGCGGCGGCCTGCACCGCCTCGTCGCTGACCGTGGATTCCAGCTGCCCGGTGCCGCCGAGTAGCTCCGAGTGGGCCGGCAGGGCCGCGATGGTGCCGGGGCCGCTGGCCGGGCAGTGCACCCGTCCGCCGATCACCAGCGCGTAGCCCACGGTTTCGCGGGCGTAGACGTACAGACTGGTCGGCGAACTCGGCAGGAATCGCCGCATGCCGAGCAGTAGCTCGGCCCCGGCCATGGCGTCGACGTGCGAGGCCACCGATACGGGCAGACTCAGCGCGTCGGCCAGCACGGGGCCGACCGGCGCCTGCCGCCACCCGAGCCGCGGGTGGTCGACGTGACCGGTGGCGCCGTCGACGGTGCCGCCGATCGCGACGCCGACCCACAGCGGGCGGCGCCGATGCCAACGCCGCAGGTAGCGCGCGGCGCTCTCGGCCAGCGACGCCAATGCGGGCCCGGCGGGGCTGAGCGGCGTCGGTGTCTCGACGGTGTCGAGCGTGCGACCGAACAGGTCGGTGGCCACGATGCTGGTGATCCGGGCGCCGATGTGGATGCCCAGGGTCACGAAGGGTTCGTGGTTCACTTCGACCGGCACGCGTGGTCGGCCGATCGCTCCGGAGACGGCCAGGTCGGCGCGTTCGCGCAGCAAACCGGCGTCGAGCAGGGCGATGACTTGGCGGTTGACCGTCGCGATGCTCAGCGAGGTGACGCCGGCGATGACGTCGCGCCCGACGGGACCGCGCAGTCGAACGGCCCGGAAAACCGAGGCCGCCGCCGAGTCGGGAATGTGCAAGGCCGGCGGCACGATCTGCCGGCGTACCGACCGGTGGCCCTGGTAACCGGCACGGTTGGCCGGATGGTGAGTCTGGGTGAGGGAATGCGAGCGCACGAGCGTCCTTTTGTCCGATTTTCGTTGGCCGTCACTGGGCCACGCCTGAAAGTCAGGAGCGGCAAAGTGCGCGACAACAACACGCACCCGCCGCGCAAGGACACGCGGAGGTGGTGCTGGACAGGGCGCTGAGGTGCACACCGAAAATTTACCACGTTCACTAAGGTTGTCTCGATGGTTGGAAATGTCAGGAATGAGCGGGTCGCGGTGGTCACCGGGGCCAGCTCGGGAATCGGTGAGGCGACCGCCCAGACCCTAGCTGCGCAGGGCTTTCACGTGGTTGCGGTGGCCCGCCGGGCGGAACGGATCAACGCCCTGGCCCGGGAGATCGGCGGAACGGCCATTGTGGCCGACGTCACAGACGACGCGGCGGTCGCCGCTCTCGCCGACGAATTGAGCCGGGTCGACGTGCTGGTCAACAACGCCGGCGGCGCCCGCGGCCTGGCACCGGTCGCCGACTCCGACTTCGAGCACTGGCGGTGGATGTGGGAGACCAACGTGATGGGCACGCTGCGCGTCACCCGAGCGCTGCTGCCCAAGCTCGTCGGCTCCGGGGACGGCCTGATCGTCACGGTGACTTCCGTTGCGGCACTTGAGGTTTACGACGGAGGCGCCGGGTACACGGCGGCCAAGCACGCCCAGGGGGCGCTGCACCGCACGCTGCGCGGCGAGCTGCTGGGTAAGCCGGTGCGGCTGACCGAGATCGCGCCGGGCGCGGTCGAGACCGAGTTTTCGCTGGTTCGCTTCGACGGCGATCGACAACGCGCCGACGCCGTCTACACCGGCATCACTCCGCTGGTCGCCGAAGACGTCGCCGAGGTGATCGGCTTCGTGGCCTCGCGGCCATCCCACGTCGACCTCGACCTGATCGTCATGAAGCCTCGCGACCAGGCGTCGGCCACCCGCTTTAACCGCCCGGGCTAGTCGACGGACTAGAGGAGGCGGTCGTCGTCGTGGGCGTGCCGGACAGGCTCGGGGCGGTCGACGGGGTGACCGGCGCGGTCACGGGGATCTGTGTGCCCGGCGGACGTGCGGTGGGAGGCGGGAGCGCCGACATGGCGACCCAGGTGTCCCAGTCGACGGCCCAGTCCCAGATGTCGCCGTCGGAGTAGGACAGCTGGATCGAGCTCCCGGTCACTTCCACCGGGTCGCCGTATATCGCCGACCCGAAGTACTGCTCCGCGTCGCCGGTCGACAGGTTGATGCAGCCGTTGGTGACGTTGGTGTTGCCCTGCGCGCCCGCGCTCGCCGGGTTGGCGTGGATGAACTCACCGTTGTTGGAGATCCGGACCGCCCAGCGTTCGTGCACGTGGCTGTAGCCGGCGGCGGGGTTGGACATGTAGAAGTCCGCGTACTTCTCGGTGACCACGTGGATGCCGTTGCGGGTGACGTTGCGCGCCTTGTCGGCCTCGCCGTAGCTGCACGGGAAGTCCATGATGACGCCTTCGTCCCTGATCACCTGGATGCGGTGCGACGAGACCTCGGCCTTCACCACCTGCCGGCGACCGATCTGGATGTTCAACGAGATGTCCTCGGCGCCGTACGCGCTGTCACCGAACGGCAGGCCGTACAGCTTGGCGTCGACGTTGACGGTCGTGCCCGCGGGGTAGTACTCGCGGGTTCGGTAATGGACGCGCGCGCCCGCCGCCTCGTCGGGCAGCCACGCCCAGCTGCCTTCGACGGGCGGATTCGTGGTGACGGTCAGCGCCTTTTCGACGGCGGCCTTGTCGGTGATCGGCGCGTCGAACTGGATGATGATCGGCGCCGCCACC
This sequence comes from uncultured Actinomycetota bacterium, assembly GCA_963732835.1. GTDB lineage: Bacteria > Actinomycetota > Actinomycetes > Mycobacteriales > Mycobacteriaceae > Mycobacterium. The sequence continues at coordinate 177,870 of CAVTBA010000022.1, forward strand.
CCGACGGTCTGACCGTCGGCCAGCTGGAATGCCCCACCGACCTTCTTGGAAGGCGACACCGTGGTGAATTTGCCCGTGACCGGGACCGCCTTGCCGTCGTGCCCGACGGCCGAGCCGCTCCACGTGTAGGTCGCGTCGTAGCCGAGCGGCTCGGTGGTGCTGTAGACGGTGCGGTCGGAGTTGAATTTGCCCGCCACGGCCTTGCCCGCGGAATTCGTCAGCGCGACGTGCTGGAACCAGCCGTCGCTGATCTCGACGCTGACCGGCGCGATCGGCACCACGTTTTCCGTAGCATCGGCCGGCTGGAACTTCAGCTTCGGCGTGGGCTGCTCCTTCTTCTCGGCCTGCTTGGCCGTGTTGCCGCCGCACGCGGCCAACAGGCTGGGGGCGAACACCCCCAGGCCGAGGGTCGCCAAAGCCACGCGCCGGTTGATCGGCGGTGGGGTAGGCGACGTGCTCACGAAAGTAAAAGATACCGGGCAAAATCCATCCACCCCGCCGCGACAAATCGGGGTGGGGCAGTGCTTGGGAAGGATTCCGAGCTATAGCCTGCAGCCGAGCAGGACCGGCTCGGGTTTCAATGTGACACCAAACACATCACGAACGCCGTCGCGGATCGTGCGGGCCAGCGTGATCACCTCTTCGGTGGTGGCGCCGCCGCGATTGGTCAGCGCCAGTGCGTGCTTGGTGGACAGCCGGCACCGGGCCGCCGGATCGTCCGGATAACCCTTGGAAAAGCCGGCCCGCTCCACCAACCAGCCGGCGGCCAGCTTGACGCCGTCCGGCGCCGGGTAGTGCGGAACCAGCCCCCGGACATCTCCGACGCTCGCGGCCAGGCGCTCGTACACCTCGGGTGCCACCACCGGGTTGGTGAAAAACGAACCCACGCTCCAGGTGTCGTGGTCGTCCGGGTCGAGCACCATGCCCTTGCGGCCCCGCAGCGTGAGCACCGCGCGGCGGACCGCCCGCGGGTCGGTGCGCTCGCCGCCGATCAGCCCCAGCGCAGCCGCCAGTTCGCCGTAGCGCAGCGGGGCGCTGCGACCCGAGGCGTCCAGCGCGAACTCGACTTCCAGTACGACCCAAGGGGTTTCGGGCCCGGTGTGACCGGCCCGCTTGAGCACGCTGGTGCGGTAGCCGAAGCCGAACTCGCTGCCGGCTACCCAGCGGACCTCCCCGCTGGCGCGGTCGAGTATCTGCACCCTGGTGATGGTGTCGGAGACTTCCGCCCCGTAGGCCCCGACGTTTTGGACCGGGGTGGCCCCGGCCGACCCCGGGATCCCGGACAGGCATTCCAGCCCACCCAGACCGTGCTCGATGCTGCTGACCACGACGTCGTCCCACACCGCACCGGCCTGCGCGCGCACCAGGTTGCCGTCGATGACGATGCCGTTGTTGGCCAACCGAACCGCGGTCAGGTCGGCCAGGGTGTCGGCGATCACCAGGTTGGAGCCCCCCGCGAACACCAACACCGACGGGCGGTCTGCCCCAGCGCTTCCGGCATCCAGCTTCCGCACCACGTCGACCACCTGTTGGGTGCTGGTGCAGGTGATCAGGCGGCGCGCGACCGGCCCGACCCGCAACGTCGTCAGCGGCGCGAGCGACACCGCCTCGGCGACATGCGCGCCGGCGAATGTCGAACCGGCATCGCTGGATTTCATGGCCCGTAACGGTAGCCTCACCTGCTATGCCGCGTTCATTCGACTTGTCGGCCGACTACGACGGCAGCGTTGACGAGGTCCATCGGGCGTTCACCGACGAGACCTATTGGCGGGCACGGCTGGCCGGATCCGGTGTCGACCTCGCCACGCTGGAGTCGATGCGGGTCGGTGGCGAAGCCGGGGACGAAGACACCGTCGAGGTGGTGACCGTGCAGGTGATACAGAGTCACAAGCTGCCCGGGATGGTCACGCAGTTGCACAGCGGCGATCTGCGGATCAGGCGCGAGGAGGTCTGGGGTCCGGTCGCCGACGGCGCCGCGCAGGGTTCCGTCGTCGGCGCGATCTTGGACGCCCCGGTGAATCTGATCGGCACCGCGATGCTGTCGCCGATCGTGGAGACGGGCGGTGCCCGGCTGACCTTCCGGGCCACCGTCCAGGTGCGCGTCCCGATCATCGGCGGCAAGCTGGAGAACATCATCGGCACCCGACTGGCCGAGCTGGTGGCGGCGGAACAGCGGTTCACCACGGAATGGATCGCCGGAACGGCGTGAGGACGCCGAGCCTAAGCTGGCGCCATGCGAATCGCGTTGGCGCAAATCCTCAGCGGCACCGATCCGGCCGCGAACCTAGAGCTGGTGCGCGAGTACACCGGCCGGGCCGCCGACGCGGGCGCGAAGTTGGTGGTCTTCCCGGAAGCGACCATGTGCCGGTTCGGCGTTCCGCTGGCGCCGATCGCCGAGCCGGTCGGCGGGCCCTGGGCGAGCGGCGTGCGGCGCATCGCGACCGACTTTGCCGTCACGGTGATCGCCGGCATGTTCACCCCGGCCGGGGACGGGCGGGTGAAGAACACGCTGATCGCCGCCTCTCCGGGCAGTCCCAACGAGCCGGACACCCACTACGACAAAATCCACCTTTACGACGCCTTCGGGTTCACCGAGTCGCGCACCGTCGCGCCCGGCCGCGAGCCGGTGGTGATCACGGTCGCCGGCGTCCGGGTGGGCTTGACCGTCTGCTACGACATCCGCTTTCCGGCGCTGTATACCGAGCTGGCCCGCCGCGGCGCCCAGCTGATCGCCGTTTGCGCGTCCTGGGGTGCGGGTCCCGGCAAGCTCGACCAGTGGACACTCTTGGCGCGGGCGCGCGCGCTCGATTCGATGAGTTACGTCGCGGCGGTCGGCCAGGCCGAGCCGGGGCACTCGCTCACCGAGTCGGGCGCGCCCACCGGGGTGGGCGGCAGCCTGGTCGCCTCCCCGTTCGGCGAAGTCGTCGCGTCGGCCGGCTCCGGGCCGCAGTTGGTGGTGGCCGACATCGAGGTCGACCGGGTGACCAAGGCTCGCGAGAGCATCGCAGTGCTGCGCAACCACTCAGATTTCGCTCAGCTCGATAGGGCAGAATCAGTCGGGTGACGAACCCGCAAGGACCACCCAACGAGGACCCGTCGGCGTGGGGCCGTCCGGGCAACCAAGGCCCCTTCGGCCAGCCCCCTACCGAGCGACCGACCGAGCGAATCAGCACCGGCGGCCCGGTCCCGGCGCCGCCGCCGGCTACCGGTCCGCCGCCGGGTCAGACCGAACGGCTGGGCACTCCCCCGCCGAACATGCAGCGGCCCGATTACCCGTCGCCCCCTCCGCCGATCCCGCCCGCGGGTCCGACGGAGAAGCTCGCCACCCCCGGCGAGGACCCGACGCCGGGGAAGAAGAAACGACGCTTCCTGCGTGACCCGCTCTCCGTCGTGCTGGTCTGCATCATCGTGGTGTGCCTGGTGATCGCCGGGCTGGTCGGGGCCGAGCTATACGTCCGTCACGTCGCCAACAGCAAGGTGGCCGAGGCGGTGGCGTGCGAGGTCAAGGACCAGGCCACCGCGTCGTTCGGCGTGGCGCCGTTGATGCTGTGGCAGCAACTCACCAAGCACTACACCAACATCTCGGTGACGACGGCGGGGAACCAGGTCCGCGACGCCAAGGGCATGAAGATCGACATCAACATCCGCAACGTCCAGCTCAAGAACACGCAGAACTCCAAGGGCACCATCGGATCGCTCGACGCGACCGTCACCTGGACGTCCGACGGGATCAAGGAATCCGTCCAGAACGCGATTCCCGTGCTGGGCCCGTTCGTCACCAACACGGTGACCACGCACCCCAACGACGGCACCATCGAGCTGAAGGGGATGCTGGACAACCTCACCACCAAGCCGGTGGTGTCGGGGACCGGCCTGCAGCTGCAAATCGTCAGCTTCAACGCGCTCGGCTTCACGATGCCCAAGGAGTCGGTGCAGTCGACGCTCGACGACTTCACCTCGAACTTCACCAAGAACTACCCGTTGGGCATCCACGCGGACAGCGTGCAGGTCACCTCTACCGGCGTGACCAGCCACTTCTCGACGCAGAACGCCAGCATCCCCACGGGCAACAACAACGACCCCTGCTTCGCCAACCTCTGACGCCGCCAGGCCGGCCTAGCCAAGCCCGTCGAGCACCGCCCGGGTGCCGGAGAGGCCGAGCCGGGTGGCACCGGCATCCAGCATCGCGATGGCGGCGGCGGCGGTGCGGATGCCGCCGCTGGCCTTGACGCCCAATCGGCCACCGACGGTCTGGCTCATCACGGCCACCGCACGCACCGAGGCGCCGCCCGCGGGATGGAACCCGGTCGAGGTTTTGACGAAGTCGGCGCCGGCGTCCTCCGCCGCGCGACACACCTGCACCAGCGTGCGCTCGTCCGTCTCCGATAACAGCACCGCCGACTCCACTATCACCTTGAGGACGGCGCCGGGGACGGCGGCGCGCACGGCCGCGATATCGGCTCGCACCGCATCGATGTTCCCGGCCAGCGCGGCGCCGATGTCGATGACCATGTCGACCTCGGCGGCGCCGGATGCCACGGCCCGTTCGGCCTCGTGCGCCTTGACCGCCGAAATGTGCTTGCCCGACGGGAAACCCGCCACGCTCGCCACCGGCACGCCTCCCCCGGCCCGCGCCGCGACCGCAACCATCGACGGCGAGACGCACACCGCGTAGACGCCCAATTCGGCGCCCTCGGCGACCAGCGCGGCGACGTCCGCCTCGGTCGCCTCCGGCTTGAGCAGGGTGTGGTCGACCATCGCCGCCAGCTGTGCCCGGGTGGGTTTGCTCGCCACTAGAACCTTTCTTCGGGCCCACCCGGATTGCATCCGGACGCAACCATTTCGGCATCGTCGACGGCGGGGCGCCACGGCTCCAGGTTCCAGCTGGCCTTGCCGGGCTCCGCCAGTTCGGCGAACTGCCAGTGACAGATGAATTGGGCGCGCATGCCCGCGGTGTCGGCATCCGGTGACAGGGCCAACACCTCCGCCCACCCCTCGTCGGCGAGGGCCGCGTCTGCCGGCCGTCCGGCGGCCAGCCGACCCGACGGTGTCGGGAAAACCCGCAGGCTGCTCAGGCCGTGCCATTGCGCCCACTCGGTGTGGTCGATGAACGGCGGGGACATCGCGGCCGGGGCCGCCGCGGCGGCACCCGGTGGACCCCACAGCGCGACGAGCACCGCCGCCGGCGCCGCCAGCAGGGCCTTCATCCCGCTAGCGCGACTTACCTTGAATCTCCAGAAGTTTCGGCCGCACGTCGACCAGATAGACGCCCGCCGCGCACGCGGCGATCGCCAGCCCGAGTACCCCGAAGACAAAACTCAGGATGGACGTCAGGGCGACAGCCACACCGAGGATCACCAACCACACCGGTTTGGTCAGCTTGTCGGCAGCGGTGTAGGCGTCGGGCCGCTGTAGCGCTGCGTGCACGAACGCATATACCGCCGTGACCAAGACGGCGATCTGCAAGACCAACATGACGGTACCCACGAGGTGGCTCACGCCTTAAGCGTATGCGGGCGCCATCCCAAACGTCGACTCAGAGTTGCCCGACGGACAACTCCGAGTCGACCGCTTGACTTACTTTTGGGTGACCTTCTTGGCGGCCGCCTTCTTGGCGGGAGCCTTCTTGGCCGGAGCCTTCTTGGCGGGCGCCTGCTTGGCGACTGCCTTCTGGGCCTTCTTGGCCGTCGCGTCGGACTTCTTGGGAAGCTCGATGCCGACCAGCTTGGCCGCGCGCTCACCGACCGCGCGGGTCTGCGATGCGACGGTGCCCAGCGCCTCCTGCGTCAGCTCGACGGCCTGGTCCACGTAGCCCTCGGCGCGCGCGGAGGCGTCGTCCAGGCCGGTCTGGGTGCGGAGCCGCTGCAGGGCGGCCTCGCCCCGCTCGACCAGCTCGTTGTAGCGGTTGGTCGCCGCGTCCAGGTAGCCCTCGGCGGCCTTGCGCAGTTCATCGCTGGTGAACCGTTCGCGCAGCTCGTCCAGCTGCTCGGGCAGGTCCTCCTGCAGCCGGGTCAGCCGGGCGCGGCTCTCCTCCACCCGGGTGCGGGTGTCGGCGCGGGTCTCTTCGGCGCGCTCCCGCAGGCTCGCGATCAAGTCATTGACAGTGGCCAGGGCCAGGTCGGCCGCGCCCAGGGCTGCGAGCAGGGGCGCCCGCAAATCTTCGATGTTCGAGTTGTCCGCCATGGTTTTTCCTTTCATGGTTTTCCGTTTCGGCGTTCTTGGGTCTTTCTTGTGGAAGCTAAGGGAGCGCCTCCTTCTTCGGTGGCGGCCGCCGTTTCCTCGCTCCTGGGTAGCCCGGGCGGCCGGTGGTTTATACATCACCACCCACTAGCGCGACGTGGAAGTCTTGTTCCGACGGATCGGCCCGCGAATCGACGAGGCCGACGGAACGGACTCGATCACTCGTCGCCGTTGGGTTCAGTCGAACACTCCTCGTTGCCTGATTCGCTGGATTCGTTTTGTTGGGTGAAAGATGTGTAGACGTCGAGCAGAACCTGCTTTTGGCGCCCGGTAATCGCAGTATCGGTGATGATGGCGTCGCGCACCTGGCTTTTGTCGCTGGGCTCGAGAATCCCGGCCCGCACGTAGAGAACCTCGGCGGAAACCCGCAGCGCCTTCGCGATTTGATTGAGCACGTCGGCGGACGGCTTACGCAATCCCCGCTCCACCTGGCTCAGGTATGGATTGCTGACGCCGGACTTTTCGGCGAGTTGGCGCACTGAGACCTGCGCGAGTTCGCGCTGGCTCCGGATGAAGCTGCCGATGTCCGAGGCCATGTCGGAGGCGGCGTTGGACACCTTGGCGGAGAGCTTCTCCTCGGGTGCCATGGCCTGCTCCTGCGTCGATGGTCGATCTTGACGCCATCAGCCTACTACAAGTGCTTGCTATTGCAAGCACTTGTTAGCACTACTAGAAAAGCAGCTGCGCGACGGCGTAGATCAGCACGCCCGCCAGAGAGCCGACCACGGTTCCGTTGATCCGGATGAACTGCAGGTCGCGGCCCACGTGCAGCTCGATGCGCCGGCTGGCCTCCTCGGCGTCCCAGCGCTCGATGGTGTCGGTGATGATCGCTGTGATCTCCACCCCGTACTGCGAGACCAGGTGCTGGGCCGCGCGCACGATCCAGTTGTCCACCTTGTCGCGCAGGTCGGCGTCGTCGCGCAGCGATTCCCCGATGCGGACCACCGTGTCGGCGATGCGGGTGCGCAACGTGCTGGACGGGTCGTCCACGCCCTCGAGCACCAGCCGTTTCAGCGTCTTCCAGGCCGCCGCGGCGGCGTTGGCGATCTCGTCGCGCGCCATCAGCTGCTCTTTGATCGCATCGGCGCGCGCGATGGTGTCGGCGTCGTTCTGCAGGTCGTCGGCGAATTCGAACAGGAAACGGGTCGCCGACCGGCGCAGCTCGTGGTCGGGATTGCGACGCACCTTGTCGGTGAAGTCCATCAGCTCACGGTGGATGCGGTCCCCGACCAGGTGGTCGATGAAGCGTGGCGACCACGTCGGCGAGTCACGCTCGACCACCCGCTGGATCACCTCGCCGGCGTTGAGCGACCACTGAAAGGCGCGGTCGGCCAGCAACTGGATCAACGCCTCCTGCCGGTTCTCGGCCAGCAGGGTCCCCAATACCCGCCCGACCGGCGGCCCCCACTGGGGTTCGGCGATGCGGCGCACGATCATCCGGTCGATCACCTGCTGGACGTCGTCGTCGCGGAGCAGCTCGACCAGTACCCGCAGCACGGTGGCCGTCTCGCTGGCCACTCGCTCGGCGTGCGCGGCCTCCGACAGCCACTTCCCGAGGCGTCCGGACACCTCGGCGTCCCGCAGCTTGGTCTCCACCACCGGTGGCGACAGGAAGTTCTCCCGCACGAAGGTGCCCAGGCCCTCGCCGAGCTGATCCTTCTTGCGCTTGATGATCGCGGTGTGCGGGATGGGGATCCCCAGCGGATGCCTGAACAGCGCCGTTACCGCGAACCAGTCGGCCAGCGCGCCCACCATCCCGGCCTCCGCGGCGGCACCGACGTAGCCGACCCAGACGCCCAGGTGGGCGTGGGCCTGGGCCCAACGGCAGGCGAGGAACAGCCCGGTGGCGCCGATCAAGAAGCCCAGCGCGACCGCCTTCATCCGGCGCAGCGCCACCCGCCGCTCCGCATCGGCCTGCGGGTCGGCGCCGGCGAAGGATTCGGCGAACGACGCGTGAGAGCGCCCCGTTCCGGTCGACGGCGTCGTCGAGCCCGGCCCGGCCGCTCGCGGGGTCGACGCTTCGCCTCGAGGCGAGGCTCTGTGTACCACCACTCCATCATTCATCGTCCCGACCGATTGGTGTGACGACACTGTTCACCGAGGCTGCACCGGGGCGCGGTCGAAGTCCCAAACAGGGCCGCACGCCGTAGTATCGAGTGCGTCTAGTGAATGGGATATCGGCGACAGTGGCAGAGCGAATGTTGGCTGTGACGGCCAAGACGGATGGTCGCAAACGGCGCTGGCACCAACACAAGGTGGAGCGCCGTAACGAGTTGGTAGACGGCACGATCGACGCGATTCGGCGGCACGGCGGCGCCCTGAGCATGGACGACATCGCCGCGGAGATCGGCGTTTCCAAGACGGTGCTGTATCGCTATTTCGTCGACAAGAACGATCTGACCACCGCCGTGATGATGCGGTTCACCCAAATCACCCTGATTCCCAACATGGCCGCGGCGCTGACGTCCAACCTGGACGGCTTCGACCTGGCCCGCGAGGTCATTCGGGTGTACGTCGATACCGTGGCGAGCGAGCCCGAGCCGTATCGCTTCGTGATGTCCAACAGTTCGGCCAGTAAGAGCAAGGTGATCGCCGACTCCGAGCGGATCATCGCCCGCATGCTCGCGGTGATGATGCGCCGCCGCATGCAGCAGGCCGGGATGGACACCGGCGGCGTGGAGCCGTGGGCCTACCTGATCGTCGGCGGCGTGCAACTGGCCACCCACTCGTGGATGTCCTCCCCGCGCATGAGTCGCGACGAGTTGATCGACTACCTGACGATGCTGAGCTGGAACGCCCTCAAGGGCATCGTCGAGGTCGGCGGATCGCTGGAGAAGTTCCGCGAAGAACCCCATCCGTCGCCGATCGTCCCGCCCCGCGGGCATGAGGATGAGTCCCCGCTCTAGGGTGTCGCGACGCTGCCCAGCTGGCCTTCTTTTGTCAATTCGGCCGTTCTCGTGTGACCCTAGAGGCCCCGCTCGCAGGAGGCCTTGCATCGACGCAGCGACCACCCTGCAGGGGATGCATCGGGGGGTGACGCAGGGCGCGTCGGGCCGGCTGGCCATCCCCGCCTCCGCATAACGAAAGGCTCTTCTCGACATGTCCGTGCAGCTCACGCCGCATTTTGGAAACGTGCAAGCCCACTACGACCTGTCTGACGACTTCTTTCGGTTGTTCTTGGACCCCACCCAGACATACAGCTGCGCCTACTTCGAGCGCGACGACATGACCCTCGAAGAAGCGCAGCTCGCCAAGATCGACCTGGCGCTGGGCAAGCTGAAGCTCGAGCCGGGGATGACGCTGCTGGACATCGGCTGCGGCTGGGGCGCGACCATGCGACGGGCCATCGAGAAGTACGACGTCAACGTCGTGGGCCTGACGTTGTCGGAGAACCAGGCCGAGCACGTGCAGAAGACGTTCGACCAGATGGACACCCCCCGCACCCGGCGGGTGCTGTTGGAGGGGTGGGAGAAGTTCCACGAGCCCGTCGACCGCATCGTCTCGATCGGCGCCTTCGAGCACTTCGGCCGCCAGCGCTACGGCCGTTTCTTCAAGATGGCCTACCAAGTGCTGCCGTCCGACGGTGTGATGTTGCTGCACACCATCGTCCGCCCCTCCTTCAAAGACGCCCGGGCGCGGGGCATGACGCTGACTCACGAGATCGTTCACTTCTCGCAATTCATCTTGACCGAGATCTTCCCGGGCGGCTGGCTGCCGACGCCTCAGACCGTCGGAGAGTACGCGGTCACGTCCGGGTTCGAGCTGACCCGGGTCCACTCGCTGCAGCTGCACTACGCGCGGACCCTGGAGATGTGGGCGGCCGCCCTCGAGGCAAAGCGCGAGCAGGCCGTCGCGATCCAGTCCGAAGAGGTCTACAACCGTTACATGAAGTACCTGACCGGCTGCGCCAAGCTGTTCCGGCAGGGCTACACCGACGTCGACCAGTTCACTCTGGAGAAGTAGTCAGCGGCTCACTTCACCAAAGTGAACTGCCCGACGTTGCTGATGCCCTTGTGGAAAAAGTTCTCGCATCCAGTCAGATAGTGCATATAGCGCTCGTAGACCTCTTCGGACTGGATGGCGATCGCCTCGTCCTTGTTGACTTGCAGGTTGGCGGCCCAAAGGTTGAGCGTCCGCTCGTAATGCTCGCCCAGTAGTTGCACCTGTTCGACCGAGAAGCCGGCGGCCTGCGCGAACGTGAAAATGTCCTCCTGCGTCGGCAACTGTCCGCCTGGGAAGATCTCCTTGCCGATGAATCGCGCGAATCGCACATCGCTCATTGTCAGCTTGATGCCGCGCGCCGGCATATCTTGCCAGTGATACGTCAAAATAGTATGCAGGAGCATCCTGCCGTCATCCGGGAGGATGTTGTAGGCACGACCGAAGAACGCGGCGTAACGCTCCATCTTGAACGCTTCGAATGCGCCGATCGTGACGATTCGGTCGACTTTGTCCTCGAATTCTTCCCACCCCTGCAGCCGCACCTCCACGTTGCGGTTCGTGGGGATCGCCGCCAGTTTGGCTTTGCTGTACTCGAACTGGTTGCGGCTCAACGTGATTCCGATCACGTTGACGTCGAACTTCTCGACCGCCCGCTTCAGCGCGCCGCCCCAGCCGCAACCGATATCGAGTAATGTCATGCCGGGCTGCAGATCCAGCTTTCTCAGTGCCAGGTCGAACTTCGCATTTTGGGCTTCTTCCAGCGTCATGTCGTCTCGCTCGAAGTATGCGCAGGTGTAGCCCATGGTTGGGTCTAAAAATAACGCGAAAAACTCGTCCGAAATGTCATAGATCGATTGCGACTCTTCATAGAACGGCCTCAACGTAGTCATGGATTTGCCCGATTATCCTCTCGTTGTTGAACGAGAGCATAAGGCACGCAAGGCTGCCATCTGCACGCGACCGACCGTGTGGGGTCAATAGGTGTAAAAACCCTGACCCGTTTTCTTGCCCAGCCGGCCCGCCTCCACCATGCGCAGCAACAGCGGCGGCGGGCCGTACTGCGGTTCCTTGAATTCCTCGAACATCTTGTCCGCGATCAGCTTCAGGGTGTCCAGGCCGACGAGATCGGACAGCCGCAGCGGCCCCATCGGGTGTGAGAGCCCGGCGACAACGGCCTTGTCGACGTCTTCGATGGTGGCAAAACCGGCCTCCACCATACGAATTGCCGACAGCAGGTAGGGAACCAGCAGTGCATTCACGACAAAGCCGGACCGGTCGGAGCAGCGCACCACCTGCTTGCCCAGGACCGCGCTCGCGAACTCCTCGGTGCGCGCGGCGGCGGCTTCGTCGGTGACCAGCGTGCTGACCAACTCGACCAGCGGGAGCACCGGAACGGGGTTGAAGAAGTGCAGGCCCAGCACCCGCTGCGGGTTCTTGGTGGCCGCGGCGATCTTCATGATCGGAATGCTGGAAGTGTTGGACGCCAGGACCGCGTCGGGATCTGTGACGACCCGGTCGAGTTCGGCGAACACCTCCGCCTTGATCGCAGCGTCTTCGATGATCGCCTCGATGACCAATTGGCGGTCGGCGAGGTCCTTCAGATCGGTGGTGAAGGTGAGCTGGCTCAGCGCGCGGTCGCGCTCCCGCTCGGTGACCTTCCCCGCGCTGACGCCGCGCTCCAGCGACTTCACGATGCGGTTGCGTCCGGCCGTGATCAGGGCCTCGGTGGTCTCGAACACCGTCACGTCGACACCGGCGCGCACCGAGACTTCGGCGATGCCGGATCCCATCTGGCCGGCCCCGACAACCCCTACCCGCTGAATCGCTGCGTCGCTCACTCTCATCTCTTTCGGTGTCGTATCGTCTTGCACAGCAATTGGCCCCGCCCAGGTTCGCTGGGCGGGGCCAATGCTACTTCACGGCGAGCTGGGGGTACCTCCCGCTTGCGGGGGAACGCAGACTCGCACGATCTGGATCGCAGCAGTGCGATTTTGCGTCTGCTCAGCTCTTCCGCAGCGGCTCAGTGAAACTGGCCCTCTTCGGTCGAGCCGGTCAGCGCGGTGGTCGACGAGGTGGGGTCGACCGTGGTCGCGATGCGGTCGAAGTAACCCGCACCGACCTCGCGCTGGTGCTTGGTCGCGGTGTAACCGCGTTCCTCGGCGGCGAACTCGCGCTCCTGCAGCTCCACGTACGCGGTCATCTGGTTGCGGGCGTAGCCGTAGGCCAGATCGAACATCGAGTAGTTCAGCGCGTGGAAGCCGGCCAGCGTGATGAACTGGAACTTGAATCCCATTGCGGCAAGCTCCTTTTGGAACTTCGCAATGGTGGCGTCATCCAGGTGCTTGCGCCAGTTGAACGACGGCGAGCAGTTGTAGGCCAGCATCTGGTCGGGGAACTCGGACTTGACGCCCTCGGCGAACTTCGCGGCCAGGTCGAGGTCCGGCGTGCCGGTCTCCATCCAGATCAGGTCGGAGTACGGCGCGTAGGCCTTGGCCCGGGCGATGCAGGGCTCGAGCCCGTTGCGCACCCGGTAGAAGCCTTCCTTGGTCCGCTCACCGGTGATGAACGGCTGGTCACGCTCGTCGACATCCGAGGTGATCAGGGTCGCCGCCTCGGCGTCGGTCCGGGCGATGACAACGGTCGGCACGTCGCAGACGTCGGCCGCCAGGCGGGCCGAGGTCAGCGTCCGGATGTGCTGCTGGGTCGGGATGAGCACCTTGCCGCCGAGGTGACCGCACTTCTTCTCCGACGCGAGCTGGTCCTCCCAGTGCGAGCCCGCGACGCCCGCGGCGATCATCGCCTTCTGCAGCTCGTAGACGTTGAGCGCACCACCGAAGCCGGCCTCGCCGTCGGCGACGATCGGCGCCAGCCAGTTCTCCACCGACCGGTCACCCTCGACCCGCGCGATCTCGTCGGCGCGCAGCAGCGCGTTGTTGATCCGGCGGACCACCTGCGGCACCGAGTTGGCGGGGTACAGGCTCTGGTCGGGATAGGTGTGACCCGACAGGTTGGCGTCACCGGCGACCTGCCAACCCGACAGGTAGATGGCCTTCAGGCCGGCGCGGACCTGCTGGACGGCCATGTTGCCGGTCAGGGCACCCAGCGCGTTGATCCACTCCAGGTCGTGCAGCTGCTCCCAGAGCACCTCGGCGCCGCGGCGGGCCAGCGTGTGCTCCTCGACCACGGTGCCCTGCAGGGCGACGACGTCCTCCGCGCTGTAGGTACGACTGACACCCTTCCAACGCGGGTTGGTGTCCCAGTCCTTCTGGATCTGTTCGGGGCTCTTGGGGGTGCCAACGACAGACATTGGGCATGCTCCTTAACGAATCTTCACTACTGAGTTGGTGAACGCTTCACCGGCGGTAGCTAGAGGCTCAACTTCGCTGGTGTGCTAATTCGACGATGGCACAGCTGTTGATGCAGGTCCAGCCGTTTCATTTGCCAATTTCGGCAACGACTCCGCGGGAATTAGCAAATCTTGCGAAGTCGTGCGGAAACTTAACCGTTTCAGAAACTACCCGTCAGTAACCACATATCCGCAGGTCAGAATGGAAATTGACGGGGGCGACGGTTCCGCTACCGCGTGAAGATCGCCGCGACCGCTTTCGCCTCGTCGCCGACGGCGTATGTGAGCGTTGTAACAGTGCGATCGGCCAGGTTGGGACCGAATCGATCGGTCGATCCGGGCGGGTGCACGTGCGAAATGATCTCCAGCTTGTCGCCCAGCGCCACCGGCGCCTCATGCTCGATCGTGATGCGCAGCGGCGCCTGCATCAGCTCCAGGTGCGAAGCCAGGTAGTCCTCGATCACGCTCCAATACACCGAGTTGTTCATGTGGTCGAACAGGTCGATGTCGGTGACCCGGACGGGGAACTCGTGGATCTCGGCCGCGTCGTCGCGGCTGGCCGGTTTCAGGTAGGCCTTCCACCGCAACCGGTCCACGGACGTCGTCTTGTGCAGGCCCGCCAGGAAGTCGTCGGAGATGCGCGACGGCATCTGGGTCTCCCGGTTGATGTTGATCCAGAACGCCTCGGACTCGATCAGCCCGCCCTTGCGTCCGTCGACGCGAACCCGCATCTCACACCACCGGTTGGAGGTGCCCGAACACCAGCGCCGGCACCGCAGCATGTCCTGGAATTCGATCGGGCGGATCAGGTCGACCATGGTGCGCCGGACGATCCACAGCGGGTGCGTCTCCTCGAAACCCATCTCGCGCAGCTGGTCCTGGCCGACGTCCTGGATGTGCCGGGCCGCCGCGTCCAGCCGCAGCCGGCCCGTGCGGTCGATGTCGGCCACGCGCAGCGGCCATTCGCGATCGAACACATCGGGGTGCCCGTCGGGAACCGGCATCAAATCTTTGTCCAGGCTCACGGCTTCGTTCCCCGTTTCCTCCTCGTCGGCACCCCAGGCTAGCCCTGAGGCCTCCGCTGCGAATCATGCCAACGACCTGGGCCAAAAACCAATCGCGACGCGACTCCTGGCAGCTGCGAACTCTGCCAACTTCCGCTTAGCAACCCCGGTACCCTGGGTGAAGTGTCCAAGACCTTCGTCGGCTCCCGGGTCCGCCAGCTGCGCAACGAGCGTGGGTTTTCGCAGGCCGCGCTGGCCCAGATGCTGGAAATCTCGCCGAGCTACCTGAACCAGATCGAGCACGACGTTCGCCCCCTGACGGTGGCGGTGCTGCTGCGGATCACCGAGGTGTTCGGCGTGGATGCGACCTTCTTCGCGTCCCAGGACGACACCCGGCTGGTTGCCGAGCTGCGCGAGGTGACCATGGACCGCGACCTGGACATCGACGTCGACCCGACCGAGGTGGCCGAGATGGTCGGCGCCCACCCGACCCTGGCGCGGGCGGTGGTCAATTTGCACCGGCGCTATCGGATCACCACGGCGCAGCTGGCCGCCGCCACCGAGGAGCGGTACTCCGACGGCAGCGGCAGCGGCTCGATCACGATGCCGCACGAGGAGGTGCGCGACTACTTCTACCAACGCCAGAACTACCTGCACGAGCTGGACACCGCCGCCGAAGACCTCACGATCCAGATGCGACTGCACCACGGCGACCTCGCCCGCGAGCTGAATCGCCGGCTGACCGAGGTGCACGGGGTGCACATCAACAGGCGGATCGATCTCGGCGACACCGTGCTGCACCGGTACGACCCCGGGACCAAGACGCTGGAGATCAGCAATCACCTGTCGCTGGGTCAGCAGGTTTTCAAGATGGCCGCCGAACTGGCCTACCTCGAGTACGGCGATCTGATCGACAGCCTGGTGGCGGAGGGCAAGTTCACCAGCGACGAGTCGCACAGGCTGGCCCGGCTCGGGCTGGCCAACTACTTCGCCGCGGCCGCGGTGCTGCCCTACCGCCAGTTCCACGACGTCTCGGAGAATTTCCGCTACGACGTCGAGCGGTTGTCCTCTTTCTACTCGGTCAGCTACGAGACCATCGCGCACCGGCTTTCGACGCTGCAACGGCCGTCGATGCGCGGCGTGCCGTTCTCGTTCGTGCGGGTGGACCGGGCCGGCAACATGTCGAAACGCCAGTCCGCCACCGGGTTTCACTTTTCCTCCAGCGGAGGCACCTGCCCGCTGTGGAACGTGTACGAGACGTTCGCCAACCCGGGCAAGATCCTGGTTCAGATCGCCCAGATGCCCGACGGCCGCAACTACATGTGGGTGGCCCGGACCGTTGAGCGCCGGGCCGCGCGGTATGGTCAGCCGGGTAAGACCTTCGCGATCGGTCTGGGGTGCGAGCTTCGCCACGCGCACCGGCTCGTCTACTCGGAAGGACTCGACTTGTCGGGGGAGATCGCCACACCGATCGGCGCGGGCTGCCGGGTCTGCGAACGCGACAACTGCCCGCAGCGGGCGTTCCCGGCCCTGGGCCGCGCGCTGGATCTGGACGAGCACCGCAGCACGGTCTCCCCGTATTTGGTGAAGCAACCGTGACCGGGGCTCGCAATGGCCGCATCCCGTCGGGGCGGTTCCGCGAACTGGGCCCGATCAACTGGGTACTGGCGAAGCTGGCCGCGCGGACGGTCCGGGCTCCCGAGATGCACCTGTTCACCACATTGGGTCAGCACCGGTTGCTGTTCTTGGCGTGGAGCATTTACAGCGGCCGCGTGCTGCGCGGCCGGCTGCCGGCGATCGACACCGAGCTGGTGATCCTGCGGGTCGCGCATGTGCGCGCCTGCGAATACGAGCTGCAGCATCATCGCCGGATGGCCGCCAAGCAGGGACTGAACGCCGACCTGCAGGCCGCGATCTTCGCTTGGCCCGAGCGTCAGGACCGGGTCGAGGCGCGCCTGAGCGTGCGGCAGCAGGCGTTGCTCACGGCGACGGACGAGTTCATCAAGGACCGCACCATCACCGACGCCACCTGGCAGCAGCTCGCCGAGCACCTCGACCGGCGCCAGCTGATCGAATTCTGCTTGCTGGCAAGCCAATACGATGGGCTGGCAGCGACGATGGCGGCACTGGACATCCCGCTGGACAACCCCCGCTAGCCCGCTCTGGTCACAGGTAGACGTTGGCGAGCACGGCCAGCGTCAACAGCAGCGGCGGCACGGACAGCCCGAACCCGAACCCCGACCACGCGTATTTCCTGCGCCGGCGCAGGAACGACGCCCACATCGTGGCGCAGACCGCCAGCGCGAGCGACAGCAGCAACGCCGTCGGGCCCCACTGTCCCACCGCCGCGTTGTCGTCGACGATCGAAAAGGCCGCCAACCACAGCACATAGCCCGCGACGAGACCGCCCACGGCCCCCAGAACGATGTCGCTGCGCATGGGGGCTTCAGAAGTTGATCATGTGGCCGACCAGGCCGTGGAAGCACTCCTGCAGCGCTTCGGACATGGTCGGATGGGTGTGCACGTTGCGTGCCAACTCGTTGGCGGTCAGGTCCCACTTCTGCGCCAGCGTCAGCTCGGGCAGCAGCTCGGAGACGTCGTGGCCGATCAGGTGTCCGCCCAGCAGCTCGAGGTGTTTCGCGTCGGCGATCAGCTTGACGAAGCCGCTGGGATCACCCAGGCCGTGCGCCTTGCCGTTGGCGGTGAACGGGAACTTGGCCACCGCGACGTCGTAGCCTTCGTCGCGGGCCTGCTGTTCGGTCAGCCCGAAGCTGGCCACCTGCGGCTGGCAGAACGTCGCGCGCGGCAGCATCCTGTAGTCGCCCAGCGCCAAAGTCTCTGCGCCGGCAATGGTTTCGGCTGCCACCACGCCCATGGCCTCGGCGACGTGGGCGAGCATCAGTTTGCCGGTGACGTCACCGATGGCGTAGATGTGCGGCGCGCTGGTACGCATGTATTCGTTGATGCCGATGGCCTTGCGGTCGGTCAGCGCGACACCGGCCGCCTCCAGGCCGTAGCCCTCGACGTTGGGCGCAAAACCGATGGCCTGCAGCACTTTCGCTGCCTTGAGTTCCTGCGCGTTACCGTCCTTGCTGACGGCGACGGTGACCTCCGAGCCATTGTCGGAAATCGACTCGACCTTGGTTCCGGTGAGGACCTTGATGCCCAGCTTCTTGAACTGCTTCTCGATCTCCTTGGAGACATCGGCGTCCTCGTTGGGCAACGCGCGCGGCAGGAACTCCACGATGGTCACGTCGACGCCGTAATTCTTCAGGACATAGCCGAACTCCATGCCGATCGCGCCGGCGCCGGCGATGACGATCGACTCGGGCAGCTCTCGGGACAGGATCTGCTCTTCGTAGGTGACCACGTTGGTCGACAGCGACGTTCCGGGCACCAGCCGGGTGCTGCTGCCGGTGGCGATGATGGCGTGGTCGAACGTCACCGTTTCCGAACCACCGTCATTGAGGTCGACGGACACGGTGTTGGCGTCGGTGAACCTGCCGTACCCGTTGATCTCGGTGATCTTGTTCTTCTTCATCAGGAAGTGCACGCCCGCGACCCGGCCGTCGGCCACCTTGCGGCTGCGGTCGAAGGCGGCGCCGTAGTCGAAGGTCGCCTCGCCGTTAATCCCGAAAGTCTTGGCCTCTTTGGTGAAGATCTGCACCAGCTCGGCGTTGCGCAGCAGCGCCTTGGAGGGGATGCAGCCGACGTTGAGGCAGACTCCGCCCCAGTACTTCGGCTCGACGACTGCGGTGTTCAGGCCGAGCTGTGCGGCGCGAATGGCTGCGACATATCCGCCGGGACCGGCCCCGAGGACGACGACGTCAAAATGGGTCACGGCCCCTACCCTAGTGGCCGCCCGGGCCGGGCGTTAATACGGAATGAGGCCGACGAGGCAGTGGCCCACCCGCGCGCAGTGGTAGTAGCCGTGCAGGGGCGCCGCGGCGGCCAGGGAGGCGAACGGCCCCGACATCACCGCCAGCGACAGCGCGGAGACCAGCGGCCTGCCCTCAACCATCGCGAGCAGCACACCGCCCACGGCGCAGGCCACCACGTACACCAGGACCACGAAGAGCGCCGGGATCTGGTCGACCGAGTGGTACCACCAATAGAACAGCCCGAACCCGGCGTCGGCCGCCACGAACCACACCCCGAGGATGACCAGCAGCAGCTTCCACCACTTCAGGTAGAGGTAGCGCCCGGGAACGGTGACCGGTTGCACCGGCGCGACAGCGGATTCGGCGTCGGCGTCCTGCTCGCCGACGGCGGCCGCAGGCGTCTGCGGTTCGCCCTTCGCGGCGGGCTGCCCGCCGGTGTCGTCGGAATCCGAGAAATCCGGCACCCACGACTGCGTCCCCGGGTCCTCGTCGGAATCGGAGAAGTCGGGCACCCATGACTGGGTCCCCGGGCTCGACGGGGTGTCGTCGTCAGCCACCGGAGGTCACCTGGAGGGCGACGAGAACACCGAACCAGCCGGGCGCCACCGACAGGATGAACGCGCCCAGCATGGTCACCCACCGGCGTCCGGAGAACAGGATCGTCACCAGCCCGGCCGCACTGGGTATCCCGGCCACCGACGCGAGGGCGAAAGCCGGACGGATGCCCGGATGGACCGCCCCGGCGAATCCCACCCCCGCCAACAGCCCGACCGCGGCGCCGATCAGCATGGCGGCGGCCAGCAACCGCGGACGTGGAAGGGGGATCACGATTTCGACATTACTGCGGTCACCGAGCCGGAGGGCACGTTCGGAATGCCGCGTCGGTCACCACCTGACCGCGCGCGGAAGGGCGTTCGCCGCGTTCATAATCGGCGCCGGTGACGATCGGCGCGGCCCGCAGCTCGGCCTGTTCATCGTCGGTGAAGACGCGGCCGCGGGACAGGAACCGCACCCCTTCGGGCGCTTCCAGGCTGAATCCCCCGCCGCGGCCCGGGACCACGTCGATGACCAGCTGGGTGTGCTTCCAGGTCTCGTACTGCGGGCCCGAAATCCACACCGGCACCCCGTCAGCTCCAACGTCCAACACGCCCAGCAACACGTCGCGGTCACCGACGACGAAGTCGCCGCGCGGGAAGCACATCGGCGACGACCCGTCGCAGCAGCCACCGGATTGGTGGAACATGAGCGGGCCGTGCTCGTCCCGCAGGCGCGCCAATAGTTCGGCGGCGCCGGCGGTGATGACAACTCCTGGTGGGGACCCGGGACTCATCTAGAAGAATCCCTGGGCCTTTTCGGAGTAGGACACCATCAGGTTCTTGGTCTGCTGGTAGTGGTCGAGCATCATCTTGTGGTTCTCCCGGCCGATGCCGGACTGCTTGTAGCCGCCGAAGGCGGCGTGCGCGGGATACGCGTGGTAGCAGTTCACCCACACCCGGCCGGCGCGGATGTCGCGCCCGGCCCGGTAGGCGGTGTTGCCGTCGCGGCTCCACACACCGGCGCCCAGGCCGTAGAGGGTGTCGTTGGCGATCGAGATCGCGTCGTCGTAGTCGGAGAACGACGTCACCGCCACGACCGGGCCGAAGATCTCCTCCTGGAAGACCCGCATCTTGTTGTTGCCGGCGAAGATCGTCGGCTGCATGTAGTAGCCGCCGGACAGGTCGCCGCCCAGCTCGGCGCGCTCCCCGCCGGTGATGATCTTGGCGCCCTCGTCCTTGCCGATCTCGATGTAGGACAACACTTTTTCCAGCTGGTCGTTGGACGCCTGCGATCCCAGCATCGTTTCGGTGTCCAGCGGATCGCCCTGCCGCACCGCCTTGGTGCGGATCGCGGCCAGCTCGAGGAACTCGTCGTAGATGTCGGACTGGATCAGGCTGCGCGACGGGCAGGTGCACACCTCGCCCTGGTTGAGGGCGAACATGGTGAAGCCCTCGAGCGCCTTGTCGCAGAAGTCGTCGCCCTTGGCCATCACGTCGGAGAAGAAGATGTTGGGACTCTTGCCGCCGAGCTCCAGGGTGACCGGGATCAGGTTCTGGGAGGCGTATTGCATGATCAACCGCCCCGTGGTGGTCTCGCCGGTGAAGGCGATCTTGGCGATCCGGTTGCTCGACGCCAGCGGCTTGCCCGCCTCGGCCCCGAACCCGTTGACGACGTTGACCACCCCGGCCGGCAACAGATCGCCGATCAGCGACATCAGGTAGAGCACCGAGACCGGCGTCTGCTCGGCGGGTTTGAGCACCACCGCGTTGCCCGCGGCCAGCGCGGGCGCCAGCTTCCAGGTGGCCATCAGGATCGGGAAGTTCCACGGAATGATCTGCCCGACGACGCCGAGCGGCTCGTGGAAGTGGTAGGCGACGGTGTCCTCGTCGATCTGGGACAGCGAACCCTCCTGCGCGCGGATCGCCCCGGCGAAGTAGCGGAAATGGTCGACCGCCAGCGTGATGTCGGCGCCCAGCGCCTCGCGGATCGGTTTGCCGTTGTCCCACACTTCGGCCACTGCCAGCGCGGCCTTGTGCTCCTCCATCCGGTCGGCGATCTTGTTCAGGACCGCCGCCCGCTCGGCCGGTGCGGTCTTGCCCCACGCCGGAGCCGCCGCGTGGGCGGCGTCGAGCGCCTTCTCGACGTCGGCCTCGTCGGACCGCGCGACCTCGCAGAACGGCTGGCCGGTCACCGGGGTCGGGTTCTCGAAGTAGCGGCCCCGCGCGGGCCGGACCCACCCGCCCCCGATGAAGTTGTCGTAGCGGGATTCGTACGACATCAGCGCCCCAGCAGAACCCGGACGTGCGAAAACAGTCATCTGCGCTCACTCCTCGCTCGCCTGTGTAATACACCTCACACTACCGCCGGAGGTCACAATGGCGTTCATGACATCGCAACCCCCCGGGGCCGCCGAAGACGATCGTGACCCCTACCTGTGGCTCGAGGACGTCGCCGGCGACGAGGCGCTGGATTGGGTGCGGGCGCGTAACGAACCGACGCTGGCGACGTTGCGCGACGCGGACTTCGAGCGGATGCGCACCGAGGCGCTCGAGGTGCTCGACACCGACGCCCGCATCCCGTACGTGGTGCGCCGCGGCGAGTACCTCTACAACTTCTGGCGTGACGCCGCCAACCCCCGCGGGTTGTGGCGGCGCACCACGCTGGACAGCTATCGCACCGATTCCCCCGAGTGGGACGTGCTGATCGATGTGGACGAATTGGGCCGAGCCGACGACGGGAGGTGGGTGTGGGCCGGCGCCGGCGTCATCGAACCGGAGTACACGCGCGCCCTGGTCGCGCTGTCCAGGGGCGGTTCGGACGCCTCCATCGTGCGCGAATTCGACATGGGCACACGCGAGTTCATCACCGACGGATTCGCGCTGCCGGAGGCCAAGTCGCAGCTCGCCTGGGTGGACACCGATACCGTCCTGGTGGGCACGGACTTCGGCGACGACTCGCTGACCGATTCGGGCTACCCGCGGGTGATCAAGCTGTGGCGCCGGGCCACCCCGCTGGCCGACGCCGAAACCGTGTTCGAGGGCGCCCGCACCGACGTCCGGGTGTCCGCCTCGGTGGATCGCACCCCGGGCTTCGAGCGCACCCTGCTGGGTCGGGCCCTCGACTTCTGGAACGAAGAGGTCTACGAACTGCGGGGCCTCCCGGAAAACCCCGAGCTGATCCGGATCGACGCGCCCACCGACGCGAGCTTGTCGATACACCGCGAGTGGCTCCTCATCGAGTTGCGCACCGATTGGTTCTACGGCGCGCAGAGCTACCCCGCCGGTTGCCTGCTGGCGGCCGGCTACGACGATTTCTTGTCGGGCACAGCCCAATTGAGCGTGGTGTTCGAGCCCGACGAGCACACCGCGCTGAATCACTACGCGTGGACCCGGGATCGCCTGTTGATGGTCACCCTCGCCGACGTGGCCAGCCGGGTGGAGATCGTCACGCCGGCCACCTGGCGGCGCGAGCCGGTCCCCGGCATTCCGGAGGCGACCAACACCGTCGTCGTCGCCGCCGACGACACCGGTGACGAGTTCTTCCTCGACTCCAGCGGATTCGTCATGCCCTCACGGCTCATGCGTGGCACCGGCGCGGACCCCCTCGACCAGGTCAAGTCCGCGCCGGCCTTCTTCGATGCCGAAAACATGACGGTGGCACAGCATTTCGTGCCGTCGCAGGACGGAACCGCGATCCCGTACTTCGTGGTGCGGCCGGCCGACGCGTCGGGCCCGGGCCCGACGATGCTGTACGGCTACGGTGGCTTCGAATCCGCCAACACCCCCGGCTACAGCGGCGTGCTCGGCCGGCTGTGGCTGGCCCGCGGCGGCACCTACGTGCTCGCCAACATCCGCGGCGGCGGGGAGTACGGGCCGGGCTGGCACACCCAGGCGATGCGCGAGGGCCGGCACAAGGTGGCCGAGGATTTCGCCGCCGTGGCGACCGACTTGGTGAACCGCGGCATCACCGGCGTCGACCAGCTCGGCGCGCAGGGCGGCAGCAACGGTGGCCTGCTCATGGGCATCATGCTGACCCAGTACCCGGAGAGGTTCGGCGCGCTGGTCTGCAGCGTGCCGCTGCTGGACATGAAGCGCTACCACCTGCTGCTCGCGGGTGCGTCGTGGATGGCCGAATACGGCGACCCGGACAATCCGGAAGACTGGGCATTCATCTCCGAATACTCCCCGTACCAGAACATTTCGGCGACGCGCCACTACCCGCCGGTGCTGATGACCACCTCCACCCGCGACGATCGGGTGCACCCGGGCCACGCCCGCAAGATGACGGCGGCGTTGGAGGCCGCGGGGCATCGGGTCTTCTACTACGAGAACATCGAGGGCGGGCACGCCGGCGCGGCCGACAACCAACAGGTCGCGTTCAAGTCGGCGCTGACCTATTCGTTCCTGTGGCGGATGCTGGCGCCGCAGCGCCCGGGCCCCACCGCGCCATAGGATCGTCGACGTGTCAGCGACCCAACGCATCGAACTCACCCTGCTCGCCACCGGGTTGATCTTCGTCCTGGTTACGGCGGCGCAGGCACGCTACCGCTTCATCGGCGATCGCCGGGCCGGCAGGCGGTTCTACTGGGCGACCTCGATCATCGGCACCGTCTGTTTCGCGCTCGGCACGGGCAGGATCTGGCCCAACGCCGTCTGCGTGGCGGTGATCTTTTCCGGCCTCCTCGTCATGTCGGCCTACCTGACGACGCCGTATCTCAAGATCGGGGACCGCATCTACGCGTCGTCACCGGAGAATCGTCAGCCCGACCCGTAAGGAAGCCATGCCAACCAGCGACTTCGAGACACTCCTGTACACGACGGCCGGCCCGGTTGCCACCATCACGCTGAACCGTCCGGAGCAGCTCAACACCATCGTGCCGCCGATGCCCGACGAGATCGAGGCGGCCGTCGGCCGGGCGGAACGCGACCCGGCAGTCAAGGTCATCGTGCTGCGCGGCGCCGGCCGGGCCTTCTCCGGCGGCTACGACTTCGGCGGCGGCTTTGCGCACTGGGGCGATGCCATGATGACCGACGGCCACTGGGATCCCGGCAAGGACTTCGCGATGGTCACCGCCCGCGAGACGGGGCCGACAAGTAAGTTCATGGCCATCTGGCGGGCCTCGAAGCCGGTCATCGCCCAGGTGCACGGCTGGTGCGTCGGCGGGGCCAGTGACTACGCGCTGTGCGCGGACCTGGTCATCGCGAGCACCGACGCGGTGATCGGCACCCCCTACAGCAGGATGTGGGGCGCATACCTGAGCGGGATGTGGCTCTACCGGCTCAGCTTCGCCAAGGTCAAGTGGCATTCGCTGACCGGCCGGCCGCTGACCGGGGTCCAGGCGGCGGAGATCGAGCTGATCAACGAGGCGGTGCCGTTCGAGCGCCTCGAGGCCCGGGTCGCCGAGATCGCCGCCGAGCTGGCCCGGATCCCGTTGTCGCAACTGCAGGCGCAGAAGCTGATCGTCAACCAGGCCTACGAGAACATGGGATTGGCGTCCACCCAGACGCTGGGCGGCATCCTCGACGGCCTGATGCGCAACACCCCCGACGCCCTGGACTTCATCAGGACCGCGGAAACTCAGGGCGTGCGGGCGGCGGTGGAGCGCCGCGACGGTCCGTTCGGCGACTACAGCCAGGCCCCACCGGAGCTGCGGCCCGACCCGACGCACGTCATCGTGCCTGATCGCGACCAATGCTGAGCTGAGCTAGGAACTGTCCCCCCGCCGCGCAAAAGTGCTACCGTTACACCTATGTCTTGGCTGAACACTGGCTTGCGCGCAGGCGCCGCCTTCCTCGCCCTCGGCATCGCCGCCGCCGTCTTCCCGAAGACCGCCGTGGCCGATTCCACGGAAGACTTCCCGATTCCCCGCCGGATGATCAACACCACCTGCGACGCCGAGCAGATCATGGCGGCCACCCGCGACACCAGCCCGGTGTACTACCAGCGGTACATGATCGACTTCAACAACCACCCGAACGTTCAGCAGGCGACGATCGACAAGGTGCACTGGTTCTACTCGTTGTCTCCCGAGGACCGCCGGACGTACTCCGAGAACTTCTACAACAACGACCCGCTCTGGTACGCGTGGCCGAACCACATGAAGCTCTTCTTCAACAACAAGGGCGTCGTCGCCAAGGCCACCGACGTGTGCGGCCAGTACCCGCCCGGCGACATGTCGGTGTGGAACTGGGCCTAACGCCTCAAAAAGTCCGCGCGTCCCCGAGGGGTTACGCGCGGATTTTTTTGCCCGCCGCTCGAGCGCTCAGTAAATGCGCGGCCGGGAACCGGTCGGTGTTGGCCGAACCGGCGTCATCCTCCCGCGGCAGCATGTAGGCACGCACCGCCGAACGCGGTCCGTACGGCCGCAGCATCATGCTGGCGGGCCGGGTGCGCACCCGGGTCGGCCACCAGAACCAGCGGCCCATCTTCGCGGCCACCGACGGCATCATGAACGACCGCACGATCAACGTGTCGAACAACAGGCCCAGGGCGATGGTGGTGCCGTCTCACAGCGAAGTGTTCCAACCACGTCCTGAGGCCGATTTCCTCGTAGGATCAGCGCGGCTGTACCAATCCGCCCGCCGGGTGCTCCTCGACGTTCTTGAGGAGCAAATCGCGCACAGCGGGACGCGGTCCGTACGGTCGCAGCATTATGCTGGCCGGCCGCGGACGCACGTGCTGCGGCCACCAGAACCAGCGCCCGAGCAAGGTGGCCAGCGACGGCGTCATGAACGACCGCACGATCAAGGTGTCGAACAACAAACCCAGCGCGATCGTCGTACCTACCTGGGCCATCACCAGCAGCGGGCTGAACATGAACGTGGCCATGGTCGCGGCGAACACCAGACCGGCGGAGGTCACCACCGAGCCCGAACCGGCCATCGCGCGGATCGTCCCCGTTTTGAGCCCGGCGTGGATTTCCTCCTTGAACCGCGATATCAACAGCAGGTTGTAGTCCGAGCCGACCGCCAGCAGCAGGATGATCGCCATCGCCAGCACCATCCAGTGCAACTTCATGCCCAGGATGTACTGCCATACGAGCACGGAGAGTCCGAATGAGGCGCCTAGTGACAGCAACACCGTACCGACGATCACAACGGCCGCCACGGCGCTTCGGGTGATCACCAGCATGATGATGAAAATCAGTGTGGCTGCGGCAATTCCGGCGATCATCAGGTCGATGGCAGAGCCGTCGTGCATGTCCTTGTACGTCGCGGCGGTACCGCCGAGGTAGACCTTGGCGCCCTCCCAGGGCGTGCCCTTGATCGCCTCGTGCACGGCCTGCTTGATCGGTTCGATGTGGCTGATGCCTTCAGGAGTCGCCGGGTCGCCTTCATGGGAGATGATCAACCGGACGGCGTGCCCATTCGGCGAGATGAACTGTTTGAGACCCCGTGCGAAATCCGGGCTCTTGAACGCCTCCGGCGGAAGGTAGAACGTGTCGTCATTTTTTGCTCTATCGAAGGCATCGCCTTGGGCGGTGGCGTTGTCGGACTGCGCTTTCGCCTGTTCGTTAAGACCCATCATGGTCGCGTAGTTCGACATGGTGGTGTCGAGGTTGCGCTGCTGAGACTCGATCTGCGGCGGTATCAGCGCCACCAGCTTCGGCTGGATCTGATCCAACTTGTCCAGATTCGCGCTGAGGTCCTCGATGTTCTGAGCCACCTGGTCGATGCCGTCGAGCGCGTTGAAGACCGACCGTAGCGCCCAGCAGGCCGGAATGTCGTAGCAGTGCCTCTCCCAGTAGAAGAAGCTGCGGATCGGCCGGAAGAAGTCGTCGAAGTTGGCGATGTCGTCGCGCAATGCCTCGGTGATCTTCACGGTTTCTTTGGTGAGCTTGGTGGTTTCGTGCGTCGTGTTACTGAGGTCCTGAGTCACCTGCATCTGCTCATGCAGCGTTGCCATCGTCTTGCGCAGCTCGTTCGCCTGCTTGAGCAGGTTTGCCGCCTGCTCTTCCTGATAGTGCTGGGTCTGGATCCGCCCTGCCGCTTGCGCACTCATCTGAAAACCGAGGGTGCTGTGGTCGAGCGGCGTGCCCAACGGCCGGGTGATGGTCTGCACCCGGCCGATACCGGGAATGTGGAAGACCGCCTTGGCGACCTTGTCCAGGACCAGGAAATCGGCCGGGTTACGCAGGTCGTGATCGGTCTCGATCATCAACAGCTCAGGATTGAGCCGAGCCTGGTCGAAGTGCCGGTCCGCGGCGGCATAACCGACATTGGCCGGGGTGTCAGCCGGCAGGAAGTGGCGGTTGTCGTAGTCCGTCTTGTAACCGGGCAGGGCGAGCAGACCAACCAATGCGACCCCGATGGTCACCGCGAGAACCGGTGCGGGCCAGCGGACGACCGCGGTGCCGATGCGACGCCAGCCACGGGTCTGCAGCTTGCGCTTCGGATCCATGAGCTTGAAGAACGATGCCACCGTCAGGACCGCCGGTGCCAGCGTCAAAGCCGCCAACACCGCGACCAGCATGCCGACCGCACAAGGCACCCCCAGCGACTCGAAGTACGGCAGCCGGCAGAAGCTCAGGCAGTACATCGCGCCGGCGATGGTCAGGCCCGATCCCAGCACGACATGCGCGGTGCTGTGGAACATGGTGTAGAACGCTTCTTCGCGGGTCTCGCCGAGACCGCGCGCCTCGTGGTAGCGGCCGACCACGAAGATCGCGTAATCCGTCCCGGCGGCGATCGCCATCAGCACCAGCATGTTGTTGGCGAACGTGGAAAGCCCCATGACGCCGTAGTTACCGAGCGTCGCGACGACGCCTCGAGCCGCGGCCAACTCGATGAACACCATCGCCAGCATGATCAGAACGATGCTCACCGACCGATACACGAACAGCAGCATCACCACGATCACCAAAAAAGTGACGAGAGTGACGACCATGACGCCCTTCTCGCCCGCATGCGACTGATCGGCGAACAGCGGACCCGCACCGGTGACGTAGGCCTTGATCCCCGGCGGCGCGGGCACCGAGTCCACGATCTTGCGGAGGGCCAGGGCAGACTCGTTCGCCAGCCCGCCGCCCATGTTGCCGGCGAGGTAAACCTGGACGTACGCGGCCTTTTGATCGTGGCTCTGGGAACCCGCCGCCGTCAGCGGATCACTCCAGAAATCCTGCACGTGCTGAACGTGTACCTTGTCTTGCTCGGCGCGCCTGACGATCTCGTCGTAGTAGCGGTGCGCTTCGGCCCCGAGTGGCTTGTCGCCCTCCAGCAAGATCATGGCCGAGTTGTCGGAGTTGAACTCTTTGAACGTCGATCCGACCTTCATCATCGACTGAAAGGACGCCGCGGCAGTCGGACTCATCGACACCGAGTGGGTTTTGGCGACGACCTCCAGCTGTGGCGAGACGGTGTTGGTGACGAACACGATGCCCAACCACACCAGGACGATCGGCAGGGCGAGCCGATGGATCATCCGCGGCAGGAACGGCGGGATCAGCGGCTGATCGACGCGCGGCGGCGCCTCGCCTGGCTCGCTCATGCGGACTTGTCCAGGCAGTAGACGAAGGGGTTCACGGTTTCGTTGGAATCTGAACGATTCGGAGCCTTGATGACGTCACCGTGCCCGTCGTGGTTGTTCACGACGAATCGGCAGGCGATCCAACTGCCGTCTCCTTGCGCGATCAGGTTTGCCGGGATGCCGGGCTTCGTTGAACTCAATACGATGTTCCAGGGCAAGGGCACGTTGAGGGCCTGCTGCGGATGGGAGTTTTCGTCGAGGTAGTTGATGGTTGCCGTGCTGCCCGGTGAGCCCCAGACCTCGAGCGTGATCGTCTTGGCGTTGAACTGGTCGAGGACCTCGCCCGAGGTGCCACCACCGAACGAACCCCTGTGAACGCCGAAGACGCCGTGCAATCGGTACACGACGAATCCCGACACCGCGACGACAGCCGCGATCGTGAGCACCAACCAGAAACGCCCCAAAAGCCCCTTTTTCTCGGCGCGCTGCGGAGCCACACTTTTACCCTCCCTGTCGGCGGAGCCCTGCTTCATCAGCGGCTCCGTCCTTGGCTCAGTCGTCGTCATGGACACCCCAAGTCCTTCCCGTCTTCACCGGTTGGAGTTCGCCAACCCATAGCTCCCCGGCCTCCTTGTTCATGGCTTCTCCGCGATGAGGCCGACGCACGTCGCAGTCAGCAGGCGGGTCAGGGCGGAAGTGAAGTCCAGATTCCACTCCGGCGGAATCACTTCCGGCTCCTCGGCGTAGGCGTCGGTGAGGCGCTCCGGCGGGTTGGCGACCTGCCACAGCGTGGCCGCCAGCGAATATGCGGCAAGCAGGATGTCGAGCGACCCCGAGCGGCCGAGTTCCGGCAGTGCGCTCTCGATGGAATCGGCGAGCGAGAGCGTGGCGGCGGTGCTGATGCGCTTGACCTCGACGACGCGCTCCACGTCCACCTCGTGTTCGAGGTGCAGGTGCAGGTTGGCCAGCAGGTCGCAGAACAGCGGGTCGGCGGCCAGCGCGTTGGCCAGCGTCTCGGCGATCTGCGACGGCGACTTCGGGCCGGGCTCGGCCAGCTTCTCGGACACGGTGTTCGACCAGCGCACCCACCCCTCGGCCGACAGGTGCAGCAGGACTTCCTTGTGCGAGCTGAAGTAGCGGCGCACCGCGGAGTAGTGGATGCCGGCCCGAGTGGCGACGGCGGTCAACGTGACCGACGCGACGCCGGCCTCGAGCGCCAGTGAACGCGCGGCCTCCACGAGTGCCTCCGCACGTTGGCGCTTCTTCTCCTCGGTGCGGGCGCGCTGGAAGGTTAACTGCGCCACCGACCGAGATTAACGCACATTGTGTGATTTGTATAACGCACGGCGCGTGATTTGTCCCCGTCACTTGAACCATCCCGGGTCCGGTAAAGGTGTAAGGAGTTATGCCCACCATCGCGCTCATCGGCTTCCTCGGCGGACTCATCACCGGGATCTCACCGTGCATCCTGCCGGTGCTTCCCGTGGTGTTCTTCTCCGGCGTGGA
>CAVTBA010000023.1:0-70407 GCA_963732835.1 uncultured Actinomycetota bacterium
CGTAACGGGACTTTTCCGCTGCCGGACTTAGAAGTCCATGCCGCCCATGCCGCCGGTCGGGTCGCCCGCGGGTGCGGCCGCCTTCTCCGGCTTGTCGGCGACGACGGCCTCGGTCGTCAGGAACAGCGCCGCGATGGACGCCGCGTTCTGCAGCGCCGAGCGGGTCACCTTGACCGGGTCGGCAACGCCGGCCTTCAGCAGGTCCTCGTACTCACCGCTGGCGGCGTTGAGGCCGGTCCCGGCGGGCGAGTTGCGGACCTTCTCGGCGACAACGCCGGGCTCCAGCCCGGAGTTGAAGGCGATCTGCTTCAGCGGAGCCTCCAGCGCCACCTTGACGATGTTGGCGCCGGTGGCCTCGTCACCGGTGAGCTTCAGCTCGTCCAGCGTCGGAGCCGCTTGCAGCAGGGCCACGCCGCCACCGGCGACGATGCCCTCCTCGACGGCGGCCTTGGCGTTGCGCACCGCGTCCTCGATGCGGTGCTTGCGCTCCTTGAGCTCCACCTCGGTGGCCGCCCCGGCCTTGATCACCGCAACACCGCCGGCCAGCTTGGCCAGGCGCTCCTGCAGCTTCTCGCGGTCGTAGTCGGAGTCGCTGTTCTCGATCTCCTGGCGGATCTGGGCCACGCGCCCGGCGATGGCGTCGGTGTCACCGGCACCCTCGACGATGGTGGTCTCGTCCTTGGTGACGACGACCTTGCGGGCCTTGCCGAGCAGGGCGACGTCGGCGCTCTCCAGCGACAGGCCGACCTCCTCGCTGATGACCTGACCACCGGTGAGGATCGCCATGTCCTGCAGCATCGCCTTGCGGCGGTCACCGAAGCCGGGGGCCTTGACGGCCACCGACTTGAAGGTGCCGCGGATCTTGTTGACGACCAGGGTGCTCAAAGCCTCGCCCTCGACGTCCTCGGCGATGATCAGCAGCGGCTTGCCGGCCTGGATGACCTTCTCCAGCAGTGGCAGCAGATCCTTGACGGTCGACACCTTGGAGCTGACCAGCAGGATGTACGGGTCCTCGAGGACCGCTTCCTGCCGCTCGGCGTCGGTCACGAAGTAACCCGAGATGTAGCCCTTGTCGAACCGCATGCCCTCGGTGAGCTCGAGCTGCAGGCCGAAGGTGTTGGACTCCTCGACGGTGATGACGCCCTCGTTGCCGACCTTGTCCATCGCCTCGGCGATCAGGTCGCCGATGGACTGGTCGCCCGCGGAGATCGCGGCGGTGGCGGCGATCTGCTCCTTGGTCTCGACGTCCTTGGCCGACTTCAGCAGCGTCTCGGTGACCTTCTCGACGGCCTTCTCGATGCCGCGCTTGAGCGCCAGCGGGTTGGCGCCGGCCGCGACGTTGCGCAGGCCCTCCTTGACCAGGGCCTGGGCCAGCACCGTGGCCGTCGTCGTGCCGTCACCGGCGACGTCGTCGGTCTTCTTGGCGACTTCCTTGACCAGCTCGGCGCCGATCTTCTCGTACGGGTCCTCCAGCTCGATCTCCTTGGCGATGGACACTCCATCGTTGGTGATCGTGGGGGCACCCCACTTCTTCTCCAGGACGACGTTGCGGCCCTTGGGACCCAACGTCACCTTTACCGCGTCGGCGAGGGCGTTCAGCCCCCGCTCGAGGCCGCGACGGGCCTCTTCGTCGTACGCAATTTGCTTGGCCATTGCGAAGTGATTCCTCCGGATCGGGAATGACACCGGGTGACCACGCGTGGCCACCCCATTACTTACGCTGGCCGGGTGCAGTGCCCGCGACGGACGACCCCAGGTGTCTGCTGGTCTCACCGTCCCGACCTAGCACTCACTGGTCGCGAGTGCCAACGTCATTCTTAGCACTCGCCCATGCCGAGTGCAAGAACAAGCGGGCCTTATCGCGGCGGGCGTAAGCCGTCGATGACGACGTCGGTCGCCCGCCCGGCCAGCGCCGAGTCATAGGCCTGCATCGCCTGGCATCCGACGAGGATGGCCTTCAAATCCCGCATATCGACGTCGCGCCGCGCGGTGCCCGCTTCCTGCGCGGCGCAAAGCAGCTCGCCGAGCATGGCCTTGAAGGCGTCTTCGGCCTCCGGCGCGGCGCAGGCGATGTCGATGCCGTAGCCGGCCAGGGCGTCGACCAGGCCGCGGTCCGCCGCTCCCCACTGCAGCACCATCGAGCGCAGAAAGGCGAACAACGCCTCCCCCGGCCCCTCGGACTCCAACAGGGCGTGGCCGTCGTCGACGAGGCGCTGCATCCGGTTCTCGATCACGGCCGTGAAGAGCGCTTCCTTCGTCGGGAAGTGGCGGTAGACGGTGCCGGCGCCGACCCCGGCGCGCCGGGCGACGTCGTCGATGGGCACCGACAGACCTTCGGCCGCGAAGGTCTCGTAGGCGACGTCCAGGACGCGCGCGCGGTTGCGCGCCGCGTCGGCACGCAACGGCCGTGCGGGTTGCGCCATGAGTTCACCACCTATCGGTTGACAAAGCGGGGCGTGCGTTCCGTATAGTTGCCATCAACCGGAGCGCTCGCCCCGCTTACCTTACTAGTTTGAGGAGCTTTCGATGGCCAGGTGGACCGCACAAGACATTCCGGACCAGGGCGGCCGGGTCGCCGTCATCACCGGGGCCAACACCGGGCTGGGCTACGAGACGGCCGCCGCGCTGGCCGACCACGGCGCGCGCGTCGTGCTCGCGGTGCGCAATCTGGACAAGGGCAAGGACGCCGCCGCGCGGATCGCCGCCGCGAGTCCGCATGCCGACGTCGCTCTCCAGGAACTCGACCTGACGTCGCTGGATTCCGTCCGCGCCGCGGCCGATCAGCTCAAGTCCGAGTACGACCGCATCGACCTGTTGATCAACAACGCGGGAGTGATGTTCACACCGAAGGCGACCACCAAGGACGGCTTCGAGCTGCAGTTCGGGACCAACCACCTGGGCCACTTCGCCCTCACCGGACTGCTCCTGGATCGGCTGCTGCCGGTTGCCGGTTCACGGGTGGTGACGGTCAGCAGCCAGGGCCATCGCTTCGGGCGGATCCGTTTCGACGACCTGCAGTGGGAACGCCGCTACAACCGGGTCGGGGCCTACGGGCAGGCCAAGCTGGCCAACCTGTTGTTCACCTACGAGCTGCAGCGACGGCTCGCGCCCCGCGGGACGACGATCGCCGTGGCCGCACACCCGGGCGGCTCGCGGACCGAACTGACCCGCAACCTCCCCGCGCTGGTGGGTGCCCTCACGTCCGTGGTCGAACCAGTCTTCCAGGGCGCGGACATGGGCGCCCTGCCCACGCTGCGCGCCGCCACCGACCCCGGCGTGCTCGGCGGCCAGTACTACGGCCCCGACGGATTCGGCGAACAGCGCGGTTACCCCAAGCTCGTGGCGTCCAACGACCGGTCCCACGATGCCGACGTGCAGCGGCGTTTGTGGGAGGTCTCGGAGGGGCTCACCGGCGTCACGTATCCGGTCGACTGACCGGCAGGTCGAGGAGCTGCTCGTAGAAACCGCCGAAGCCGCGGGCGCGATCGGCTAGATGGATCTCGAGGATCCAGTGGCAGACGCGGCCGGTCGGGTCCGTGCGCCGCATCGGCTGGTCCGACCCGGGCATGATGTACCACTGCACGCCGGGGCCGGCGATCTTGCGGTGCGGGAACTCGCCAACCAGGTGGCCGGCGATGGAACTGGCGAACTCGAAGCCCTCGGCGTGCGCCACCCCGACGACGAAGTCGAACAGCTCGGCCCCGGTGACGTCCGGGTGCTGGTCGAAGTACTCGCGGCCGGCCTGCCATACCCGGGGCAGCGCGTCGCGGACCGCCGTCTTGCCCGGTTCGTCGCCGAGCACGAAGGTGCGGCCGAAGTCGGCCTCCCATTCCGCGAAGATCGGACCCAGGTCGAGGAAGACGATGTCGCCGTCGGCGACCACCCGGTCCGGCGGTCGCTCGCTGAAGGGTTGCAGCGTGTTCTCGCCGGCCCGCACGATCCGCCGATGCCAGTGCCGGGTGACCCCGAACATCTGCGCGGCCAGGTGGTTGATCTCGTCGGACAGCTGCCGCTCGGTAACGCCGGGTCGAATCATCGCGCGCCGCTCGATCTCGTCGAACAGTTGGCCCGCCTTCGCCTGGGCGTCGAGCAGCCGTTCCGCGCGAACTTCTTCCTGCGCCGCCGACCCCGTCACCCTGGCGATGTTATAGCCGCACACTAAAAGCATGTCCCTCGTCGTACCGCCCTATCCCCCGCCCCGATACACCAAGGCCGAGCCGGAGGTCAGCGCTTGGCTCAAGCGGGCCGACTCGCCGCCCGACTACGTAGCCGGGGGCGTCGAGTACCACTACCTGGCCAACCAGCAGGCCACCGATGGTGACTACGGGCTGTACCGCGTCGACATACCCGCCGCCGGGGGTGGGCCCGGCCCGCATTTTCACCGGGCGATGTCCGAGGCGTTCTTCGTGCTGTCCGGCACGATGAAGCTCTACGACGGCACCCAGTGGGCCGCGGGTCGGCAAGGCGACTTCCTCTACGTCCCGCCCGGATGCGTCCACGGCTTTCGCAATGAGGCCGACGAACCGGCGTCGATCCTGATGCTCTTCGCCCCGGGTGCGCCGCGGGAGGCCTACTTCGAGGGCTTCGCGGCGTTGGCCGACATGACCGACGACGAACGCAGGGAGTGGTTCGTTCGCCACGACAACTACTGGGTGCAGTAGCTAGGGTGTCGCTGTGCGGGCAAAGAAGCCGTCGAAACTCGGCGCGGCAGAAACTCGACATGGCGATGAGCGCGCCGGTCCGCGCCGCGGCGCGGGTCAAGCGGTCGCGATCGCCGCTGGGCATCACCGCGCGCCGGGTCCCCAAAGCCGACGGCTCCCGGCGGGTTCGCTCGCAAGGCCGGCCCGACGCGCTCGGTGACGAAACGACCCCGCCCCCAACCGGTTCGGGGGGTCACCGCCCCCAGCGGTAGTCGGCGTCGACCAGCTCGCGGGTCCGCTCGAAGAAAGTCCGCCCGCTGTAAGGCAATTGGGTGACCACCTTCCCGCTGGGATGCCGGAAGTAATTGCTGCACGCAAGCCAGACCTTGCCCGCCATGGCGGCCTGTATCTCGTCGTTGTAGCGGCGCTGCGCGTCCGGCGCGACCTGAACGGTCCGCGCGCCGCGGCCGTTCATCACGTCGAGGATGTGGCGGACGAAGGTCGTCTGCGCCTCGTGGATGTAGATGATCGAGTTGACGCCGTTCGTGTTGGGGCCATACAGCGTGAAGAAGTTCGGGTATCCGGCCACCAGCGTGCCCAGGTACGCTTCGGCGCCGTCGCGCCACTCGTCGCGCAGGCGACGGCCGCCGGTTCCGTACACGTCGATGCTGGCGAGATAGTCGGCCGCGGTGAACCCGGTGCCGTAGACGACGGTGTCGACGCGGTGCTCGACGCCGTCGACGGTGCGCACCCCCCGCTCGGTCAGCTCGGCGATCGCGGTCGTCTCCAGGCTGACGTTGGGCAACGCGAACGTCGGGTACCAGTCGCGTGACATCAACGGCCGCTTGCAGCCGGCGGGGTAGTCCGGCGTCAGCTTGGCCCGCAGCGCGGGATCGGCGACCTTGCGCATGAGGTAACTGCGGGCCAGCTCGGTCGCGTCCCGCGTCTGGGCGTCATCGACGTCGAAGCTCGCCGACTCGTAGGCGTCGAAGGCTTCGTCGCGCAGCTTCCGCGCCGTGGCCGGGTCACGTTCGAACAGCTCGCGCTGCTCGGGCGTGAACGGGAAGTCGAACCGGGGCGCGATCCAAATCGGAGTCCGCTGAAACACGGTCAGCTGCGCGGTCTTTCGCGCAATCGCGGGCACGTACTGAACCGCGCTCGCGCCAGTGCCGATGGACGCCACCCGCTCCCCCGCCGTCGACTTGCTGTGATCCCAACGGGCCGAATGGAATTGGCGCCCGCGGAACCGTTGCGCCCCGGGGATGTCGGGGATGTGGGGCACGTCGAGCATCCCGACGGCGCTGACCACCATGTCGAACTCGTGCTCACGGCCGTCCTCGTCGGTCAGCGTCCAGCGGTGCCGGGTGTCCGACCAGCGCGCCGCGGCGACCGCGGTGTTCGCGCGCAGGCGCGCGCCCAGCCCGTGCCCGGCGGCCACCGTCTCGAGGTAGGCCAGGATCTCGGGCTGGTTGGCGTAGGTCTTGCTCCACCGGGGGTTGGGCGCGAAGGAATACGAGTACAGATGTGACGGGACGTCGCACGCCGCCCCCGGGAAGGTGTTGTGGCGCCAGGTCCCGCCGAAGCCGTCGGCCCGGTCGAAGATGGTGAACTCGTAGCCGCCCTCGGCCAGCTGGATGCCCATGGCGATGCCGCCGGCGCCCGCGCCGATGATCCCGACGGTCGGCTTCAGTCCCATTGCGCGTAGTACGGCCGCTGCGGCCGGCTCTTCTCCACCAGGATGAACACCACACCCCAGGGGTCGACGAACCAGGTGGTGCGGACCCGGGCGACCTCCGCGATTCCGCTGACCAGGAAGCGGACGCCCTTGCTCTCCAGCTCCGCCCGGGTCGCGTCGAGGTCCTCGCAGATCAACCCGACATGGGACAGTCCGCGGTCGGTGAGGGCGCGGCCGCCGGAACCCCCGCCGCGGTCTGCCGCACCGAGATACTCGATGACCTCGAGCACCCGATCGCCGTCGCCGTCGAATCCGACGATGGCCGCTTTCATGCTGGGATCTTCCACCAGCTCGCCCATGTCGTCGCGAATGGCGTTACCGGTCATGACATACGGCGGTGAGAGCACACGCAGGCCCAACACGTCCCGGTAGAACGCCACTGCGGCCTCGCAATCCGGAACGCACACCCCGGTGTGGGCCATTCCGGTAATCACGTTCTCAACCTTACCCACCACGAACGACTCACCGGAGTCCGCTTCGGAATTCGGCGGGCCGATAATGGCCGGGTGCGGTCGGTCCAGGAACATCAGCGCGTCGTAGCCGAACTGATCCGTGCCCGGCCGGCGGTCACCGCCGCGCTGGCCGGGGCCCAGGGGCTGGTCCTGGCCGACGACGTGGTGGCGCGGCTGGCGCTGCCGGTCTTCGACAACTCCGCGATGGACGGCTACGCGGTGCGCGCCGAGGACACCTCCGGTGCCACACCCGAGAACCCGGTGGTGCTCGAGGTCGCCGAGGACATTCCCGCCGGGCGCACCGACGAGTTGGCGCTGCGACCCAACACCGCGCACCGCATCATGACCGGCGCGCCGCTGCCCGCCGGGGCGACGGCCGTCGTGCCGGTCGAAGACACGGACGGCGGCGTGGACTTCGTGTCGATCCGCGCGCCGCGCGAGCCCGGCAGGCACATCCGGCGCGCGGGTGAGGACGTCGCCCCCGGCACCACCGTGTTGCGACGGGGCCAGCCGGTGACACCGGCCGTGCTCGGCCTGGCCGCGGCGCTGGGAATGGCCGAGCTGCCGGTCCTCCCGCGGCAACGGGTGCTGGTGATATCGACCGGGTCGGAGTTGGTGGCGCCGGGCAGCCCGCTGCGCCCGGGCCAGATCTACGAGTCGAACTCGATCATGCTGGCCGGGGCCGTTCGCGACGCCGGCGCCGACGTGATCGAGGTGGCGACCGCCGAAGACGATGTCGCACAGTTCAGCTCGCTCATCCAGCGGTACGCGGGCGAGGCAGACCTGATCATCACCAGCGGCGGGGTCAGCGCCGGCGCCTACGAGGTCGTCAAGGACGCGTTCGGCCGCGACGGCGACCAGGGCGTCGAGTTCGTCAAGGTGGCGATGCAGCCCGGCATGCCCCAGGGCATCGGCCGGGTGGCCGGCGCGACGATCGTCACCCTGCCCGGCAACCCGGTCAGCGCCCTGGTGTCCTTCGAGGTGTTCATCCGGCCCGCGCTGCGCAAGGCCATGGGCCTGCCCGACCCGGAGCGCCCGCACCGGGCCGCCGTGCTCACCGAATCGCTGACTTCGCCGCGCGGCAAGCGGCAATTCCGCCGCGCCGTGCTGGACCGCGACTCCGGCACCGTCATCAGTTACGGCCCGCCGGCCTCGCATCACCTCCGCTGGCTGGCGTCGGCGAACGCACTCCTGGACATCCCCGAGGACGTCGTGGAGGTGTCGGCCGGGACCGAGCTGCAGGTCTGGGACCTGACCTAACCGCACACGGCCTGGGCCGCGGGTGTGGCCGGGCGCCCGCTCCTCGTTGGGATGCATATCGAAGGTGGCGTTCCCGCCGCGGGCCGGAACCAACCCGGCCGCGGCTTTCGTAAGATGACCGCGTGGCACGACGCCCCCGCCCTATCGGCCCCACGGCCGAGGATCCGACGTTCAGCCCGCAGCACGCGTGGGAGTTGGTGCGCTCGACCGTTCCGCCGGTGCACCCGGCCGGCCGCCCGTTCATCGCCGCCGGGCTGGCGGTCGCGCTGGCCGGCCGCAGGCACCGGTGGGTGCGGCGGGCCGGCCTGCTGGCGGCGGGCGCCTGCGCGGGCTTCTTCCGCCATCCACCCCGGGTGCCGCCGGCCCGGCCGGGCGCGATCGTCGCGCCCGCCGACGGGGTGGTGTGCGTCATCGACTCCGCCGCCCCGCCCGCCGAACTCGGCATGGGCGACGCCGCGCTGCCGCGGGTCAGCGTCTTCCTTTCGCTGCTGGACGCCCATGTGCAGCGCGCACCGGTGAGCGGCCAGGTGATCGCCGTGCAGCACCGGCCCGGCCGCTTCGGCTCGGCCGACCTGGCCTCGGCCAGCACCGAGAACGAGCGCACCAGCCTGCGGATCCGGACGCCCACCGGCGCGGAGGTGGTGGCGGTGCAGGTCGCCGGGCTGTTGGCGCGGCGCATCATCTGCGACGCGCATGTCGGGGACAAGCTGACGATCGGTGACACCTACGGCCTGATCCGGTTCGGCTCCCGGCTCGACACCTATCTGCCGGCGGGCGCCGAACCGCTGGTTCAAGTGGGCCAGCGCGCGATCGCGGGCGAAACCGTGCTGGCCGAGCTGCCATGATCAGCAAGCCGCGCGGCAGGCCGTCGGTCAACCTGCAGATCCTGCCCAGCGCGATGACCGTGTTGTCCATCTGCGCGGGCCTGACCTCGATCCGCTTCGCCCTCGAGCACCAGCCCAAGGCCGCGATGGCATTGATCGCCGCGGCCGCCATCCTGGACGGGCTGGACGGCCGGGTGGCCCGCATCCTGGACGCCCAGTCGCGCATGGGCGAGGAAATCGACTCGCTGGCCGACGCGGTGAACTTCGGGGTGACACCGGCGATCGTGCTCTACGTGACGATGCTGACGAAGTCGCCGGCCGGTTGGGTGGTGATCCTGCTCTACGCGGTGTGCGTCGTCCTGCGGCTGGCGCGGTACAACGCGCTGCAGGACGACGGCAGTCAGCCCGCCTACACGCACGAGTTCTTCGTCGGCATGCCGGCGCCGGCGGGCGCGGTGTCGATGATCGGGCTGATCGGGCTGAAGTTGCAGTTCGGTGAGGGCTGGTGGACCTCGACGACGTTCCTGTGCATCTGGATCACGGGGACGTCGATGTTGATGATCAGCAAGGTCCCGATGCGCAAGATGCACGCCGCGGCGGTGCCGCCCAGCTGGGCCGCGCCGCTGCTGGCGCTGCTGGCGATCTGCGCGGCCGCGGCGGTGCTGGCGCCCTACGTTCTGATCTGGGTCATCATCGTCGCCTACCTCTGCCACGTCCCGTTCGCGGTCCGCAACCAGCGCTGGCTGGCCGCCCACCCCGAGGCGTGGTCCGACGAGCCCAAGCAGCGCCGCGCCGCGCGACGCGCGATCCGCCGGGCACAACCGAACCGCCGGTCGATGGCGCGACTCGGGCTGCACAAACCGGGTGGGCGCCTGCGATGAGCCGCCCGGGCGACGATGCGGCCCGTCAGCTCACGCTCACCGCGCGGTTGAACACCTCCGCCGTGGACTCGCGCCGCGGTGTCGTCCGTCTGCATCCGAGCGTGGTTGCCGCGCTTGGCATCCGGGAGTGGGACGCGGTGGCGCTGACGGGCTCGCGGACCACGGCGGCGGTGGCGGGCCTGGCCGGACCGGACACCCCGGTCGGCACGGTGCTGCTCGACGACGTGACGCTGTCCAACTCCGGGCTGCGCGAGGGAACCGCGGTGATCGTCGGCGCGGTCACCGTCTACGGCGCCCGGTCGGTGACGCTGTCCGGCTCGTCGCTGGCCAGCCAGTCGATCACGCCGGTCACCCTGCGCCAGGCCCTGCTCGGCAAGGTGCTGACCGTCGGCGACG
Organism: uncultured Actinomycetota bacterium; assembly: GCA_963732835.1. Lineage (GTDB taxonomy): Bacteria > Actinomycetota > Actinomycetes > Mycobacteriales > Mycobacteriaceae > Mycobacterium. The sequence continues at coordinate 10,189 of CAVTBA010000023.1, forward strand.
CCGTGTCGCTGCTGCCCCGCGATCTGGGCCCGGGCACCTCGACATCGGCGGCCACCCGCGCCTTGGCCGCCTCGGTCGGCATCAGCTGGACGTCGGAACTGCTGACCGTCACCGGCGTCGACCCCGCGGGGCCGGTCAGCGTGCAGCCCAACTCGCTGGTCACCTGGGGCGCGGGTGTCCCGTCCGCCGCCGGCGCGACGCCATCGCTGGAACTGGTCGACGTCGCAAGCCCGGAGACCGTCCTCGAGGAACTCAAGGGATCGCAGCCACAGGCCGCCAAGCTCGGCGAATGGCTCAAGCTCGCACTCGACGAACCGCACCTGCTCAAGACGCTGGGCGCCGGCGCCAACCTCGGCGTGCTGGTGTCGGGTCCCGCCGGCGTCGGCAAGGTGACGCTGGTGCGCGCGGTGTGCGACGGCCGCAGGCTGGTGAAACTGGACGGGCCGGAGGTCGGCGCGCTGAACGCCGAAGATCGGCTCAAGACCGTGGGTTCGGCGGTGCGGGCCGTTCGCGACGGCGGTGGCGTGCTGCTGATCACCGACGTCGACGCCCTGCTGCCGGCCACCCCGGAGCCGGTGGCCGCCCTGATCCTGGGCGAGCTGCGCACCGCGGTGGCGACGGAGGGCGTCGCGTTGATCGCCACCTCCGCGCGGCCCGACCAGCTCGATGCGCGGCTGCGCGCGCCGGACCTGTGCGACCGGGAGCTGAGCCTGCCGCTGCCCGACGCCGGCACCCGCAAGGCGCTGCTGGAGTCGCTGCTGAAATCGGTGCCCGCCGGTGACCTCGATCTCAATGAGATCGCTGCCCGTACACCGGGTTTCGTGGTCGCCGACCTGGCGGCGCTGCTGCGGGAAGCGGCGCTGCGGGCGGCGTCGCGGGCCAGCACCGACGGCCGGCCACCCGGGCTGAACCAGGAGGACCTCGTCGGTGCGCTGACCGTCATCAGGCCGCTGTCCCGGTCGGGCAGCGAGGAAGTGGTTGTCGGCAACGTCACCCTGGGCGACGTCGGCGACATGGCCGAGGCCAGGCAGGCGCTGACCGAGGCCGTGTTGTGGCCGCTGCAGCATCCCGACACCTTCGCCCGGTTGGGTGTCGAACCGCCCCGCGGGGTGCTGCTGTACGGGCCGCCCGGCTGCGGCAAGACCTTCGTCGTGCGCGCCCTGGCCAGCACCGGGCAGCTGTCCGTGCACGCCGTCAAGGGTTCCGAACTGATGGACAAGTGGGTGGGCAGCTCGGAAAAGGCCGTCCGCGAACTGTTTCGGCGCGCCCGCGATTCGGCCCCCTCGCTGGTGTTCCTCGACGAGATAGACGCGCTGGCGCCCCGGCGCGGGCAGAGCTTCGACTCGGGCGTTTCCGATCGCGTCGTGGCCGCGCTGCTGACGGAGCTCGACGGCGTCAATCCGCTGCGCGACGTCGTCGTGCTGGGTGCCACCAACCGGCCGGACCTGATCGACCCGGCGCTGCTGCGCCCGGGCCGGCTGGAGCGGCGGGTGTTCATCGAACCGCCCGACGCCGCCGCCCGCCGCGAAATCCTGCGCGCCGCGGGCAAATCCGTCCCGCTGAGCGACGACGTCGACCTCGACGAGGTCGCCGCCGGGCTCGACGGCTACAGCGCCGCCGACTGCGTGGCACTGCTGCGGGAGGCGGCGCTGACCGCGATGCGGCGATCCATCGATGCCACCGACGTGACGGCCTCCGACATCGCGGCGGCGCGCCAAATCGTGCGGCCCTCACTGGATCCCATGCAGGTGGAGTCGCTACGGGCCTTCGCCAAAGGCCCGTAGCGCGGCGAGCGCCGACGCCGCGACGTCGTCTTCCAGCCACGCCGGCATCGGGTCGTCGTGGGCGTGGCGGCGGACCACGGCATAGGGCAGGTCCGCGACCGCGCGCGCGACCGCGTCGAGGGACCGGGGCGCGGTGTTCCCGTACAGCTGCCGGGCCAATATCGCGATTCGCTCGGTCAGCGGGGCGTTCATCGCGGCCAGCGTGTCCCGGAACGCCGCGTCGGGTTCGTCGTCGAGCAGGTCAGTTGGCCGGATCGTCAACAGCAGCCGCGCGTCGTCGGGGAGCTCGCGCGCGAAGCTGACGGCGGCCACGGCCATCGCCACCGCCGTTTCCAGGGCGGTGTCCGCCGGCGTTTCGCCGCCCGCGGCCAGGGCCCGCGCCTGAAAGCGTTCCAGCGCGCGCAGCCACGCCGCCGTCAGGATGCCGTCGCGGTTGCCGAACCGGTGATAGAGAGTGCCCGCGGGGGCGCCGCTGGCTTTGGCGATGGCCGCGACGCTGGCCGCGCGCGGCCCGCCGCCGAGCACCAGGGCCCGGGCGGCGTCGAGGATCACATCGGTTTCGTGCTTCCGCGGAGGTGCCACGATCTAGTACAGTCCTTCTATATGGAACGATTACCCTATATCGATGAGCATGCCATAACCGTCGACGCGGGGCGCGCGGACACGTGGTCGGCGCTGCTGCGGGTGCTGTGCCGCGACCCGGCCGACCCGACGACCGTGCCGCCCGGCTTCGTGCTGGACGAGGCGCGACCGCCGGCGCGCTTCGCGCTGAAGGGCCGCCACCGGTTCGCGGTGTACCGGTGGGTGTTCGAGCTGGAAGAGCAGGCGGCGGGCCGCACCCGGCTGCGCGCGGCCACCTGGGCGGCCTTCCCGGGCGTGCACGGGAAGGTCTACCGGGCGCTCGTCATCGGCACCGGCGGCCACCGCGCCGTCACGCGACGGACGCTGAAGCGGATCGCGACGGCCGCCGAACGGTCGGGGGCCGATTACGCGGACGTCTTCGAAGTCCCCCTCCCGCAAGGCGACTCACGCACCGCCGAGGAGACGTTCCGCGACGCGGTGGGGCGGCGGCCAAGCGCAGGCGGAGACGTCGTCTCGTGGATCCACCGCAACGTACTGAGATTTCGTCTCGGGCCGTATTCGTCGCCGGATCACATCATCGGCTGGACGATCGCGCGTTCGGATCACGACCAACTCGTGCTGACCGCGCGCGGGCCGCTCATGCGCGGCGAGCTGACGCTGCGACGCCAGGACGGCCGGCGCGCCAGCCTCAGCACGCGCGTGCATTACTGCCGCAAACCCGCCGCCCGTACGGTCTGGGCCGTCGTCGGGCCGCTGCATCGGGCGGTGGCGCCGCGGCTGATGAAGCGCGCCGCGGTGTGGCAGCGTATTCCGGCATGACCGAGCATCCGACCGCGCTGCAAGTCGTCGACGGAATCGACCTGTCCGGCAAGGTGTGCGTGATCACGGGCGCGTCGTCCGGGCTGGGGCGCGAGTCGGCCCGGGCACTGGCCGCCGCGGGCGCGCACGTCGTCCTGGCCGCACGCAACGCCGAGGCCCTGAGCCAGACGGCCCGGTGGATCGCGGCCGAGGTGCCGGACGCGCAAGCCTCGACCGTCGAGCTCGACCTCACCGCGCTGGCCGGCGTGCGGGCGGCGGCGGGCGCAATCCGCGACATCGCCCCGGCCGTCGACGTGTTGATGAACAACGCCGGGGCCCGACCGCGGCGCTTCCACCCAAGTGTGGGCGGCGGTCAGCCCGGAGCTGGCCGGCCGGGGTGGGCTGTATCTCGAAGACTGCCGGGTCAGCGACGCGGTCGCGCCCTATGCTCTCGACGAGCAGCGGGCGGCCCGCTGGTGGGAGCTCTCCGAGAAGCTTTGCGCCGCGGGGTGACCCGCCCGCCTCGGCCGGCCCGCGCTCACGGCTCGGGCGGCGCGGTCCACTCGCGGGAAAGCCGCGACGTGAACGACGGCGCCCGGCGCTCGAGGAACGCGGCGACCCCCTCGCGCGCGTCGGCGGTGCCCATCACACGTTGGTGCAGTTGGGTTTCCAGCGCGGCGACCTGCCGCGGGGTGTAGTTGTTGATCGCGGTGTCCCACAGCAGCCGCTTGCACAGCGCCGCCGACATGGGCGCCACGTTGACCGCGATGTCGCGGGCGACCTCGACCGCGTGGTCGAGCACCTGCCCGGCGGGCAGGGCGCGGTTCGCGATGCCGAGCGCCACGGCCTCGGCCCCGCCGAAGGTCCGCCCGGTGAGCAGGATGTCGGCCGCCACCCCCAACGAGGTCAGCTGCGCCAACGTCCAGTGCGCCATGCAGTCCGGCAGGACGCCCCGGCGGACCTGCACCACACCGTATTTGGCGTCTTCGGCGACGATGCGCAGGTCCGCCTGCAAGGCGATGGTCAGGCCGATGCCGATCGCGTGACCGTTGACGGCGGCGATCACCGGCTTGCGCAGCTCGAACGCGGCCGGGGCGATCGGTGACGCCGAGAACCCGTCGGCCGGGGCGTCGAATGGGCTGGTGTCACCGGAGAAGTCGGCCCCGGCGCAGAAGGCGCGGCCCGCCCCGGTGACGACGATGGCCCGGACGTCGTCGTCGCCGTCGCAGTCGGAGTACGCCCGGCTCAGCAGCGCGCCCACCTCGGCGGTGTAGGCATTGAGTCGCTCGGGCCGATTGAGCGTGAGCACCGCCACGCCCCCGTCGAAGTCGACCGTCAAGGGGCTCACCGCAGGGCCGGGGCGCGGTGCAGGGCACCGATCAGGTCGGCGATGTCCGCGGCGCGCGGCGTGTAGCCCGGGAAGTAGCAGCACACCTCGGCGGCGTGCTGCCCGAACCGGGCGGCGATCTGCTGCGCGCATTCCTCGGGGGTGCCGACTATCCCGATCCGGGCCACCACCTCGTCGCTGATCAGCCGGCGCATCTGCGCGAAGCGGCCCTGCTTGGACAGCGCGTTGAGCTCGGGCTGGACGTCGGCCCACCCCTCGGCCTCGAGCACGGGCAGATAGGCCGGAGTCGAGCCGTAGAACGAAATCAGTGCTGCCACGCCGTCGACCGCGGCCGTCAGGTCCGCCTCGTCGCGGCCGACGGCGACCATCGCCTGCGCGATGATCTGGAATCCGCCGGACGTCCGCCCCGCGCGGCGCAGCCCGTCGTCGACCGCGGGGACGGTGCGTTCGGCGAAGTGGCGGGCGCTGTTGAACGGCATCACCAGCAGCCCGTCGGCCACCTGGGCGGCGGTGCGCGTCATCACCGGGCCCAGCGCACCCAGCAGCACCGGCGGCGGCCCGAACGGGTTGGGCCCGGGATTGAAGTTGGGCGCCATGATGGTGTGGGTGAAGAACTCGCCGCGAAAGTCCAGGCGGCGCTGGCCCTCCCAGGCCGCGAAGATCGCCTTGATCGCCGCGATGGTCTCGGCCATGCGCGCCGCGGGCCGCTCCCATGTACTGCCGTAACGCTTTTCGATGTGTGCCTTCACCTGCGAGCCCAGGCCGAGCCGGAACCGGCCACCGCTGTAGAGTTGCAGGTCGTACGCGGCGTGCGCCAGGTGCAGCGGGCTGCGCGGCGGGGCGATCGCCACGTTGGTCATCAGGTCCAGGCGCGTCGCGCCGGCGGCGACAATCAGCGGGAAGAACACGTCGTGCTGGCCCTCGAAGGTGAACAGGCCGTCGGCTCCCGTCGCGGCGATGTCGGCGGCGCTCGACGCCGCATTCACCGGTGAGCCGTTGACCTGCAGATGTACCTTCATCTAATCCCCTGTCGGACAGTGTTATTCGGAGAGCTGGAACTCCACCACCTCGGCGACGGCGGCCACGGCCTCGCGGAGCGCGGCGAGGCGCTCGGCGGCCGAAGGCGCCGCCAGCACCGTGTATCGGTCGGCCGCGCCGAGGGGGATACGAGACGCCAACGCGCACAGACGTTGTCCGGGGTCGTCGGCCGTGGCGGGACCCAAGAGCGCCGCGCGGTCCGGCAGCGTCACGCCGCGCGCGTCGGCGATCCGCTCGAACAGGGCCATCACCCGGTCCTCGACCTCGAGCAACTGCGCCGGGGTGACCGGATCGCCCGGCTCGTCGGGCCATAGCGTCACCGACGCCCGCGGGTAGGGATCGTCGGGCAGCCATGAACAGACCCGGATCCGTTCCCCGGTGCGGCAGTGCATGGAGTACCGGCCGGCGCCGTGATCGACGCATTCGGTGATCTGAGACAACACGCCGACATCGCAACGCGACTCGCCGCCGCCGACCTCGCGCCCCCGCGAGATCAACACCACGCCGAACGGATCCCCGGTGTGAAGGCAGTGCCGCACCAGGGCGCCGTAGCGCGGCTCGAAGATCCGCAACGGCAGGTCCTCGTCGGGCAGCAGCGCCGATTCCAGCGGAAACATCGCCAGCTCAAGGGATTCCGTCATCAGATTTCCAGCTCGGACACCAGTGCGGCGACCACGGCCCGCAGGTCGCCGTCGTGTTCCTCGGCCACCCGGCGCTGCCGCTGATAAGAGGCGCCGCGCCTGGGGATCTCGGCCACCGTGGCCAGCTCGTCGACGCAATTCAACGACTTGGCGACGGGCTCGAGCCGGTTCAGCACGTCGTCGAGATCCTCGGTGACGAGCCGCTCGTTGCTGTCGGCGTCTTGGATGATGATGGCGTCCAGCCCGTAACGGGCGGCGCGCCACTTGTTTTCCTGGTTGTGCCACGGCGGCATGGTCGGCAGCGTCTCGTCGGCTTCCAGCCGGCGGTCCAGGTCCACCACCAGGCAATGCGTCAGCGCCACCAGCGCGCCCAGCTCGCGCAGGTTGGACACGCCATCGCAGACCCGTACCTCGATGGTGCCCAAGTGCGGCGAAGGCCTGATGTCCCAACGGACTTCGTCGACGTGATCGATGATGCCGGTCTTCTTCTGGTCGTAGACGAACCCTTCGAACTCCGCCCAGGTCTGGAATTGGAAGGGCAAGCCGGCGGTGGGCAACTGCTGGAACATCATCGCGCGGTTGCTGGCGTACCCGGTGTCCACGCCGGTCCACCACGGCGAGGATGCCGACAGCGCCAACAGGTGCGGATAGTACTTCAGCAACGACGTCATGATCGGCATCACCTTGTGCGCCGAAGAGATCCCGACGTGGACGTGCACGCCCCAGATCAACATCTGTCGACCCCACCACTGGGTGCGCTTGATCAGTTCGGCGTACCGTGGCGCGTCGGTGAGCTTCTGGGTGGACCACTGCCCGAACGGGTGTGCGCCGGCACAGAAGAGCTCCATCCCCCGGTCCCGGACGATGCGGTGCGCGGGCCCCAACGTCTGCCGCAGATCCTCCATCGCCTCTCCGGTGGAATTGCACACGCCGCTGACCACTTCGACCGTGTTGCGCAGCAACTCCTTGTGTACGCGCGGATTTTCGCCGATCTCGGCGATCACCGCCGTGGCTTCGTTGCTCAGGTCGAGGCTCTGCGCGTCGACGAGGGCGAACTCCCACTCCACGCCGAGGGTCGGCCTCGGTGAACGGGCGAAATCGATGCGCGCTTCGGCCCTGCTAGTCGGCACCGATCACACCGCACGCGACCCGCTTGCCGGCGTCACCGGTGCTCATCGTCATCTGGTCGGGACCCGGGGTTCCGTTGCTCTGGTTGTAACGCTCCGGCGGGATGTTGCCGAAGTTGTCGGCGCCGGCGTGAATGATGATCGCCGTCTTCTCGCCGGTGAGCAGGTCGTCCATGGCGAATGCGTCCGTCGTGGTCATCATCATCCCGGACCCGTCCTTGCGCACCTGAAGCGAGGTCAGGTCACCGCTGGCGGGCTCGGCGGAATGCCCGGGCGTTTGGAAGTGCCCTCCGGCGGACAGGAAATCCCCCGGCGCGCCACCGGTCGGCGCGACGGAGTCGGGCTCGCACTTGCCGACCTTGTGGATGTGCACCCCGTGGAAGCCGGGCGTCAGCACCCCGTTGGCGGTCGTCTCGATGGTGACGGTGGCGTAGCCGTTGTTGAACTGGAACGTCGCGATCGCGACCTCGGTGCCGCCGGGCGCCTTCAGGTGGGTGGTGATGTTCCGCCCCTGCGGGGCGGCGACGGGCCCGCCCTCCGGGGTCCCGGCCCCGGCGGGTGCCGGCGATCCGGTCCAGACCGCCGGCGTGGTGCCCGGCACGGTCGAGGCGTGCTGGGGCGACGAGCACGCGCCCAGCAGCGCGACGGAAGTGGCCGCGGAGAGCGCGGAAACGGTGACGGCGGCAGTGCGGTGACCGGCGAGCTGAGGCATAGCGGAAGCCTAGCCGCTGACGGGTCAGCCCGTAACGAGGACGATGACCCCGGGCGGTTGGCCGCTGAGGGCGGGGATGCGCGGTTCGACCGGTGCGCCCAGGTTTTTGCCCACCGCGTCCGCGGTCGCGTGCTCGTCGTCGGCGTCGGTGTAGTACACCGTGGTGGCCGACACGTCGGGCACGGTCAGGTTGTCGACTTTGGTGACGTTGAAACCGGCGGCCGTGAGCTGATCCTTGGTGCGGGCGCCGACGCCCTCTTTCGTCGAGATGTTGTACACCTGCACCTCGGAATGGTTCCCCGCGGGCTTGGTGCTCGTCGGCGTGGGCGACGAGCTGGTGGCGGTGGTGGCGGCCGACGACGCCGAGTCGTCCTCGGAGTTGCCGGAGGAACCCAGCGCCTGCCAGCCGAGCAGCAGGAAAATGACCCCCAGGAACAACAGCACCATCACCATCGCCCGCAGGGGAAGCCCCGTGGAGTCGGGGACTCGCTCTTTCATCGAGCCCACTGTAGCGAGTCAGGTCACCTCGAAGCCGAGGCGCCGCGCCGCCCGCGCCTTCTGGCGGCTCGCACGCAGCCGCCGCAACCGCTTCACCAGCATCGGGTCGGCGGCCAGCGCCTCGGGCCGATCGACGAGCGCGTTGAGCACCTGGTAGTAGCGCGTCGCCGACATCGAGAACAGCTCTTTGATTGCTTCTTCTTTTACGCCCGCGAATTTCCACCACTGACGTTCGAAGGCGAGGATGTCGTGTTCGCGGCGGGTGAGGCCATCTGCGATTTCAGAATCGTCCCCCGATCGATTTGCCCGCGCCATGGCGCTGTCCATATAGCTTCCCCTGGACCCTTCCGGCGAATTCTCGGCTGCTGTAGATGACTTGACTTACCTGAGGGCGTGTTTCGGCGAATATTGAACCACGGCCCAAACCCTCAAGCCGTCATCCAGACCCGCGAGTCGGCCGATTGGCTCAGATTGCCCGTACGAAAGATCGTCGGCGTCGACGCGCACGCGCGTGCGGTAGCTTAGCCGACCATGGCAGTCGTACCGATCCGGATCGTGGGAGATCCGGTCTTGCACAACCCGACGCGGCCGGTGTCCGTCGCCGCCGACGGGTCGCTGCCGGCGGACCTGCCGGCGCTGATCGCCGACCTGTACGACACCATGGACGCCGCGCACGGAGTCGGCCTGGCCGCCAACCAGATCGGGGCCGGGCTGCGCGTCTTCGTCTACGACTGCGCCGACGATCGCGGCAGGACCGACCGCCGCCGCGGCGTGGTCGTCAACCCGGTGCTGGAAACCTCCGAGGTGCCCGAGACCATGCCCGATCCGGACACCGATGACGAGGGTTGCCTCTCGGTCCCCGGCGAGTCCTTCCCCACCGGCCGCGCCAACTGGGCGCGGGTCACCGGTCTGGATGCCGACGGCAAGCCGGTCGAACTCGAGGGCACCGGCCTGTTCGCGCGGATGCTGCAGCACGAGACCGGGCACCTGGATGGCTTTCTGTACCTGGACCGTCTCATCGGTCGCCACGCCCGCGGCGCCAAGCGCGCCGTCAAGGCGCACGGGTGGGGCGTGCCCGGCCTGTCGTGGCTGCCCGGTGAAGGGCCGGACCCCTTCGGTCACTGATGTTCTCGTGGCCGGACTTGGGCACGCGGGTCGCGCTGCGCTTCCGGCGCCCCGCCGGATCCGTCCCGCCGCTGACCGATGCGGTGGGACACCTGCTGGCGGTCGGCCCGGTGGTGCGGGTTCGAACCAAGACGGGCGCGGTCGTCGAAGTGGCAGCCGACGACGTGGTCGCGCTGCGGGTGCTGACCGACGCCCCGGTACGCACGTCCGAAATCCGGGCGCTCGAGCACGCGGCCGCCGCGGCGTCGCCCGGCGCGGAACGGGCGTGGCTCGAGGGCTGGCTGCTGCGGGCCGGGGATGGGGTCGATTACGCTGTGCCACTGGATCGTTCGGCGCGCGCCGGTACCGTTGCGGCGATCGCGGCCTGGTATGAGCGTCGCGGCCTGACTGCGCGTCTGGCGATTCCGGATCGCTTGTTGCCGCTGCCGCCGGGGCTGAGCGCCGAACACACCGAACGCGTTTGGGTGCGCGACGTCTCCGCGTCGGGTTCGGCCGAACCCGACCCGTCCATCACGCTGTCGCCTCCCCCGGACGTCACCGGCGGCGAGGCGATGGTCGGCGTCCACTCCGGGGCGGCGGTCGCCCGCGCGGCGGTGACCGACGCGCCCGACGGCACGCGGTGGGTTGGCCTGTGGGCCGCGCGCGCCGCCGATGACCCGGCCACGACGGCAACGTGCGAAGCCGTGTTGGCCTGGGGCGCCGCGCGCGGCGCGGCTCGCGGTTACCTGGTGGTGCCCGACGCCGGCGCTGGCGCCGGCACCGCCTCGATGGCGCTCGCCGCGGCGCTGGGCTTTTCGGCGCACCATCGTCGCCGCTACTTTCCGGCCCGCTCACCCGCCTGGGATACGGTCTAGCCATGCCCGACGCCACGGTTGACGGCGACGACCCGTCCCCGGCGGGCGGGCGGCACCCGCGGCTGCGGCTGGCCACGTGGAACGTGAATTCGATTCGCAGCCGCCTGCCCCGCGTGGTCGACTGGCTGGCCCGCGCCGACGTCGACGTGCTTGCCATGCAGGAGACCAAGTGTTCCGACGGCCAATTCCCCACCCTGCCGTTTTTCGAACTCGGCTACGAGGTGGCACATGTCGGCTTCAATCAGTGGAACGGCGTGGCGATCGCCTCGCGAGTCGGCCTCGAAGAGGTGCAGATCGGCTTCGACGGCCAGCCCAGCTGGAGCAGCAAGCCGGAGGTGGCCGCGACGGCCGAGGCCCGCGCGCTCGCCGCCACCTGCGACGGCATCCGGGTCTGGAGCCTTTACGTGCCCAACGGCCGTGCGCTGGGCGATCCGCATTACACCTACAAGCTGGAATGGCTTGCCGCGCTGCGTGATACGGCAGCCGGATGGTTGCGCGACGATCCCACCGCGCAGATCGCGCTGGCCGGCGACTGGAACATCGCCCCGACGGACGACGACGTCTGGAGCACCGAGTTCTATGCGGGCGCCACTCACGTCTCCGAGCCGGAGCGCCGCGCGTTCGGCGCCATCGTCGACGCGCAATTCGCCGACGTGGTAAGGCCTTTCACGCCCGGCCCGGGCGTGTACACCTACTGGGACTACACCCAGCTGCGGTTCCCGAAACGTCAGGGCATGCGCATCGATTTCATCCTCGCCTCCCCGGAGCTGGCCGACCGCGTGACCGACGCCCAGATCGTTCGCGAGGAGCGCAAGGGAAAGGCCGCCAGCGATCACGCCCCGGTGCTGATCGATGTAAGGCGCGGCTAAATCGCGTTTACCACAATCGCGCCACACCCTCAGCCAGGTTAAGCTGAGGCAAATTAAATGCGGCTGCTCGTTGTCTGCGCGTTTGCAAGGTGGCAGGCTTTGTTTTAGTAGAAGCAGAAACAGTGTTGTTTTGCTGTTAACTTTGCGTTCAGCGGGTACCGCTCGCTGATGACGCGGGTTCGCGGCAAGGGCAGGAAAGCCAGGGAGTCAGCATGAGTGTCATCGGCGGAGCGGTCCGAGGCGTGAGTCAGGCGGTGAGCCGCGCGGCGACCACGACGACCGCCGCCGCCGGCGCCGTGGGTGGCGCGGCGGTCAACGGGGTCATCGGCGGCGTCACCGGCGCAGCCGAGGGCATCAAAAAGGGAATGAGCAGCGGCAGTCACTCGGCGCCGGCGGCAGCGGTGGCCTTCGGCGCGCTGGGCGTCGCGGGACTGGTCGAGTGGCCGGTGCTGCTGGCGGTCGGCGGCAGTGCCCTGCTGTTGCAGAGGCTGAGCCGCAAGCAGGAACCGGCCAAGCCGGCAAAGGCGAGCCTCAAGGCGGTGCCCGTGGAACCGGCACCGCAGAAGGCCGCGCCGCAGAAGGCGGCCGCCAAGTCGACGGCCAAGAAGGCGGGCGGGCGCCGGGCCGGCAGCACCGCGTTGCGTAGCACCAACTAACGGGACTGTCCGACAACGCTTTGAGCATTGCGACCGCGATACGACGATCTACGCCGTTGCGCGCCGTCGCGACAGGCGTCGCGGCGACCACCTCGCTGGTTGAGGCCGGCATCACCATCGCCGCCATTCCGCTGCGCGAGGGCGTCCGGGCGATTTCGGGCGAGCTGCCCCAAGACATCCCCGCAACACTGAGCCGACGGTGTTGGCGCGGCGAGGAGCGCGCCTGGATCGAGGTGCGCGGGCTGGACGGCGCCTCGGAAGGGGCTTCAGACGACGACCTCGGGCGCGCGGTACTCGACGCGGTGCTGGCCCATCGCGGCGTCACGTCGGCGAGCCTGAACTACCCGCTGTCGCGGGTGGTGGTCACCGTCGCCAACCCGGACACGTCGCTGCGCGACCTGTGCCGCACCGTCGACGCGGCCGAAAAGGATTGCGCTCCAAGAAAAGTCGTGAAGCCGTTGGCACCCCCGACGAGTCTGCCGGGCGACGGCGTCGTGCTGGCGACCCGGGCCGCCACCGCGGCCGCCAGCGCGGCCGGGCTGGGCATAGCGCTGACCGGCCGGGCGCTGCGCTGGCCACGCATGCCCGTCGGTGTCCTGGCGGGCGTGGTGGCCATCGACTACCAGCCGTGGCTGCGCCGCCTGCTCGAGGACCGCATCGGCCGGCCCGCGACCGATACCGTGCTGGCGCTGGCGGTCACTGCCGCCGAGACCGTCACGCTGTCTCCCGCGTCGTTGTCGGTGGGCCTGCTGATGCAGTCACTGAAAGCCGCCGAATGCCGCGCGGAGGCGCGCGCCTGGGTCCGGCACGAGCCGCAGCTGGCCAGCCACGCCGATCACCCGCACACCGACCCGTCGGCGGGGTCGAAGCCGCCGCGCGGCCGGCCCGCAGATCACCACGCCGATCGATTCGCCCTCATCCAGGCCGTCAGCGCCGGAGTGGTCGGCGCCACCACCCGCAACCTGCACCAGGCCGCCCTGGCGGTCCTGGTGACGACCCCCGTGGCCAACCGCACCACGCCTGAGGCCTTCGCCGCGGCGCTCGGCCAGGGGTTGGCCGACCGGCACGCGGTGCTCCCGTTGCGTCCGGAGGCGCTCCGCCGCCTGGACCGGGTGGACGCGATCGTCATCGACCCCCGGGTGCTGTGCACCGGGAGCCTGCGGGTGTCGCTCATCCGCAACGCCCGCGAAGCCGAGCTGCCCGCGGCGTGGTCGCGCGCACAGCTGATGGCCGAAAACAGTCGGTTACGCCCCGGCTGGCACCCGGTGCCAGGAATATCGGCCCGCGAGCCGGATGCAGAAGTGGAGGCGCTGTTCGCCTTCACACACGATTCGTTGGCGTCGGCCGTTGTCGCCGAGGCGCACCGGACGGGATCCGAATTGGTATCGGTCGAGGACGATTCGCTGGGCGAATTGCGCCCCGCGTTCGACGACATCAGGCCGTTGGGGCGGGGGTCCGTCGACGACGCCCTGGCCCGCGCCGTGGCGGATCTGCAGGAAGCGGGCCACACGGTCGCCGTGCTGTCATCGCCGGAGGCGCAAGCGATTTGGTCCGCCGACGTGGGGCTGGGCATGATGCCCGAGCCCGGAGCCGGCCCACCGCCGTGGTATGCCGACCTGCTGCTGCCCGACCTGGCGGCCGCCTGGCGGGTGCTGCATGCGCTCCCGGCGGCGCGGGCCGCCGCCCAACGCGGCGTCGGGATCTCGGCCGGCGCAACGGCGATGGGCTCGCTGCTGATGATCCCCGGTGTCCGCGGCATCGGGCGTGGGCCGGTGACCAGCGGCGCGGCGGCCGGTCTGCTGTCGGGATATCTGTTGGCGCGCGGCATCATCAAGGCCGATACACCCCGCCCGGCCCCCGTCCAGGAATGGCATGCGATGGCGGTCGAGCACGTCCGCAGGGCGTTGCCGCCGCGCGACTCGGAGCCGGCCGGCGATCCAAGGCGACTCGCGCTGGCCGCACTCGGCGCCCCGCAACCCGAGACCCGCGCGCACGCCTTCCTGCAGTTCCTGGCCGCCGTCCGCGCCGAGTTGACCGACCCGCTGACCCCCGTGCTGGCGCTCGGCTCGGCGGCCAGCGCGGTGCTCGGCTCGCCCGTCGACGCCGTCCTGGTGTTCTCGGTGCTGGCCGGGAACTCCATGCTCGCGGCCAGCCAGCGGCTACGCGCCGAGAATCGGCTCAATCATCTACTGGCACAGCAGATCCCACCGGCCCGCAAGGTCGCATCCGACGGCGCCGGGGGGCGTGCGTACACCGACGTCATCGCGGCGCAGCTGCAGCCCGGCGACGTGATCGAGGTGCGCACCCACGAGGTGGTGCCCGCCGACGCCCGGATCATCGAGGAGGTCGACCTCGAGGTTGACGAGTCGACGCTGACCGGTGAGTCGCTGTCGGTGGAGAAACAGGTCGAGCCCACCCCCGGCGCCACTCTCGCCGAACGCCGCTGCATGGTGTACGCCGGGACGACCGTGGTGGCGGGCACCGCGATGGCGGTGGTGACCGCGGTCGGGGCCGATACCCAGGAACGCCGCGCCGCCGAACTGGTGTCGGGCGACCTCTCGTCGGACATCGGTCTGCAGCACCAGCTCAGCCAGCTCACCAACCGGGCCTTCCCGGTCAGCATGAGCGGCGGCGCGCTGGTCAGCGCGCTCGGACTGTTGCGGGGCTCGGTCCTGCGCCAGGCGGTCGCCAGCGGGATCGCCATCGCCGTCGCGGCGGTTCCCGAGGGGATGCCGTTGGTCGCGACCCTGGCGCAAGCGGCGTCGGCGCGGCGGCTGACGAAATTCGGCGCGCTGGTCCGCGTTCCGCGTTCGGTGGAGGCGCTCGGCCGCATCGACGTCGTCTGCTTCGACAAGACCGGAACGCTCAGCCAGAACCGGCTGCGGGTGGCCGAAGTCGTTGCGGCGCCGGGAGCTTCGCGCGAAGAGGTACTGCGCTGCGCCGCACACGCCGCGCCGGCGTCCAACGGTGCCCCGCACATCCACGCGACCGATGTCGCCATCGTCGAGGCCGCGACATCGGTGAACGGGCAGAATTCGACCGCACCCGTCGCGCACCTGCCGTTCCGCTCCGGCCGGTCATTCTCGGCCTCCGTGACGGACACCGAGCTGGCCGTCAAGGGTGCGCCCGAAGTGGTGCTGGCCGCCTGCGGGGACGCGGGCCCGACCATGGCGGAGACGGTCGCCCACATGGCCGGCCGTGGCCTGCGGGTGATCGCCGTGGCGCGCCGCCAGCTGAGCGCCGCCCAGGCGCAGGCGATCCGGCAGGAGCCCGACGGCATCGCCGATTTCGCCCGCGACGGCCTGACCCTGACCGGGTTCCTCGGTTTGTCCGACACCCCGCGCCCCGAAGCGGCCGGCCTGCTCGCCGATCTGCGCCGGCTTTCCGTGGGCGTCAAGCTGATCACCGGCGACCATCCGATCACCGCCAAGGCCATCGCCGAGGAACTCGGGCTGGGCGTGACCGCCGAACAGGTGATCAGCGGCGCCGAATGGGACGCGTTGTCGCGCAAGGATCAAGAACGCGTCGTGACCGAGCGGGTGATCTTCGCGCGGATGACACCGGAGAACAAGGTCCAGGTAGTTCAGACGCTCGAGAGCGCGGGCGTGCGCACCGCGATGGTCGGCGACGGGGCCAACGACGCGGCCGCCATCCGGGCCGCCACCGTCGGCATCGGCGTCGTCGCCGGCGGCAGCGACCCGGCGCACATGGCGGCCGACGTGGTGCTGGTCGATGCGCGCATCGAGGGCCTGCGAAACGCCATCGAAGAGGGACGCCAACTCTGGCAGCGCGTGCAGGCGGCCGTGTCCGTGCTGCTCGGTGGCAACGCCGGCGAGGTGTTGTTCGCCATCATCGGCAGCGCGATCACCGGGACCTCGCCGCTGAACACGCGGCAGCTGCTCTTGGTGAACATGATGACCGACGCGCTGCCGGCGGCGGCCCTGGCGGTGAGCAAGCCCAGCGGCCCGGCCGACCCCGGCATCCGGGGTCCGGATCAGCCCGCGTTGTGGCGGGCGGTCGCCATCCGCGGCGTCACCACGGCGGCCGCGACGACGGCGGCGTGGGCGATGGGAAGCGTCACCGGTCGCCCCCAGCGGGCATCCACCGTCGCGCTGGTCGCCCTAGTCGGCGCCGAGCTGGGGCAAACGCTGCTGGATTCGCATGCCCCGTTGGTGGTGTTCACCGCGGTGGGCTCGCTCGCGGCAATGGGGACGCTGATCAGCATTCCGGTGGTCAGCCAATTGCTCGGCTGCACACCGCTGGGTCCAGTCGGGTGGGCGCAGGGCCTGGGATCCGCTGCCGCCGCGACCGTGGCGATAGGCGTTCTGAATCGTGCGCTGACGGGTCCGGACAAACCGGCCGATGCACCCGTTGAGGTGCGTGAACCTCGACGACCCCGACCCGCCACAGCAGCGCATAGAGTTCCTGTAACGGCACCTTCAGCACCAGAGCAATAGATGAAACCAGCGGATCGCCCCCGGTGTCGGTCATCGTCGACATACGTCCGACGGTGGTCGGACCACCCGGCGAGTCGGCAAACCCTTCGTTACTGAAAGGCAAATGATGGCGGAAAAGAAATCGCGCAGGGGGACATCGCAGCGCGAGGCGGTGCAAAAGATCCGCGAAGGCGAAACGTTCGTCGTCAACGTTCCGGTGCTCGGTCAGATGGAGATTCCCCGGCCCGAGCAGTTGGCTTACTTGGGGGGCCTGGCCGCCCTTGCCGCCTTCGAACTGATCGACTGGCCGGTGGCCGTGGTCATCGCCGCCGGACACTTCCTGGCGAGCAGCCACCACAACAAGCTCCTCGAAGAGCTTGGCGAGGCGATGGAAGAGGCCTAGAAGGGCGGGCCATCGGCCTAAGCGGTCGACAGGGCGTTGTCGAAACGCAACGTGACCCGAGTGCCCCCCGGAGTGCGGATGGTGTCGACGTGATCGGCCAGCCCCCCGATCAGGGTCAGACCCCGGCCGCGCCGCTTGCTGCGCAGGCTTGCCGAGGAATCGCCCACCCACTGGCCGGTGTCGCTGACCGTGACCGCGACCGTCCGCCGGCGCAGGAAGGCCTCCACCGAGACCGTTCGGCGCCGCTCGCCGTCGCTGCCGTGCTCGATCGCGTTGGTCACCGCTTCGCCGGTCGCCAGCAGGATGTCCAGTTCGCGCTTCGGGGCGACGGCAATGCTCCCCAGCCATTCGCGTAGCCGATCGCGCGCGACGGGAATCTGACCCGGCGCGGCCGTCACCACGGTGGCGAAGCTGCGCGGGGTTTCGTGACAGGGCCGCAGCGCGAGGACGACGACGTCGTCGCGGTAGCCGGTGGGCGGGGCCATCCGCGACAGCAGCTCGGCACACAGCGACTCGACCGGAAGGTCGGCGCATTCCGCGGCCGCCGCCTTGAGACGGCCGAGGCCGTCGTCGAGCGTCTCGCCGACGCGCTCGATGAGTCCGTCGGTGTAGAGCAGGATCAGGCTGCCCGGGGGCAGATTCGCCGTCGCGGTGGCGTCGGACGGATAGCTTTCGGCGTCGTATTCCTTGATGGCGACCGGGAGTCGGCGGCCGGAGGTCAGGAACACCGCGCGATGGTCGTCAAAGACCAGCAACGGATAGGGGTGACCGGCGCAGCTGTAGCAGACCGTGGCGCGACCGGTGTCCGGTTCGGTGTCGATGAGGGCGTAGGCCACCGTCGCGCAGCGCGCGCCCGCGACGCTGGCCCCATATCGGTCCAGCGCCCCCAGCACCGCGCCCGGTTCGCCCGCCGTCAGGGCCGATGCGGCCACCGCGGCGCGCAGTCGGCTCATCACGATCGCGGCGGCCAACCCGTGCCCGACGACGTCACCCACCGATATCCCGACGCGGCCGGCGCGGTCCAGCGGGGTGACCGAATACCAGTCGCCGCCGACGCGCATCGCCTCCCCCGCGGGCTGATACACGGCGGCGACGACGGCGGCCGTCGAGCCCCGGTCCAGATCCAGCAGATGCTCTTGGAAGTCGACGGCGATGCGGTGCTCGCGCGCCATGACGCGGACCCGGTCCAGGGCCGAGGACGTCAGCTCGGCCACGCGAGTGAACGCATCGAGTTCGGCGGCGTCGAACTGACGCGGCGCGGACCACAGCAACGCCAGCACCCCGACGACGCGGCCCGAGTGATCCCGCAGCGGATGCGCGACGCACGCGCGAACGCTGCCGGCGGTGTCCTGCACCGCGTGCCGATAGCGCGGGGGCAGGTCGAACGTGTCCGTGATGACCATCGACTCGCCGGTGCGCACGACATCGGCCCCCACCAAGGGGGAGTCGAGCTCCGTCACGTGGTAGCGGTCGCGCAATTCGCCGGGAAGGTGACCGGCGTATTCGAACCGGATGTGGCGTTCGCCGTCGAGGACGCCGATCGTGACCGTGGCGGCGTCGGCAGAGCCGAAAGGGGAGTCCAGCAAGGCATCCATGATCCCGGCGATCGAGTCGGTGGCCTGCAGCGCGGAGTCGAGTTGCACCAGATCCGAGGCCGCCGCGCGACGCTGGCGGTCGCGCTCGCGGGCCACCGCGGACAGCCGCGACTTCACCCGGTCGACCAGCTCCTGGGAACGGAACGGTTTGGGCAGGTAGTCGTCGGCCCCACCGGCGTAGCCCTCGTCGACCGCCCCCGCCCCGGCCCGGGCGGACAGCATGAGGACCGGTGTGGCCGCCAATTCCGGGTCGGCGCGGACGGCCGCCACCAGTCCGAAGCCGTCGATGCCCGGCATCATCACATCGGTGACGATCGCGTCCGGGCGCAGGTTTCGGGTCGCCGCGAGCGCCGACTCGCCGTCCGCGGTGAGGACCGTCTCCCAATGGGCCGACAGCACCCGGTCGAGGTGATTCCGCATGTCGGCGTTGTCGTCGGCGATCAACACCAAAGGGCGCGACCTCTCGGATGCGGCCGTCGACCCATCGCGTTCCGCAATGGGCGTCAGCCATTGACGGGCCTCGGCCACGTACGGGTTGGTCTCGTCCAGCGGGCCGGCGGGTGACTGACCGGCCGCCGTGCCGGCAGATTGCGGCAGCCGGACGGTCACCGTCGTCCCGCGGTCCAATTCGCTGTCGATCTCAATGGTTCCGCTGTGCAGCTCGACGAGCCCGCGCACCAGCGACAGCCCGATTCCGGCGCCCTCCACGCTGCGGCCGCGCAGGTTGTCGGCCCGGTAGAAGCGGTCGAACAGGCGGTCCAGATCCTCGGCGGCGATCCCTACCCCGGTGTCGCGCATGGTGATCACGCAGTGCGCGGAGTCGGCGCGCACCTCGACCGAAATCGAGCCCCGCAGAGTGTATTTGACCGCGTTCGACAGGAGGTTCAGGATGATCGTCTCCCACATGCCCGGGTCGACGTCGGCCAGCACCGGGGAGCAGTCCACGACGAGATCGAGCCCCGCTCGGTGGCAGAGCTCGGTGAAAGACGACGCAATCTGGGCGGTCAGCGCGCCGACATCGGTACACGCCAACTTCGCGTTGGCGCGGCCGGCCTCGATGCGGGAGAAGTCGAGCAGCGAGTCGACCAGGCGCTGCAAGCGCCGTGCGTTGCGGCCCGCCATGCTCAGCCGATCCGCCAGCACGCTTCCCGGCGCCGCCTCGGACAGCGCATCGTCGAGCGGCCCGAGGAGCAGCGTCAGCGGGGTGCGGAATTCGTGGCTGACGTTGGTCAGGAACGCCGTTTTCGCCCGGTCCAACTCGGCCAGCGCGTCGGCCCGGCGCCGTTGCTGTTCGTAGGAGACGGCGGAGGCAAACGCCGCGGACAACTGGTCGGCCAGCAGTTGGCAGAACCCGCGGTACATCGAATCGAGGGGACGCCGCGGACTGGTCCCGATCACCAGCGCCCCGTTCGAGGTTTCCCCGAGCGGCAACACCAGGGCCTGCCGGGGACAGTTCTCACCGAAAAGTTCTGTGATGCCGGGGATTACGTCCTCGAGCCGGTCGATGACGCGTGCGGCCCGGGCAGGTGGCGTCGTGTCCCAACCTGTGAGCTCCGCGAGCGAGCCGGGCAGCAGCGATCGAATGGAGGGCGTGGCCCCGCGCAGTGTGCTGTTGTGCGCCCGTTCCCCGTCGCCTGCCACATAGACGGCGACGAACGGCAAGTCCAGCGGCTGCGCGCCGCAGGCCGCGACGGCACTGCTCACGGCGTCGTCGATGGTGTACGCGTCCATCACGGCGGTCGCCACCGCGTTGAGCAAGTGGAGGCGACGCTCGCTCAACACCCGGTCGGTCGTTTCGATCACGGCGCAGAAAATGGCGGTGACCGCGCCATCGCCGCCGATGATGGGGCTGTAGGTGAACGTGAAGTACCGCTCCCGGGACTGGCCGCCGGTCATGAGCGGCAACATCAGGTCGTCGGACCAGGTCGCTACGCCGGTGTCCAGCACGCTGGTGAGCATCGGGGCAATCTGCCGCCAGACCTCCCACCACACCTGCTGCGCGGGGCAACCCAGGGCCGCCGGATGTTTGTCCCCCAGGATCTGCGCGTAGGCGTCGTTGTACATCAAGAACAGATCCCCGGGCCCCAACCAGAGCACGATGGGAAACCGCGAGGTCAGAGCGATCGCCACGGCCGCCCGCACCTCGGCCGACCAGTCCCGCGGCGGGCCCAACGGATGGGTGTCCCAGTCGAATTCGGCGAACCGGCGACCCATCTCGCCGCCCAAGAAGACCGCAGCCGCCAGATCGGCCGGCAGCGCCGGGTTCATTGCTGTCGCTTGCTTTGCAGAGCCTCGGACATCGTGGGATAGATGTCGAGGATGCGATCCAGCTCGGTCACCTCGATCGGACGCAGGACTTGGTCCTGGTCCGCGACCAGGCGGACCGCCGTACCGGCTTCCTTCCCGTGGTCGTGACACTCGAGCACGGCGTTCAACGCCGCGCTTCCGAAAAAGTCGACGGCTTGCAGGTCGACGACGACCAGCCGGGCCGGGAGTGTCTCGGCCAGCCTGAGCGCGGCGGTCAGGTGGGCGGTTACCTCATCGACGGTACTGGAATCGACGCCGCCCTTAACGCGCACGACCACAGCGTCTTCGAGTGCCTCGTGTTCCACCGCCAACACCTTCAGTGCCTTTCGCCGCCGCTCGTCCGGTTGCGCGGCATGCGCCGTCCCGGAGTGTCTTGGAACACTAACGGTTTGCGGGCTGCCGCGTTCGCGTATTCCTCTGGTTACCCAGCGGACTCGGCGGATATCCGCTCGTGCACCGTCAGCAGCAGATGGTCGAACTGACTTTGGAGCGCGGCCGTCGAACCGTCCACGGTTGCCACCTCGGCGAGCAGTTGCCGGGCCAGCGCCCGCAGCTTCACATTGGTCTCCTGCGACCGCCACTGCAGCACGCGGAAGGCCTGTTCCGGGCTGACCCGGTAGACGAACATCAACACGCCCTTGGCCTGCTCGATCACCGCGCGGTTTTCGAAGAGGTCCGGGAGGGCCTCGTCGAGCACCTCTTGCCGGGTCTCGTCGAAGGTGTCGGTGAGGTCGATGTAATACCCCGCGGTGCCCACCACGGCGCAAGACTCGTCGTACATGCGGTCGGCCACGACGATCGCGTCGTGCACTTTGCCGGCGGTGTCGAGGAACCGGTGCCGACTGGAGAACGACTCCGCCGACTGCAGGGCGTAGTCGAGCACCTCCTGAACGTGCGCACGGTCGTCGGGGTGCTTGTGCGACAACAACAGTTTCGTCGTCGGCTCGACGCTTCCCGGTTCGTAGCCGTGCATCCTGGCCACCTCGTCGGACCACTCCCAGCGCTCGCCGATGAACCAGAAGCGGAACGCGCCGACGTTCAGATGCCGGGCGACCGCCTCGACCGGGCTCAGCTCTCGGCCGCGAGACCCGGCGGGTGGCGCCCCGCCCGTTCCGCGCTCCTGTTGCACGTCTGCATCCTCGCACTCGGGGGACACCACCGGCTACCGCCCGGGCCAAATGGCCCGCCCACCTGCCAGGTGGTCCGCGGTGGGGGTAAC
Source organism: uncultured Actinomycetota bacterium (assembly GCA_963732835.1). GTDB lineage: Bacteria > Actinomycetota > Actinomycetes > Mycobacteriales > Mycobacteriaceae > Mycobacterium. Next base: position 32,181 of record CAVTBA010000023.1, read on the forward strand.
GTCGCGTGCGGACCATCCAAAAACGCGGGAGCGCACCTCCAATGCGCTGAGAGGACGGCTCAGGGCCGTCGACCGTACGAACCTGACCGGGTAATGCCGGCGTAGGGAGATGAGAAAATGACCGATGTCCTTTCCAAAGCCGTCGAGGCTTCCGTCACCACCGGCCCCATTGCGGGCAGCAGCAAGGTCTACCGCGAAGTAGCGGCGCCCGGCACCGGCGCGTGTCTCAACGTCCCGTTCCGGCGCGTGCACCTGTCCACCGGGGATCACTTCGACCTCTACGACACCTCCGGCCCCTACACCGACGCGGACGCGGTCATCGATGTGACGGCCGGGCTGCCGCCGCGATCCGGGGTGGTTCGCGACCGCGGCACCCAGCTGCAGCGGGCCCGGGCCGGCGAGATCACCGCCGAGATGGCATACATCGCCGCCCGCGAGGACATGCCCGCCGAGCTGCTGCGCGACGAGGTCGCCCGCGGCCGCGCGGTGATCCCGGCCAACCACAACCACCCCGAGAGCGAGCCGATGATCATCGGCAAGGCGTTCGCGGTCAAGGTCAACGCCAACATCGGCAACTCCGCGGTGACGTCGTCGATCGCCGAGGAGGTCGACAAGATGGTGTGGGCCACCCGCTGGGGTGCGGACACCATCATGGACCTGTCCACGGGCAAGAACATCCACGAAACCCGCGAGTGGATCCTGCGCAACTCCCCCGTGCCGGTCGGCACGGTGCCCATTTACCAGGCGCTGGAGAAGGTGAAGGGCGACCCGACGGAACTGACGTGGGAGATCTACCGCGACACCGTGATCGAGCAGTGCGAGCAGGGCGTGGACTACATGACCGTGCACGCCGGTGTGCTGCTGCGGTATGTGCCGCTGACCGCCAAGCGGGTCACCGGCATCGTGTCCCGCGGCGGGTCGATCATGGCGGCCTGGTGCCTGGCCCATCATCGGGAGTCGTTCCTCTACACCAACTTCGAAGAGCTCTGCGACATCTTCGCCCGCTACGACGTCACCTTCTCGCTCGGTGACGGCCTGCGGCCCGGCTCGATCGCCGACGCCAACGACGCCGCGCAGTTCGCCGAGCTGCGCACCCTGGGCGAGCTGACCAAGATCGCGAAAGCCCATGGCGCCCAGGTGATGATCGAGGGACCGGGACACGTCCCGATGCACAAGATCGTCGAGAACGTGCGGCTGGAAGAGGAGCTGTGCGAGGAGGCCCCGTTCTACACGCTGGGGCCGCTGGCCACCGACATCGCGCCGGCCTACGACCACATCACGTCGGCGATCGGCGCGGCCATCATCGCCCAGGCCGGCACCGCGATGCTGTGCTACGTGACCCCGAAGGAGCACCTCGGCCTGCCCGACCGCAAGGACGTCAAGGACGGGGTGATCGCCTACAAGATCGCCGCCCACTCCGCGGACCTGGCCAAGGGGCATCCGCGCGCCCAGGAGCGCGACGACGCGTTGAGCACGGCGCGGTTCGAGTTCCGCTGGAACGACCAGTTCGCGTTGTCGCTGGACCCCGACACCGCACGGGAATTCCACGACGAGACCCTGCCCGCCGAACCCGCCAAGACCGCGCACTTCTGCTCGATGTGCGGGCCCAAGTTCTGCTCCATGCGCATCACCGCCGACGTTCGGGCCTACGCCGCCGAGCACGGCCTCGACACCGAGGAGGCGATCGAGGCGGTCATGAACGAGGGCATGGCCGAGAAGTCGCGCGAGTTCGCCGAGCACGGCAACCGGGTGTACCTGCCGATCACGCAGTGAGTTTCCTGCCGCTCACGCCACCGGGCACCACGCCGCTGCGGGTGCTGTCCATCGCCGGATCCGACTCGGGAGGTGGCGCGGGCATCCAGGCCGACATGCGCACCATGGCGCTACTGGGCGTGCATGCCTGCGTCGCGGTCTCCGCGGTCACCGTGCAGAACACGATGGGCGTCAAGGGCTTTCACTTGGTGCCCGGCGACGTGGTCGCCGCCCAGATCGAAGCGGTGGTCGCCGATATCGGCATCCAGGCCGCCAAGACCGGGATGCTGGCGTCGTCGGCCATCATCGCCGCGGTGGCCGCCACGTGGCGCCGGCTCGGGCTGACGGTTCCGCTCGTCGTCGATCCGGTGTGCGCGTCCATGCACGGTGACGCGCTACTGGAGGCGTCCGCCCTGGAGTCCATGCGCGGCCAGCTGTTTCCGTTGGCCACGCTGGTGACGCCCAACCTCGACGAGGTGCGACTGCTGGTGGGCATCGACGTCGTGGACGCCGAATCGCAGCGGGCGGCCGCCAAGGCGCTGTACGCGCTGGGGCCGCGGTGGGTGCTGGTCAAGGGCGGCCACCTCCGGGCATCCGATCGCAGCTGCGACCTGCTCTATGACGGTGCCTCCTGCTTCGAATTCGATTCGGAGCGGTTGCCCGGCGGCAATGACCACGGCGGTGGCGACACGCTGGCCGCGGCCATCGCCTGCGCGCTGGCGCACGGCTTCACCGTGCCCGATGCGGTCGGGTTCGGGAAGCGATGGGTCACCGAGTGCTTGCGCGCCTCCTATCCGCTGGGCCACGGACACGGCCCCGTCTCGCCGCTGTTTCGGCTCTCATGATTGCCCGCCTCCACCTCGGTCCGTTCCGGACCGCATCGTCAGCGGGCACATGAACCTCGACCAGATCGCGGGCATCGCGCACCAACCCGCCGGCCCGGCCGCCGGAGTGGTGGTGCTGACCCACGGCGCCGGCGGCAACCGGGATTCGCCGTTGCTGCAACAGGTTTGCGACGAATGGGCGCGGCGCGGCTGGCTCGCGGTCCGGTACAACCTGCCCTACCGGCGGCGCCGGCCCACCGGACCACCGTCCGGCTCGGCCGCCACTGACCGCGCCGGGATCGTCGAGGCGATCACGCTGTGCCGCGGCCTCGTCGACGGCCCGCTGATCGCCGGCGGGCACTCCTACGGCGGGCGGCAGACGTCCATGGTGGTGGCCGCCCGCGAGGCTTCGCCCGTCGAAGTCGACCTGCTGGCCCTGTTCTCCTATCCGGTACACCCGCCGGGAAAGCCGGAGCGGGCCCGCACCGAACACCTGCCCGACATCAGGGTGCCGACGGTGTTCACGCACGGGACGTCGGACCCCTTCGGCACACCGGACGAACTGCGCGCCGCCGCCGCGCTGGTCACGGGCACGACCGCCGTCGTCGAGATCGCCGGGGCACGACACGATCTGCGGTCCAAGACCCTGAATGTGGCCGCGCTGGCCGCCGACGCCGCGCTGCAGCTGCTCGGGCGCAATTAGACAGTCCAGACTGGACAGTTTTAACTGTTTAATCTAGGCTGGTGTCGTGGACGGCATCGCGGAGTCAGCGGCTGCGGCGGCCCGCGATCTGCGGGTCATGTTCAGCCGGCTGCGACGCCAGCTGAGGGAGCTGGCCACCGACGGCGACCTGACTCCCTCGCAAACCGCGGTGCTCAACCGGCTCTGGAAAGAGGGGGCCTCATCGGCGAGCGTCCTGGCTTCAGCCGAGCGGGTACGTCCACAGTCCATGGCCACGATAGTGGCCGCCCTCGAGCAGCGGGGACTCATCGAGCGCACCCCCGACCCGGAAGACGGCCGGCGGCAACTGATTTCGCTGACCGCGGCGGGCCGGCGACGCGCCGAGAGCAACCGCCAAATCCGGGAGGAGTGGCTGGCTCGCGCCATCCACGAGCGATATTCCGAACGCGAGCGTCGCGTCATCCTCGATGCGTTGACGCTGCTCGAGCGCTTGACCGATCAATGAGAGGGCAAGGGCCACAATGGAACTAGGAGTACACTACATCGACTTTCTGCCCGGCGATCCGGTGGCGCTGGGCCCCACGCTGGCCGACGCGGCCAAGGCCGCCGAGCAGGGCGGGGCGACGCTGTTCACACTGGCCGATCACTTCTTTCAGATGGAGGCCATGGGACGGGCGGAGGACCCGTTCCTCGAGGGCTATACGTCACTGGGCTTCTTGGCCGGACAAACCACCAAGATCGACCTGAGCCTGCTGGTCACCGGGGTCACCTATCGCTATCCGGGATTGCTGGCCAAGGCTGTCACCACGCTGGACGTCTTGTCGCAGGGCCGTTCGATGCTGGGGCTCGGCGCGGCGTGGTACGACCGCGAGCACGCCGCGCTGGGCTTTCCCTACCCCCCGGTGAGCCAGCGCTTCGAGATGCTCGAAGAGACGCTGCAGATCTGCAGGCAGATGTGGAGCGACAACGACGGGCCCTATCAGGGCAAGCATTACCAGTTGGCCGAGACGATCTGTGAGCCGCAACCGATTCGGCGCCCCCCGATCCTGATCGGCGGCGACGGCGAGAAGAAGACGCTGCGCCTGGTGGCGCAGTACGCCGACATCTGGAACAGCACCGTGACCGACGCCGACGAACTCGAGCACAAGATCGAGGTGCTCAACCGCCATTGCGACACGATCGGCCGCGACCCGCACGAAATCCGCAAGACGGTCGGCTTGTTCGTGAATCCCTTCGAGGACCGCGAGGGGTACTTTACGACCGTCGAGCGCTTTGCCCGACTCGGCGTCGAGATGGTCAATGCCGGCCCGTTCCCGGGGAACCCCGATCCGGTCGGCTTCATCCGCCGCCTCGGTGATGAAGTGATACCCAAGCTCGCCGAGATCGGTTGACACGGCGCCTTTCGGTCATCCCGGATAGCGGGTGTAGCACGCGTCCATGTTGCCGGTCACGCCGCCGCGGAACGCCGCTATCCGGGTGAAACCGGCCGGCACACTGGTGCCGTCCGCGTCACTGGCGACGAGGTGGTTGGTGAGCAATCCGGCCACCGCTTCGTCGAGATCACCGGCCGTCAGCAGCAGCTGCTTCGGCGACGACAGCTCGATGGGTTCGGCCATCTTGCGATGCACCAGGCCGGTCAGGCACGCCGTGCGCAGCGCGGTCCACGGGCTCTGCATGGCCAGCCCGCGTTCATGCTGCACGGCCAGCGCGTACCGCGACATCACGGCCGACAGGGCGGTGTCGTCGCCCTGGGGCAGGGTTTGTTCGTTCTCGTCGGCGAGCTTGCCCATCACCACGAGCTTGGGCAGGTCGATGACGATCGTGTTGGTGGCCGGGCAGTAGGACGCCGGCGGGCTGGCCTTGGCGTCCGGGCAATCGGCGGCCTGGTAGGACAACGCCGGCGGGTTCTTCGGCGAGAACACCTTTCCCAACAATTCCATCAGGGTCGACAAGGTGTCCTGGTCGATCGGGACCTCACCGGTCTCCGGGTTCCCGGTGCTGCTGTCGACCCGCAGGGCGTTGGGCAGGTCGCCGCGGCGCTGCTCGATTTCTCGCTTGTCGATCCCCGCGCAGGCCGCGGCGCCTTCGATGAAACCCATTTGGAAGGCGCTGATCCGGTCCAGGGCCGACCCATGTTCGTCGTCGTTCTCGGTGTCGCTGTCCATCACCGGGTCCCGGGTGGTGATGATCCCCGCCAGCACATGGTCCAGCCCGTCGGCGGTGCTCAGCGTGAACCGCGACGACTTACCGTCGGCCACCCAGAACAGGTAGACACCCGCGAAGCAGTCGGCCTGCTGCTCGTGCACGATCGTGGGGTCCCGTCTGGTCACCAGCTTCGCCATGGTCTGCAAGGCGTGCCCGAATTCGTGGGCCAGCACACCGTTGACGGACATGTCGCCGAAATACCGTTGCGCGACGGGCATGAACACCCCGCGGTCCCAGGCGATCAGGTTGCAGCGCGACGTGTAGAAGGCGTTGACGAGCTTGTACGTGTCGTTGTGACAAACGATCGGGCTGGCCGGCTGGTTGGAGTTGTACGACACCATCTTGCCAACCGGGACGAAACTTCCCTTCAATGATTGGCCGTATACCGACTGCCAATATTCCTCGATGTCATTGATCGACAGCAACGACAACTTGTCGATCGCGCCGTTGTCGGTGTTGACCACCGTGCCGGTCGGACCGGGAGCGTTCGAGCGGATCCCGCTGGGGCCGTTCGTCGCGGGCAGGCCACCGACCCGGAACGGGTCGTTGAGCATCGACAGCGCCCGCCCGTCGACGAAGGATGTACAGCCGGCCACCACCAGGATCGTTGCAGCGCAGCCGACTGCCGCTCGCAGCGACGCGACCGCGCGACTCCGCGCATGGCTGTTCATAACCACCTCATCCCGACCCGGCGCAGTCCCAGCACCAAAGCGCTCATTCTAAAGCCGTTGGCCAACCGCGAGGCGAAAAAGCCAGAGACCCAGCAAACGAAAGCCTCGCGAGGCAGCCTACTGGAGAAACCGGGTGTCTCGACATTGCCTACGGCGGGTGGATCGACCGACGAACGTCAGCGGACCGCGACCACGCTTTGGTTGTCGAGGCCCGTCTTACGGACAGCGCGGGAGGGGTTGAACCCGTTAACAGGTCCTGCCGCGCAGACGATTCGCGGGGTGCGACGTCATCTCTGTGACGACGGAACGGCCCTGCCCGCGGGGAGATTGCTGCGCGGCCGCCACCAGGCGATCGACGGAGCGCGCGATCCCGGTCGCGATATCGTCGACCGCGGGAACGTTGTCGGGGCACGCGCACACGCTCACATCCAGCTCCTCACCGCGGGAGGTCAGCGCGATGTTCAACCCACTTTCCTCGGCCAGTGGGGCGACGGTATGCACGCCGACGACCTTGGCGCCCGCACAGTAGGCCAGGGCCGGCCCAATGGCAGTGGAGGAGACGCTGCCGTAACAGATCGGCTTGAGCTGACGCCGCAGGCCCGATCGACTGTAGAGCCGCATACCCAGGCCGGCCACCGCCGGCGGGATGAGCGAGGCGATCATCTCCGAATCAATTGTGGGAGAGACAATGTCGTTGCTACTGCTCCGGATCGCGTTGAGTCTTTCGGTTGCGGTATGGAGGTTGGCGAGGACCTGCACCGGGTCGTCGAGGTGTACCGGGATGCGAAGCCGCCCGATAGTCAAACCCTTCCCGACCCGCGGGGGATGCGTGGCCGGCAGCTCGAACGGCATCCGCATCAGCAGGGGACCTTCGGGCACCTTGTCGTGTCGTTGCAGCCAGTCGCGCAATGACAGTGTGCAGGCGGCGAGAACAACGTTGGTGATGCTGCCCCCGAACGCGTTGCTGACCCTCGTCACGTCTGCCAGCGGGATCGAGGTGAAGGCCACCGCGCGCCGCCTGGACGGCGCCGCGTTGAACGCGGTGTGTGGTACCGGCCCGCTCATCGACGATGCCGTGGGCGCGTTCGGTCGCGGTTCGCGCGTGCGGAGTAGCCGGGTGCTGACGGCGTGCAGCACACCAAACATGGTCTCGGCGATCATCCACATTCCGGTGATCTGGTTCTCGATGATCTCGGTCGCCATGTCCGTAACGAGTTCGCCGGCCGACGGAACCGGGCCGAGGCTCGGCTCGGCTCGCAGATCGTTGGGCGGGTCGGCATGCGGAACGGCAGTGAGCAGTCGGGGCCACAAAGACGCCGCGCCGGCGGCCCCGTCGTTGAGTGCGGGCGACATCTTCACCGCCAGCGCCCACCTGCCGTCGGCCAGGCCGTCGATACTCCACGCTTCCCACAACCGGTCACGGCACTGCGGTTGCCGGGTGGTGAGATCCGCGATGAGATCGGCGAATTCGCGCCCGCCGCCGGGAGGGCGAACCGTTGCGCACTGAATTTGCGGAGAAGGGTCGTAGTCGTCGATCTCGGCCCACACGGGCTGGCCCAAACCCAGCGGCTTGGCCACCAGTCGGCTGCGAAAGTGTGCCAGTTGCGGCAGCGACGCGGCCACCCATTGGTGTAGCCGCCGGTGGCTCAGCTGATCGGACGCGTCGATGGTGACCAGCGCAAGAGTGTGCGCAGTCGTCGTCGAACTCTGTGCGTGCAGCGACAGCGCGTCAGTCCCCGACAATCGCGTGAGCATCAGCGCACCCCCTTCGTCGGCGACAAGCCGTTGACTACTTGCGCCGGTGGTTTTCTTTACGACGCCTTGCCCGCATCGGTGTGAGCCGGGATTGCCAGCAAGACAGGGCTATTGGCATTGCCGTCACGGATTTTGATTTGCCTCTTCGATTCGAATCGGCAACGCATGATCAAGCATCATCACAAACGGAACACCGCCGATGCGCTTTCACCCACTCCCCCACCTGGTCTGGAAAACGCGACCTGGCAACCAACGCGATTCGGCGAACATCTGGCCGGGTGTCACACCACGCGACGGGCCGCGTCGAGCGCCCCCCTCCCGCGTTCGTCGCTGTCCGACGAGGGGCTCCGAGACCGACGGTCCGCGCCGAATCGCCTAATTGTCTATGAGAGCCGTGCCGCGTTTGTTCACACAGCGATTTTTTCGACGGCGGCCGGCCTGGTGCTGACTGTTTAACACCACAGTTGCGCACCAACGGCCATCTCGCAGCAGATTAGGAACGCAACCTGTTCAATCCGCCGCTGTCACCCAGGGTATGCCATCTGAGGCGAAGATAGAAGATTGGAACACGGACCCGCTGGGCCCACCCGTGGTGTCCCCGCATGGCGAATCGGCACCGATTGGCGCATCATCGCGCTATGAGACGCGAAGTGGGCGCCGAGATCGAGGTTGAAATCATCGAGCCCACGACGCTGGAGTTTCAGATCGCCGTCGCTCCGCATCCGGGCACCGAGGTCTACGAGTCGCTGCGCTTCGTGTTGGACGGTCGACCTATCGAGCCGCTGGAAGTCAGCGGTGTGCATGGCAACCGCATCCACAAATTCGACGCGGGAGAGGGCACGCTGGCAGTCGACTACGCGGCGACGATCGTGGGTCAAACCGATCCGGCTCCGGTAACCGAATACGACCTGTCGATGTATCTGCGGCCCAGCCGCTACGCCGAGGCCGACAAGTTCTATGGCTTCGCCGCAACGGAATTCGGCACCTACGGTGATTCGGCGATGCTGTTGGAGAATGTGAGCTCGTGGGTGGGCACCAGGCTGAACTATGTGCCCGGCTCCAGCGATCCCATCGACGGGGCGGTGGACACGTTGCTCGCCGGCGAGGGCGTGTGCCGTGACTACGCGCATCTGGTGGTGGCACTGCTGCGTGCGGTCAACGTCCCGGCCCGCCTGGTGTCCGTGTATGCGCCGGGCGTCTACCCGATGGACTTTCACGCGGTGGCCGAGGCGTTCGTCGAGGGGCACTGGCGGGTCGTCGATGCGACGCTGCTGGCGCCGAGGCAGAGCCTGGTTCGCATAGCCACCGGTCGTGACGCCTCGGACACCGCGTTCCTCGATAATCACAGGGGTCAGATCCAACTCAACCGGCTGATGGTGACTGCGGTCGTCGAAGGGGACCTGCCCGCCGATTCGATCGACCAACTCGTTTCCATTCGCTGAGGCCGACCGCCCGAAGGGCGATCACGAACCAGCGTGCGGTGGTTAGTTCTCGACCGGCCGAGTAGGGTACGAACCATCGGTGATATCTCGTACCTGACTAGTCACAGCCATGTCGTCGCCGATCGAAGGAACTGGCCGTTTCGCGGTCAAGACGGGAGCGTCGCGATGACGCTGAAAACTGATTATGCGGATGCGGGCCGCTGGCACACCCCACCGACGCAAACACCGCGGTTGCGGCTGAAGCCCAAGGCGCCCCAGAGCGGGTATGTGGATGGTGCTTGGTGGCCACACAGTGCCGACCTCACGGCGGAGCTGCCAGATCTGCTGTCGGTGTTGTCAGTTCGACTGGGGCCGATCAGCCGCGTGTTGTACAACGTGAACGAATGGGCAAAGGCGCCTGCGAAATTCGTGAGCGGGGGAAGGCCGGTACGACTCGACGGATATCGCCGCCAGCCGGTCAATACCGTAGAAGTGCTCGGCCTCAATTCCGGCAAAATGGTGTTGCTCGTCGTCTCCCCACAGGCTGACCCGGCCCAGGCACATGCCGTCATGATGACCGCAGCCGGCCCGAGCAATGCCTCGACCGTCGAGAGCCTCCTTGAGACCAGCGCCGCCGAGGCGGACGCCCGCACCTAAGCCCGTGCGGGCAGTCCGAGCATCAACCGACCCGGGCCGGTCTCAATCCCGCCGCTCGTGAGGTATCACCGCGGCGTCATCGCGCCGTGCGCGCCGCATTTCAAACATTCGTTCGCCACGGGCTACCCGGACAATGCATTCGGCGGTCTGAAAGGCGCGAGACTCGCGATGCGCTTCGTATACGGGCAGGCCGGCAGCCTGGCGTAAAACCATTACCGCAAGAGCCGCACCGGTTCGGTGCGGAATGATCAGTAGCTTCGCCCGCGCCTCATGGCCGCCGACCGTCATCACGTGTGGGCGGATACCCTGCCACCAGTCCCAATTCAAGTCCGGCTGGCGCTGCAACGCTGACCAGTTGACGTCTATGTCGCTGACCTGGCCTAACCGAGCGTCCAGAACAGAGACCAGTTCAGTTAGCTCTCGCGAGATCAGCCCGGTCCGGGGCCACCACGCCCCATCAATCTTATTGCCGAGCCGGGACCCCAGAGTGACTCGCACCGGGCTTGCGGGGCGCCGAGGAGGCCCCGCCTTACTGAGCATGCATGCAGAGGGGTCCGCCACGGAGGTTGTCGTCCACTCGCACCGCTGCTCCACGGAGTCAGCGATGACATCCGTTACTGGGTTCCGTTGGGGCGCAATGACACCGATCGGCGGTCCTGCTCGCTTCATGAGGCAACCCTTTGCAGTTCGATCGATCGATGGGAATGCCGTTCGAGGCGCCGAGGCCACGCCGACAACGAAACAGCTCGTCAACGACGCTACGCCACAATTTGCTCGCGTGCGGTCGGGGTGAGACGCGGCGCCCGGTTCACAGGCGCAGTCGAGACGATTTCGAGGCTCAGTCGTATCCTGCGGTCCGTCGCACGCGACATCACTCCGCACGTCATCGCCCCGTTATGAAGGTAATCGGCCGCTTCGTGGCCGAGACGGGAGTGCCGTAAGACGCTGGCGCGCATCTATTTCCGGACAGATCTGCCGTCCCCTGGGTCCGAGTCTCAATCGCGATTGAGGCCTCACTCCACGGAGCGCCGACCCGACGAGGAACCAGCGAGCAGCGATGCCGGCCGACTACGTCCAGAAAAGTCCGACCGAGTGCACGCCGCCGGGGGGTACACTCGGGGAACAGGGACCACACAGGCCCCCGAAATCAAAGGGCCGTGATGTCTGATAAGTCTCCGAGGCAAGCCTTGACCAAGAAGTCGGCTAAGTCTCTGAAAGAGAAACGTGCCGCCAAGCGCACAAAGGCCGCCGAGGTCCCGCCGACGGAGGCTTTGCTGCATTCGAAGAACCGCTGAGGCCGAACTTCTCTTTGAAGTTCGGGTCATCCTTGCAGCCGAACCCGCCACGCGGTCGTGGTACCCGGTCGATCAAATCCGGTGTCATCGGGCATGCGCGGCCGAAACCGAGTCTTACCAAGGCATCTGGGCTATCCCGGTCGAATGAGACCTAAGGGGCCGAAGGCGATTTCACATCTTCCGTTCGCACTAATTTGTGGTTGACTCGTGTTAGAGTTGTCCGTGGATGTATCGAAATTAACATCCACTTTGAAAAGTAGAGAGAAGTTGGTATGACGCAGGGAACCGTCAAATGGTTCAACAACGACAAGGGTTTCGGGTTTATTGCCCCCGACGGCGGCGCGAAAGATGTGTTCGTCCACCATTCTGAAATCCAAGGGGACGGTTTTCGCTCCCTTGAGGAGAATCAGCGAGTCGAGTTCGAGATCAGCCAGGGACCCAAAGGTCCTCAGGCGGTGGGAGTAACCGCCGTCTAGCGATTCAGCACGAAACCCCCGGAGCTGACTGGGAACCGTCCTCCGTTAGTGGCAGGCGAATTATCAGTCGGTCCCGGGGTTTTGACTTCCCTCGGGAGTCACGCGTTCGATAAGAACAGGAATGACTATGGTAACTGGGTCAGCCCTTCGCTCGCCTTATGAAATCCGGGTAGATCTCATCCAGGAGACGCTGCGAGCGAACTCGTCGCTTGACGACGCTGCCGCCCGCCAGCTCGCGGTGCAGGTACTTTATGCACTGAACTCAATCCCTGAGAAAATTCGCTGAGCAAAAAATAACCGCCCCGGCCACGGGTGGCCAACGGCGGCAACATGTTTCGGGGCGTCGCACTCAATCGAGAGCGGACCCGACGTCTCTAGCGCACCCTCGGCACCAGAACGCCATTCCCGGCCTCCCCGTGGGTCGTTCGCTGATCGGCCGCGCCGCCTTCGGAATCCCATGCCGACTCCGCCGCGGCAGTTTCTTTGCGCTCAGCGGTGCGCCGCACACCCGCACGAAGCACATCCCCGACGGTCAGGTACGGCCTGGCGCCGGCCGTAGTCGTCGATCTCCTCATGCCAGGATGGTTGGCGACAACTCGTCCTTCGATGGTGCGTGTCATCTCTTCTCCATCTGGCCCGCAATGCGAGCCGGCTGATTGGCAATCTCTCACGGCGTGGAGTTGTTCGGGTGCCGCACCGTTGCGCTCCTGAGGCGGCGGTTGTTCATTGGTTCCCGCTCCGACTTCTGGTGCTCGATCTGCCGGATGAGCTCGTGCTTCGCTTCGCCGAGCGCACGGATGAGGTCCAGATTGTCGGCAACCGCTACCAGGGGCGGTAGGCCGGGCAGGCTCGTGCGCAACGTGACGCGTTGCTCCTTGCCGTCACGGTCCTGTACGGACACATCCACAACCACATCATGGGGATCCCACCTTCCCAGGTGGGGCCCGAGCGTCGACAACGCCTCCACTACGTGCGGACGCTCCTTGTCTTTGAATCCCGCACCCAGATGAAGGACGTGCCCCCCGAAGACATCTCGTTGTTCGTGCTCGGAGTCATTCATTGTGGCCTCATTTCTGGCGTTCCGATGGTCGATGGTCGCGCAGGCGGCGACGGTGTGCGGCGGCGGATGAATCACGACGGTTGAGCAACGTGCGCCACCTTGCCGTGGCGGTCGTTCGCGTTGACCAGAGGCGCGAATCGAGATGTTCGGGATTGCCACCCGCGTGTCGTCGCGCGGTGACCGAACTGAATCTCCGGACCCGAGCAGAAGCCAATCGAGACACCAGCAAATTTGCGTGCACGTTGTCGACTTTGGCTTTCCGCACCGACAGTTAGCCAAAACGCTTGTCAGATATTGCGTCAACACAGCCCCTACTTCGCGAGCCTACACGATTGGAAACTGATTGGCGAAGCCCGCGTGACACTGGCCGACATCCAGGTACCCGCCACGCCGTTGGCCGCTTCGGGCGGCGACGCGCGGTGCTGTCAGCTTGCAGTCGGGAGTGACCCGATTCGCCTGCCTCCTGGCCGGAAAGCACTATGCGACAGGCTGTTTCATCGCCCCTCAGCAGCTGGCGGGGCGAAGGCGCAGACAGGTCGAGCGCCGCTATCGTCTCGACGCGTGGTGTTGGCGGCCGCCCTCGGCGACACACGCCACGCCGCGCCACCGAGGAAGTGGTTCGGTGGATGGGCGGACGCATGGGAAATGCGTCACTCGCCAATTGGGTGATGAACGACGAGCCGGCACTGAACAAGAATGCCGTACGCACACCGGCGGCGATTTTCGATTACCAGCTTGCGCCACTTCGGTAAGGTGTGGTGCGGTTGATCCCCAGCCTCCCGGAAACGCCCGGTGGCGATCTCTTGAGGTCCCCGCCTGTAACGTCTCTGCACCGCCTGCATGGCCGACAGTTACAGGGTCGTGCTGTGGACCGATTGACGGAGTCACGTGTCCAGGGCCTCACCGGTGACCGCCGCGGGCGGCCATTTCGGCGCGCCGCGATACCTGGTTGCCAGTCAGTACGTATCGTCAATGCGTCTGGATTGCTCGACCCCTCGCTTCGCCTGGAGGGACGGTTCATCCGCTTAGTGCTTGAAAAGGGGCAGGCGCTCCCGCCGCAGTGATAGCGCAACGGCATCACCGGTGCTGGCGCGCCCGCGATTTCGATGCGAGCTTCACGACTCACACCCACGCAGTCAGCGCTTTGCACGTCACGTATGTCCGCCGTTGAACTCCCCCACTCACGCACTTGGGGCCAACCGCAGGACCGGAGCCGAAGGGAGGATCTTGAGTAAATTCACCGACACCATGTATGAAACCGCCCGGTCCAGTTCGAAGGGTCTGGTCACGGGGGAGCCGATGTGCCCCGTCAGGCACACCTGGGGCGAGGTGCACGAGCGGGCCCGTCGGATCGCCGGTGGCTTAGCCAGGGCCGGCGTCGGCCGAGGTGATGCCGTCCCGGTGCTGGCCGGCGCCCCGGCCGAGATCGCGCCGACCGGGCAGGGCATCTGGATGCGCGGGGCCAGCCTGACCATGCTCCACCAGCCCACCCCCCGCACCGACCTGGCGCGCTGGGCCGAGGAGACCACCGCTGTCATCGATATGATCGGCGCCAAAACGGTCGTCATCTCGGATCCATTCATCGCCGCGGCCCCGTTGCTGGCAGAGCTGGGTATGCGAGTGCTCGTCGTCGAGCAGCTGCTCGGCAGCCGCCCGATCGATCCCGTCGAGACCGACGATGACGACGTCGCGCTTCTTCAGCTGACGTCGGGTTCTACCGGGTCACCCAAGGCGGTACGGATCTCGCACCGCAATGTCGTTTCCAACGCCGAAGCGATGTTCATCGGCGCGCAGGTCGACATCGAAACCGACGTGATCGTGAGCTGGCTGCCGCTGTTCCACGACATGGGAATGACCGGGTTCTTAACCGTGCCAATGTATTTCGGTGCAGAACTGGTCAAGGTCACGCCGATGGACTTTCTGCGCGACACGCTGCTGTGGGCCAAGCTCATCGACAAGTACAAGGGCACCATGACCGCGGCGCCGAACTTCGCCTACACGCTGTTGGCCAAACGCCTTCGCAGGCTGGCCCAGCCCGGCCAGTTCGACCTGTCCACCCTGCGGTGGGCACTGTCGGGCGCCGAGCAGGTTGAACCCGCAGACGTCGAAGAACTTTGCGAAGCGGGCAAGCCGTTCGGGTTACGGCCGGAGGCGATCCTGCCGGCTTACGGTATGGCCGAGACGACCGTGGCGGTGTCGTTCTCTGATTGCGGCGCAGGCCTATTGATCGACGAGATCGACGCGGACTTGCTCGCCGTCCTGCACCGGGCCGTCCCCGCGACCAAGGGCAAAACCCGGCGACTGGCCACGCTCGGACGCCTACTTGAGGGGCTCGAGGCCCGCATCGTCGACGAAGACGGCAACATCCTGCCCACCCGCGCGGTCGGCGTCATCGAGGTGCGGGGTGAGCCAGTGACGGTGGGGTACGAAACCATGGCCGGTTTCGTCCCGGCACAAGACGATCAGGGTTGGTATGACACCGGCGATCTGGGTTATTTCACCGAAACGGGTCACGTCGTCGTCTGCGGCCGAGTCAAGGACGTGATCATCATGGCCGGACGAAACATCTATCCGACCGACATCGAACGCGCCGCCGCGCGCGTTTCGGGCGTCCGGCCAGGCGGTGCCGTGGCGGTGCGACTGGACGCCGGACGCGCGCGAGAAACGTTTGCGATCGCCGTGGAATCCAATGGCTGGCAGAACCCGGCCGAGGTGCGTCGCATCGAGCACCAGGTGGCACACGAGGTGGTTGCCGAGGTCGATGTCCGGCCGCGCAATGTGGTGGTGCTCGAGCCCGGGACGATCCCCAAGACGCCATCGGGCAAGCTGCGGCGCGCCCATACGTCGGCACTCGTGGGCTGATTCTCCCGACGCGACGGGGAGTAGCTTTGGGGTCAAGGGCGCACGCGAGGAGGGGACGTTGGCCGATTTCGACGCCCAGCCCAATCGCATAGTTCCGGCCTTGCCCGACATCTCCCCCAACGAGCGGGAGGCAGACGAGGCCGAACTCTACGCGGGGCTTCGCGGGGTGGCCGGGATTGTGGCCGGCGGCCGCGGGGTGATCGATCTGCTCCGGGACGTGGCGGATTTCGCGGCCCAGGCGATTCCGGGTGCCGACGGTGTGAGCGTCGCGTTGATCGATCCCCAGCACGGCATGTCCAGCGTCCAGACCTGGGCGGCGACGGCGCTACTTGTCCAGGAGATCGACACAGTGCAATACAGCGAACTGCACGAGGGCCCGTGCATCACCTGTATGGAGTCACGCCGCCCCACGGTGAGCGGGTCGCTGGGCAGTGACAGCCGTTGGCCGCACTTCGGCGGCCGGGTGGCCCGCATGCGTATGCACTCGGCGCTCGCGTTGCCGCTGATCGTGGGCGATCAGCTGATCGGCTCGATCAATGCCTACGCCAAGAACCGCGACGCGTTTGCCGATCACGCAGTGCAGTTGGGATCTCAATTCGCCAGGCCCGCCGCGGTTTCGGTCTACAACGCCCAGTTGCTCGCCAACGCTCATGAACGGACACTGCGATTACAGCGCGCATTGGACAGCCGGTCGGTGATCGACCAGGCGATCGGCATCATCCGCAGCCGGTCGGGCGGTGACGCGAGTCAGGCCTTCCAACGGCTCGCCCAGATCAGCCAAACTGAGAACGTCAAGTTGCACGTCGTCGCCGAGCGGATGGTCGAGGAGGCCGCGCGGCGAGCCCGCGCGCGGCGCGGCTGACATCGCTAGTGCGGTCGCGCGGCCAGGAGGTCGGCCAACTCCGCCACAAGTATCGGGCGGGAATACCGATCGGTCATCAATCTGCGGGAAACGTCGGTCAAGTGTTCGCCGTGGGCCCGCGCGTAGGTCCGCAACAGAAGGAACGCCTCCTCCACGGATGCATCCAGCATTTCGCGGAGGAAGCCCTTGGCCTGCTCGACGATGACGCGGCTGTTCAGCGCGGAGCGTAGATGCGGCATGACGATGGAGGGTGTGGGTGCGTGTTCCTGCAGGATCGCGACACATGCGATGTGTGCCAGGGTCTGGCCAACGAGCAGATCGGCTCCGGTGAGCTCGCCGGGGCGGGTGCCGAACAAGTTGAGCGCGCCCAACACGATGCCGGCGGCCCGCATCGGGACGGCGTGCACCGAGGCGAAGCCGGCCCCGACGGCGGCTGGGACGAAGCGCGGCCACCGCTCTATTGCCCCTTGGATGTCGGCGACCGAGACCGGTTGGCCGGTGGCATAGCAATCCAAGCATGGGCCTTCGTCGGCTTGTAGCTGGAAGAGCTCGAGTTCGCGGGCCTGCTCCGAGGTCGCGGCCAGCAGGCGGAGCTGGTTCAGCGGGTCGGCGAGCAGAAATCCCGCGGCCTCGATGTCAAGCAGCTCAGCACAGCGCTCCGTGAGCACGGTCAGCAGCTCAACGACGTCGAAGTCGTCCAGCAGGCTGTCGACGAGCGAGACGACGGCGGCGAGTACGCGGGTTTCACGAGGGGTGTCAGTCACTTCGCCCTCCTTTTTCCTGGACTGTCGAGTCCGCCAGGCGCACATCAGTCGGCCTCGAGCCGCAGGCGGCGGTCGAGGATGTCGCGCGCGACGTCGGTGGCGCTGCGGCCGGTGGCGTAAGCATGGGCGCGCAGCCTTACCAGGGCCTCGGTCGGCTCAATCTCCAGCTGAGCGACGAGCATGCCGGTGGCCTGGCTGACCTCCGCACGGCTCAGCGCGTTCAGTTCGGCCCAGGCATTGCTTTTTGGGTCTGCGACGGCGGCCTGCAGGTCGGCGTCCAGGAGATCGAGCAGGGAGATGCCTGCGAGCTCTGCGGCAGCGACAGCACTGGCCAGGTCCTCGCCCGGCAGCGGGCCCGGTCGCGCGCGGAAGAGGTCGAGTGCACCGACGAACTCGCCGGCAACCACGACGGGGATCGCGTAGACGCCTCTGATCTGGTGGGCAAGCATGGCGGGCCCGTACGCGGGCCAGCGAGCCTCCTCCGGATCGGCGAGGTCGACGACCAGAACCGGATTCCGCCGGGCGACAGACTCCAGGCACGGGCCCTCCCCAAGGATGAACTGGAGTTCGTCATACATGCGGGCAGGTTCGCCGCTGGCTCCCAGGGTTCCGCTGCTCGCGCCGTCGAACACAATGGAGATCGCGGCTGCGTCAACATCGAGTAGGACCACACAGGCCTCGCAGAGACGGTCCGCGGCCGCTACCCCGCGCCGGCCGTCGACGGCAGCATGGAGCTGCTCGTGCATTGCCACGTTTAGCCGGACAAGGGCCGGGCGGCCGCGTTGGTGCCCAGCTGCCTCGGCGGGGACGTCATCCCCCCAGCCTGTCACTAATCGGGTCGTTTTACGAGCACGGTCCGGCTGCGCCGGCCAACGCGGCGCGTCCACCCGGGAAATCCGTCATTGACCGGCGCGGTTGAGTAGGGGAATCCTCAAGGGAACCTGCCCGGGACACCACCCGGAAGGTGGACGCAGCCCACGACCACGACCATCTCGGGAGGGCCATGAGTTCGGAACATGCAATAGAGAGAGTGCCGCTGTCGGAGATCCGGGAGGGTGACATGCTCCAAGATCCGGCGTCTGGCAGGTGGCTGAAAGTGACGCACACGGCCGACGACACAGCGAGCGGGCCCCATCGCGTCTATTACGGCGACGGCGGCGAGGAGATCGATTCGCGGTATGTCACGGGCCTCGTCAACCGCCAGGTACGAGAGTAGTCGCGAGCGTTCAATTCACTGATTCATTGCGTTGCACCGCAACATAATTCAGCTGCGCGCCCCCGTAGGGCAGAGTTCATCCCGCCGCAGTGGGCTTGAGGATGGCCGTTGCCAATCCGCGGTGCTTCGCATCTTCGATCCCGTCGGATAGCCGCGCGCGCGTCGCGGCGTACCGAAACCGCTTCTCCGACGCTGTTTCTGGGGCGTCGTCGGACGTGGCGAACAGCAACCGGTCCGGAAGCGCCAATTTGCAGATCGTGCGCACCGTGAGCAGGTATTGGACCACCAGTGGAGCCGTCGTGTACGGCAGGTCGTAGACGGCGCACAAACCGCGCACCCGCTCGGCGATCTCCCGGTAACGATTACTCGGCAGATCGGGGAAGAGGTGGTGTTCGATTTGGTAGCAGAGGTTTCCACTCATGAACGCCAGCACCGGACCGGCGTGAAAGTTCGCCGTTCCCAGCATTTGCCGGAGATACCATTCGGACTTCGTCTCGTCCTCCAACACGGATGGGGTGAACTTTTCCGCTCCGTCCGCGAAGTGACCGCAGACAATGACGACGTACGCCCATACATTGCGCAGGCCGTTGGCGACCACGTTGGCCCCCAGGGTGCGGCGCCACCGCCGCCGGCTCAGCGCCGGGAACACAACGTAGTCTTTGCCGACCTGCCGAGCCACCTTGCGGCGGAGGGCTTTGGTGTGCGCCGATTTGCCGGCCGCCGTCGTCTCGCGCTCCTGCACCGAATACAAACCGTGCAACGCGACGCCCCATTCGAAGGCGAGCGCCAGCAGCACCGAGCGCAACGGCTGCACCAAATCACCGGGCCGCCACTTCTCGTCTCGAGTCACTCGCATGATGCCGAATCCGAGGTCGTCGTCAACGCCGACAACGTTCGCGAAGACGTGGTGCCGATAGTTGTGGGAATGTCGCCAATGCGACATGAGACCGGCCATGTCCCACTCCCACGTACTGGAGTGGATTTCCGGGTCGTTCATCCAATCCCATTGACCGTGGCTGATGTTGTGGCCCAGCTCCATGTTCTCGATGCACTTGGCGGCGGCCAGGGCCGCCGTTCCGAAGGCCCAGCCGAGCTTTCCTCTGCTGGTGGCAATGGTCAGCCTCGCCGCGATTTCGAGGTATCGCTGCAAGGCGATAGCGCGCAAGATGTACGCCCGATCCTTGGCGCCCCGCGAAGCCTCGATATCGCGGCGGATCGCTTCCAAATCCGCCGCGAATGCCTCGAGGTCCTCGCCGCTTAGGTGAGCGTATTCAGCTACTTCGGTGATAGCCATTGAAGTTCAACGAGATTCGGGCAGGACGAGGGGCGTTCGCGCGCCCGCGCGCGGGCAGGGAAAGTTGGCGAACCAAAGCATGAGAAATTACGTCCGATCTATGGTTGTTTGACCGCAAGACTGGCGGTCGAGTGAGCCGGATATGTGTCGATCGGGCAGGTCTGCGGCATCGGGCGACAACTGGCTTCGAGTCGGCCGCGAATACGGCTTTACTGCCGATTGAGTTGCCGTCGTGGCCCTCGTCCCCGGAGGGGGCCCTGCGACGGGCTGCACGGGACCTGGGCCCCGTGGGCGTCGAGCCATCTGCTTTAACTCTCCTGCCTTGTCGGCTCTATGCCCTCAGCCGACCGTAGGCCTACAGGGCACGGTCCTGCAACACGATCGCGCGTTCCGCACTCGGAGGCTACCTGAGCCGGGTGGGACTCCCGGCGTCGCGCATGGCCGGCGGCGTGCGGATCGACTGCTTCATCGGCGGTTCGTCACCCAGGCACCCCGAACGCCAATACGGCGACGTCGTCCTCGACCCCGGGACCGAGGCCATCGAGTAGCGCTTGCACGGCCTCGACGATGCCTGCGGCCGTCGCGGGCGCGTGCGATTTCGCGAATCGCAGCAGGGCCCCTCGGTCGTCGTAGCGTTCCCTGCCGACCCCCGTACCGGCCTCGGTCAGACCGTCTGTGTAGAGGACCAGCGTGTCACCGGGTTCGAGGTGAAACCGGGTGGCAACGAAGTGCGGCTCCGTCACGAGGCCGACGCCGTGACCGCCGATGCTGTCGACGTAGTAGGCGTCGCCATCGGCGAGTAATTGCAGCGGGGGTGGATGGCCGCCGCTGGCGAGCTCGACGTCAAATCCGTTGCTCTGCCGAGACAAATTGCCATAAATCACGGTGCAGAAGCTCTCACTCCGGGCGCCGAGCTGCTGGCCGAGGACCGATTGGAGATTGTGCAGCACCTGCACCGGATCGTCGTCGGAAACCGCCGCGGAGCGCAGGACGTACCGGGTCAGCCCCGTTATCACAGCGGCCTCAACCCCTTTGCCCGCGACATCACCGAGGAAGAAACCCCACTTCGTGCGTGACAGTGGGAAGAGGTCGTAAAAATCGCCGCCCACGTCGTCGTCGGATGCGGTGTAGTAATAGTCGGCTGCGTCCAATCCGGCGGGAGGCGACAGGACCGGTGGCAGCAGTGAACGTCGCAGGGTCTCGGCGAACGCCCGGACGCGCCCGTGCTCCGTCTCGACCCGCCGCCGTTCTTCCAGCAGCTCTCGTTCATAGGCGCGGCGGTCGGCCGCATCGACCGCGGTGATTCGCAGCAATTCCGGCCGCCCCCCGGAGCCCGTCTTGAAGTTGGCTGTGAGGAACATGGGCAGGCGCGCCCCGCCGGCCGTAACGAGATCCACTGTGACACCGTTGAGCTCACCGCTCATGCGCAGCAACGGCTCGAAATGCGTCGCGTAGTGGATGCGACTCCCAGCGGTCAACAGGTCGCTGACTAACTTGCCGTGCAGGGCATTTCGGTCATAACCCAACCATCGGCTCATGGTGGCGTTGACCCGGACGATTCGACCGTCGGGTCGGGCGATGAGATTCCCGCAAGGACTGTTCTCCCAAAAGTCCGCGAGGCTGGGGTCGGTCACGCTCATCGAACGAATGCGGAGATCGCAGACGCGGTGGCGTCCGGGGCGCTCACCTGGGGGCAATGGCCGGTTGCATCCAGGGTGACCAGCCGACTGTCCGGGAGATGTCTGTGGACGTAGGCACCGACCTCGCGCGGCGCGATCGCGTCCTGGGCGCATTCGATCACCAGCGTGGGCACCGGTATCCGCGCCAGGTCGTCGCGGTTGTCGGACAAAAATGTGGTGCGGGCGAAAACGCGAGCATGCGCGGGGTCGTTGCGGCAGAAGGTCTCGGCCAGTTCGTCGTGCAACTCCGGACGGTCCGGGGTCCCCATGATGACGGGTGCCATCGCGTGCGACCAGCCCAGGTAGTTGAGCTCCAGGGATTCGAGGAGTTCGTCGATGTCGGACCGCGAAAACCCTCCGCGATAGTCGTCGTCGTCGATGTAGCGCGGTGACGGCGTCAGCATGACCAGCTTCGCGAATCGGCGCGGCTCGGCGATGACCGCCAGTGCGCCGATCATCGCCGCGACCGAGTGTCCGACGAACACGACGTCGCGCAGGTCGAGTTCACGGACGATGTCCACGACGTCGGCGGCGTACCCGGTCAGCGACGAGTACTTCTGCGCGTCCCAGCAAGCCGGATCGGAGGCACCGCAACCGACGTGGTCGATGAGCAGCAGACGAAAGTCCGTCTTCAGGCGGTCGACGACGCGACTCCACAACTGCTGATCGCAGCCGAATCCGTGCGCAAGGATGATCAGTGGAGCGTCTGCGGCAGCACCAACGATCTTGATGTTGTTCCTGGCGTAGACGTCCATCGTTCCAGCTTAAGCCCGCCCGAGAACCCACACCGGGCGCCGGTGGCGTAGCGTTGGGTGTGAGCCGTTTCGCAGTCAGCGGTGGTCCAATACGCCGTCGGAGCGGATGAAGACCAGGGCAATGTGATTCCTCCGCACGCCTCGCGCCCGTGAGGTGGTGATGGCGACCATGAAGGAACCCGGCCGTGAACTGTGCACCCCGACCACCCGACGACGATCAGACTTCGGCGGTCCGGCTTTCGCCTCCCCTCAGGCGTGCCGCCCCCTTGGTCGGGTGCGCCTCCGTGCCGGCCGCGATGTCTCCGGCCACTCGTTCAGTCGGAAGTCGGGGCAGCGCCCATGCCATCCGGGTATCGCTGGCTCCCGAACTTGGCCGCGACATCGACGGCGCGTGGTGGCCACACGTCGACCGCATCACCAACGAATTACCGCACCTCGTCGCGGTCCTGACCCCCTTGCTCGGAGACATCACGTCGATCAACGTCAACTGGCCACCGCTGCAACGACCGCCCGACCTCAACTGGTCGGGCTGGGAAAACAAACGCCAGCACGTCATGACCGTCAGCGGTGGTGACGCGAGCGCTAACCTGCTGATCATCTCGTACTCGACCTGCAGCACCCTTGCCCTGATGCTGCTGCAGTGCGCCGCCAGCCAGCCCGTCACGGCCGCCGAGCGCGACCAACGCGCATTCCTGACCGCCGGTTCGATACTGCGAGCCGCGCTGCAGCAGCACGCCTCCGGCTGTCACTAGGGAATCGGCGGCGTTCGAGCAGGAGCCGTTACGGCATCCGGGTGCGATGCCGCTTGTCGTGCGCCGGGACGCCGTTCACGCCCCCGATGGACTGCGCGTAGCTGCCCACCGCGTATGCGACGCCAGAACCCATGACGGCCAACGCGTCCCGGTTGATGTTGTCGACGGTTTCGTGCGGGCCCTGATAGTTCGGGTCGAACGCGATGCCGGCTTGCCCGCCCCACAGCCTGGCCTGCACCGTGGTCTTCGGCTGCGAGGAACCGGCCGTCATGCCCCCGATCGGCACACCCGCGACCATGAAGGCGTGATAGTCGGTGCGGGTGCTCAGCGGCATGTCCGCGGGCCGCTTCCCGGCCAGGTTCAAATAGCCGGCCAGGGTGCGCTCGATGCCGGCCGACCCGTCGGGGACGTCGGCGTAGGTCACCCCGGGCGACGGTGGGCCGGACTGGTCCCCGTCGTCGGTGAAGAAGCCGGCGTTGGGCGAACCCAGCGCGGTGAAGTTCAGGTACATCGCGATGTCGTTGAGCTGATCGCTGGTCATGCCGAAGACGTAGTCCATGACACCGTTGAGCCCGTCCTCGTCGGCGCCCCAGAACGCGAACCGCACCGCATTGTTCACCGGCGCCAGCGGGCCCAGCTGCAGCGCTGTTTCCAGCACCGCCGCCACCCCGGATCCATCGTCATTGATGCCCGGACCACCGCGCGGGCTGTCGAGATGCGCGCCGACCACGATCGCTTCGTGCGGCGAACCGGTCTTGGTCTGCGCCAGCACGTTTCGCGATGTGATCTTGATGTTCTGCGCGTCCAGCACCAGGCGGATGGGCGCGCTCGCCCCGACGAGCGCGCTCGCGGTGTAGGGGTTGGCAACCGCGACGGGCACGGTCAGCTGCTTGAAGTAGCCCGGATTGAACAACGTGGCCGGGGCGCCCTGGCCGGCCGGCGCACTGAGCACGACCAGCGCGGCCGCGCCCCTGGCCACCGCGCTGTTCTGCTTGTCGACCACCGAGCAGCGCGCGTCGTCGACGACGGCGATCGCACCTTTGGGCAGCGCGGATGGATAATCGCCGGCCGCACATCCCGACGGCCGGCTGGGCCGGACCGGCTGACCGGTCAGGCCGCCGGGCGGCGTCTGGACCAACAGCGATGCCTGGTCGACGGAGTAACTGCGGCCGCCGATCGTCATCGACGGCCTGCCCGGGGAAACGGTGTACAGCCGGTCGAACTGCGGCGTCACTACCTCAAAACCGCTGTCGCGCAGAACTTTGGCAACATAGTCGACGCTGGCGTCGTAACCCGGTGTGCCGTCCGCCCTGTTCCCCTTGTTGGCGTTGGCGATGTTCTGCAACGCGCGCAGATGGGTGAGCATCCGATCGACGGTCACCTTTGCGGCCAGGCCGCGACCCAGATCCGGTGCGGCAGCGGGTGATCCCGGCCGCGCCGACGAGCAACCCGCCAGCAGGGCGGTCGCCAGCAGCAATGTCGCGCCCAGTCGGCGGGTCATGGCTTGGTTAGCACGTGACGCGTGCGGTCCTCCATCGTGGGCACCCCGTTGTGGCCGCCGATGTCCTGGGCGTACAGGCCCACGGCGTAGGCAACGCCACCGCCGTTGACGCCCAGCGCGGTCCGGTCGATGTGCTCGAGGGTGTCGCTCTTCTGGTGATAGTTGGGGTCGAACGGCTGATCGACGGTCCCGCCCCACAGCTTGGCCTGCTCCGCAGACATTTTCACCTCGGCACCGGAGAACAGACCGCCGGCCGGGACGCCCGCCAGGGTGAATCCGTCATAGTCGGAGCGGCCGTCGAACGCGGTGTCCTGCGCGGTCTTTCCGGCGGACTTCAGGTAGGCGACCAGCGTGCGCTCGATGCCGGCGCAGCCCTCCGGCACCACCGGCTGGCCGCGGACGCCCGCCGGCAGCGATTGGTCCCCGTCATAGGTGAAGTAGCCGGGGTTCGGCGAAGCGAGCATGTCGAAGTTGAGGTACAGCGCAATGCTTTTGAGCCCGGCCAAGTCCAGCGACTCGACGTAGTTGCGGGATCCGATCAGGCCGAGTTCCTCCGCGCCCCAGAACCCGAACCGCACCGCGTTGCGTACCTGTGGCGAATTCCCCAGGCGTAGCGCGGTTTCCAACACGGCGGCCACTCCCGAACCGTCGTCGTTGATGCCCGGTCCGTCGGGCACGCTGTCCAAGTGCGCGCCCGCCATCACGACGTTGGTCGTCGACCCCGTCTTGGTCTGCGCGATCACGTTGCGGGCCTTGAAGCTCTGGACACTGGCGTTCAGCTTGATGGTGGCGGGCCCCGGCTGGGTGCGCAATTGCACGCCGGCGGACTTGGTCACGCTCACCACCGGAATCTTGACGTTCGTGTCCGGGCCCAGGGTGCCACCCATCTTCTCCTCGTCGACGTTGTCGGCGACGATCATCGCGGCCGCCCCGCGCTGCGCCGCGACATCCTCCTTCCGAGCGAAGGGGCAAGTGCCGCGGTCCACCAGGACCACGGCCCCCCGCACCGGCAGGTTGCCGTAATCCGAGGGCGCGCAGCCGGGTGCGTTATTGGCCGGCAGGGCAACCAGCGGCCCGCTCACCCCGTCCGGTGGCGTGCCGAGGCTGAAGTCGAGCGCGTGCGCCTCCACCGGATTGCCGCCGACGGTCACCACCGGCTTGTCCCCGTGAAACACCCGCGCCGAGAATTCCGGGGTTTGCACATCGAATCCATTGCCGCGCAAAGTGTTTACCACATAATCCACACTGGCCTCGTAACCTGAAGTGCCGACCGCCCGGGTGCCGTTGTTAGCGTTGGCAATGTCCTGAAGCTTTGCCAGGTGGGCCATCATCGCGTCGGTCGCGACTTTGTCGTGCAACGCGCCGGCGAACTTGACCGCGTCGGGGTTGCCGGTCGCTTGTTGCGAGTCGGCCGACCGATGGAAGCAGCCGGTCGAGAATGCGGTCAGGGCGACCGCGGCGAGCGTCGCCGGGATCGTCGTGAATTTGTTCACCATCGGGCCCCAGGTTAGACCGCGGCCCGAGCGGCCGGGATCAGGACACGGCAGTATCAGACGTAGAGCGCACTGAACGGCGCAAAGGGGATGTTGCGCACCACAAACCACGCCGCGACCAGCGCCAGCGTCGCCGCCGCGGCCCAGCGGCCGTGTTGCCAGCTTCGAACGCGTCTGCCCGCCAGCCGTCCATAGGTCCAGGCAAGGTACGCCCACACCAACAGCACGACAGCCGCCAGGCCCAACGCGTTGAACCTGGCGGCCGCCATCACATTGCCGTGCATCAGGGAATACAGCATGCGCAGGCTGCCGCATCCCGGGCAGTCGATTCCCAACAGCGCCTTGGTGGGACACACCGGCAACGGACCGTTGGGAGTGGTCGGGTCACCCGCCCAGATGGCGGCGCACATCAACGTCGTGGACGCCGCCACCACCAGTGGCGCGCCCAGACTCAGCGGCACCGCCCCCTGGCGAGTCACCATGGTCGCGAACCGGGCTCAGAACATCGCGGCAAGCGCCGCGTTGGTGTTCGTGTTCAGCGCGCCGGCCGCCATCAAGATGCCGTAGATGATGCCCACGACGACGCCGATGACCGCCGACCAGATCACCCATTTCTTGGCGCTGTCGGCTGACGCCTGCGCCTCGGCATAACGGCCCTGTGCCCAAAGACCGTTGACTTGGCTGGACTTGACGATCGCCACGATCCCGAACGGGAGGCAGCAGAACAGGGTCACGAGGATGGACCACACCAGATAGTTATTCGGTGCTTGCCCGACGGGCTGCTGCGGCGGGTAACCAGGCGGCGGAGGGGGCGGTGCCGGTGGTTGTGACATGAATTCTCCAGTCCCGAGAAGTTAGCTGGCGTGAAGCGGTGCTAACCATACCCGAGCACAGCCGCGGCGGCACGGGCAATTTGAAAATCCCCGTTGACCCCCTGACGTGCGGCGCGCCGGTCCGCCCGCGTTCAGCCTCCGTTTCCCCGCCGCCCAGATCCGCCGCTTTACCTTTTAAACGGCGACCGGGCGCGCGAGAATATTTGACTGACAGCAATTTTCGAAATGGCCGGTTAGCGCCCGTCGCGCTGCGGCGCCGAAAAGGATGCCCAGACAGACAATTTCCAGCGGAATGTGTTGCTTTGTCAGGACATAGCCCTACGATCCCTACTTAGCGGAAACATGTTTCACCGGTGAGCGACGACCGTTCGACAACCGCTTAGGAGTCATAGGATGTCCCATCTCAGCAACGCGCTGTGGGCCGCCACGGCCGCGGCGCTCGCGGGCGGTTCCGCCTTAGCGGGCGCCGTCACCGCAACCGCGGATCCCGGCAATACCGGTAGCTCCTCGGACATCAACACGCTTGCGGCATCGCTGTCAAAGGGCTACGGGCTGAACAACTGCACCGCCCAGAGCATCACCACCGGCGAACTGGCGTCGCTGACCTGCGCACAGAGCCCCGACCCGAGCGGCCCCGTTCAGGCCAGGTACATCCTGTTCAACAACGGCGAAAACCTGGCCAACTCGTTCAAGGCGAGCATCAAAGACGACGTGCTGAGCAGCTGTGGGGACAGCGGCCAATCCCCCACCAGCTGGCATCAGGGCAGCGACAGCAGCAATGCCGGACAGGTGGCGTGCGGGACGTATCAGAACGCCGCCGAGATCATCTGGACCATCGAGGCCAAAAACATCTTGAGCTACATCCGCGGGCCCAACACCGACGCCGCGGCGCTGTATCAGTGGTGGCGGGCCAACGGCTGACGTTCAGGAGTTGGGGGGCAACGGATTTCTGCATCACCCATCCAACAACCGCAGGGAGTCAACGAAAATGTCACATCTCACCACCGCGCTGCGGGCCGTGTCGGCTGCCGCTTTCACCGCCAGTTTGGCCGTCGCGGGCGGCGCCACCGCCGCCGCTGAACCCAACACCGGCAGCGCCGCCGATATGAACACGCTGGCCGCCAACCTGTCGAAGGGCTACGGCCTCAACAACTGCAAGCCGCAGGAGTTGACCGAATCCGGCGAACTGGCCGAGCTTCTGTGCGGGCAGAGCCCCGACCCCAGCGGGCCCGGCTCCGGCGTCTACGCGCTCTTCTCCAACGGCACGAATTTGGCCTCCGCGTTCAGTTCCACCATCAAGGACGTGTCCCTGGCGGCGTGCGGGGACGCCGGGCAGTCACCGGGGACCTGGAAGCAGAACGGCCAGACCGGCGGGCAGATCGCGTGCGGCACCTACAAGAACTACGCGACGCTGACCTGGACCACCGACGCCAAGAACGTGTTGGGCCACCTCACCTCGTCCAACCCCGACGTCAACGCCCTCTACCAGTGGTGGCGCACGAACGGCTGAGCCGTCACCACAGCGCGGACACCAGTTCGGCTACGGCCCGCATCCCGGCGGCATTCGGGTGCAACGGTGCGGGCCGGCCCGGTAGCGGCACACCGGGTCTCGTCGTCCAGGGCTCGGCCGACCACGCGTGGTGCTGCCGGCTGGACGCCGCGGCGCCGACCGCTTCGCAGCGGGTCGCCAACGCCGCGTCGGCGGTGAGCCGTTCCAGCGACGCGGCCACGTGGCGACCGAGGTCAGCGTCCGCGTCCGACAGCGGGGCGGCCGGGGTGCCCGCGGGCGGCAGGACGGTCAGGTAGTCGACGAAGAAGACCCGGGCCCGCGGCGCGCGCTCGCGCACCGCGTGAGCGACCCCGCACAACGATTCGAACACCGCGTCAAGGGCGTGATTGCGCGCATCGGAGTCGAGCAGTTCGGCAATGCGCGCACCGAGCAGCGGCAGCCGCCGGACCGGGCGCGGCAGGGAGGCGGCCATCAGCAGCGGAATGTAGCCCACGTCGTTGCCGCCGATCGTGATGGTCACCAGGCTCTCCGAGCCGTTCAATGCGGTGATCTGCGGTGGTGTGCCGCGCTGGTGGTCGGCGAGCACATGGGCGGTGGTCGCGCCGGAAAAGGTGACGTCTACCAGTTCGAGGCCGCATCGCTGCGCGACCAGGTGCGGATAGTTGCGCGCCGAGCGGCCCGCGCCCCAGGGAGCCCCCGCGGCGCGGGGCCGGATGCCGGGACCGGCCGCCATCGAACTTCCCAGCGCCACATATCGTTTCATCGTTGTGGGCTGGATGCCTGCGCCCAGAACCGCTTGGGAATCCGCCCGGCCCGGCGGGCCAGATAGCCGGCTGTGACGGCCGCGGCCATCGCGGCCGCCATCGCCGCCGGGTCGGCGGCCCGGGTCACTGCGGTGGCCAAAAGCACGGCTTCACAGCCCAATTCCATCGCCAGCGCGGCGTCGCTGGCGGTGCCGATGCCGGCGTCGAGCACCACCGGAACCCCCGCCCGGGCGACGATCATCTCGATGTTGTGCGGGTTGGCGATGCCCAGGCCGGTGCCGATCGGCGAGCCGAGCGGCATGACCGCCGCACACCCGGCGTCTTCGAGCCGGCGCGCCAATACCGGGTCGTCGTTGGTATAGGGCAGAACGACGAACCCGTCGTCGACCAATTGCTCTGCCGCCCGGAGTAATTCGACCGCATCGGGCAACAGTGTCCGTTCGTCGGCGATGACCTCCAGCTTGACCCAGTTCGTGTTCAGCGCCTCGCGGGCCAGCTGCGCGGTGAGCACCGCCTCGGCCGCGCTGCGGCACCCGGCGGTATTGGGCAGCGGGGTGATGCCGAGCCGGTTGAGCAGGTCCAGCAGCCCCGTCCCGCCGTCGGCGTCGACGCGGCGCATCGCGACGGTGGTCAGCTCGGTGCCCGACGCGACCAACGCCTCGGCAAGCGCGGTCAGGCTGCTGGCTCCCCCGGTGCCCATGATGAGCCGCGAGGTGAAGCTGCGATCGCCGATCGTGAGTTTTGGCTCAGCCACCCTGCACCGCCGTCATCACCTCGAGCCGAGCCCCTTCGAAAAGGGTTGTCGTCCAAGCGGATCGGGGCAACACGGCATGGTCCATTGCCACCGCGACGCCCCGGTGCGGGTAACCCAGCGACTCCAGCAGCGCGGCCACCGTGGTCTGCTCGTCGACGTCGACCTTCTGTTCGTTCACCACGACGATCATGACCGGGCTCCAATCGGGGCCAGTTCGGAGACGATCTGCTCCGCCGTCCACGGCGCCAGCAGAAACCCGGATCGGCCGTGACCGCCGGCAACCAGGGTTCGCTCGTCCAGGCGTTGCACCAGTGGCAGGTTATCGGGTGTCATCGGACGCAGCCCGGCGGCACACTCGGCCAGCTCGTATTCGTCGAGCGCCGGCAACACCGCACAGGCGTCGTCGAGCAGGTCGCGCACTCCCGAGACCACCGGGGCCGTGTCGCGCCCGTGTTCGTACTGGGTGGCCCCTACGACCACCCCGTCCGCGCGCGGAACCAGGTAGACCTGTCGCCCGTGCACACGGGCGCGAATGACGCGCTGCGGCACCGGCATACACCCCCGTCGCCAGCGCAGCCGCAGCACCTCGCCCTTGACCGGGCGCACCGGCAGGCCGGGCCACAACGCGGGGGCGTCGATGCCGTTGGCGATCACCACCGCATCGCCGTCGACCGCGGACAGGTCGTGCGCCGGTGGCGCCCAGCGCACCCCGAGGCGCTCGCACTCCGCGGACAGGCCGTCCAGCACCGCACGGTTGTCCACCGCGAGCTCGGTGGGCGCCCGAAAACCGTGCCGAATGCCCTGCGCCAGCAGCGGTTCCAGGTCCCGGGCGGCCGACTCCCAGACCACCGGATGCCCCTGCGCCGACAACCAATCGGCGACGGTGCGCAGGTCCGCGACATCGGCCCGGTCGACGCCCACCACCAACGACTCCCGGGCGGTGACCACCTGCGGGGGGAGCCCGTCGGTGAAGCCGCCCTCGCGCCACAGCCGCAGGGACTCACACCCCAGCCGCAACAGCCGTTCCTCACCGGGCCAGCCTTCGCTGTGCGGGGCCAGCATGCCGCCGGCGACCCAGGACGCGCCCCTGTCGTCGGTGCGGTGCACCCGCACCGACCACCCGGCCTGCGCCGCGCGGCGCGCCACCGCGAGCCCGATGACGCCGCCGCCGATGACAGCCAACGACCCGAGGTCTGATGGCATCCCGTCCATTCCGGGGGCCTCCCTTCGCCGGCATGACCCGGATCAGGTGTGACGGTAAGGGCAGGTCCCGCTGACCATAGCTGTGCCCACTCTCAGCCCCGCAGATGACTACCCGGGACTCCCGTGTCCAACTGAGTTCTCCGGCTCCCACGCTAGCGCGCTAGCGTCGCGGTGTGCATCAGCGAGTCAGGCGGCTGGCGGCCGCGAGGCTGTATCTTTGCACCGACGCGCGTCGGGAGCGTGGTGATTTGGCCCAGTTCGCCGACGCCGCCCTGGCCGGCGGTGTCGACATCATCCAGCTGCGCGACAAGGGATCGGCCGGTGAGCGACGGTTCGGGCCCCTGGAGGCGCGCGACGAGCTGGCCGCGTGCGAGATCCTGGCCGACGCGGCCCGCCGGCACGGCGCCCTGTTCGCGGTCAACGACCGGGCGGACATCGCACGCGCGGCCGGCGCCGACGTGCTGCACCTGGGGCAGGGCGACCTGCCGCTCGACGTGGCTCGCGGGATCGTCGGCCCGGACACGCTGCTCGGTCTGTCCAGCCATGACGTGGACCAGGCCGCCGCGGCTAGCTCTTCGCGGCCCGCGGGGCCTGACTACTTCTGCGTCGGCCCGTGCTGGCCCACCCCCACCAAACCGGGCCGCGAGGCGCCGGGCCTGGCGCTGGTGCGGGCGGTCGCCGAGATGGCCGCCGACAAGCCGTGGTTCGCGATCGGTGGCATCGACGAGCAGCGGCTGCCCGACGTGCTCGCCGCGGGCGCCCGGCGCATCGTGGTGGTACGCGCGATCACCGCGGCCGCCGACCCGCGGGCCGCCGCGCGGCGGCTCAGCTCAACGCTTGCAGCAGGGAGTTGATGTGGGGATGGAGCGGCGTCTGATCGGCCTGAACTGGGGGGCCGGGCACGCACCAGACGAAGACGCCGGCCTCGATCTCGATCGTGCGGGGCAGGTGCCGCCGTCGTTCGTCGGCGTGACCCAGCGGCACCAGCGCCGTGGCCGTGCGCAGCCGTTGCCAGCTCGCCGCGAAGCCGGGGTGCAGCGGCAGCTGGGCCACCTCGTCCTCGGCGACCCAGCGCATCTCGGCGCTCTCCCCATTGGGCACGGTGTGCAGCAGCTCGGCCGCGTCGGCGACGACCGTGGTGTAGGTCCAGCGCGCGCCGCCGAGCCCGGCGACCTCGGCGGTGACCACCGTCGACCGCACGGTCAGCAGCGCGCCCGGCAGGCCGGCCTCCTCCGCCGCCTCGCGGACCGCGGTCTCCTCCGGGGTCTCGTGGCTGTCGCGGGCGCCGCCCGGCAGGCCCCAGGTGCCGCCCTGATGGCTCCACACCGCGCGATGCTGCAACAGCACCGCGGGGATGCCGTCCGGCCGCGGGGCCCGCAGCAGCAGACCGGCCGCGCCGAAACGGCCCCAGTAGTGGCCGCCGCTGTCAGAGACCACCCAACCGTCACCGTCGCCGTGCACGAGTTCAGGATATGCACGTGATCGCCCGGTCGATTGGCCCGCCTCCACCCATCGGCCGCAACATTCTCTTAGAATTCGCTTATAGAGTTTCGTGCAGCGTTCCCGTGGCCGCGAAAGATGAGGGCTGATTCGACGTGACGGTTGAGCTGGCGCACCCGTCGACAGAGCCGCAGGGTTCGCGGTCGCCGGCCGAACCAGCCCATCCGCGCTGGTGGTTCATCTCCACCACCCCGGGCCGGATCCTGAGCATCGGAATCGTTCTGGCGGTGCTCGGCGGTATCTGTGCCTTCGCCACCTCGACCACCATCAACCACCGGCAACAGGTGCTGACCACGGTGCTCAACCACACCGAGCCACTGTCGTTCGCCGCCGGCCGGCTGTACACCACCCTCTCGGTGGCCGACGCCGCGGCGGCCACCGCGTTCATCGCCGAAGCCGAGCCGCCGCCCGTCCGGCAACGCTACGAGCAGGCCATCACCGACGCGTCGGTGGCGGTGACCCGGGCGTCGAGCGGGCTCACCGACGAGCCCCTGGTGCAGCTGCTGGGCCGGATCAACGCCGAACTGTCCGTCTACACCGGCCTGATCGAAATCGCGCGGACCAACAACCGCGAGGGCAACCCGGTCGGGTCGTCGTATCTGTCGGAGGCCTCGGGGCTGATGCAATCGACGATCCTGCCGGACGCCGCGCAGCTGTATCAGGCGACGTCGGAGCGGGTGGATGCGGAAACCACCGCGTCCACGCAGATCCCGGCGCCGGTCATCCTGGTGGTCACCGCCACCGCGGTTTTCGGTGCCTTCGCCCATCGCTGGCTGGCCCGGCGCACCCGGCGCCGGATCAACCCGGGCCTGGTCGTCGGCGGCCTCGCTATTCTCGTCATGGTGGTATGGGTCGGAACTGCGTTGACCATCTCCACGGCCGCCAGCCGGAGCGCCAAGAACACCGCCGCCGACTCTCTGCGGATCGTGACCAACGTCGCGATCACCGCCCAGCAGGCGCGAGCCGACGAGACGCTCTCGCTGATCCGTCGTGGGGACGAGGAGAAGCGCAAGCAGTCGTTCTATCAGCGCATCGACTCCATGCACTCCCAGCTCGACCAGTACATGGTCCGCAGCGACGCCGTCGACAAACCCGACCTGGAAGGCGCCGACCAGCTACTGCTGCGCTGGCGGCAGGCCAACGACCGGATCAACTCCTACATCTCGGTGGGCAACTACCGGGCGGCCACGCAGGTCGCGCTGGGCAGCAGCGAAGACGACTCCACCCCGGCGTTCGACAAGCTCGAGGACCAGTTGGTGAAGGCCATGGCCCAGAGCCGCACCCACCTGCGCAACGACGTCCTCAACGCGCGCAACGGGCTGTCCGGCGCCCAGGTCGGTGGCGTGGTGCTCAGCCTCGGCGCCGCCGTCGCGGTGGCGCTGGGCCTGTGGCCGCGGCTGAAGGAGTATCGATGACTAGGCGGCCGGCCCGGTTGCGGGCGGGTGCCGTGCTCGCCACGGCGGCCGTGCTGGCGGGGTGCTCGCACACCGAATCGCTGACGGTGGCCAATGTACCGACGCTGCCGCCGCCCACCCCGGTAGGCATGCAGCAGCTGCCGCCGGAGCCGCCGCTGCCACCCGACGACGCCAGCCAGGGCTGCGACCTGACGGCGAGCCTGCGGCCCTTCCCCACCAAGGCCCTGGCGGACGCCGCGGTCGCCGACATCCGCGCCCGCGGACGGCTGATCGTCGGACTGGACATCGGCAGCAACCTGTTCAGCTTCCGCGACCCGATCACCGGTGAGATCACCGGTTTCGACGTGGACATCGCCGGGGAGATCGCGCGCGACATCTTCGGCGCACCGTCGCACGTCGAGTATCGGATCCTGTCGTCGGACGAGCGCGTGACCGCGCTGCAGCACTCCGAGGTCGACGTGGTGGTCAAGACCATGACCATCACCTGCGACCGGCGCAAGCTGGTGAACTTCTCGACGGTCTACCTCGACGCCAACCAGCGCATCCTGACGCCGCGGGACTCGCCCATCGCCAAGGTGAGCGACCTGTCCGGCAAGCGCGTGTGCGTGGCGAAGGGCACGACGTCGCTGCACCGGATCCGCCAGATCGACCCGCCGCCGATCGTGGTGTCGGTGGTCAACTGGGCCGACTGCCTGGTGGCGATGCAGCAGCGCGAGATCGACGCAGTCAGCACCGATGACTCGATCCTGGCCGGGCTCGTCGAAGAGGACCCTTACCTGCACATCGTCGGGCCCAATATGGCCACCCAGCCCTACGGCATCGGGGTCAACCTGACCAACACCGGGCTGGTGCGCTTCGTCAACGGCACGCTGGAGCGGATCCGCCGGGACGGTACCTGGAACACGTTGTACCGCAAGTGGTTGACGGTGCTGGGGCCCGCGCCCGCCCCGCCCACGCCGAGGTATGTGGACTGATGGCCGAGTCGGAGAAGACCGAACAGCCCGAGCCGGGCTCCGAAGACGTGAGCCCCGGCACCCAACCGCCGGACACGCAGGGTGGCGGCCCGACGACGGGGCGCATCCAGGCCACCCAGGCGCTGTTTCGTCCCGATTTCGACGACGATGACGACGACTTCCCGCACATCTCGCTCGGCACCCTGGACAGCGAAGCGCAAGACCGGCTGACGATGGGGACGCGGGTGCTGCCGCCGGTCAGGCACCTCGGCGGCGGCCTGGTCGAGATCCCCCGGGTACCGGACATCGACCCGCTCGAGGCCCTGATGACCAGCCCGGTGGTGCCGGAGGGCAAGCGGTTCTGCTGGAACTGCGGAAAGCCGGTCGGCCGGTCCGGCAAGCAGGGCAAGGGGACGTCGGAGGGCTGGTGCCCCGCCTGCGGCAGCGCGTATTCGTTTCTGCCACAGCTGAATCCGGGAGACATCGTCGCCAACCAGTACGAGGTCAAGGGCTGCATCGCGCACGGCGGCCTGGGCTGGGTGTACCTGGCGGTCGACCACAACGTCAACGACCGCCCGGTGGTCCTCAAGGGCTTGGTGCACTCCGGCGACGCCGAGGCGCAGGCGATCGCGATGGCCGAACGGCAGTTCCTCGCCGAGGTGGTTCACCCGCAGATCGTGCAGATCTTCAACTTCGTCGAGCACAAGGACCGGAACGGCAACCCGGTCGGCTACATCGTCATGGAGTACATCGGCGGCCAGCCGCTCAAGCACGGCAAGGACAGGAAGCTGCCCGTCG
This sequence comes from uncultured Actinomycetota bacterium, assembly GCA_963732835.1. Lineage (GTDB taxonomy): Bacteria > Actinomycetota > Actinomycetes > Mycobacteriales > Mycobacteriaceae > Mycobacterium. Next base: position 67,887 of record CAVTBA010000023.1, read on the forward strand.
CCGAGGCCATCGCCTACCTGCTGGAGATCCTGCCCGCGCTGACCTATCTGCACTCCATCGGCTTGGTCTACAACGACCTCAAGCCGGAGAACATCATGCTCACCGAGGAGCAACTCAAGCTGATCGACCTGGGCGCGGTGTCGCGGATCAATTCGTTCGGCTATCTCTACGGCACCCCGGGCTTCCAGGCGCCGGAGATCGTGCGGACCGGCCCGACGATCGCCACCGACATCTACACCGTGGGGCGCACACTCGCGGCGCTGACGGTGAACCTGCCCACCCGCAACGGCCGCTACGTCGACGGCCTGCCCGAAGACGACCCGGTGCTGACCACCTACGACTCCTTCCGCCGGTTGCTGCGCCGGGCCACCGACCCCGACCCGCGGCGCCGGTTCGGCAGCACCGAAGAGCTGTCCGCTCAGCTGATGGGCGTGTTGCGCGAGGTGGTGGCCCAGGACACCGGGGCGCCGCGGCCCGGGCTGTCGACCATCTTCAGCCCCAGCCGCTCCACGTTCGGGGTGGACCTGCTGGTCGCGCACACCGACGTCTACCTGGACGGCCAAGTCCATTCGGAACGACTGACGGCCCGCGAGATCGTGACCGCGCTGCAGGTGCCGCTGGTCGATCCGGCCGACGTCGCCTCCCCGGTCCTGCAGGCCACGGTGCTCTCTCAGCCGGTGCAGACCCTGGATTCGTTGCGTGCGGCCCGCCACGGCACGCTGGACGCCGAAGGCGTCGAGGTGTCCGAGTCGACCGAATTGCCGCTGATGGAGGTCCGCGCGCTGCTGGACCTCGGTGACGTGGCCAAGGCCACCCGCAAACTCGACGACCTGGCCGAGCGGGTGGGCTGGCAATGGCGATTGGTCTGGTATCGGGCCGTCGCCGAGCTCCTCACCGGCGACTATGACTCCGCCACAACGCATTTCACCGAGGTGCTGGACACGTTCCCCGGCGAGCTGGCGCCCAAACTGGCGTTGGCCGCCACCGCCGAGCTGGCCGGCGACGTCGACGTGCAGAAGTATTACCAAACGGTGTGGAAGACCAACGACGGGGTGATCTCCGCGGCGTTCGGGCTGGCCAGATGGCTTTCCGCCGAGGGTGATCGAGCCGGCGCGGTGCGCACCCTGGACGAGGTGCCGCCCACCTCAAGGCATTTCACCACCGCGCGCCTGACCAGCGCGGTGACCCTGCTGTCCGGGCGGACGAAGAGCGAGATCAGCGAGGAGGACATCCGCGACGCCGCCCGGCGCGTGGAGGCGCTGCCCCCCACCGAACCACGCGTGCTGCAGATCCGCGCGCTGGTGCTGGGCTGCGCGATGGACTGGCTGGACGACAACAAGGCCAGCACCAACCACATCCTCGGCTTCCCGTTCACCGAGCACGGGCTGCGGCTGGGCGTCGAGGCCGCGCTGCGCAACCTGGCGCGGGTGGCGCCCACCCAACGCCACCGCTACGAGCTGGTGGACATGGCGAACAAGGTGCGGCCCACCAGCACGTTCTAGGGATCTCGCCGTCGAGCCCCCCGCCGCGTCGAGTGTGCTTCCAGGGCGGCGACACCCCGGAGAACCCCGCCATGGCCGCACACTCAAAGCCGTGAACGCACACTCGATGCGGCCAGCGCTGCCCTGACCCGGCGCACGATAGCGGCGGGGCGGTCCTCGGCGACCACTCGCACGACGATCCACCCCATCCGCTCCAGCATTTCGATCCGCCGAATGTCCTTGACGTATTGCCTTCTGTCCGTGCGGTGTTGGTCGCCGTCGTATTCGACGGCGACCATGGATTCCTCCCAGCCCAAGTCCAGGAAGGCCACCGGGACTCCGTCGTCACCCAACACCGGTATCTGGGTCCGCGGCCGCGGCAGACCGGCGTCGATGAGGAGCATCCGCAGGTAGCTCTCCCTGGGCGACTGGGCGCCGGCGTCGACCAGCGGCAGCGCGGTTTCCAGCCGCCGCAAGCCCGGTGCGCGGGGGTGGCACCGCGCGACGCGCAGCACGTCGTCGGCCTTGAAACCCGTCGCCCTGGCCAGCGCGTCGAGGCGCGCGACCGCCGAGCGCACGGCCCCACGCCGGCCGATGTCGAAGGCGGTGCGCTCGGGCGTGCTGACCGCGTAGCAGCCCATGATCTGCTTCTCGCCGTCCAGCAGCGCACAGCGCCGCGTCAGCACGCCCTGCGGGGCGCGGGGATTGGGGTGGGCCAGCTCGACGGGCACCTCGTCGGGAATCCATTCGGCGCCATGCAATCTGGCGGCGGCCGCCCCGACGACCGTCGCCCCGCGCCCAGACCACAGCCAGGCGGCCAGGATCCGGGTCTCCAGCGAGGGCTCGACGCCGGTTCCCAGGTAGACGTTCGGCAGCACCGCGCGGTAGCGCGTCCTCAGTTGATGCCGGGTCACCGCCCCGGACGCCACCGCCTCACTGCCGATGAATGGCTGTTCCATGCCGGGAACGCTCCCACGCGAACGGCGGACCGGACGTACGCCTATCCACAGGGCACGAGCCTCGGCTTCCTAACCGCCTAA
>CAVTBA010000024.1:0-18367 GCA_963732835.1 uncultured Actinomycetota bacterium
GAGCACGGACCCCGCCGCCAATCCCGAGGGCCAGGACGCCGCCGCCAACGCGCTGTGTGCCGCCGCCTCCGCCAACGGCATCGGCTGCGCCGTGGTCAGTCAGCCGGGCAGGCACGACTGGCCGTTTGCTGCCCAGGCGTTTGCCGCGGCACTGCCCTGGCTGGCCTCGGCGCTGGGAACCCCCGCGGCCGAGCCGGTGCAGCTGCCGCAACGCGGCGGCGGGGAATCACACTGATCGCGAAATTCACAGCTGGCCCACCCGTAACGCCTCCGATATATTGGCCCTGGTAGTGGTACGGTTCGCTGCTGATGGCTGGCGATTTTCTGCACGACGGGCCACCCCTCCGCGGGTCGGCCCGGCGCTCGCCGCGGCACACCCAACATCGGGTCCAGTCCGGATCACCCCGTCCGCCGTTTGCTCCGGGCCTTCGTCTGCCCGCGATGAATCGCCGTCAGTTCCTAGGTTCGCTCGCCGCCTCTGTCGTCGCCGGCGTGGGAGCCGCCCGGCTGGTGGTCGACCCCCAGCCGCGAACCTTCGCCCAAGTGCCGCCGCCTTCCGATGTGGCGACGTCGGGTCCGACCGCCCCGTCAGCTCTCTTACCGCCCCCACCGCTGAGCGCCCGCATCCCGCTGCCCGGCGGGGGCGCACTGATGAAGCTCCCCGGCGAAGGTGACCTGCTCGCGCTGACCGTCGACGACGGCGTCAACGGCGAGGTGGTGCGCGCGTACACGCAGTTCGCCAGAGACACCGGCGTGCGACTGACCTATTTCGTCAACGGCACCTACGACTCCTGGACCGAGAACAAGGAGATGCTGCGGCCCCTGGTCGACAGCGGGCAGATCCAGCTCGGCAACCACACGTGGTCACACCCGGATCTGACGACGCTGACCAAAGAGCAGGTCGCGCAGCAGCTCTCGCGCAACGACGACTTCCTCAAGAAGACGTACGGGATCGGCGCGAAGCCGTACTGGCGGCCGCCGTACGCGAAGCGCAACGCCGTCGTCGACGCCGTCGCCGCCGACCTGGGCTACACCGTGCCGACGTTATGGTCGGGCTCGCTGTCGGATTCGACGCTGATCTCCGAGGAATACATCGTGCAGATGGCCGACCAGTACTTCACGCCGCAGGCCATCGTCATCGGGCACCTCAATCACCTGCCCGTCACGCACGTCTACCCGCATCTCGTCGACACCATCCGCTCGCGCAATCTGCGCACCGTCACGCTGAACGACGTCTTCCTCAAATCGCCTTAGCGCCAGACGCTTCACCCCGCGGGCAGGATGTTCTGGTTGATCCGGAAAACGTTGCCCGGGTCGTATCGGGCCTTGACCTCGGTGAGCCGCTGGTAATTCGGGCCGTAGGTCGCCCGGACCCGTTCTTGGCCCTCGTCCATCATGAAATTCACGTAGGCACCGCCCGCCGAGTGTGGGTGGGTGGCGTCCCAGTAGTCGACGGCCCAGCGTTTCAGCAGTCCCGCGTTCGCCGGGTCGGGGTCCACCCCCGCGATGACTTGCGAGAAGTTGACGTCCCGGTACGCCCACGCCGTCTCCGTTTGGCCGACGCGGTGAACCGCGCCGTCGATCGGGTACAGGTGCATCGTGGAGTGCATGGTCGGCAGTTCCCCGGTGAAGCGGGCGTGTGCCGCAACCGCGCCGTCGTCGATCGTCCGGAAGAAGTCACCGCGCCAATACCATTGCAGCCCTTTGGGATACAGGCCATCGAAGGTGGACTGCAGCGCGGGGAAAGGCGCGGCACCCAGACCGTCGAAGGCGGGTTCCATCTGCCGGACCGGCGCGAACGCGTCCTCGGCGCCCGCGGGATCGCCCGTGTAGCACCAGACCACGGCGCAGGCCTTGTGCAGGTGAAACGCCCCGGGAAACGGCGCCACCGGCGGGACGGTCATGGCCGCGAAGAACCCGTAGAGATCCTCGTCCTGGGCCGGGATGAAATCCCGATACCACGTGAGGATGTCGGCGGTGGCCGATGCGGGCCAGGCGGTGGGACCGCAGATCACCGTGTGCACCGGATGCAGCCGGAACGCGAACGACGTGACGACGCCGAAGTTTCCGCCGCCGCCGCGCAGCGCCCAGAACAGGTCGGGGTGCTCGGCCTCGGACGCCCGCACCACGCGGCCGTCGGCCAGCACCACCTCCGCCTCCACCAGGTTGTCGATGGTCAGGCCGTGCTTGCGCGACAGGTAGCCATGGCCGCCCCCGAGAGTCAGGCCCCCGACTCCGGTGCTGGAGATGATGCCCGACGGCGCCGCCAAGCCGTGTGCGTGCGTCGCGCCGTCCACTTGAGCCCAGGTCGCCCCGCCTTGGACCCGGGCGATCCGGCTGTCGACGTCCACGTCGATCCGGTTCATCGACGACAGGTCGATGACCAGCCCGCCGTCCACGGTGCCGAAGCCGGGGCCGTTGTGACCGCCCCCGCGCACGGCGACGACCAGCTTGCGATCGCGCGCGAATTCGAGGGCGGCCGCGACGTCCGCGGCGGATCCGCAGCGCGCGATCACCGCCGGCCGCTTGTCGATCATGCCGTTATGGACCGCCCGCGCTTCCTCGTATCCCGGGTCGCCGGGCAGGATCACCTCGCCACCCAGCCGGGTACGCAGTTCGTCGGTGTCGGTTGCCACGCTCATCGCCCGCACCTCCTCGTTTGCTCGGCACTGCAGTGATGCCGCGACGCTACGGGGCGGGAAGGCCGCGCGTCATGACCATGATGAGGCACTTTGGCGGTGCCGGGCGATAGTCAGAACTGACTATCGACCTGCCTGATCGCCGCGGTTACGTTGAGACGATGGCGCTGTGGGTGCCGCCCCCGCTGCCGGCCGAACTGATCGTCCGCCGCCGCGGCCCGCTCGTGGGTCGCGGCGCGGAGCTCGCGGCGTTCGAGCAGGCCTGGGAACGGGTCGAGAGGGGCAACCGCCAGGCGGTTTTCATCGGCGGCGAGCCCGGGGCCGGCAAGACGCGGCTGGCCGCGGAGGTCGCCGGAACGCTGTTCGACCACGGCGTCGCGGTGCTGGTGGGAAGTTCGACCGCCGACGAGGATGTGCCCTACGCGCCCTTCGCCGAAGCGCTCGATCGTCTCCTGATCGCCGGCCCGCCGGGTTCGATGGCCGAACCGCTGAGCGACACGGGGTCACAGCTGCGCCGGCTGTCGCCGCAAGTCGGTCGGCATTTGCCCGACGACGGCCCGGCGCCGGACGTCGGGTCGCCGCGCCAGGCCCTCTTCGACGCGCTGACCGGGTTCCTGCGGCGGCTGGCGGTCGATCGCCCGATCGCGTTGATCCTCGACGACCTGCACTGGGCGCAGCTCCCCACGCTGGCGCTGCTCGAGCACCTGCTGATCGGGTGTGCCGACGTTCGCGTGCTGGTGGTGGTCACGTTCCGCACGACCGAGCCCGACCGGTCCGACGATCTGGCCACCCGGCTGGCCGAACTGCACCGGTTCGACGGGGTGCGGCGCCTCGACCTGGCGGGCCTGGACACCGAGGCGATCGCCGAGTTCGTGGCCAGCACCCAGCAGCTGGCCCCGGCGTCGGTGCGCACGGCCGCCGCCCTGCTGCGCGAGAAAACCGGCGGCAATCCGTTCTTCCTCACCGAACTGGTCAACGACCTCGAAATCCGCGGCGGGCTGGCCACGTTGGGCACGCGGCAGACGGTCCCCGCATCGATCGGAGACGCCATCGCCCGCCGCCTCGCCGGGCTGGGGACCGGCGTGCGTGCGGTCATCGAGCAGGCGGCGGTGCTGGGCCAGAGGTTCGACCTGCCCGCGCTCATCTCGACCTGCGAGGCGGAGGTCGGCGCGACACTGGCGGCGATCGATGCGGCCGAGGCCGTCGGGCTGGTCCGCGCGGTGCACGATTCCGACGACGAATTCGCGTTCGTGCACGCGCTGACCCGCGAATCGGTGCTCGGCGGGATGGCGGCCTCGCGGCTGCGGGTCATGCACGCGCGCGCCGCCGAGGCACTCGATGGGCGCGCGGACCCCTCGCTCGTTCCCCGCCTGGCCAACCACTACCTGATCGCGCACGTGCTGGGCTACCACGAGCAGGCCCTGCGCTACGCGCGTCGGGCGGCCCGGATGGCCGAACAGAGCCTGGCCTACGAGGACGCGGCGAAGTGGTTCGAGCGGGCGGCCTCGCTTCCCGAGCTCAGGCTGGCGGAGCGGGCCAGGCTGCACCTCGACGCGGCCGCCAACCACGTGCGCGGCGCCTCGTTCGGGCGGGCGCGGGCGATCTACGAAAGCATCGCCGCGATGGACGACCCACTGATGCGGCTGGAGGCGGCCGTCGGCTACGAGGAAGCCAATTGGCGCCCCGGGCAGTCGAATTCGAAGGCGGCCGACCTGCTGGCGTCGGCGCTCGAATCGTGCGGATTGCAAGCCGATGACCCGCGCTATGTGCAGGCGCTCGGCAGCTTCGGGCGAGCGCTGGCCTTCGCCGGCGAGGCGGCGCGGGCCCGCGAGGTCGGCGCCGACGCGATCGGGCGCGCGCGGGCCGTCGGCGACCCGGCGGTGCTGCTGCACACGTTGAAGACGAGCCTGTGGCAAGGCCTCACCCCGGAGATGAGCGAGATCCAGGCGGAGCGTGCGGCCGAGGTATCCAGCATGGCGCTGTCGCGTCGCGACTACGAGTCATTGGGCGCGTCGTCACACTTTTACGCCCTGGTCAGTTACCTGGCCGGCCGGCCCGACGGCCTGGCCGCCGCGACCGCCGACATGCGGCGCGCGGCTCAAGCCTGCGGACAACCCTCCTTCGGGTTTGTCGGCGCGTGCATCGAGCAGGCGCTGGCCTATCTGCGCGGCGACTTCGCCGGCGCCGAACGATGGGCCGACATCGCTTTGCGCACAGGGGATTTGTTCGGCGCCGAGGACACCGAGGGCTCGAATGGGGTCCAGATGTTCATGATTCGCCGCGAGACCGGTGATCTGAAAAGGTTCGGCCGGTTCGTCGACGGCAGTGAAACGTTCGCGGGCCGCTGGGTGCCCGGCCTGCTTGCCCTGTACACCGAGCTCGACTGCGAACGCGGCATGACCCGCGCGCTGAATCGACTGCTCAACCGCAACCTCGGCGACCGCCTCGAGGATGCGCAGTGGCCGATGGAGCTGGTGTTCATGGTCGAGGCCGCGTTGGAGCTTTCCCACCGCGAAGCCGTCCACGCCCTGCGGCCGTTCGTCTCGCGTTACGCCGGAAAGAATTTGGTGGCCGGCCAATTCGTCGCGCTGTTCGGCAGCGCGGACCGGTACCTGGCCCGGATGGCGGCGCTCTGCGGGGACGTCGCCGCGGCCGAGCGGCACTTCGCCGCCGCGATCGAAATGGACCGCCGGATGGGTTCGGTCGTCCACATCGGCGAGACGCTGGCCCGGCACGCGTTGTTCGCCGCGTCGTGCGGTCGCACCGAGGACGGCCGGCGCCTGGCCGGCGAGGCGCGCGCCATCGCGGCTGCGATCGGCCAGAGCCGGGTTGTCGACCTGACGGATTCGGTGCTCGCCGCCGGTGCGGTGGGTCCGGACGGTCTGACCGAACGGGAGGTCGAGGTGTTGCGGTTGCTCGCCGACGGGCTGAGTAATCGCGCCATCGGCGAACGCCTTTTCATCAGCACCAACACCGCCGCCAACCACGTGCGCAGCATCCTGATCAAGACGGGTGCGGCGAACCGCACCCAGGCGGCGATGTATGCAGCCGATCACGCGCTCCTCGGGTAGCGCCCTTAGATGTCGGACAGGGCCCCGTCCGGCATCAGGCGCTCTTTCACTTCCACGACGGCGTCGGCGGGCAGGCCGGCGCGCGCGGCCGCGGTCCTGATCGCCTCCGGCGACGGTGCCTCATACAGGCAATAGGTCTTGCGCTTGTCCGCCGACAGGAACGAGTACATCCAGCGAACGCCCTCTTGATCGTTGATCCGATTGATACCGTCGGCAACCTCGAGACCGGGTTCCAGTTCCTCGGCGAAGTTGCGCTCGACCATGAAGATGGGCACGGCGGACTCCTGTTCACTGTGTTGGGTCGAGCCTAAGCCGTCGGCGCCGGTGAAGACATGGGAATTTGCGGCGGACGTCACTCCCCCGCCGCATCGGTCTGATCGGCAAGCAACGTCTGTAAGGTCTCGCGGAATTCGGCCAGTCGCTGCCGCCCCAGGATCTGCTCCCAGCGTTGCTCCAAATCGACCGCGTTAGAACGCATTACGCGCAATGCTTGCCGGCCGCGTGGCGTCAGCTCGATGATTCGGGCTCGCGCGTCGAGAGGGTTGGGCACCCGGGTGACGTAGCCATGTCGCTCGAGTCCGGCGATCGCCTGGGCCACCGCCTGGCGGCTCACTCGGAGTCGATCGGCCAGATCCGATGCGTGCAGCCCACCGGCCGCCAGCGGCACGAGGGCGACCGCCTGGGCCGGGCGGATGCCGTCGAGTCCCGCCACGGCAAACGCCGCGCGCAACCGCGGCGCCCCGGACGCGGCCACCAGGTGCACCAGCGCCGGCACGGTGGGCTGCCAGTCGGGATGGAGAGGGCGTCGCATGGGGAGAGTGTGCCACCCGCCCCCAGATTGACAAGCGACTTGTCAAAATCCGCGTTTGCTGCCACGATGTCCTCATGCCATCGCGTCTCGCTCGGGCCGCCAGCGCTTGCCTCGTCGCCCTCCTGGCCGTCGTGCTCGGTGGCTGCTTGGGCGGTGGGCACGCGCTGGGAACGCCCGGCTCGCAATCGATCCCGGTCGGGCAGTCCACCCAGAGCGTCGAGTCGGGCGGCGTCAGCCGCACCTTCCACCTGTACCGGCCCGGGGGATTGACCGATGCGGCCCCACTGGTGGTGATGCTGCACGGCGGCTTCGGCAACGGCGAGCAGGCCGAGCGTGCCTACCACTGGGACGCCGAGGCCGAGGCCGGGCATTTCCTGGTCGCCTACCCCGACGGCCTCAACCGCGCCTGGAATGCGGGGGCCTGCTGCGGTGAACCGCAGCGCATCGGCGCCGACGACGTCGGCTTCATCACCTCGATGGTCGGTGCCATCGAGCAACAGATGCCGATCGATCGGGCGCGCGTCTATGTCACCGGCATGTCGAACGGGGCCATGATGGCGCTCCGCCTCGGCTGCCAGTCCGATCTGTTCGCCGCCATCGCTCCGGTGGCCGGCACACTGCTGACCGACTGCTCCCAAGCGCGGCGCGCGTCGGTGCTGCAAATCCACGGCACGGCCGACGACAGGGTTCCCTACAACGGCGGACCCGGAAAGGCGTTCACGGTCAACGGGACTGCCCGTGTCGACGGGCCCTCGGTGGAATCCGTCAACGCCACCTGGCGGGCCATTGACGCGTGCGGGCCGCCGAGCTCGAGCACCGCCGGCGACGTGACGACACAAATCGCCGGATGCGCGGACGGGCGCACCGTCGAACTGATCTCGGTGGCCGGCGCGGGCCATCAATGGCCGGGCGGGGAGCCTAGCCCCCTGGCCGAGAAGCTCGCCGGCATCCCAGCGCCCTCGACGGCGCTGGACGCCACCGACACCATCTGGCAGTTCCTCGCCCGGAACCATCGCTAGGAAGCGCCGGATCTCTAAAAATTTAGAGAATCCCCTTCCGCTGGTGGCCCGCCGATTGTTACCGTTCCGTAATGCGCCGGGTTGGGGGAGCGTTCGCCGTCCTGCTGGTCATCGCGTCGGCGCTGGTTGGCCTCGGGCCTGCCCGGAGTGCCCGCGCCGACGGCGGGGACGAACCGCGATACGCGGAGTTCTACAGCCCGCCCGACCCGTTGCCGCCGGGCCAGCCGGGCGACCTGATCCGCACCGAGCCGTCGCGACTGGTGCTGGAGCCGTCCGGCCAGCTGGGTGCGATCATGGCCACCGGCACCCGAATCATGTACCGCAGCACCGACACCCGGGGCAACCCGATCGCGGTCACCGGCACCTACTTCGAGCCTTACAACGCGTGGCCGGGCCGCGGGCCGCGGCCCTTGATCAGCTACGCACCCGGCACCCAAGGCCAGGGCAATCAGTGCGCCCCGTCGCGAATGTTCAACCAGGGCATCCACTATTCGGGCGGCTGGGACATCATGTTCAACTACGAGGAACTGTTCGTCGCCACGATGGTCGCGCGTGGTTTCGCCATCGTGATGACCGACTACGAAGGCCTGGGCACCACCTCCATGCACACCTACGTCGGCCGGGTGGCCGAGGGGCAGGCTGTGCTCGACGCCGCCCGCGCGGCCATGAAGCTACCGGACACGTCGTTGGATCCCCACGGGCCGGTGGCGTTTTGGGGCTACTCGCAGGGCGGGGGCGCGACCGCGTCGGCGGCCGAACTGGCGCCGGCGTACGCCCCCGATCTCCATATCGTGGGCACCTACGCCGGGGCGCCGCCGGCCAACCTCAAAGAGCTGTTGCCCTACGCCGACGGCAGCGTCCTGGTCGGCGTCGTCGGGTACGCGCTCAACAGCGTGATGGCCGCCTATCCGGAGTTCGCCGACGTCATCCGCTCCAAAATGACTCCCCGCGGGCTGGCGATGCTGGAATCGGTGTCGCGCCAGTGCGTCGGACAGACCCTGCTGGACTTCATGTTTCGCCATATCCAGCCCTACTTCACCGAAGACATCAATCAACTGGTCAACGAGGAGCCCTTCAACACCATGTTCGAAGACCAGCGGCTCGGGCGCTACAAGCCCAACGCGCCGGTGCTGATCAACAGCAACCGGTACGACCCGCTGGTGCCGTGGACCGCGGCCAACCAGCTCGGTCGCGACTGGTGCGCCCAGGGTGCCGACGTCGAATTCCGGACCAACGAGGAACCGCCGTTCCTCAACAAGCTCATCATCAACCACGCGCTGCCCATGCTCGTCGACGGCGAACCGGCCATGCAGTGGATCGCCGCCCGCTTCAACGGAGAACCCACCGCACCCAACTGCGGTCAGTTTTAGACTGAACGCATCGCTGCACGCAGAAAGCACAACGCGCCCGAGCGGCGCCGCCAGCTCGCCGACGCGGCGATCGAGCTGCTGGGTAGCAACGGAGTGCACGGCGTCAGCCACCCGAAAGTTGACGAACACGCCGGCGTGCCGGCCGGCACCACGTCGTTCTACTTCCGGACCCGCAAAGCGCTGCTACATGCGATCGCCACCCGGCTCAATGAGCTCGATGTCGCGGACCTGTCGTTGATGACCGAACTCGCGGACGATCGGCCCACCGAATTCGCCGGTACGGCAGGCCTGGCCCGCATCGTCATGTATGTGGCCGCCGAACCGTGGCTCACCCGCGCCAAGGCGCGCTACGAGATCGTGCTGCTTGCCAGCCGTGACCCCGACCTGGCGGCAACCCTCAATGAGTCCGCGGAGGGCCTGTACGCCCTCGCGCGTGATGTCGTCGCCCAATGGCATCCCGCCGCGAGCGCGCCCGATCCGGCGTTGGTCGAAGACCAGGCGATCGCCACGATGACGTTCATCAACGGGATCATGATGACGTTCGTGGCCGGCCGCCCGGCCGTCGACAGCCCCGAGCACCTCGACCGGCTCATCCAGGGCGTCATCGCCGGCGTCGCCCAGGTTCGCGGCGATTGAGATGTCGCACGGATACCCCGGGCACCCGCGCGAGGTCGACGCGTCGACGTAATCGGCTCCGCAGAGTAGGAACGACGAAAATGGCGCCTTTCTCAGTAATTGCCCTGGCTGATATACATAGCTCGAAAGATGTGTCGGCCTTGCGGGCATGAGTGCTCATCCGGCGACGAGGAGCGATGACGATGTCGAAAGCGCCCGCAGTTGTGCTAGTACACGGGTTTTGGGGCAACGCCGGTCACTGGGCCAAAGTAATCGTCGAACTGAACAGACGCGGCTACACGTCGCTGCATGCCGTAGAGAACCCCTGACGTCTCTTGCCGACGACGCCGAAAGAACCCGCAAGATGATCCGTCAAATCGATCAGGCCGTCGTGTTGGTCGGCCATTCCTACGGCGGTGCGGTAATCACCGAAGCGGGTGACCTCCCCAATGTAAAAGCGCTGGTCTACATCGCCGCGTTTGCCCCTGAGGTCGGGGAGAGCCTGGCCCGAATCAGTAACGAGATACCGCCTGCGGCTCTGGAATTCGCCGCGCCGGACTCCGACGGGTATCTCTGGCTCAATCAAGAGAAGTTCGGTGAAAGCTTTTGTCAGGACTTGCCTGCGGACCAAGCACTGGTCATGGCCGTGACCCAGAAGGCGCCGCGCGCATCGACATTCAGCGATCCGGTCACGACGGCCGCGTGGAAGGTTAAACCGGCGTGGTATCAGGTGTCGGCTGCTGACCGCATAATCCACCCGGACAACGAGCGTCGAATGGCCGCGCGGATAGGTTCGAGAAAGACGGTCGAGCTTGATGCCAGCCACGCCTCGTTGGCCTCCCAGCCGGGTGCGGTAAGCGATCTCATCGACGACGCGGCGTCTTCGATCGCGAGTTGACCAACCTGCCAAGGCGCCTGACCGTCAGCGCGGCGGGTCGTCCAGCATCCCGTCGATCAGCCGATGCAGCACCTGCCGGGTGTCCCGGCGCGTGCGCTTCGGATCCTCGGCGGTCGCGATGAGCATGGCCGCCTCGTCGAGGGCACCGATGAGCACGTGCGCCAACGGCCGCACGGGCTGCTTGGGCAACTGGCCGACCCGGATGGCCTCGGTGAGTAACTGTTCGGTCATGCCCAGGCTGTAGCGCTGGGCGACGTCGCGAAAGCCCGCCCAGCCCAGCACGCTCGGGGCGTCCAGCAGCATCAGCTGACGCACCTCCGGATCACCGGAGACGTCCAACCACGCGTCGACCGCCGCCCGGATCGCGTCCGCCGGTGTGGTCGCCCCCGACTCGGCCACCAGGGTGCCCATCCGGCCCATCACGTCCTGCTCCACGGCCTCGACGACCTCCCGGAAAAGCGCTGCCTTGTCGGCGAATTGGTGGTACATCGCGCCGCGCGTGACGCCCGCCGCGGTCGCGATCTCCGGCGTACCCACCTCCGCGTAACCCCGCAGCCCCCACAGCTTGCGCGCAGCCGCGATCAGCGCGTCGCGGGTCGCCGCGGAGCGCTCTTCCTGAGTCCGTCTCTTGCTTTCCATACAACCTGTTGGTAACTTACGAACAGACAGCCTGTTTGTAAGTGTATCCCGAGGTAGGAGTTCTCTATGTCGACGATCGACATTAGTGCCGGAACCATCCATTACGAAGCAACCGGACCCGAAAGCGGCAGGCCGGTCGTTTTCGTGCACGGCTACATGATGGGTGGCCAACTGTGGCGCCGTGTCAGCGAACGACTCGCCGAGCGCGGCCTGCGCTGCATCGCCCCGACGTGGCCGCTGGGCGCGCATCCGGAACCACTGCGCCGCGGCGCCGATCGAACCATCACCGGCGTGGCGGGCATGGTCGCCGAGGTGCTGGCGGCGCTCGACCTCCAGGACGTGGTGCTGGTGGGCAACGACACCGGCGGGGTCGTCACCCAACTCGTGGCCGTGCACCACCCCGAGCGGCTCGGCGCGCTGGTGCTCACGAGTTGCGATGCATTCGAACACTTTCCGCCGCCGATCCTCAAGCCGGTGATCCTGGCGGCCAAGTCGAAAACGACCTTCCGGGCCGTGTCCCAGGCCATGCGAGTGCCGGCGGCGCGCAAGCGCGCGTTCGACGGACTCGCGCACCGCAACATCGACGAGCTCACCGAGGCCTGGGTGCGCCCGGGGCTGTCCGACCCTCGCGTCGCCGAAGACCTGCGCCAGTTCACCCTGTCAATGCGCACCGAGGTGACGACGAGCGTGGCCGCCCGGCTGCCCGAGTTCGACAAGCCCACCCTCATCGCGTGGTCGGCCGACGACGTGTTCTTCGAGCTCGGGGACGGCGAACGGCTGGCCGCGACCATCCCGAACGCCCGCCTCGAAGTCATCGAGGGAGCGCGCACGTTCTCGATGATCGACCAGCCCGACCGGCTCGCCGACCTGTTGTCGACGATCGCGGTGCGCACGTAACCACCCGCGCCGCCGGCGGTAGCGTCTTGTCCATGTCAGATACGACGCCACCGCTGCGAGGCCGGCGGATCCTGGTCACCGGCGGAGCGACGGGAATCGGCGCGGCCGCCGTGGGAGCCCTCACCGAGGCGGGGGCCGCGGTCGCCGCCACCTACCACCAGACGCCGCCGCCGGACGGTCTCGCCGCCACCTGGCTGCAGTGCGATGTGCGCGACGCCGACGCGGTCTCGGCAATGGTGCGACAAGCCGCCGAACGGCTCGGCGGACTCGACGTCCTGGTCAACGCCGCGGGGCTCTGGCAGGCCGGCATTCCCGGCCACATCGGCGTCGACGATATCTCTTTCCTGTTGGACACCAATGTGAAGTCGACCATCCTCACCAACCAGGCCGCGTACGCCGTGATGAAGGACCAGAACCCCAAGGGCGGCAGGATCATCAACTTCGGCTCGTCGGAAGCCGTTATGGGCAGCCCGATCTCGGCCGTCTACGCCGCGACCAAGGGGGCGGTCCAGGCGTGGACGCGCTCGGCCGCCAAGGCCTGGGCGGCCGACAACATCACGGTCAACGCGTTGGCGCCGGCGGTGCAGACGGCCGGCGCCGACCGGCTGCGCGAGTTCCTCGGCCCCGACGCGAGTGCATTCATCGACCAGCAGATGCAGATGATGATTCCGTTGGGCGGGGCGCTGGGTGACCCCGCGCGCGACCTCGGCCCGATGCTGGTTTTTCTCGCCGGTCCCGGTTCGGGATTCATCACCGGACAGCTGCTGGCGGTCGACGGCGGCCTGATGATGGTGGGCGGATAGCGAGACGGCGTCGCGCCGCCGCTACCATAAGACGGACCGTCTCGTCTCGTAGTGGCTAGGCATAGTGAAGGTGATCCCGACCGATGACTGACGACACCATTCAAGCGCTGCTGCGTACGCGCTTGTCCGATCCCGGGGTCGCGGTCAAACACCGCGGGCTGCAGTGGAGTTGGAGTCAGTACCTGGCGGGTGCGGCGGCGCGCGCTGCCGCCCTGATATCCGCCGCCGACCCCGACCGGCCGATGCACGTGGGCGCCCTGCTGGGAAACAACCCCGAGATGCTGGCCCAGATGGCGGCGGCCGGTCTGGGCGGCTACGTCCTGTGTGGCCTCAACAACACGCGGCGCGGCGAGGCGCTCGCGGCCGACATCCGGCGCGCACATTGCCAGTTCCTGGTGACCGACGCCGAACACCGGCCGCTGCTGGACGGCCTGGACCTCGAGGGAACGCACATCCTCGACACCTCGACCCCGCAGTGGACCGAGTTCGTCGAAGGGGCCGGTGAACTCGTGCCGCACCGGCAGGTGACCGCGATGGACGCGTTCATGATGATCTTCACGTCGGGAACGAGCGGGAATCCCAAGGCCGTACAGGTGTCACACCTGATGGCGACGTTCGCCGGTATCAACCTGGCCCAGCGCTTCGCGCTCTCCGAGCGGGACACCTGCTACGTGTCGATGCCGCTGTTCCACTCCAACGCGGTCGTCGCGGGCTGGGCGCCCGCGGTGGTCTCCGGCGCCGCGATCGTGCCGGCGAAATTCTCGGCGAGCAGCTTCCTGCACGATGTCCGCCGCTACGGTGCGTCGTACATGAACTACGTGGGCAAGCCGCTCGCCTACATCCTGGCCACGCCGGAACGCGACGACGACGCCGACAATCCCCTGCGAGTGGCGTTCGGCAACGAGGCCAACGACAAGGACATCGAGGAGTTCGCACGCCGCTTCGGTGTGCAGGTCGAGGACGGCTTCGGCTCGACCGAGAACGCGGTCATCGTGATCCGCGAACCCGGCACGCCGAAGGGTTCGATCGGCAAAGGGGCCGATGGGGTGGCGATCTACCACAGCGACACCGTCACCGAGTGCGCGGTGGCGCGGTTCGACGCCGACGGCACTCTGGTCAATGCCGACGACGCCGTCGGCGAGCTGGTCAACACGGCGGGATCGGGTTTCTTCACCGGCTACTACAACGACCCCGAAGCCAACGCCGAGCGCATGCGCCACGGCATGTACTGGTCCGGTGACCTCGCCTACCGCGACTCCGAAGGCTGGATATACCTGGCCGGGCGCACCGCCGACTGGATGAGGGTGGACGGGGAGAACCTCGCCGCCGCGCCCATCGAGCGGATCTTGTTGCGGCACAGCTCAATCAACCGCGTCGCGGTATACGCCGTCCCGGACGAGCGCGTCGGCGATCAGCTGATGGCCGCGATCGTGCTCAACGAGGGGCGCACCCTTGACCCTGACGCGTTCGAGGCGTTCCTCGACGCTCAGGCCGACCTGTCCCCCAAGGCCCGTCCGCGCTATGTCCGCATCGCCACCGACCTGCCCAGCACCGCCACCCACAAAGTGCTCAAGCGCCACCTGATCGCCGAAGGAACGGTCGTCGGCGCGGGGGAAACGCTGTGGGAGCGCGGACCGCGCGGCACCGCCTATACGGTCACGGCGCCTAACTCGGCCCCGGGGCTACCCGACGGCGGATCTGGCCCTTCGACCGTCGCACCCGTTTGACCGGATCTCGTGTTGTGCCGCCGGCGATCTCGTCGCGCAACTGCGCGATGTTGGAGAGCTCCGCATACAGGCCGCGGATCGCGTAATCCAGCACGGCGAACGAGAAGCGCTGGTCCGGGTCGTCGCTGATGCCGAGTTCCCGCGACCGCTGCCGCGACCACAACGCCTCGTCCAGCCGCGCCCGGGTCGCCTCGAGGTGCCGGTCCAGCGTGTCGACGATGAGTTCCGGGTCCTCACCGCGGGCGAGCCAGGTCTTGAGGATGACGGGATGCTTGATGACGACCTGGTCCTGGCCCGGGAAGTGTTGCACCCACCGGCGCAGTGCCTCGAGTCCGGCATCGGTGGTCTCGTAGAGCGTGATCGCCCGCTTGCCCGATTGGGTGCCGATCTCGCTGACCATGCCGCGCGCCAGCAAGCGGTTCAGTTCGCGCCGCACGTGACTGACCGATGGGGACCAATAGAAGTGGCCGACCGACAGTTCGGCCCGCATCTTGATCTCGCCCGCGGTGAGCTGCTCGTCGTTGGCCGCGAGCACGCCGAGCACCAGGTAGGCGGTTACCGGCAGGCCGTTGCTGGTGCGTCGAGGGCTCACGACTGCCTACTCCTGGCCGGTGAAGTACGGCAGCGTCACGTCGGGACCGACCGCATGGAACCGCACCCGGACGCGCATGCCGATCCGCAACTCCTCCGGCGCCACACCGACGACGTTGGTCAGCATCTGGTAGCCCTCGTCCAGCGTGACGATCGCGGGCGCGTAGGGCGGTTCGAATTCCGCGGTCACCGGCCGGTAAACGACTGTCCAGCTGTAGATCTCGCCGACGCCACCGCTGCGCTCCCAGCTCACCTGTGCCGAAAGGCATTGGCGGCAGTGTTCGGTCGGCGGGAAGTTCGCGCAGCCGCAGGCGTCGCAGCGTTGATACCGCAATTCCTCGGACAGACAGCCCTGCCAGAAGGGCAGGCTGAGGTGGCTGCTGGCATGGGGTACCGGGCCGGTCTGAGGGCGCAGGGCATCGGAAGTCACAGCGGTTCGTCCCCCAGGATCAGCAGCGTGGTGAACAAGGCCCCCGCTCCCCCGTTGCTGCACAACGCGATATGCGCGTCGGGAACCTGAAGCTCGCCGGCCTGCCCGCGCAGCTGCTGGACGGCGCGGACGGCCCGCTGCATCATCTGCGGATTGGAACCCGCGTGGCTGAACGACATGGTTCCTCCGTCGGTGGTGATGGGATGGCTGCCGTCGATGGCAATGTGGCCATCGGCGACGAACGGTCCGCCCTCGCCCTCGCCGCAGAACCCGAACGCCTCGAGCTGGCGGATGATTTCGAAGGAGAACGGGTCGTAGAGCTCCAGCACGTCGACGTCGTCGGGCCGCAACCCGGCGTGCTCGAACGCGCGCTCGGCCGCGCGCCTGCCGACCACACCGTTGACGTATCGGTCCCGCCGTCCGGCGAGGTCCCACGCCGGGGGGTGCTGGTAGGAGGGGCCGTGGAAGTCGGCCCCGCTGCCCAGCACATGGATGGGTTGGCTGGCGCCTTCGACCTTTTCGGTGTTGGCCACTACCAGGGCGCAGCCTCCTTCGGAGGTGGTGGCGCAGTCGAGGAGGTGAAACGGGTCGGCGATGGGCCGGGATGCGGTGATGTCGTCGGGTGTGAAGGGCCCACGTTGGTAGTAGACGGCTTCGGGGTTGCGTGATCCGTTGTTGCGGATGGTCGCGGCCACGATCGAAAGTTGTTCGCGCGTCGTGCCGTAGGTATGCATGTGGCGGCGCGCGATTAGCGCGAACTCGGCGGTGGTGAACATGCCCCACGGGGCGACGAATTCGTTTTCGGGCCGGGTCCACGGCGCCGTCGCCTCGTGGTCGCGGTACTCGCCGGCCTGAGCGGCGACGAGCACCACCACGTCCGCCATGCCGTGTTCGATGGCGGTCACCGCCTCGGTGATCATGCCGACGCCGAAGCCGAGCCCCTGCCAGGCAGGGCCGAGGCGCAGGTCGTAGATGAGCGCGGTGGACAGGGGCCCCGCACTGATCCCGTCGACGTCGTCGAGGTGCAGGCCCGCGTCCTCGAGCGCGCCGCGGATCGCCGTCAGTGCCAGGCTGCGTGAGGTCTCACCGTCCAGGCGCCGGCCCTGCCGGGTGTTGTGCACCCCGACGATCGCCGCGGTGCGTTTCGTGGCTGCCACTCCGTGATCCTTTTCGTCGCTCTAGTTTTCGTCGGCCACGACACCGAGGTAGGTGCCGACGACGTCGTATTGTCGTCCGTCGCGGGTGATGGTCCCGATCGTCGTGGTCCGTGGGTCGGCGGGGGCCGTGCCGGCGCCCGCACCGCTTTTCAAGACGTCGATCCGCACGTCGACAGGTCGCGCGGTCTGCGGGTCGGTGATGTCGACGACCATCGCCACCGCGCGCTCGTCCTCGTCCCATTCGACGCCGGTGATGCGGTGCCGCGCGGTCAACTCCAGCACCACGGAGTCCTGGCGGACCAAAAAGCGCACCCGTGCGCACAATTCGCCGTCTCGGGGTGCCACGCAGAGGGTGACCGCCATGTCACAGGCCCGCCGGCCGGGTGCTGATGGTCCCCGACTGCCGCAACGCGGACAGGTCGTGCTCGCTGCGACCCAGCAGGCCCGCCAGGACCTCACCGGTGTGCTGGCCATACAGCGGCGGCAGCCGGCGGATCCAGCGCCGCGGTTTGCCGAGGAATGCGAACGGCATTCCGGTGCACAGGAAGGAGCCGGCGACCGGGTGGTCGACGGTCTCCCAGAAGCCCCGCGCGTGCAGGTGCGGGTCGTTCAGCAATTCCGGGGCCGGGGTGACGGGCGCCGCGGCCACCCCCGCCGCGCGCAGCGCCTCGACCGCTTCGGCCACCGACTGGTGTGCGGTCCAGTCCGAGATGAGCTTGTCGAGGTCGTCCGGCTGCTCGCGCCAGTCGCCGCCGCGCAGGTCCGGTCGTCCCAGCAACTGGGCCAGCGACGCGCGCGCGGCGTCATCCGTCGCGGCCAGCGCGACCCAGTGGTCGTCACCCCGGCAGCGGTAGACCCCCTGGGGGCTGGCGCCGGGACCCCGATTGCCGTTGCGGTGCAACTCTATTCCGTTGCGCGAGTACTCCACCAGCATCTCGGCGGCCACGTTCAACGCCGCCTCCACCATGGTGGACTCGACGTGCATCCCGGTGCCGTCCCGGTCGCGGATCACCAACGCGGCCACCGCGGCGAAGGCCGCGTGCAGACCCGCGATCGGGTCACACACGCCGCGCGGAATCACCGGGGGGCCGTCGGCGTGTCCGGTCATCCACGCCATGCCGGTCGCCTGCTCCATCGTCTGAGCGAAGCCCACCCGGTCACGCCAGGGACCGTCGAGCCCGAAGGCCGGCATCCGCACCATGATGGCGCGGGGGTTGGCCCCGCGCACGGCGTCCCAGCCCATGCCGAAGTTCGTCATCACCCGTGGCGAGAAGTTCTCGATGACGAGATCGCTTGCGGCGATGAGCTCCAGCGCGATGGTCCGCCCCGCTTCGGTGCCCAGTTCTACGCTGACGCCGCGCTTGTTGTTGTTGCTGCACAGGAAGACCGGGCCCCACTCCCACCACTGGTCCCAGCTGGGCGGGCGGCCGGCGGCGAACCGCATGCCGTCGGGACGACGGACCCCCTCGACTTTGATCACGTCGGCGCCCAGGGCGCCCAGCAGTTGCGTGGCTACCGGCCCCGCCCAGAAGGCGGTGAAATCGGTTATCCGCGTGCCGGTCAACGGAAGAGTGTCGGCGTCGGCGCTCTGAGGTGGGGTGGGCCGCGGCGGCCAGTGGACCCGGCCGGTGTCGGCGCCGAGTCGCGGGGCCCGCCCCGGCGCGCTGGCGGTGATCGCGTCGCTGCGGTACGGCACCCTC
>CAVTBA010000025.1:0-118775 GCA_963732835.1 uncultured Actinomycetota bacterium
ATCTGCCGCTCGTGTTGCTCGGCGTCGGCCTGCTGTGGTTTGGCTGGTTCGGTTTCGACGCCGGTTCCGCCCTGGCCGCCAACGGAACCGCCGCGGCCATCTTCCTCGACACCCTCGTCGCCGCTGCCTCGGCATGCTCGGCTGGCTGTCGGTCGAGCAGGTCCGCGACGACAGGCCCACGACGTTCGGTGCGGCGTCCGGTGTGGTGGCCGGCTGGTCGCATCACGCCGTCGTGCGGAACCGTCAACACCCTCGGCGCGGCGGTCGTCGGCCTCGCGGCCGGCATCGTGTGCTCCTTCGCCGTCAGCGCCAAGTTCCGTCTCACTCGACGATTCGCTCGACGTGGTGGGTGTGCACTTGGTCGGCGGCGTCGTCGGTGTGTCGTTGATCGGGTTGCTCGCCACCGCGGTCATGACGTCGGGCCCGCGGGGCCTCTTCTACGGGGGCGGCTCGCCCAACTGGGCAAGCAGGCGCTCGCGATCGTCGTCGTCGCCTTGTATGCGTCGCGGTGTCGTTCGCGCTCGCGAAGGCGATCGACCGGGTGATGGGCTTCCGGCTCAGCGCGGAGGACGAGACCACCGGCGTCGACCTCAC
This sequence comes from uncultured Actinomycetota bacterium, assembly GCA_963732835.1. Lineage (GTDB taxonomy): Bacteria > Actinomycetota > Actinomycetes > Mycobacteriales > Mycobacteriaceae > Mycobacterium. The sequence goes on from CAVTBA010000025.1 coordinate 595, forward strand.
CCAGCACGCCGAGACGGCCTACGCCGAGGGCGTCCACGGCCACCAGCCGCTGCGGCGCCCGGATTGGACAACCGCTCCCCGTAGCCCCTTGACATCGCCTCGGCAGAGGACGATATTCATCACATGATGACTTCATCAGGTGATGAATTAATCGGCGACGACGCCGTCCGCATCGATCACCTGCGGGTGATCCGCGGTAAGCGCCCCGCCCTGCACGACTTCTCGGTGCAGATAGCGCGGGGCAGCATCACCGGGCTGCTCGGCCCGTCCGGCTGCGGCAAGACCACCCTGATGCGGTGCATCGTCGGCACTCAGATCGTGACCTCGGGAACCGTCACCGTGCTCGGCCATCCGGCCGGGTCGGCGTTGCTGCACCGGCGGGTCGGCTACCTGCCGCAGGACCCGACCATCTACAACGACCTGCGGGTCGTCGACAACGTCCGTTACTTCGCGTCGCTGTACGGATTCGACCATCAGGCCGCCGACGCCGCGATCGAACGGGTGGGTCTGCCCGAACACCGGACCGCCTTCTGCGGCAACCTTTCCGGCGGTCAGCGCACCCGGGTGTCGCTGGCGTGCGCGCTGGTCTGCCACCCCGAGCTGCTCGTGCTCGACGAGCCCACCGTGGGCCTGGACCCGGTGCTGCGCGCGGATCTCTGGGAGCAGTTCGCCGACCTCGCCCGCGCCGGAACCACGCTGCTGGTTTCCAGCCACGTCATGGACGAGGCCGACCACTGCGGCGACCTGATGCTGATGCGCGACGGTCACCTGCTCGCGCACACCACCCCGGCCCGACTACGAGAGGACCCCGGATGCACGTCACTGGAGGACGCGTTTCTGTCCATCATCAGGCGCACCACCATGCGCGAAGCCGGTTAGGGCTCAAGGGATACACCGCCACCACGACGCGGATCCTGCGCCAGTTGGCGGCCGACCACCGCAGCGTCGCGATGATCCTGTTGGTGCCGATCTTGGTTATCACGTTGATGTACTACATGTTCCAGAACGCCCCGCACCGGCCGGGAACGCCGGCGCCGTTCAACAACGCCTGCCTGATCCTGCTCGGCCTTTTCCCGTTGTTCGTGATGTTCATCATCACGGCGATCACGATGCAGCGCGAACGGGCCTCCGGAACGCTGGAGCGCATCCTGACCACTCCCCTGCGCCGGTTCGACCTGCTGATCGCCTACGGCACCGCCTTCTCGACGGCCGCTGCCGCACAGGCGATCTTGGCGTGCGTCGTCTCGTTCTGGCTCCTCGGCTTCGACACCGCAGGCAGCCCGGCGTGGGTGTTCGTGATCGCGATCGTCAACGCCGTCCTCGGCGTGGGCCTGGGGCTGCTGTGTAGCGCCTTCGCGCGCACCGAGTTTCAGGCCGTGCAGTTCATCCCGTTGGTGATGGTGCCGCAGCTGCTGCTGGCCGGCATCATCGCGCCGCGGGCATTGATGCCGCACTGGCTACAGTGGGTCAGCAACGCGATGCCGGCCAGCTACGCGCTGGAGGCCCTGCAGCAGGTGGGTGCGCACCCGCAGCTGACCTACATCGCGGTGCGCGACATCGTCGTCGTGCTGGCTTTCGCCCTCGCGGCGCTGTGCCTGGCCGCCGCGACGCTGCGGCGGCGGACCGCCTAGTGGCGATCGCAAGCGCGGCGCAACCGGGCGCGGCGGGTCGCGACGGAGGGTCCTAGTGGCGGCGCCGAACACCGGGCGCAGGCGGCCCGGGCGGCCCGCCGGAAGTTCCGACACCCGCAATCGCATCCTGGCCAGCGCCCGAGAGCTGTTTGCCAGCAACGGCATTCGTAACACCTCGGTACGCGCGGTCGCGGCGGCGGCCGGTGTCGATTCGGCGCTGGTGCATCATTACTTCGGCACCAAGGAAAAGCTGTTCGCCGCGGCCGTCCACATCCCGATCGACCCGATGGACATCATCGGCCCGCTGCGCGACGTGCCGATCGAGGAAGTCGGCTACCGGCTGCCGTCGATGTTGTTGCCGCTGTGGGATTCCGACCTGGGCACGGGTTTCATCGCCACACTGCGGTCGATCCTGGCCGGCTCGGAGGTCAACCTGTTCCGCACGTTCATCCAGGACGTGGTCGCGGTGGAAGTCGGCCCACGCGTTGACGATCCGCCGGGCAGCGGGGTCATCCGCATCCAGTTCGTCGCGTCCCAGCTGGTCGGCGTGGTGATGGCGCGCTACATCCTGCAGCTGGAGCCGTTCGCGTCGCTGCCGGCCGAGCAGGTCGCCCAGACCATCGCGCCGAACCTGCAGCGCTACCTCACCGGGGATCTGCCGGACGGCCTCGTGCCATGAGCCGGGCGTGCTCGTCGTCGTCGACGTCGCGGGCCTCGTCGACGAGCAGCACCGGGATGCCGTCCTCGATGCGGTAGGCGCGCCGCAACCGCGGGTTGTACAGCAGCTCCCCATCGCCGGGGTCCACGAGCAGCAACGGGCCCCGGTCGGCCGGGCACACCAGGATGCTCAGCAGTGCATCGTCAACCATCGGTGCGCCCGCTCAGCTCGGACCGCGCGCTGGCGGTGAGCTTCCTGAAGAAATTGCCGTCGGCGTCGAAGTACCACACCTGGCGGCCCGGCTTGGGAATTCCCGCCGCGCGCAGGGCGCTGACGGTCGGACGGAAGGTCGCGCTCAGTGTCATCTCCGGACACACTTGCACGATGTCGGGGCCCACGCCGATGGGGATCTTCGCCACGGCGTCGGTCAGGTCGGCCGCGGTGATGCTGGCCCCAGGCAGCAGGGTCACCGCCGAAACCGCCACCTCGCGGTCGCCCACCGGCACGTTGTAGGTCACCGCGAGATCGACACCGTTGACGCAGCCCAGCGCGTCGGTGACCCGCTCGCCATACACCGGGCCGCGCGCCGTGTGTACCACCGACCCGCGCCTGCCCGCCAGCCAGTAGTCGCCGTCGTCGTCCCGGTAGAACAGATACTCGGTCGAGATCCAGGTGTCGCCGGCGGCGAAGACTCCCCGTTTGACCGACGCCGTCGGATCGATCGGGCCGTTGGAGGCGGCGAGCAGCACCCCGACCTGTTTCGGCTCGGCGATCTGGACGAAGCCACGGTCGTTCTCCAGGATCAGGTCGTGCTCGGCGTCATAGGCGGCCAACTCGATGCGCCCTGCACCGGGCAGGGGACGGCCCTTGCTGCCGATCTTGGCGCCGGACACGTTGGCCAGCACCGCTTGTCCGTCGGTGGTGGCGAAGAACTCGACGACGTGGGCGGGCGCGAACGCGTCGACGACCCGGCCCCACAACCCCGTCGGCATGCCCGAACCGATGAACAGCCGCACCGGGTGGTTGCCATGCAGCACGAACGCGGGATCGTCGACGATCTCGCGGAGCAGGGCCCAGGTGTAGGACACCACCGTGACGCCGTACTGCCGCACCTCTTGAACGAACCGGTCGCGGTCCAGGCCGCGGGACAGCGCGATGCGGGTGCCACCGACCACCGCGCCGCCCAGGCTCACCAGCAGCGCCGACTCGTGGTGCAGCGGGGTCAGGCAGTACACGGTGTCCCGGCGATCCAGGGCGGCCGTCGAGGCGGTCCCGAAGGCCGACACCGCCCAGCGGTAGTTGGTGATCTGCTTGGCCACCAGCTCGCCGCCGGCCGCGCTGAACGCGATGAACGCCAGGTCCCGGGCCAGCCCCGGGTTGGGCCGATACCACCCGGGCAGCTCGACGGCGTCCGGGTCGATGCGTTCCATGTCGATGACGTCGCTGTCGTCGGGCAGGTGCAGATCCCGTGATTCACCGCCGCCGAGCACCAGCACCTGCTGCAGCCCTTGGCGGTCCGATGCCAGCGCCGCCTCCAGGTTGGCGGGGTCGGTCAGCAGCTCCGTCACTCCCCCGAGCCGGACCGACGCGGCCAGGTCGGAATCCGCCCGCATCACGACGGCGACCGCCCCCAGCCGGGACAGCGCCGCGATGGCCACCAGCGCGCTGGGCCGCGTCTCCATCAGCACGCCCACCCGGTCGCCCTGCCGCACCCCGACCTCGATCAGGCCGCGGACGACGTTGTTGATGCGCCGGTTGACGGCCTCGTAGGTGTGCACGCGCCCGTCGAACAGCAGGAATTCACCCTGCGGCGCGTCGTGCGCCTGTTCGTCGATGATGCGGCCCAGCGAGATGCGGGTGTGGTCGTTGAGCTGTCCCAGCCGGACCAGGCGCGGCAGCGTGCGGGCCGTTTCGACGGCCAGCGTGCGCATCGACTTGTTGGCCGCGACCACCGTGTTGGCCGTGCCGCGCACTATGCCCAGCGCCGCCTCGGAGACCTCCCCGATGCCGTGCGCGAGCCGGGAACTCAGCGCGACGCCGCTGTCGGTGTGCTCCTCGGGCTGGTCGGCCATCAGGTCGATGGCGTCCGGCTTGTCGCCACCGGTGGAGAGCCATTTCACCCACTCGACGACGGTCGGCCAGCTCTGCTGTGCCGCCTTGGACCCGACTACCAGGCCGAAATGACCTGTGCGGATGGTGCTTTCGTAGACCTCGGCGTCCGGCGCCGCCCGCCGGATGCCGCGCACCGACGCCGGCTGCCCGATGTCGTCCACCTCGCCGACGAAGGCCAGCACCGGGCAGGTGATGTCGGTGAGCGTGACCATCTGCCCGTTGACGGCGAAGCCGCCCGTCATCATCCGGTTGTGGGCGATGAATTGCTTGAGCAATTCGGAGATCGCCGGGCCCGACCAGGCGATCCACCCTTCGCGTTCGAGGAACCGGCGCTGCTGCTCGCGCGGGAGTAGCGCCTCGCGGTCGTGCAGTTGGCGCACGAAGTCCACCCGCGCCTTGGCCGTCTTGAGCGGGTCGAGCATCTGAAAGCCGGTGCGCGCCATCCAGCTCGGGATGGCCAGCCGGCTGAAGACGTGATCGGCCATGAAGTTGGCGGCGGGCGCCGCGAAGTTCGCCGGGATGCCCATCGGCAAGGCGGCCAGGGTGTCCACCGGCGAACCGAAGGTGACGATGCTGGCCAGGCTCTTCGAGCGCCGGTAGGCGGCGACCTGGTAGCACCACATGCCACCCTGCGAATATCCGACCAGATGGATGTCGCTGCCGGTGACGTCCTTGACGGTGTCGATGGCCTGGCTGAGCGCGACGATGTGGTCGGCCAGGGTGCGGCGCATGCCGCCCTCCACCTTGTCGGGTTCGCCGAAGTCGATCACCCAGGGATCCAGCCCGTTGGCGTGCAGGATGCCCACCGCGCCCTCCTCGCGCGTGACGTCCCACATGTTCGCCGACATCATCATCGGGTGCACCATCAGCACCGGGGGGCCCACCGGGGGCTTGTCCGGCCGGCTGTCGGGCGGGAAATAACGCCGGAGCTTGTACATCGGTACGCTCTCGACGATCTGCGACGGCGATGGGACGCTGCCCGTTTCCAGGCCCCCCAGCCGGACGACCTCCAGCCCGTTCTGCGCCGTAGCTATCAGGCGCTCGACCGGTCGCGTGATAATCGACAAGTTGAGATCCACGGCCGCTCCCCTAATGTCTTGACAGCTCCGACATCATGGCACATCGGCGCACTCGGCGGTTCTGGCCAGGCGATTTGCTCGCGGTCAGTTCGCGGGGGCCAGGCGTTGCTGCTCTCCCGTTAGAAGGGTGGGGGTTCGTCGTCGTCGGGTGGTGCCGGGCCTGCGGGTGTCGGGCCGACGGGCGCGGCGGGGTGGGTGGCGAGCCGGGTTTGGCGGTTGTGGTGCCGTTCGGCGGGCCCGGTTTTGGGTGCGGGTGCGGGTGCGTGTTGGCATCGCGGTGCGCTGGGCGCAGCGCTCGCGTGCGGTGGGGGCCGGAGCGTCACCGGTGGGCGCGCAGAGGCCGGGGAACAGCAGCGCGCTGCCGGGGCCGGTGACGTAGGCGTTCCCGTCGGGCAACTGCTCGTCCCGCCAGCCCCAGAACGTCGTCAGCCGGTGGTGGTATCGACTTGAGAAAGCACACCTTGGGCCGCGCTCGGCAGCGACCGTAGCGACGGCGCGAGGTCGCGCTCAACGGAATGCGCAAATCACTTCCCGCGAATGCCCTTCGCACGGCGCGCCGCCCCGGCCAGTGAAGTGCGCGAAATTCACGCACTTCGCTTGGGGGCCGCGACAACGGTTGTCGCCACCGGCGATACCAGCAGCGCGCCAGCCACGGCGGGGCACCTTACAGAGATTGCATGTCCAGACGGCAAATCCCGAATTTTCCGCGCGATAGTCCCGGGCGGTGTAGAACTTGGGGTGGTCCCCCCTCGAAGGCACGCGCTGCCATTGCAAACCCAAAAGGCGTTTACAGTGAAAGAGTCGTTGAGCAAGGGAATCGGATTACTTGTGGCACTAGGGGTCACGTCCTGGGTAATGCTCAATTGCCCCGTCGCGCGGGCCGCGCCGGGCGGCAACGTTCCGGGCCCCGGCGTCTGCGACTATCCCGGTGTTGGCGGAAGTACTTTCGAGGCGGGGGCCGCGACGTACTACTGCGATTTTCCTATCGAAGAGAACAGCACGCATTGGCACTGCGAATATGGCGGGTGGAACCTGGCTGGTCCAAGTGGCAGCGGCTCCGTCGGAGGAGCTTTTCTGGGTTTTGGGTTAACCATTCCTGTAGGCGATGTCGGGGGTGCTAGCGGTAGTTGTTCATGGCGCTGGCCGGACAACACCATCGGCCCTGCACCGAACCCACCGGGAGCGTGGAAGAACTACTTGGTGCCCACGCCGCCACCGCCCGAACACCGGGCACCCCCGGCTCCACAGGCTGAGCCTGAGTCTGGCCCACCACCTGTAGCGAGTCTTAATCCCGACGCTGAGCCAGAGACACCGGCCTACACTAACCCGGCGATTCCGAATCCCGGCAGCACTCAGAACCCGCAAAGATAGCTTGTGTAGCAGGCGTCTTCCACTTCGCTTTCTTCTCAAGCGTGTCCAGAGAGGTTGTTGGCGGCCCAGGCATTTCAGGTTCGACGGATGCGTCAGCCCCCATCGGAGTACGGGATCGTATGGTCGATGTCGCAGTCGATGGCCGGGCGGTCACACCCCGGCGCCCGACAGGTCAAGTCCCGGCACCGCACGAAGTCGGCCAGCCCGCTCGACGGGGTGTAGGGCGGTTCGGCGGCGTCGGCGCGCCTGCGCGGGTCATGCGCACACACCGTGTCCGCCACCGCGCCCAACCGCTTGCTCAACGCGTGGGCATCCGGGCTGACCAGGCTGCCATGGATTTCTGACAGCCTCCCCAACACCCATACAACCGGGTATCGCACATCTGCTCGAGCACGACTCGCGCCACCGGCATCGATGGGGAAAGCTCGCCGCCCACCTCGATCCGACACCAGTCGGACTGTTTACGCCGGCGGGGATCGGGTACGCCCCGAATGCGCTTCGGGTCACGACCCGCCTCGGGATCACCTCGGTTGAAACACACAGCTGGGCGCTTACCAGTTCTCTGGGCAGTCTTCGCGACTCCTCGTCGCACGGTGGCTGCCTGGACGTGTTTCGTTTCTGAAGTGAGGTGACGCATGGGCAGACGAGCAGCCGGCTTTCGGCGCGCGGCCCGCAAACCCGCCGCACGTCACCTTCTTGCAAGCCAACTCCCCGGCGCCATGGAGGCGGCCACGCAGTTCGCGAATGAATGCAAACCGGGCCGGTAGCCCGGGTGAAGCAACGAGCCAGGAAGGAAACACACATGTTGTTGTTAGGCAACGGCGGACGGCGCAAGCACGAGGCGATGCAGTTGGGAGAGCGGGCGTTGTACGACGTCGCGCACGGTCGCTTCGAGCGCTCGCTGTCCGGGCTGACGGCCATCGCGGCCGTCGTCACGACGGTGGAAATCTATTTCGAGCACTACAAGGCGAGCTTCGGCAACAAGTGGATGTGGAGCCCGATCGTCGTAACCCCGCCGGTGGTCGTCGCCGGCATCGGCGGCGTGTTCTCCCGGCGCTGGGCCAAACTGTGGCTGCCGATCACGGCCGGCATTTACACGGCCAACGGCCTGATGGGCGAGTACCTGCACGCGCGCGGGGTGGCCCGCAAGCCGGGCGGATGGAAGAACGCGTCCTACAACGTGCCCATGGGGCCGCCGATCGCGGCGCCCGGGTTGATGTGCATGGTCGGCGGAATGGGGCTGCTGGCCTCGATCCTGCGACGTGAGCGCTTCCGAGGCTAAGCGCGATGGCCGACACCTCACGCCCCGACCACCTGCCCAACCTGCGCGCGGATCGCCAACCCCCGCACCCGTCCTGGCTTCCCAAGCAACGCCGCGGCGTCACGCCCCAAATGATCGGCCGTTACCCGGATTTCGACGTGCTGGAAACGACCGACACGTGGGACGAGGCCACCAAGAAAGTGGTGCTGGCACGGCTGGAACCGCCCGGCCCGCTGCGGTTCTTCACCGCGGAAGAGGAGCCGTGCCTGCGCGCGTTCTGCGACACGGTGCTGGCCCAGGACACCGAGCCGCGAGTGCCGGTGCCGGAGTCGGTCGATTCCAAGCTCGCCGACGGCCGGCTCGACGGCTACCAGTACGACGACATGCCCGACGACCGCGACACGTGGCGGCTGGTGCTGCGGGCGCTCGACGAGACCGCGTCAAGCCGCTACGGCAAAGCCTCGTTCGCCGGCGCCGAGCCCGACACCCGCGAAGCGATCATCGACCAGTTCTCCGGCGGCCACTTGGACGGCGGAATCTGGGAACGCCTGAACGTCAAACGCGCATGGTCGGTGTGCATGCGAATGGTGTTGTCGGGGTTCTACTCCCACCCGTGGGCGTGGAACGAGATCGGGTTCGGCGGCCCGGCCTATCCGCGCGGGTTCATGCGTCTGGGCGGTGCCACCGGGGACGCCGCGGCGCGCGAGCCGTTCGAGACCAGGGGTGCCACGAACGAGGACCCGGTCCGCGTGGTGCAGAACGGTGAGCTGTGATGGGCGACCGACTCCGCGGACTGCTCAGGGGAGCGATCGGGCCGAAGGACAACGAATCCCGGTTCCTGCTCGACGTGCACTCGCGCGACCTGCCCGGCGAGAAGACGATGCGGCGCTACCGAGACGACGACGAGGTCGACCTCGTGGTCGTCGGTGCCGGTGCCGGCGGATCGGTTCTCGCGCAACGGCTGGCGCGGGCCGGCTGGCGCGTCGTGATCCTCGAGGCGGGCCCGTTCTGGCACCCCGATGAGGACTGGGTGTCCGACGAGGCGGGTTCGCACGCCCTGTATTGGACGCAGAAGCGCATCATCGGCGGTGACGACCCGATTGAGTTGGGCAAGAACAACTCCGGGCGCGGGGTGGGCGGCTCGATGGTCCACTACGCCGGCTACACCCCACGGTTCCATCCCAGCGACTTCCACACCTACACCCTGGACGGGGTCGGGGCGGACTGGCCGATCCGCTACGAGGACATCCGCGCCCACTACGAGCGGATCGAGCTCGAGTTGCCGGTGGCCGGGCAGAACTGGCCCTGGGGCCACCCCCATCGTTATCCCTTTTCACCGCATCCCATTTCGGGCGGCGCCGCCAAGCTGTGGCGGGGAGCGATGCAGCTCGACATCGAGATGCGGGTCGGGCCCGTCGGCATCGTCAACGGCACCTTCGGTAACCGCCCGCACTGCATCTACCGCGGCTACTGCCTGCAGGGCTGCAAGGTCAACGCCAAGGCCAGCCCGTACGTCACGCACCTGCCCGACGCGCTGGCACACGCCGTGGAGGTCCGCGCCAACTGCATGGCGGCGCGCGTCGAGCTCGACGAGGGCGGCGCCGCGCGCGGGGTGGTCTACTACGACGAGGCCGGCGGCACCGAACGGCTGCAGCGGGCCAAGGTCGTCGCGATCGCCGGGTATTCCATCGAAACGCCTCGCCTGCTGCTGAACTCGGCGAGTGAACGGTTCCCGAACGGACTGGGCAACAACGACGACCAGGCCGGTCGGTACGTGATGGTGCAGGGCGCCACGCAGTCCGCGGGCCGGTGGTCGGACGAGGTCCGGATGTACAAGGCCCCGCCCCCGGAGGTGTCCTCGGAGCAGTTCTACGAGACCGACCCGTCGCGCGGATTCGCCCGCGGCTTCTCCATCCAGACCGTTTCGCCGCTGCCCATCGGGTGGGCCGAACACGTGCTGGCCGAAGGGCATTGGGGCCGGGCATTGCGGGAGTACATGCGCGACTACAACCACTGGGCCACCATCGGCGTGCTCAACGAGCTGTTGCCGCGGCCGGACAACCGGGTCACCCTCGCCCAGGAAACAGACCCGTATGGCATCCCGGTGGCGCGGTTCGATTACACGCTCTGCGACAACGACAAGGCCAACATGGACTACTCCACCAAGGTGATCGGCGACATCCTGCACGCCTCGGGCGCCCAGGACGTGCTCACCATCCAGCGTTTCGCCCACCTGATCGGCGGCGCCCGGATGGGCACCCGGCCGGACAACTCGGTGGTCGACTCCGATCACCGCGTGTGGGGTGTGCCGAATCTGTTTCTCGCCGACGGGTCGGTGTGCCCTACCCAGGGCTCCGCCAACCCGGCGTTGACGATCATGGCGTTGGCCTCGCGGCTCGCCGAGCGGATGGCGACCGGGAAGATCGGCAACCACGCACCGGCGGCGCGGCCAGCAAAGGCGGGGGCCCGTGGCTGACAGGACGATCGACGTCGAGGCGGCCTTCTCGCCCCGGGTGTTGCGCGAGTACGCGCTGCTCGCCGACGGCGAGCGCGGCGCCCTCATCGGGCCGCAGGGCGACGTCGCATGGATGTGCGCGCCACGGTGGGATTCCGACGCCGTGTTCTCCAATCTCATTGGGGGTGACGGGGTCTACGCGATCACCCCGATCGACGTGCGGCACGTGTGGGGCGGCTACTACGAGCCGGGCAGCCTGATCTGGCGCAATCGCTGGATCACCCGCGACGGCATCGTGGAATGCCGTGAGGCGCTGGCCTTCCCCGGCGACCCGGACCGGGTGGTGCTGCTGCGCCGCCTCATGGGCTGTCGCGGGACCGCGCGCGTGCGGGTGCTGCTGCGGCCGAGCGCCGGGTTCGGGCGGCACGGCCCCGGCGACCTGGGCGTCGACGACGGGATCTGGAGCGGGAAGTCGGGGCGGCTGCGCTGGCGCTGGCTGGGTGCCTGCGACGCGCGCGCCGTCAAGGCGGCCGACGGGCGCGGTGAACTGCTCATGTGTGAGATCACCGTCGACGAGGGCGGTCAGCACGATCTCGTGCTGGAACTCTCCGAACGCACGCTCCCCGACTCGCCGCCCGATCCCGACATCGGTTGGGATGCAACCGAGGCGGCGTGGCACCGCAGCGTGCCGGAATTCAGCGGCACGATCGCTCCCCGCGACGGGCGCCACTCCTACGCGGTGCTGCGCGGGCTGACCAGTAGCGGCGGTGGCATGGTCGCCGCCGCCACGATGAGCCTGCCCGAACGCGCGCACACCAACCGGAATTACGACTACCGCTACGCGTGGATCCGCGACCAGGTCTACGCCGGCATCGCCGCCGCGACCGTCGGGGCGACCGAGTTACTGGACGCCGCGGTCGAATTCGTCGGCGCCCGGCTGCTCGAACACGGGCCCGACCTCAAGCCGGCCTACACGGTCATGGGCGGCAGCGTCCCCGGCGAGGAAACCCTCGACCTGCCCGGATACCCCGGGGGCGCCGACAAGGTGGGGAACTGGGTCAATCAGCAGTTCCAGCTGGACGTCTTCGGCGAGGCGCTGCAGCTGCTGGCCCAGGCGGGCAACGCCGGCCGGCTCGACGCCGAGGGCTGGCGCGCCGCACAGACCGCCATCGGCGCGATCGAAAAGCGCTGGCGCGAACCGGACGCGGGGATCTGGGAGATCGACGACGAGCACTGGACGCAGTCCCGCCTGGCGTGTGTGGCCGGGCTGCGGGCCATCGCCAAAGTGGCCGGCGGCGGCCCCGAAGTGGCCGCCTGCGCCTCGCTGGCCGACGCGATCCTGGCCGACACCGCCGCCGGCAGCCTGCACCCGCAGGGCGGCTACTGGCAACGCAGCCCGCGGCTGCCCGGGGCCGACGCGTCGCTGCTGCTGGCGCCCGTCCGCGGCGCGGTGCCCGCCGACGACCCCCGCACCCGGGCCACGCTGGACGCCGTCCGCGCGCAGCTCAGCCACGACGGTTTCGTCTACCGCTTCCGGCACGACGAACGTGACCTCGGCGACGCCGAGGGGGCCTTCCTGCTCTGCGGATTCATGATGGCGCTCGCCGAACATCAACTGGGGCATGCTCATTGCGCGATGCGCTGGTTCGAGCGCAACCGCGCCGCCTGCGGGCCCCCCGGATTGTTTTGTGAGGAATACGACGTCAGGCAGCGTCAGCTCCGCGGCAACCTGCCCCAGGCGTTCGCGCATGCGCTGATGCTCGAATGCACGGCCACCCTCGCCGATGACGGCGCCCACCATGACTGATCGAAAGGAGATTGCACGATGACGCAGACAGTGGTGATCACCGGAGCCAGCGCGGGCATCGGCCGCGCAACCGCCCAACTGTTCGGGCAGCGCGGGGCGAACGTCGCCCTGCTCGCCCGCGGCGCCGCCGGGCTGGACGGCGCTGCCCGCGACGTCGAATCCGGCGGCGGCAAGGCGCTGGCCATCCCCACCGACGTGGCCGACCACGCGGCCGTCGTCGCCGCCGCCGACGAGACCGAGGCGGCCTTCGGTCCCATCGACGTCTGGGTCAACGTCGCGTTCACCTCCGTGTTCGCGCCGTTCAGCGAGATCAGCGCCGAGGAGTTCAAACGCGTGACCGAGGTGTCCTACCTCGGCTATGTGCACGGCACCATGGCGGCGCTGGCGAAGATGCGGCCACACGACCGCGGCACCATCGTGCAGGTCGGTTCCGCGCTCAGCCAGCGATCCATCCCGCTGCAGTCGGCCTACTGCGGCGCCAAGCACGCCATCAACGGTTTCACCGAATCGGTGCGCTGCGAACTGCTGCACGAGCACTCGAAGGTACGGATCACCGTGGCCCAGATGCCCGCGGTCAACACCCCGCAGTTCTCCTGGGTGCTGTCCCGGCTGCCGCGCCATCCCCAACCGGTGCCGCCGATCTACCAGCCCGAGGTCGCCGCCCGCGGCGTCCTGTACGCCGCCGATCACCCGGGGCGCAAACAGTATTGGGTCGGCGACAGCACCATGGTGACGCTGCTGGCGCAGAAGTTCGTCGCACCGCTGCTGGACCGCTACCTGGGCCGCACCGGATACGACTCCCAACAAACCGAGGAGCGGGTCAGCCCTGGGCGGCCGCATAACCTGTGGCAGCCGCTGGACCAAGAGGCGGGCAGCGACCATGGCGCCCACGGCGGGTTCGACGACAAATCCCACGCGCACAGCCCGCAACTGTGGGCGTCCCAACACCCGATGGTCAGCGGCACCGGCGCGCTCGGCGCGGCGGGACTGGGCGCGTGGCTCGCGGCGCGCCGGGCCACACGATGAGCGTCGACGCACGCATCGACGAGGTCGCCGCGCAGGTCTACGAAATCCCCACCGACACAACGGAAGCCGACGGCACACTGACGTGGTCGTCGACGACATTGGTGCTGGCCGAGGCGGCGGCGGGCGGGCGGCGCGGGATCGGCTACACGTACGCCGACGGCGCGTGCGCATCGTTGATCAACGGACCGCTCGCCGGCACGCTCACCGGGCACAGCGCCCTGGACATCACCGGGCGGTGGCAGGCGATGGTCACGGCGATGCGCAACAACGGGCGCCCCGGGCTGGTGTCGTGCGCCATCTCCGCGGTCGACACCGCACTGTGGGACCTGAAGGGCAAGCTGCTGGGCCTGCCGGTATGCCGGCTACTCGGCATGGCGCGCGACGCGGTACCGATCTACGGCAGCGGCGGCTTCACCACCTACGACGAGCGCACCACCCGCGCCCAGCTCGAACGCTGGGTCGACGAGTGGAACATTCCGCGCGTCAAAATCAAGATCGGTGAGTCGTGGGGCTCCGACGTGCGCCGCGACCTCGACCGAATCGCTTTGGCGCGCAAGGTGATCGGAGCGGACGTCGAACTATATGTCGACGCCAACGGCGGCTACCGCCGCAAGCAGGCGGTCCGGGCGGCGCACGCGATGGCCGACCACGACGTCACGTGGTTCGAGGAACCCGTCTCCTCCGACGACCTCGCCGGGTTACGGGAAGTGCGCGACCAGGTGGCCCCGGACGTCACCGCCGGCGAGTACGGCTACGACCTGACCTACTTCAACCGGATGCTCGCCGCCGAGGCGGTCGACTGCCTGCAAATCGACGTGACCCGCTGCGGCGGCATCACCGACTGGCTGCGGGCGGCCGCCGTCGCCGCCGCGTGCAACGTCGACGTCTCCGGGCACTGCGCCCCAAACCTGCACGCCCACGTGGCAAGCGCGGTCCCCAATCTGCGGCACCTGGAGTACTTCCACGATCACCACCGCATCGAGCACATGTTGTTCGACGGCGCCCTTCCCCCCGACGGCGGCACCTTGCGGCCGGATCAGCAGCGGCCCGGTCTGGGCCTCGAGTTCAAACACGCTGACGCGGAGCCCTACCGGAAGTCCTGATGCATGAATGGTCCCGCGCAAAAGTGGGCATTGATATGCAGAGGACATAGTTACGGATCTGAAGGGTAGCGCGCGATGACCGTCGACTTTGACGACGAGGCCGTTGACCGGCGCGATGGGGAGCCAACCCGCGACGGTCCGGCCGACTCGGCGTGTGAGGCGTTCATGTCCGATGCCGTCGACGAACAGGACCTCAACGCGGTCGACCTGGTCCTGGGCCTTGGCGAGCTGCAGAGCGTCGGCCGCTTCCGGTTCTTCCTGGACGGCCACCGCTGGGAGTGGTCGGCCGCGGTCGCCCGCATGCACGGCTACCAGCCGGGACAGGTGGAACCGACCACGGAACTGCTGCTCAAGCACAAGCACCCCGACGACCGCGAGCGCGTCGCGGCCGTCCTGGAGCGCGTGACGGGAGGCAAGCCGTTCAGCAGCCGACACCGCATCATCGACACCCGCGGGCGCACCCACTGCGTCGTCGTGGCGGGTGACCGGATGCTCGCAGACGACGGCGGCCTGCTCGGGGCGTCCGGGTTCTACGTCGATGTCACCGATTCGCTGCAGACCGAAATCAACAACGTGCTGTCCGCGGTGGCCGACGCCCGCGCCCGGATCGAGCAGGCGAAGGGCGTGCTCATGGCCGCCTACGGCATCTCCGCCGAGCGGGCGTTCGAGATCCTGGTCTGGCGTTCCCAGGAAACCAACCTGAAACTGCGCGACCTCGCCAGCCGCTTCCTGGACGCCCTGGCCAGCGAGGCGTCGGCGGAGACCCAAACCCAAATCGACCGGGCGCTGCTGACCCTGCAATAGCGGCAGTAGGGTCGGGCCGGTGGCGCACCTATTGGGAGCCGAGGCCGTCCGCCTCGAATACCCGACCCAGCTGGTATTCGACTCGGTCACCCTCGGCGTGAACGACGGCGCGCGCATCGGCATCGTCGGGCGCAACGGCGACGGCAAGTCCAGCCTGCTGCGGCTGTTCACCGGCCAGCTGCAACCCGACTCCGGCCGGGTGACCCGGCGCAGCGGCCTGCGGGTCGGCGGGCTGAGCCAGGCGGACACCCTGGACCCGGGCCGCACGGTGGGCTGGACGCTGGTGGGCGAGGCGGCCGAACACCAGTGGGCACGCGACGCGCGGGTTCGCGACGTGGTCGCCGGCCTGGTCTCCGACATCGGTTGGGACGCGGCGATCAACACGCTCAGCGGCGGCCAGCGCCGCCGCGTCCAGCTGGCCCGGTTGCTGGTCGGCGAGTGGGACGTCATCGCGCTCGACGAGCCGACCAACCACCTGGACATCGAGGGCATCACCTGGCTGGCCGAGCACCTGCGACAACGCTGGGCGCGCAACACCGGCGGCCTGCTGCTGGTGACTCACGACCGCTGGTTTCTCGACGAGGTCGCCACCACCACGTGGGAGGTGCACGACGGGATCGTGGAGCCGTTCGAGGGCGGCTACGCGGCGTACGTGCTGCAGCGCGTCGAGCGGGACCGGATGGCCGCCGCCACCGAAGCCAAGCGGCAGAACCTGATGCGCAAGGAGCTGGCGTGGCTGCGTCGCGGCGCGCCGGCCCGCACCTCGAAGCCGAAGTTCCGCATCGAGGCGGCCAACCAGCTGATCGCCGACGTGCCGCCGCTGCGTAACACCGTCGAGCTGGCCAAGCTGGCGATGGCCCGGCTCGGCAAGGACGTCATCGATCTGCTCGACGTGTCGGTCGCATTTGATGGCCACCCGGTGCTGCGCGACGTCGAGTGGCGGCTCGCCCCGGGCGAACGCACCGGCATCGTCGGCGCCAACGGCGCCGGGAAGTCGACGCTGCTGGGGCTGATCGCCGGAACGATCGCGCCGGACACCGGGCGCGTCAAACGCGGCAAGACCGTCCGGCTGGCCGTGCTCGACCAGCAGGGCGACGCGCTGGCCGGACTCACCGACGAGCGCATCGCCGACGTGTTGGGCAGGCTGCGCGGTGGCTACGAGGTCGAGGGCCGCGAGGTGACGCCGGCCCAACTGCTCGAGCGGCTCGGCTTCGGGCGCGGCCAGCTCTCCGGCCGGATCGGCGAACTCTCCGGCGGGCAGCGGCGGCGGTTGCAGCTGATGCTCACGCTGCTGTCCGAGCCGAACGTGTTGCTCCTCGACGAGCCGACCAACGATGTCGACACCGACATGCTCACCGCGATGGAGGACCTGCTGGACTCGTGGGCGGGCACCCTCATCGTCGTCTCGCACGACCGCTACCTGCTCGAGCGGATCACCGACCAGCAGTACGCCATTCTCGGCGGCCGGTTGCGGCACCTGCCGGGGGGCATCGACGAGTACCTGCGGCTGGCCGCCCACCGGACGGCCCCGGCGGCGGCCGGGCCGGTCCCCGTCCCGGAATCGGCGATGTCGGGCGCGCAGCGCCGGGCCGCGGAGAAGGAGCTGGCCGGCGTCGACCGCCAGCTTGCGCGCCTGGCCGGGCGGATCGCGGACAAACACCACGAACTGGCCGGGCATGACCAGGCGGACCACGTCGGCATCACGCGGCTCACCCAGGAGTTGCGCGCGCTGGAGGCCGAAGTCGCCTCAACGGAGAGTCGCTGGCTCGATCTATCGGAGATCCTCGAATGAGGCGACTGCGAAATCCGGCTTCGCCGAAACCGCGCCGGTTTTCGTCAGACAGTCCGGTGACGGTTCTTCCCGACCTTGGAGATGACAAGCCCTCCAAGGCTTGCGACCGCGGCGAGTGATCCACCGATATACGCCTTGGCCATGTCGGGGACCGACACGTCAGCGCGGCCCGGGAGCGAGGTCAGCCAGGCGACCGCGTCGTCGCGTTCGTCGTTGGCATACACCCGTACCGGGCACGGCATGAACCCGCCGATGCCGCGCGACGACGCCCGAATCCAGTCGACGTCGCTCACGACAGCGCAGCCATCGAGCAGCCGCGCGTAGGCCAGCCCGAGTCGGGCGTCCGCCCATAGCGCACCCGGCGTGATGCGCTCGAACCCCGGGCCGAACTGGTAGAGCAGCCGCATCCGACGTCCCGTTCGTCTCGCCCGATCGATCATCGGCGCAAAGACCCGCTCGTAGTCGTCTGTTGTCACCGTCCCGGTCGCCTCCAGGGCCTGGATGCCACCACGGGTGTCCGTAAGTTCTTTCAGCACAACGACGACTCCTCTCAGTGAGCGGTCGACGGTGGGATCGACACGCCGTACCGGTTGCCGGAGCAGCCGCCCGGGACGTGGACGGCCGAGGATCTCGGGTCAGCGCCAGCGCAACAGCACGAGCTCGGAGCTGAGTCCCGGGCCCATCGCGAGCATCAGCCCGGGGCCTCCGCCGGGTGGCGGCTTGGCGATGGTGTCACGCAGGATGTGCAGCACCGACGCCGACGACAGGTTCGCGACCTCGCCCAGCGATCGCCAGGTCAGCTCGAGGGCGTCGGAGGGCAGATCCAGACTGTTGCCGATGGCGTTGATGACTTTGGGACCACCGGGATGCACCACCCAGGCGCCGATGTCGTCCTTCGTCAGCCCGTGGGCGCCCAGGATTCGGCCGACGTCGTCGGCCAGGTAGCGGTCGATGAGGTTCGTCAGCTCCGGGGACATCACCAGGTGCAGCCCGGCCGGGCTCACGTTCCAGGCCATGACGTGCAGGGATTCCGGATAGAGACGGCTGCGGGAATCGACGACGTCGGGCCCGTTGGGGGTCAGGCGGTCGGCGCGTCGGTCACCGACGGCGACCACGGCGGCGGCGCCATCGCCGAACATGGCGGTTCCCACCAAGCCCGAGACCGTCGGCTTGACCGCCGGGAACGTGAGCGAGCACAGCTCCACCGACACCAGGACCGCGACGCCGTCCGGCGCGCCCCGCAGGTAGTCGTGCAGCCGGCCCACCCCGGCCGCCCCGGCCGCGCAGCCCAGCCCGAACAACGGCATCCGGCGCACGTCCGGGCGCAGGCCGAGCCGCCCGGCGATCCGCGCATCGAGCGACGGCACGGCAACACCGGTGACCGTGGTGGTGGCGATCATGTCGATGTCCCGCGGGCGCAGGCCGGCTTCGTCGAGCGCGCCCAGCAGCGCTTCGCAGCCGAGTTCGACGGCGTGCTCGATGAAGATCTCGTTGGCCTCACCGAAATCGGTCAGCGACGCGTACCGCTCCAGCGGCAGGACCAAGTGGCGGCTGTTGACCTTGGCGGCGGCGTGCAACCGCCGAACGATTCCCTCGTGTTCCTTCAATGCGGGGAGTTCGACGAGTTGGTCGGTGATTTCGGCCTGGCCGTAACGGTGCGGCGGCAACGCTCCGAACACACCCGCGATGACGCTCATGCCCCACCCTCTTGCTTACATCCCAGCTCGAACGGGACTTTAGCCAATTCCCGAAGTGTAGGCGGTTCTGAGTAGTCCGGCAAAAACTTGGCGTATTCCACATGCGTCCAATTGCGTTGGGATTTCATCATTCGGCGTCCTCGTCCGTCGAGTGGAGCGCCATCGCGATCAAAGCGTCGGGGCTCAGCGAGTCGATCATGTCGATGATCGGTTCGGCGCCAACGTTTTCCGGTCCACCGGCGAGTAGCAGAAGTTTGTCGAGCAATCCGGTTCTCCGGAGCTCGGCGAGTGGGATTTTCCGCAGCGACGACCACAGCTTTTCCTCGTCCGATTCGCCGTCATCGCCGCGGAACAGTTGCTGCCGCAGATGCTCGGCCAGCGCCGCGGGATTTGGATAGTCGAAGATCAGGGTCCGCGACAGAGCCAGTCCGGTTGCCGCCGTCAGCCGGTTGCGCAGTTCGACGCCGGTCAACGAGTCGAAGCCGAGGTCGGCGAAGGCGCGGCCACGGTCGACGGCACGGCCGTCGTGATGTCCCGAAACGGCGGCCGCGTGCTCGCACACCAACTCGACCAGCCGCCCCTGTTGTTCCGCGGGGGGCAGGGCGTGCAACTGCTGGGCCAGATCCGGAGACCGGTTTGCGTTGGCGGGCAGCGTATCCCGCGCGGCACCGAGCCAGAATCGTTGTCGGGCAAAGCCATACGTCGGCAGGTCCACCCGGCGCGCTCCGGAGCCGGCGAACACGGCCGGCCAGCTCGACGCTCACTCCGGTGGTGAAGAGCCGGCCGGCCGCCTTCAGCAGCGACTCGGTCTCGGGGGCGTCTTTGGGCATGGTGATCACCGAGACCGGCCGCTCGGTGGTCAGCGACTGGTCGACCGCCGCGCTCAACCCGCCGCCCGGGCCCACTTCGACGAACGCCGTCACCCCCAGCGCCTCCGCGGCGCGCACGCCGTCGAGGAACCGCACCGGCCGGCGCACGTGCTCGACCCAGTACCGCGCGGAGCCGTAGTCGGGGGCGGCCGGCTCGCCGGACACGTTGGAAATAAGACGAATTCGGGGCCGCTGCGGGTGGATGTCGGCCACCCGATGCGCGAATTCGTCGAGCATCGGTTCCATCAGTGCCGAATGAAACGCGTGGGAGACGGCCAACCGGTGCGTCCGCCTGCCGGTGCCCGCCAACCGATCCGCGATTGCCTCCACCGCGGCTCGTTCACCGGACAGGACAACCGCGTTCGGGCCGTTGACCGCCGCGATGCTGACACCCGCGCCCAGCATCGGGGTCACCTCGGCCTCGCCGGCGCCCACCGCCACCATCACCCCGCCGGCCGGCAACCCCGCCATCAACCGGCCACGCGCCGCCACGATGCGCGACGCGTCGTCCAGCGACAGCACGCCCGCCACGCACGCCGCCGTGATCTCGCCCACCGAGTGGCCCAGGACCACATCGGGTGTCACACCCCAGGAGCGCCACAACGCGGCCAGGGCGATCCCGAGGACGAACAACGCCGGCTGCGCGGACTCCGTGTCCTGCAACAACTCCGCGTCGGACCCCCACATCACCTCGCGCAACGGCGACCGCAGGTAAGCGTCCATCGCCGCCGCGGCCTCGTCGAAAGCGCGGGCGAAGGCCGGAAACCGTTGGTGGAGTTGGCGGCCCATTCCGGGCCATTGCGAGCCTTGGCCGGGGAACACAAACGCCGTCTGGCCCGCCGACCCCACTCGGCCGGCCGCCACCCCGGGGGCGGGCTCCCCGGCCGCCAGCCCGGCCAGGCCGCGCGTCAGCGCCTCGCGGTCGCGACCGACCAGCACCGCCCGATGGTCGAACACCGAGCGCGTCGTCGCCAGCGACCACCCCACGTCCGCCGCGCTCACCCCCGAGCCGGCCACCCGCGCGGCCAGCCGGCGCGCCTGGTTGGCCAGGGCCTGCGCCGACCGAGCCGACAGCACCCACGCAACCGGCTCGTCGCGCGTATCCGCGGCCGTAGCCGCTTGTGGGGGCGCCTGTTCCACGATGACGTGCGCGTTGGTGCCGCCCATCCCGAATGAGGACACCCCGGCGCGGCGCGGACGGTCCGCCACCGGCCAGCGGAGCGCGGCGGTGTTGACCCGCAGCCCCAGGCGTTCGAATTCGGGATCGGCGTCGGCGTAGTTGAGGCTCGGCGGAAGCACCGAATGCCGCACGGCCAGCACGGTCTTGAGCAGGCCCGCAATTCCCGCGGCGCCTCCGGCGTGGCCGATGTTGGTCTTCACCGACCCCACCTGCACCGGATGCTCCCGCGCGCCGAACACTTCGCCCAGCGCCCGGGCCTCCACCGTGTCGCCGACCTTCGTGCCGGTGCCGTGGGCCTCGATGTAGTCGACGTCGGTGATGCCCAGGCCGGCGGCGGCAAGGGCCCGCCGGATCACGTCGGCCTCACCGGAAACCGAGGGCGCCGTCTGGCCGGCGGCGCTGTGCCCTGAGTTGCCGACGGCGGTGCCCCGAATGACCGCGTGAATGCGGTCCCCGTCCCGCAGGGCCGTAGGCAACGGCTTGAGCAGCGCCAGTCCCCCGCCCTCGCCCCGCACGTAGCCGTCCGCGCGTCGATCGAACGCGTAGGTGTGACCCGACGTCGACAGCGCGCCGAATTCGCGCTCCAGCATTGCCGTCTCGTCGGCCAGGTTGAGGTGGACCCCGCCCGCGATCGCCAGCGCCGACTCGCCCGAACGCAGACTCTCGCAGGCGAGGTGCACGGCGACCAACGAAGACGATTGACCGGAGTCGACCGTCAAACTGGGCCCGTGCAACCCGAAGGCATACGAGACCCTGTTGGCGATCATCCCCCGGCTGATGCCGGCGAACGAGTGGTGATCGAGGTTGTCGGCGATGTCGCGCAGCGTGAGGACGGCGTAATCGTCGGCCATCGCCCCGACGTACACCGAGATCGCCGTCCCCCGCACCGTTTCCGGCACGACGAACGCGTCTTCGAAGGCTTCCCACGTCAGTTCGAGCGCCAACCGCTGCCGGGGGTCCATCGCACACGCCTCGCGCGGCGAGAGGTTGAAGAAGTCGGCGTCGAATTCCGCGACGTCCCCGGGCAACTGCGTCGCTTCGCGGCCGTCGCGGATGACACCCCAGAAGTCGCGCGGGTTCGCCGCGCCGGGGAATCGGCACGCGAGACCGATGATGGCGACGTCCGTCATGCTACGGGCCGATCTCCTCGTCGAGGATGGCGAACAGCTGGCTCTCGGTGGCGGTGGCGATGTCGTCGTCGAACGGGTCGTCGGGGTGTTCCGGGTAGGGTGTTTGCGCCGCGGGGGCCAGGGTGTTCAACAGGGCTTCCAGCCGGGTGACGAGCTGTGCCTTATCGCCGGCGCTCCAATCGGATTGGCCGAGCAACGCCTGCAATTCGCCGGCCACGTCATTGAAGCGGGCCATGCGATCGGGCGGCTCACTGCTCGTCCCGGCGGCCAGCTGGCCGTCGAGATGCTCGGCCAGGGCCGCGGGCGTGGGGTGATCGAAGATCAGGGTCGGCGAAAGGGTCAGTCCGGTCGCGATTTTGAGCCTGTTGCGCAGCTCCACGGCGGTCAGCGAGTCGAAGCCGAGGTCTGCAAAGGCCTGCTCGGCGTTGACGTCCGCGGTGCTGTGACCCAACACCGTGGCGGCGTTACCGCAGACCAGCTCCACCAGCTCGCGCCGCCGCTGCTCGGGGGCCAGGCCCTCCAGCCGCGCCCGCAGGCCGCTCAACGACACCATGTCGGTGGGGTCGAGGACCCGCCGCGCCGGCCGAGTGGCCAACTGGCTCAACAGCGGCGGCAGCGCGGAGCCGGCGTGCGCCAACGCGGCGGTGTCGAGCCGGGTGGCGACGACCACCGGGGGCTCGGCCAACAGCGCCGCGTCGAGCAGGTCGAGCGCTTGCCGGGTGGACAGCGCGGCCAGGCCGGCGCGGCTCATCCGGGCCTTATCGCGATCGCCGAGGTGCGCCGTCATGGCCGACGCCTCCTCCCACATGCCCCAGGCGATCGACAAGCCGGACAGCCCCTGAGCCCGGCGGTACGCCGCCAGGCCGTCGAGGAAACTGTTGGCGGCCGCATAGTTGCCCTGACCCGGGGCGCCCACGATGCCCGCCATCGACGAAAACACCACGAACGCCGCCAGATCCAGCTCCCGGGTCAGCTCGTGCAGGTGCCACGCCCCGTCGACTTTGGACCGCAGCACCGTGTCGACGCGCTCCGGCGTCAACGATGTGATCACCGCGTCGTCCAACACCCCCGCGGCGTGGAACACGCCGCGCAGCGGGAGATGCGCCGGCACCTGCGCCAGCAGCCCCGCCACGGCGTCCCGGTCGCCGACGTCGCAGGCCACCACCGACACCTGGGCCCCGGCCTCGCGCAGCTCGGCGACCAGTCCGGACAGCCCGTCGGCCCGCTCGCCGCTGCGGCTGACCAACATGATGTGCGGCACCCGGTGGCGGTGGACCAGGTGACGGGCCACCGCCGAACCCGCCATGCCGGTCCCGCCGGTGATCAGTGCGGTGCCCCCGGCCAGCCCGGCGGGCCCGTCGGGCATGGTGAGCACGACCTTGCCAATATGGCGGGCCTGGCTGACGAACCGGTAAGCCTCTGCGGCGCAACGCACATCGAAGGCCCGGACCGGCAGCGGGGCCAGCACTCCCGCCGCGAACAACCGCATCAACTCGGCCAGCATCTCCGCGATACGGTCCGGTCCGGCCTCCATCAGATCGAACGCGCGGTAGCTCACACCGGATCGGGCGAGGACCTCCGGGTCGCGCAGGTCCGTCTTGCCCATCTCGATGAAGCGCCCACCGGGGGCCAACAACCGCAGCGAGACATCGGTGAACTCGCCGGCCAGCGAGTTGAGCACGACGTCCATTCCGGCACCGCCCGTGGCGGTGGAGAACTCGTCCCCGAAGTCCAGCGTTCGCGAATCCGCGATGTGCTCATCGTCGAATCCCATGGCGCGCAGGGTGTCCCACTTGCCGCGGCTGGCGGTCGCGAAAACCTCGGCCCCCCAATGCCGGGCCAGCTGCACGGCCGCCATACCCACCCCTCCGGCGGCGGCATGCACCAGCACCCGCTCGCCGGCCCGCAGGCCGCCCAACACGGACAACCCGTAATACGCCGTCAGGAACACCACCGGCACGCCCGCGGCCTCGGCGAACGACCAGCCCGGCGGCACCCGCGTCACCAGCCGCCGGTCGACGGCCGCCTCCGAGCCCGTCAGGCCCAAGATCCCCATGACGGCGTCACCGACGGCCAGATCCGGCACGCCGGGCCCGATCTCGGTCACCAGCCCGGCACCCTCGGCGCCCAACTGCGCGGCACCCGGGTACATGCCCAGGGCCACCAACACGTCGCGGAAGTTCACCCCCGCCGCCGCCACCGCCACCCGCACCTGACCGGCGGCCAGTTCCGCCGGCGGGCCGGACTGCACCGCCAGGTCCTCCAGCGTCCCGGCGTCACCGGCGGCCAGCCGCCACACCGAAGGCGGCTCGGGCAGCCGCAACACCGGGTGCGCCTTGATCGGCTTCAGCCGGGCGCGGTAGGCCACGCCCTCGCGCACCACCAATTGGGGCTCACCGCAGCCGATGACGGACCCGGGGTCGAGAGATCCGTCGGAGTCGACCAGCACCACCCGGCCCGGATGCTCCGCCTGCGCCGAGCGCACCAGCCCCCACACCGCCGCACCGGACAGGTCCGACACGTCCCCGCCGGGCAGCGCGACCGCGCCGCGGGTCAGCACCACCAACGGCCCGGCCCCATCACCCCGGGACTGCAATTCGCCCAACGCCGCATGGGTGGCGGCGTAGACCGATCCGACCACGCCCGGACCATTCCGCGGCGGCTGCCACACGTCGGGGGCCGCGTCGATGTCGTTGTCCACCAACGGAACCGGTGACCACGCCGCCTCCAGGAGTTCGCCGCCGCCGGATCGCGCCGCCGCGGCCGCCGACAGCTGGGCGGCCGAGACCGGACGCGTCACCAGCTCGCGCACCGACAGCACCGGCACTCCCGACGAATCGGCCAGTTCCACCGACACGGCGCCCTTGCCGACCGGGGTCAGCCGCACCCGCACCCGCGACGCCCCGGCCGCATGCAAGCACACCCCCTGCCAGGAGAACGGCAAGACGGTCTCGGCCCGCTCGTCGGCCACCCCCAGGGCATGCAAGGCGGCATCCAGCACCACCGGATGAATCCCGAAGCCGCCCACCGTCACACCGGCGTGCTGCGGGGCCTCGACCTCGGCGAAGGTCTCGGCACCCCGCCGCCAGACCTTGCGCAGGCCCCGGAAGGCCGGGCCATACCCGTAGCCGCGGGCCGCCAAATCGTCGTAGGCGCCGGTCACATCGACCGCCGTGGCGCCGACGGGCGGCCACACCGACAGATCCGCATCCGGCGCGGGCGTGCCTTCGCTCAACACGCCCTGGGCGTGCAACGTCCACTCCGGGCCGGCCTGTGAATACACCGCCACCGCACGGGATCCGCCCTCGCCGGCGGCGTCCACCACCACCTGCACCCGCGCCACGCCGGCGGCCGGCAGCGGCAAGGGGGCCGACAGCGTCAGCTCCTCGATCACCGGACAGCCGACCTCGTCGCCGGCCCGCAGCATCAGCTCCACAAATCCCGCGCCCGGGAACAACACCGTCCCGGTCACCGCGTGATCGGCCAGCCACGGCTGGGCCGCGGTCGACAGCCGGCCCGTCAACGCCACGCCGCCCGAATCGGGCCGCTGCACCACCGCGCCCAACAGCGCATGCTCGGCCGCGGTCAAACCCAGGCCGGCGGTGTCCCGGGCGCTCACCGACTCGGTCGGCAGCCAAAACCTGCGCCGCTGAAAGGCATACGTCGGCAGGTCGACCCGCTGGGCGACCAGTCCGGCGAACACCGCCGCCCAGTCCACGTCGGCACCGGAGACGAACAGCTGCCCGGCCGCCAGCAGCAGCGAGGCGACTTCGGGGCGGTCCTTGGGCATCGACACCGCCGAAACGGCCGGCTCGGTCGCCAGGGACTGTTCCACCGCGGCCGTCAACGACGCGCCCGGACCCACCTCTACGAACGCGCCGGCGCCCAGCGATTCGGCCAGCCGCACACCGTCGACGAACCGCACCGGCCGGCGCACGTGCTCGACCCAGTAGTCGGCAGACCCGTATCCGGGCCCGGCCAGTTGCCCGGTCACGTTGGACACCAAGTCGATTCGCGGCGCAAGCGGCGAGATCCCGGCCACCACCGCGGAGAACTCCTCGATCATGGGATCCATCAGCGGCGAGTGGAACGCGTGGGAGACGGCCAGCCGCCGCACCCGCCTACCGGCGCCGGCCAGCCGATCCGCGACGGCCGTCACCGCGGCCTGTTCGCCGGACAGCACCACCGCGCCGGGGCCATTGACCGCCGCGATGCTCACGCCGCCGTTCAGCAGCGGCGCGACCTCGGCCTCGTCGGCGGCCACCGCCACCATCACCCCACCCGCCGGCAGCGCCGCCATCAACCGGCCGCGGGCCGCCACCACCCGCGCCGCGTCGCGCAGCGACAGCACCCCGGCCACACAGGCCGCGGCGATCTCCCCCACCGAGTGGCCGATCACCACATCGGGCGTCACACCCCACGACTGCCACAACGCCGCCAGGGCGACCTCGAGCACGAACAACGCCGGCTGGGCGAATTCCGTGCTCTGCAACAACTCCGGGTCGCTGCCCCACATCACGTCGCGCAGCGGCAACCGCGCGTGACCATCCACCGCCGCCACGGCCTCGTCGAACGCCTCCGCGAACACCGGAAAGCGCTGGTGCAGTTCCCGTCCCATCCCGAGCCGCTGCGAGCCCTGGCCGGGAAACACGAACACGCGCTTACCGACCGGTCGGGTGCGCCCGACCACCACTCCCGGACCCGGCTGCCCGGACGCCACCCCCGCCAGCCCCGCCATCAGGGTGTCGCGTTCGCCGCCCACCAGCACCGCGCGGTGTTCCAGGGCCGCCCGGGTGGTGGCCAGCGACCAGCCCACGTCCACGGCGCGCAGGCCCTGCTCGGCGTCCAGGTGGGCCGACAACCGCGCGGCCTGAGCGGCCAACGCGTCCCCCGACCGGGCCGACACCACCCACGCGGTCACTGCGTCAGGTCGATCAGCCCGCACCGCAACGGTTTCCGGTTCAGCGGACGGCTGCTCGACGATCACGTGGGCGTTCGTCCCGCTGATGCCGAACGACGACACCCCCGCCCGGCGCTGACCGTCCCGGGCCGGCCACGGCCGGGGCCCGGTCAGCAGCGACACCGCGCCCGCCGACCAGTCCACGTGCGGGGACGGCACGTCCACGTGCAGCGTCCCGGGCATCACCCCGTGCCGCATCGCCTGCACCATCTTGATCACCCCGGCCACCCCCGCCGCCGCCGAGGTGTGACCGATGTTCGACTTGATCGACCCCAGCCACAGCGGCCGGTCCGCCGGCCGGTCCTGCCCGTACGTCGCCAACAGGGCCTGGGCCTCGATGGGGTCACCCAAAACCGTTCCCGTGCCGTGGCCCTCGACCACGTCGACATCCGCCGAGGTCAATCCGGCGTTGGCCAGCGCCGCGCGGATCACCCGCTGCTGGGACGGGCCGTTGGGCGCGGTCAGACCGTTGGAGGCGCCGTCCTGGTTCACCGCCGAACCCCGCAGCACCGCGAGCACCGGATGTCCCAGCCGCCGCGCGTCGGCCAGCCGCTCCAGCACCAGGACGCCCGCCCCTTCCGACCACGACGTCCCGTCCGCGGCACCGGCGTACACCTTGCACCGGCCGTCCGGCGCCAGCGCCCGCTGCCGGCTGAACTCCACGAACGCCGCGGGCGTGGCCATCACCGTCACGCCGCCGGCCAGCGCCAGGTCGCTCTCCCCCGAGCGCAGCGACTGCGCCGCCAGATGCATCGCCACCAACGACGACGAACACGCCGTATCCACCGACACCGCGGGGCCTTCCAGCCCCAACACGTACGACACCCGGCCCGAGGCCACGCTCAGGGTCGAACCGGTCAACCCGTAACCCTCCAGCTCGCCCTTGACCTCGCCGCCGTAACCGGCGTGGATGACACCGGCGAACACCGCGGTCGCGGAGCCCCGCAACGCCAGCGGGTCGATCCCCGCCCGCTCCAACGCTTCCCACGAGATCTCCAGCATCAACCGCTGCTGGGGATCCATCGCCAGGGCCTCGCTGGGCCCGACCCCGAAGAACCCGGCGTCGAAGTCCGCCGCGTCGCGCAGGAAGCTGCCCTGGCGGGTGTACATCTTGCCCGCCGCGTCGGGATCCGGGTCGTAGAGCCCCTCGACATCCCAGCCGCGATCCGCCGGGAAGTCCGACACCGTGTCGCGGCCGTCATTCACCAACTGCCACAGGGCTTCCGGCGAATCCACCCCGCCGGCGTACCGGCACGCCATGCCCACCACCGCGATCGGTTCGGACAGCCGGCCTTCCAGCTCCGAGACGCGTCGGCGCGCCCGCCGGAGATCCGCCGTCAGGCGCTTCAGGTAGTCGACGTGCTGCGTGGTATCCGGCATCGTGGTCTCAGCGGCCGAGTTCTTCATCGAGGATCGCAAAGAGCTGGCTTTCGGTGGCGGCATCGAGGTCGGCGTCGAGGCCTTCGGGGTTGGCCCGATCGGCAGGGCCGAGGGCGGCGAGCAGGTTGTGCAGGCGGGCCCGCAGCGCCGATTTGTCGCCCGCGTCCCAGTGGGGCTGGTCGAGCAGTGCCTGCAATTCGCGGGTGATGTCGGTGAATCGCGCCATCAGGTTCGGTTGGTCGCCCGCCGCCGTGGTGTCCAGTTGGGTGTCCAAGTGCCCGGCCAGCACCGCCGGTGTCGGATAGTCGAAGATCAGCGTGGGCGAAAGCGTCAGCCCCGTAGCGGTTTTCAGCCGGTTGCGCAGCTCGACGGCGGTGAGCGAATCGAAGCCCAGGTCTTGGAATGCGCGCCCGGCGTTGATGTCGGCGGGGTTGGGCAGTCCCAGCACGGTCGCCGCGTTGCCGCAGACCAGGTCGACCAGCTCACGCTGCCGCGCTTCGGGAGCCAAGCCGTGCAGGCGCGCCGTGAGACCCGTCATCAGGGCGGTCGCATCGGCGTCGTCGATGACGCGCCGGGTGGTGCGTGCCCCCAACTCGCTCAACAGCGGCGGCAGCCCGGCGGCGTTGGCGGACAGGGCGACCCGATCCAGGCGGGCGGCCATCAGCACCGGGGCGTCGAGAAGCATGGCGGCGTCGAAGGACTCCAGCGCCTGCTCGGTCGACAGGGGCGCGATGCCGATCCTGCTCATCCGGGCCTTGTCACGCTCGCCGAGGTGCGCCGTCATCGCCGAGGCCTGCTCCCACAGGCCCCAGGCCAGCGACAGGCCCGCGAGCCCGTGCGCGCGCCGATACGCGACCAGCCCGTCGAGGAAACTGTTGGCCGCCGCGTAGTTGGCCTGGCCCGGGGTCCCCACGATGCCGGCCATCGACGAAAACACCACGAACGCCGACAGATCCAGCTCGCGCGTCAGCTCGTGCAGGTGCCAGGCCCCGTCGACCTTGGCCCGCAACACCGCATCCACCCGATCCGGGGTCAGTGACAAGACCAGCCCGTCGTCGAGGATGCCGGCCGCGTGCACCACACCGCGCAGCGGATACTGCTCCGGTATCTGGGCCAGCATCGCCGCGACCGCGTCGCGGTCCGCGACATCACAGGCCACCACCGACACCCGGGCCCCGGCCTGCTGCAGGCGCTCCACCAACTCCGCGACCCCCGCGGCACCGGTGCCGGCGCGGCTGGCCAGCACCACGTGGGCCACGCCATAGCGCTCGACCAGGTGACGGGCCAGCGCCGAGCCGGCCATGCCGGTGCCTCCGGTGATCACCACGCTGCCACCGGCCAGCCCACCGCACCCACTGAGCACCGCACCGGGGCCGGACGGGATGGTCAGCACGACCTTGCCGATGTGGCGGGCCTGGCTGACGAACCGGTAGGCCGCCGAGGCGCAGCGGACGTCAAAGGCCTTGAGCGGCAACGGTTCCACTGAACCGTCGCGGACCAATTCGACGATCTGGGCCAGCATCGCCGCGGTGCGGTCGGCGCCGGCCTCCATCAGGTCGAAGGCGCGATACTGCGCGCCTCGATACCGGTCGGCGATGACGCGGGGATCGCGGACGTCGGTCTTGCCCATCTCGATGAAACGGCCGCCGGGGGCCAGCAGCCGCAGCGACGCGTCGGTGAACTCACCGGCCAGGGAATTGAGCACCACGTCGACACCGGCCCCGCCCGTCGTCGACGAGAACTTCTCCTCGAAGTCCAGCGTTCGGGAATCGCCGATGTGGTCGTCGTCGAATCCCATCGCGCGCAAGGTATCCCACTTGCCGGGGCTCGCGGTGGCGAACACCTCCGCGCCCCAATGCCGCGCCAGCTGGACCGCTGCCATGCCCACCCCGCCGGTGGCGGCGTGCACCAGCACCCGCTCGCCGGGGCGCAGCCCCGCCAGCACCGACAATCCGTAGAGCGCGGTGAGGAAGACCACCGGCACGCCCGCGGCCGTGACCAGCGACCAGCCCTCCGGCACCGGTGTCACCAACCGCCGATCCACCACCGCCTCGGAACCGACCACCCCCAGCAGGCCCATCACCGCATCGCCGACCGCCAGCCCGGTCACTCCCGGACCGACCTCGACGAGGACCCCGGCGCCCTCGGCCCCCAACTGGCCCCCGCCCGGATACATGCCCAGGGCCACCAGCACGTCCCGGAAGTTCACCCCGACCGCGGCCACCGCCACCCGGACCTGGCCGGGTTCCAGTTCGACCCGCGGGCACGGGCCCACCAGCAGGTCCTCCAGGGTGCCGGTGCTGCCGGCGTCAAGCCGCCAGCCCCCGGACGGCAACCGCAACACCGATCCCCTTCGCACCGGCCGCATGCGGGCCGCGTAGGCCACGCCCGCGCGGACCGCCAATTGCGGCTCGCCACAGCCGATCACCGCACGCGGGTCCAAGGATCCGTCGGAGTCGATCAACACCACCCGGCCCGGATGCTCGGCCTGGGCCGACCGCACCAGCCCCCACACCGCCGCACCGGCCAGGTCCACGACGTCCTCACCGGCAAGCGCGACCGCGCAGCGGGTCTGCACCACCAACACGCCAGACCCGGCATCGCGCAGCCACGATTGCAGCGTGCCCAGCGCCTCGGTGGTGGCCGCGTGCACCGATCGCGCGACGTCACCGCCGTGCGCGCCCGGCTCCCACAGCGTGGCGTCCGCACTGAAGCCATTGCCGGCCAGCGAAATCGGTGACCACGCCACCTCGAACAACCCCTCGGCGGGCACCGCCGCCGGCGACAACTGCTCGGCCGAGACGGGGCGCATCGCCAACGAGCGGGCCGAGAACACCGGCAGCCCGGTGCCGTCGGCCAATTCCACCGACACCGCCCCCGCACCGGACGGCGCTATCCGGACCCGCGCCCGCGACGCGCCCGCCGCGTGCAACGACACCCCCTGCCAGGAGAACGGCAGCACGGTCTGGCCCTGCTCGGCGGCGACCCCGATCGCGTGCAGCGCCGCGTCCAACAGCACCGGGTGTATCCCGAAGCCACCGTCCTGCGCGCCGAGGCCGTCCGGCAGGGCGACGTCGGCGAAGATCTCGTCGCCCCGGCGCCAGATCGCCCGCAGGCCGCGGAATGCCCGGCCATACTCGTAGCCCCGCTCCGCCAGCCGCGCGTAGGCGTCGGCCGCGTCCACCGGGGTCGCCCCGACCGGCGGCCACACCGACAGGTCCGCGGCCGGCGCCACCCCCGCCGCGCGCATCATGCCCTGGGCGTGCAGGACCCACTCCGACTGAGCGCCAGCCGAATACACCGACAGCTCGCGCTGCCCCGACGCGGGGTCGGCGGCGCCGACCACCACCTGCACCTGCACACCGTCGGCGGCCGGCAGCACCAGCGGGGCCGACAACGTCAGCTCCTCGAGGGCGCCACAGCCGACCTCGTCGGCGGCGCGGATGGCCAGCTCCACGAACCCCGCGCCGGGGAACAACACCGTGCCGCCCACCGCGTGGTCGGCCAGCCACGGCTGGGCGGCGGTCGACAACCGGCCCGTCAGCACCACCCCGCCGGAATCGGGCCGCTGCACCACCGCGCCCAGCAGGGCGTGCTGCGCGCCCGCCAGCCCCAGGGTGGCCACGTCCCCCGATCCCGTCGCTCCGCCCGGCAGCCAGAACCGCTGGCGCGCAAAGCCATACGTCGGTAACTCCACGCGCCGCCCGCCCAGCCCGGCGATGGCGGCCCGCCAGTCCACCGGCACGCCGGCCACGTGGGCCTGACCCGCGGAAAGCCAAAACCGTTGCAGCGAACCGTCATCGCGGCCCAGTGACGGGACCACGCACGCCTCGCGGCCGCAGTCGGCCAGCGTCTCCTCGACGGCGGCCAGCAGCACCGGGTGCGGGCTGGATTCGACGAACACCCCGTATCCGGCGCCGCACGCGTTGCGCACCGCCCGTTCGAACTGGACCGTTTGCCGAATGCTGCGATACCAGTAGTCGGCATCCAGGCCCGCGGTATCCATCAGTTCGCCTGTCACGGTGGAGAACAACGCGACCGACGACGACCGCGGCTCGATGCCGCCCAGCGCCCCGGCCAGCGCCGCGCGGATCGCGTCGACGTGCCGGGAATGGGAGGCATAGTCGACGTCGATCCTGCGGGCACGCACGTCGTCGGCCTCGCAGCGGAGCATCAGCTCGTCGAGCGCCGCCACCTCACCGGACACCACCACCGCCGAAACACCGTTGACCGCGGCGACATTCAACCCATCGCCCCACGGGGAGATCAATTCTTCGGCCCGGGCCTGGCCGCAGGCCAGCGACACCATGCCGCCCGCACCCGACAGTCCCACCAGCAGCCGGCTGCGCAGCGCGACCACCCGGGCGGCGTCCTGAAGCGAAAGCGCCCCCGCCACATAGGCCGCCGCGATCTCGCCCTGCGAATGGCCGATCACCGCGTCGGGGACCACGCCCACCGAACGCCACAACTCGGCCAGCGACACCATCACCGCCCACAGCGCCGGCTGCACCACGTCGACCCGGTCCAACCCCGGCGCCCCGGGCGCCCCGCGGATGACGTCGATCAGCGACCACTGGACGTGCTCGGCGAGCGCCTTCTCACAGCGCTGCATGTGCTCGGCGAAAACCGCCGAACTGTCCAGCAATTCGGCTCCCATGCCGATCCATTGCGAGCCCTGCCCGGGAAAGACGAACACCGTCTTGCCCACCGGTTGTGCCCGGCCCACCACCGCGCCCGCGCCCGGCGCGCCGGCGGCCACCTCGGCCAGCCCCGCCAGCAGGCGCGCGCGGTCGGCGCCGACCACCACGGCGCGGTGCTCGAACAGCGACCGCGTGGAAACCAGCGACCAGGCCACGTCGACCACCCGCAGATCCGGGTCGTCGTTCACCCGCGCCAGGAGCCGGGACGCCTGGTTGGCCAGCGCGTCGGCCGACCGGGCCGACAGCACCCACGGCGCGGGCGCGTCATCGCCCGCCGGCGCGGGGCTCTCGGCCTCCCGCGGCGGTTGCTCGACGATGACGTGCGCGTTGGTGCCGCTGATCCCGAACGACGACACCCCCGCGCGACGCGGCCGGTCCAGCTCCGGCCAGGGCCGCGCCTCGGTCAGCAGGGACACCGCGCCCGCCGACCAATCCACGTGCGGCGTGGGCACATCCACGTGCAACGTCTTGGGCATCACCCCGTGCCGGATCGCCTGCACCATCTTGATCACCCCGCCGGCGCCCGCCGCCGCCGAGGTGTGGCCCATGTTGGACTTGACCGACCCCAGCCACAGCGGCCGGTCCGCCGGCCGGTCCTGCCCGTACGTCACCAAAACCGCCTGCGCCTCAATCGGATCCCCGAGGGTGGTGCCCGTCCCGTGCCCCTCGACCAGATCCACGTCCGCCGCGCTCAGCCGCGCGTCGGCCAGCGCGGCGCGGATCACCCGCTGCTGCGACGGCCCGTTGGGCGTCGCCAGCCCGTTGGAGGCGCCGTCCTGATTGACCGCCGAACCGCGCAGCAGCGCCAGCACCGGATGCCCCGACCGCCGCGCGTCGGAGAGCCGTTCCAGCACCAGCACGCCGACGCCCTCGGAGAAGCCGGTGCCGTCGGCGGCATCCGCGTAGGCCTTGCACCGCCCGTCGGAGGCCAGCGCCCGCTGCCGGCTGAATTCGACGAACATCGCCGGGGTCGCCATCACCGTCACGCCGCCGGCCAGCGCCAGGTCGCACTCGCCGGCGCGCAGCGACCGCGCCGCCAAGTGCAGGGCCACCAACGACGACGAACAGGCCGTATCGACCGAAACGGCCGGGCCTTCCAAGCCCAGCGCGTAGGCCACCCGGCCCGACGCCACGCTCAGCGTCGACCCGCGCAGCCCGTAGCGCTCCAGGTGGCCCGGCACCCGCCCCTGGCCGCCGTACGATCCGTGGAAAATCCCGGCGAACACGCCCGTCGCCGAACCGCGCAGGGCGGCGGGGTCAATCCCGGCCCGCTCCAACGCTTCCCAGGACACCTCCAGCAACAAGCGTTGCTGTGGGTCCATCGCCAGCGCCTCGCTGGGCGCGATGCCGAAAAACGCCGCGTCGAAGTCGGCCACGTCGGCCAGGAAGCCGCCGCACCGGGCATACGACTTGCCCACCGCGTCGGGGTCGGGGTCGAACAGGCCCGCCAAGTTCCAGCCCCGGTCCGCCGGGAAGTCCGACACCACATCGCGGCCCTCGACCACCATCTGCCACAAGGCCTCCGGGGAATCCACACCGCCCGGATACCGGCACCCCATCCCGACGACCGCCACGGGTTCGGTTGCCGCGGCGAGGTATTCGCGGGCCTCCCGCTTCAGCCGCTCGTTGTCCTTCAGCGATGCGCGCAGTGCCTTGACGAGCTCCTCGGAGTTGCCGGTCATGAAGCGCGACCTGGGCAGTAAGACGGGGTCTTTCGCCGTTCCATCACTAAATCTCTGGGGGGCACAAGAAGCAACGCCTAACGGTCAGTGCCAGCGCAACAATACGAGTTCGGAACAGAATCCCGGACCCATCGCGAGCATCAGGCCGGGGCTTTCGCTGGGTGGCGGCTTGGCCAAGGTGTCCCGCAGCACGTGCAGCACCGAGGCCGACGAGAGATTGCCGATCTCCCCCAGCGAACGCCACGTCAGTTCCAGGGCATCCGGCGCCAAGCCCAGGCTCGCGTTGATCGCGTCGATGATCTTCGGGCCGCCGGGGTGGCTGACCCAGGCGCCGATGTCGGTCGTCGTCAGCCCGTGTGCGCCGAGGAACCCGGTGACGTCCCGCTCGATGTGCTCCTCGACCACTTGGGCCAGGTCCTTGGCCAGCACCAGCTCGAACCCGGCGGCGCCGACGTCGTAGCCCATGGTGCGCAGCGAATCGGGGTAGAGCGTGCTGCGCGAGTCCAGGATGCTGGGCCCGCCGGCGGCAACCTGTTCGGCGCGGCGCTCCCCGACGGCCACCACCGCGCCCGCCCCGTCGGCGAACAGCGCGCTGCCGACCAGACCGGGCAGCGACGGCTTGTATCCCGGATAGGTGAGCGAGCAGAGCTCGACCGAGATCAGCGCCGCGGCGGCGTCCGGTGCGCCGCGCAGGTAGTCGTTGAGCCGCGCCACGCCCGCGGCCCCCGCGACACAGCCCAGGCCGAACAGCGGCACCCGGCGCACGTCGTCGCGCAGCCCCAGCCGCCCGGCGATCCGGGCGTCCAGGGAGGGCACCGCGAGGCCGGTGACCGTCGTGGTGATCAGCGCATCCAGGTCCTGCGGCCGCAGGCCCGCCTCGTCGAGCGCGCCCGACAGCGCCTCGCAGCCGAGATCCACGGCGTTTTCGATGAAGATCCGGTTCGCCGCGCCGAAATCGGTCAGGGTCGGATACCGCTCCAGCGGCAGCACCAGGTGACGGCTGTTGACCTTGGCGCTGGCGTGCAACTGACGGACGATGTCTTCGTAGCCCTCGAACTCCGGGATGCTGACGAAGAAGTCGGTGAGCTCGCGCTGGGAGTAGCGATACGGCGGCAAGGCACCGAATACGCCCGCGACGACGCTCATTGGTCCCACCCCTTGGTGACGAAGATCTGGCCCGACAGGTTCAGCCACATCGCTTCAGCCGGAATTCTAGTCCCCGTGGAATTGACCGGCACGTAAATCCGCGTCATCTCATCCCCTGACGAGCCGCGCTTTGAGCTCCGCACTGCCCGCCAGGACCGCTTCGAGCTGCTCGGCGACCCGGGCCGGCGCCGTCCCGCCCCGCCCGTCGCGCGACGACACCGAGCCCTCGATCGTCAGGACCTCACGCACCTGCGGGGTCAGTTCGGGGCTGACGGCGGCCAACTCGTCGTCGGTCAGCTCGTCGAGCCCGACGGCGCGCCCCTCGGCCGCGCGCACGGCGGCCCCGGCGGCCTCGTGCGCGGACCGGAACGGCACCCCGCGGCGCACCAGCCATTCGGCGATGTCGGTGGCCAGCGTGTAGCCGGCCGGGGCCAGGGCCGCCATCCGCTCGACGTCGAACGTCAGGCTGTCCACCAGGCCGGCCATCGCCGGCAACACCAGCTCCAGCTGGGCCACCGAGTCGAACACCGGCTCCTTGTCCTCCTGCAGGTCGCGGTTGTAGGCCAACGGCTGGGCCTTCAGCGTCGCGAGCAACCCGGCCAGGTTGCCGATCAGCCGGCCGGACTTGCCGCGGGCCAGCTCCGCGATGTCCGGGTTCTTCTTCTGCGGCATGATCGAGCTGCCGGTGGACCAGGAATCGTGCAACCTCACGTAGCCGAACTCCGTCGAGCTCCACAGGATGATGTCCTCGGCCAGCCGCGAGAGGTCCACGGCGATCATCGCGAAGATGAACGCGGCCTCGGCGGCGAAATCCCGGGCGGCGGTCGCGTCGATGGAATTGCCGGCGGCGGCCGCGAAACCCAGCTCCGCGGCGATCGCGTCCGGGTCCAGCCCCAGCGACGAGCCGGCCAGCGCCCCCGAGCCGTACGGGGACACGGCCGCGCGCCGGTCGAAGTCGACGATGCGGTCGACGTCGCGCAGCAGCGGGTGCGCGTGCGCGAGCAGGTGGTGCGCCAGCAGGACCGGCTGGGCGGACTGCAGATGCGTCTTGCCCGGCATGATCGCCGTCGGGTGCTCGGCGGCCTGGGCGGCCAGCGCGGCCACCACGTCCAGCGCCGCGGCCGCTACCCGGCGCACCGCGTCGCGCAGCCACATCCGGAACAGGGTGGCGACCTGGTCGTTGCGCGACCGCCCGGCCCGCAACCGGCCGCCCAGGTCGGGTCCGACCCGGTCGATCAGTCCCCGTTCCAGCGCGGCGTGCACGTCCTCGTCGGTCACCAGCGGCGTGAAGCTGCCGTCGGCCACGTCCTCGGCGAGGCTGTCCAAGCCGGCCAGCAGCCCGTCGCGCTGCTCGGAGGTGAGCAGTCCGGCGTGAAACAGAATCACGGTGTGGGCCCGCGAGGCGACGACGTCGTAGGGGGCCAGCACCCAGTCGAAGTGGGTGGACTTGCTCAGGGCGGCCAGCGCATCCGACGGACCGTCGGCGAACCGCCCGCCCCACAGGGACCCCTCGCGCGTGCTCACGCTTCGCCCGGGTCATTGTCGGCGGCCAGGTCCCGGCGGGACGCGATCTTGGACGACAGGCCGTGCACGTAGACGAAGCCCTTGGCGGCCGACTGGTCGAAGCTGTCGCCCTCGTCGTAGGTCGCCAGGTTGAAGTCGTACAGCGACTGTGCGCTGCGCCGGCCGTTGACGGCGATGTGGCCGCCGTGCAACACCATTCGGATCTCGCCGGTGACGTGCTCCTGGGTCTTCGCGACGAAGGCTTCCAGCGCGGTTTTCAGCGGCGAGTACCAGAGTCCGTCGTAGACCAGCTCGGCCCAGCGCTGGTCGGTGTGGCGCTTGAACCGGCCCAGTTCGCGTTCCAGGGTGACGTGCTCGAGTTCGGTGTGGGCGGTGATGAGCACCATCGCGCCGGGCGCCTCGTAGATCTCGCGGCTCTTGATGCCCACCAGCCGGTCCTCGACCACGTCGAGACGCCCCACCCCCTGGCAGCCGGCGCGGCGGTTGAGCTCCTCGATGGCCTGCAACACGGACACCGGCTTGCCGTCGATGGACACCGGGACCCCGCGCTGGAACCCGACGATCACCTCGTCGGGCGTGTTCCAGTTGATGGTGGGGTCCTCGGTGTAGGCGTAGATGTCCTTGGTGGGCGCGTTCCAAAGGTGTTCCAGGAAACCGGTTTCCACCGCGCGGCCCCACACGTTCTGGTCGATGGAGAACGGCGAACGCTTGCTGACGTTGATCGGGATGGCGTTCTCCTCGGCGAAGGCGATCGCCTTCTCGCGCGTCCACGCGTAGTCGCGGACCGGCGCCAGCACCTCCAAATCCGGTGCCAGCGAAGCGAATCCGACCTCGAACCGGACCTGGTCGTTGCCCTTGCCCGTGCAGCCGTGCGCGACGATGCCGCCGCCGTGCTCGCGGGCGGCCGCGACCAGGTGCTTGGCGATCAGCGGCCGGCTGATGGCCGACACCAGCGGGTAGCGGTCCATGTAGAGGGCGTTGTTCAAGATGGTGGGCAGGCAGTAGCCCTCGGCGAACTCGTCGCGGGCGTCGACGACCACGGCTTCCACCGCGCCGCAGTCCAGGGCCCGCTGGCGGACCACCTCCATGTCCTCGCCGCCCTGGCCGAGGTCGATCGCCACGGCCACCACCTCGCGGCCGGTCTCCTTGCCGATCCAGCTGATCGCGACCGAGGTGTCCAGACCGCCGGAATACGCCAGGATGACGCGATCTGACATGAACCAATCTCCTTAGGTTGTAGGTGAGCTCTTCCAGGGTGCGGGCCAGCTCGGCGCCGGTCATCGGCTCGCGGGCGGCGACGAAGACGGTGTCGTCGCCGGCGATGGTGCCGACGACGTACGGTAGCGCCGCGCGGTCGATGGCGCTGGCCAAATAGTTGGCGCCGCCGGGCGGGGTGCGCAGCACCGCGAGGTTCGCGCTGGCGTCGGCCGACACCAGCAGCTCACCGAGCAGCCGGGACAGCCGCGCGGTGCCGCCGGATACGCCGCGCACCGGGCTGCCGTCCTCGGGGACGATGTAGACGCCCACGCCGCCGTCGGCGCCGCGCAGCTTCACCGCGCCCAGCTCCTCGAGGTCGCGCGACAGCGTGGCCTGGGTGACGTCGATGCCCTCGTCGGCCAGCCGCGCCGCCAGTTCGCTCTGGCTGCTGATCGGCGCCGACGACAGGATCGCCACGATGCGGTCCTGACGGCCGGCCCGGGTGGTCTCGGGGGTGCTCTTGCTGCGAGTCATCAGCGCCGCTCCAACAGCCACACCAGCAGCGCCTTTTGGGCGTGCAGCCGGTTCTCGGCCTCGTCCCACACCACGCTGGCCGGCCCGTCCATCACCTCGTCGGTGATCTCGTCGCCGCGGTGGGCCGGAAGGCAGTGCAGCACAATGGCTTCCGGATCCGCCAGGCCCAGCAGTCGCCGGTTGACCTGGAACGGGCGGAACGGCCTGACCCGGTCCAGGCCGTCGCCCTCCTGCCCCATCGACGTCCAGGTGTCGGTGACCAGGACGTCGGCACCGGCCGCGGCCGCGTCGGCCTCGGTGGTGATGGTGACCGAGCCGCCGGTGGTTTCGGCGCGCTGACGGGCCGCGGCCACATATGCCGGACCGGGGGCGAAGCCGTCCGGCGCGGCGATGGTGACGTGCATGCCGGCGGTCACCCCACCGAGCAGCAGCGAGTGGGCCATGTTGTTGGCGCCGTCGCCGAGGTAGGACATCCGCAGCCCCGCGAGCGATCCCTTGCGTTCGGCGATGGTCTGCAGGTCGGCCAGCACCTGGCAGGGGTGGAACTCGTCGGAGAGCGCGTTGACCACCGGCACCGTCGCGACCTCGGCCATGGCCTCGAGCCGGTCCTGCCCGAACGTGCGCCACACGATGGCCTCGACATAGCGGGACAGCACCCGCGCGGTGTCGTCCAGCGTCTCGTCGCGGCCCAGCTGGGTGCTGCGGGCGTCGACGACGACGGCATGCCCGCCGAGCTGCGCGATGCCCACCTCGAAGGAGAACCGGGTGCGGGTGGAGTTCTTGTCGAAGAGCACCGCGACGCCGCGCGGGCCTTCCAGCGGCCGGCAGCCGAAGGGGTCCTTCTTCAGTTCGGCGGCCAGCTGCAGGACCTCGGCCTGCTCCCCGGGCGACAGGTCGTCGTCGCGCAGGAAATGGCGGGGGGTCATGCCGCGGCTCCGAGGGCTCTGTCGAGGATGCGCGGCAGGGCCTCGATGAAGCTGTCGAGCTGGGCTTCGGTCACGATCAGCGGTGGGGCCAGCCGGATGACGTCGGGTGCGGCGGCGTTGACCAGGAATCCGGCGTCGCGCGCGGCGCTTTCGGCGTCCTTGGCGCGCGGCGCCGTCAGCACCATGCCCAGCAGCAACCCGCGGCCGCGCACGTGGTCGATCAGCGGGTGGTTCAGGGACTCGATGCCGTGGCGCGCCGACTTGCCCGCCACCTCGGCGTGCCGGACCAGGTCCTCGTCCGCGATCACCCGCAGCACCGCCCGCGCCGCCGCGGCGCAGATCGGGTTGCCGCCGAAGGTGCTGCCGTGCAGGCCGGGGGTCAGCAGCTCGGCGGCCGGCCCGACGGCCAGGCAGGCGCCGATCGGCAGGCCGCCGCCCAGTCCCTTGGCCATGGTCACGACGTCCGGGGTGACGCCCTCGTGCTGGTGGGCGAAAAAGGCTCCGGTGCGGCCCATTCCGGTCTGCACCTCGTCGAGCGCCAGCAGCGCGCCGTGCCGCGCGGTGATGTCGCGCGCGGCGGTCAGATAGCCCGCGGGCGGGACGACGACGCCGCCCTCGCCCATGATCGGTTCGAGGAACACCGCGGCGGTGGCGTCGTCCACCGCGGCGGCCAGCGCGTCGGCGTCGCCATAGGGCACGTGCGTGACGTAACCGGGCAGCGGCTCGAACGGCGCCCGCTTGCTCGGCTGACCGGTGAGCGCCAGCGCGCCCATGGTGCGGCCGTGGAATCCGCCCTGCGCCGCAACCAGTTTCGTGCGCCCGGTCAGCCGCGACAGCTTGAACGCCACCTCGTTGGCCTCGGTGCCCGAGTTGCAGAAGAAGACCCGCGTCGGGGTCGCAGTTTCTTCAGGCCCGAGCAGCTTAACCAGTTCCTCGGCCAGCGCGATCCCCGGTTCGCTGGCGTACAGGTTCGACGTGTGGCCCAGCGTCCCCAGCTGGTGGGTGACGGCCTCGATGATCGCGGGGTGGCGATGGCCGAGGACGTTGACCGCGATGCCGCCGAGCAGGTCCAGGTACGTGTTGCCGTCCACGTCGGTGACTTCGGCGCCGTCACCGCCGGCCAGGACCAGCGGTGGGGTGCCGTAGTTGTTCATCATCACGGCTTCCCAGCGGTGCTGCAGATCGTCGGTGCGGGTCACGGGCGCACCACCTTGGTGCCGGTGCCCGCATCGGTGAAAAGCTCCACCAGCACGCAGTGTTCGACCCTGCCGTCGATGATGTGCGCGCTGGGCACGCCCGCGGTGACCACCCGCAGGCACGCCTCGACTTTGGGGATCATGCCCGCCTCCAGCGTGGGTAGCAGTCGCGACAATGTGGCGGTGTCGATTTCGCTGACCAACGAATCCCGGTTCGGCCAGCTGGTGTAGAGGCCCTCGACATCGGTGAGCATCAACAGCTTTTCGGCCCGCAGGGCCCCGGCGAGCGCCCCGGCGGCGGTGTCGGCGTTGATGTTGTGCACCACGCCCTCGGCGTCCGGGGCGAGCGTGGACACCACCGGAATGCGGCCCGCCGCAATCAGATCCAGCACCGCGGCGGTGTTGACCTGCTCGACGTCCCCGACCAGGCCGATGTCGGTGGCCACGCCGTCGACGTTGACGCTGCGCCGCACGGCGGTGAACAGTTGCGCGTCCTCGCCGGTGATGCCGACGGCGTAGGGCCCGTGCGCGTTGATCAGATTGACCAGTTCGCGGCCCACCTGGCCGAACAACACCATCCGCGCCACGTCGAGCACTTCGGGTGTGGTGACCCGGAAGCCGCCCTTGAAGTCGCCGGCGATGCCGAGGCGACGCAGCATCGCGGTGATCTGCGGGCCGCCGCCGTGCACGACGACGGGGTGGATGCCGCAGTTGCGCAGGAACGCCATGTCGGCGGCGAAGGCGTGCCGCAGCGTGTCGTCGGTCATCGCGTTGCCGCCGTACTTGATGACGACGACCTTGCCGTACAGCTGCTTGAGCCAGGGCAGCGCTTCGGCCAGCACCTGCGCCTTGACCCCGGTCGACAACGCGTCCGTCCGCAAGGTCATCTGCGCCGCTCCTCCTCATCACTGCGTTCTGCATCGTCGCCGGCGCGGGTCATGAGCTGTACGCCGAGTTCTCTTCGACGTAGGCGTGCGACAGGTCGGTGGTGCGCACCGCGGCGCGGCCGGCACCCACCCGCAGGTCGACGGTGATGTCGATGTCGGCGCCGGACAGGTCCACCTCGCGCGCGCCCGGCGCCCCGACCCCGTCGACGCACACGGCGAAGCCGTTGAACGACACCCTTATTCGATCCGGATCCAGGGTGACCGGCGCCATGCCGACCGCCGCCAGCACCCGGCCCCAGTTCGGGTCGGAGCCGAACACCGCGGTCTTGACCAGGCTGTCGCGGGCGACGACCCGCGCGGCGGCCAGCGCGTCGTCGTCCGAAGCGGCGCCGGTCACGGTCACGGTGACGCGCTTGGTGACGCCCTCGGCGTCGGCTTGCAACTGCGCGCACAGGTCGTCGCACACCCGCAGCACGGCGTCGTCGAGGTCGGCCTGGGCGGGGGCGACCCCGCTGGCCCCGGAGGCCAGCAGCAGCACGGTGTCGTTGGTCGAACAACTGCCGTCGATGTCGAGCCGGTCGAAGGTGCGCGCGGTGGCGCGGCGCAGCGCGGTGTCGAGGGCCGCCGGAGTCGGCGGCCGCGTCGGTGGTCAGCACGCAGAGCATGGTGGCCAGCGAGGGCGCCAGCATGCCCGCACCCTTGGCCATCCCGCCGACCGTCCAGCTGCCCGGGTGGTGCAGCGCAACCTGTTTCGGCACGGTGTCGGTGGTCATGATCGCCCGCGCGGCCTCGTCACCGCCGGACAGCCCGCCGGCCATGTCCTGCACGATCGCCCGCACCCCGGCGAGCACCTTGTCCATGGGCAACCGGTCACCGATCAGGCCGGTTGAGCAGACCGCGACCTCGATGGGCCCCGTCTCGGTCCCCCAGTCGGACAATGCCGCCGCGACGGCCTCGGCGGTGGCGTGGGCGTCCTGGAAGCCGCCCGGGCCGGTGCAGGCATTGGCGCCACCGGAGTTGAGGATCACCGCGCGCAGCGCCCCGGTGGTCAGCACCTGCTGGGTCCACAGCACCGGCGCGGCCTTGACCTGGTTGCGGGTGAACACGCCGGCGGCCGCGTGGTCGGGTCCCTCGTTGAAGACCAGAGCCAGGTCGCGGTTGCCCGACGCCTTGATGCCGGCGGCGATGCCGGCGGCCCGGAACCCGGCCGGCGCGGTGACGCCCTGGTCGCGCACCAGGCGCGCCTCGGCTGTGTGGGTCATGGCGCGACCCCGACCACCGAAAGGCCTTCCGTCTCCGGCCAACCCAGCGCCAGGTTCATCGCCTGCACCGCCGCGCCGCCGGTGCCCTTGACCAGGTTGTCGATGGCGGCGATGGCCACGAACGCACTCGCGGCCTCGTCCACCGCGACGGCGAGGTGCGCCGCGTTGCTGCCGATCACCGATCCGGTGCGGGGCAGCTGCCCCTCGGGCAGCAGGTAGACGAAAGGTTCGGCGTCGTAAGCCTTTTCGTAGGCGGCCCGCAGCTGTGACAGCGGCGAGCGGGTACGCGCGGTGCAGGTCGCCAGGATGCCGCGCGACGTGGGGATCAGCACCGGGGTGAACGACACCGTGACGTCGCGGTCGGTGACCGCCTGCAGGCCCTGGGTGATCTCGGGGGTGTGCCGGTGGGCCCCCGCGATGTTGTAGGCCCGCGCGGACCCGATGACCTCGGAGCCGAGCAGGTCGGTCTTGGCGGCCCGACCGGCTCCGGAGGTGCCGCTGACGGCGACCACCGTGACGGCCGGCTCGATCAGGTCCTCGGCGACCGCGGGCAGCAACGCCAGCAGGGCCGCGGTCGGGTAGCAGCCCGGGACGGCGACGCGCCGCGCGCCGCGCAGCCGCTCGCGCGCGCCCGGCAGTTCCGGCAGCCCGTACGGCCAGCTGCCGGCGTGCGCGGAGCCGTAGAACCGCTCCCACGCGGCGGCATCGGTGAGCCGGAAGTCGGCACCGCAGTCGACGATCAGCGTGTCGGGGCCGAGCTGTTCGGCCAGCGCCGCCGAATGCCCGTGTGGCAGGGCCAGGAACAC
This sequence comes from uncultured Actinomycetota bacterium, assembly GCA_963732835.1. Taxonomy (GTDB): domain Bacteria; phylum Actinomycetota; class Actinomycetes; order Mycobacteriales; family Mycobacteriaceae; genus Mycobacterium. The sequence goes on from CAVTBA010000025.1 coordinate 44,770, forward strand.
CACGTCGTGGCCGGCGAGCACGGCGAGTTCGGTGGGCTCGACCACCCGCTGGGCCAGCGGCGTCAGGTGGGGATGGTGCTCGGCCAGCGTGCTGCCGGCGCTGGTCGCGGCGGTCAGCGACCCGATGGCGAGCCGGCCGTCGGCATAGGCCGGATGCCCGAGCAACAGGCGCAGGATTTCGCCGCCCGCGTAGCCGCTGGCCCCGGCAACCGCCACCTTCAACACGTCGGCCATTCCGCCGATTCTGCATGGTTATGCAGTGCTTTGCAAATCCATTCTGCCGCCGACGCTAGGCGCGCAGTTCGGCGCCGACCGCCTCGGCGGCCCGCCGCACCGCGGCGTCGCGGGCCGCGCTGGCGTCGTCCTCGGTCAGCGTGCGGTCCGGCGCGCGGAAGCGCAGCGCGAACGTCAGCGACTTGCGATCCTCCCCGACCTGCGGGCCGGTGAAGACGTCGAACAGTTGCAGGTCTTCCAGCAGCTCGCCGGCGCCCTCCCGGACGGCGTCGGCCACCGCCCGGGCCGGCACGTGCGCGGGCACCACCAGGCTGACGTCCTGGAACACGGCCGGGAACGGCGACACCGTCGGCGCCGGCAACGCCGACACGATGGGAATCGCGTCGAGGTCGAGCTCGACGGCGCAGGTGCCCTTCGGCAGGCCGGAGCGCTCGATCACCGCCGGGTGCAACTGCCCGGCATGACCGACGACGGTCTCCCCGACGAGCACCTCGGCGCACCGGCCCGGGTGCCACGGCAGGTGCTGGGCCGCCCGCAGGCTCACCTCGACCCCGCTGGCGCGGGCGATGATGCGGACCGCCTCGAACGCGTCGGCGGCTTCGGCGCGGCGGCCGGGACCCCACGGGCCGCGGCGTTCGCGCAGGCCCGTCAGCACCGCCGCGACGTGCTGCGGCTGACGGGGCAACGAGGCGTCCAGCAGTGCGATCTCGGTGTCGGTCGGCCGGCGGTGCACGGGGATGGGCTGCACGCCGCGGGTCTGCTCGGTCGGTTGCACCACCTGCGCCAGCGCGTACAGCGCGACGTCCACCAGGCCGCGGGACACGTTGCGCACCAACGCTTCCAGCAGGGCGGGCAGCAGCGTGGTGGCCAGATGCGGGCGGTCGGCCTCCAGCGGGTTGAGCACTTGCGTGGTCGCGCGTCGCGGGTCGTCGGCCGGCAGACCCCACAGGTCGAACACGCCCGCGGGCAGAAACGGTGTCGGCAGGATCTCGACATACCCGGATTGCGCCAGCGATTTGCCGATGGCGCGGCGACGCTTCTGGCCCGCGGTCAGACCCCGGCCGGCGGGCGCCGCGGGCAGCACCGACGGGATGGCCTCCAGCCCCTGAAGCCGCAGCACCTCCTCGACGAGGTCGGCGGGCTGCAGCAGGTCGGGTCGCCAGCTCGGCGGCGTCACCGTCAGAGCCTCGCCGGACTCGCTCACCAGCGCCCCGATCTGCGCCAGGCGCCGGGCGGTGGTGCCCGCGGGGTAGGCGACCCCGGCGACGCGGTCGGGCAGGTCGGCGGCGATCCGGATGGGCGGCAGCGACCAGTCGTCGGTCGGGGGATCGCCGCGCCAATCGGTCAGCTTTTCCGACACCGCTCCCCCGGCGATGTCGACGAGCAGCGCGGCGCAGCGGTCCAACGCGGCCACCGAGATGGCCGGGTCCACCCCGCGCTCGTAGCGCCGCGCGGCCTCGCTGGGCAGGTGCAATCGGCGCTGGGTGCGCGAGACGGCGGCGGGGTCCCACACGGCCGCCTCCAGCAGCACGTCGGTCGAGTCGGCGCGCACCTCGGTGCTTGCCGCGCCCATCACGCCGCCGATCGCCGCGGTCGCCCGGTCGTCGACGATGAGGACGTCGCCCGGATCCAGCCGGCGCTCGATGTCGTCGAGGGTGACGACGGTCTCGCCGGGCCGGGCGAACCGCACACCGAGGCTCCCGGAGATGCGGTTGCAGTCGTGCGCGTGCATGGGGTGGCCGAGTTCGAGCATCACGTAGTTGGTGGCGTCCACCGCCGGGGAGGTCGCGCGCACGCCGGCCAGCAACAGCCGGCGTTGCAGCCACCACGGCGACACCGCGGCGGGGTCGATGCCGGTCACGGGGCGCAGGGCGAACCGCCGGACACCGGTTTCGGGCTGGACGGTCAAGGGCCACGCCTCGTCGCCCACCGGCAACGGCTTGGTGTCGGCCGGATCGACGAAGTCGAGGTCGTAGGCGCAGGCGATCTCGCGGGCCAGCCCGCGTACCGACATGCAGTAGCCGCGGTCGGGGGTGATCGCCAGGTGGAAGACCACGTCGTCCAGCCCGAGCACCGCGGCGCCATCGGCACCCGGTTCGGCGGTGCCGGGCGGCAGCACCAGGATCCCGGAATGGTCGGCGCCCAAACCGAGTTCGGCCGCCGAGCAGATCATGCCGTCGGAATCGCGCCCGTAGGTCTTGCGCGCCGTGATGGCAAATCCGCCGGGCAGCGTGGTGCCGGGCAGCGCCGCCACCACCACATCACCGACGACGAAATTGGTTGCGCCGCAGACGATGTCGCGGTCCTTACCGTCGCCGACGTCGACCCGGCAGGCGCGGATCGGCTTCTTGAAGCCGGTGAGCTCCTCGATGCCGGTCACCCGTCCCACGGTCAGCGGGCCGTCGACCGGGCCGAGGGGGACGACCTCCTCGACCTCGTGGCCGATCCGCACGAAGGTCTGCTCCAGTTCCCCGGGGCTGACGTCCCAGTCCGGGGCACCGGCCGCCACGATTTCCCGCAGCCAGCTATACGGGATCCGCATCAGGCACCCACCCCGAACGGCAACGCGAACCGGACATCGCCCTCGACCATGTCGCGCATGTCGGGTATGCCGTTGCGGAACTGCAGGGTGCGTTCCAGGCCCATCCCGAATGCGAAGCCGGAGTACACCTCCGGGTCGATCCCCGCGGCGCGCAACACGTTCGGGTGCACCATGCCGCAACCGCCCCACTCCACCCAGCCGGCGCCGCCCTTCTTGCCGACGAACCACACGTCGACCTCGGCGGAGGGCTCGGTGAACGGGAAGAAGTGGGGCCGGATCCGGGTGCGCGCCTCGGGGCCGAACTCCGCGCGGGCGAACGCGTCGAGGGTGCCCCGCAGATGCGCCATGGACAGGCCGCGGTCCACCGCGAGCCCCTCGACCTGATGAAAGACGGGCGTGTGCGTGGCGTCGAGCTCGTCGGTGCGGAAGGTGCGGCCGATCGAGACGATGTAGACGGGCAGCTCGTGGGCGAGCAGGGTGCGCACCTGCACCGGCGAGGTGTGGGTGCGCAGCAGCTGCCGGGAATCGTCCGGCGCGATGTAGAAGGTGTCCTGCTCGCTGCGCGCGGGGTGGTCCGCGGGGAAGTTGAGCGCGTCGAAGTTGAACTGCTCGGTTTCGACCTCGGGCCCCTCCGCCAACTCCCAGCCCATCGCGATGAAGGTGTCGGCGATGTGCTCGGCCAAAATGGTGATCGGGTGCCGGGCGCCGATCGGCTGCCGACTCGACGGCAGCGTGACGTCGATGCCCTCGGCGGCCAGCACCGCCGCGTCGCGTTCGGCGCGCAGCGTCGCCAGTCGCTCGTCGTAGCTGCGCTGGACCTCGGTCCGCGCGGAATTGACCCGCTTACCGGCGTCGGCGCGCTCCTGCTTTGGGACGCTGCCCAGCGCCTGCCGCGCCAGCGCCAGCGGCGAGCGGTCACCGAGATGGTCGGTCTTCACGCGCGCCAGCGCGTCCAACTCGCCGGCGAGTGCAATCGCCTCCCGGGCGGCGCCGACCGCCCTGGCCAAGGCGTCCGGTGACAGGTCGACGGGCTGATCACCCACGCGGCGACACTCTCCTTGCTGATGAGGGCTGGGGAGGAAGTTGCCCAGCGGCAAGTGCCGATCATAGTGATGCGGTGCGTGCAGCCCGGCGGGCGCTTCGGAACTAGAGGCGGCCGGCTGGCCGCCGGGATGCCTAGCCGGCCGTGACCGGCTGCGGGCCGGTCAGCATGTCCTCTACCGGCAAGACCGGCAACACTTTACGGGCCGCGGCGAATTGGGCGACCTTGTAGGCGACGAACGCACCCACGACACCAAACAACGGCGCCGCAGCCATGGTCCCCCAGTGGTGCGCCAGGAGCAGAAACCCGAATCCCGACGATGCGGCCAGCATCAGGCGCCGCAGCGGGGTCCAGTGGACCGGCTGCCGGAACCGGGCGGACACCAAGACCCCGAGGACGACGGCGACCGTGTGACCGGCGTCGGTGAAATCGCCCCCGATGATCGCGGTGGCGATGCCCGCTGAGACCCACCAGCCGACCCACGGCGCGCGAAAACGCCGGGGAATCACCGCCGTCATCGCGCCGAGCACCGCCAGCGCGCCGTAGCTCATGCCGACGTCGCTGGCGCGGGTGATCGACAGCGGCAGCCAGCCGAATTCGACCGACGTGGCCAGCGCGGCGGCCACCAGCAGAGTCGCGCCGACGTGTCCGACGACGAATGCCACCACCAGCCTGATCGTGCTCAGGTGCAGCTCGCCGAGCGCGAGCAGGCAGGTGAGGAAGGGCAACCAGAAGTAGAGCGGACCGGCGTCGACGACCAGCGCGCTGCCCAGCAGGGTCCCCACGTGGCCATGGGCCAGGTTGTGCAGGTTGGTGCTGGCCCGCTCGACCAGCACGTCATGCGCGTGCGGGCCGAGCGCCAAGATGGCACAGCTGATGGCGAGCAGGACCGCCACGTATCCCACCGTGAACTGGACCCGGGCGAGCCGGGAGAAGATGCCCCCAAACATTGCATCCATTATGTCGTCTAATTTGTTTCCGAGGTGCGATCGGACGCTGTCAACTCCCTATGAGTCCGCAAACGATATATCGCCAAGTCGGCCGGCACCCCGGCGGTCTTGTGCGCAAACACCGATTTACGTGCACGTTTGGCCACCACGCCCATCGCGTCCAGTTCGCTCTGGGCGATCAGGTCGAGTGTCGAACCCGACACCATGACACCTCCCTTGGTGGCCCGTTCCATCACCCGCGCGGCGATGTTGACGTCGACACCGAGCCAGTCCGCCGCCATCCGCTGGGGCCGCCCGGTGTGGACGCCGACCCGCATCCGCGGCGTGTAGCCCGCCACCTCGACCGACCTCAACTCCTCTTTGGCGGCCAGCACGGCCCGCACCGCGACCGTGGGATCGTCGAAGACGGCCATCAGGCCGTCGCCCATACGTTTGACGATTTGGCCACCGGCGTCCAGCAGCGGCGGCTCGATGGCCCGCGCCACCTGGCGCAGCAGGGTCAGCGCGGCCTCGTCACCGGCCTGCAAGGACCAGGACGAGAACCCGACCAGGTCGGTGAACACCAGCGTCACCTCGGGATTCGCCGGCCGTCGGGAAACCGACTCCGTCAGCGCCTGCCACACCTGCAGCAACCCGAGGCTGACTTCACGCGAAACTGCTTCGCGGTCCCCCAACAGCCGGTCGGCGGCTCGCGCGGCGGCCCGGGGGCCACCGTCGCCGGCCGTGGAGAGCGGGTCGCCGAACTCGGGATCGCCGGGTAGCAGCTGTCGCGCCCGGCGGATGAATGCCACCGCGCCGGGGCTGTGGTTCCGGCTGTGCAACCACTGCGTCGCGCCCTGCACCGAGACCGGGGCATGCCGTGGCGGACCGGATGACGTCACCGTCGGCTCTTCGGGCCCGCCCGAATCCGAATCGTGACGCGCGACTTCCACCTGGCCAGGTTATTTGGTTCCGTCGGGGGCGGGCAACGAAGGCCCCGCGATGGTGTCGCAGCTCGCAACGTATGGCCTGATCACGGCGGCGGCACGCCGCTATGGAAGCTCGATAACAGCCGGGGGCGCGCGGGCCGAAATCGTAGACAACGCACGTTGTCAAAGTTATCGTGAGCCGAGGAGGCCGAGATGACTGCCATTCCAACCAGATCCGACGATCCGCTCGGACCAGATTCCCTGACCTGGAAGTACTTTGGCGATCTGCGCACCGGAATGATGGGCGTGTGGATCGGCGCGATCCAGAACATGTATCCGGAGCTGGGCGCGGGCGTCGAGGAGCATTCGATCCTGCTGCGCGAGCCCCTGCAGCGGGTGGCCCGCTCGGTCTACCCGATCATGGGCGTCGTCTACGACGGTGACCGGGCGGCCGAGACCGGGCGGCAGATCAAGAGCTACCACCACACCATCAAGGGCGTCGACGCGTCCGGGCGCCGGTATCACGCGCTGAATCCGGAAACGTTCTACTGGGCGCACGCCACCTTCTTCATGTTGGTGATCAAGGTGGCCGAGTACTTCTGCGGGGGCTTGACGGAGGCCGAGAAGCGGCAGCTGTTCGACGAGCACGTGCGCTGGTACCGGATGTACGGGATGAGCATGCGACCGGTGCCCACCTCCTGGGAGGAGTTTCAGGAGTACTGGGACCGGGTGTGCCGCGAGGAGCTGGAAATCAACCGGGCGACGCTGGACATCTTCCAGATCCGGATCCCGAAGCCGAAATTCGTGCTGATGCCGACGCCGATGTGGGACCAGATGTTCAAGCCGCTGGTCGCCGGCCAGCGCTGGATCGCCGCCGGACTGTTCGAGCCCGCGGTCCGCGAGAAGGCGGGCATGCGCTGGACACCGGGCGACGAGGTGCTGCTGCGCCTGTTCGGCAAGTTCGTCGAACTGGCGTTCCTGGCGGTTCCCGACGAGATCCGACTGCATCCGCGCGCCCTGGCCGCCTACCGCCGCGCGCAGGGGCGGCTGCCCAGCAACGCGCCGTTGGTGGAGGCGCCGACGTTCATGGCACCGCCCCGGGACCGCCGCGGGTTGCCCATGCATTACTTCCCGCCGCGGCCGCGCTCGGCCCTGGACCCCGCGAAAGCGATCATGGAGCGCGCCGGGTCGCTGGTGCACGGGACGCTGTCGCTGGCGGGTCTGCGGCCCGCCCGGGGGCGCGTCAGGGCCGCTTGAACGTGCCGAGCGCCTGCGCGCTCTGGTAGAGGCAGATGGCCGCGGCGGACGCCACGTTCAGGCTCTCCGCACCGCCGGACATCGGGATGCGCATGCGGTGGTCCGCCGCCCCACCGATTTCGCTTGGGAGACCTTGTGATTCGGGCCCGAACACCCAGGCCGTCGGCCTGCCGAGCAGTTCCGCGGCCTCGTCGAGGCGGGTCTCGCCGTCCACCGTCGTGGCCAGCACCTGCAACCCGGCATCGTGCAGGGCGCCCAGCGCGGCGGGGGTGTCGGGCGCCACGACCACCGGAATCGAGAAGATGCTGCCCGTCGAGGCGCGCAAACACTTCCCGTTGTACGGGTCGACGCTGTGCCCGCCGAGGATCACGCCTTGCGCGCCCATGGCGTCTGCGATGCGAATGACCGTGCCGGCATTGCCCGGTTCGCTGATCTCGACGGCGACCGCGATCAGCCGGGGCGAACCGGCCAGCACGTCCGCCAGCCGTGTTGCCGGCATTTCGCAGACGGCCACCAGGCCGGTGGGGGTGACGGTGTCGGACAGCGCCTTCGCGGCCCGCTCGCTGACCAGGTGGACCGGAAACGCCTGTGCGCCGAGCAAGGACGCATATCGTTGCTCGGCCACTTCGGTGACGAAGACATCGCGGACCAGACCGCGGGCGGCCGCCGCCTCGACCAGGTTGGGGCCTTCGGCGAGGAACCGCCCCGCCCGGCGCCTGCCGACGTGGCGATGCAGTTTGACCGCCGCGGCGACCCGGGCCGAACGTTCGGTCAGCAGGGGCTTACGCGGCCTCTCCGGAATCCGAGGGAGCGTTGACGTCCTCGGGCAGCGCGGCCCGGGCGACGTCGACCAGTGCGGTGAACGCCGCGGGATCGGTGATCGCGATGTCGGCGAGGTTCTTGCGGTCCACTTCCACGCCCGCGGCCTTCAAACCCTGGATCAGCCGGTTGTACGTGATGTCGTTGGCGCGCGCCGCCGCATTGATCCGCGAGATCCACAGTTTGCGGAACTCGCCCTTGCGCGCGCGGCGGTCGCGGTAGGCGTAGTTCAACGAATGCAGCTGCTGCTCTTTGGCTTTGCGGTAGAGCCGCGATCGCTGGCCGCGATAGCCCTTCGAGGCCTTGAGAATGCTGCGCCTCTTCTTGTGGGCGTTGACCGCCCGCTTCACGCGTGCCATGGATGTTCCTACTCTCGTTCAGGCAGTAAATGGTCCGTTAAAGGGCTGCGCCGGCACCAAGGGGGCCCCGGCGCGATGGTCAGCCGTTCAGCAGCTTGTTGACCCGCCTGGTGTCGTTGGCCGAAACCGTCGTGCGGCCTTCCAGCCGCCGAGTCCGGGTGGACGGCTTGTGCTCCAACAGGTGCCGGCGATTGGCTTTCTCGCGCAGGATCTTGCCGGTTCCGGTGCGCCGGAACCGCTTCGAAGCCCCGCTGTGGGTCTTGGCCTTGGGCATGTTTCCTCTACTTCTTCGGTTCGCTGTTTCGTGTCAGGTCAGTTGGGTGAAGGGTTGGTGTCGGCGGCCGCATCGGCGTCCGACGCCGCGCCGTCCCCGGGTCCTTCGGGGTGCCGCGCCCTGGCGCGAGTCTTCGCGCCGCGGTGCGGGGCCAGCACCATCGTCATGTTGCGGCCGTCCTGCTTGGCGGACGTCTCGACGAAGCCGTATTCGGCGACGTCCGCGCCCAGCCGCTGCAGCAAGCGGTAACCCAACTCGGGCCGCGACTGCTCACGTCCGCGGAACATGATGGTGACCTTCACCTTCGAACCCGCCTCCAGAAAGCGGATCACGTGACCCTTTTTGGTCTCGTAATCGTGATCGTCGATCTTTGGTCGCAGCTTTTGCTCTTTGACGACGGTCTGCTGCTGGTTCCGGCGGGATTCGCGCGCCTTTTGCGCCGTCTCGTACTTGAACTTCCCGTAGTCCATGATCTTGCAGACCGGGGGTCTGGCGTTCGGGGCAACTTCGACGAGGTCGAGATCGGCGTCCGCAGCGACGCGCAGTGCGTCTTCGATGCGCACTATGCCTACCTGCTCTCCCCCTGGGCCGATCAATCTGACTTCGGGTACGCGGATGCGCTCGTTGACGCGGGTCTCAGTGCTGATGGGGCCTCCCTTGTTGGGCTTATAGGTGTCCTGCATCGGCGGCCAGGCCGGGCTCCGATTCGGATTCAGCGGCGGGAACACCACACCACCAGCAGAAAAGCCCTGCAATAGCAGGGCCCAATGCCGACCGATCACGGCTTGCCATTGGTCAAGCCGCCCGCGTCGCCCGCGGAACAGACATGCGCGATGCCTGTGACCGGACCGCAAAACCTTGAGAAATCTCGTGGCCCGCGGTGGGAGTGGGACTCCACTTAACTGTTCCTGGCCTTCGCCGGAATGGTCGCGAACGCCAGTTTAGCAGCCAGGGGGCGGCTTTTGGCACTTCGCCCCCGACCCTCGTTCCGCGCACCAGCACGCTTCGGCGACCGGGCCAACTCTTGCCAGCCAGTCTTGGCGCTTCGCCAAGCTTTTCACGGACTGAGGGCATATCCTCGCGGTCTGTGACACTCGCTTCATCTCGTTCGGGTTCCCGTTCGGGAACTCGCGGCCGGTCGCATTCCCGGTATCGCTGGGTACCGGCGGCGGCCGGGTGGACCGTGGGCGTCATCGCCACGGTGTCGCTGCTGGCCAGCGTGTCCCCGGCGATTCGGTGGCTGATCAAGGTCCCCCGCGAGTTCATCAACTTCTACCTGTTCAACTTCCCCGACACCAGCATCGCCTGGTCGTTCGTGCTCGCTTTGCTGGCCGCCGCCCTGACCGCGCGGAAACGGGTCGCCTGGCTGCTGTTACTCGGCCAGATGATCCTTGCCGCGGGGTTGAACGCCGCCGACATGGCCGCGGGCGACAACACCGCGGCCGAGACCTTCGGTGAGAACCTCGGGTTCGCGGTGCACATCGTCGCGATCGTCCTGCTGGTGCTGGCCTACCGGGAGTTCTGGGCCAAGGTCCGCAAGGGGGCGCTCGTCAAGGCCGCAGCGGTGCTGGTCGCCGGGGACGTGATCGGAATCCTGGTGTCCTGGGGCCTGGTGGAGTTGTGGCCCGGAACGCTGGCGCGCCAGGACCGCCTGCCCTACGTGGCCAACCGGGTGGTCGGATTCGCCCTGGCCGATCCGGACCTGTTCACCGGCAGGCCGCACGTGTTCCTCAACGCGATCTTCGGCCTGTTCGGCGCGCTGGCGCTGATCATGGCGACCATCGTGCTCTTCCAATCCCAGCGTGCCGAAAACGCGCTGACGGGTGAGGACGAGTCGGCCATCCGCGGGCTCCTCGAGCTGTACGGCAAGAACGACTCGCTCGGCTACTTCGCGACGCGCCGCGACAAGTCGGTGGTGTTCGCGCCGAGCGGCCGTGCCGCCATCACCTACCGCGTCGAGGTCGGAGTGTGTCTGGCCAGCGGCGACCCGATCGGCGACCCTCGCGCGTGGCCGCAGGCCATCGATGCCTGGCTGGGGTTGTGCCAGAGCTACGGCTGGGCGCCGGGGGTCATGGGCGCCAGCACGCAGGGAGCGCACGTGTATCGGGAAGCCGGGTTGAACGCGCTCGAGTTGGGCGACGAGGCGATTCTGCGGACCGCCGACTTCCGGCTGTCCGGTCCCGACATGCGCGGGGTGCGCCAAGCCGTGACCCGCGCCCGCCGGGCCGGGCTGACCGTGCGCATCCGGCGGCACCGCGACATCTCGGCCGAAGAGATGACCCAGACCATCACCCGTGCCGACGCCTGGCGCGACACCCAGACCGAACGCGGCTTTTCCATGGCGCTGGGCCGGCTCGGCGACCCGGCGGATGGCGATTGCCTGCTGGTCGAGGCGATGGACCGCGACGGTGCCGTCGTGGCGATGCTGTCGTTGGTCCCCTGGGGCACCACCGGTGTCTCACTGGACTTGATGCGCCGCTCCCCGCAATCCCCCAACGGCACCATCGAGCTCATGGTCAGCGACCTCGCCTTGACCGCCGAAACCCTTGGCATCAGCCGTATTTCGTTGAACTTCGCGATGTTCCGCTCGGCGTTCGAACAGGGTGCCCAACTCGGCGCCGGCCCGGTCGCCCGATTGTGGCGGGGGCTGCTCCTGTTCTTCTCGCGGTGGTGGCAGCTGGAGACGCTGTACCGCTCGAACATGAAGTACCAACCCGAATGGGTTCCGCGCTACGCCTGTTACGAGGACGCGCGCCTGGTCCCCCGGGTCGGCGTCGCGTCGGTGATCGCGGAGGGCTTCCTGGTGCTGCCGTTCACCCGGCGCGACAGGGTGCACACCGGCCATCACCCCGCCGTACCGCTCAGGCTGGTGGAATCGGGCCTGCTGCATCACGACGGCTCGGCCCCCGACGTGAGCGAGCTGCAACAACGACGCGATGACGCGGAACTAGAAGAGTCGAGAGCCCGCCTGCCCGAGCAGGTGCGGGTGCGCCTGGCGAAACTGAAGATACTGCGGCGCAACGGCGTTGACGCCTACCCGGTGGGATCTCCCCCCAGCCACACGGCCTCCGGGGCACTGGACGCCGACGACCAGGAAACCGTCTCGGTGTCGGGCCGGATTCTGCGGATACGTGACTACGGCGGGGTGTTGTTCGCCCAGCTGCGAGATTGGTCGGGCGAATTGCAAGTGCTGCTGGACAATTCGCGTCTAGAGCACAGCCGCACCGCGGATTTCACCGCGGCCATCGACCTCGGCGACCTGGTCGAGATGACCGGGCACATGGGCTTTTCCAAGAACGGGACCCGTTCGTTGATCGTGCGCGACTGGCGGATGATCGGCAAGTGCCTTCGGCCGCTGCCGAACAAGTGGAAGGGGCTGACCGACCCGGAGGCGCGGGTGCGGACCCGCTACGTCGACCTGGCGGTCAATCCCGAGTCCCGCGAGCTGATCACGGCCCGCGGCAGTGTCCTGCGCTCCGTGCGGGAAACGCTGTTCGCCAAAGGGTTCATCGAGGTGGAGACGCCGATCCTGCAGCAGATCCACGGCGGAGCCACCGCCCGGCCGTTCGTCACCCACATCAACACCTACGACATGGACCTGTTCCTGCGCATCGCGCCGGAGCTGTACCTCAAGCGGTTGTGCGTCGGCGGTGTGGAGCGGGTGTTCGAGCTGGGCCGCGCCTTCCGCAACGAGGGGGTCGACTTCAGCCACAACCCGGAGTTCACCCTGCTGGAGGCCTACCAGGCGCACGCCGACTACAAGGTCTGGATCGACGGCTGCCGGGAGCTCATTCAAAATGCCGCGCAGGCCGCGAACGGGGCGCAGACCGTGCTGCGGCCCCGCGCCGACCACTCCTCCCCGGGCGGCGACGGCCGCCTCCAAGAGGTCGATATCTCCGGGGACTGGCCGGTGAAGACCGTGCACGACGCGGTGTCCGAAGCCCTCGGGGAACACATCGATCCCGACACCCCCTTGTCCGTTTTGCGCAAACTCTCCGACGCCGTCCACATCCCGTACCGGGCGCAGTGGGACGCCGGCGCGGTGGTGCTGGAGCTTTACGAGCACCTGGTCGAGGACCGCACCGAACGACCGACCTTCTACATCGACTTCCCCACGTCCGTCTCGCCGTTGACCCGCCCGCACCGCAGCCGGCGCGGCGTCGCCGAGCGGTGGGACCTGGTGGCGTGGGGGATCGAGCTGGGGACCGCCTACAGCGAGCTCACCGATCCGGTGGAGCAGCGGCGCCGCCTGCAGGAGCAGTCGCTGCTGGCCGCCGGCGGCGACCCCGAGGCGATGGAGCTCGACGAGGACTTTCTGCAAGCCATGGAGTACGCGATGCCGCCCACCGGCGGCCTCGGCATGGGCATCGATCGGCTCGTGATGCTCATAACCGGCCGCAGCATCCGCGAAACCCTGCCATTTCCGCTGGCCAAGCCGCACTAACCGGCCCGCGGACGCGCCGGCCGTCGATGGCGAACATTCGGTAAAGATGTTCCAGGCCGGTTAACAATGGATCACAATGAATGGCGTGATCGCGTCGATGACCAACGCCACGACGCCGTTGCTGGCAAGTAGTCACACGTCCCTGATGCACGGCTGGGTGCCCACCACGATCCAGGTGGTGACCGCGGTGGTGCTGACGCTGGCCGTCGGCTGGCGGTCGCGGCGGTGGCGCACGGTGTGGTTGCCGGCGGCGGCGCTGGCCGGTGCTGCCGCCGCCTACCTGACGCACTGGTACATCGTCGACCGCGGCCTGTCCGAAGAACCCGCGCCGGCCGCGCTGTGGCTGTGGATCACGTTGACCGGCATGGCGGTCGCGGTCCTGGTCCTGGGGTGGCACGGCGCTCGCCGCTGGCGGCGCGGCGCCGGGCTGCTGGCCGTCCCGCTGTGCGCCCTGTGCGCGGCGCTGGTGCTCAACCTATGGGTCGGCTACTTCCCGACCGTGCAGGCCGCGTGGAGCCAGCTCACCTCCGGTCCCCTGCCCGATCAGACCGACCCGGCCACCGTCATCGCGATGGCCGCCAAACGGGCGCGACCGCCGCACGGCAGCGTGGTACCCGTGGTAATCCCCTCCGACGCATCGCATTTCAAGCACCGCGGCGAGCTGGTTTACCTGCCGCCCGAGTGGTTCACCAGCAGCCCGCCGCCGGCGCTGCCGACGATCATGATGATCGGGGGCCAGTTCAACACCCCCTCCGATTGGACACGCGCGGGCAACGCGGTGCAGACGATCGACGACTTCGCCGCCGCCCACGACGGCAAGGCGCCGGTGTTGGTGTTCGTCGACTCCGGCGGGGCCTTCAACAACGACACCGAATGCGTCAACGGCGTCCGCGGCAACGCCGCCGACCATCTGACCAAAGACGTTGTGCCGTATATGGTTTCCAAGTTCGGCGTCAGCCGCGACCGGTCCCACTGGGGCATCGCCGGTTGGTCGATGGGCGGGACCTGCGCGGTGGATCTGACCGTGATGCACCCCGACATGTTCAGCGCGTTCGTCGACGTCGCCGGCGACTTCTTCCCGAACGCGGGAAACAAGGCCCAAACCATCGCCCGGCTCTTCGGCGGAAACGCCGACGCGTGGGCGGCATTCGACCCGACCACGGTGATCAGCCGGCACGGGCCGTACAGCGACGTGGCCGGCTGGTTCGCGATCTCCTCCGGGGGCCCGCCGGCACCGCGCCACGACCCGGTGATGACCGACAGCGGGGCGATCCTTCTCGCCAGCCGGGAGGCGGCCACCGACCCGGGCAACCAGAAGGCGGCCGCCTATTCGCTCTGTTCGCTCGGGCGCGCCAACGGGATCGACTGCGCGGTGCTGGCACAGCCCGGCAAGCACGATTGGCCGTTCGCGGACCGGGTCTTCGCCGCCGCGCTGCCGTGGCTGGCCGGCCGGCTGGGCACGCCGGGGATCCCGCGGACCGATTTGCCCGGCGCCGCCCCGCCCGCGGTTGCCACCCCGGTCGTCGTTCCGGCCGACCATTCGCCCACCCGGCGGTAGCCACCGGTGCTTTCCGTTGCGCGGGTGCGGCGTGCGGTTTTCGCGCGGCACTGCAATCCGTGGAGTGCCTGGACCCGCTGGGCGAGCACCCCGCTGATTTTGGTGCCGCCGTGGACGCGGCGCTGGGGTCATGCGGCGTGGATCGCGCTGTGGCTGGCCGTCAACCCCGTCGTCTTCGGCAGTCCGGCGCACGAGCGGGCGTGGTCGACGCGGGCGATGCTGGGCGAGGAGTTGTGGATCAGCCGTCGACCCCGGGATGCGGCCATGGTGGTCAGCGCGCTGACGTCGGTGGCCGCGCTGGTGGCCGTCGTCGCCGCCCGCCGCCGCCTACCGCTGCCGGCGGCGGCCGCTGTCGCGGTGCAGATGGCGCTCACGCTGGTGTACTGGGAGCAGATGGTGCGGTATCTGGAACGGGAGCGTGCCCATGCCTGAGGAACCGACCCCACCCGATCCCGGGTATGACAGCGCCGGCGTGCCGACCTTCGAATCCGTCCGCGAGAAGATCGAAAGCCGTTACGCGACGGCGCAGGGCGCCGCGGATCTCGATGCCGAGTCGGCGGAGGGCCGGTCGGTAGAGGAACAGTACGAGGAACGCGAGCGCGCGGCGGCCGAGCGCTTGGCGCAGATCCGCGAATCCATACGCCGACGCGACCGCGAGACGTAAACGCGGGCGACGTTTTTCGGCGTGTCGTGTGCGTGGTTTGCGTGTCGCGACGGAATTCCCGCTCAGGCGGTGACCTTGCGCCTCCGCTTCGACCGCTGCGGCGGAGCGGAGCGGCCGATGACCTCGGCGAGGAACTTTCCGGTGTAGCTTTCCGGCACCGCCGCGATGTCCTCGGGAGTGCCCTCGGCGACAACGGTCCCGCCCTCGGCGCCACCCTCGGGTCCCATGTCGACGATCCAGTCCGACGTCTTGATGACGTCCAGGTTGTGCTCGATGACGATGACCGTGTTGCCCTTGTCCACCAGCCCGTTGATGACCGTGAGCAGCTTGCGGATGTCGTCGAAGTGCAGCCCCGTGGTGGGCTCGTCGAGGATGTAGATGGTCCGCCCCGTCGAGCGCTTCTGCAGTTCGGCGGCCAGCTTGACACGCTGCGCCTCGCCACCGGACAACGTCGGGGCGGGCTGGCCCAGCCGGACGTAGCCCAGGCCGACGTCGACGAGCGTGCGCAGGTAGCGGTGGATGCCGGTGATCGGCTCGAAGAACTCCGCCGCCTCCTCGATCGACATGTCCAGCACTTCGGAGATGGTCTTGCCCTTGTAGTGCACTTCCAGGGTTTCGCGGTTGTAGCGCGCTCCGTGACAGACCTCGCACGGCACGTACACGTCGGGCAGGAAGTTCATCTCGATCTTGATGGTGCCGTCGCCCGTGCACGCCTCGCAGCGGCCGCCCTTGACGTTGAACGAGAACCGGCCCGGTTGGTAGCCACGGACTTTGGCCTCCGTGGTGGCCGCGAACAGCGTGCGGATCTTGTCGAACACGCCGGTGTAGGTGGCCGGGTTGGACCGCGGCGTGCGACCGATCGGCGATTGGTCCACCCGCACCAGCTTGTCGAGGTGGTCCAGACCCGTTACCCGGGTGTGCCGCCCCGGGACCAACCGGGCACCGTTGAGCCGGTTGGCCAGCACCGTGGCCAGGATGTCGTTGACCAGCGTCGACTTGCCGGAGCCGGACACACCGGTCACCGAGGTGAGCACGCCGAGCGGGAACGTGACGTCGATGCCGCGCAGGTTGTGCTCGCGGGCGCCGACGACGGTGAGCTGACGCTTGCGGTCGACGGGTCGCCGGATCGCCGGCATCGCGATGGCTTCCTTGCCCGACAGGAAGGCGCCGGTGATCGAGTCCTCGTTGGCCAGCAGCTCGCTGTAGGTCCCGCTGTGCACGATCTCGCCGCCGTGCTCACCGGCCCGGGGACCGATGTCGACGATCCAGTCGGCGTGGGCGATGGTGTCCTCGTCGTGTTCGACGACGATCAGCGTGTTGCCCAAATCCCTTAGCCGCGTGAGGGTTTCGATGAGGCGGCGGTTGTCGCGCTGATGCAGGCCGATCGACGGCTCGTCGAGCACGTAGAGCACGCCCACCAGCCCGGAGCCGATCTGGGTGGCCAGCCGGATGCGTTGCGCCTCACCGCCGGACAGCGTGGCCGCCGCGCGCGACAGCGACAGGTAATCCAGCCCCACGTCGAGCAAAAAGCCGAGCCGCGACTGGATTTCCTTGAGCACCTGCCCGGCGATCGCCTGCTCGCGGGGTCCCAGCGTGAGCGCGTTCAAGAAGTCCGAGCAGTCCGAAATCGACAGCTCGGACACCTCGGCGATGGACTTGGCTCCCCTGTCCCCCGCGGCCAGGGTCACCGCCAGGATCTCCGGCTTGAGCCGCGTGCCCTCGCACTCCGGGCAGGGCACGTCCCGCATGAAACCCTCGTAGCGTTCCTTCATCTGCTCGGATTCGGTCTGGGCCATCTTGCGCTGCAGGAACGCCAGCACGCCCTCGAAATCGGCGTAGTAGGAACGGGTTCGGCCGTACCGGTTGCGATAGCGCACGTGCACCTGGTGGTCGGAGCCCTCGAGGATCGCCTTGCGCGCCTTGGCCGGCAGCTTGCGCCAGGGTGTGTCGACGTCGAAGCCCATCTCTTCGCCGAGCCCGGCCATCATCCGGATGAAGTACTCCGCGGTGTGTCCCGTCGACCATGGCGCCACCGCCCCCTCGGCCAGCGTGCGCTCGGGATCGGGCACCACCAGGTCGGGGTCGACCTCCTTGCGGATGCCCAGGCCGGTGCACTCGGGGCACGCGCCGTAGGGCGAGTTGAACGAGAACGAACGCGGCTCCAGGTCGTCGACGGCCAGCGCGTGCCCGTTGGGGCACGCCAGCTTCTCGGAGAAGCGCTGTTCCCGGTTGTGGGCGTCGTGCTCGTGATCGACGAACTCCAGCACCACGATGCCGTCGGCCAGGTTCAGCGCCGTTTCCACCGAGTCGGTGAGCCGCTGTTTGGCGCTGGCCTTGACGGTGAGGCGGTCCACCACCACCTCGATGTCGTGCTTTTCCTGCTTCTTCAGCTTCGGCGGATCCGTCAGTGAGTGCACGACGCCGTCGACCCGTACCCGGCTGTAGCCCTGGGCGTTGAGCTTCTCGAACAGGTCGGCGAACTCGCCCTTGCGGGTGCGCACCACCGGGGCGAGCACCAGGAATCTGGTGCCTTCCGGCATGGCCAGCACCTGGTCGACGATTTGCTGGGGTGTCTGACGGGCGATCCGCTCGCCACAGACCGGGCAGTGCGGCGTGCCGGCGCGCGCGTAGAGCAGCCGGAGGTAGTCATAGACCTCGGTGATCGTCCCGACGGTCGATCGCGGGTTCCGGTTGGTCGACTTCTGGTCGATGGACACCGCCGGGGACAGGCCCTCGATGAAGTCGACGTCCGGCTTGTCCATCTGGCCCAGGAACTGGCGGGCATAGGCGGACAGCGACTCCACGTACCGGCGCTGCCCCTCGGCGAAGATCGTGTCGAATGCCAGCGACGATTTGCCCGATCCCGACAGCCCGGTGAAGACGATCAGCGCGTCGCGCGGCAGGTCGAGGTCGACGCCGCGCAGGTTGTGTTCGCGGGCGCCCTTGACGATCAGGCGGTCAGCCACGCTGCCCTCTCTCAGTGGATGTTTTACGTACTGCAGCCGCCAATGCGCACGGCGCATTCCATGCTATGTGCCCATACCGACAAGCAGCGTTTGACCAGTAACGTGGCCGCTATGCCTGCCTCAGATCAGCCTTCGGTCGAGCCCAGCGACAACTACACCGGACACGTCGAACCCGGCACCGCGGCGCGCCGGACCCTACCCGGCGCCACGATCCTAAAGGTGTCGGTGGGCCCCATGGACAACAACGCGTACCTGGTGACGTGTTCCGCGACCGGAGAAACCTTGCTGATCGACGCCGCCAACGACGCGGACGTCCTGATCGGCCTGATCCGCCGGTACGCACCCAAGCTGTCGCTGATCGTGACCAGCCATCAGCACGTCGACCACTGGCAGGCGCTGGAGGCCGTGGCGGCGGCCACCGGGGCGCCGACCGCCGCAAACGAGATCGACGCCGCGCCGCTGCCGGTCAAACCCGACCGTTTGCTGGCGGGTGGCGACACCGTCCAGATCGGCGAGCTGCGATTCGACGTCATCCACCTGAGGGGGCACACGCCCGGCTCGATCGCGCTCGCCCTCGACGGGCGCGCGACGGGCGGGGTCACCCAGCTGTTCACCGGCGATTGCCTGTTTCCCGGCGGCGTCGGCAAAACCTGGCAGGCGGGCGATTTCGGCCAGCTGCTCGACGACGTCACCACCCGGGTGTTCGACGTGTACGACGACTCCACCGTCATCTACCCCGGCCACGGCGACGACACCGTGCTCGGCGCCGAACGCCCTCACCTGGGCGAATGGCGCGAGCGAGGCTGGTGACGCCGTCAGTGGCGATCGCGAGCGCGGTGTAGCCGGGCGACACAGGTCGCCACCACCAAACTAGGACGTGGTGTGAACGATCAGCACGTCGACCTTGGCCCGGCGTGAGACGTTGGCCGGCACCGATCCCAGCAGCCGGCCCGCAATCGTGCTCAGTCCGACGTTTCCGACGACGAGCAGGTCGGCTTTTTCGTCCTCGGCCAGCTTGACCAGCGCGTCGACCGGGGCGCCGACGATCGGGCGCTCTTCGACGTTCTTGGCTCCGGCTTTGTGCGCCCGCTCCTTGGCGTCTTGCAGGATCGCGTAAATGGGTGCGGTGCCGGACACCTTGTAGCTCTCATCCCGCAGGACGTCGGCGGCCCGGCTGTCCTCATGCTGCGGCAAGTACGCCGAGGCGACGATCAGCTTGGCGTCCGGCCCGGCGATCTGCGCCGCCCTGTCTACCGCACGCATTGACGAGTCCGAGCCGTCGGTTCCCACCACCACAGTCTGATAGGCGCCCATTTACCCTCCCAGTTTCGGTTGGTCAGCCAACCCAAGACAGTATCGCGTTTGCCCGTTGCACAGGGAACAGATTAGCGACACCGCGTGGCGCGGCGTGTCGACAATTTGCGGAGCCACGCCGCGCCAACCGACAATATTACCGATGACAAAACAATCAAATGCTAGGGCCCGAGGCGGAAAGCGTTGCATAACGCAGCTTTTCGCCGAATGCGGACGCCGGGGGCGAATTGGCGGGGGTCGATTTGTGACCCGCCCCCACGATTCAGCTTTACAGTGACAAGCATCATGTCCATGCCCACCGTCGAGCAGTTCGTCGCGGATGAAGTCGAGGAGCACGCGCCGGCGCGTCCGCGCGGCAGGTTGCTCGATCCGTGGGCGATCGCCGTGTTCGCGGCCGTTGTCAGCGGCGCCTGGGCCTGTAGGCCCTCCCTGTGGTTCGACGAGGGCGCGACCATATCGGCCGCGGGCAGCCGCACGTTGGCGGAGCTGTGGCGGCTGCTGAGCCACATCGACGCCGTACACGGTCTGTATTACCTGCTGATGCACGGTTGGTTCGCGCTGTTTCCGCCGACCGAATTCTGGTCGCGGGCCCCCAGCGCCTTGGCGGTGGGGGCCGCCGCCGCCGGCGTCACGGTGTTCACCAGGCAGTTCTCGACACGGCCGGCCGCGGTGTGCGCGGGGGTCATGTTCGCCATCCTGCCCCGCACCACCTGGGCGGGGATGGAGGCCCGGCCGTACGCCTTCGCGGCCGCCGCGGCGGTCTGGCTGACCGTATTGCTGGTCGCCGCCGTCCGGCGCAACACACCGCGATTGTGGGTTTGCTATGCGCTGGCGTTGATGCTGTCGATTCTGCTCAATCTGAACCTGGTCCTGTTGGTGCCGGTTTACGCCGTAATGGTGGCGCTGTTGGCGCCCGAAAAAGCGCGCAAATCTCCGGTCATCAGGTGGGTGATCAGTTCGACGGTCGCGGTCGCGGCCATGACGCCGTTCATCGTGTTCGCCCACGCCCAGGTGTGGCAGGTCAATTGGATTTACCCGGTCAGCTGGCATTACGCGTTCGACATCATCCTGCGCCAGTATTTCGACCACAGCGTTCCGTTCGCCATCCTGTCCGCCGTCCTCATCGTGGCGGCGGTCGCGGCCCGGCTGGCCGGTGTCCGCCCCCCGGCCGGTGACGTGCGTCGACTCCTGATCGTCTGCTCGGCGTGGCTCGCCATCCCGACCGCGCTGGTGGTCATCTACTCGGCCGTCAACGAACCGATCTACTACCCGCGCTACCTGATCTTCACCGCGCCCGCGATGGCCGTCGTGCTGGCCGTTTGTATCGTCACGATCGCCCGCAGACCGTGGCCCATCGCCGGTCTGGTGCTGGTCTGCGCCCTCGCCGCGGTGCCGAACTACTTGTTCGTCCAACGCTGGCCCTACGCGAAGGAAGGCTGGGATTACAGCCAGGTCGCCGATCTGATCAGCTCCCACGCCGCCCGCGGCGATTGCCTGATGGTGGACAACACCGTGCCGTGGAGGCCCGGGCCCATCCGCGCCCTGCTGGCGACCCGGCCGGCGGCGTTTCGGTCACTCATCGACGTCGAGCGTGGGGCGTACGGGCCGAAGGTGGGGTCATTGTGGGACGGCCACGTTGCCGTCTGGCTGACGACGGCCAAAATCAACAAATGCCCCGCAATCTGGACCATTACCAATAAGGATTCGTCGCTGCCCGACCATCAATCCGGACGCTCATTGCCGCCGGGACCGGCATTCGGGCGCGCCCCGGCGTACCGATTCCCGAGCTACCTCGGGTTCCGCATTGTCGAACGCTGGCAGTTCCATTACTCGCAAGTGATCAAGTCCACGCGGTAATTCGCCGCTTCACCGAATGCGTGACGCCATTTGTTGGGTAGTGGCTAGCCGACCGGCTGCGCCTCGCGTAAGCCGCCGCGGGTCGCTGCGTAGGACACCGCCACACCGGCGGCGCTCAGGACGGTGAACACCGTGAACAGCCAGTGCGCCGCCATCCCGTCGCCGCCCTTGGCGGTGTTGACCACCACCCCGGCCAAACCGGCGGCGATCGCCGCGGAGATCAGCTGGACGGTGTTGATCGCCGCCGAGGCCGCGCTGCCTTCGGCGGGGTCGTCGACCGAGGCCATCGCGCGCGCAGACAGATGCGGCCAGGCCATCCCGATCCCGGTCCCGGCCACCAGCAGCGCCACCGCCCACAGCACCGCCGTCCAGGAGGACGCGTCGCCGCGTCGTGCGACGGCGGCCAGGGCCAGACCGGAAGCGGCCACGATCGGCGCCGCCACAATCACCCGCCCGATCGTTCGTTGGCTCTCCAACGACGCGCTGAGGATCTCGCTGACCGTCCAGCCCAGCGCCAGCGCGGCTCCCAGGAACCCGGCCGCGATCGGGGTCAGATGCGCCAACCGCTGGCCGAACAGCGGCACGTAGGTGTTCACCATCGCGGCGCCCATCAGCGCCCCCATGGTCAGATAGATCCACTTCAAGGGTCCGGGGCCGAACACGCTGGGCGGCAAGATCGCCGCGTGCGTGCGCCAGTCGACGAGCACGAACAGGCCCACCAGGGCGATGCCCGCCGCGAGCAGCGCGAACGTCGCCACCATGTTGCTCGGAATTTGGGCGACGCTGACCGCCAGCGCGGCAGCACCGATCAGCAGCAGCGACCGCACCGGCACCTTCATCGGCGGCACGGGGGCGCTGGGCGCGGCGCGGGCCAGCGCGACCGGCACCAGCATGGCCATCAAGGCGGTCAGCACCGCCATCGCCACGAAGGCCCACCGCCACAACCCGAGCTGGGCGAACAGGCCACCCGTCGTGGGGCCGACCACCGTCGCCACGCCCCACATCGCCGACACCAGTGCCGAGCCACGCGTCCACAGCGCGCGCGGCAGAGCGGAATTGATGAGCGCGTACCCGAGGCCGGCCAGCAGGCCGCCGGCCACGCCCTGCAGTGCGCGCCCAGCTATCAAAACCTGCATGTTCGGCGCCGCCGCGCAAACCAGGCTGGAGACACCGAACACGGCGAGTCCGGTCAGGTAGCACGAGCGCGCCCCGGCGCGCAGCAGCATCGGGTTGACCATCGCCGCCGCCACCACCGACCCGACCAGATACAAGGTCGTCACCCAGGCGTAGAGCCGGCTGCCGCCGATTTCGGCGATGGTGTTGGGCAACAAGCTGGTGGTCAGGAACTCGTTGGTGGCGTAGAGCGCCACTCCGCCGGCCAGCAGGATGGAAGTCCTCAGATACCTGGCCCCCAGTAGCTGACCCCAGCCGCCGGTAACGGTCGCGGTGTCGGTCACCCTTCTACCGTATGGGGTGACTCGGGGGTGGAAATCGGAGATCCGGTGCCAGCAAACTCATTTCAGGCCGGCGGCATCCATCCCCCGCAGTTCCTTCTTCAGGTCGGCGATCTCGTCGCGGAAGCGGGCGGCCAGCTCGAACTGCAAGTCCCGCGCCGCGGCCATCATTTGCTCGGTGAGGTCCTTGATGAGGTCGGCCAGTTCGGCGCGCGGCATGCTGGTCGTGTCGCGGCCCTCGAACACGCCGGCGCTGACGGCGCGGCCCGGCTCGCCCTGAGCCCGCCGGCCCCGCGAGGAGTTGCGCCCGGAGCCACCAATTCCCACCGTCTCGGTGTCGTCGGCCTCGCGATAAACCTGGTCGAGGATGTCGGCGATCTTCTTGCGCAGCGGCTGCGGGTCGATGCCGTTGGCCTCGTTGTAGGCGACCTGCTTGGCCCGCCGCCGTTCGGTCTCGTCGATCGCCTCCTTCATCGAGTCGGTGATCGTGTCGGCGTACATGTGCACTTCGCCGGAGACGTTGCGGGCGGCGCGGCCGATGGTCTGGATCAGGCTGCGCGAGGACCGCAGGAAGCCTTCCTTGTCGGCGTCCAGGATCGCCACCAGCGACACCTCGGGGAGGTCCAGACCCTCGCGCAGCAGGTTGATGCCGACGAGCACGTCGTACTCGCCCAGCCGCAGTTGGCGCAGCAGTTCCACCCGGCGCAGCGTGTCGACCTCCGAGTGCAGATAGCGCACCCGGATGCCCATCTCCAGCAGGTAATCGGTGAGGTCTTCGGCCATCTTCTTGGTCAGCGTCGTGACCAGCACCCGCTCGTCGGCGTCGGTGCGCTTGCGGATCTCGCCGATCAGGTCGTCGATCTGCCCCTTGGTCGGCTTGACCACCACCTTCGGGTCCACCAGGCCGGTCGGCCGGATCACCTGCTCGACGAACTCACCGCCGGCCTGGCTGAGCTCGTAGGGGCCCGGGGTTGCCGACAGGTACACCGTCTGCCCGATCCGATCGGCGAACTCCTCCCAGGTCAGCGGGCGGTTGTCGCACGCGGACGGCAGCCGGAACCCGTATTCGACGAGGTTGCGTTTGCGGGACATGTCGCCCTCGTACATGCCGCCGATCTGCGGCACCGTGACGTGCGACTCGTCGATGACGAGCAGGAAGTCCTCCGGGAAATAGTCGAGCAGGGTCGCCGGCGGCGAGCCCGGCCCACGGCCGTCGATGTGACGCGAGTAGTTCTCGATGCCCGAGCAGAAGCCGACCTGGCGCATCATCTCGATGTCGTAGTTGGTGCGCATCCGCAGCCGCTGCGCCTCCAGCAGCTTGCCCTGGCCCTCCAGCTCGGCCAGCCGCTGCGCCAGCTCCTCCTCGATCGTCGAGATCGCGTGCGCCATCCGCTCCGGGCCGGCGACGTAGTGGGTGGCCGGGAAGATCCGCAGCGAGTCGACCTGGCGGATCACGTCGCCGGTCAGCGGGTGCAGGTAGTACAGGGCCTCGACCTCGTCGCCGAAGAACTCGATGCGCACCGCCAGCTCTTCATAGGACGGGATGATCTCGACGGTGTCGCCGCGCACCCGGAACGAGCCGCGGGTGAAGGACAGGTCGTTGCGGGTGTACTGCACGTCGACCAGCAGCCGCAGCAGCGCGTCGCGGGGCACCTCGGTGCCCACGCTGAGTTCCACGGAACGGTCCAGATAAGACTGTGGCGTGCCCAGGCCGTAGATGCATGACACCGAGGCCACCACGACCACGTCGCGCCGCGACAGCAGCGACGACGTCGCGGAGTGCCGCAGCCGCTCCACGTCGTCGTTGATCGAGCTGTCCTTCTCGATATAGGTGTCGGTCTGCGCGATGTACGCCTCGGGCTGGTAATAGTCGTAGTACGACACGAAGTACTCAACAGCGTTGTGCGGCAACATCTCTCGCAGCTCGTTGGCCAGCTGGGCGGCCAGCGTCTTGTTCGGCGCCATGACCAGCGTGGGCCGCTGCAGCCGCTCGATGAGCCAAGCGGTGGTGGCCGACTTCCCCGTGCCGGTGGCTCCGAGGAGCACGACGTCGCGCTCCCCCGCCCGGATGCGGCGCTCCAGCGCGTCGATGGCGGCCGGCTGGTCGCCGGCGGGTGCGTGCGGACTGACGACCTCGAAGCGGCCGCCGACGCGTACGACCTCGTCGACCGCGCGATATTCCGAGTGTGCGACTACGGGATGTTCCGTGGCGAAAGCCATGCCACCAGGGTAGAGCCGTGCACCGACAAGTGTCGGGCGCTCGTCGGTGCAGCCACATCAACCACACCAGTACCCGTTAGAGCACGACCAGTCGGTCCTCAAAAGCGATAGCGCGGGTGATACCAGATTTGAAAGTCGCCTATTGGTGCGGACAGACGCTATCGCCGCGGGCCAGGCCAGCCCGCTACCCCACCGGGCGGCTCCAGGCCCGGGTGACGGGGTCGCACTGCAGCAGATAGCCGTCGTTCGAGGTGGTCATCGCGAACACCGACGTGCCCGGCCGGTCGCAGGAGCTGCCGGAGGCGTGCACGCCCATCGTGATCGGGGCCTTGGCCCAGCTGTTGCCCTCGCAGACGATCTGCTCACTGTTGGTCGGGTCGTAGGCCAGCTTGCCGACGTCGCCGCACACCGCGCCGAGCACGGGCGGCGCCGGCGCAGCCGCCGCCGTCGACATACTGACGGCCTGGGCGGGATCGCCCAGGTTCACACCGGCCAGCACGTCCCCGACCCGGGTGGCCACCACGGGCACCCGCACCACCGCGCCCTGCGCGCCGCAGTCGTTGGTGAGCACGGTCTCGGTCACCGTGCCGCGCAGGGTGCCGTCGGCCTGGGGCGCCAGCGACCATGCGGCGGTCTCCTGCTGGGTGGCGCTGCCCTGGCCGTTGGGCTGGGTGCAGCCCAGCCGGTCCTGCTGGGGGACGCCCTGCCAATAGCCGCCGACGAAGTGCAGCGTGTCCGTCTGCCCGGCGGCCGTCTGATGGGTGGCGTTGTCCAGCCGTGCTCCGGTGGCCGCACAGCCGTTGGTGGTGCACACGGAACGAAAAGCCCACCAGCCGGTGGCGGGGCCGTTGTGGCGGATCGCGACGCCGTTGGTGGTCCGCCTGCTCTGGTCGTAGTCCAGTTTGTAGGTCCCGTTGAGCGCCGGCCCCCCGGAGGTGATCGGCGCCGGGACGGACGGCTTCGACGCGAGCGCCGGCGTGGCCGGCGGGGTGTCCGGCTGGAAGGAGTACAGGACCGACCAGGTCGCCGCCACGGCGACGAGCATCGCGCACACCAACCCGACCGCCCACCGCGTCCGCGCCGACAACCGGTGGTTCATCGCCCCAAGAACGGCGCGCGGTCCGCGCCGCGGCGGCGTCATCGACGCGGTCCCGGGCCGGGCGCGCCGATCGGCTTCGGCGACGTCGCCGAACCGCTCGCTCACGGCGGCGGCAAACGCCCGACACCGCTCGAACCTGTCCTCGGGTTGTTTGGCCAGGGCCCTGCGGAACACCTCATCGAGATGCGCCAGCTCCGGGCGGTGGTCGCCGAGCCGGGGCGGATCCTCGTGCAGGTGCTGCCCGATCACCGCGATCGGATTCGAGTGCTGGAACGGCGGCGCACCGGTGAGCAGGTGGAAAGCCGTTGCGGCCAAGGCGTATTGGTCCGCCCGCCCGTCGATGTTGGACCCCGTCAACTGTTCGGGTGCGGCGTAGGCCACCGTCCCCACCGCGACGTTGGTCTCGGTGATCCCGCTGATGTCACCCAGGTGGCGTGCGACGCCGAAGTCCGCCAACAAGATTCGGCGTTCCCCGTCGTCGGGATGGGTGAGCAGGATGTTGGCCGGTTTGACGTCGCGGTGCAACAGCCCGCGGTCGTGGGCGTAGTCGAGGGCGCCCGCGACGGCCTGGACAATGGCGCACACCTCATCGATCGGCATCCCGTCCGGGTAGCGCTCCTTCACCAGCCGGGAGGCATCGGTGCCCTCGACGTAGTCCATGGAAATCCACAGGTGGCCGTTGAATTCGCCGCGATCGTGCACGCCGACGATGTGCGGGTGCCACAGCGTCGCGGCGAGATCGGCCTCGCGGTTGAACCTTTCGCGGAATTCGGGATCGGCCGTGACCGCCTCCGCCAGGACCTTGATGACGTCGCGACGCGGCAACCGGGGATGCAGGGCCAGATACACCTCGGCCATGCCCCCGGCACCGAGCTGCCGCAAGATCGTGTAGCCCGCGAACGGCGCCCCGCCGGTGATCGACACGCGGGACCCGTCGGGCTGCGGCGCGGCCTCGCGCTCCGCGCTCGGGGCCGAGCCGACCGGCGGAATGCGGCGGAACAGGTGGGAGAGGGTCACCGCGGGCAACGAGTGAAAACCCGCGCGCAGCGCCGCACGGGCCTGTCCCGGGTTGCTCAGCAGCCGTCGCCCGGCGCCGATGCGCCGGGTAGTCCCCTT
Organism: uncultured Actinomycetota bacterium; assembly: GCA_963732835.1. Taxonomy (GTDB): domain Bacteria; phylum Actinomycetota; class Actinomycetes; order Mycobacteriales; family Mycobacteriaceae; genus Mycobacterium. Next base: position 71,847 of record CAVTBA010000025.1, read on the forward strand.
GTGTTCGTCCATCTATCGCCTCGCCCCCTCGTTCCCGCCCCGGCTTGCCGCAACCTGACACGGCGCGCAACACCGCGGGCACGTGTATCGCCATTAGGGCGTTGCTGCGCCTCGGGCTCCTGCCTGCACGACGGTGTGCCCCGGCGCCCGGAAACAGACCGCCATGCACCCCCTACGTTCAGATCATGCCGGATGCCGGTGGGCGGTTCGCCTCAGCAAGCTATGAAACGGTTATGAGTGGCCGGATCGAAACATAGGGAAAACACAGGCGATCCCAATAGAGACCACCCGCCGCGCGCACCGATACTTGAGTGGTGACTCGACCCGCCCCGCCCATCCTGACGGTTCGGCACGACGGGTCCCAACGATCCTTCGCGGCCGGCCACGAAGTGGTCATCGGTCGCGACGTCCAGGCCGACGTGCGCATCGCCGATCCACGGATCTCGCGTGCCCACCTGATCCTGCGTTTCGACCAAGGCCGATGGCTGGCGATCGACAACGGCTCGCTGAACGGGACCTTCCTCAACGGCTACCGGATGCCGGTCATCGATATCCACGACGGCCAGAGCATCCACGTCGGCAATCCGCAGGGTCCGCGGCTGACCTTCGCCATCGGACCGCAGCAGGGCTACACCGACCGGCCGGGCAGGACCCGGCCGAGTCCGGAGGCCGGGCCGCCGACGCTGGCCTGGTCCGCGTTTCCCGAGCGAACGAACCCCACCCACCCGCTGCCGCCACGATCGACGCCGCCCAGGCCGCCGGTAGCGCCGCCGAATTCGCCACCCGGGCAGCCGATTTCGGCGCCCCGTCAGGCGCCGCCGCCGTCGCCGAGCAGGCCGGCGCCGGGCGTCCCGCTGCGCGGCACACCATCCGACGAGCGGACCGTCGTGCACGCCGGTGCGCCGCCCCAACCGGGCTCGACGCCGCCGACCGAACTCACCGTGGTCGACGCCAAGACGGCCGACGTGTCGAATCTCGCGACGCGCTTTGTGAAGTTGCTGTCGCCGCGGTCGTCGGCAGCCGCGGGCACCCCGGGCGCCATGACGATCGGCCGGGCCGCGGAGAACGACCTCGTGGTCTCCGATGTGTTGGCCTCGCGGCAGCACGCGACGCTGGTGCAGACGCCGCTGGGCACGGAAATCCGGGACAACAGCATCAACGGAACCTTCGTCAACGGCACCCGCGTCGGGTCGGCGATTCTGTCCGACGACGACGTCGTCACCATCGGCAACGTCGACCTCGTTTTCCGCGACGGCACCCTGACCAAACGGAGCGACGTCGCGACGCGCACCGGCGGCCTTCAGGTGCGCAACGTCAAGTACGTCGTCGACAACGGCAAACAACTCCTGGATGACATCTCGCTGATCGCCCGCCCCGGCACGCTGACCGCGGTCATCGGCGGGTCGGGCGCCGGAAAGAGCACGCTGGCCAGGCTCGTCGCCGGCTACACGACACCCAGCTCCGGCTCGGTCACGTTCGAGGGCCACGACATTCACACCGAATACGCGTCCTTGCGCAGCCGCATCGGCATGGTCCCCCAAGACGACGTGGTGCACCGGCAGCTGACGATCAACCAGGCGCTCGGCTATGCCGCCGAACTGCGCCTGCCCCCCGACACCGGCAAATCCGACCGAGCCAAAGTCGTCGCGCAGGTGCTCGAAGAACTCGACCTGACCAAACACGCCGACACCCGGGTGGACAAGCTGTCCGGCGGTCAGCGCAAACGGGCATCGGTGGCGCTCGAGTTGCTCACCGGCCCATCGCTGTTGATCCTCGACGAGCCGACGTCGGGCCTCGACCCGGCGCTCGATCACCAGGTGATGACGATGCTGCGGCAGCTCGCGGATGCGGGTCGCGTGGTGATCGTGGTGACGCACATGCTGTCCTACCTCGACACCTGCGACCAGCTGCTGTTGGTGGCCCCGGGCGGCAAGACGGCCTACTGCGGGCCGCCCGACCAGATCGGTGCGGCGATGGGCACCACCAACTGGGCGAAGATCTTCACCAAGGTGGGCGCCGACCCCGAGGAGGCCAACCGGCGCTTCGTGGAGCAGCGTGACGCCGAGAAGCGGCGGCAGAAGCTGTTGGGAGACAAGGCCGACGAGCCGGGCGCCCTCGGCGAGCCGGTGCACACCAGTGTGCGGCGCCAGATTTCGACGGTTGCCCGGCGGCAGGTCCGCCTCGTGGTGGCCGACCGCGCCTACTTCATCTTCCTGGCGCTGTTGCCGTTCATCCTGGGTTCGCTGTCGCTGACCGTCCCGGGCGGCAATGGATTTCATCTGCCCGGCGCGAACGCCGGGACCCCCGACGAAGCGGCGCAGATCCTGGCGCTGCTGATGCCGGCCGCGGCGTTCATGGGCACCGCGCTGACCATCCGCGACCTGGTCGGCGAGCGCGCGATCTTCCAGCGCGAGCAAGCGGTCGGGCTGTCGACCACGGCCTACCTGCTCGCGAAGACGGCGGTGTTCTGCGGGTTCGCGATCCTGCAGTCGGCGATCATCACCGCGATCGTGGTGATCGGCAAGAGCGCGCCGACGCGTGGCGCCGTTCTACTCGGCCATTCCAATGTCGGGGCCACCGTCGAGTTGTTCGCCACCGTCGCGGCGACCTGTGTGGCCTCGGCGATTCTCGGCCTGGCGATTTCGTCGCTGGTCCGCTCCAGCGAGCAGATCATGCCGCTGTTCGTGGTGACGGTGATGGCACAGCTGGTGCTGTGCGGGGGCATGGTCCCGGTGACCGGCCGGCTCGGACTGGACCAGCTGTCGTTCGGGATGCCCGCCCGCTGGGGGTACGCCGCGGCGGCGTCGACGGTCGACCTGCGGCACCTGGTGCCCGATTCGCTGCTGTCCCAGGACCGGTTCTGGCAGCACACCTCGAAGGTCTGGCTGCTCGACATGGGCATGCTGGCGGCTTTGTCGCTGTTCTACGCCGGTTTCGTGCGCTGGAGAATCCGGCTTCGTCGCTAAGATTGCATCATCCATCCACCGAAGCACGAGACGTTCGACCTGCTCGCCCGCACCAACACCGATCCCAAAGGCATGGTGCGGGCCGTGGACGACTATGCGGTCCACCCGTGGGGCCTGTATGTCGCCCGCCCGACTCCCGGCCGCGTCCAGTTCCACTACCTCGAATCGTGGCTGCTGCCGTCGCTCGGCCTGCGCGCCACGGTCTTTCACTTCAATCCGGGCCATGAACGCGATCACGACTACTACCTCGACGTGGGCGAGTACACGCCCGGCCCCGATGTCTGGCGTTCCGAGGATCATTACCTCGACATCGAGGTCCGCACCGGCGACGGCGCGGACCTGGCCGACGTCGACGAGCTGCTGGAGGCCGTCCGCCACGGCTTGTTGACCCCGGAGGTCGCCGAGCGGGCGGTGCGGCGCGCCGTGGACGCCGTGGCGGGCCTGGCCCGCAACGGCTATGACCTTTCCCACTGGCTGGCCGGCGAGGGGATGGACCTGACCTGGCGCTCGACGTAGGCGCGGATCCCGCTGGGCGTAATGTCAGCAACCATGAGCTGCACCGGCCGCAGGCTGCTGCCCATCGCCGCGGTGACGATCGTCGCCGTTGGCTCCCAGTTGAGTCCGGCGACCGCGCGGGCGGACCTGCACAACATCACCTACCGGGCCCGGATCGACGCGCTGACAACCGGTAGCCAGGCCACCTTCATCATCAACGGCGGCCAGACGAACACGACGAACCTGCCGTCCATGCCCGGCAACCTGTTCGAGGCCAACACGGTGCTGCCCGAGCCGCAGCAAGCCGGTATGCGGATAGTGCTCCATTTCCCGTATTCGGCGAACGTGCACTGCGAGATCGACGTCGACGACAACGTTTTCACCCAGGCCGACCAGATGGTCAAACCGGTACCCGGAAATGCCGACCCCAACAACGGTGCGCTGCAGTGCGGCGCACCGCTGCCCGGCTAGGACTTGGGCCGCCAGCCCGTCGAGTCGGCCCACTCCCACGCGCGCCGGTAGGCGTCGGATAACCTCGGCTCCTTGGCGGCCACATAAGCCGCGGTGTCGCCGCCGGCGGCCTGTTCGGCTTTGCGCTTGACGGTCAGGTATTCGGCGCGCGCCTCGGGGTTCGCCGACAGCCAGTCGACGAACAACAGGGCGAACTGCTGATTGGGCCAGCCATCCACCCGGACATGCACGTTCGTCGGGCGACCCGGATCCGCCGATGCGTGAATCCGCTTGTCCCACAACGCCGCATCGTCACTGTGGTCGTAGCGGTCGACGGCGCTGCGGGAATCGGGCTTGGCGACGTCGGAGGCGATGCCCTCGATCCGCGGGTAGCCGGCCGCGAGCAGGGGCCCGGCGAGCTCGTCGGCGACCGCCAGGGACTCGACGGTGATCTGCATGTCGATGACGTCCTTGGCCGGAAAGTCGGGCACGGCGGTCGAACCGATGTGGTCCACGCGAATGCCCCGGTGGCCGCAGGCGGTCTTCAACCGGTTGACGATCCGCCGGGCCTGATCCGGCCAGCCGGGATCGGGCGGCACCAACCGCGCCGGCGCCCGCGCGATCTGATGCTCGCTGAGATTGCGGGCGAACGGCAGTATCCGGTGGTCCCACAGGTCATGGGCCCGCTGCACCAACTCTTCCGGGCTGTCGGAGTTGTCCACCCAGACGTCGGCGACAGCGCGCCGCTGTTCGTCAGTGGCCTGGGCCGCGATCCGGGCGCGGGCGTCCTCCTCGGGCATGCCCCGCTGGTCGACCAGCCGCCGCACTCGCACCTCGACGTCGGCGTGCACCACGATGACGAGCGGGAACAGCGGCGCCATTCCCGATTCCACCAGTAGCGGAATGTCTTCGACGACAACCGAATCGGCGGGCACCGCGCCGATGATCTCGGCGCGGCGCTTGCCGACCAACGGGTGGACGATGCCGTTCAGCCTTTGACGCGCCTCGTCGTCCCGAAAGGCCTTGGCGGCCAACGCGGGACGATCCAGCGAACCGTCGGGAAGCAGGATGTCGTCACCGAACGCTTCGACCAGCGCCGCCAGCCCCTCGGTGCCCGGCTGAACCACCTCGCGCGCGATGACGTCGCCGTCGACGATCACCGCACCGCATTTCGCGAAGGTGGCCGACAGCGCCGACTTGCCGGCGCCGATGCCACCGGTCAACCCGATACGCAGCATGGCGTGTGAGGAGTCAGGACAAGGTCACGCGTTGCCGGCGAGCTTCTCCCGCAGGGCGGCCAGTTGGGCGTCGCTGGCCAGCGACCCGCCGGCCGCCTTCTCCGCGGGCGCACCGTTGCCCGACGACGGCTCGGCGTGCCCGGCCGCCTCGGCCGCGGCGAACTTCTCCATCTGCGCGGTGTGCATCTTGTGCCGGCGCTCGGCCTCGGCGTAGCGGGCCTCCCACTCGGCGCGCTGGGAGTCGAAACCCTCGAGCCATTCGTTGGTCTCGGCGTCGAAGCCCTCGGGGAAGATGTAGTTGCCCTGCTCGTCGTAGCTGTCGGCCATGCCGTACTTCGCCGGGTCGAACTCGTCGGTGTAGTCCTCGTTGGCCTGCTTGAGCGACAACGAGATCCGGCGGCGCTCCAGGTCGATGTCGATGACCTTGACCATCGCGTCGTCGCCCACGGCGACCACCTGGTCGGGCACCTCGACGTGGCGCTCGGCCAACTCGGAGATGTGCACCAGGCCCTCGATGCCCTCCTCGACGCGGACGAACGCGCCGAACGGCACCAGCTTGGTGACCTTGCCGGGCACGATCTGGCCGATGGCGTGCGTGCGGGCGAAGTGCCGCCACGGGTCTTCCTGGGTTGCCTTGAGCGACAACGAAACCCGCTCGCGGTCCATGTCGACGTCGAGCACCTCGACGGTGACCTCGTCACCGACCTGGACGATCTCCGACGGGTGGTCGATGTGCTTCCAGGAGAGCTCGGAGACGTGCACCAGGCCGTCCACACCGCCGAGGTCGACGAACGCGCCGAAGTTGACGATGGAGGAGACGACACCCTTGCGGATGGCGCCCTTCTGCAACTGGTTGAGGAACTCGCTGCGCACCTCGGACTGGGTCTGCTCCAGCCACGCCCGGCGCGACAGCACCACGTTGTTGCGGTTCTTGTCCAGCTCGATGATCTTGGCTTCGATCTCCTTGCCGATGTACGGCTGCAGGTCGCGGACCCGGCGCATCTCGACCAGCGACGCGGGCAGGAAGCCACGCAAGCCGATGTCGAGGATCAGGCCACCCTTGACGACCTCGATGACGGTGCCCTTGACGGCCTCGTCCTTCTCCTTGAGCGCCTCGATGGTGCCCCAGGCGCGCTCGTACTGCGCGCGCTTCTTGGACAGGATCAGGCGGCCCTCTTTGTCCTCCTTGGTGAGAACCAGGGCTTCGACCTCATCACCGACGGAAACGACCTCGCTGGGGTCGACGTCGTGCTTGATGGAGAGCTCGCGGGCGGGGATGACGCCCTCGGTCTTGTAGCCGATGTCGAGGAGCACCTCGTCCCGGTCCACTTTGACGATCGTCCCCTCGACGATGTCGCCATCGTTGAAGTACTTGATCGTTTTGTCTATTGCGGCAAGAAAATCCTCGCTGGAGCCAATGTCGTTGACGGCTACTTGGGGCGAGGTGACGGTGGGACTCGGCATGTGGTGGGTTGCTCCGGACAGGTTGGGTCGTAGGGACAAAACTGGGATTTACCCATCAAGGCTACTCGACTGCATACACGCTGGCCAAACTCGGCCGGCGCGCCACCGAAGCCACCCCGGGTGTTTGACCACGCAACAGTGACGGCAACGCGAAATCCGGGCCAATTTTTCCACCGCAGGAAGTGCGCTCCGCCCGCGATTCCCTAGCGCCGGGTGACGCACGGTCAGAACTTGGCAATGAGCACCACTCCACAAACCATCAGGGCGCCACCGAGGGCGCGCGGCGCGGTGATCGGATGGGGAGCGACCCGCAGCCAGCCGAAATGATCGATCGCCAGGGACATGATGAGCGCCGACGTGACGGTAAGACCCATGAAGGTCCCGACGCCGATCCGGTTGACCAACGTGAGGCCGGCGTAGACCTGGACGGCTCCGACCAGACCCCCGATGACGGCCCACCAGGGCATCGACGCGATGTCCCTCGCCGTCGGCAACGGTTTGGGCATGACCAGGAACGCGGCGACGAAGAAGACGGTGATCAATGCGAACGAGATCGCCGACGCCAGCCACGGGTTGATCATGTGCTTATAGAGCTGACCGTTCATGGCGGCGCCGCACGTCTGCAGCGCGCCGCCCAAGATGACGAACGGGATGATCCAGCCTGCGTTCATGGCACTCCTGTCCCGACAGCTCTCGAAGCGATCCTCTCGGCGTCGACCTAGTGCGCCGCCGCATCCCAGCTGCGGCCGTAACCCACCGAAACCTCCAGCGGGACGTCGAGCGGATAGGCGCCGCCCATCTTCTCGCGCACCAGCGCCTCGAGCCGGTCCCGTTCGCCGGGCGCGATCTCGAACAGCAGTTCGTCGTGCACCTGCAGCAGCATGCGGGATTTCAGTCCCGAATCTTTGATCGCCTTGTCGACCTCGATCATCGCCACCTTGATGATGTCGGCGGCGCTGCCCTGAATGGGGGCGTTGAGCGCCGCGCGCTCGGCGGCCTCGCGCACCTGGCGGTTGCTGCTGTCCAGTTCGGGAAGGTATCGGCGGCGGCCCAGCACCGTCGAGGTGTAGCCGTCCTTGCGGGCCTGCTCAACGATGTTCATCAGGTAGTCGCGCACCCCGCCGAATCGGGCGAAGTACTGCTCCATCTGGACCTTCGCCTCCTCGGTCGAGATTTTCAGCTGGGCCGCCAGCCCGTAGGCGCTCAGCCCGTAGGCCAGCCCATAGGACATCGCCTTGACCCGGCGGCGCAGCTCGGCGGTGACCTCTTCGATCGGCACCCCGAACGCCCGCGACGCGACGAACGAATGCAGGTCCTCGCCGGTGTTGAAGGCCTCGATGAGGCCCTCGTCGCCGGACAGGTGCGCCATGATCCGCATCTCGATCTGGCTGTAGTCGGCGGTCATCAGCTCGCTGTAGCCCTCGCCGACCACCAACGCGTCGCGGATTCGCCGGCCGGCCTCGGTGCGGATCGGGATGTTCTGCAGGTTCGGCTCGGTGGACGACAGCCGGCCCGTCGCCGCGATGGTCTGGTTGAACGTGGTGTGGATGCGCCCGTCGGAGGCCACCGAGTTCAGCAACCCGTCGACGGTCACTTTGAGGCGGGTGGCGTCGCGGTGGGTGAGCATGTGCTGCAGGAACGGATGACCGGTCTTGTCGAACAACGACTGCAGGGCGTCGGCGTCGGTGGTGTAACCGGTCTTGGTGCGCTTGGTCTTCGGCATCTCGAGCTCGTCGAAGAGCACCGCCTGCAACTGTTTCGGCGAGCCCAGGTTGATCTGCTTGCCGATCACCGCGTAGGCCGCCTCGGCCGCGTCGCGGATCTGGTGGGCGAAATCGCTCTGCAGCTCGCCGAGCAGATCCAAATCGACTGCGATACCGGTGTGTTCCATCCCGGCCAGCACCCGCTGCACCGGCAGCTCCATGCCACCCAGCAGCGACGTGGAGTTGATGCGGGCCAGCTCCTCGTCGAGCGCGTCGGCCAGATCCAGCACCGCCACGGCCCGCAGGATCAGCGTCTGCACCGCTTGGTCGTCCGTGCCCTCGGGATCGTCGAGTAGCGAAAGCTGTTGTTGCTCAGCGGTTTCCGCGCGCAACTCGCGACGCAGGTAGCGCAGCGACAGGTCTTCGAGGGAGAAGCTGCGCTGCCCGGGACGCACCAGATAGGCGGCCAGCGCGGTATCGGAGGTGACGCCGGCCAGCGACCAGCCCCGCCCGGCGAGGTCATGCATCGCCAACTTGGCTTCGTGCAACGCCTTGGGCGGACCCGGGTCGGCCAGCCAGGACGCCAGCGCCGCCTCGTCGTCGGGCTCCAGCGCCGAGGTGTCGATGTAGCGGCCCTCACCGTCGGCGGACACGATGGCCAGCGCGGTGGCGTCGGCGTCGTAGGCCAAGTGGGTGCCGACGACGGCCAGTCCGAACCGCTTGCCCGAGCTGTGCTCGGCCAGCCACACCGCCAGCTCGCCGGGCTGCAGCGCGCCCCCGCGCACGTCGAAACCGGCGTCGACCTCGGGCTCCACCGCGGCCAGGGTGTCGAACAGCCGGTCGCGCAAAACCCGGAACTCCAGGTCGTCGAAGAGCCGGTGGATGTGGTCGCGATCCCACGGCTGCATGCGCAGGGTGTCCGGGGTCTGCGCCAGCGGCACGTCTTTGACCAGATCGGTGAGCTCGCGGTTGCGGATCACGCCGGCCAGATTCGCCCGTAGCGCGTCGCCGACCTTGCCGCGCACCGAGTCGACGTTGTCGACAAGCCCTTGCAGCGAGCCGTATTCGACGATCCACTTGGACGCGGTTTTCTCCCCGACGCCCGGGATGCCGGGCAGGTTGTCGCTGGGATCGCCACGCAGGGCGGCGAAGTCGGGATATTGCGTGGGGGTCAACCCGTACTTCTCGACGACGGCCCCCGGGGTGAACCGGGTGAGTTCGCTGACGCCCTTGCGCGGGTAGAGGACCGTCACGTCGTCGCTGACCAACTGCAGGGAGTCCCGGTCCCCGGTGACCACCAGCACGCGGAAGCCCTCGTTTTCGGCCTGGGTGGCCAGCGTCGCGATGAGGTCGTCGGCTTCGAAGCCCGGCTCGGCCAGCACCGTGATGCCCAGCGCGTTCAGCACTTCCTTGGTGATGTCGATCTGGCCGTGAAACTCGTCGGGCGTCGACGACCGGTTGGCCTTGTACTCCGGGTACCGCTCGGAGCGGAAGGTCTGCCGGGACACGTCGAAGGCCGCGGCGATGTGCGTCGGGGCCTCGTCGCGCAACAGGTTGATCAGCATCGCGGTGAAGCCGTACACCGCGTTGGTGGTCAGGCCGCCGCGGGTCTTGAAGTTCTCGGCGGGCAGGGCGTAGAACGCGCGGAAGGCCAGCGAATTGCCATCCAGCAGCATCAGCGTCGGCTGAGTCTTGGCCTCGCCGGCCGAACTGGGAGCACTCACGGCTCACACTCTAGGCATCCGGTACGACGAGGCACGCGCGCCAACCATCCGGGCCGTAACTGCAACACGTTTCAGTTTCGTATTCGGGCTGGGTAGTCTGGCCGAGTGCCAGAGGTCACCAGCCAAGAACCCGCCATCGACGGATGGTTCGCCACCGACGAAGCCGGCCGCCCCCACTTGATCGGCAGCAAGTGCCCCGCGTGCGGCACCTACGTCTTCCCGCCGCGCGAGAACAATTGCCCCAATCCGGGCTGCTCCAGCGACGACCTGGAGCCCGTCGCGTTGTCGACCCGGGGAACGCTGTGGAGCTACACCGAAAATCGGTACCCGCCACCCCCGCCCTACCCCGCCCCCGATCCCTTCGAGCCGTTCGCCATCGCCGCCGTCGAGCTGGCCGACGAGGGGCTCATTGTGCTGGGCAAGGTGGTCGAGGGCACGCTGGCCGCCGACTTGAAGGTCGGCATGGCGATGGAGCTGACCACGATGCCGCTATTCACCGACGACAACGGCGTGCAGCGCATCGTGCACGCTTGGAAGGTGGCCTGATGAGCGCGCCCGAACCGCTCTACATCCTGGGCGCCGGGATGCACCCCTGGGGCAAATGGGGCCGCGACTTCACCGAGTACGGGGTGGTCGCCGCGCGCGCCGCACTGGCCGAGGCCGGCCTGGACTGGCGGCAGATCCAGTTGGTCGCCGGCGCGGACACCATCCGCAACGGGTACCCGGGCTTCATCGCCGGGTCGACGTTCGCCCAGAAGCTCGGCTGGAACGGGGTGCCGGTCAGCTCGAGCTATGCGGCGTGCGCCAGCGGCTCCCAGGCGCTGCAGAGCGCGCGGGCGCAGATCCTGGCCGGTTTTTGCGACGTCGCGCTGGTGATCGGCGCCGACACCACCCCGAAGGGCGCGTTCGCTCCCGTCGGCGGGGAACGCAAGAACGATCCCGATTGGCAGCGGTTCCACTTGATCGGCGCGATGAACCCGGTGTACTTCGCGCTGCTCGCGCGCCGGCGGATGGACCTGTACGGGGCGACGTCGGAGGACTTCGCTGCGGTGAAGGTGAAGAACTCTGCGCACGGCCTGCAGAACCCGAATGCTCGCTACCGCAAGGAGTCTTCGATCGAGGACGTGCTGGCCAGCCCGGTGGTCTCCGACCCGTTGCGGCAGCTCGACATCTGCGCCACCTCCGATGGTGCCGCGGCGTTGATCGTGGCCAGCGCCGAGTTCGCCCGCAAGCATCTCGGCTCGCTCGACGGTGTCCCCTCGGTGCGCGCGGTCAGCACGGTCACCCCGCAGTACCCGCAGCATCTGCCCGAATTGCCGGACATCGCAACGGATTCCACCGCGGTGGTGCCTGGGCCCGACCGGGTGTTCAAGGACCAGATCCTGGATGCGGCCTACGCCGAGGCGGGCATCGGGCCCGAGGATGTCAGCCTGGCCGAGGTCTACGACCTGTCCACGGCGCTGGAGCTCGACTGGTACGAGCACCTCGGGCTGTGCCCCAGGGGTGAGGCCGAGGCGCTGTTGCGCAGCGGCGCGACCACCGTCGGCGGCAAGGTCCCGGTCAACCCGTCGGGCGGGCTGGCCTGCTTCGGCGAGGCCATCCCCGCGCAGGCCATCGCGCAGGTCTGCGAGCTGACCTGGCAGCTGCGCGGCCAGGCGACCGGCCGGCAGGTGGAGAACGCCACGGTCGGCGTCACCGCCAACCAAGGCCTGTTCGGGCATGGTTCGTCGGTGGTCGTGGCGCGCTAAACGGCGCAGCCCTTAGCCGCGAGAGCTACTCGTCGGGGGTGTCGAGGGTTTCCAGGACGACTTCGGCGACCCGCTTCATCGTGGTCCGCCGGTCCATGGCGGCGCGCTGAATCCACTTGAACGCCTCGGGCTCGGTCATGCCCTGTTTGGTCTGCAGCAGGCCCTTGGCGCGTTCGACGAGCTTGCGGGTCTCCAGCCGCTCGGACAGCGTCGCCACTTCGCGTTCCAGCTCGGCGATCTCGCCGAAGCGGCTGACCGCCAACTCGATCGCCGGAATCAGGTCGCTGATCGTGAAGGGCTTCACCAGGTAGGCCATCGCGCCGGCGTCACGGGCGCGTTCGACCAGGTCGCGCTGGCTGAACGCGGTCAGCACCACGATCGGCGCGATGCGCTTGGCGGCGATCTCGGACGCCGCGTCGATCCCGTCGCGGCGCGGCATCTTCACGTCCATGATCACCAGGTCGGGCTGGTGTCGTTCGGCCAACTCGACGGCCTCCTGCCCGTCGCCGGCCTCCCCGACGATCTCGTAACCCTCCTCTCGCAGCATCTCGGCGAGGTCCAGTCGGATGAGCGCTTCGTCTTCAGCGATCAGGACCCGGCGCGGCACAGCGGCGTCGGTGTCGGTCGTGGGGCCTGTCATGACGGACATTGTGTCGTGAACGCCTCAAACCAGCGACCTCGGGGCGGTCAGACGGCCGACGGAACCACATCCTCTATGGTGGGAGGCTGCCTCTAAGGTAGGAGGCCGAGTAAGCCCTCGTATCCCAACTGGCAGAGGAAACGGACTCAAAACCCGTCCAGTGTGGGTTCGAATCCCACCGAGGGCACCACAAAAACGCCAGCTCAGATGGCATTTCCGCCAGACGGTACCAAGTGCAAGAGACGACCAGTCCGCAGTTGGTCCGCAGCAGCATCGAAAGCGTCCGCGATCCGGCCTAGATCGTCGGGGAACAGATGCCCGTAGCGGTCCAGGGTGAGGGTTGCGGTCTTGTGACCCAAGAGGGTTTGCAGGACCTTGATGTTGGCCCCCGGCGCTGATGGCCAAGCTGGCGCACGTGTGTCGCAAATCGTGCGGGACTATGGCCGGGACCTTCGGAGTCTGCGCTTTCCCTGTTTCCTCGATCTCCTGCTGGCGCTGCGCGGCCATGGCGGCTCTCACGGTCTCGACTGCGGCGTCGAACACCCAGCGGAACTCGCCATTGGTCAGGTACTCGTTCCGCCGTGACGGAAATACCAGAGCCTCGTCGTCGCGGCCCTCGATCTCGGTTTCCAACAGCGGGGCAAGAAACTTGGGTATCGGCACCTTCCGGACAGTGTGGTTTTTGGTGTCGCCCTAGGATTAGTCCTTGGCGTCAGGTTCGGGGTTGTTATCGTCCCAGTAGACCCATTCGGGCAGTGGAGTGTGGGGCATCGCGCCGAAAGCGGACGCTTCGTAACCAGGTGGGTCGATCGGCGCGCTCCACCGTGGGTCCAATCTATTCGCTCGTGAGCGTCTAACCCCGCGGATGACCAGTGCGATAACGCCCCCGACGATGAAGGCGATCACCGCAACCTTGAGGACGATCAACAGCAGTTCCATGGCTCCCGTGCTCCAACAATTTACGTAGCTGGTGGCAGGCGCGGCATGTTTGGGCACGCTTGAAGCAGCGCTGCCGTGGCCTCATGAGTCATCACCGACGCGTGATAGTAATTGGCGTCCTCACCCTGCGAAGGGTTCGGCTGCGGCGGACGGCTAGCAGAGTCCCGCTGGCTGTTCGCCAGCAGCGCGGTACCCTGCGCCCATTTCCCCAATTGATCCTTCAATGCTGGACTGGAAACCGAACCTGTTGCCGCGCGGATAGTTTCACTCATCGACGACTCCTTGTCGGCGATAGCAATCAGGTCTTGGCGTTCCCCGCTACCGTTCTCTAAAGCTGTCACCGATTGCGACATCGCGATCCACTGACGCCCGAGCTGTTCGACAGCAGCGCAATCGTTGTGCGAAGCGTCCCGGCGAACCGCCCAGATCGCCGCCACGCCACCCACGATGAGCAGCACGGCAACCAACGCCAAAATTAGACGCTTCTTGAGCGACCAATTTGCCAGCTTGTTCACGCGTTCCCGCCCGCTTTCTGGATGAAGCACATCATCCTGCCGTAAAGACCTTTGCCGCAACATGATTCACCGTGCGGCGCGTAACGTACACTCCTCTGCCCCGTGAGTCCCCGGCCCGCCAGGCACTGTCGATATTGCACCCTCAGGGCCCCGCAACCATCACCGGAGGCGACGGCGGCGGCGGGACTCCACCCACCGGCACACCGCCGCTGAACGTGAACTGACCACCACAACCGTTCGGAATGTAGTAGGTGACATCCGGGTTCGCCGCCGACAGCGACCCGATCTGATTTAGGGTGATCGGCTGCCAAGGGCTGATCTTCGGCGGCGGATTTATGCCGGCGAGGCCACCACTGATCACACCTCCGGGCTCTTTGGTAATCGGATTCGCTCCTTTGGGTGCCCACGCATCGCCGCCGAACGAGAACTGCGTGTACCGCTGAGCCTCATAGGAGCATTGCACCCACTGCTGCTGCTGACCGTTGACCATGCGGGTGTAGCTGGTGTAGTCCTCACCCGTAATCCGGAAGCGGTATTGCTCTTGCATGTAGGCGAACGGTGGAGCGTTGTCGTCGGCCCACGTCTTGCCGCCGGGCACATAGAACCCTGACGGCCCCGCCGGGCCCTTCCCCGGAAAACCTTCCAACGAGCGGTGACCCGTCCACGGCGGCGGCGGCTCCTTTCCGACGTAGGGCGGCGGCACGACGTTCTCCCAGTGACCAAACCGCTCGTCGCCGATCAGCGGGTTTCTCGGGTCAACAGGCCCGTGCGGATTGGGGTCGGTTGGGGTGGTGCCGTCTTGATGAGTGAAGTCAGCCAGTTGAGCTTTGTGGTCCTTTCCGCCCCCGGCTGGTGCGAAGCTGGTGTTCCCAAGTCCGGCCGTTGCAGCGGTGAGCTGACCCGCGACCTTGGATTCGGTCCCGTCGAGTTGTTTTGCGCGAGAACAGATTTCACTGGCCATCTGTTCGGCTTGGGCTTGGCGCGCCGCCTGCTGCGCCGCTGTGCCGCCATGGTCGGCGTAAGAAACCGAAAGGTCTTCTCCCACATCGAATCCTGCACTTTGCGCGTCCGCGACGGCATTGAGCACGCTTCGCTGGGCTGCGCTGATATCGCTCGCGCCGCTACACGCTATCCTGGCTGCCTGGCGCAGCAGGTCAGCCTTCCCGGTAACGACGGACAGATCAGCGGTGGTGCGTTGCCGCAACGCATCACCCCCGGCGCCCTTCCACGCGATGGAGTGAGACTCGTTGCGCATCGTCAGAAACGCATCCTCCCAGCGATCGGCGGTTTGCGTCCAGTAGGCGGCCGCATCGGTCAAATGCTGCGTGCTCCACGCCCGAATCTGCGAAAGGGTGGCGGGCATCTAAACGACCGTCACCTTTGGCACGTTGGACATGTCGCTGGCATTGGTCGCCTCTTGACTCGCGTACTTCACCCCGGCTGTGCTCATTCCGGTTGCGGTGTCCCGAGTCCGCGCGGCGAGTGCCGCCGCATCGGCGCTGACCATCGCGTGGATGCTGCTGACCGCTGCGGTCGTGGCCTGAAACGGTTGCCCCGGTGACGGCGGCGTGGTCGAAGTGAGCTGAGCGCCCAGTCCTTGCCACCGACCGGCGGCAGCTTCTAGCGCGCCGGGGACGACCTTGCAGTCCCTCCGATCCCATGGGGCGATTTTAAGCCGTCCAGGGGACGGACCCCTATTCACTGTTTGTGCCGTCCACCGCTCGACTACGGCTGCCGGATTCTAAACCGCGCCTGGCTTCCTTGGAGATGCCTGAAGAAAACCGCCGGTCTCCACCGGAGTCCTACCGGAGCGGAGCACCATGGACGCATGGCAGATCCACGACCTGGGTGTAACGCTTATCTCCCGGCAACTTCACGGTGGTGATCCGCTCGTAGGTGTCTGCGAACCCGCGGAGGTAGAACTGGGCTGGGTTCGAATCCCACCGAGGGCACCACAGACACCTTGGAACCGTGGCAAACAGCTGCCCCTCCGGGCGGACCGGTGATCCGAGAGCGCTTTGCGTGTCACTTCGACGCGCTCCGCGATGTTCCTGGCCCGCATGCGAGCGGTCACCTTGGGCAAACCGGTCCGGGCCTTCTAGACCCTTTCCGGTACTCCGGGCGCGGCTATGCCGGCCGCACGCCAAACCCTAAGGTTTGGTAAATGCGGTAAACACATCCTAAAGGTATGAATTCTCGGAACCAAAATACCAGGCGCATTTACAAATCACGGTCGCATTAACACGACCGCGACGTCTTCAGGATGAATTCATACTATTCACGGCACCGGCCGCGCACGGCGCCGAAACATAATTGGTGACGAGTTCCATCACACGGGCAGGAGATCCCGCCGACCCATTCACGACCCACCCAGGGTGAACGAGACCCGCACCGAGGGCACCGTTCAGCGATCCATGGCGAGCCAGGCGCCGGCAGGGTTGCGCTACCGCGTTACCGGCTGATACACACTTGCTCTTCTGAGTGCACCACGTTGACCTGCATCGGATCGTTCTGCATCGAGTCCGTAGCCACCCGCAGCAACGAGGCCGCCCCGCCACAGCCCACTCCGCAGGCGGGCGTCGCCGCCGCCGTGCACGCCAGCATGAGCGTGATCCCGATCCTGCTGCTCAGACTTGCCATACCGCACCCCCGCATCAGAGGAACACGTGACCCAGCTCACAGCCCAACATATGTTTAATAACACTTTTGACAATTTTGCACAGCCCCCAAGACAAACATTTCTCGGGGAATTCTTCGGACCCCACGGTGGCGCGGCCCCCAAGCGCCAATTCCACCGTTGAGATCCCGACAAATCCGAGCTCTGCGTTTACGCTTTGAACGTGGCGGCTACGCGGTGCGGCGCCCACCCGTCCACCGTTGAGACCCCGACAAATCCGAGCTCAACGGTTACGCTTTGAACGTGGCGGCTAAGAAATGCGGCGCCCCACCTGTGTCAGATGGTTCGTCGAGAAACCCGGACTGCGTAGCCGCGGTGCGGGCGCAAACGCGTGACCGCAATCAGCACTACGCCGCCAGCGCCGCACGCCGCGCCCGAATTCTCACCATTACCGCCTGGCTCGCCGTGATGGTGAGCGTGAGCTTTGTGCTCGTGCAGATCCTCGGCGGATCGTGGTTGTGGCAGGTCAGCTCGATCAACGTCCTCGGCGCAATGGTCTTCGCGATGGTCCCGTGGCTGCAGCGCTTCGGTGAACTGGTTGCCCCGCTTACCTTTCTGGGCACGGCCTACGTCTCGGTCTTCGCCAGCTGCGTCGACGTCGGCACCGGGTCGGGCGCTCAGTTCTTCTTCCTGGTCGGCGCCTGCATCGTCGTGCTGCTGCTGGGGATCGAACACATCGTCTTGGCGTCCGCGCTGGCGGCCGTCGCCGCCGGCCTGATCATCGCCGTCGAATTCCTGCTCCCCCGCGACACCGGGCTGCAGCCGGCCTGGGCCCAGTCGGCGGGCTTTGTCATCACCGCGATCTCCAGCGTCGTGATGGTGGTCGTGACGGTGTGGTTCGCCCTGCGCGACACGGCGCGCGCCGAGGCCATGATGGAGGCGCAGTACGGGCGCTCGGAGGCGCTACTGGCCAACATGTTGCCGGCCAGCATCGCCGAGCGGCTCAAGGAGCCGGACCGCAGCGTCATCGCCGACAAGTTCGACGTCGCCTCCGTCCTGTTCGCCGACATCGTCGGATTCACCGAGCGGGCCAGCAGTACGGCGCCGGCCGACCTGGTGCGCTTCCTCGACCGGTTGTACAGCGCCTTCGACGCGCTGGCGGACAAGCACGGACTCGAGAAGATCAAAGTCAGCGGCGACTCTTACATGGTGGTCAGCGGGGTTCCGCGCCCTCGGCCCGACCACGCGCAGGCGCTCGCGGACTTCGCGCTCGACATGGCCAATGTTGCGGCCGGACTGCAGGATCCGCACGGGGACGCGGTTCCGCTGCGGGTGGGCATGGCGTGCGGGCCGGTGGTTGCCGGCGTCGTGGGGTCCCGGCGCTTCTTCTATGACGTGTGGGGTGACGCGGTCAACGTCGCGTCGAGGATGGAATCCACCGACTCGGTGGGCCGAATTCAGGTGCCCCAGGCCATGTACGAGCGCCTCAAGGACGAATTCGTGATGCAGGAGCGCGGCCACATCGACGTCAAAGGCAAAGGCCTCATGCGTACCTGGTATCTGATCGGGCGCAAGGCGGCCGACGAGACGACCGATCTGTTGGCCGACGATTCACGCACGGCCCACGTATAGCCGAAGTGCCCTATACCGGGGGCGGCGTTTGTGTCAGACTGCGGCCATGCAAACCACACCTGGATCTCCTCCTGTTCCAAGTTTGTTGCCGCATCTGTGGAAATCGACCCTGTTATCGGGAATTCTGTCGCTGGCCCTCGGCGTCCTGGTGCTGGCGTGGCCGGGAATATCCGTCGTGGTCGCCGCGATCGCCTTCGGCGTCTATCTGCTGATCACCGGCGCCGCACAGGTGTTCTTCGCTTTCAGCCTGCATGTCTCGGCGGGCAGCCGGATCCTGTTGTTCATCAGCGGCGCCGCGTCACTCATCTTGGCGTTGTTGGCATTTCGCCATTTTGGTCAGGGTTACGCGATCCTGTTGTTGGCCATCTGGATTGGCATCGGATTCATCTTCCGCGGGGTGGGCACGACGATTTCGGCCATCCAGGATCCATATCTGCCGGGGCGGGGGTGGGCGATCTTCATCGGCGTGATCAGTCTGCTCGCCGGCATCGTCGTCCTCGCGTCGCCGCTGGAATCCATTGTCACGCTGGCGCTCGTGGTCGGGGTCTGGTTCGTGGTCCTCGGCGTCTTCGAAATCGTGTCGTCCTTCGGCATCCGGAAGGCATCCAAAACGCTCGGCAGTGGCGTCGGGCCCAGCTAGCGTCGCCCCCTGACCTTCTACTACACTCCGTAGTAGCCGTGCGTACGGCTCCGCAGTCTTCGGGAGATGACAGATGAATGTCGTCGATATTTCGCGGTGGCAGTTCGGTATCACCACCGTCTACCACTTCATCTTCGTGCCGCTCACCATCGGCCTGGCGCCGCTGCTCGCTGTCATGCAGACGGTGTGGGTGGTCACGGGCAACACCGCGTGGTACCGCCTCACCAAGTTCTTCGGCAAGTTGTTCTTGATCAACTTCGCCATCGGCGTGGCGACCGGCATCGTGCAGGAATTTCAGTTCGGCATGAACTGGAGCGAGTATTCGCGGTTCGTCGGCGACATCTTCGGCGCGCCACTGGCCATGGAAGGCTTGTTCGCCTTCTTCTTCGAATCGACGTTCATCGGGTTGTGGATCTTCGGCTGGAGCCGGCTGCCGAAGCTGCTACATCTGGCATGCATTTGGATCGTCGCATTGGGCGTCAACGCGTCGGCGTTCTTCATCATCGTGGCGAACTCGTTCATGCAGCACCCGGTCGGCGCCCACTACAACCCGGCGACGCACCGCGCCGAGTTGGACAGCATCGGCGCGCTACTTTCCAATAACACCGCGCGTTGGGCGTTTTCACACACGGTGACGGGCTCGTTGCTGACGGCCGGGACATTCGTCGCCGCCGTCAGCGCGTGGTGGCTGGTGCGGTCGCGCACGGCGGCGACCGCCACGCCGGCCGCCGAGTCGGACGCCCGCACCATGTTTCGCCCGGCGGCCATCCTGGGCTGTTGGGTGGTGTTGATCGCAGCCGCCGGTTTGTTCTTCACCGGCGACCGCCAGGGCAAGCTCATGTTCGTCCAGCAACCGATGAAGATGGCGTCGGCGGAAACGCTGTGCGACACCCAGACCGATCCCGACTTCTCCATCCTGACGATCGGTCGGCACAACAACTGTGACGGCGTCAAAGGCGTCATCGCGGTGCCCTATGTGCTGCCGTTCCTCGCGCAAGGCCGGACCAGCGACGTCACCTTGCAGGGTGTGCGCGACCTCCAGCGGGACTACGTACAACGATTCGGGCCAAATGACTACCGGCCCAACCTGTTCGTCACCTACTGGTCGTTTCGCGCGATGATCGGCTTCCTGGCTGTACCGCTGCTTTTCGCGCTGGCCACGCTCTGGCTCACCCGTGGTCGCCGGATCCCCAACCAACGCTGGTTCTCCTGGCTGGCGCTGCTGACCATTCCCACCCCCTTCCTGGCCAACATCTCCGGGTGGGTCTTCACCGAAATGGGCCGCCAACCCTGGATTGTCGCCCCGAACCCGACCGGCGACCAGCAGGTTCGGTTCACCGTTCACGAAGCCGTTTCCGATCACGCCGCCGCCATGGTCATCACCTCGCTGGTGACGTTCACCCTGGTCTATGCCGTACTCGCGGTGATCTGGTTCTGGCTGCAGAGGCGCTACATCCTCGAGGGGCCACAGGAACACGACGCCGAACCCGCTCCCCCGCAAGCGCCCAGCGACGACGAGGTAGCGCCGCTGTCCTTCGCCTACTGAGGCGCAACAGGACTAATCGACCCGGAAAGGGGCTGACCAGTGCAACTGAACGAGTTGTGGTTCGGCATCATCGGGGTGTTGTTCCTCGGTTTCTTCATCCTGGAGGGGTTCGACTTCGGCGTGGGCATGCTGATGGAACCGCTTGCCCGCGTGGGCGTCGGCGAGCCCGAACCCATCCGCCGCGCCGCGCTCAACACGATCGGACCGGTGTGGGACGGCAACGAGGTGTGGCTGATCGTCGGTGGCGCAGCGATGTTCGCGGCATACCCGGGCTGGTATGCCACCGTGTTCTCCACGCTGTATCTGCCGCTGCTGGCCATCCTCGTCGGGATGATCGTCCGCGCGGTCGCGATCGAATGGCGCGGCAAGGTCGACGACACGAAGTGGCGGGGCTGGGCCGATGCCGGCATCGCCATCGGATCCTGGCTGCCCGCCGTGTTGTGGGGTGTCGCGTTTGCCATCCTGGTCCGCGGGCTGCCGGTGCAGGCCAACGGCCACGTGCACCTGTCGATCACCGACGTGCTCAACGCCTACACGCTGCTCGGCGGTTTGGCCACCGCCGGGTTGTTCCTGCTCTACGGCGCGGTGTTCGTTTCGCTGAAGACCTCCGGCGCGATCCGCGACGACGCACACCGATTCGCGGTCTGGCTCTCGCTGCCGGTAACCGGACTGGT
Organism: uncultured Actinomycetota bacterium; assembly: GCA_963732835.1. Classification (GTDB taxonomy): domain Bacteria; phylum Actinomycetota; class Actinomycetes; order Mycobacteriales; family Mycobacteriaceae; genus Mycobacterium. The sequence goes on from CAVTBA010000025.1 coordinate 92,838, forward strand.
GGCGGGCTTCGGGCTGTGGACCCAACTGGCCTACGGCAAGGATTGGACGTGGCTGGTGCTGGCCGCCGCCGTGGTGGCGCAGCTGGCGGCGGTGCTGTTGGTGTGGCGGCGCATCTCGGACGGGTGGGCGTTCGCGTGCACGGCGTTGGTCGTGGCGGCCGTGGTGATCCTGTTGTTCGGCGCGTTGTATCCGAACCTGGTGCCCTCCACGCTCAACAAGCAGTGGAGTGTGACGATTTACAACGCTTCGTCGACCCCGTACACGCTCAAGGTCATGACGTGGGTGACGGCGTTCATGGCTCCGCTGACGGTGGTGTACCAGGCGTGGACGTATTGGGTGTTCCGGCAACGGCTCTCGACTGACCGGATACCGCCCTCCATCGGCCTGGCGAGGCGTGGCTCCTGAGCCAAACGGACTCGCCGGCCGGATCAAGAGCGCGGGGCCCCCTGGACCCGCGACTGTGGCGGGCATCGAGGGCCTTGCGCCGCTACCTGATCTCGACGGTCTGCTGCGGAGTGGTGATCTCCGGCTGCGCGATCGGCTCGGCGATCGTGCTGGCGAGCGTGGTCGCTCGCGCCGTGAGCGACCACTCCGCGCACACCCCGCGGTCCTGGCTGGTTCCGCTGTCGATCCTGTTGGCGCTGTGGACCATTCGCACACTGGTGCACTGGCTTCAGGCCCGGCTGGGTCAGCGGGGCGCCAGCGCGGTCATCGCCGATCTGTCCGGTCGGGTGCTGACGGCGGTAACCGCCCGCCAGCCCGGTGAACTCGCGGCCCAGCGCGATGACGCCGCGGTGGCGGTCACCCGAGGCCTCGACGGCCTGCGACCCTACTTCACCGGCTACCTGCCCACGTTGCTGCTCGCCGGAATCTTGACCCCCGCGACCGTCGCCGTCATCGCGGTCTACGACGTGAAATCGGCGGCGATCGTGGCCGTCACCCTGCCGCTCATACCGGTTTTCATGGTGCTGATCGGCCTGGCAACCGCCGACCGATCGGCGGCGGCCCTTGCCGCCATGACGACCCTGCAGGGGCGGTTGCTCGATCTCATCGCCGGCATCCCCACGCTGCGGGCGCTCGGACGCGGCCGGGGCCCCGAACGTCGCATCGCCGAACTCGCTGCCGCGCACCGCCGCTCGGCCATGGCGACACTCCGGATCGCCTTCCTGTCGGCGCTGGTGCTCGAATTGCTGGCGACGCTGGGCGTGGCACTGATCGCCGTGGGGATCGGGCTCCGCCTGGTGTTCGGCGAGATGACGCTGGCGACCGGCCTCACCGTGCTGTTGCTGGCACCCGATGTCTACTGGCCGCTGCGCCGGATCGGGGTGGAATTCCATGCCGCGCAGGACGGAAGGACCGCCGCCGACAGGGCGTTCGCCCTCATCGGCGAGCCGACCCCCCCGAAGGTTCAGGATCAGACGGTCACCGCCCGCGGGGCGGAGATCCGCCTCGAGGTGCTCAGCGTCGCCGGGCGCGACGGCCACGCGCCGCGCGACCTCACCGCGGTCATCGAACCGGGCTCGGTGACGGTGTTGACCGGACGCAATGGCGCCGGCAAGAGCACGACCCTGCAAGCGATCACCGGGATCACCGTGCCGTCATCGGGCCGCGTCACCGTGGCCGGGGTCGACGTTGCCGACTTGGAGCCCGGCGCATGGTGGCGGCAGTTGTCCTGGCTTCCGCAGCGCCCGGCGTTGGTCCCGGGCACGATCCGGGACAACCTGGTGCTGTTCGGTGACTTGAGCGACCTTGAAAAGGCTTGCGCGGTATCCGGTTTCGATACGGTGCTGGCCGACCTGCCCGACGGGCTGGACACCGTGCTCGGCCGCGGCGGCGGCGGCCTGTCACTGGGGCAGCGGCAACGACTCGGCCTCGCCCGGGCACTCGGATCGGCGGCGGCGGTGCTGCTGCTCGACGAGCCCACCGCACACCTGGACGGCGGCGCCGAGGAACGCGTGTTGCGCGCGATCGTGGAGCGTGCCCGGGCCGGTGCGACCGTGGTGGTCGTCGGGCACCGCGATCCGGTTCTCGCCATCGGTGACCGGGTGGTCGAAGTGACCGCCGACAGTGGGGCGCGTTATGCCCCGGTCTGATCCCCTCTTGGCGGCCGCACCGCTGCTAAGGCCCCGGCTCCCCCGCATTTCGGCGGCGATCGCGCTGGGGGTGCTGTCGCTGGGCAGCGCGCTGGCGCTGGCCGGTGTCTCCGCCTGGCTCATCACGCGGGCCTGGCAGATGCCGCCGGTGCTGGACCTGTCGGTCGCGGCCGTCGCGGTGCGCGCATTCGCGATCTCGCGGGGCGTGTTGCATTACTGCGAGCGGCTGGTCACCCACGACACCGCACTGCGCGCGGCCGGCACCGCCAGGGCGCGGATCTATCACCGGCTGGCCTACGGGCCCGCGGCGGCCGCAGCCCGCCTGCACAGCGGCGAGCTCGTCACCCGGGTGGGCTCCGACGTCGAAGAGCTGGCCAACGTGCTGGTGCGTGCGGTGGTGCCGATCGGTGTCGCGGCGGTGCTGGCGCTGGCGGCGACCGCGGTCATCGCGGCCATCTCGCTGCCGGCCGCAGCGGTGCTGGCGATCTGCCTGCTGGTCGCCGGCTTCGTCGCGCCGCTCCTGGCGGGCAGGGCCGCGGCGGGCCAGGAAAGTGCTGCCCGGCAGCATCATTCCGAGCGCGACACATCGGCGATGATCGCTCTGGAACACGCGCCGGAGCTTCGCGTCGCCGGCCTGCTTCCCCGCGTCATCGCCGAATCGCAACGCCGCCAACGGGCGTGGGGCGCCGCCCTCGACGCCGCCGCGAGGCCGGCCGCCATCGCCGAAGCGGTGCCCACCGCCGCGATCGGCGCCAGCGTGCTCGGCGCGGTGGTGGCCGGCATCGGGTTGGCGCCGTCGGTCGCCCCCACCACGCTGGCCATCCTGATGTTGTTGCCGCTGTCGGCGTTCGAGGCGATGACCCCGTTACCCGCCGCGGCGGTCCAACTGACGCGGTCACGCATCGCGGCACGCCGGCTCCTCGACCTGACGGCTACCGACCGTCCGCGTCCGTCCGAGAAGCCGGCGGCGGCCCCGCCGAAACCCGCCGTCGACGCCGTGTTGTCCGCCGACATCCGGCCCGGTCACGCAGGGGCACTCCGCTCGAACCGCATCACGCTGGACCTACCGCCGGGGGCCCGGATGGCCGTCACCGGTCCCAGCGGTTCGGGAAAGACGACGCTGTTGATGACCCTTGCCGGGCTGCTGCCCCCGCTGGAGGGACGGGTGAGGCTCGGCGGCACCGATCTGATCGAGTTCGGCGAAGCGGACTTGCGTGGCGCCGTCAGCTTTTTCGCCGAGGACGCGCATGTGTTCGCCACCACCGTCCGAGACAACCTGCTGGTCGCGCGCGGCGACTGCCGAGACGACGAATTGGCGGCCGCGCTGGATGCGGTCGGGCTCGGCGCCTGGCTCGCCGGTTTGCCCGAGGGTCTCTCGACGGTGTTGACCGGTGGCGCAGAAGCACTTTCGGGCGGTCAGCGCAGGCGGCTGCTGTTGGCGCGTGCGGTGCTCGCACCCGCCCGGATCGTGCTGCTCGACGAGCCCACCGAACACCTGGACGCGACGGATGCCGAACCGCTTCTCCGCGACCTGCTGGGCCCCGATCCGCACTTGATCTCCGCCGAGCGAACCGTGGTGGTGGCGACCCACCACCTGCCCGGCGACATCGGCTGTCGCGAACTGCACGTCGATGCGATCAGAGGTGCCGCCGCCGGGGCATGAACTCCAGCGACAGCAACACGATCAACAATGTGACGAGCTGCGTCATCGAGACCAGTGCGTAGCGCCGGGCGTCGAGCGCGTGGAACTTGCGCACGTACCGGTACAGCGACTCGAGTGCGATCAACGGGTCGAGAACATGGATCAACCGATAGAAGAGGCGCTGGGCGCGGCTGCGATTCTTCTCGTCGAAGATTTCCGGGAAGGCCGCGAACGCGAGCGAAAGTCGTTGTGCCCCGGTCTCTTTTCCGGCCATGATCATGTCGATGCTGAGCCGTTCGTCGATGCCGTTGGGGGCTCCGCGCCGGCGCCACGGCACGTCGAGGCTGATGTCGCTGCCGCCGCCGGCCGTCGCATAGCGGTGGAACCCCTGCACCTTGCCCGCGGCGTCCCTGGCGATGATCAGCCGTATTCCGGGGAACCGGCCCTCCAGCACGCCGTCGAGGTTCATGTGGAACCCGCGATCGGAGCGCGCCCCTTTGCTTGACGCCCGCACCACCTCGGTCAGCTCGGCCAGTTGCCCATCGTCGAGTTCCTGTTCCGCGACGATCTCGGTGGTGATGCCGCAGTTGTGGGTGCGCTTCACCGCCTGCCGCAGGTTGCGGTACTTGCGTCCCACCATGTCGAAGCCGATGATGTCGACGACCACGTCGCGCCCGATCGGCACGGCGCGCAACGACTGCCCGAGCACCGCGGCGTCGTTCCACAAGCCGAGCCGCCGCTCGCCGCAACCCACCACCGCGATTCGCCAGCCGTGGGTGTGGCACATGGCGGCGAAGTCGGCGACCAGCTCGGGGAACCGGGCCTCGTCACCGATCGGGTCACCGCCGACCACGGCGATGCCCAGGCGCGTCCGGTAGGCCAGGGCCGCGCTGCCGTCGGCGGTGAAGTGGTAACTCTTGCCGGTCTGCATCGCGAACGGCGCCAGCGGATCGTTCTTGGTGGCCTGGATCAGTTTCCAGACCCGGGGCAAATCCTCGGGACGCGGATGCGACGACGTCGGCCACATCAGGATCATGCCGGAGCTGGCGATCACCAGGTCACCGAGCAGATCGAAGGACAACACGTGCATGCCCAGGCCCGCCACCACGAAGAAGGCGGCGGCGCCGGCATGCACGGTGGTCACGGGACGGCCCAGGAAGATGCCGCGCGCGATCCATGCCACCGCGACCAGGACGGTCAGCGACCAGGCCAATCGATCGGTGTAGTGCCACGCCGGCTGGTGATGGTGGCGGGCAAGGATTTCAACCAGCCAGCAGGTGGCGCTGAACAGGGCCACCGCACCGATCAACCGGGCTGCCCGCGAATCGACGGAGACGACCACGCGTTCGCGCGCGCGTGACTTCGCGGAGACGTCGACCAAGGGCCCGCTCACACTCACCTCCCGATGCGCTGACATTCCAGCTGGGCGGCTGGTTGCCGCCTCTGCACCGAATACCCGGCTGCTAAGAACTTACGCCCGATCCCGGTCCTGCCGGGCCGAATTCACGGCGATGTCCTGCGGGTATTCACCCTGTCTATCGGCGGGCGGGCGGAAAGTATTTCAGGACACCCTCTTGCACCACCGTCGCCAGGACCTGCCCCGAACGATCGAAGAAGTGCCCGGCGCCGAGCCCGCGCGAATCCGCGGCCACCGGCGACGACGTCGAATACAGGACCCAGTCGTCGAAGTCGACCTGCCGGTGAAACCACACGGAATGGTTGGCGGAGGCGGCGAAAATGCGGTCGAACCCCCACGACAGCCCATGGGTGGTGATGACCGAGTCCAGCACCGTGGTGTCCGAGGAGTACACCATGGTCGCGCTGTGCAGGACCGGGTCGTCGGGCATCGCGCCGCCGGCCTTCATCCACACCCGGTTGTGCGGAAGCCGGTCGCCCTTCTCGCGCATCACCCAGGCCGGGTCGTTGGTGTAGCGCCATTCGATCGGCTGCAGGGCGTTGACGAAGTGCGGAACCGTCTCCTCGTAGCCGCGTAGCAGCTCGCTGATCGGCGGCTGCGTTTCGGGCGCGCCCACGTGCGGCGGGTCGACGGCGTGTTCGAGACCGCGGCCGCCGGACATGTACGAGATCATCGCCGAGGACAACAGCATGCCGTCCTGCACGGCGTCGACGCGCCGATTGGCGAAGCGCCGCTCGTCGCGCAGCCGGGTGACGTGGAACTCGATGTCCTTGGCGGTGTCGCCCCCGTTGACGAAGTGCACGGACAGCGCGCTGGGCGGCAGGTCGTCCCGGACCAGCGTGCGGCTGCTCGCGACGAACGACTGGGCCATCAGCTGGCCACCGAAAGTCCGCATCGGGTTCTTGCTGGGATGAGACCCGACGAAGCGCTCGCCGGTGACGCGGTTGAGGTCGAGCACCGCCAGCAATTCCCCGAAATCAGAATTGGTGCTGATCGCGGCCTCTCCTTTGGGTGTGGGCGCTAGACGTCGTCCTCACCGATCCGGTGCACGTGGATGAGGTTGGTCGACCCTACTGTGCCAGGTGGCGCCCCGGCGACGATCACCACCAGGTCGCCGCGCTTGTAGCGGCCGAGTTCCAGCAGCGACTTGTCGACCTGACGGATCATGCCGTCGGTGGACGTCATCATCGGGACGATGAACGTCTCGGTGCCCCAGGTCATGGCGAGTTGGCTGCGCACCTCGGGCCAGGCGGTGAAGGCCAGCAGCGGCAGCGGCGTATGCAGGCGCGCCAACCGCTTGACGGTGTCGCCGGACTGGGTGAAGGCGACCAGCGCCTTGGCGTCCAAACGCTCCCCGATGTCGCGGGCGGCGTACGAGATCACCCCGCGCTTGGTCCGCGGCACGTGCGTCAACGGCGGAGCGGCGGTGGAATTGTCCTCGACGGCGCAGATGATCCGCGACATGGTCCGCACGGCCGCCAGCGGGTACTTCCCGACCGAGGTCTCGCCGGACAACATCACCGCGTCGGCGCCGTCGAGCACAGCGTTGGCGACGTCGGAGGCCTCGGCGCGCGTCGGCCGTGAGTTCTCGATCATCGAGTCGAGCATCTGAGTCGCCACGATGACGGGTTTGGCGTTCTCCCGGGCCATCTGGATGGCCCGCTTCTGCACCAGCGGCACCTCTTCCAGCGGGAGTTCGACGCCGAGGTCGCCACGGGCCACCATGATGGCGTCGAAGGCCAGCACGATCGCTTCCAGATTGTCGACGGCTTCCGGCTTTTCCAGCTTGGCGATCACCGGCACCCGCCGCCCGATCCGGTCCATCACCTCGTGCACCAACTCGACGTCGGACGGCGAGCGCACGAACGACAGCGCGACCAGGTCGACGCCGAGATCCAGCGCGAAGGTGAGGTCCTCGATGTCCTTCTCCGACAAGGCCGGTGCGGACACGTTCATGCCGGGCAGCGAGATGCCTTTGTTGTTGCTGACCGGGCCACCCTCTTCGACGGTGCAGATGACATCGTCGCCGTCGATCCGCTCGACGACCATGCCGACCTTGCCGTCGTCGACCAGCACCCGGTCACCCACCGTCGCGTCGGTGGCCAGCTTCTTGTAGGTGGTCGACACGCGGTCGTGGGTGCCTACGCAGTCCGCGACGGTGATGCACACGGTTTCGCCATCGGCCCAGTACGTGGACCCGGTGGCGAAACGCCCCAGCCGGATCTTCGGGCCCTGCAGGTCGGCGAGTACACCGACCGCGCGGCCGGTGGTGTCAGAAGCGGCCCGCACCCGCTCGTAGGCGGCTTTGTGGTCGGAATAGTCGCCGTGACTGAAGTTCAACCGGGCGACGTCCATTCCGGCGTCGACCAGCGCCAGGATCAGCTCGTCCGAATTCGTCGCAGGGCCAAGGGTGCAGACGATCTTTCCGCGTCTACTCACGCCGACACAGCATAGTCGCGTGGGAGCAGCCCGGTCCGACCGAACGGGATGTCGCGCTGTGGGCGCCTAGCCACTCTGAATCGCCGGCAACAGTGGGAAGCCGGGCAGGTTACGCAGCACCGTCCACGCGATGACGACCAGAACCATTGTCAGCCAAGCCGGTGTCGACAGCGACGGTTTGCCGCGACCGTGCCGGATCAACAGCCACCCGGCCAGCATCGGGATGCCGACCAGCAGGAAAACATTGTCGTTGATGGCGGCGGCCAGGTCGCCGTGCAGCAGGTCGTGCGTCATCCGCAGGCCACCGCAGAACGGGCAGTTCCAGCCGGTGAGCCATTTGAAGGCGCACTGCGGATACAGCGAATTCGTGTTGTGCGGGTCGACCAGGCCCACGTAGCCCAGCGCGCCGCCCAGCACGATGGCGGTGCCGGCGGCGACGTACCGGCGCTGACGGCGCGGGCCGTGACACTGTTCCACCGATTGCCGAGCGGCGTTGGTTTGCGTCACGTGTTCAGCATGCCAGACCGCGCAGCCGTTAGGGGCTCGACGGCCGGTTCCTTCGCAGCCGCCACCGACTGCGGGGTTCCTTCTCCGGCTCGACGGCGGAAGCGTTTTCGGCCGATTCCTGCGCGGCGGGCGGCTCCGGCTCCGGCTCGGATTGATCGTCCGCGTCGGTTTCGGGTTCGTGTTCTTCGGCTTCTGGTTGCGCCGGTGCTTCGGCTTCCGGCTCCTCGGTTTCGGGCTCGGCCGCCTCGGTTTCCGTCGTCTCCGGCTCTTCGGTTTCGGGTTCCCCGGATCCGGCTTCGGCGGGCTCTGCGGCCTCCGCGTTGACCGTCTCGGGCTCCGCGGCCTCCGGCTCGTCGACTTGAACGACCTCGTCCGTCTCCGCCGGCTCGGCGGTTTTGTCGTCGTCGTCCCCGTCGCCCACCGCGACCGCCGCCGTCGTCGCCTCGGCCGAGACGACGGTAGGTGACTCGTCCGCCGGCTCGGCTTCCGGGGATTCCTCGGCAACGTGATCGGTGCCGCGCAGGCTCTCGGGGGCCTCACGCCCCTTCGGCGCCACCATGATGTACACCACGGCCCCGATGAACACGAAAGTCGATGTGAACGAATTGATCCGGATGCCCGCGATGTGGGTTGCGGTGTCGTCGCGCAGCAGCTCGACGCCGAAGCGCCCGATGCAGTAGCTGGCCACATACAGCGCAAACAGCCGCCCGTGGCCCAACCTGAATCGTCGGTCCGCATAGATCAATACGGCGAAAACCAGGACGTTCCAAATCAATTCGTACAGGAACGTCGGCTGCACGACGAGCGCCACCTGCCCCGTCGAGACACCGTCCAACGAATGCGGGTCGATGTATCCCGAGGGGTCTCGGCGGTAGAAGATCTCCAGACCCCACGGCAGCGTGGTTTCCCGACCGTAGAGCTCCTGGTTGAAATAGTTGCCGAGCCGGCCGATGGCCTGCGCCAGGACGAGTCCGGGGGCCACCGCGTCGATGAAGGCCGGCAGCGGAATGCCGTGACGCCGACAACCGATCCAGCCCCCGACGCAACCGAGCGCCACCGCGCCCCAGATGCCCAGGCCGCCATCCCAAATGCGCACCGCCGCGCCCAACCCGGCGCCACCGGGCCCCCAGTAGGTCCGCCAGTCGGTGGCCAGGTGATAAAGCCGGCCGCCCACCAATCCGAAGGGCACGACCCACAACGCGATGTCGTAGATGACGCCGCGCTGCCCGCCGCGGGCCTCCCAGCGCCGGTCGCCGATCAGCAGCGCCACCACGATGCCGGTGATGATGAACAACGCGTACGCGCGAATGGGCAGCGGCCCAAGGTGCCAGACACCTTGGGGCGGGCTCGGGAAATACGTCGGCAACATCGTCATCAGGCGGACGCCTTCCGCCGGACACCGGCGGCCAGTTCCTCGGTCAGCGCCCGCAACGCGGGCAACCCGCCGTCGCCGAGCGCCGACACCAGCGCCGAACCCACGATGACACCGTCGGCGTAGCTGCCGATCTGTGCCGCCTGCTCCCGCGACCGCACGCCCAGGCCGACGCCGACGGGTATGTCCGACACCGCCTTTACCCGTTGCACCAGTTCGGGCGCGGCCTGCGACACCGCGTCACGCGCCCCGGTCACCCCCATCGTGGAAGCAGCGTAGACGAATCCGCGCGATGCCTCGACCGTCATCGCCAGCCGTTGCGGCGTCGACGACGGCGCCACCAGAAAAATGCGATCCAACCGATGCTCCTCAGCTGCCGCCAACCACTGCCCCGCTTCGTCGGGGATGAGGTCGGGAGTGATCAGGCCGTGCCCCCCGGCCGACGCGAGATCGCGCGCGAACGCGTCGACCCCGTAGCGCAGCACGGGATTCCAATACGTCATCACCACCGCATGCCCGCCGGCCGCACTGATCGCCTCGACGGCGGCGAGCGTATCCCGGACCCGCACGCCCCCTTGCAACGCGGCCTCGGTGGCCCGGGCGATGGTCGGCCCGTCCATGCCGGGATCCGAATAGGGCACGCCGACTTCGATGATGTCGCAACCGGATTCGACCAGGGCGAGCATTCCGTCCACCGAGGCCGGCACGTCGGGGTAACCGGTGGGCAGGTAGCCGATCAGCGCCGCGCGATTCTCCTTGCGGCACATATCGAAGACCGGCCCGAGCCTGCTGGCATGCCTTTGTTCCACGGTCATCGCTCGCTGGGCCCCATCAAGCCGAACCATTTCGCGGCCGTCTCGACATCCTTGTCGCCCCGGCCCGAGAGGTTCACCACGATGATCGCACCCTGCCCCATCTCGAGGCCCAGCTTGACCGCGCCGGCGACCGCATGCGCCGATTCGATGGCCGGGATGATGCCCTCGGTGCGGCACAGCAACGCAAACGCATCCATTGCCTCCGAGTCGGTGATCGGCCGGTATTCGGCGCGCCCGGTCTCCTTGAGATACGCGTGCTCGGGGCCAACCCCCGGATAGTCCAGACCCGCCGAGATCGAATGCGATTCGATGGTCTGGCCGTCTTCATCCTGCAGCAGGTACGAGAACGAACCCTGGAACGCCCCTGGTGAGCCGCCGGCGAACGTGGCGGCGTGCCTTCCGGTTTCGACGCCGTCGCCGGCCGCCTCGAAGCCGACCAGGCGCACCCCCGGATCGTCGATGAACGGGTGGAAGATGCCGATCGCGTTGGATCCGCCACCGACACAGGCCACGACCGCGTCGGGCAACCGGCCCGCCTGGGCCTGGATCTGCACGCGCGCCTCCAACCCGATGATCCGCTGAAAGTCGCGCACCATCGCCGGAAACGGATGCGGCCCCGCGGCGGTGCCGAAGCAGTAGTAGGTGCGCTCGGCGTTGGTCACCCAGTCGCGAAACGCCTCGTTGATGGCATCTTTGAGCGTTTTCGAACCGCTCTGCACCGACACGACCTCGGCGCCCAGCAGTCGCATTCGCGCCACGTTGAGCGCCTGGCGCGCGGTGTCCACGGCGCCCATGTAGACGACGCATTCCAGGCCGAGCAAGGCGCATGCGGTGGCCGTGGCGACACCGTGCTGACCGGCGCCGGTCTCGGCGATGACCCGGGTCTTGCCCATTCGCTTGGCCAGCAACGCCTGGCCGAGGACGTTGTTGATCTTGTGAGAACCGGTGTGGTTCAAGTCTTCTCGTTTGAGGAAGATGCGCGCCGACCCGGCATGTCCGGACAGCCGGGTGGCCTCGTACAGCGGCGACGGCCGGCCGGCGTAGTTGGCCTGCAGGTCGTCCAGGGTGTCCAGGAAGTCGGGATTGATGCGTTCCTTCTCGTAGGCGGCGGTGACCTCTTCGATCACCGCCATCAACGCCTCGGCAACGTAGCGGCCACCGTAAACGCCGAAATGGCCACCCGCGTCGGGTTCGTGGCGGGTGGGTTCGGCGACGGCTGCACTCGAAGCGGGAAGGTCCGGGCGGGGCAGATTGACCATCACCAAGGCTCTACGCGGGGACGGCTCATGAGGTTCAACGTTTCAGCGCCGGGGCTCTTCAAGTGACTTGACGATTAGCGAGACGGTTTCGGACAGGAGGGGTGGGTGCCCGCGGTGACCAAGTCGGCGACCGCGGCGCGCGGGTCGCCGCTTTTGACCAGACCCTCTCCGACCAAAACGGCGTCCGCACCGGCACCGGCATACGCCAACAGATCCCCGGTGCCACGGACACCGGACTCGGCGATCCTGATCACTTTGCTGGGCAGCCCGGGAGCGATGCGGGCGAAGCAATCCCGGTCGACCGCCAGCGTCGCGAGATCGCGCGCGTTGACACCGATTACGTTGGCCCCGGCCTTCAGCGCCCGGTCGGCCTCCTCCTCGGTGTGCACCTCGACAAGGGCTGTCATGCCAAGTGACTCGGTGCGGTCCAGCATCGACACCAGAGCCGACTGGTCCAGCGCGGCGACGATGAGCAACAACATGTCGGCGCCGTGCGCGCGGGCCTCGTGGATCTGATACGGCTGCACGACAAAGTCTTTGCGCAATACCGGTATCGAAACCGCGGCCCGCACCGCATCCAGGTCGTCGAGCGATCCGCGAAAACGGCGCTCCTCGGTCAGGACGCTGATGATCCGGGCTCCGCCGTCCTCGTACGCCCGGGCCAATTTCGCCGGATCGGCAATGGTCGCCAGGGAACCCGCCGACGGGCTGGCGCGCTTGACTTCGGCGATGACGCCGATGCCCGGCTCACGCAGGGCGGCCATCACGTCACGCGGTGGCGGGGCGGCGGCAGCGGCGGCTTTGATTTCGGACAGGCTGATGAGGGCTTCGCGCGCGGCAACGTCGGCCCGGACTCCCTCGAGGATGGAGTCAAGCACGGTAGCCGGACTCATGCCTGTTGCTTCCCTTCGCGCTGTCACCCATCGTCATCCCACGGCCCACCTGACAAATCCCAGCCGATTGCGACGACGTGAATGAAGGGTAGCGGCCCTCGGCTCGCGGCCCGTCACCGACCCTCGGTGTCCGAGTCGCGGGACCGATCGGTCGGGTCGCGGCCCTCGTCAAGCGCGTCCCAGATCATCCGCTCCGACATTTCCGGCGTCTCCGGCCGCTCCAGCATCGCGCCATCGGTGTCATCGCGTAGCGCATTCGAGCGGCGCGTCGCCGGCGCCGCATACTTTTCCGCGCTCAACCGGGCCGACTTCGAATCGCCGGCCGACCGCAGCAACAGGACGGCCGCGACCAGGGTGCACGCCGCCGCGGCCACCGCGATACCCGCGCCGGTGTACCGCCGCTCGCTGCCCACCAGCGACATCACCGCGACGTGCGCCAGCTCGGCGCCGCGCACGGCGACGTCCGGCAGCGCCCACAGGCTGACCCCGAGGTATCCGACCGCCAGGCTGGCCACCGCCAGCAGCCCCGCCAGCGCCCGCAGCGGCCAGCCGCGCACGGCGATGGCCGCCACGGCCGTCGCGAGCATGAGCACCGCCAACGGCAACAGCGCCGTCGACCACGACGCGCCGTTCAGCGTCACCTCGCGTGGCGGACCCAGCCCGTCGAACGACCGGATCACCACCCATGGCAGCCGGGACGCCGCCCACAACGCCGCCGCGGATGCCACCAGCAAGACCTGGGCCACTCCCAGGGCCAGCCGGTTCGGCCGGGCCTCAGTCATGGCGGCCGGCCTCCGGTTGGGTCAGCGTCTCGGCGGCGGCGATCGCGTTGAGCACCGCGCGGGCCTTGTTGGAGGCCTCGGTGTACTCGTACGGACCGTTGGAGTCGGCCACCACCCCGCCGCCGGCCTGCACGTAGGCGGTGCCGTCGCGCATCAGCGCCGTGCGGATGGCGATCGCGAAGTCGGCGTTGCCGGCGAAGTCGAGGTAGCCGACCACGCCGCCGTAGAGGCCGCGGCGCGTCTTCTCCACCTCCTCGATCAGCTCCATCGCCCGCACCTTCGGCGCGCCCGACAGCGTGCCGGCCGGGAAGCAGGCCGTCACCGCGTCCAGGGCGGTCCGGTGATCGGCGAGCATCCCCGTCACCGTCGACACCAGGTGCATGACGTGGCTGTAGCGCTCGATGTGGCTGTAATCCTCGACGCGCACGGTGCCCGGCGCGCAGACCCGGCCGAGGTCGTTGCGGCCCAGGTCAACCAGCATCAGGTGCTCGGCGCGCTCCTTCTCGTCGGCCAGCAGTTCCTTCTCCAGCAGCTGATCCTCTTCGTCGGTCTGCCCGCGCCACCGGGTGCCGGCGATCGGATGCGTCGTCGCCCAGCCGTCGTGGACGGTGACCAGCGCCTCCGGGCTGGACCCGACGACCGAAAAGTCAGTTCCGCCGACACCGTTCGGGACATGCAGCAGGTACATGTAGGGGCTCGGGTTGGTGACCCGCAGCATCCGGTACACGTCGATCGGATCGACATCGGTGTCCATCTCGAAGCGCTGGGAGGGGACGACCTGGAAGGCCTCGCCGGCGGCGATCTGGTCGACGAGGTAGTCGACGATCTTCCCGTACTCCTCGACGGTGCGCTGCGCGCGGTACTGCGGCTCGGGCCTTTCGAACGTGGCGACCGTGGACGGCAGCGGCTGACCGAGCGCCGCGGTCATCACGTCCAGGCGGGCGAGCGCGTCGTCGTAGGCCTCGTCGACCCGCTCGTCCGTGCCGTTCCAGTTCACCGCGTTGGCGACCAGCGTGATGGTGCCCTCGTGGTGGTCGACCGCCGCCACGTCGGTGGCCAGCAGCAGCAGCATGTCCGGCAGGTGCAGGTCGTCGACGGCCAGTTCGGGTAGGCGTTCCAGCCGCCGCACCATGTCGTAGGCGAACAGCCCGACCATGCCGCCGGACAGCGGCGGCAGCCCGGGCAGCGCCGCGGTGGCCAGCAGCTCGAGGGTGGTCCGCAGCGCGCGCAGCGGGTCGCCGCCGGTGGGCGCGTCCTGCGGCGCCGCCCCCAGCCAGACCGCTTCGCCGTCGCGGACGGTCAGGGCCGACGGCGCGCCCGCCCCGATGAACGACCACCGCGACCAGGATCGGCCGTGCTCGGCGGATTCCAGCAGGAACGTGCCCGGGCGATTGGCGGCGAGCTTGCGGTAGGCCGACAGCGGCGTCTCGCTGTCGGCCAGCACCTTGCGGGTCACCGGGACCACGCGGTGCTCGGCGGCGAGCCGGCGGAAATCCTCTCGTGAGGTCGTCGCGGCGAGGTGGGCGTGCACCGAACCATCCTCGCAGATGCGTTGGGCCAGCTCGCGGGCGTAACGTCGCTGCGCTTTTCCGCGTGGGGATTCGCCGTGGCGTTACGCTCGCGACATGAAACCTGGTGAAACCGTCGCGGACTTCGAACTTCCCGATCAGACCGGAACGCCGCGCAAGCTCAGCGACCTGCTCTCCGGCGGGCCCGTGGTGCTGTTCTTCTACCCCGCGGCGATGACGCCGGGCTGCACCAAGGAGGCCTGCCACTTCCGGGACCTGGCCGCGGAATTCGCCGCGGTGGGGGCCAACCGGGTCGGCATCAGCGCCGATGCCGTGCAGAAGCAGGCCAAGTTCGCCGACATGCAGAAGTTCGACTACCCGCTGCTGTCGGACACCGAGGGCACCGTGGCCGCGCAGTTCGGCGTCAAGCGTGGCCTGCTGGGCAAGCTGATGCCGGTCAAGCGCACCACCTTCGTCATCGACACCGATCGCAGGGTGCTCAACGTGATTTCCAGTGAGTTCAACATGGACACCCACGCCGACAAGGCGCTGGAGACGCTGCGCGCCCGCTGAGCGTCAGGGGCTGATCGCCAGGAACACGTAGGCGGCCAGCAGCACCAGGTGCACCTCGCCCTGCAACCGGGTGGCCCGCCCGGGAACGACCGTCAGCGTGCTGATCACGACGGTCAGCGCCAGCAGCACCAACTGGATGGCGCCCAGGCCGAGCACCAGCGGTCCCTTGAGCCAGAGCGACGCCAGCGCGATCGCCGGGATGGTCAGCCCGATGCTCGCCATCGCCGAGCCGTAGGCCAGGTTCAGGCTGATCTGGATGCGGCCTTGCCGCGCCGCACGGACCGCGGCGAAGGTTTCCGGCAGCAGCACCAGGGCGGCGATCACGACGCCGACGAAGGACTGCGGGAATCCCGCCGCCGTCACCGCGCTCTCGACGGCCGGCGACTCCTCTTCGGCCAGGCCCACCACCGCGGCCAGGGCGACAAGCAGCAGCCCCAGACTGCCCAGCGCCGCGCCGCGGCTCGGCGGGTCCGCGTGGCTTTCGTCCTCGAACAGCCGCTTTTGACCCTTCTGCGCGACCGGCAGGAAGAAGTCGCGGTGCCGCACCGTCTGGGTGAAGGCGAAGACCAGGTAGAGCAGCAACGAGACGACCGCCGCGAAGGCCAGCTGGCCGGGCGAGAACTCCTTGCCCAGGCCGCTGGTGGTGAACGCGGGCAGCACCAGGCTCAGCGTCGCCAGGGTGGTGAGGGTGGCCAGCGCGGCGCCACTGCCCTCGGCGTTGAACAGCGTGACGCCGTAGCGCCGGGAACCGAGCAGCAGCGACAAACCGGCGATGCCGTTGGTGGTGATCATCACCGCGGCGAAAACGGTGTCCCTGGCCAGGGTCGCGGCCTCGTTGCCCCCGGACGCCATCAGCTCGACGATGAGGGCCACCTCGATCACCGTCACCGCGGCCGCGAGCACCAGCGACCCGAACGGCTCACCGACCCGGGCCGCGACCACCTCCGCGTGATGCACCGCGGCCAACACGGCGCCGATGAGGAATGCCGCCGCCAGCACGACCAGTGCCGGGCCCAGTTTCTCGCCCCAGATCACGGCCAGCACGCCGACGGCGAGCAGCGGCACCACCGCGGTCCACGACACCCGTCTCAACATCGACCGCCATTGTCGTCGAAGGGTCCCCGTCGGGCGACTTCTCCCCGCCCGACCACGGTCCCGATTTCCCGGCCCGTCCGACGGCGGCCTCAGTAGCATGCTCACATGCCGAAGACCGAAGGCCTCCAAGAAGGAGACGTGTTCGCCGGTTACACCATCGTGCGGCGCCTCGGGGCCGGAGGCATGGGGCAGGTGTATCTGGCGCAGCACCCGCGGCTGCCCCGCCGCGATGCCCTGAAGGTCTTGCCCGGCGAGCTGACCGCGAACGACGAATTCCGCCAACGCTTCAACCGCGAGGCCGATCTCGCCGCCAACCTGTACAACGAGCACATCGTCGGAATCCACGACCGCGGGGAATACGAAGGGCAACTGTGGATTTCGATGGACTACGTCGAGGGCACCGACGCCGCGCAGCTGCTGCGCGGCCGGTATCCGTCCGGCATGCCCCGCGCGGAGGTGGTCGAGATCATCTCCGCGGTCGCCGACGCGCTCGACTACGCGCACGCCCGCGGACTGCTGCACCGCGACGTCAAACCCGCCAACATCCTGGTCGGCCCCCAGCAGGCCTCGGCGAACTCCAGACGGCGGATCCTGCTGGCCGACTTCGGCATCGCGCGTGAACTGGGTGAGATCAGCGGCCTGACCGCGACGAACATGCTGGTGGGCACCACCGCCTACTGCTCGCCCGAGCAGCTGCAGGGTGCGGACCTCGACGCGAACACCGACCAATACGCGCTCGGCTGCACGGCGTACAACCTGTTGACCGGCTCCGCCCCGTTTCACCACTCCAACCCGGCGGTGGTCATCAGCCAGCATCTGTCCGCACCGCCCCCGCGGATCAGCGAGCGCCGACCCGACCTGGCCGCGCTCGACCCGGTCATCGCGAAGGTGCTCGCCAAGAACCCGCGCGACCGTTACGCCAGCTGCGCGGATTTCGCGGCCGCGCTTGCCGGCCGAATGGACACCGCCGGGCCCACCGAGATCATCGCCACCCCCACGGAAGTGATCGCCGCACCGCAGAGCCCGACGCCCGCACCGCCGCGGGCGCGCCGCAGCCGACGTTCGCCGCTGCTGGCGGCGCTGGTTGCCGTCGCGCTGGTCGCGATCGCGGCGGTGGTCGGCGTCTACCTGCTCCGCGGTCACGCCGGCCGGCCGAACACCAGTCCGGGGGCGCAATCCCCGTCGCAATCGGCGGCACCGCCCGCTGCGGCGCCCGCGTTGAAGTTGTCCGGCCAGCTCACGGATCAATCGGGTGTGCTCGGCCCGCTGCAGTCCGACGCGGTGAACCGGGCACTCACCAAGCTCTACAACGGGCGCGGCACCCGGCTGTGGGTGGTGTACGTCCACAACTTCGGCGGCCTCGAACCGTTCCGGTGGGCCGGGGACACCATGCGCGCCAACGGTTTCACCGATAGCGACGCCATCCTCGCCATCGCCACCGACGAGCCGGCGTTCTCCTTCCGGGTGCCGGGCGCGGTGGTCAACGGCACCGCCATCGACGTCGAACTCATCCGCCGCGACCGCATCGAGCCCGCCGTTTCCCGCCATGAGTGGGCCCGCGCGGCGATGGCCGCCGCCAACGGTCTGGACGTGGCGACGGGCTAGTCGTCGGGGCCCAGCAGCAGGTCGGCGTCAAAGCAGCTGTGGTCGCCGGTGTGGCAGGCGCCGCCCACCTGGTCGACGGTCAGCAGGACGGTATCGCCGTCGCAGTCCAGCCGCACCGAGTGCACGTATTGGGTGTGGCCGGACGTCGCGCCCTTGACCCACTGCTCGGCGCGGGACCGCGAGAAATACGTCGCCTCCCGGGTTTCGAGCGTGCGGGCCAGCGCCGCGTCGTCCATCCAGGCGACCATCAGCACATCACCGGTGTCGCGCTCCTGCACGACGGCGGTGAACAGGCCGTCGGCGTTGCGCTTCAGCCGCGCGGCGATCTGCGGGTCCAGCGTCATCGCACGGCGATCCCTTCCGCCGCCATGGCCGCCTTCACCTGGCCGATGGTCAGCTCCCGGAAGTGAAAGACGCTGGCCGCCAGCACCGCATCGGCGCCGGCGGCGACCGCGGGCGCGAAGTGTTCGGCCGCGCCGGCGCCGCCGCTGGCGATCACCGGCACCGTGACCGCCGAGCGCACCGCCTGCAGCATCGGCAAGTCGAACCCGGCCTTGGTGCCGTCGGCGTCCATCGAGTTCAGCAGGATCTCCCCCACGCCCAGATCGGCTCCGCGGGAGGCCCATTCGACGGCGTCGATTCCCGTCCCGCGGCGCCCGCCGTGGGTGGTGACCTCCCAACCCGACGGCGTCGGCACCGACCCCGGGGGCACCGTGCGGGCATCGACCGACAGCACGATGCATTGCGACCCGAACTGCCTCGCCATTTCTTCCAGCAGGTCGGGCCGGGCGATCGCGGCGGTGTTGATCGAAACCTTGTCGGCGCCCGCGCGCAGCAGGACGTCGACGTCGGCCACCGTGCGAATCCCGCCGCCGACGGTCAGCGGAATGAACACCTGCTCGGCCGTGCGGCGCACCACGTCCAGCATGGTGGCCCGCCCCGACGACGAGGCGGTGACGTCGAGAAAGGTCAGCTCGTCGGCGCCCTCGGCGTCGTAGGCGGCCGCGAGCTCCACGGGATCACCCGCATCGCGCAGGTTTTCGAAGTTGACGCCCTTGACCACGCGCCCGGCGTCGACGTCCAGGCACGGAATAACCC
This sequence comes from uncultured Actinomycetota bacterium, assembly GCA_963732835.1. Taxonomy (GTDB): domain Bacteria; phylum Actinomycetota; class Actinomycetes; order Mycobacteriales; family Mycobacteriaceae; genus Mycobacterium. Next base: position 111,937 of record CAVTBA010000025.1, read on the forward strand.
GCACCGCAAGGCCGTTACCGGAAGCCATCTCAGTAGTCCTCCGGTCGGCCCGTGCTGCGCAGGAGCCCGAGCATCTCCGCGTGTGCGCGGGGTCCCGCGGCCAGCGCGGAATCCGACGCGGGGCTCCACGGCTCACCGTGTACGTCGGTGACGACACCGCCCGCCGCCCGCACCAGCGCAACGCCGGCGGCGTGGTCCCACACGTGACCCCCGAAACTGATCGAGCCACCGAGGACTCCGTCGGCGACGTAGGCGAGGTCGAGCCCGGTGGAACCGTGCATACGCAGCCGCGACGAGACCCGGCTCAGGTTCTCCAGCACCGCGATCCGGTACCGCCCCGGGAACCGGCCCCGCGCGTCCGCACTGAACGAGCCGACGCCGATCAGCGCGTCGGCCAGGTCGACTGGAGCCAACGGCGCTTGCGCGACACCGTTTTTCATCAACGGGCCGTCGACCACCGCGGTGTAGCGCTGGTCGACGAAGGGCAGCCAGGTCAGACCGGCGACGGGGTCGCCGTGGTGCAGCAGGCCCAGCAGGATTCCCGCCATCGGCGATCCGGCGGCGTAGTTGAACGTGCCGTCGACGGGGTCCAGGACCCACACCCATTCGGAGTCGACGTCGGTGCCGCCGAATTCCTCACCGTGCACACCGATTCCGGTGGCCTCGGTCAGCGCTTCGACCACCTGCCGCTCGATCGCGAGGTCCACGTCGGTGGCGAAGTCGTTGCCCTTCTTTCGGACCGCCGAATCGGCGCGGTGGCCGGCGAGGAACGGTTCGGCGGCGTCGTCGAGGATCGCCGACGCCTTCTTCACCAACGCGTCCAGGTCCATCGCGGTCCTATCCGGCAACCGCGGCCAGCGCCTGCGGCAGGGTGAACCGCCCGGCGTAGAGGGCTTTCCCGACGATGGCCCCCTCGACCCCGCGGTGGGTGAGGGTGGCGATCGCGCGCAGGTCGTCCAGGCTCGACACGCCGCCGGAGGCGATCACCGGGGCGTCGGTGCGGTCGGCGACGGCGGCCAGCAGGTCGAGGTTGGGGCCGCCCAGCGTGCCGTCCTTGGTGACGTCGGTGACGACGAAGCGTGAACACCCTTCGGCGTCAAGGCGTTCCAACACTTCCCAGAGGTCCCCGCCGTCGGTTTCCCAGCCGCGGCCACGCAACCGGTGCCGCCCGTCGACGATCTGGACGTCCAGCCCGACGGCGACTTTCTCACCGTGCTCGCTGATCGCGCGCGCGCACCACTGCGGGTTTTCCAGGGCCGCCGTGCCCAGGTTGACCCGGGCGCAGCCGGCGGCCAGCGCGGCGGCCAGGGAGTCGTCGTCACGGATCCCGCCGGACAGTTCCACCTGCACGTCCAGCTTGCCGACCAACTCGGCGAGCAGTTCGCGGTTCGAGCCCCGCCCGAACGCCGCGTCCAAGTCGACCAGGTGGATCCATTCCGCCCCGTCGCGCTGCCAGCCCAGCGCCGCGTCCAGCGCCGAGCCGTACTCGGTTTCGCTGCCCGCCTTGCCCTGGACCAGGCGCACGGCACGGCCGTCGACCACGTCGACCGCGGGCAACAAGATCAACACATTTCCTCCCGAGCCGTTCGTCACAGTGCCCCGATCCAATTGCGCAGCACGGCCGCACCCGCATCCCCGCTCTTTTCGGGGTGGAACTGGGTGGCCGACAGCGGTCCGTGCTCGACGGCGGCCAGAAACGGCACCCCGTGGGTCGCCCAGGTGAGCACGGCCTCGGGCGACCCCTCCCATTGCTGCGCGGCGTAGGAGTGCACGAAATAGAACCGGGTGTCGGCGTCGAGCCCCTTGAACAAGGTGGTGCCGGCCCCGGCGTCGACCACGTTCCAGCCCATGTGCGGAATCACCGGGGCGTCCAGCCGGGTCACCACTCCAGGCCACTGGCCGCAACCCGTTGTCTGCACGCCGAACTCGACACCGCTGGCGAACAGGATCTGCATGCCGACGCAGACCCCCAGCACCGGCCGGCCGGCGGCGACCCGGTCGGCGATGATGCGGTCTCCTCCGACTTTGCGCAGGCCCGTCATGCAGGCCTCGAAGGCGCCCACGCCGGGCACCACCAGCCCGTCGGCGGCGGCAGCCGCATCGGCGTCGGCGGTCACCTCGACCGACGCGCCCGCCCGCTGCAGCGCGCGCTGGGCCGACCGTAGGTTGCCCGAGCCGTAATCCAGCACGACGACGGATGGTGTTGTCACAGAACGCCTTTGGTGGACGGCACGTCGGAAACCCGGGGGTCGGGCTCGACGGCCTGGCGCAACGCGCGGGCCACCGCCTTGTACTGCGCTTCGGTGATGTGGTGCGGGTCGCGCCCGTAGAGGACGCGCACGTGCAGCGCGATGCGGGCGTTGATGGCGAGCGACTCGAACACGTGCCGGTTGATGACGGTGTGGTACGGCACCGAGCTGCCGGCGATGGTGGTGTGCCGCAGGTGATCCGGCTCGCCGGTGTGCACGCAGTAGGGCCGGCCGGACACGTCGACGACCGCGTGGGCCAGCGTCTCGTCCATCGGGATGAAGGCGTCGCCGAACCGGCGGATGCCCCGCTTGTCGCCCAGGGCCTGGGCCAGCGCCTGGCCCAGCACGATCGCGGTGTCCTCGATGGTGTGGTGACCCTCGATCTCGACGTCGCCCTTGGTGCGGACGTTCAGGTCGAAGCTGGCGTGGCTGCCCAGCGCCGTCAGCATGTGGTCGTAGAACGGCACGCCGGTGTCGACGTGGACCTGCCCGGTGCCGTCGAGGTCGAGCTCGACGACGATGTCGGATTCCTTGGTGCGGCGTTCGATCCGCGCACGCCGGGTCGCTTTTCCGGCTTGGGTGGTGGTCACGGGGCTCCTACGGGGCTGGGGGTGGCTGGTGTGAGTTCGGTGGCCGCGATCTGGGCGCTGGCCCGCAAGAACGCGTCGTTCTCTTCGGCCAGTCCGGTCGTCGCGCGCAGGTAGCCGGGAATCCCGACGTCGCGGATCAAGACGCCGGCGTCCAGGTAGCGCTGCCAGGTGGCCGGGGCGTCGGCGAATCGCCCGAACAGCACGAAGTTCGCGTCACTGGGGATCACCTGGAAACCCATGCGGGCCAGGGCGGTTGTGACGCGTTCGCGTTCGGCGATCAGCGCCGCGACACTGCTCAGGGTGTCGTCGGCGTGCCGCAGCGCGGCCCGGGCCGCGGCCTGGGTGAGCGACGACAGGTGGTACGGCAGCCGCACCAGCAGCATCGCGTCGATCACCGCGGGCGTGGCGATCAGGTAGCCGAGCCGCCCGCCGGCGAAGGCGAACGCCTTGCTCATGGTGCGGGTGACGACGAGCTTGGCCGGATACTCCCGCACCAGCCCGACGGCGCTGGGTTCGGAGGAGAACTCGCCATAGGCCTCGTCGACGATCAGGATGCCCGGTACCGCGTCGAGCAGCCGCCGCAGAGCCGGCAGCGAAACGCTCTGTCCGGACGGGTTGTTCGGGCTGGCGATGAAGACCACATCGGGCCGGCGCTCGGTGACGGCGGCCACCGCCGCATCCACGTCGAGGCTGAAGTCGTCGGCGCGGACGCCCTCCAGCCATTCCGTGCGCGTGGCGTCGGAGATGATCGGGTGCATCGAGTAGGACGGGACGAACCCGATCGCGGTGCGCCCGGGCCCGCCGAAAGCCTGCAGCAGTTGTTGCAGGATCTCGTTGGATCCGTTTGCCGCCCAGACGTTTTCCACTCCGAGTCGCACGCCGGTCTGCGTGGTGAGGTAGTCGGCCAGGTCGCGACGCAGGTCCACCGCGTCGCGATCGGGATAGCGGTGCAGGTCAACGGCCGCGTCAGCCACCGACCGGACGACGTCGTCCACCAGCGCCCGGCTGGGCGGGTGCGGGTTCTCGTTGGTGTTCAGCCGCACCGGAACGGCCAATTGCGGTGCGCCGTAAGGCGATTTGCCACGCAGGTCGTCGCGCAGGGGCAGGTCGTCCAGCGTGGGGTCCTCCGGGCCGGTCATCGCTCGAACCTCCGCCGGATCGCCTCGCCGTGCGCCGGCAGGTCTTCGGCTTTCGCCAGCGTGACGACGTGTCCCGAGACGTCCTTGAGGGCGGCCTCGGTGTAGTCGACGACGTGGATGCCGCGCAGGAACGTCTGCACGGACAGGCCGCTGGAATGGCGGGCGGAGCCCGCGGTCGGCAGGACGTGATTGGATCCGGCGCAGTAGTCCCCGAGGCTCACCGGTGAGTAGGCGCCGACGAAAATGGCTCCGGCCGAACGGATTCGCCCGGCGACCTGCGGCGCGTCGACGGTCTGGATTTCCAGGTGTTCGGCGGCGTAGGCGTTGACCACCTTGATGGCGGCATCCAGGTCGTCGACCAGGATGATCGCCGACTGGGGGCCACCGAGCGCGGCGGCCACCCGGTCGCGGTGCACCGTCGTGCGCAGCTGGGCGGCCACCTCGGTGGCGGTGGCGGCGGCCAGGTCCTCGCTCGCAGTCACCAGCACGCTGCCCGCCATCTCGTCGTGTTCGGCCTGGCTGATCAGGTCGGCGGCCACGTGCGCCGGGTCGGCGGTGTGGTCGGCGAGGATGGCGATCTCGGTGGGACCGGCTTCGGCGTCGATGCCCACCCGGGAGCGGCACAGCCGCTTGGCGGCGGTGACGTAGATGTTGCCGGGGCCGGTGATCAGGTCGACCGGTGCCAGCTCGGAATCGTCGGTGTCGGTGCCGCCGTAGGCCAGCAGCGCCACCGCCTGCGCGCCGCCGACCGCCCACACCTCGTCGACGCCGAGCAGCCGGGCCGCGGCCAGGATCGTCGGATGCGGCAGGCCGTCGAAGCGGGCCTGCGGCGGGCTGGCCACCACCAGCGAGTCGACGCCCGCGGCCTGCGCGGGCACCACGTTCATCACCACGCTGGACGGGTACACCGCGTTGCCGCCGGGCACGTACAGGCCCACCCGCTCGACGGGGACCCACCGCTCGGTCACCGTCGCGCCCGGGCCCAGTGTGGTGGTGACGTCGCTGCGACGCTGGTCGGCGTGCACGGCGCGGGAGCGTTCGATCATCGCCCGCAGGGCGTCGACGACGTCGGGGTCCAAGTCGGCCAGCGCCGCCTCGAGCGCCGCCCCGGGCACCCGGACGGCCGGCGGACGCACACCGTCGAACGACTCCCCGTACTGCAGTGCCGCCTCGGCGCCGCGCTCGGCGACGGCGTCCACGATCGGGCGCACCTTGGGCAGCACGCTTTCCACGTCGGCGCCGCCGCGGGGCAGCGCCGACCGCAACCGGGCAGCCGTCAGCTCCACGCCCCGCAGGTCGATGCGGGCCATCACGGGGGCTGAAGTGGTACTCATCGCCTCCATTGTCCCAGAGCATCTCAAGTTGATATCCGACCGGTACAGTGCCGGTGAAAGGCCGGGTAAGGCACATCCGACTCAGGGAGCCGTCATGTCCGCGAAGGATCACCCCAATAACGCCCCGGGCGTCCCTATGGTGTTCCCACCCTGGTTCGAGCGCTTCCAGATCAAGTATTTCAACCCGGCGGTCAAGCCGATCGCGCGCTTTCTGCCCGGCACCGCGACCATCAAACACCGCGGCCGCACCTCCGGCACCCCGTACGAGACCATCATCACCCCCTATCGCAAGGGAAACGTGCTGGCGATCGCGCTGGGCCACGGCAAGACGAACTGGGTCAAGAACGTCCTGGCGGCCGGCGAAGCCGACGTGCAGTTCAGCCGCAACCGCGTGGTGCATATCACCAACCCTCGGATCCTGCCGGCCGGCTCCGAGGGCCCGGAGGCCGAACGCCTGCCGCGGATGGCCCGCATGCAGCTGCGCCGGATCGGCGTTTTCGTCGGCGACATCGCCTGACGCAGGCGCCCTTTTGGGTGTGCGCTGACGGCGGCGACACGCCGCGGGCGCGCGCCCTCGGTGCACTCTCAAAGCCCTAGACGCACACTCAAGCGGCCTACGCCCTAGTGAAGACGGTCTTGCCGGTCATCGACGGCCAGGCCGAGGGAGCGTCGTCCCAGCCGACGACGCGGTCGACAGCCGGCGACAGGTCCAGGCCGCCCGCGAGCAGTTCGAGCACCCGGGGGATGACCGTGCGGGCGCTGACGCGTCCGGTGATGAACCGCACGCCGCGGGTGTACATCGGCAGCAGTGGCATCTCGACCTTGTACTCGGGATAGATCCCGGTGTCGGTGCACACGCCGTCCGGCCAGGTCGCGCGCAGTGTCGCCGAAAGTAGCGCCGCATCGCCGGTGGTGTGCACCGTGACCGGGTAGGAGCCCCAAGACTTGTCGGGTTTGGCGGCGTCGTGGACCACCGCGCCGAGCTTCTCGGCGGTGGCCAGCCGCTGCGGGTCGGTGTCGACGTAGTCGACGTGGGCCCCCAGCGCCGCAGCGATCGCGGCCGAGTACAGGCCGATCGACAGCCGTCCGAGCACGAGCACTCGACGATCAACCGGATCGAGCTCGTCCAGCTCCGCACTGAACGGCCCGACGGTGCGCCAGCCGTCGGGAATGTTGTCCGACAGCGACGCGATCGAAATGGGGTCGACGGCGTCGGGAACCGGAATCAGCATCGCGTCCGCGTACGGCACCAGCACCAGGTCCGACATGAAGCCGCCGCCGTCCAGGCCGGAGATCGGGGCCATCCCATAGGCCGCCATCAACGGCATCGAGCCGCATGAACCGGTCACCCCGCGGTGGCATTCGCGACAGGTTCCGCAGCTGATCTGAAACGGCACCACGACGCGGTCACCGGCCCGAACGCCCTTGACGTCGTCACCGACGGCGACGACTTCGGCCAATCCCTCGTGGCCCACGGCGTACCCCGGCGGCAACGGCAGCCGCCCGTTGCACACCGCGACGTCCAGG
>CAVTBA010000026.1:0-32423 GCA_963732835.1 uncultured Actinomycetota bacterium
CTGCGGCTCATCAGCGGAGACCGGATCACCACGTTGGAGCTGGACGCCTCGCTGCGGGTGACGCCCTCGCCCGCGCTGATGGGGGACCTCAAGGAGCTGCTCGGCCCGGGGTGCCTGGGCAGCTAGCGCTAGCTACCCATCGGCGGCTTGTAGCCGGGCGCGGACGATCGTCATGCGTCGGGCCAGCACCGCCTCGTCGATGACGTTTCTGGCAACCAGGGAGTGCGCCAGGGCGACGAGCTGGCTCTCCGGATACGGCAGGTCCACGTACACCTCTTCGCAAAGGCGGTCCTCGTCGTGTCGACGCGTCAGGAGCTCCAGGGCCGCTCCCTGCCTGTCGAGGGCCTCGCACATCCCGTCGAGGCTTGATTTCCCAGGGCGGCACCGGATTGCTCACGCCATACTTCTGGGCCATCCGCGACCACACCTGGGCGCCCTGAGCGACCTGCTCCAGGGTCGACAGCCTGATCGCCGTGACATCGACTTCGCTTGCCATTGCTTGGCTTCAGTAGTTCTCGGCCGGACGGACTGCACGGTGCACGGGGCGATCTGCGTTGGACGTCACGCCGGGCTTGGGAAGAGCGACGCCGATCATGCAGTCTCGCGTCACGATCTCGGCGAGTTCCTCCTCGCTCCAGCCGTCGGTCCCTGCCGGCCGGAGCGGCAGGACGAAGAACCTGTGTTTGGAATTCGAGTCCTCGACGCGGATTTCGACATCCTCCGGGAGGTACAGGCCGAACTCCGCGAGCACTTGGCGGGGCCATCGCACGATGCGGCGCCGGTAGTTCGGCGTCCGATACCACTCGGGCGAGTTTCCCAACAGCGGGCGCGGGTAGCACGAGCACAGCGTGCACACGATCACGTGGTGCAGCGTTTCGGTGTCCTCGAGTATGTGCAGTGCGGTGAAGTCGCTGGGTGTGCCGAAGCCCGTGGGATGGAGCCAGTCGATTCCCACCTCGAGGCTCGCGGCGATCCCGTCGGCGAGGGCCAGCCGCTTGAAATCCGGGTCCACCCAGGCCTTCGCCACAAGCCGCGCCCCGGGCACCGGTCCCAGCTGCTCCACGAACTCGGTGTAGCGCCGGTGGTCTTCGGCGGTGAACAGACCCTTTTCGATGGCCAGCTCCCGCAAGGCGATCTCGAGCACCTCGAAGTCGGTGACCTCCTCGACCATCGGCGCCGCGTGGCGTTTAGGTTCGGGGGCCGCATCGATGTGCTCTGTCATCTCGCCATCCTGGTTGGTGATAGTGACGGTTCGGGCTAGGTAGCCGGCTGCAGCCACCGTTCCGATATCTCCGCTTGCAGCGTGTCGTTCGCAGAGCCCGTGTAGGGCTCCCACAGGTCGGTCATCCTGAAGCGGACGATGTAGAACCACTCCGGCTTCTGATCTTCGCGGTCGAACGCCTCGTCTTCGGACGCCGAACTCTCGTACGACACCCTGACGACCGTTCCGGGCTTGCCCCGCAGGTATTCCTGCGTGCGCGTGTAGAAGATGGTCGGCAGGTCCCGCACGACGACCGGGTCCCCGACCCCGAACCGGGCGGCGCCGGCCATGCCGTTGAAGCACTGCGGATCACCCTTGCCGACCGCCTCGATGTGATGGCGGTTCCGGGCGACCGCGTCGGCGTCGCCGGAGGCGCGCGGCCGGGGTTCCAACACTCCGCCGGCCGCGCGCTGGCGTACTTCGCCGGCTCGTTCCATCAGCTCACCGAGGGTGATGTGGCGCTTGTCGATGAGGCAGCGGGCCGCCGCCAGAACCCAACGACCGTAGTAGGGGAAGCCCAGATACAGCATCCTGCCGACATCGACGTTGCCGAGCCTTCTGCGTTCCTCCGATGTCCAGATGCCCCTCCAGCCCAGGACCTCACACGTGACGAAAGTGTTGAGCTCCCACTGCTCTTCCTCTTTCTCCTCGAACACCGCCGCGGCGTCCGGCTCCCCGCCGACGTCGTGGGGCGTCTTCATGAAGGCACGAAAGCGATCGTGGGGTAGTTCGTCCGGATAGGCCCAGTCCTGCAGCTGATGGAAGGCGACGCGCAGTTGGCTGACAAAGTCGCCCATAACAGAATTCGCCACGACCGCTACCCTCTGAGTAGATGCGAGAGTGCTTGACCCAACAAACCGTAGCACCGCAGGGCCCGCCCGTGCGCGGCGAATCCTGCCGGGTCGAGGGCCGGCCGCACCCGGCGAAGCGCTAGGCGGACAATCCCAGCGCGGCGTGATGGTCGTGGGTGGGGATGATCGTCACGGCGTGCCGCGCGAGGTGCAACCGCTGCAGCGTCCTGAAGGCCTGCTCGCGATCTTCGTCCACGAAAAGCCCCGGATAGCTCGACTTTTGGCGCACCTTGTCGACCTGCAACGTGTGCCAGGCGGCATCGCCGGCGATCAGGATCCACCCGCGTCGGGTGTGGGCGAGCACCCCGACGCTGCCCGGGGTGTGTCCGGCGAGGTCGACCAGGAGCACGGTGCCGTCCCCGAAGAGATCGTGGCTCCGGGTGAAGGTCAGCACGGGCGGGCCGTCCAGCTCGTAGTCGACGACGGGGCGGCCGCGCAGCGAATCGCGGACACCGCCGACCGGCGCCACGGGACCGGACCCGATCCAGTCCCGCTCGGTGCGATGCAGATGAACGGGAAGGTCCGGGAGGTCCAGCAGACCGGACACGTGGTCCCAGTGCGCGTGCGTCGGCACGGCGAAATCCAACGGCGGCCCACCGGCCAGCCGGCTCAGGGCCGTGATCGTGGGAACGGTGTCGGCGGGCGGGCGGACCGCGACGCGCAGCACCGCGGGTAGTTGGGCGATGGCCCGGCGCTCGACGTCGCGGCACACGGCCGGGTCGACGATGAAGGTGGCTTCCGGATGGCTGACGACGAACGAGGTCATCGCGTTCTCGACGCGGCCCGGCGCGAACGTGCCCTCGACGATCGCCGCGGTCGGCACCGAGCGCGCCACCTGGGGCAGCGCGGTCATCGTGACGGTGCGCCGGGGCTCGGGCAGCCCCGCGTCGGCGATGCTGCGCAGGAACCGCTGATCGGGCCGCTTCGGCCGCAGCGCGCCCCAGAGCAAGCCGGTTGCGGCGGAGCAGCATTGGCGCAGGGTGGGGGAGCGGACGGGATCGGAAACCGTTGCGTGCGTCATGGCACGTCCACCCGGACGAAGACGCTGTCGGACCAGACGCCGCGGTCGCGAGCGCGGCTCAGCTTCTCGCGCACGCACAGGTCTTGGTGCACGTTGGTGACGCCCGGGACCTTGATCAGCGGCACGATGTTCCACTGCCAGCCGTACCGTTTGCGCAGGACGTGGTTGGCTCGCCGGGCGTCCGCGCCCGAAAGGATGGTCGCGCGGCCCGTTACCGTCGTCGCGCCCGGCCGAACCCGGCCGCGATAGTCGCACGCGGTGAGCTCAACGTCGGGGCGGGTGGTCAGCCGTCCGGTCTTCGGCCCCACCTTGGTGCGGAACAGCACCGCGTCGCCGTCGAGAGCGAACCAGATCGGGGTGTCGACGGGGGTGCCGTCGCGGCGGAAGGATCGCAGCAGCGCGTAGCGGGCCGGGGCCAGCCCGTCGAGTGAAAGTGTGTGCATGGCCCCAGTCAACGACTTAGAGTTGGCTCTAAGTCAAGCGCCAAAGGAGGCCGGATGGGTGCACGGCTGACAATCGGCGAAGTGGCGCGCCGGGCCGGGGTCGCGGCGACCACGCTGCGGTACTACGAACAGATCGGGCTGGTGCCGCCGCCGGCACGGCTGGGCGGTCAGCGCCGCTACGACGACTCGGTGCTGGCCCGGCTCGAGGTGATCCGGCTCTGCAAATCGGCCGGCTTCGCGCTGGAGGAGATCCAGCTGCTGTTCGCCGACGACGCACCGGGGCGGCCGGTCAGTCGCGCGCTGGCCGAGGCCAAGCTCGCCGAAATCGATGCGCAGATGGAGTCGCTGGCCCGGGCGCGTGCGGTCATCGAGTGGGGTATGCGCTGCACGTGTCCCTCGATTGACGCATGTACCTGTGGGATTCATACTGCGTTGCCCGCCTGAGCAAAAGGAGCGCCCATGAACCGACCGCACCCCATCGCCGTGCAGAACTTCTCGCACGTCTGCATCGGCGTCTCCGACATCGAGGCGTCGCGGGCGTTCTACACGGCCGTGCTGGGCATGGATGTCGTCTTCGACGTCGAGCTCGACGGGGCCGGCTTGGCTGCGGTGACCGGCGGAGCGGCGCAGCGGGGCCGCATGGTCGGCGGGCTGATCGGCGCCGCCATGGTCGAGCTGATGTCGTTGGGCGCGGTGCCCGAGTGCCCGAGGGGGCCGCACCTGGGTTACACCAACGTCTCGTTCCGGGTCGACGACCTCGATGCCACCTACGACGCGGTTCGGTGCGAGCACCCCGACGTCCGGGCCGAGCCGCCCGTCGATATCGGCGGCGTACGGATGTTCTTCATCTACGACCCCGACGGCACGCCGATCGAACTGCTGGAGTTGCCTTCGGGCATAACCACGACGGTGCAGCTGTGGCGCCCGGATCCAAGCTGATCTGTTCCGTGTCTGGAACCACGGACGTACGCTCACGAAAGCAGCGCCAAGGAGGACGCACATGACGACAGCCGAGCGCCCGGTCACCCTATGCGAGGCATTCCAGCGGACCGCGGCGATCGATCCGGAAGCCGTCGCGCTCCGGACGCCCGGCAACACCCAGACATTGACGTGGAGCGAGCTCGCGGCGCTGGTGCGCAACGTCACCGCCGGCCTGGCCGGCTTGGGGGTCGGGCGGGGCGACACCGTGTCGCTGATGATGGCCAACCGCATCGAGTTCTACCCCTTCGAGATTGGCGCCCAACACCTAGGTGCCACTTCGTTTTCGGTGTACAACACCCTGCCCGCCGATCAGCTGACCTACCTGTTCGACAACGCCGGAACCAAGGTCGCGATCTGCGAGGAGCAGTACGTGGACCGAATCCGCGCCAGTGGCGCGCCGATCGAACACATCGTCTGCATCGACGGTTCGCCGCCGGGCACCATTTCGGTGGACGACTTGTACGCCGCCGCGCCCAACGATTTCGACTTCGAGGCGACGTGGCGGGCGGTGCGGCCCGACGACGTCGTCACCCTCATCTACACCTCCGGAACCACCGGAAATCCCAAGGGTGTGGAGATGACCCACGCCCATCTGCTTTTCGAGGCCTATGCCCTCAACAGCGTCCTCCCGTCGCAGTTCGGTGACCGGGTCACGTCGTATCTCCCGACCGCGCACATCGCCGACCGGGTGATGGGTCTGTACGGCCTGGAAGTATTCGGCGCCCAGGTCACGGTCGTCTCCGATGTCCGCGCTATCGCCGCCGCGTTGCCCGACGTGCGGCCCACGGTGTGGGGCGGGGTGCCGCGCGTGTGGGAAAAGCTCAAGGCCGGAATCGAATTCGCCGTTAGCAACGAAACGGACGAGGTCAAGCGTCAGGCGTTGCAATGGGCGATGTCGGTGGCCGGCAAGCGGGCCGCCGCCCTGGTGGCCGGTGAGGCGGTGTCAGACGAGCTGGCCGCCGAATGGGCCCAGGCCGACGAGTTGGTGCTGTCGAAGCTGCGCGAGCGGCTTGGCTTCGGTGAACTGCGGTGGGCGGTTTCCGGTGCGGCTCCCATCCCGAGGGAGACGCTGGCCTTCTTCGTCGGCATCGGTGTTCCGATCGCCGAGGTCTGGGGGATGTCGGAGCTGAGCTGTGTCGCCACCGTCAGCCATCCCCTCGACGCGCGCTTGGGCACCGTCGGCAAGCTGCTTCCCGGGCTCGAGGGCAGGATCGCCGACGACGGCGAGTACCTGGTGCGCGGTCCGCTGGTGATGAAGGGCTACCGCAAGGAACCCGCCAAGACGGCGGAGGCCATCGACGCCGACGGCTGGCTGCACACCGGCGACATCATCGAGGTCGACGACGAGGGCTACCTGAGGATCATCGACCGCAAGAAGGAGTTGATCATCAACGCCGCCGGAAAGAACATGTCGCCGGCCAACATCGAGAACGCGATCCTGGCCGCGTGTCCGATGGTCGGCGTGATGATCACGATCGGTGACGGGCGGCCGTACAACGCCGCGCTCATGGTCTTCGACGCCGAATCGGTCGGTCCGTACGCGGCTCAGCTGGGCCTGGCCGACACGTCGCCCGCCGCCCTGGCGGCCCACCCGGAGGTCATCGCCCGGATCGCCGCGGGGGTGGCCGAGGGCAACGCCAAGCTGTCACGGGTGGAACAGATCAAGCGCTTCCGGATACTGCCGTCGCTATGGGAGCCCGGGGGCGACGAGATCACGCTGACGATGAAACTCAAGCGCAAGCCGATCATGACGAAGTACGCGAGCGAGATCGAGGAACTCTACGCGCCCGAATTGCATCCGGACGTGCACGAGCCGTCGGCGGCCGCGACGGTGCAGCCGGCATGAGCACCGGACCGGGGGCGACCGCCCGTGAGCTCGGCCGGGTTGGGGTGCGAAAGTTGCTACAGCGCACCGGCATTGTCGAGGAGTCGACGACACCGCTGACGACCGACCCGGCGGAGGTCGTCCAGCTGCTCGCCGCCCCGTGGTATGACGAGCGGCTGAGCGCGCTGGCCGACGAGCTCGGGCGGGACCTGCCCGGCGTGCGCGCCGAGGCGGCGTCCTACCTGCGCGAGATGGCGCCCTCGCTGGACGAGCGCGCGGTGGAGGCCTGGCGCAGCTTCAGCCGCTGGCTGATGCGGGCCTACGACGTGCTGGTCGACGAGGACCAGATCGCGCAGCTGCGCAAACTGGATCGCAAAGCGACGCTGGCGTTTGCCTTTTCGCATCGCTCCTATCTGGACGGCCTGCTGCTGCCGGAGGTGATTCAGGCCAACCGGCTCTCGCCCGCCCTCACCTTCGGCGGCGCCAATTTGAACTTCTTCCCGATGGGGGTGTGGGCCAAGCGCACCGGCACGATCTTCATCCGGCGCCAGACCAAAGACATTCCCGTGTACCGCTTCGTGTTACGTGCCTACGCCGCGCAGCTGGTGCAGAACCACGCCAACCTCACCTGGTCGATCGAAGGCGGCCGCACCCGGACCGGCAAGCTGCGGCCCCCGGTGTACGGGATCCTGCGCTACATCAGTGACGCGGTCGACGAAATCGACGGCCCCGAAGTGTATTTGGTGCCCACGTCGATCGTCTACGACCAGCTGCACGAGGTGGAGGCGATGACCGCCGAGGCCTACGGTGCGACGAAGCGGCCCGAGGACTTCCGCTTCCTGATCCGGCTGGCGCGGCAGCAGGGGGAGCGGCTCGGCCGCGCCTACCTGGACTTCGGCGAACCGCTGCCGCTGCGCAAGCGCCTCGAGGAGCTGCGCGCCGAGGAGACCGGAACGGGCACCGAGATCGAACGCATCGCGCTGGACGTCGAGCACCGGATCAACCGCGCCACGCCGGTCACGCCCACCGCGGTGGTGAGCCTCGCGCTGCTGGGTGCCGACCGTTCGCTGTCCATCAGCGAGGTGCTGGCCACCGTGCGGCCGCTGGCGAGCTACATCGCGGCGCGGAACTGGACCGTGGCCGGGGCGGCCGACCTGACGAATCGCTCGACCATCCGCTGGACCCTGCACCAGCTCGTCGCCTCGGGTGTGGTCAGCGTCTACGACGCCGGCACCGAACCGGTCTGGGGGATCGGGGCCGACCAGCACCTGGTCGCGGCGTTCTACCGCAACACCGCCATTCACATCGTGGTCGATCGCGCCATCGCCGAGACGGCGCTGCTGGCCGCCACGGAAGGCGCCGAAGCCTCCGTCGACGGCCTGGTGTTGCCGGCGACCGTGCGCGACGAGGCCCTACGCCTGCGCGAGTTGTTGAAATTCGAGTTCTTGTTCTCGGCGCGCGCGCAGTTCGAGAAGGACCTCGCCGACGAGGTTCGCCTGATCGGGCGGGTGGAGGACACCAGCAAGGCGGCCAGCGCGGCCGACGTACGCGGCCTGCTGGAGAAGGCCGACCTGCTGCTGGCGCACCTGGTGTTGCGGCCGTTCCTGGACGCCTACCACATCGTCGCCGACCGGCTGGCCGCCTACGAGGACGAATCATTCGACGAGGACGCCTTTCTCGCCGAGTGCCTCGAGGTCGGCAAGCAGTGGGAGCTGCAGCGCAGGATGGCCAGCGCCGAGTCGAGGTCGATGGAGCTGTTCAAGACCGCGCTGCGGTTGGCCCGGCACCGCGAACTGGTGGACGGCTTCGAGGACCTGGATGTCGCGCGGCGACGGCGCGAGTTCGCCGACGAGATCGCCACGGCCGTCCGGCGGGTCAACGCCATCGCGGCGCTGGCCGGGGCGCGGTAGCCGGGGCTCCGCCTGGGAGGCGGGCTCTAATGGTCTTCAAAGGTTTTGGGATGGGTGACCAGTCATTATGACTGGTAGAATTCGGCCATTGTGAACCTCCGGGGCGCAACTAAGCCTCAACGATGGCGACCGGGTGTCGCCATCGTGGCCATGCTGTGCTTGGTCAGCGCGCTCGTCGGGAGCTGGGCGGTCCGATCCCAGGCAGCAGCCCCGGCCGCGCCGCCATCGATCGTCGTCCCTCACGACATGGGCAGCGCCGGCAGTGCCGTCGGATTTTCCCGGGTGCACGTCGATATGGCCGATCCGGCAAGTCATTTCAAACGAAATGACCCGATATCGACCGATCAGAAGTCGTTCAAAACCGCCGGGATCAAGCGTGACCGGCCACCGACTTGGTCACGCGGGGCGCCGCCACAGTGGTGGCTTGCTACTCCGCTTTCCCTGAACACCGCAGGGATGAACAACTTTGGGCCGGATCCGGCGCCCACCCCTTCGCCTACCAGGGCACTCGCCGGTCACGAACTTCTCAACCACATCTGCGTCGCCCGCTGCTGATCGGCTAGCGCACAGCCGTCGCCTGCACGTCGCCGGGTCCTCCCGCGCTGATGCGTACGAGCTGGCGCGCACGCCGCGTCCGGCGTCTTCATAGCGTCCGAAGCGCCATCACCGGTTCCTGTATCGGCGTCCCAGGACGCCGAGTCATCGCCGTCGCAGTACGAATGCTGTCGGCGGTTCCACCAGCAAAGGCTTTGAGGAGTTTGTCATGTCCTATTTCGCCGTCGAATACATCTGCCGCGCAGGCAGCTTCGACGTTCACACCGCCTATCCATTCGCGCCGAAGGAGAAGTAGCGATGGATTACGGCGCTTTACCACCAGAGGTCAACTCGGCGCGCATGTACAGCGGCCCCGGTTCGGGATCGATGATGGCCGCTGCGGCGGCCTGGGGCGAGCTGGCCGCCGAGCTCTACACGGCGGCGTCCGCCTACGGCGGCGTTACATCGGGCCTGACTGGCGCGTGGATGGGCGCGGCCGCGATGTCGATGGCCCAGGCCGCCGCACCGTACATCGCGTGGCTTTGCACCACGGCCGGCCAGGTTGAACAAGCGGCCGCGCAGGCCGGTGCTGCCGCCTCAGCCTACGAAGCGGCCTGGGCGGCAACGGTTCCGCCGCCGGTGATCGCTGCCAACCGCGCCCAATTGATGCTGCTCATCGCGACCAACGTGTTGGGTCAAAACGGTCCCGCCATCGCTGCCACCGAGACGGAGTATGACCAGATGTGGGCTCAGGATGCAGCCGTCATGTACGGCTACGCCGGCGCGTCGGCGGCCGCGGCGACGTTGACGCCGTTCAGCCAGCCGTCGGCAACGACCGACGCTGCGGGGTTGGCCCGTCAAGGTGCCGCGGTAACGCAAGCAACGGAAACGACCGCCGCGACCCATTCCCAGGAGATTCTCGCGAATGGGTCTCAATTCGTTTCAACTGTGCCCCAAGCACTTCAGGGGCTGGCGTCGGCGCCGGCGCCGGTGTCCAACTCGTCGAATACGTCGGTCTCATCGTTGATGTCCAAACTCAACACGTTGACGGGGCCGGCGAAGTTCTCGACTTATCCGATGACATTTCTGAACCAGGCCCTGTCGGCGTCGAAGGCTGTCACCGCGCCGGTCGCGGCGGCCAAGGCGGCGTCGGGGCTGGCAAGCGGGGTCGACGCCGGCGCACGCACGCTGGGAGCCGCGGGTCTGCCGGGCCTGGGCGCGAGCGGCGGCGCTGCCCTGTCTGCCGGCCTGGGTCGCGGCGTGTCCATTGGCGCGTTGTCGACGCCGCATGCCTGGCTAACCGCGCCAACGACCAGTGCGGTGAGCGCGGCGCCGCCGAGTGCCGGATGGACGGCCGCGCCGTCGATTGGCTCGGCCGGGGCGGGTCCGACGGGCTTGCCGCTGATGCCGCTGGCGAACATGGCGGGGCGAGGTGTCGGTGGTCCCGCCGCTTCCCGGTTCGAGCTGCGCGCGAGCGTAGTTCCTCGCTCGCCGGCAGCCGGATGAGCGGGCCGGGGTGGCATGATGCTTCCGCTTGTGCCGGTGATCGGTGACCAGTCAGGACCGTCCCGCCTGGCTCACACGAAATCTGCTCCTGCTGTCGCTACTGCAAGATGCCGCCGGCATGCACCCATAGTGGCATAGCGACAGCGGCAGCGGCCCCGCGACAGGCGCGAAGCGGCGGAACTGATTGAACGCCAGGGTAACTCACAACTAATGGTGTGCCCTGGAGAATGGATAGTGTTGTGGTTGGGGCCCCAACTATGCTGACTGACAAGCACTCTGGGACTGTCCGTCGTGTCCGAGCGCGGCCCGTCGGGCACGCCGAACTCACACGCGAAACACCGTCTACTCTCGCCTATCGGATCGCGCTGCAACATGACACCCGTGGTCGGATTTACCCGCTCGCACAATTGCCGCGGCGCCCGGGGGGTCCACTGGATGAGCGTTTGCGCGAGGCGCCGACACGCCTTGCCCTATGGCTTCAGGGGCAACCGTGCGCGGCATGTCGCCTCAACTGCGCAGGTCGCGGCCCCACAGCCACCGTCGAGGTTTGGCCGCAATACTATGTGAGCATCGAACGTGTTGAGTTCGTCCGTCGAAACATCAGGAAGAGCACCGGGCGGAGGCCCGAACGTATGACATTTGCTGTGTCGCGATGGGGCAGGCCATACCCACTGCTGTGGCAACTGGCGCCGACGTATCGGCATCCTGACCCTGTGTCCCGGGGTTGCGATGAGTGACAAGTCCGGCGGGCAGACCCGCCCGCTGATCGCGTTCACCAGCCAGGACAACGCGCCGCCGATAACACCGGCCCCCATCAGGCGGCCGTGGATGTCGGAGATGCGGAACGGATGGCCGAACCGGTGCTTGCCGATGCTGATCGCCAACCAAAGTGGCTGGGAGCTGCGAAATCCATGCGCATTCACCGCCACGTGGATGGGCGGGGACGACAGCATGGGGGTGATGGTCGCAGCTGACCGGCGCGACGACGGTCAGCTGCTGCCCTTCAGCCACTTCGGTCACGGCATCTTGACCTGGCACCTGCCGATGCTGTTCCGCACCCCGCCCGGCTATAACCTGCTGGTCCGCGGGCCGGCGAACTACCCCAAAGACGCCGTGTCGCCGTTGGAGGGCATAGTCGAAACCGACTGGGCCACCTCGAGTTTCAGTATGAGCTGGCAGATCACCCGGAAGATGATGCCGGTGCGATTCGAGGTCGACGAGCCGATCTGCATGATCGTCCCGCAGCGCCGGGGTGAGCTGGAGGAGTTCGCGCCGGAAATCAGGCCGATCGAGTCCGACGAGGAAGTGCGCCGCAAACACGAGTTCTTCCTTCGTTCACGCAACGAGCTGGGACAGGCCCAGGCCGCGACCAACACCGCCCTGGGCGAGCGGGTGCCGTGGCAGGGTGACTACACCCGGGGCAGGCATTCCGACGGCGAGGCCGGGGCGCTCGATCACCAGACGCGCATCCACCTTCGCCCGTTTGCCGAGTCGCAACGCGGGACGCGGCAGTAGGCGATCACCCCGCGCGCGTCGCGGTCAGCTCGGGAATGCGCGTCGGTGCCTGGGCCGATGATCCGGCCCAACCGATGTACCCGTCGGGACGCACCAGCACCGCCGGCCCGCGATCGGTCCGCTCGGCCTGCGGCATCCCGGGTGCCTCGACCGGCGGGGCGCCGTGTTCGCGCACGAGGATGAACCCTCCGGTGCGCTGCAGTTCGGTCAACCGTCCCTCGACAGCGGGATCGGAGTGGCGCGGGTGCCGACCAGCCCTCGGCGGCCGTAGCGCAGCGTCGTTCCGGCGAAACTGCCCGCCACCAGGTCCCGCACCGCGGGAATCCGAAGCAGCCTGGGCGCCAACAGGTTTCGCAACGCCCGCGCGGGCCGTGGACGCAGTGTCGCGGCGCGGGCTATCAGTCCGGACTGCAACAGCACGCGCTTGGCGATCGGATGGCGTTCGTCGTGGTAGCTGTCCAGCAGCCGGCCGTCGGCGCCGCCGAGCACCGCGTCGATCTTCCAGGCCAGGTTGGCCGCGTCCTGAATGCCGGTGTTCATGCCCTGGCCGCCCATCGGGGAGTGCACGTGCGCGGCATCGCCGGCGAAGAACACCCGCCCGTGCCGGTATTGCTCGACTTGCCTTTCGTCGCAATGGAATCGGGACTTCCAGCCCACCTCGATCACGCCGTAGTCGATGCGCATGCCCCTGGCGAGGACGTCGACGATCTCGGCGTCGCCGACCGGCTCGCTGTCGGGCACCTGATGATCGCGGTCCCACACCATGGCGCGATACCACGAGCCGTCCGCTCGGCGATAGGGGGCCAAAAACGCCAAGACGTCACCGGGGGCCGCGACCTTCAGGCCCCCGCCGGCGGGTCCGCGGGCGAGCTTGACGTCGGCCAGCACGATAGACGTCAGCACCGTCTTGCCGGGGAATCCGGCACCCACCAATCCTCGGACGGTGCTGTGCGCGCCGTCGGCGCCGATCACGTACCGCGACCGCCACGTCCGCCGGTGCGCGGGATCGTCGTCGTCCTTGGGGCGTGCGGTGACGGTCACGCCGTCGGCGTCCTGCTCGAGCGCGATCACTTCGATGCCGCGCCGGATCTCCGCGCCCTCGGCCTGCGCGTAACGGCGCAGTGCCGCATCGACGTTGGTCTGCGGGGCGACCAACACGAACGGGTAGGGCGAGTCAAGATGGGTCAGGTCGATCTGCGCCCCAGCGAACAGCCGCACGCGCGGCGCGCGGTGTCCGAGCGCCAACAGGTCGTCGGCCAGGCCGCGCGCGTCGAGCACTTCCAGCGTGCGGGCCATGGTGGCGAAGGCGCGGCTCGACGGGTTCTCGGTGGGCCAGCGCTCCAGCATGGTGACCGACCGTCCGGCGCGGGCCAGGTCACCCGCGGCGGTCAGGCCCGTCGGACCCGCCCCCACCACCAGGACGTCAACTTCATGGTCGGTCATCGCGGCGCTCCCTCCGGCTGCGGGTACCAGCGGCGGATGTCGCCTGGCGTGGACTGCGCCGCGCGGTTGAAGACGAAGCGACAGCCGGGCTGGGTGGTGTGCGCGACGTTGACGATCGACTCGAACAGCAGGGTGTTGCCGGCGACGAGGCGGACCCCGGCGCCGATCAGCACCGCGTCATAGCGCTTGGCTTCCAGCCACTGGCGGGCTTTGTCGGCGCCCGCCGCGCCGAAGTCGATCAGGCAGTTGTCCACGTCGTAGCCGGCCGCGCGCAGCGCTGCCACGTTGTCGTCGTTGGCGGCCCGCAGCACCTCCCTCGACAGCCCCGGGAACTGCGCGAAATCCGGTGACGAGTAGTCGACCACGTCGGGGTCGAGCCCGATCTGGATGACGGTCACGGTCATGGGTGGGAACCTCCAGAACTTGACTTCAACGGTTGTTGAACTCGACGGTAGGCGTAGCCCATGGCGGTGTCAACAGTCGTTGAATACACTTCCGGTCATGCCCCCGAAAACCCGCGACGGCAAGGTCACCCGCGCCACGATCCTGCGTGCCGCCCGCGCCCAGTTCTCCACGCAAGGCTTCGAGCGGACCACCATTCGCTCGATCGCGTCGGAGGCCGGCGTCGACCCCGCGCTCGTCATGCACTACTTCGGCAGCAAGGCGGACTTGTTCGCCGCCGTGTCGCGGCTCGAGGTCAGCTTTCCCGATCTCTCCGACATCGCCCCCGAGCGCCTCGCGGACGTGCTGGTGCCGCTGTTCGTCCAGGTCTGGGATCCGCACGGTTCCTTCCTTCCGCTGCTGCGCGCGGCCGCGACCAATCGCACGGCCGCCGACACGCTGCTCGCGGTTTTCGTCGAGCAGGTGGCCCCGGCGCTGGCCACGGTCGCCCCCGATCGGGCCGTCGAGCGGGCCGCGCTGGTGGGCTCGCAGGTGCTGGGGATCGCGATGGCCCGCTACGTCGTCGGGGTGCCGGCGCTGGCCGCGATGGACGACGCGACGCTGACCGAATGGGTGCGCCCGGTGCTCGCGCGCTACCTGACGGGCCCCGCGCCCTCGGGGCCCGCGGCATAGAGTTGGCGGCATGCCGCTTTCAGGGGAATACGCGCCGAGTCCATGGGATTGGTCCCGCGAACAGGCGGAGAAGTACGAGCAGTCGGGCGGGACCGAGGCCACGGACATGAAGGGGAAACCCATCATTCTGCTGACCACGGTCGGGGCCAAGACCGGCAAGCTGCGCAAGACGCCGCTGATGCGGGTCGGGCATGACGGCGAGTACGCGATCGTCGCCTCCCTCGGCGGGGCCCCGAAGCACCCGGTCTGGTACCACAACGTCGTCAAGCACCCTCGGGTCGAACTGCAGGACGGCGGCACCACCCGCGAATACGACGCCCGCGAGTGTTCGGTGACGAGAAGGCGGTCTGGTGGGAGCGCGCCGTCGAGGCCTGGCCGGACTACGCCGAATACCAGAAGAAGACGGACCGCCAGATCCCGGTCTTCGTGCTGACCCCGGTCGGCTGAATTCCGGGGTTGGTCGGCTGGCATGGCACCATTGACCAGTGTCCGCCGAATTGAGCCAGAGCCCGAGCGTCTCGCCGGTGTCCGCGGCTGACATCGACGGCGCGGCCAAGCGGATCGCCGCGGTCGTCACGCCGACCCCGTTGCAATACAGCGATCGGCTGTCGGCGATCACCGGCGCGAACGTCTATCTCAAGCGCGAAGACCTGCAGGTGGTGCGCTCCTACAAGCTGCGTGGGGCCTACAACCTGCTGGTGCAGCTGTCCGACGCGGAGCTGGCCGCAGGCGTGGTGTGCTCGTCGGCGGGCAATCACGCGCAGGGCTTCGCCTACGCGTGCCGGATGCTGGGGGTGCACGGCCGCGTCTATGTGCCTGCGAAGACTCCCCAACAAAAGCGGGACCGGATCCGCTACCACGGCGGGGAGTTCACCGACCTGATCGTGGGCGGAACGACCTACGACCTGGCCGCCGACGCCGCGTTGGCCGACGTGGAACGCACCGGCGCCACGCTGGTGCCCCCGTATGACGACCTGCGCACCATCGCCGGTCAGGGCACCATCGCCGTCGAGCTGTTGGATCAACTGGACAAGCTCGGTGTGGGGGAGCCGGACGTGGTCGTCGTCCCCGTCGGCGGTGGCGGGTGCATCGCCGGCATCACCACCTACCTGGCCGAGCGGACGACGAACACGTCGGTGCTGGGCGTCGAACCGGCCGGGGCCGCGGCGATGATGGCCGCGTTGGCCGCCGGCGAGCCGGTGACGCTGGACCACGTCGATCAGTTCGTCGACGGCGCCGCGGTGCGCCGCGCC
The DNA here is from genome assembly GCA_963732835.1 of uncultured Actinomycetota bacterium. Lineage (GTDB taxonomy): Bacteria > Actinomycetota > Actinomycetes > Mycobacteriales > Mycobacteriaceae > Mycobacterium. The sequence goes on from CAVTBA010000026.1 coordinate 15,618, forward strand.
GGCACGCTCACCTATGCCGCGCTGGCCGCCGCCGGTGACATGGTCTCGATCACCACCACCGACGAGGGAGCGGTGTGCACCGCGATGCTCGACCTCTATCAGAACGAGGGCATCATCGCCGAGCCCGCGGGCGCGCTGTCGGTCGCGGGGCTGCTGGAGGCCGACATCGAGCCCGGCTCCACGGTGGTGTGCCTCATCTCGGGCGGGAACAACGACGTGTCGCGCTACGGCGAGGTGCTCGAGCGTTCCCTGGTCCACCTCGGCCTCAAGCACTACTTTTTGGTGGACTTCCCGCAGGAACCCGGTGCGCTGCGCCGGTTCCTCGACGAGGTGCTCGGGCCCGACGACGACATCACCCTGTTCGAGTACATCAAGCGCAACAACCGCGAGACCGGCGAGGCGCTGGTGGGCATCCAGCTGGCGTCGTCGGCCGACCTGGACGGCCTGCTGGCCCGGATGCGGGCGACGGAGCTCCACGTCGAGCGCCTTGAGCCCGGCTCACCGGCCTACCGCTACCTGCTGTTCTAGCCCCGCCTTCCGGCCTTCCGGCCCGAGCGTTTGTCCGCGCTTTACGGCGTGTCGCTCTGCAGGCACGCGCGCTCGCGGGTTCTGCGGAGGTATCCGGGGACCGGCACCGCCGGATCGAGGTCTGCGGCCGGAATCGGCGTCCCAGCCGTCACGCTCAGGGGCACCACGCCCGCCCAGTGCGGCAGCGCGCGATCCTCGGGATCGTCCGTCGGCGCGCCGGCGCGCACCTTGGCCGAGACCTCCACGAGGTCGAGCGCGAGCACCCCGGTGGCGGCCAGCTCGCGCGGGTTCGGGGTCCGGCAGTCAGCGGCGCGCCCGGGCGCGATGTGATCGAGCAGGCCGGCGAGCGCCCGTAGTTTCTCCGCCGCGTCGTCGACCACGCGCGCGGCGCCCAGTACCACCACGGAGCGGAAGTTCACCGAATGGTGCATGGCGGCGCGCGCCAGCACCAGCCCGTCGACCAGCGTGACGGTGACGCACACGGGCAGGCCCGACGGCGCCGCCCCCGCCGCGAGCAGGGGACCGCTGCCGGTGGAACCGTGCAGGTAAAGCGTCTCGCCGACGCGGGCGTGCGTGGTCGGCAGAACAACCGGACGGCCGGCGCTGAGGTAACCCAGGTGGCAGATCGGCGACTCATCCAGGATCTGGTGGACGGTCTCGCTGTCGTAGCGCGCGCGCTCCCGGTAACGCGTGGGTGTCGTGCGCGGCGTCGGCTGGTATCCGGTTTGCATGGCTTTTACTTTCGTCCTAGTACATAATTAGCAGTGTGCCAGTACAAAGCAGCATAACCGGAACGGGCGCGGAGTCGATAGCCGCGAGCATCGAAGAGGCCATCTCGGCCGGCTCGCTGGCGCCCGGGGATGCGCTGCCGACCGTCCGGGAGCTGGCCTCCCGCCTCGGCGTGAATGCCAACACCGCCGCCGCGGCCTACCGCCTGCTGCGCCATCGCGGTGCGGTGGAAACCGCGGGGCGGCGCGGGACCCGCGTGCGGCACCGCCCGGCGACCACCCCCCGATCGCTCCTCGGGCTCGACATCCCCGCCGGGGTGCGCGACCTGTCGACCGGCAACCCGGATCCCGCCCTGCTGCCCCTTGCGGGTGCCACGCTGCCCGGTCCGGTCGCCGGCCGGCCGGTGCTGTACGGGGAGCCGGACATGTCGGCGGCATTGGTCGGGTTCGCCCGGTCGGCGCTGTCCGCGGACGGCGTCCCGGCCGATCACCTCGCGGTGACGAGCGGTGCGCTCGATGGCATCGAGCGCGTCCTGACCGCGCACCTGCGCCCCGGCGACCGCGTCGCCGTCGAGGACCCCGGCTGGGCCAACCTGCTCGACCTTCTTGCGGCCCTGGGCCTTTCGGCCGAGCCCGTCGGAGTCGACGACGACGGCCCGCTGCCCGCCGACCTGGCGCGGGCGCTGGACCGCGGTGTCCGCGGGCTCATCATCACCAATCGCGCCCAGAACCCAACGGGCGCGGCGCTATCCGCCGATCGCGCCGGCGCGCTGCGGCAACTGCTGGTGCGGCGGGCGGACGATCTGTTGCTCGTCGAGGACGATCACTGCGCGGGCATTTCCGGCGCGCCGCTGCACACCCTGGCCGGCGCGACTCGGCATTGGGCGTTCGTGCGGTCGTCGTCCAAGGCTTACGGCCCGGACCTGCGCGTGGCCGTGCTCGCGGGCGATCATCGCACCGTCGAGCGCGTGCACGGCCGCCTGCGGCTCGGCGCGGGCTGGGTGAGCCACCTGCTGCAGGACCTGGCCGTCGGCCTGTGGTGCGATCAGGCGGCCGAGCGCCTGGTCGCCACGGCCGAGCGGCGATACGCCGACACCCGCCGCCGGCTCTCGGCCGCCTTGACCGGGCGGGACGTCGCCGCGCACGCGCGCTCCGGGCTCAACGTATGGGTTCCGGTGCCCGACGAGACGGTCGCGATCACCCGGCTGCTCCGCGCGGGCTGGGCCGCGGCGCCGGGCACGCGGTTCCGGATCGATACCCCGCCGGGCATCCGCATCACCGTCGCGGACCTGACCGCCGACGAAATCGAACCCCTGGCGGACGCGATCGCCGGGGCGGTGCACGGCGCGGGCCGACCCAGCGTCTAGGCGAGCGTCAAACCCCCTCGCCGCCAACGGCTCCCAGGCCCGGGCCCGTCCACAACAGCTCCACGCTGCGTTCCGGCGGCGTCTCGGCGAGCGCGACGACCGGCGCCGGCGCCGGCTTCTTCCTCTTCTTCCTCAGCAAGCCGATCCACCGGCCGAATGCGCATTGATCCATGGGCGAATCATCGGCGGCCACGCGCCCGCGGCGCTCACCGCTATCCACAAGCCCGCGAGCAGACGCAAAATCGCGTGACACGCCCCTGCGGGACGGAAGTTTACGTCTGCTCGCGCACCGTCAGGATGGCGAACGAATGGCCGTCCAGCACCGTAGCGTCGGCGTTGACGGTGGGCTCACCCCAGGCCAGGACCACGTCACCGGCGACGGGCACCTTGACCGCGTCGGCGCCGAGGTTGCACACGATGCGCAACCGGCCGCGCGACACGCTGATCCAGCGTTGCTCCTCGTCGTAGTCGACCGCGAGGTGCTCCAGCCAAGGGTCGGCCAGGTCGGGATCGGTGTGCCGCAACGCGATCAGATCGCGGTAGAGCCGGTGCACCCGACCGTGTTCGCCGGAGTCGACCTCAGCCCAGTCGAGTTTGCAGCGCGCGAACGTCTGCGGATCCTGCGGGTCGGGGATTTCGTCGGCATCCCAGCCGTGCTCGGCGAACTCGGCCTTGCGCCCTTCCGCGGTTGCCTTGGCCAGCTCCGGCTCGGGATGCGAGCTGAAGAACTGGAACGGGGTCGACGCCGCATACTCCTCGCCCATGAAAAGCATTGCGGTGAAAGGCGTCCCGAGCGCGAGCGCGGCCTTGATCGCCAGCTGGCCGCCGGTCAGGTTTTGCGACGGCCGGTCCCCGAGCGCCCGGTTGCCGACCTGGTCATGGGTGCAGGTGTACGCGACCAGCCGGGTGGCCGGAATGGTCGCAGTGTCCAGCGGCCGCCCGTGGCGGCGGTGCCGGAACGACGAATGCGTGCCGGCGTGAAAGTAGCCGTGGCGCAGCGTCTGGGCCAGGGCGGCAAGCGACCCGAAGTCCGCGTAGTAACCCTGGCGCTCGCCGGACACCGCGGTGTGGATGGCGTGGTGGATGTCGTCGGCCCATTGCGCCGTCAGCCCGTAGCCGCCCCGGTCACGCGGGGTGATCAGCCGCGGGTCGTTGAGATCGCTCTCGGCGATCAGCGCCAGCGGACGGCCCAACTCCCGCGATAGCCAATCAGTTTCGGTCGCGAGCTCCTCGAGGATGTGGATGGCGGTGGTGTCCACCAGGGCATGCACGGCGTCCAGACGCAGCCCGTCGGCGTGGAAGTCGCGCATCCAGCGCAGCGCGCACCCGATGATGTAGCGGCGCACCTCGTCGGAGTCGGCGTCGGCGATGTTGATGCCTTCGCCCCACGGGTTGCTCGCCGACGACAGGTAGGGGCCGAACTTCGGCAGGTAATTGCCCGACGGGCCGAGGTGGTTGAACACCGCGTCGATCAACACGCCCAGGCCGCGCGCGTGGCAGGCGTCGACGAACCGGACCAGCCCGTCCGGGCCGCCGTAGGGTTCGTGCACGCTGTACCACAGCACCCCGTCGTATCCCCAGCCGTGTGTTCCGGCAAAGGAATTCACCGGCATGAGCTCGACGAAGTCGACCCCGAGGTCCACCAGGTAGTCCAGCTTGTCGATCGCGGAGTCGAAGGTGCCGGGGCCGGTGAAGGTGCCCAAGTGCAGCTCGTAGATCACCGCGCCCTCGACCGGCCGGCCCTGCCAGTCGCCGTCGGTCCAGGTCGCGGCGGCCGGGTCCCACAGCTGCGAGCGGGCGTGCACCCCGTCGGGCTGCCGGGACGAGCGCGGGTCGGGCAGCACGGTGGGATCGTCGTCGAGCAGGAATCCGTAGCGGGCGTCCGGGGCCGCGTCGATCCTCGCGTGCCACCAGCCGTCGTCTGCGCGCGTCATCGCGTGCACCCGGCCCTCGACGTCGAGGCGGACCAGCTCCGGTTTGGGTGCCCACACCCGGAATTCAGTCATGGTGGCGCTCCAGCAAGACGACGGGCAGGTCGGCGAACAATTGGGCCGCCGACGTCGGCCCGTCCGCGATCGCGCCGGTGAGCGCGTCTTTCCACGTCCCTTCGGGCAGCGGCAGCACGGTGTTACCCCAACCCGTTTCGGCCAGCCGCACGGTCCACCGGGTCACCGCGACCACGACGTCGTCGCCGCGGCCGAACGCCAACACGTGGTCGGCGGCGTCGCCGCCGGCCAGGACGGGAAGATAAGCGCCGCGCAGGAAGCTGTCCGGATGGGCGCGCCGCACCCGAAGCGCCGTCGTGACGACCCGAATCTTGGGGTGCTCCAACGCCTTCAGCGCGGCGCGCCGCGCGGCGTAGTCGACGGGCCTGCGGTTGTCTGGGTCGACGAGGCTGTCGTCCCACAGTTCGGTGCCCTGGTAGACGTCCGGTATCCCTGGCACCGTGAGCGCCAGCAGCTTCTGGCCCAGCGCGTCGCCGGCGGCGTGCGGGTTGAGCTGGGCGACCAGTTCGGTCAGCTGGCCGGCCACCGGGCCGTCGAACACGGTGTCCAGCCACCGGTGTACCGCGTCCTCGAACGCGGCGTCCGGGTCGTTCCACGAGGTGCGCCAGGCCGCTTCCCGGATGGCCTTCTCGGCGTAGCCGTGCAGCCGGTCCCGCAGCTCGGCGCTGACCTCGCCACTGACCGGCCAGACGCCGAAAATGTTCTGCCACAGGAACTGTCCGGTCGCCGGGTCGGGGGAGGGTGCGTGGACCTCCCAGCGGGCGATGAACTCGGTCCACAGCGACGGGACCTGCGACAGCACCCCGATCCGGGCCCGCACGTCCTCGCCGCGTTTGGTGTCGTGGGTGGTCAGCGTCGTCATCGTCTGCGGCCACAAGCGGGCGCGGGCGGCGGCGCTGTGATGGAACTCCGCCGCGCCGACACCGAAACGGTGGGGTTCGCCGCCCACCTCGTTGAGCGACACCAGCCGGGCGTCACGGTAGAAGTAGCAGTCCTCAACGGATTTGGCGGTGACCGCACCGCACAGCTGCTGCAGCCGGGTGGCCGGCTCGCCGCCCCGGGCCAGCGCCGCGGCGATCACCTGCAGGGCGGGCCCCAGTTCCGGTGACTGTGCCTGGGTTTCGGCCAGCGCGGTGGGCATGATCGCCGACAGGCTCGGATAATCGCAGCGGTAGACGCCGATGTGGGTGAGCAGCGCGGCCACCGCGTCGGGCAACCGTGGATGATCGGCGCCGGCCGCGGCCACGATGCTGCGGCGCAACCGGCGCAGTTCGCTTGCCAAGGTGTCGGTCGCGGCGCGGATCTTGAGTTCCGCCAACATCTCCGGCGTCGCCCGGTAGTCCAGTCCCGCCGACTCGACGAGTTCGGTGAGCGCGGGGGCGCCGCTCGGGTCGACGAAGACGCCGCCGATCTCCCGCAGCACGTCGTAGCCGGTGGTGCCGCCGATGGGCAGGGTGGGTTCCAGCGCCTCGTCCACCGCGAGGATCTTCTCGATCACGATCCAGGTTTGCGGGCCAACCGCGTCGCGCAGCCACGCCAGGTAGCCGCACGGGTCCGACAGCCCGTCGGGGTGGTCGATGCGCACGCCGTCGACGAGTCCCTCCGCGGCCCACCGGGCGACCTCGGCGTGGGTGGCGTCGAACACCTCGCGATCTTCCTGGCGCAGCCCGGCCAGGGAGGTGATCGAGAAGAACCGCCGGTAGCCGCACACGCCGTTGCGCCAGCCCACCAGTCGGTAATGCTGGCGGTCGTGCACCTCGGGCCCGGTGCCCTCGTCGGTGCCGGGGGCGATGGGGAGCGCCAGGTCGCCCAACCGCAGCACCTCCCCGTCGACCTTGAGGTCGGCGGCGTCGTCGTCGGAACCCAGAATGGGCAGCATGATGCGGCCGTCCTCGTCGAGGTCCCAGTCGATGTCGAAATATGTTGCGTAGCCCGAGGAACGGCCGTGCCGCAAGACGTCCCACCACCACGCGTTCTGCTGCGGCTGGTCGACGCCCACGTGATTGGGCACGATGTCGACGATCAGGCCGATGCCGCGCTCCCGCGCCGCCGCCGACAGCCGCGCCAGGCCGTCGCGGCCGCCGAGCTCGGGGGAAACCGTGGTCGGGTCGGTGACGTCGTAGCCGTGGTTCGACCCGGTGGCCGCGGTCATGATCGGGGACAGGTACAGGTGCGACACCCCGAGTTCGTCCAGGTAGTCCAGCAGGTTCTCGCGCGTCGGCGAAGGTGAACGCGAACCCGCTGGCCTCACCACGCAGCTGTAGCCGGTAGGTCGACAGTATGGGAAAAGCCATGCGTCACATGGTCTTACGTAGCACAAGAAGCGAACGTGCCGGCACCGACGACCTGCTCCCCGGCGTTCATCACTTGATGGGCATCGTCCTTGACGCCCACCGGATCGTTGGTGTCCAGTTCCACGGTCCACTCCTGCGCGTAGTCGTCGTTCGGCATCACGAACTCCACCGATTGCTCGTCGGCGTTGAAGCACAACAGGAATGAGTCGTCGACCACCCGTTCGCCGCGTGCGTTGGGCGCGGCTGATGGCCTCGCCGTTGAGGAACACCGCCACGCACTTGTCGATGCTTTCGTCCCAGTCCTCGTGCGTCATCTCCTGGCCGCCCGGTGTCAGCCAGGCGATGTCGCGCACCTCGTCGCCGGTTCGGATCGGCTCACCCTCGAAGAACCGGCGCCGGCGGAACACCGGATGGTTCTTGCGCAGCGAACTCACCTTGCGCGCGAATGTCAGCAGGTCGGAATTCTTGTCGACCAACGACCAATCCATCCAGGACAATTCGGAGTCCTGGCAGTACACGTTGTTGTTGCCGTTCTGGGTGCGGCCGATCTCGTCGCCGTGCGTGATCATCGGCGTGCCCTGGCTGAGCATGAGGGTCGCCCAGAAGTTGCGCATCTGGCGGCGGCGCAGCGCAATGATCTCCGGGTCGTCGGTCGGTCCCTCGACGCCGCAGTTCCAGGACCGGTTGTGGCTTTCGCCGTCCCGGTTGTCTTCTCCGTTGGCCAGGTTGTGCTTTTCGTTGTAGGAGACCAGGTCGTTGAGCGTGAAGCCGTCGTGGGCGGTGACGAAGTTGATGCTGGCGCCGGGCCGGCGGCCGGTCGCCTCATACAGGTCCGACGACCCGGTCAGCCGGGACGCGAACTCGCCCAGGGTTGCGGGCTCGCCCCGCCAGTAGTCACGCACAGTATCGCGATACTTCCCGTTCCACTCCGTCCACAAACCCGGGAAGTTGCCGACCTGATAGCCGCCCTCGCCGACGTCCCACGGCTCGGCGATCAATTTGACCTGGCTGACGATCGGATCCTGCTGCACCAGATCGAAGAACGCGCTCAATCGGTCGACGTCGTAGAACTCGCGGGCCAGTGTGGCGGCCAGGTCGAAGCGGAACCCGTCGACGTGCATCTCGGTCACCCAGTAGCGCAGCGAGTCCATGATCAGCTGCAACGTGTGCGGGTGGCGGGCGTTGAGGCTGTTGCCGGTGCCGGTGAAGTCCTTGTACAGCCGCAGGTCCTCGTCGACGAGCCGGTAGTAGGCGGCGTTGTCGATGCCGCGGAAGTTGATGGTCGGCCCGAGGTGGTTGCCTTCGGCGGTGTGGTTGTAGACCACGTCGAGGATGACCTCGATGCCGGCTTCGTGGAGGCTGCGCACCATCGATTTGAACTTCGGCGACGCTGGCGTTGCGGTTGGCCGCGTACTGGTAGTGCGGCGCAAAGAACCCGAAAGTGTTGTAACCCCAGTAGTTTCGCAATCCCAGGTCCAGCAGCCGGTGAGTCGTGCATGAACTGGTGCACCGGCATCAGCTCGATGCGCGGTGACGTTCAGCGACTTGAGGTGATCGATGACCACCGGGTGGGCCAGGCCGGCGTAGGTGCCGCGCAGTTCCTGCGGGGATGCCGGGATGGGTCTGGGTCATGCCCTTGACGTGGGCCTCGTAGATGACCGTCTCGTGGTACGGGGTGCGCGGTGCGCGGTCGGAGCCCCAGTCGAAGAACGGGTTGATCACCACGCTGGTCATGGTGTGGCCCAGCGAATCGACCATCGGGGGACGTCCCGGTGTCGGCGTCGTCGCCGTCGGGGTACGGCCTTCAGGTCGTAGGAGAACAGCGCCTGGCCGAAGTCGAAGTCGCCGTCGAAGGACTTGCCGTACGGGTCGAGCAGAAGCTTGCTGGGGTCGCAGCGGTGGCCGGCCGCCGGATCGAAGGGCCCGTGCACCCGGAACCCGTAGCGCTGGCCCGGGCGTGACGGTCGGCAGGTAGGCATGCCAGACGAATCCGTCGACCTCGTCGAGCTTGATTCGCGACTCCGCTCCGGCGTCGGCGATCAGGCACAACTCGACCTTCTCGGCGACCTCGGAGAACAGCGAGAAGTTGGTGCCGGCGCCGTCATAGGTGGCCCCGAGCGGATAAGGCGTTCCCGGCCACACCGTGGCCAGTCTCGGTTGTTGATTACCAGCACGCCTGTGTCTGAAGCGTGATTGTCGGTCGGCATCATTCGACCTTAGTCGCGGTCAGGGACGCTCGGCGCGTCACCACCAACCGGTGTTGGCCGCGATCTGGCGGCCCAATTCGCCGCCATGGTCCGCATGTAGGTCGGCGTGAGGTGATGAGCGTCGTGGTAGATCAGCACATTTCCCTCGACCGCGCGGCAGACGTCGGCACGGCATATCGCGTCGGACATGTCGAGTGGCTTCAGCAGCGGGAACTGGGCGACGAAGTCGAGGGTCTGATTATGGTCGGACAACACGTCGGAACGCTTGATCCCGCACGACTGGGGGTTGCCGCCCTTTTTGGCCAGGCAGTCCGCCGGGTTGAACGGCTGGCCGTTCCGCACCAGCCACGGGGTGTCCCGCATCGCCGAGGATGGGAATGTTGTTGTCGGACAACGTTTGCCAGATCCCGATATAGGTGGCCGGCATCACGTCGCCGGGCTTGATGTTCCACGGCCGGGTCGAGGTGGTGAACACGTAGTCGGGACGATCGGCGATCAGCTTGGCCATCGTCCGCTCCACCCACTCCCGGCACTGCGGGTAGGCGGCGTTGTTGCCCATGATCAGCGGGACTTGCTCGGTGGACAACGGGCAGCCCATCTTGAGGTAGGTCACCACTTTGAAGTGGTGCAGCTTGCCGAGCAGGTCAGCGCGGGCAGCCAGTGTTCGGCGTGCGACCCGCCGGCCAGCGCGATGGTGCGGCGGCGGTCGGCGTCGCCGTAGGTGCAGTTGATCACCGCCGGGTTGACGAAGTCACTGATGCAGCCGTCTTGGTGGACTCGGGCAGGTCGTCCTTGACTTCCAGCACGGTGGGCCGCATCGGCAGGGTGGGCACCCGCACGTGGTCGGTCAGGGCCCGCGCGCCCGGGTAGTCCGGGGCGGTGAGTACGCTGAGTTCCTTGCCGGCGGCGCGCTGGACGATGACGTGCTCACGCCAGGTGAACGACGTCGCGGTCAGCGCCACGCCCAGCAGCACCACCACCGAGCCCAGCGCGATCGTCGGCCGGCGCAGCCGCGCCTGCCACGCGGGCGCGGCGCCGGTGATTCGCCGGGGTGCCGGTAGCGCAGCGGGTCCTCGACGAGCCGGATGGTCAGGTAGGCCAGCAAGCCGGAGACCAGCAGCACCGCCGTGCCCTCGAGGAAGTTGGCGTGCCGGTGGCCGGTGTAGGCGAGCCAGAAGATCAGCAGCGGCCAGTGCCACAGGTACAGCGAGTAGGCCATCGCGCCCAGCGTCACCAGCGGCCCGGTGGCCAGCAGCCGGTTGGGCAGGGGCAGCCGGGCTGCGGTGCGGGTGCCCGGCGGTTGGCCCCGGCCAGGATCATCAGCATGGTGGCGCCGACGGGCACCAGCGCCCACGGGCCGGGAAACTCCTTGACGCCGTCGATCAGCGCGCCGCACGACAGGATCGCGGCCAGCGCGACGGTGGCGGCCACGGTGCGCAGCCACATCGGCCAGCGGATGCGACGGGACCAGCGCCCCGACCAGCGCGCCCAGCAACAATTCCCAGCCCGGGCGAAGCTGTTGTAGTACGCGGTCGCCTGGTCGCCTGATGCGCGAAGATCGCGTAGACGAACGACGCCACCGTCAGCGCGCTCAGCAGCACCACGAACGCGTCCGCAGGTGCGTGCCGAGCGGACGGCGGAACAGGTAGGCGAACCCGGCGATCAGCAGCAGGAAGGCGACGTAGAACTGGCCCTGCACCGACATCGACCAGATGTGCTGCAGCGGGCTGACGGCTTCGCCGGCGCGCAGGTAGTCCGACGCCGTGTTGGCCAGCTCCCAGTTCTGGTAGTAGCCGAGGCTGGCCAGGCTCTGGTCGGCGAACGCCTCCCAACGGGTCTGCGGCTGCACCAGGATGGTCAGCAGCGCGCATCCGGCGAGCACCACGACCAGGGCGGGGAGCAGCCGGCGGACCAGCCGGACCACCTCGGTCACCGGCGACAGGGGACGCGCCGGTCAGCGCCGCGCGCAGGATCTTGCCGCCGAAGAAGAACCCGGACAGCGCCAGGAACACGTCGACGCCGCCGGAGACCCGCCCGAACCAGATGTGGAAAACGGCGACCAGAGCGATCGCGATGCCGCGCAGGCCGTCGAGGTCGTGGCGGTAGAAGCCCGAAGTACGCGCGTCCCATGCAGCCGGTTCGCGGCTCGCGACCGGTTGGGGGGCGGTGTCGAGTCGGCATGATCACCGCTAATTTACCGAAAACCGCCACCTGCTCCCTGCTCGGAGCAAGTGGCGGCGGTCGGGAGTCCGCGGAAAGCTCGCGGCGTTACCGGGTGGCGCCGGCGGGTGCGGGGCAGGAACGGCGACTGCGCGCGGCAGCAGCTGCAACGGGCTGTGGCGGCGAGCGCTGCGCCGGCGCGCTGCAGCGGCGCCTGCTGCACGGCGCCTGCTGCGCCGGGGCCTGCTGCACCGGCGCTGGCTGCAACGGTGCCTGGGCCTGCTGGTGCAGCGGCGCTTGCTGCAGGGGCCTGCTGCGCCGGGGCCTGCTGGGCCGGCGCCTGCTGACGGCGCCTGCTGGCCGGGGGCCTGCTGGAGCGGCGCCTGCTGGGCCGGAGTCTGCTGCAGCGGAGGCTGCTGCAGCGGGGCCTGCTGCGCCGGGGCCTGGTCGGACCTGCTGGGGGCGCCTGCTGGGCCGGCGTCGTACCCCAGGATCCGGACCAGGTAAGGCGTCATCCGTTGCTGCGCACCGGCGAGACCTGCACGACGTCGCCGACCTCGAGCATCTGCCCGTTGCCGAGGTACATCGCGACGCTTTGGGTGCCTTCGGGTCCGTAGAAGATCAGGTCGCCCTTGCGGGCCTGCTGCGGCAGGACCTTCTGGCCGACCCGGTACATCGCCCCGGAGGAGCGCGGCAACTTGAGCCCGGCGCCGGCGTAGGCGTACTGGATCAGGCCCGAGGCGTCGAATCCGACGGTGTTGATGCCCGTACCGTGCCGCGGGTGGGGCCGGTGACACCGCCGCCGGCCCAGGAGAACGGCACGCCGCGCTGCGAAAGGCCGCGCGCGATCACGATGTCGGCGACCTGCTGGTAGTCCATCGACCGGGTGCCGGGGTCTGCGGACGCAACCGCGGGGGCGACCACCGGGGCCACCAGCATCACCAGACCGATCACGAAGGCGAAGATGCGTTTCATTTGGTTCCTTTGGCCTCTCTGGGGCTCTCTGGCCTCCGCGCGGTGACTGCGCGCATCCGCCGCCGTTCCATGACCCCGCGAGGGCCGCCTCGTCGGGGCCGACACCGCTGCATGACACTTGGCAACGTGAACCAGTCGGCTAGCCCGCTGTATTCACACCAGTCACTACAGACACTTTGACAACAAAAATTACCGCCAGATCCGCGGCGGGATTATTTGTCGTAACGTGACCGGACGGTGACTGGGAGGGCCAATCTCGTATGGCAGTTGTGATTTCGGTCTCACAAGACGTGCCGCGGCGCGTGGTGACCGGACGCGTCGGCGCCGCGCTACAACCAGTACCGTTGCTGAAGGCGGTCAGCCGGCCCGGCGACCGAGGTGACCATGAGGACGGCGACGGCGACGACCGGCCAGAAGGACATGTACCAGCCCTTCAGCAGCGACACGAACGGGCCGAGCACGGCCGCGGCGATCGCCGCGCCGATGCCGCCCCACATCACCGGGTAGATGTAGTAGTTCACGCCGAACGGCACCGGCGCGCACTCGTCGGCGCACACGTTATCGGTGAAGCCGAAAAGCCGCGTCGGCCAGGTGGTCATGGTGACCAGGACGACAAGCACCGCCAACAGCGCGAAGGTGCAGATGACGTCCCAGGGGGCCAGCCGCAGCCTGATGACCCGCGGCGCCTCGTCGTCGAGTCGACCAGCGGGATTGGTGTCCGGGTCGGGAGTGGCCTGCGGGCGGGGTTGCCGGGCTGATCTCGGCGCTGCCATGGCATGCATGGTCCCCGATGACCGGGGTTTCTGCGACCTCGGCTGGGCTGTTACCCTCGGTCTCCATGGCAGCGGCGAACATGGGGCCCGGGTTGACGCCCGAGCAGATCAGCGCGATCGACGCCGCGCATCTGTGGCACCCCTACAGCACCATCGGCGGCGAAGCGATGGCTCCCGTGGTGGCCGTCGCCGCCCGCGGCGCCTGGCTGACGCTGATCCGCGACGGCCGGCCGATCGAGGCGCTCGACGCCATGAGCTCCTGGTGGACCGCGATCCACGGCCACGGCCACCCGGTTCTGGACGCGGCGATGACCCGCAGCTGGGCACGATGAACCACGTCATGTTCGGCGGCCTGACCCACGAGCCGGCGGCCCGGCTGGCCCAGCTGCTGGTGGACATCACCCCGGCCGGCCTGGAGACGGTGTTCTTCAGCGACTCCGGCTCGGTGTCGGTGGAGGTCGCGGTGAAGATGGCGCTGCAGTACTGGCGCAGCCTCGGCCTGCCCGCCAAGCACCGCCTGATGACCTGGCGCGGCGGCTACCACGGCGACACCTTCACGCCGATGAGCGTCTGCGACCCCGACGGCGGCATGCACTCGCTGTGGACCGACGTGCTGGCCCCCCAGGTGTTCGCCCCGCAGGTGCCGCGCGACTACGACCCCGCCTACGGCGCGGCGTTCGAGGCGCAACTGGCCGAGCACGCCGCCGAACTGGCCGCCGTCGTCGTCGAGCCGGTCGTGCAGGGCGCCGGCGGGATGCGCTTCCACGACCCGCGCTACCTGGCCGACCTGCGCGACATCTGCCGACGTCACGAGGTGCTGCTGATCTTCGACGAGATCGCCACCGGGTTCGGCCGCACCGGTGAGATGTTCGCCGCCGACCACGCCGGGGTCAGCCCCGACATCATGTGCGTCGGCAAGGCGCTCACCGGCGGCTACCTCAGCCTGGCCGCCACGCTGTGCACCACCGAGATCGCGCACACCATCAGCGGCGGCGAGGCCGGCGCCCTGATGCACGGGCCCACGTTCATGGCCAATCCGCTGGCGTGCGCGGTGTCGGTGGCCAGCGTCGAGCTGCTGCTCGGCCAGGACTGGCGGTCGCGGGTCGCCGAGATCGGCGCCGGGCTGGCCGCCGGGCTCGAACCCGCGCGGGCGCTGCCCGGCGTGACCGATGTGCGGGTGTGCGGCGGCGATCGGCGTCATCGAGTGCGACCGGCCGGTCGACCTGGCGGTCGCCACCCCGGCGGCGCTCGACCACGGCGTGTGGCTGCGCCCGTTCCGCAACCTGGTCTACGCGATGCCGCCGTACATCTGCCCGCCCGCCGAGATCGCCCAGATCACCTCGGCGATGGTCGAGGTCGCGCGGCTCGTAGGCTGATCCGCGATGAAGGCACCGATCGAGACGTCGCCGCTGGCCTGGCTGGACGCGGTCGAGCAGCAGCGCCGCGAGGCCGGGCTGCGCCGCTCGCTGCGGCCGCGTCCCGCGGTGGCCACCGAACTCGACCTGGCGTCCAACGACTACCTCGGCCTGTCCCAGCATCCCGACGTGATCGACGGCGGCGTCGCGGCGCTGCGCATCTGGGGTGCCGGCGCCACCGGTTCGCGCCTGGTCACCGGCGACACCGAACTGCACGAGGAGTTCGAGTCCGAGCTCGCCGAGTACGTCGGCGCCGCCGCGGGCTTGGTGTTCTCCTCGGGCTACACCGCCAACCTGGGCGCGGTGGTCGGCCTGTCCGGCCCGGGTTCACTGCTGGTGTCCGACGCCTACTCGCACGCCTCGCTGGTCGACGCGTGCCGGCTGTCGCGGGCCCGGGTGGTGGTGACGCCGCACCGCGACGTCGACGCCGTCGAGGCGGCGCTGGCCTCGCGCGACGAGGAGCGCGCCGTCGTCATCACCGACTCGGTGTTCAGCGCCGACGGCGCGCTGGCCCCGCTGCGCGAGCTGCACGACGTCTGCCGCCGGCATCGCGCGCTGCTGATCGTCGACGAGGCGCACGGCCTGGGCGTGCGCGGCGGCGGGCGCGGGCTGCTGCACGAGGTCGGCCTGGCCGGCGCGCCCGACGTGGTGATGACCACGACGCTGTCGAAGGCACTGGGCAGCCAGGGCGGCGTGGTGCTCGGCCCGGCCGCGGTGCGCGATCACCTGATCGACGCGGCGCGGCCGTTCATCTTCGACACCGGCCTGGCGCCGGCCGCGGTGGGCGCCGCGCTGGCCGCGCTGCACGTGCTGCGCGCCGAGCCGTGGCGACCGGCGCCGTGCTCGGCATGCCGCCGAGCTGGCCGAGGTCTGCGACGTGGCGGAAGTTCCGCAGTCGGCGGTGGTGTCGGTGATCCTGGGCGATCCGGAGGTGGCGTTGGCCGCGGCGACCGCCTGCCTGGACGCCGGTGTGAAGGTGGGCTGCTTCCGGCCGCCGACCGTGCCCGCCGGGACATCGCGGCTGCGGCTGACCGCGCGCGCGTCGCTGGAAGCGACGACATGGACCTGGCCCGCCGCGTGCTCACGGACGTGCTCGGTGTGGCGCGCCGTTGACCGTCCTGGTCATCACGGGTACCGGCACCGGCGTCGGCAAGACGATCGCCACCGCGGCGCTGGCGTCGTCACGCCCGCCAGGTCGGCATCGACGTGGCGGTGTGCAAGCCCGTCCAGACCGGCACCGACGATGGCGATGACGACCTGGCCGAGGTGGGCCGGCTGTCCGGGGTGACCGAGCTGGCGGGCTTGGCCCGTTATCCGCAGCCGATGGCGCCGGTGGCCGCGGCCGAGCAGGCCGGGCCGGCGTTGCCCACCGGCGACGCAGGTGCTGCGGCTGATCCGCGGGCCTGGACCGCCCGGCCGGCTGACCCTGGTCGAAGGCGCCGGCGGGCTGCTGGTCGAACTCGCCGCCGCGGGCGTCACGTTGCGTGATCTCGCCGTCGAGCTGATGCCGCGGTGCTGGTCGTGGTCAGCCGGACTGGGCACCCTCAACCACACCGCGCTGACTCTGGAAGCCCTTGCCGCCAAGGAGTTTCGTGCGCCGGCTTGGTGATCGGCAGCTGGCCGGCGCGCCCGGGGCTGGTCGAGACGTCCAACCGGGCGGCGCTGGGCGGCTGGCGCCGGTGCGTGCCGCACTGCCCGCCGGGGCCGGACGTGGCCGCGGCCGACTTCGCGGCGGTGAGCGCGGCGGCGTTCGACCGGGACTGGGTGGGCGCGCTGGCCGCGATGGCGCATTCGATCGAGCTGCTCTTCGACCCCGAGACCGAGGCACGGTCCGCGGGCATGTGGGACGACCTGGCCGGAGCGGATTACCGGCCGGCGCCCCGGCCGTCCGCAGTGACGCTGGCGGTGGCCGAACGTATCGACCGGGACGTCGACCAGCTGCTGCGGCCGTTGCCGAGCGGCTGCCGCTGAGCTGTGCGGTCGGGGCACCGGTACTGTTCGGCCGGGCCAACGCGATGGTCGCCCGGCTGGTGGTGCCGACCGGATTGCTGGATCTGCATGCCGAGGTGCACCGGCTGTGCCCGCATCTGCGCCGGCGCCGATGTCCAACAGCCTGCCCGGCAGTGGACCGCCCATGTCACGCTGGCTCGCCGGGTCGGCGGGGCGGCTGCTGGGGCGGGCGCTGCGCATAGCGGGACGGCCCCCGCTCGTCGAGGGCCGCTTCGACGGGTTGCGGCACTGGAACGGCGAGAAGAAGGTCGACTACCTGATCGCCTAGCCCGCCGAGCAGGCGCGGGAATCGCCGGCAGGCCCATGTGATGGGCCACGTATGCGACGTGCGGATCGGTCGTTG
>CAVTBA010000027.1:0-52350 GCA_963732835.1 uncultured Actinomycetota bacterium
AGCGCCGCGACACTGCTCAGGGTGTCGTCGGCGTGCCGCAGCGCGGCCCGGGCCGCGGCCTGGGTGATCGACGACAGGTGGTACGGCAGCCGAACCAGCAGCATCGCGTCGATCACCGCCGGCGTGGCGACCAGGTAGCCGAGCCGCCCGCCGGCGAAGGCGAACGCCTTGCTCATGGTGCGGGTGACGACGAGCTTGGCCGGGTACTCCTCGCATCAGCGCGACGGCGCTGGGTTCGGAGGAGAACTCGCCATAGGCCTCGTCGACGATCAGGATGCCCGGGACCGCGTCGAGCAGCCGTCGCAGAGTCGGCAGCGAAACGCTCTGTCCGGACGGGTTGTTCGGGCTGGCGACGAACACGACGTCGGGGCGCGCGCTCGGTGATGGCGGCGACCGCGGCATCCACGTCGAGGCTGAAGTCGGCGGCGCGGCACGCCTCCAGCCATTCGGTGCGCGTGCCGTCGGAGATGATCGGGTGCATCGAGTAGGACGGCACGAACCCGATCGCGCTGCGCCCGGCCCGCCGAAAGCCTGCAGCAGCTGCTGCAGGATCTCGTTGGATCCGTTTGCCGCCCAGACGTTTTCCACGCCGAGCGGACGCCGGTCTGCGCGGTCAGGTAGTCGGCCAGGTCGGACGCAGGTCGACCGCGTCGCGGTCGGGATAGCGATGCAGGTCAACGGCCGCGTCGCGCCACCGAGCGCGACGACGTCGTCGACCAGCGCCCGGCTGGGCGGGTGCGGGTTCTCGTTGGTGTTCAGCCGCACCGGAACCGCCAATTGCGGTGCGCCGTAGGGCGATTTGCCGCGCAGGTCGTCGCGCAGCGGCAGGTCGTCCAGCGTGCGGGTCGGCTCCGGGTCGGTCATCGCTCGAACCTCCGCCGGACCGCCTCGCCGTGCGCCGGCAGGTCTTCGGCGTTGGCCAGCGTGATCACGTGTCCCGAGACGTCTTTGAGCGCGGCCTCGGTGTAGTCGACGACGTGGATGCCGCGCAGGAAGGTCTGCACGGACAGGCCGCTGGAGTGGCGGGCGCAGCCCGCGGTCGGCAGGACGTGGTTGGATCCGGCGCAGTAGTCCCCGAGGCTCACCGGTGAGTACGCGCCGACGAAAATCGCTCCGGCCGAACGGATTCGCCCGGCGACCTGCGGCGCGTCGACGGTCTGGATCTCCAGGTGTTCGGCGGCGTAGGCGTTGACCACCTTGATGCCGGCGTCGAGGTCGTCGACCAGGATGATCGCCGACTGGCGGCCGCCGAGCGCGGCGGTCACCCGCTCGCGGTGCACCGTCGTGCGCAGCTGGGCGGCCAGCTCGGTGTCGGTGGCGTCGGCGAGGTCCTCGCTCGGCGTGACCAGCACGCTGCCGGCCATCTCGTCGTGTTCGGCCTGGCTGATCAGGTCGGCGGCGACGTGCGCCGGGTCGGCGGTGTGGTCGGCGAGGATCGCGATCTCGGTGGGACCGGCTTCGGCGTCGATGCCCACCCGGGAGCGGCACAGCCGCTTGGCGGCGGTGACGTAGATGTTGCCGGGCCCGGTGATCATGTCGACCGGTGCCAGCTCGGCGTCGTCGGTGTCGGTGCCGCCGTAGGCCAGCAGCGCCACCGCCTGCGCGCCGCCGACCGCCCACACCTCGTCGACGCCGAGCAGCCGGGCCGCGGCCAGGATCGTCGGATGCGGCAGGCCGTCGAAGCGGGCCTGCGGCGGGCTGGCCACCACCAGCGAGTCGACGCCCGCGGCCTGCGCCGGCACCACGTTCATCACCACGCTGGACGGGTACACCGCGTTGCCGCCGGGCACGTACAGGCCGACCCGCTCGACGGGGACCCACCGCTCGGTCACCGTCGCGCCCGGGCCCAGCGTGGTGGTGACGTCGCTGCGACGCTGGTCGGCGTGCACGGCGCGGGAGCGTTCGATCATCGCCCGCAGGGCGTCGACGACGTCGGGGTCCAAGTCGGCCAGCGCCGCCTCGAGCGCCGCCCCGGGCACCCGGACGGCCGGCGGACGCACACCGTCGAACGACTCGCCGTACTGCAGTGCCGCCTCGGCGCCGCGCTCGGCGACGGCGTCCACGATCGGGCGCACCTTGGGCAGCACGCTTTCCACGTCGGCGCCGCCGCGGGGCAGCGCCGACCGCAACCGGGCAGCCGTCAGCTCCACGCCCCGCAGGTCGATGCGGGCCATCACGGGGGCTGAAGTGGTACTCATCGCCTCCATTGTCCCAGAGCATCTCAAGTTGATATCCGACCGGTACAGTGCCGGTGAAAGGCCGGGTAAGGCACATCCGACTCAGGGAGCCGTCATGTCCGCGAAGGATCACCCCAATAACGCCCCGGGCGTCCCTATGGTGTTCCCACCCTGGTTCGAGCGCTTCCAGATCAAGTATTTCAACCCGGCGGTCAAGCCGATCGCGCGCTTTCTGCCCGGCACCGCGACCATCAAACACCGCGGCCGCACCTCCGGCACCCCGTACGAGACCATCATCACCCCCTATCGCAAGGGAAACGTGCTGGCGATCGCGCTGGGCCACGGCAAGACGAACTGGGTCAAGAACGTCCTGGCCGCCGGCGAAGCCGACGTGCAGTTCATCCGCAACCGCGTGGTGCACATCACCAACCCGCGGATCCTGCCGGCCGGCTCCGAGGGCCCGGAGGCCGAACGCCTGCCGCGGATGGCCCGCATGCAGCTGCGCCGGATCGGCGTTTTCGTCGGCGACATCGCCTGACGCAGGCGCCCTTTTGGGTGTGCGCTGACGGCGGCGACACGCCGCGGGCGCGCGCCCTCGGTGCACTCTCAAAGCCCTAGACGCACACTCAAGCGGCCTACGCCCTAGTGAAGACGGTCTTGCCGGTCATCGACGGCCAGGCCGAGGGAGCGTCGTCCCAGCCGACGACGCGGTCGACAGCCGGCGACAGGTCCAGGCCGCCCGCGAGCAGTTCGAGCACCCGGGGGATGACCGTGCGGGCGCTGACGCGTCCGGTGATGAACCGCACGCCGCGGGTGTACATCGGCAGCAGTGGCATCTCGACCTTGTACTCGGGATAGATCCCGGTGTCGGTGCACACGCCGTCCGGCCAGGTCGCGCGCAGTGTCGCCGAAAGTAGCGCCGCATCGCCGGTGGTGTGCACCGTGACCGGGTAGGAGCCCCAAGACTTGTCGGGTTTGGCGGCGTCGTGGACCACCGCGCCGAGCTTCTCGGCGGTGGCCAGCCGCTGCGGGTCGGTGTCGACGTAGTCGACGTGGGCCCCCAGCGCCGCAGCGATCGCGGCCGAGTACAGGCCGATCGACAGCCGTCCGAGCACGAGCACTCGACGATCAACCGGATCGAGCTCGTCCAGCTCCGCACTGAACGGCCCGACGGTGCGCCAGCCGTCGGGAATGTTGTCCGACAGCGACGCGATCGAAATGGGGTCGACGGCGTCGGGAACCGGAATCAGCATCGCGTCCGCGTACGGCACCAGCACCAGGTCCGACATGAAGCCGCCGCCGTCCAGGCCGGAGATCGGGGCCATCCCATAGGCCGCCATCAACGGCACCGAGCCGCATGAACCGGTCACCCCGCGGTGGCATTCGCGACAGGTTCCGCAGCTGATCTGAAACGGCACCACGACGCGGTCACCGGCCCGAACGCCCTTGACGTCGTCACCGACGGCGACGACTTCGGCCAATCCCTCGTGGCCCACGGCGTACCCCGGCGGCAACGGCAGCCGCCCGTTGCACACCGCGACGTCCAGGTCGCAACACGCCACCGCCAGCGGCCGAACCAGCGCCTGCCGGGGTGCGGTGATCTGCGGCTCGGGCACCTCGCGCCACGCGTATCGCCCGGATTCTTCGTACGTCAACTGCCTCATCTCTGCATTCTTGAGTGATCATTCAAGTAAAGTCAAGGGCGTGCCGAGACCAGATCGCAGCCGCGCGGCCCTGATCGACAAAGCCGCCACCCTGTTCCGCCGGCAGGGGTACGCGGCGACCGGGCTCAACCAGATCCTCGAGGAGGCCGGCGTCAAGCCCGGTTCGCTGTATCACCACTTCCCGCGAGGCAAGCAACAGCTGGCCGCGGCGGTCGTCGAGACCGAGGGGTCCGGCATCGAGCAACTGCTGCGCCGGTTCCTGGCGACGGGCCGGCCGGTGGCCGACATCGTCGATCGCTGGATCGACCTGCTGGCGGCGGGGCTGGCCGGCGACCATCGCGACGGCTGCCCCATCGAGCCGATCGCCACCGAGTCGGTGAACGCGAGCCCGCTGGTGCGCGAGGCGTCGGCGCGCGCGTTCAACGGCTGGTGTGGGGCGATCGAGGAGCGGCTTCGCTCCGACGGCTGGTCGGCAACGGAGGCGAAACCGGTTGCGCTGGGGGTGATCTCACTAATCGAAGGAGCGCTGATCCTGTCCCGGATCTCTGGGGACGCGGGCGCGCTCGACGCCGCCAAACCCGCCGCGCGCACGCTGCTGCGCGGCTAAAGGCCTTACATGTCCAGGCCGACGTCGAGCGCGCGCACCGAGTGCGTCAGCGCGCCGACGGCCAGGTAATCCACCCCGGTGGCCGCATAAGTGGCGGCGTTCTGAAGGCTGAGCCCACCGGACGACTCGAGCAGGACGGCGGGGGCGCGCGCGTCCCGGCGCTGCACGGCCATCTGCGTCTGCCACACCGGGAAATTGTCCAGCAGGACCAGTTCCGGCTTTTCGGCCAGCACCTCGTCCAGCTGCTCGAGCGAGTCCACCTCGACCTCGCAGGGCAGATCCGGCGCCGCGTCGCGCACCGCCCGCAGCGCGTCGAGCACCGATCCCGCGGCCGACCACGTGGTTGTCCTTGATCAGCGCCGCGTCGCCAAGCCCCATCCGGTGGTTGACGCCACCGCCGACCCGCACCGCGTACTTCTGCAGCGCCCGCAGCCCGGGGAGGGTCTTGCGGGTGTCGCGGACCTTGGCCTTGGTGCCGTGCACGGCGCCGACCCAGGCCGCCGTCGTGGTGGCGATCCCCGACAGGTGGCAGACCAGGTTCAGCATGGTCCGCTCGGCGGTCAGCAGGCCGCGGGTGTCCGCCCGCACGGTCAGGACCGGCTCGCCGGCCTGCAGCCGGGCGCCGTCCTCGACGCTGTGCACCACCTCGTAGCCCCCGGCGAGGACGGCGTCGAGGACCAGCAGCGCGACCTCGACACCGGCGATCACGCCCGGCTCCCGGGGCACCATCGACGCCGTGGCCACCGCGCCGGCTGGCACCGTCGCGAGGGTGGTGACGTCGGGCCCGTAGCGCAGGTCCTCTTCCAGGGCGCGCCGAATGATGTCCTGAGCGGCGCTACGTTCGTCGGGCAGCATCATCAGCCCACCGCCGCCAGCGCCTCCACCGCCACCGAGTTCCGGTCGTCGGCCAGCCGCAGCACGCTGCTGCGGGCCTGCTCCGGCGCGGCGTTCGGGTACTCCGCGCGATGGTGGCAGCCTCGGCTCTCGTTGCGGGCCAGGGCTGCGGCGGTCACCGCGCGGGCGGCCACCGCCAACGCGACGTCCTCGAAATCGCGGCGGCCGGCGATGGGGCGCACCGGCGCCCCGCAAAGTGTGTCGGACAACCGGCTCAGCCCGGCGGCGTCGCGCACCACCGAGGCGTCGCGGCCCATCGCGGCCTGCAATGCGCCGCGCTCCGGGGCGGTGTGGGCGGACGGCTCGAGCTCCGTCGCCCTGACCCGACCCGCCGCCACCGCGTGCGCGGCCGCCGCCTGGCCGGCGCGGCCGCCGACCACCAGGCCTTCCAGCAAGCTGTTGGACGCCAGCCGGTTGGCGCCGTGCATGCCGGTGCGCGCCACCTCGCCGGCGGCGAACAGCCCCGGCAGCTCGGTCTGCCCGTGTACGTCGGTGACGACGCCGCCGCAGCTGTAGTGCGCCCCCGGCACGACCGGAATGGGTTGGCGGACGGGGTCGATGCCGGCGGCCCGGCACGCGGCGGTCACCGTCGGGAACCGGGCGGCGAAACCCTCGATGCCGCGCGCGTCGAGGAAGACGCACGGGTCGCCGGTGGCCTTCAGCCGCGTGTCGATGGCGCCGGCGACGACGTCACGCGGCGCCAGATCACCCATCGGATGAACCCCGGCCGTGACCGAATTGCCTTGGCGGTCAATCAGTATCGCACCCTCACCGCGGATGGCCTCGGTGATCAGCGGACGCCGGCCGCCGCTGCCGCCACCGAACAGCATCGTCGGGTGGAACTGGATGAACTCGACGTCGCTGACCGCGGCACCGGCCCACAGCGCCAACGCGATGCCGTCGCCCGTGGACCCTTCGGGATTGGTGGTCGCGCCGTAGAGGTGCCCAAGCCCGCCGGAGGCCAGGATCACCGCGGGCGCACTGATGATTCCGTACCCGTCCGGGTTGCCGACGGACACCCCGGTCACGGCCGTGCCGTCGTGCAGCACGCGCAGGGCGACGTGGCTGGTGCGAATGTCCAGCAGACGGGCGGCGTGGTCGAGCGCGCGCTGCACCTCGGCGCCGGTGGCGTCGCCGCCGGCGTGCACGATCCGCCGCCGTGAGTGCCCGCCCTCGCGCGTCACGTCCCAGCGGCCCGGGGTCGCCTCGTCGAATCGCGCTCCGGCGCCGACCAATTCGGAGACCGCGCGGTAGCCGTCGGCAACGATCGATGTCACCGCGTCGGGATCGCACAGGCCCGCGCCCGCGCTCACGGTGTCGGCGACGTGGGCCTCGACCGAGTCGTCGTTGTCGGGCAGGACCACCGCGATGCCGCCCTGGGCATAGTGCGTCGCCGTCACCCCGCGCGCCTGATCGGCCTTGCTCAGCACGACGACGCTGCGCCCGGCGCGGTGGGCGGCCAGCGCCGCGGCCAATCCCGCGACGCCGGTCCCGATGACGACGACGTCGGCGCTGTGGGTCCAGGTCGGGCGGACGATCATTCGCCGCCGCCCGGCTGACCGATTGCGATCATTCGCCGCACGCTGCGCCGGCCCGCCGCCGCGATCTCGGGGGCGACGTCGACCTCGTCTGCCCCGTCCACCAGGCAGCGCAGCAGGGCCGCCGGCGTGATCATCTTCATGTACCTGCAGGACGCCCGGTCGTTGACCGCGCGGAAGTCGACTTGCGGGGCCGCTCGGCGCAACTGATGCAGCATGCCGACCTCGGTGGCCACCAGCACCTTGCGGGCCCGGGTTTCGTGCGCCGCGTCGAGCATGCCGCCCGTGGACAGGATCTTCACCCGATCCGCCGGGAATGCGCCCTCGCCGGCGAGGTACAACGCCGAAGTGGCACAACCGCATTCGGGATGCACGTAGAGGTCGGCGTCGGGGTTCGCCCGGGCCTGCTCGGACAGCTCGTCGCCGTTGATCCCGGCGTGGACGTGGCATTCACCGGCCCACACGTGCATGTTCGTGCGACCGGTCATCCGGCGCACGTGGGCCCCGAGGAACTGGTCCGGGCAGAACAGCACCTCGCGGTCGGGGTCGATGGACTCGACCACGTCGACCGCGTTGGACGACGTGCAGCAGATGTCGGTGAGCGCCTTCACCGCCGCGGTGGTGTTGACGTAGGAGACGACGACGGCGCCGGGGTGTTCGTCCTTCCAGGCGCGCAGTTCGTCGGGGGTGATGGAGTCGGCCAGCGAGCAGCCGGCCCGCTGGTCCGGGATGAGCACGGTCTTGTCGGGGCTGAGGATCTTGGCGGTCTCGGCCATGAAGTGCACCCCGCAGAACACGATGGTGTCCTCGGGCGCCTCGGCGGCGATCCGGGACAGGGCCAGCGAATCCCCCACGTGGTCGGCGACGTCCTGGATCGCGGGCAGCTGATAGTTGTGCGCGAGGACGGTGGCGCCCCGCAGCTTGGCCAGTCGGCGAACCTCGGCGGCCCACTGCTCGTCGCCCTCCACGCCGGCGTAACCGGCGGGTGAATTCGTGATGTCGGCGATCATGTCTTCGGCGAGCGTGTCCATGCGATTCAGGACCGTCATGGCGGCTCCTTTCAGGCCAGGAGGTTTTCGACTTATAATCGAAAACATGGCCCATGGTAACACCGCCCACGAAGTGCTCGCGGTCGTATTCCAGGTTCGCCATGTCACAGAGCAGGTTACGAGGGGCTGCCCCGCGGAGAAACCGCAGCTTAACGTGCTGTTATGGCAGCGTGCCAAGGAACCGCAGCGCGGCGCCTGGTCGCTGCCCGGCGGACAGCTGCGCAACGACGAGGACATGACCACCTCCGTCCTGCGACAGCTGGCCGAGAAGGTGGACCTCAAAGAGCTCGCGCACCTGGAACAGCTGGCGGTGTTCTCCGACCCGACCCGGGTGCCGGGGGCCAGGGTGATCGCATCGACCTTCTTGGGACTGGTGCCCTCCCCCGCCACCCCCGAGCTGCCCCCGGACACCCGCTGGCACCCGGTGAGCTGCCTGCCGCCGATGGCCTTCGATCACGGCCCGATGGTGACGCACGCACACGCCCGGCTGATCGCCAAGCTGTCCTACACCAACCTCGGGTTCGCCTTGGCGCCAAGGGAATTCGCGCTATCTACGCTCCGCGACATCTACGGCGCCGCTCTCGGATACCAGGTCGACGCGACCAACCTGCAGCGGGTGCTGGTCCGCCGCGGCGTGATCAGCCAGACCGGCACCATCGCGCAGTCCGGCCGCAGCGGGGGCCGGCCGGCGGCCCTCTACCACTTCACCGACTCCCGACTGCGGGTCACCGACGAGTTCGCCGCGCTCAGACCCCCGGGGCAACCGGGTCAGGTTTGACGCCGCCGAACGCCGCCCCCGCTAGGCTTGCGGGAAGCCTTCCGGTGACGCGGCCGTATATCGGCACCAGTGACCCGTCTGACCTGCATACCCTGGCAAGAAGTCGCTTACCACGCGGCGATTGCGTTTTGGTTACCTGCCGTTCATGCGCGAGAATGCCGGATGGCCTAGAAGGGAGCCTCAATGGCTGAGCTCGGCAATCTGGCAGGCACGCGTGGCGCGGAGTGGATCGCCCGGCCACCGCACGAGGAACTGCAGCGCAAAGTACGCCCGCTGCTGCCCTCGGACGACCCGTTCTACCAGCCGCCGCTTGGCTTCCAACACGCCGAGCCCGGGACGGTGCTGCGCTCTCGCGACGTCGAGCTGGCGTTCCTGGGTCTGATCCCGCAGCCCGTCAAGGCCGTCCAGCTGCTGTACCGGACGATGGACATGAACGGCGAGCCCGAGGCGACGGCGACCACGGTGATCGTCCCGGCCGAGCTTGCTCCGGAACGTCCCTGCCCGCTGCTGTCCTACCAGTGCGCCATCGACGCCGTGTCGTCCCGTTGCTTCCCGTCCTATGCGCTGCGGCGCCGGGCGAAGGCCCTCGGGTCGATAGGGCAACTCGAGTTCTTGTTGATCACCGCCGCCGTCGCCGAGGGCTGGGCCGTCTCGGTGCCCGACCACGAGGGCCTGCATGGGCCTGTGGGGCGCGCCGTACGAACCCGGCTATCGCGTCCTGGACGGCATCCGGGCCGCCCTGGGCTCGGAACGCCTCGGGCTCTCCCCGTCGGCGCCGATCGGCCTGTGGGGGTACTCCGGCGGCGGACTGGCCAGTGCCTGGGCGGCCGAGGTGTGCGCCGAGTACGCGCCCGAACTCGAACATCGTCGGGGCGGTGCTGGGATCACCCGTCGGCGACCTGGGCAACACCTTCCGCAGGCTCAACGGCAGTATTCCTGTCGGGTCTGCCCGCGCTGGTGGTGGCCGCGCTCGCCCACATCTACCCCGAGCTGGACAGGGTGATCAAGGAGCACAGCAACGAGGAGGGACGCGCCCTGCTCGAGTCGCTCGAGAAGATGACCACCGTGGAGGCGGTCATCCGGATGGCCGGCAAGAACATGGGCGACTACCTCGACGAGCCGCTCGAGAGCATCCTGTCGACGCCCGAGGTCACGCACGTCTTCGAGAACATCAAGCTGGGCGCGGCGGTGCCGACGCCGCCGGTGTTGATCGTGCAGGCCGTCCACGACTACCTCATCGACGTCAAAGACATCGACGTGCTCGCCGACGCCTATTCGGCCGGCGGCGCCAAGGTCACCTACCACCGGGACGCGTTCAACGAGCACATGCTGCTGCACCCGCTGTCGGCTCCGATGACGCTGCGCTGGCTCACGGACCGGTTCGACGGCCGGCCGCTGACCGAGCACCTCATCCGGACGACCTGGCCGACGATGTTTCACCCGATGACCTACGTCGGGATGGCCCGGCTGGCCAAGATCGCGGCCAAGGTCATCTTCGGCCGGAGCATTCACCGCCGTCCGCTATGACACGGGCGCTTCCGCGGCGCCCCCGGCTCCCAGCGGAAGCGCGTCGGAGGGCCGCTCGGCGCGACGGAAGGGCCCCCAGGTCGTCGCGGGCGTCGGCGGCCGCAAGGACCGCGTAAACCAGCGCGGCGATGGCGGCGGGCCACAGCAGGGTCATCGCCACCTGCACCGGATTGTCCGCGAAGAACACCGGCGGCGCCTGGATGACGTAGGCCACCGACGGGCCCTTGGACAGCGGCACCGCGTCGAAGTTCAGTGCGCCGTAGCGGATCCGGACCAGCGCCGCCCCGATCGCCGTCGCGGCCGCGGCGGCGGCCACCATGCCGGTCGACAGCGCGACGACCATCCCCGGCCCGCGGTGCGCGCGCCACTGCCACGCCAGCACCGGCGCCACCACCGCCAGCGCGGTCAACAGGCCCAACATCAGGCAGGGCGCGTCGAAGAAGTGCTCCGACTCGTTGCCCAGATAGTCGTGGACCCGTTCACCCGCGCGCGTGAGCGCCACCACGGCGTGGATCGGCGGGGCGATCCACGCCCACAGCGCACCGATCAGCACCCCGGCCGCCGCGGACCCCAGCCCGGCGATGGCGATGGCGCGCGGCACGCTGACTTGCGCGGAACCGTTGCGGGCGGCGGGCTGTCCACGTGCTCGGTCACCGCTGGGCCTCCAGGTCGGCGGAGTCGACCCGGCCGTGCCGCGAGCACTGCGCCCGCCAGCCGTCGGGGCGAACCTGCACCACCATCCGGCGTCCGCACTCCGCACAGAACCGGGGCGGCTCGAGCCCCAACTGCGCCGCTGTCGGCACTGCGGTGCCCCCCAATTCCCCGGTGTAGACGTTGTAGACGCCGGCGCTGACCGGTGCGCCCAGATCGCGAACCACAGTCTCCAAGTTTCTTACAGGGTGGCGTTGAGCGCCTTGATCGGCATCTGCAGGTCGTCGAGCAGCTCCAGATCGGCTTCGGCCGGCCGGCCGAGCGTGGTCAGGTAGTTCCCGACGATCACCGCGTTGATGCCGCCCAGGATGCCCTTCTTGGCGCCCAGGTCACCCAGGGTGATCTCGCGACCGCCCGGCAAACCGCAGCATCGCGCGCGGCAACGCCAGGCGGAACGCGGCCACCGACTTCAGCGCCTCGGCCACCGGCAGCACCTCCAGGTCGCCGAACGGCGTGCCGGGTCGCGGGTTGAGGAAGTTCAACGGCACCTCGTCGGGCCCCAGCTCGGCCAGTTCGGCGGCGAACTCCGCACGCTGCTCGAGCGTCTCGCCCATGCCCAGGATGCCGCCGCAGCACACCTCCATGCCGGCGTCGCGCACCATCGACAAGGTCTGCCAGCGCTCTTCCCAGGTGTGGGTGGTCACCACGTTGGTGAAGAACGAGCGGGCGGTCTCGAGGTTGTGGTTGTAGCGGTGCACACCCATCGCCGAGAGCTGCTCGACCTGCTCGGCGGTCAGCATCCCCAGCGAGCAGGCGATGTTGATCTCGACCTCGTTGCGGATCGCCTCGATGCCGGCCGCGACCTGGGTCATCAACCGCTCGTCGGGCCCGCGCACGGCGGCCACGATGCAGAACTCGGTGGCACCGGACTTGGCGGTTTGTTTGGCGGCCTCGACCAGGCTGGGGATGTCCAGCCGGGCGCTGCGCACCGGCGAGGCGAACAACCCCGACTGCGAGCAGAAATGACAATCCTCCGGGCAGCCGCCGGTTTTCAGGCTGATGATGCCCTCGACCTCGACCTCGGGCCCGCACCAGCGCATCCGCACCTCGTGGGCCAGCGCCAGCAGGTCGTCGAGCCGGTCGTCGGGCAGCTGCAGCACCTGCAGCACCTGCTCGCGACTCAGTCCCTCGCCGCGCTCGAGCACCTGTTCTGCGGCAACGGCCAGGATGTCCGCGTCGTTGGCGCCGGTCGCCGGTCGAGTTGCCGCTTGAGTCACCAGGTACTCCCCTGCATCATCGGTGGCCGAGCATGCGGCCTCCCTG
Source organism: uncultured Actinomycetota bacterium (assembly GCA_963732835.1). Lineage (GTDB taxonomy): Bacteria > Actinomycetota > Actinomycetes > Mycobacteriales > Mycobacteriaceae > Mycobacterium. Next base: position 12,209 of record CAVTBA010000027.1, read on the forward strand.
CCCCACGGTCGTGGCAGCTGCGAATAAAAGTGTTCAAAGTAGGGTAACGGCCGCAGCACGATGGCGTCCGCCGGGGTATCTCACCACGATGACCGATCCGCACGTCGCATACCTGGCCCATCACATGGTCCTGCTGGCGATTCCCGCGCCTGCTCGGCGGGCTAGGCGATCAGGTAGTCGACCTTCTTCTCGCCGTTCCAGTGCCGCAACCCGTCGAAGCGGCCCTCGACGAGCGGGGGCCGCCCCGCGATGCGCAGCGCCCGGCCCAGCACCGGTCCGCCGACGCGGCGGGCCAGCGTGACATGCGGCGTCCACTGACCGGGCAGGCTGGTGGGGGCCGGCGCGGGGGTCAGGTGTCCGCCGCACAGCCGGTGCACCTGCGCGTGGAAATCCAGCAACTCCGCGGTCGGCACGATGAGCCGGGCCAGGATCGCGTTGGCCCGCCCGAGCAGCACTGGCGCACCGACGGCGCAGCCCAGCGGCAGCCGCTCGGTCAGCGGCCGCAGCGCGGCGTCGGCTTCCCCGGCGATGCGTTCGGCCACCGCGAGCGTGACGTGCGGCCGCCCGGCCGGCGCCTGACTGGGAATCCCGGCACCGGCCAGCGCATCCCAGAGCCCGCGGATCGTCGCCTCGGTCTCGCCGTCGAAGAGCAGCTCGATGGAATGCACCATCAGCGGACCAGCGCGGTGACCCAGTCGCGGTCGAACGCCGCGGCGCTCATGTCCGCGAATTCGGCCGCGTCCATCGATCCGGCCCCCGCGGGCAGCGCCGCCCGCACCGGCGCCAGCCGCTCCAGTGCGGAGCGGTTCGAGGCCTCCACCAGCCCGGGGCGTGCCGGCCAGCTGCCGATGACCAATCCGGCGAACGAAACATTATGTGCGGCAAGCGATTCCAGAGTCAGCGCGGTGTGGTTGAGGGTGCCCAGTTCCGCGGTGACCGCGACCAGCGCCGCGGCATCCAGCTCGGCCGCGAGATCGCGCAGGGTGACGCCCGCGTCGGCGAGCTCGACCAGCAGCCCGCCCGCGCCTTCGACCAGCGTCAGCCGCCCCGGGCGGTCCAGGCCCGCGATGAGCCGCAGCACCTGCTCGCGGGTGGGCAGCGCGGCACCGGCCTGCTCGGCCGCGGCCGCGGGTGCCAGGGGTTGCGGGTAGCGGGCCAGCCCCGCCAGCTCGGTCGCCCCGGACAGCCGGGCGACCTCGGCCAGGTCGTCGTCGCCGGCGTCGGTGCCCGTCTGCACCGGTTTGCACACCGCCACGTCGATGCCGGCCCGGCGGGCGTGACAGGCCAGCGCCGCGGTGACGACGGTCTTGCCGACCCCGGTGCCGGTGCCCGTGACGACCAGGACGGTCAAGGGCGCGCCACAGCGAGCACGTCGGTGAGCACCCGCCGGGCGATCTCGAGTTCGGCCGCGTCCAGCGACGCGCGCGCGGTCAGCCGCAGCCGGGAGGTCCCGGCGGGCACGGTCGGGGGCCGGAAGCAGCCCACCCTCACCCCGGCGTCCAGGCAGGCGGTGGCGGCGGCGAGCGCCACCTCCGGGTCGCCCAGGATCACCGACACCACCGCCGATTGCGGGACGCCGGGGACTCCGCACGACCTCGGCCAGAATGCGGGCATGCCGCAACACCGCCTCGGGTCGCCACGATTCGGCCCGCAGCACGTTCAGCGCGGCCCGCGCGGCGCCCACCGCCGCGGGCGCCAGGCCGGTGTCGAAGATGAACGTCCGCGCCGCGTCGATCAGGTGCGCCCGTACCGCCGCCGGTCCGAGCACCACGCCGCCCTGACTGCCCAGCGCCTTGGACAGCGTCGTGGTCATCACCACGTCGGGGGCGCCCGCCAGCCCGAGCTCGTGCACCAGCCCGCGCCCGTCGCCGCGCACGCCCAGGCCGTGGGCCTCGTCGACGATCAGCAGGGCGCGGTGGCGGCGACAGACCTCGTGCAGCTCACGCAGCGGGCGCCAACGCGCCGTCGGCGCTGAACACCGACTCGGTGATGACGACGGCGCGCTCCTCGTCGCGCGAGGCGAGGGCCGCCTGGACCGCGTCGACGTCGCGGTGCGGCAGTCACGGCCACGCGGGCCCGGGACAGCCGGCAGGCGTCGACCAGGGAGGCGTGCGAAAGGGCGTCGGACACCAACAGCGAACCCCGCCCCGAGAGGCCGACGACGGCGCCCAGGTTGGCCGTATATCCGGACGAGAACAGCAACCCCGCGGTGGCGCCGACGTACCCGGCGAGTTCGGTCTCGAACTGCTGGTGCAGTTCGGTGTCGCCGGTGACCAGGCGGGAACCGGTGGCCCCGGCGCCCCACATGCGCAGCGCCGCGACGCCGCCCTCGATCACGTCGGGGTGCTGCGACAGCCCGAGGTAGTCGTTGGACGCCAGATCCAGGTCGGTGGCGACCGCGGGTCGCGGCCGCAACGAACGACGCAGCCCGGCCTCGCGGCGCTGCCGCTCCACCGCCTCCAGCCAGGCCAGGGGTGACGTATCGATCGGTGCCTTCATCGGGAATCAGCCTACGAGCCGGGCGACCTCGACCATCGCCGAGGTGATCTGGGCGATCTCGCCGTCCGAGCAGATATAGGGCGGCATCGCGTAGACGAGGTTGCGGAACGGGCGCAGCCAGACGCCGTGATCCAGTGCCGCCGGGGTGGCGATGGCCAGGTCGACCGGGCCGGCGCACTCGATCACGCCGATCGCGCCGCACACCCGCACGTCGGTCACGCCGGGCAGCGCACGCGCGGGTTCGAGTCCGGCCGCCAGCCCGGCGGCCATCTCGGCCACCCGCGCGCGCCAGTCCTGGCCGAGCAGCAGCTCGACGCTGGCCACCGACACCGCGCAGGCCAGCGGATTGGCCATGAACGTGGGGCCGTGCATCAGCGCACCGGCCTCGCCGGCGCTGATGGTGTGCGCGATGTCGGTGGTGCACAACGTGGCGGCCAGGGTGACGTACCCGCCGGTCAACGCCTTGCCGACGCACATGATGTCCGGACTCACCCCGGCGTGGTCGGCCGCGAAGAGCTCACCGGTGCGGCCGAAGCCGGTGGCGATCTCGTCGAAGATGAGCAGCACGTCGTGCCGTCGGCACAGCTCGCGCAGGTCGCGCAGGTAGCGGGGGTGGTGGAAGCGCATCCCGCCCGCGCCCTGCACCACGGGCTCCACGACGACGGCCGCCAGTTCGCCGGCGTGCTCCGCGAGTTGCTGCTCGAACGCCGCGCTGTAGGCGGGGTCGTAGTCGCGCGGCACCTGCGGGGCGAAGACCTGGCGGGCCAGGATGTCGGTCCACAGCGAGTGCATGCCGCCGTCGGGGTCGCAGACACTCATCGGCGTGAAGGTGTCCCCGTGGTAGCCGCCCCGCCACGTCATCAGCCGGTGCTTGCCGGGCCGGCCGCGGCTGCGCCAGTACTGCAGCGCCATCTTGACCGCGACCTCGACCGACACCGATCCGGAGTCACTGAAGAAAACGGTGTCCAACCCCGCCGGGGTGATGTCCACCAGCAGCTGCGCCAGCCGTGCGGCCGGTTCGTGGGTGAGCCCGCCGAACATGACATGGTTCATCACGCCCAGCTGCGTCGTCAGCGCCGCGTCCAGCACCGGGTGGCCGTGCCCGTGTATCGCGGTCCACCAGGAGCTCATCGCGTCGAGCGCCTCGAGCGGCCTGCCGTCGCGGATCAGGGTCAGCCAGGCGCCCCGGGCGGCGACCGCCACCACCGGCGCGACGGCCTCGCGGCCGATGGTGCTGTACGGGTGCCACAGATGCGCAGCGTCGATCGCGCTGATCTGCTCGGGCGTCAACCCGGCCCTCGCCGCAGGCATAGTGATCGAGGGTAAAGCAGCCAAGTCGCACAAAGCCCGCTCATCGGGGAGCATGGGATCCGATGGCTACGCCGCATCCGCCCGGCAACCCCCCCGCCGGCCACTCCCCGACCCTGGACACCAATTCCCCGCTGGTCGATTACGACGACGAGGCGCCACGGATCATCCGGGTGCGGCTGGCCCCCTGGGACGTCACCTGCACGGTCGCGCTGCTGGCCGCGCTCGTCGTCCTGGCCACCGCGACGACGTGGCCGACCCGCCTCTTCGGCTTCCTCGAGCACGTGTGCGCCGACGAGACATGCGGGACGGTGCCCTTCGGGATCGACTACTACATCCGCCCGGTGGTGTGGGGCGGTATCGGTGCGGCGATCGCCGCGGCCGTGGTCGGCCCCCTCGTTTCCATCCTTAAGGGCTGGTACATGTCGTTCTGGCCGGTCCTGGCCCTCACGATCATCATGGTCAGCTCCGTCGCCGGCGCCATGCTGACCACGTTCAGCGAACGGTACTGGTTGTAGGCGCGGCGCCGACGCGGTTCGGTCACCACGCGCCGCGGGCGTATTGACTGAGACCGAAATCACAACTGCGCATACGGGATTGGGCCGCCCAGTCACCTTCCGGTCACGGTACGACAAATAATCCCGCCGGGACCTGGCGGCTAACAACTTTTGTTGTCAAAGTGGCTGCAGTGACTGGTGTGAAAACAGGGGCCTCGCCCGCTGTTCACATCCGCAAGTGTCATGCAGCGGTGTCGGCCCCAACGTGGAGGTCCTCGCCCGGGTCATGGAACGGCGGCCGACGCGTGAGGTCACCGCGCTGAGGCCAGTGAGCCCCTGAGAGGCCAAGGACAATGAAACGCATCTACGCCTTCGCGATCGGTTTGGCGATGCTCGCGGCCCCGGTGGTCGCCCCCGTGGTCGCGTCCGCTGACCCCGGCACCCGGCCGATGGACTACCAGCAGGCCACCGACGTGGTGATCGCCCGCGGGCTGTCGCAGCGCGGCGTGCCGTTTTCCTGGGCCGGTGGCGGCATCAATGGGCCCACCCGCGGCACCGGGACGGGCATCAACACCGTCGGATTCGACGCCTCTGGCCTGATGCAGTACGCCTACGCCGGCGCGGGCATCAAGCTGCCGCGCTCGTCCGGGGCGATCTACAAGGTCGGTCAGAAGGTGCTGCCGCAGCAGGCGCGCAAGGGCGACCTGATCTTCTACGGCCCCGAAGGCACCCAAAGCGTCGCGATGTACCTGGGTAACAACCAGATGCTCGAGGTGGGCGACGTCGTCCAGGTCTCGCCGGTGCGCGCCAACGGCATGGCGCCCTATCTGGTCCGGGTTCTCGGGGTCCAGTCGACGCCGGCCCAACAGCTCCCCCAGCAGGTGCCGACGCAGGTTCCGACGCAGCAAGCCCCGCTGCAACAGCCTCCGCTGCAGCAACTGCCGGCGCAGCAAGCGCCCATCCAGCAGGCACCACTTCAGCAGCCCCCGGTGCAGCAACTGCCGGCGCAGCAAGCGCCGACGCAGCAGGCACCACTGCAGCAAGCGCCGTTGCACCAGCAGTCCGCCCAGGCCCCGTTGCAGCCAGCGCCGTTGCAGCAACTCCCGGCGCAGCAGGCTCCAATGCAGCGGGCGCCGCTGCAGCAGCTGCCGACGCAGCAAGCATCGCCGCAACAGGCCCCGGTGCAGCTGCTGCCGCCCCAGCAATCGCCGTTCCTGCCCCCAGCCGCCGGCGCCACCCGGTAATTTCCGGGGCTTTACGGGACTCCCGAACGCCGCCACCTGCTCCTGAACAGGGAGCGGGTGGCGGTTTTCGGTAAATTAGCGGTCGATCATGCCGACTCTGTCCCTGCCTCCCCAACCGGTCGCGACCGCCGAACCGGCCGCTACGGGAGCGCGTAATGCGGGGTCCTATCGCTACGACCTCGACGGATTGCGCGGTGTCGCGATCGCGCTCGTCGCCGTGTTCCATATCTGGTTCGGCCGGGTCTCCGGCGGCGTCGACGTGTTCTTGGCGCTGTCGGGGTTCTTCTTCGGCGGCAAGATCATCCGCGCGGCCCTGAACCCGGCCGTCACCCTGTCGCCGGTGGCGGAGGTGATCCGGCTCGTCCGCCGCCTGGTCCCCGCCCTGGTCGTGGTGCTGGCCGGGTGCGCGGTGCTGACCATCCTCGTGCAGCCGGAGACCCGCTGGGAGACCTTCGCCGACCAAAGCCTCGCCAGCCTCGGCTACTACCAGAACTGGGAGTTGGCCAACACGGCCTCGGACTACCTGCGCGCGGGCGAAGCCGTCAGCCCCCTGCAGCACATCTGGTCCATGTCGGTGCAGGGCCAGTTCTATGTCGGCTTCCTGCTGTTGATCGCCGGGTGCGCGTACCTGTTCCGGCGCCCGTTGGGCGCGCGCCTGCGCACGCTGTTCCTGGCGCTGCTGACCACGCTCACGGTGGCGTCGTTCGTCTACGCGATCGTGGCGCATCAGCACGACCAGGCGCCCGCCTACTACAACAGCTTCGGACGCGGGTGGGAGTTGTTACTCGGTGCGTTGGTCGGTGCGCTGGTGCCGTCCATCCGCTGGCCGATGTGGTTGCGGACGGTGGCGGCCACTGTCGCGCTGGCCGCGATCGTGTCCTGTGGGGCCCTGATCAACGGTGTGAAGGAGTTTCCCGGCCCGTGGGCCCTGGTGCCCGTCGGGGCCACCATGCTGATGATCCTGGCGGGTGCCAACCTGCAGGGCGATCCCGCCGCCGCAGCCCGGCTGCCGCTGCCGAATCGCCTGCTGGCGACCGGGCCGCTGGTCGCGTTGGGTGCGATGGCGTATTCGCTCTACCTCTGGCACTGGCCGCTGCTGATCTTCTGGCTCTCCTTCACCGGGCACCGGCACGCAACCGTCGTGGAAGGCGCGGCGGTGCTGCTGGTTTCGGGGTTGTTGGCGCACCTGACCACCCGGCTCGTCGAGGATCCCCTGCGCTACCGCACCTCCGGGAGATCACCGGCGTCCGCGCCCGCGTGGCTGGCGCGCCTGCCCAGGCCGACGATGGCGCTGGGAACGGCGATCGTGTTGCTCGCCGTGACGTTGACCGCGACGTCGTTCACGTGGCGCCAGCACGTCACCGTCCTGCGGGCCGCGGGCAAGGAGCTCAGCGTGCTCAACCCGCAGGACTATCCGGGGGCGCGCGCCCTGACCGAACACGTGCGGGTGCCCGCTTTGCCGATGCGGCCCACCGTGCTCGAGGTCAAGGAGGACCTGCCGGCCTCCACCCGTGACGGTTGCATCAGTGACTTCGTCAACCCGGCGGTGGTGATCTGCACCTACGGCGACGTGACCGCCGACCGCACCATCGCGTTGGCCGGTGGCTCCCACGCCGAACACTGGCTGCCCGCGCTGAGCCTGCTCGGCAAGATGCATCACTTCAAAGTGGTGACCTATCTCAAGATGGGCTGCCCGTTGTCCACCGAGGAAGTCCCGTTGATCATGGGCAACAACGCCGCCTACCCGCAGTGCCGGGAGTGGGTGGAGCAGACGATGGCCAAGATCATTGCCGACCGTCCCGACTACGTGTTCACCACCACGACCCGGCCGTGGAACATCAAGCCCGGCGACGTGATGCCGGCGACCTATATCGGAATCTGGCAGACGTTCTCCGACAACAACATTCCGATACTCGGCATGCGAGACACCCCGTGGCTGGTGCGGAACGGCCAGCCGTTCGACCCGGCGGATTGCCTGGCCAAAAAGGGCGGCAACCCCCAGTCGTGCGCGATCAAGCGTTCCGACGCGTTGTCCGACCGTAATCAGACCCTCGACTTCGTCACACAGTTCCCGCTGCTGAAGGTGCTCGACATGTCCGACGCGATCTGCCGTGCCGACGTGTGCCGCCCGGTCGAGGGAAACGTGCTGATCTACCATGGCGCGCATCACCTCACCCCCACTTACGTGCGGACCATGGCGGGCGAATTGGGCCGCCAGATCGCGGCCAACACCGGTTGGTGGTGACGCGCCGAGCGCCCCTGACCGCGACTAAGGTCGAATGGTGCCGACCGACAATCACGCTTCAGACACAGGCGTTGCTGGTAATCAACAACCGAGACTGGCCACCGTGTGGCCGGGGAACCCTTATCCGCTCGGTGCTTCGTATGACGGCGCGGGGACCAACTTCTCGTTGTTCTCCGAGATAGCCGAGAGGGTCGAGTTGTGTCTGATCGACGACGCCGAAGCGGAGTCGCGAATTCCGCTCGACGAGGTCGACGGATTTGTCTGGCATGCCTACCTGCCGAACATCACGCCGGGCCAGCGCTACGGCTTCCGGGTGTACGGGCCCTTCGATCCTGCGGCCGGCCACCGTTGCGACCCCAGCAAGCTTCTGCTCGACCCGTACGGGAAGGCCTTCCACGGCGACTTCACGTTCGGCCAGGCGCTGTTCTCCTACGACATGAAGGCCGTCCACCCCGACGGCGACGACGCCGACCCCGGGACGCCCCCGATGGTCGATTCGCTGGGCCACACCATGACCAGCGTGGTGAGCAATCCCTTCTTCGACTGGGGCTCCGACCGGGCACCGTTAACCCCGTACCACGAAACGGTGATCTACGAGGCCCACGTGAAGGGCATGACCCAGACCCACCCGGGCATCCCCGCGGAGCTTCGTGGCACCTATGCCGGCCTGGCCCACCCGGTGGTCATCGATTACCTCAAGTCGCTGAACGTCACCGCGCTGGAGCTGATGCCGGTGCACCAGTTCATGCACGACTCCCGGCTGCTGGACCTGGGATTGCGAAACTACTGGGGTTACAACACTTTCGGGTTCTTTGCGCCGCACAACCAGTACGCGGCCAACCGCAACGCCAGCGTCGCCGAATTCAAATCGATGGTGCGCAGCCTCCACGAAGCCGGCATCGAGGTCATCCTCGACGTGGTCTACAACCACACCGCCGAAGGCAACCACCTCGGGCCGACCATCAACTTCCGCGGCATTGACAACGCCGCCTACTACCGGCTCGTCGACGAGGACCTGCGGCTGTACAAGGACTACACGGGCACCGGCAACAGCCTCAACGCCCGCCACCCGCACGTGTTGCAGCTGATCATGGACTCGCTGCGCTACTGGGTGACCGAGATGCACGTCGACGGGTTCCGCTTCGACCTGGCCGCCACACTGGCTCGCGAGCTGCACGACGTCGACCGATTGAGCGCGTTCTTCGATCTGGTGCAGCAGGATCCGATCGTCAGCCAGGTCAAATTGATCGCCGAGCCGTGGGACGTCGGCGAGGGCGGTTATCAGGTCGGCAACTTCCCGGGTTTGTGGACGGAGTGGAACGGGAAGTATCGCGATACTGTGCGTGACTACTGGCGGGGCGAGCCCGCAACCCTGGGCGAGTTCGCGTCCCGGCTGACCGGGTCGTCGGACCTGTATGAGGCGACCGGCCGGAGGCCCGGCGCCAGCATCAACTTCGTCACCGCCCACGACGGCTTCACGCTCAACGACCTGGTTTCCTACAACGAAAAGCACAACCTGGCCAACGGAGAAGACAACCGGGACGGTGAAAGCCACAACCGCTCCTGGAACTGCGGCGTCGAGGGACCGACCGACGACCCGGAGATCATTGCGCTGCGCCGCCACCAGATGCGCAACTTCTGGGCGACCCTCATGCTCAGCCAGGGCACGCCGATGATCACGCACGGCGACGAGCTGGGCCGCACCCAGAACGGCAACAACAATGTGTACTGCCAGGACTCCGAATTGTCCTGGATGGATTGGTCGTTGGTCGACAAGAATTCGGACCTGCTGACATTCGCGCGCAAGGTGAGTTCGCTGCGCAAGAACCATCCGGTGTTCCGCCGGCGCCGGTTCTTCGAGGGTGAGCCGATCCGAACCGGTGACGAGGTGCGCGATATCGCCTGGCTGACACCGGGCGGCCAGGAGATGACGCACGAGGATTGGGACGAAAGCATCCACAAGTGCGTGGCGGTGTTTCTCAACGGGGAAGCCATAGCCGCGCCCAACGCACGCGGGGAACGGGTGGTCGACGACTCATTCCTGTTGTGTTTCAACGCCGGCGAGCAATCGGTGGAGTTCGTGATGCCGAACGACGACTATGCGCAGGAGTGGACCGTGGAACTGGACACCAACGATCCGGTGGGCGTCAAGGACGATGCCCATCAAGTGATGAACGCCGGGGAGCAGGTCGTGGTGCCGTCACGTTCGCTTCTTGTGCTACGTAAGACCATGTGACGCATGGCTTTTCCCATACTGTCGACCTACCGGCTACAGCTGCGTGGTGAGGCCAGCGGGTTCGCGTTCACCTTCGCCGACGCGCAGAACCTGCTGGACTACCTGGACGAACTCGGGGTGTCGCACCTGTACCTGTCCCCGATCATGACCGCGGCCACCGGGTCGAACCACGGCTACGACGTCACCGACCCGACCACGGTTTCCCCCGAGCTGGGCGGCCGCGACGGCCTGGCGCGGCTGTCGGCGGCGGCGCGGGAGCGCGGCATCGGCCTGATCGTCGACATCGTGCCCAATCACGTGGGCGTCGACCAGCCGCAGCAGAACGCGTGGTGGTGGGACGTCTTGCGGCATGGCCGTTCCTCGGGCTACGCAACATATTTCGACATCGACTGGGACCTCGACGAGGACGGCCGCATCATGCTGCCCATTCTGGGTTCCGACGACGACGCCGCCGACCTCAAGGTCGACGGGGAGGTGCTGCGGTTGGGCGACCTGGCGCTCCCCATCGCCCCCGGCACCGACGAGGGCACCGGGCCCGAGGTGCACGACCGCCAGCATTACCGACTGGTGGGGTGGCGCAACGGCGTGTGCGGCTACCGGCGGTTCTTCTCGATCACCTCCCTGGCCGGGCTGCGCCAGGAAGATCGCGAGGTGTTCGACGCCACCCACGCCGAGGTCGCCCGGTTGGCCGCGGAGGGACTCGTCGACGGCGTGCGCATCGACCACCCCGACGGGTTGTCGGACCCGTGCGGCTATCTGGCGTGGCTGCGCGAAGCGGTTGGCCCGCAAACCTGGATCGTGATCGAGAAGATCCTGGCGGTGGACGAGGCGCTGGAACCCACCCTGCCCATCGGCGGCACCACCGGCTACGACGTGCTGCGGGAGATCGGCGGCGTCTTCGTCGACCCGAGCGGTGAACCCGCGCTCACCGAACTCGTCGAGTCGGCGGGACTGGACTACCGCGCGATGCCGGAGATGTTGGCGGAACTCAAGATCCGCGCCGCGACCGACACCTTGGCAAGCGAACTGCGCCGGTTGCGCCGCAGCATCGTGGCCGCGGCCGGCGCCGATGATCCGCGGTTGCCCGACGCGGTGGCCGCGCTGCTCACCCACATCGGCGTCTACCGTTGCGATTATCCGGGCCTGTCGGCGATCCTGCCCACCGCGCTGGCCGAAACCCAGGCACAGCACCGGAACTGGGGCCCGCGCTGCAGTTGATCGCCGCGGCGCTGGCCCACGGCGGCGAGCCGGCCACCCGCCTGCAGCAGCTGTGCGGTGCGGTCACCGCGAAGTCGGTCGAGGACTGCCTCTTCTACCGTGACGCCCGGCTGGTGTCGCTCAACGAGGTGGGCGGCGAACCCCACCGTTTCGGTGTCGGCGCCGCGGAGTTCCATCACAGCGCCGCCACCCGCGCCCGGTTGTGGCCGCAGACGATGACGACGCTGACCACCCACGACACCAAACGCGGCGAGGACGTGCGGGCCCGGATCGGGGTGCTGTCGCAGGTGCCGTCGCTGTGGACCGAATTCATCGCGCGCTGGGAGATCCACGCACCCTCGCCCGATCCCGCGACCGGACAGTTCCTGTGGCAGAACATTTTCGGCGTCTGGCCGGTGAGTGGCGAGGTCACCGGCGAGCTGCGCGACCGGCTGCACGGCTACGCCGAGAAGGCGATCCGGGAGGCGGCGTGGCACACCTCGTGGAACGACCCGGACGCCGAGTTCGAGGACGCGGTACACCGGTGGCTGGACACCGTGCTCGACGGCCCGGTGGCCGGCGAGCTGACCAAACTCGTCGGCCAGCTCAACCCGCACGCCGCCAGCGACGCGCTGGGCCAGAAGCTGCTGGCGCTGACCGTGCCGGGGATACCCGACGTCTACCAGGGCACCGAGCTGTGGGACGACAGCCTCGTCGACCCGGATAACCGCCGCGAGGTCGACTACCCGCCCGACGCAGCGCGCTGAAAGAGTTGCAGCATCCCAAGATTCGCGTCGTCACGACGGCGCTTCGGCTGCGGCGCTCGCGTCCGGACTGCTTCGTGCACGGCGACTACGTACCGGTGCTGGCCGCCGGCGAGGCCGGCGACCACATCGTGGCGTTCCGCCGCGGCGCCGACATCGTGGTCGCGGTGACCCGTTGGACGGTGGGGCTGGCCGAAACCGGATGGGGTGACACGGTGTTGCCGCTGCCAGAAGGGTCGTGGACCGACGCGCTGACCGGCGCCATGGCCAGCGGGCCGACGTCGGCCGCCGAATTGTTCGCCGAACTGCCCGTCGTACTGCTGGAGCGTAATGATGACTGAATTCAGGGTGTGGGCGCCCAAACCCGAGCTGGTACGCCTCGACGTCGACGGCGCGGTGCACGAGATGATGCGCTCGGACGACGGCTGGTGGCACGCCAGGGTCGACGCGGCCGCCGGATGCCCGCTACGGCTTCCTGCTCGACGACGACCCCACCGTGCTGCCCGACCCGCGTTCGTCCCGGCAGCCCGACGGGGTGCATGCACGCTCGCAACTCTGGGACCCGGCCAGCGCCGCCTGGACCGACGCCGACTGGGCGGGCCGGTCGGTCCAGGGCGCGGTGATCTACGAACTGCACGTCGGCACCTTCACCGCCCGGGCACCTTCGACTCCGCCATCGAAAAGCTGGACTACCTGGTCGATCTCGGGATCGACTTCGTCGAGCTGATGCCGGTGAACTCCTTTGCCGGCACCCATGGCTGGGGATATGACGGCGTGCTGTGGTACAGCGTGCACGAGCCGTACGGCGGCCCCGACGGCCTGGTCAGGCTCGTCGACGCCTGCCACGCGCGCGGCCTGGGGGTGTTGATCGACGCGGTGTTCAACCACCTCGGCCCCTCGGGCAATTACCTGCCGAAATTCGGCCCGTATCTGTCGTCGGCCAGCAACCCGTGGGGTGAGGGCATCAACATCGCCGACGCCGACTCCGACGAGGTGCGCCGCTACATCATCGGGTGCGCGTTGCGCTGGATGCGCGACTTCCACGCCGACGGCCTGCGACTGGACGCCGTGCACGCGCTGGTGGACATCACCGCCGTACACATGCTCGAGGAGCTGGCCACCGAAACCGACTGGCTGTCAAGGCAGTTGGGCCGCCCGCTGGCGCTGATAGCCGAGAGCGACCTCAACGACCCGCGGCTGATCACCCCGCGTGACCGCGGCGGATACGGGCTGACCGCGCAATGGGCCGACGACATCCACCACGCCATCCACACCGCGGTGTCCGGCGAACGGCAAGGTTATTACGCGGACTTCGGGTCGCTGCCACCCTGGCCCAAACGCTGCGCCACGGCTTCTTCCACGCCGGGACCTACTCGTCGTTCCGGCGGCGCCGGCACGGGCGCCCGCTGGACACAGCGGAGCCGGGATCCCGGCCACCAGGCTGCTCGCCTACACCTGCACCCATGACCAGGTCGGCAATCGCGCGCTCGGGGACCGTCCGTCGCAGAACCTGACCGCCGGCCAGCTGGCGATCAAGGCCGCGCTTGTGCTCGGATCGCCCTACACCGCAATGCTTTTCATGGGCGAGGAGTGGGGGGCGTCGACCCCGTTCCAGTTCTTCAGCTCGCATCCCGAGCCGGAGCTGGCTCAGGCAACCGCGGAAGGGCGCAAGGCGGAGTTCGCCGAGCACGGCTGGGATGCCGACGAAATCCCCGACCCGCAGGACCCGCAGACATTCCCGCGCTCCAAGCTCGACTGGGATGAGGTCGGCTCCGGTGAACACGGCCGGCTGCTCCAGCTGTACCGCGAGCTGATCGCGTTGCGGCACAACGAGCCTGACCTGGCCGACCCGTGGCTGGAGCACCTCGTCGTCGACTACGACGAGGACCAACGCTGGATCTGCTGCCGCGCGGCCGGTTGCGATCGCCTGCAACCTCGGCGCCGAGGCGGTGACGGTGCCGGTCGGCGGTGAACTGGTACTGGCCTGGGGTGAGCCCACCGTCAACGCCGACGCTACGGTGCTGGACGGCCATTCGTTCGCCATCCTGACGGTGCGCGAGCAGACGTAAACTTCCGTCCCGCAGGGGCGTGTCACGCGATTTTGCGTCTGCTCGCGGGCTTGTGGATAGCGGTGAGCGCCGCGGGCGCGTGGCCGCCGATGATTCGCCCATGGATCAATGCGCATTCGGCCGGTGGATCGGCTTGCTGAGGAAGAAGAGGAAGAAGCCGGCGCCGGCGCCGGTCGTCGCGCTCGCCGAGACGCCGCCGGAACGCAGCGTGGAGCTGTTGTGGACGGCCCGGGCCTGGGAGCCGTTGGCGGCGAGGGGGTTTGACGCTCGCCTAGACGCTGGGTCGGCCCGCGCCGTGCACCGCCCCGGCGATCGCGTCCGCCAGGGGTTCGATTTCGTCGGCGGTCAGGTCCGCGACGGTGATGCGGATGCCCGGCGGGGTATCGATCCGGAACCGCGTGCCCGGCGCCGCGGCCCAGCCCGCGCGGAGCAGCCGGGTGATCGCGACCGTCTCGTCGGGCACCGGAACCCATACGTTGAGCCCGGAGCGCGCGTGCGCGGCGACGTCCCGCCCGGTCAAGGCGGCGGAGAGCCGGCGGCGGGTGTCGGCGTATCGCCGCTCGGCCGTGGCGACCAGGCGCTCGGCCGCCTCATCGGACCACAGGCCGACGGCCAGGTCCTGCAGCAGGCGGCTCACCCAGCCCGCGCCGAGCCGCAGGCGGCCGTGCACGCGCTCGACGGTGCGATGATCGCCCGCGAGCACGGCCACGCGCAGGTCCGGGCCGTAAGCCTTGGAGAGACCGACGAACGCCCAACGCCGAGTCGCGCCGGCCAGGGTGTGCAGCGGCGCGCCGGAAATCCCCGCGCAGTGATCGTCCTCGACGAGCAACAGATCGTCCGCCCGCCGACCAGCAGTTGCCGCAGAGCCTGGCGCGATCCGCGGATAGCGCCGCGCCCGTCGGGTTCTGGGCGCGATTGGTGACGATGAGCCCGCGTACCCCGCGATGCAGCGCCCGCGCCAGGTCGGCGGCAGCGGCCCGTCGTCGTCGACTCTGACGGGCTCGGCCGAAAGGCCGAGGGCCGCAAGAAGGTCGAGCAGGTTGGCCCAGCCGGGGTCCTCGACGGCGACGCGGTCGCCGGGGCGCAGGTGCGCGGTCAGGACGCGCTCGATGCCATCGAGCGCACCGCTCGTCACCGCAAGGTGATCGGCCGGGACGCCGTCCGCGGACAGCGCCGACCGGGCGAACCCGACCAATGCCGCCGACATGTCCGGCTGCCCGTACAGCAACGGCCGGCCGGCGACCGGCCGGGCAGCGTGGTACCCGCAAGGGGCAGCAGGGCGGGATCCGGGTTGCCGGTCGACAGGTCGCGTACGCCGGCGGGGACGTCGAGCCCGAGGAACGATCGGGGGGTGGTCGCCGGGCGGTGCCGCACGCGGGTCCCGCGCCGCCCCGCGGTTTCGACCGCACCGCGATGGCGCAGCAGGCGGTAGGCCGCGGCGGCGGTGTTGGCATTCACGCCGAGGCGGGAGGCGAACTCCCGGACGGTCGGCAGCGCATCCCCCGGCGCCAGCGCGCCGGCCGAGATGGCCTCTTCGATGCTCGCGGCTATCGACTCCGCGCCCGTTCCGGCTATGCTGCTTTGTACTGGCACACTGCTAATTATGTACTAGGACGAAAGTAAAAGCCATGCAAACCGGATACCAGCCGACGCCGCGCACGACACCCACGCGTTACCGGGAGCGCGCGCGCTACGACCGCGAGACCGTCCACCAGATCCTGGATGAGTCGCTGATCTGCCACCTGGGTTACCTCAGCGCCGGCCGTCCGGTTGTTCTGCCGACCATGCACGCCCGCGTCGGCGAGACGCTTTACCTGCACGGTTCCACCGGCAGCGGTCCCCTGCTCGCGGCGGGGGCGGCGCCGTCGGGCCTGCCCGTGTGCGTCACCGTCACGCTGGTCGACGGGCTGGTGCTGGCGCGCGCCGCCATGCACCATTCGGTGAACTTCCGCTCCGTGGTGGCACTGGGCGCCGCGCGCGTGGTCGACGACGCGGCGGAGAAACGACGGGCGCATGCCGGCTGCTCGACCACATCGAGCCCGGGCGCGCCGACGATTGCCGACCCCGAACCCGCGCGAACTCGCCGCGACCGGGGTGCTCGCGCTTGACCTCGTGGAGGTCTCGGCCAAGGTGCGCGCCGGTGGCGCGGCGGACGATGCCGAGGACCTGGTGCTGCCGTACTGGGCGGGGGTGGTGCCCGAGCTTGATGGCCGGGACACCGGTGCCGGCCGCGGTCTTGATCCGGCGGTGCCGGTCCCCGGATACCTCCGCTGAACCTGCGAGCGCGCGTGCGGTAGAGCGACACGCCGGAGAGCGCGGACAAACGCTCGCGCCGGAAGGCCGGAAGGCGCTAGAACAGCAGGTAGCGGTAGGCCGGCGAGCCGGGCTCCAGGCGTTCGACGTGGATCTCCGTCGCCCGCATCCGGGCCAGCAGGCCGTCCAGATCGGCCGACGACCCCAACTGGATGCCCACCAGCGCCTCACCGGTCTCGCGGTTGTTGCGCTTGACGTACTCGAACAGGGTGATGTCGTCGTCGGGCCCGAGCACCTCGTCGAGGAACCGGCGCAGCGCACCGGGTTCCTGCGGGAAGTCGACCAAAAAGTAGTGCTTGAGGCCGAGGTGGACCAGCGAACGCTCCAGCACCTCGCCGTAGCGGGACACGTCGTTGTTGCCGCCCGAGATGAGGCACACCACCGTGGAGCCGGGCTCGACGTCGGCCTCCAGCAGGCCGGCGACCGACAGCGCGCCCGCGGGCTCGGCGATGATGCCCTCGTTCTGATAGAGGTCGAGCATCGCGGTGCACACCGCTCCCTCGTCGATCGTGGTGATCGACACCATGTCACCGGCGGCGGCCAGCGCGGCATAGGTCAGCGTGCCCGCGCGGCGCACCGCGGCGCCGTCGACGAACTGGTCGACGTGGTCCAGCGTCACCGGCTCGCCGGCGGCCAGCGCGGCCATCATCGCCGCGGCCCCGGCCGGCTCGACGCCCAGCACCGACGTGTTCGTTGTCCGCTCGGCCAGGTAGGTGGTGATGCCGGCGATGCAGCCGCCACCGCCGACGGGGACGACGACCAGGTCCGGCTCCCCCACACCGAGCTGTCCAGTTGATCCACAGCTCGACGGCGATGGTGCCCTGACCGGCGATGGTGCGCAGGTCGTCATACGGGGGCACCAGCGTGGCGCCGGTGCGTTCGACGTCGGCGAACGCGGCCTCGGCGGCCAGGTCATAGGTCGTTCCGCCCACGATCAGTTCGATGAACTCCCCGCCGTGGTAGCGGATCCGGTCGCGCTTTTGTTTGGGAGTCTTGGCGGGCACATAGACGCGGCCGTGCACCCCCAGCGTCCGGCACGCGTAGGCGAAGCCCTGCGCGTGATTGCCCGCCGACGAGCACACCACGCCCGCGGCCAGCTCCTCGTCGGACAGCTGGACCAGCAGGTTGTAGGCCCCGCGCAGCTTGTAGGAGCGCACCACCTGCAGGTCTTCGCGCTTGAGGTAGACGTTCGCGCCGGTGATCGCCGACAGCCGATCGCTGAATTGCAGCGGGGTCGGCGTGACCACCGCGGCGATCCGCTTGGCCGTGCCGTCGATGTCAGCCGCGGACAGCGGCGAGACGCTCGGGCTCTGGCTCAATTCGGCGGACACCGGTTAATGGTGCCATGCCAGCCGACCAACTCCGGAATTCAGCCGACCGGGGTCAGCACGAACACCGGAATCTGGCGGTCCGTCTTCTTCTGGTATTCGGCGTAGTCCGGCCAGGCCTCGACGGCGCGCTCCCACCAGGTGGCCTTCTCGTCGCCGAACACCTCGCGCGCGTCGTATTCGCGCGTGGTGCCGCCGTCCTGCAGCTCGACCCGGGGGTTCTTGACGACGTTGTGGTACCAAACGGGGTGCTTCGGGGCCCCGCCGAGTGAGGCGACGATCGCGTACTCGCCGTCGCGCTCGACCCGCATCAACGGGGTCTTGCGGAGCTTGCCGGTCTTGGCCCCGACCGTGGTCAGCAGAATGATGGGTTTCCCCTTCATGTCCGTGGCCTCGGTCCCGCCCGACTGCTCGTACTTCTCGGCCTGTTCGCGGGACCAATCCCATGGGCTCGGCGCGTATTCACCTGAAAGTGGCATGCCACCGACTCTATGCCGCGGACCCCGACGGCGCGGGGCCCGTCAGGTACCGCGCGAGCACCGGGCGCACCCATTCGGTCAGCGTCGCGTCGTCCATCGCGGCCAGCGCCGGCACCCCGACGACGTAGCGTGCCATCGCGATTCCCAGCACCTGTGAGCCCACCAGCGCGGCCCGCTCGGCGGCGCGATCGGGGGTGACAGTGGCCAGCGCCGGGGCCACCTGCTCGACGAAAACCGCCAGCAGCGTGTCGGCGGCCGTGCGATTGGTCGCGGCCGCGCGCAGCAGCGGCAGGAAAGAGCCGTGCGGATCCCACACCTGGACGAACAGCGGCACCAGCACGTCCGCGAGGCGCTCGGGGGCGACGCCGGAGAGATCGGGAAAACTGACCTCGAGCCGCGACACGGCGGCGAACAGGTCGGCCTTGCTGCCGAAGTAGTGCATGACGAGCGCGGGGTCGACGCCGGCCTCCGACGCGATCGAGCGGATGGTGGTCCGCTCGAAGCCTTGAGTGGAGAACTGGGCGCGGGCGGCGCGCAGGATCGTGGCGCGGGTGACCTTGCCGTCGCGGGTTTTCGCGGGCATGCCCGGAATTGTATTCAACAACTGTTGACACCGCCACGGGCTGCGCCTACCGTCGAATTCAACAACTGTTGAAGTCAAGTTCCGAGGAGGCCCCATGACCGTCACCGTCATCCAGATCGGGCTCGATCCCGACGTGATCGACTACTCATCACCGGACTTCGCGCAGTTCCCGGGGCTGTCGAGGGAGGCGTTGCGGGCGGCCAACGACGACAACGTCGCAGCGTTGCGCGCCGCCGGCTACGACGTCGACAACTGCCTGATCGACTTCGGCGCGGCGGGCGCCGACAAAGCCCGCCAGTGGCTGGAAGCCAAGCGCTACGACGCAGTGTTGATCGGGGCCGGGGTTCGCCTGGTCGCCGGCAACACCCTGCTGTTCGAGTCGATCGTCAACGTCGCGCACGCCACCCAGCCCGGCTGCCGCTTCGTCTTCAACCGCGCGGCGCAGTCCACGCCCGGCGACATCCGCCGCTGGTACCCGCAGCCGGAGGGAGCGTCGCGATGACCGTCCACGAAGTCGACGTCCTGGTGGTGGGGCGGGCCCGACGGGCCTGACCGCCGCGGGTGACCTGGCCCGCGCCGGGCGGTCGGTCACCGTCTGGAACGCTGGCCGACCGAGAACCGTCGAGCCGCGCGTTCGCCACCATGGCCCGCACGCTCGAAGTGCTCGACGCGCGCGGCCTGGCCGACGACCTGTTGGCGCTCGGGCACGGCGCGCCGCGCGTGCGGCTGTTCGCCGGGGCGCAGATCGACCTGACGCATCTCGACTCGCCCTACCCGTTCGTGTTGGTCGCCCCGCAGACCAACGTCGATGCGGCGCTGCGCCGCTACGCGCAGGCCGAGGGCGCGGACATCCGGCGGGGCATCGAGGTGATCGCGCTCGACCAGGACGCCGACGGCGTGACCGTCACCGCCCGCCCCAAGGACGACGAGGATCCCGCGCACCGGCAGACGTGGCGGTCCCGATACGTGATCGGCGCCGACGGCGCGCACAGCACCGTCCGAAACCTGGTGGGCGCCGGTTTTCCCGGCAAAACGGTGCTGACGTCGATCGTGCTGGCCGACGTCAAGCTGGCCCACGGACCCACCGGCGGGGGCCTGACGGTCGCGGCCACCGGTGACGTCTTGGCGTTTCTGGCGCCCTACCGCCGCGCGGGCGGCTCGTGGTATCGCGCCATGGTGTGGGACCGCGATCACCAGGTGCCCGACGGCGAGCCGGTCGGCAACGCCGAGATCGTCGACGTCCTCGCCCGGGGCATGCGCACCGACTACGGCGTGATCGAGGTGGGCTGGAAGTCCCGATTCCATTGCGACGAAAGGCAAGTCGAGCAATACCGCCACGGGCGGGTGTTCTTGGCCGGCGACGCCGCGCACGTGCACTCCCCCATGGGCGGCCAGGGCATGAACACCGGCATTCAGGACGCCGCCAACTTGGCATGGAAGATCGACTCGGTGCTCGGCGGCGCCGACGACCGGCTGCTGGACAGTTACCAGGACGAACGCCATCCGATCGGCAAGCGCGTGCTGTTGCAGTCCGGACTGATAGCCCGCGCCGCGACGCTGCATCCCCGGCCGGCGCGGTGGTTGCGTAACCTGTTGGCGCCCAGGCTGCTTGGAATTCCCGCGGTGCGGGACCTGGTGGCCGGCAGTTTCGCGGGCACGACGCTGCGCTACGGCCGCCGCGGGCTGGTCGGGAGCCGCGCCACTGGGATCCCGCTCGTCGAGGGACGGTTGACCGAATTGCAGCGCACCGGAGGGTTCGTCCTCGTGCGCGAGCGCGGCGCGCCGCCGGTCGAGGCGCCCGGGATGCTGCAGGCGGAGCGGACCGACGGCGGGCCGGCGGTACTGGTGCGCCCCGACGGGTACATCGGGTGGGCCGGGTCGTCGGCCCACGCACCGGCGCGGATCCCCGAGCCGGCCGCGACGCACGCGGGGTGATCGCCTACGGCTGCGTCTCGCGTTGCGACTCGACAAACGGGCGAAGGTGGATGCGCGTCTGGTGATCGGGCGCCCCGGCCTCGCCGTCGGAATGCCTGCCCCGCGTGTAGTCGCCTTGCCACGGCACCCGCTCTCCGAGGGCGGTGTTCGTCGCGGCCTGGGCCTGCCCCAGCTCGTCACGCGAACGAAGGAAGAACGCGTGTTTACGGCGCACTTCCTCGTCGGACTCGATCGGCCTGGTTTCCGGGGCGAACTCCTCCAGCTCGCCCCGGCGCTGCGGGACGATCATGCAGATCGGTTCGTCGACCTCGAACCGCACCGGCATCATCTTGCGGGTGATCTGCCAGCTCATGCTGAAACTCGATGTGGCCCAGTCGGTCTCGACTATGCCCTCCAATGGCGACACGGCGTCCTTCGGGTAGTTCGCCGGCCCGCGGACCAACAGGTTATATCCGGGCGGGGTGCGAAACAGCATCGGCAGATGCCAGGTCAGGATGCCGTGACCGAAGTGGCTGAAGGGCAGCAGCTGACCGGCGTCGCGCCGGTCGGGTGCGATCATCACCCCCATGCTGTCGTCCCCACCCATCCATGTGGCGGTGAATGCGCACGGATTGCGCAGCTCCCAGCCACTTTGGTTGGCGATGAGCATCGGCAAGCACCGGTTGGCCAACCGTTCCGCATCTCCGACATCCACGGCCGGCTGATGGGGGCCGGTGTTATCGGCGGCGCTTTGTCCTGGGTGGTGAACGCGATCAGCGGGCGGGTCTGCCCGCCGGACTTCTCACTCATCGAGACTCCTAAATTAAAATATTTTTTATCGATTTTTCGCCGCTTTTTGCCACTTCATATCGTCTGCCTGTCCTGTCACAGCGCATGTGATTTTTTTTTTTTTTTTTTTTTTTTTTTTTTTTTTTTTTTTTTTTTTTTTTTTTTTTTTTTTTGGGGGGGGGGGGGGGGGGGAAAAAAAAAAAAAAAAAAAAAAAAAAAAAAAAAAAAAAAAAAAAAAAAAAAAAAAAAAAAAAAAAAAAAAAAAAAAAAAAATGGGTTGTATGCTCAACACGCTAACGCTCATCCAGCGTGTCCTTCGAGCCCAGACTCAAGTGTGCGAGCGGGTAGGTCCGACCATGGCCGCGGGTCGTGGTAATGCTCGGATCAAACCAAAGGCTAGCAAAAACTCAGTTACATAAGCGTGTAGCGTCATTGGTTGCTGGCTGGGCTTATTTTTTAATTTTTTTTTTTTTTAAAAATTATTGTCAGACAGATTATTTGACCAGCCACCCCAAACACTTAAAAAAAAAAAAAAAAAAAAAAAAAAAAAAAAAAAAATCGGCAACGCCCCTGAAGCGGAGGCGATGTGGGTGACGGGAGGCCACGATGGGCGCAAGCCGGCGGCATCTTGGAGTAGCGCCATTAGGAGCAGATTTCGTGTGAGCGAGGCTGGACGGTCCTGACTGGTCACTCGATCACCGGCAGGAGCGGACGCCTCAGCCCCCCCGGCCGGCTCAGCCGGCTGCCAGACGAGGGAGGAACTCACGCTCGCGTGCAGATGGACCCGTCCAGCGACGGTACCACCGACAACGTTGCCGTGCCAGTTGCCACGGATTCAGCGGCAAGCCCGTCGGACCGGCCCCGGCAGCCAATCGACGGCCCGACCAGTCCCTTCGGCCTCGCCTGCGCCGCGCCCGCCGCACGGGACATTGACGTGGTGAGCCCGGCACGCGGCGTCGAAAAAGCGCCGATGGTCTCGCCGCGACCGAGGCAGGCAGACAGCGCAGCGGGATGTTCGCGCCGACCCCGGCAGACTCGCGGCTCCCAGCGTCGTCGCCGGCGTCGACCCCGCTCGCCAGACCCGACGCCGGCCTGGCCGCGGTGACAGGCGCGGCGGAACAGCCTTCGACGCCGACAGGGCCTGCTTCAGAAACGTCATCGGATAAGTCGAGAACTTCGCCGGAACCGTCAACGTAACGTGTCTGCAGATTACGCGATGGAGAATGATGATTATTAGATGAAGTTGGACAATGGTGCTGGCGCCGACGCGAGCCAAATAGGTGCTAAGGGTACAGTCGGGTCAAAAAAATTGAGACCTGATTCGCGAGCAAAATTCTGGGAATAGGTCTGTGCGCTCGCTTACGTTGCTCGCGTCTAACCGCGGCAGCTTGACTGGCGACCCCCGCAGCTTCGGTGCGCTGCTGGCGGCTGGCCGAAGGCGTCAACGTCGCCGCGGCTGCTGACCCGCCGGCGTAGCCGTTCAGAACGGCGGCATCCCGAGCCGATATCAGGGCAGACGCCGCGCTGGGTGGCGGCGACGGCGGGACCGTTTCGAACCGAAAGGACGGTCGTGATGAGCAGGGTCAGTTGGCCGGGAGTCGCCAGTGATCAGACGGCGGAACCGTCGGGGCCCGGGCCGGTTCGTAGGCTGAGGCGGAAGCACCGGCGTGGCGCGGCCGCTTGTCCAACCTGAACGGCCGTGGCGCTAAGTGATGTGATGTACGGCGAGGCGGCCCCGGCCATCTACATCCCGGCGGCGCCCGTCGACCCGCCAGATCGGGCCCCGAGGCAAAACAGCCCTAGGCGGACGCTACCTTGTGCAGCTCGGCGGTCAGCCGGCCTCAGTCTGCTGCAGCGGCCACATCATCCTGAAGGGGCCGCCGTGCGTGCGCGCCGAGTTGACCGCTGGTGGAAAAGCGCCAAAATCCATCGATACGTCTCCATCGGCGCGAATGGATAGGCGGGCGGAACGTCGTAGCTGTCTGCGTTGCACACGTATTCTACGGTGAAATAGGACATGATGAACTCCTCACTGCCTTCGCTGATGAGTCGGCAGACAGCATTCATACTGCGACGGTAATGACGCGGCTTCTAGTGACGCTGAGACAGGAACTGGTGCAGGGGCTTTGGCACGCTATGAAGATGATGCACGCGGCGTGCGCGCCAGCACGTACGCATCAGCGCGGGCAGGATCTGGTGATGCGCAGGTGACGGAAGCGCGCGCGCGCGATCAGGCAGCAGGCGACGCACAGACGGCGGACGAGTCCGCGACCGGCGAGTGCCTCGGCAGGCGAAAGGGCGGGCGCTGGATACGATCCGAAGTCGTCGATACCTGCGGCGTTCAGGGTAAGCGGGAGTAGCAGAGCGACTCACTGTGGCGGCGCCCTGCGTGCCCAAGTGGGTGGCCGGTCACGCTTCATCTCGCGGCTTCGGAGCGACTTCTCGATCGGCCGTCTCCGGTCATCAACGCTTCGGATGACTTGCCGGACTCCGCCATATCGAGCGCAGCCGGAAAAATCAGAAGGCAACCCGGCGCGGCCCATGCCGCGAGGGACGACCATCGACGGCGTCGTGGCCTGGGTCGTTGTCTGGGATCGACAGCCCAGTTCCCCCCGCGCGCGCTGACGAGCACGGGCATCCCCACGATGGCGACACCAGGCCGTCATCTCGTCGAGGTCTAAGTTGGCGACCCGCAGGTTCACTACGGCTGAAATCCACCACGTAATAATGACTGGTCAACGATACTGAAGCCTCGCCAGATCATTAGAGCCAGTGTGCGAGGCGCAGCTGCGGCTACCGCGCCCCGGCCAACTCCGCGATGGTGTTGACCCGCCGGACGGCCGTGGCGATCTCGTCGGCGAATTCGCGGCGCCGCCGCGCGACATCCAGGTCGTCGGGGCCGTCGACCAGTTCGCGATGCCGGGCCAACCGCAGCGCGGTCTTGAACAACTCCATCGACCTCGACTCGGCGCTGGCCATCCTGCGCTGCAGCTCCCATTGCTTGCCCACCTCGAGACATTCGGCGAGAAAGACGTCCTCGTCGAAGGATTCGCCCTCGTAGGCGGCCAGCCGATCGGCGACGATGTGGTAGGCGTCCAGGAACGGGCGCAGCACCAGGTGCGCCAGCAGCAGGTCGGCCTTTTCCAGGAGGCCACGCACATCTGCCGCCCGGGCGGCCTTGCTGGTGTCCTCCACCCGCCCGATCAGGCGAACTTCGTCGGCGAGTTCCTTCTCGAACTGCGCGCGCGCCGAGAACAAGAACTCGAATTTCAACAACTCGCGCAGGCTTAGCGCCTCGTCGCGCACGGTCGACGGTGACACCAAGCCCTCGACGGAACTTTCCGCGTCTTCCGTGGCGGCCAGCAACGCCGTCTCGGCAATCGCGCGATCGACCACGATGTGGATCGCGGTATTGCGGTAGAACGCCGCGACCAGATGCTGGTCGGCCCCGATGCCCCAGACCGGTTCGGTGCCGGCGTCGTAGACGCTGACCACTCCGGACGCCACCAGCTGATGCAGCGTCCAACGGATGGTCGACCGATTCGTCAGGTCGGCGGCACCGGCCACCGTCCAGTTCCGCGCCGCGATGTAACTCGCCAGCGGCCGCACGGTGGCGAGCACCTCGCTGATGGACAACGAGCGGTCGGCACCCAGCAGCGCGAGGCTCACCACCGCGGTGGGGGTGACCGGGGTGGCGCGGTTGATCCGGTGCTCGACGTCCAGCGCGATGCGTTCGATCTCGGTGCCTGCCCCGGACTCCTCGGCCCGCAACTCCTCGAGACGCTTGCGCAGCGGCAGCGGCTCACCGAAATCCAGGTAGGCGCGGCCAAGCCGCTCCCCCTGCTGCCGCGCCAGCCGGATCAGGAAACGGAAGTCTTCGGGCCGCTTGGTCGCACCGTAGGCCTCGGTGGTCATCGCCTCGACCTCGTGCAGCTGGTCATACACGATCGACGTCGGCACCAAATAGACTTCGGGACCGTCGATTTCGTCGACGGCGTCGCTGATGTAGCGCAGGATCCCGTACACCGGCGGCCGCAGCTTGCCGGTCCGGGTGCGACCGCCTTCGATCGACCAGGTGAGGTTGGCGTGGTTCTGCACCAGCTGGGCGGCGTAGGCGCGCAACACGAAGCGGTACACGGGAATGTCTTTGGTCTGACGCCGGATGAAGATAGTGCCGGTGCGCTTGGCCCAGGTCCCCATCGGGAAGAAGTTCAGGTTCGCCCCGCCGAAGGTGAGGGCGGGCGAAAGCCGGTTGGCCTGAATCACTTCCGGCAGCAGCAGGCCGTCCAGATAGGAGCGATGCGAGAAGGCAAACGCCAGGGTCGCTTTGCGATCCAACTTGCGCAGCTGCGCGATCTGGTCCTCGTCGACCAGCACGTCGTAGGCCCGCATCAGCCAGCAACTGAAGCTGCGCCAGGCCTTGACCGCGCGCTCGTCCAGCGAGGGCGCCATCTCCCGCAGGTAGCAGGCGGCCTCGGCGCGCACGCCGGCCGGGTCGCGCCCGAGCTCGTCGGCCAGTCCGCTGAGCCGCTCGTCATACCACGGGGCGGCCAGCAGCTGGGCGACCTCCGCGGTGTCGGTCGTCAGCGGCGTCGTCGACTCCTCGACAATGCCGGTGCGCTGCAGCAACTTTCGCACCCCCGCCCGGCCCAACTCACGGGCGGTCGCCCCCGGTCCCCCGCTCATGCCGGCTGCACCGTCGCGGCCGCCGAAGGCTCGTGCACGTCCGGGTGCAGTTCGGGCGCGTAGAGTTCGTCGATTTCGCTCGCGTACTTCGTCATGATCGGCTTGCGCTTGAGTTTCATGGTCAGCGTGATCTCGTCTCCCCCAGGCTCCCAGAGTGACGGCAACACCCGGAAGCGCTTGATCTGCTCGACCCGTGACAGTTTGGCGTTGCCCTCGGCCACGCCCGCCGCGATCCGGGAGATGACCTCCGGATGGGCGGCCAGGGCCGCGGGCGACGAGTCGGCCAGGCCGTGCTGGGCCGCGTACGGACCGACCGACTCGGCGTCGAAGACCATGAGCGCGGCGTTGTACGGCCGTCCGTCACCGATGGTGATCATCACGCCGACCATCGGACACGCGGCCAGCACGGCGTTCTCAATGTTGGCCGGCGACATGTTCTTTCCGGCGGCGTTGATGATCAACTCCTTCTTGCGGTCGATGATCCTCAGGTAGCCCTCGTCGTCGACCTCGATGATGTCGCCGGTGTGCAGCCAGCCGTCGGCGTCGATGGCGTCCGCGGTCTTGGCGGGTTCCTTGCGGTAGCCCTTCATCACCAGCGGACCGCGCACCAGAAATTCGCCGTCGTCGGCGACTTTGCCCTCCAGCCCGGGGAGCAGCTTGCCGACGGTGCCCAGGCGCGCGTCGCGGGGATGGCTGACGGAAGCGACGCAGCTGAGCTCCGACATCCCCCAGACCTCGGCGATCGGGATGCCGATACCGAGGAAGAACGCCAGCGTCTCCTTCGGGATGGGAGCCGCACCGGACACCGCCCAGCGCAGTTCTCCGAAGCCAAGCCGCTCGCGCAGCTTTGACAGCACCAACTCGTCGGCCCGATCCCATTCCGCGGCCAGCTCGTCGGACATCGCCTCACCGGCCACCAGGGCGGCGGCACGTTTGCCGGCCACCGACATCGCCCACCGCAACGCCTGACGCTTGGCCTCGTCCGTCTCGTTGCCGACGGCGAATTCGATTCCGGCCTTGAGTTTTTCCCACACGCGCGGCACCCCGCCCCACACCGTGGGCCGCACGTCGGGCAGCGCGGCGGCGATGGCACGGGCATCAGAGACGACCGTGACCTGGGCGCCGAATACTTCCAGGCCGTACAGGCCCATCACCCGGTCGGCGATGTGCGCCGTCGGGAGATACGACGTGACCCGGTCGCCGAACTGGGATGGGAGGACGGCGTTGAGCGCATACGCCTCGAAGAGCAGATGGGCGTGGGTCATCTCCACGCCCTTGGGGTTTCCGGTGGTCCCGGAGGTGTAGATGAGCGTGACGACGTCGTCCGGCTGCACCGCCCGCCAGGTCGCCTCGAAGTCGAAATCCTCTTGCGCGGCGGCATACAAGTCGTCCACCGAAATGGTGCCGGGCGGCGAACCGTCGATGCAGACGATGTGCTCGATGGGCGCGCCGCTGGCGCGGATGCGGTCCACGTATTGCTGCTCGCAAATCGCGACCCTGGTGCCGGCGTTATCGAACAGGTAGGTCAGCTGGTCGGCGGGCAGCGTGTTGTACACCGAAAACGAAGTGGCGCCGAGGTGTTGGGCGCCTATCTCGAATGGGTAGAACTCGATGCGGTTGGCCATCATCAGCGACACCGTGTCGCCCCGGCCGACCCCCAGCGCGGCCAGGCCGGCGGTGACCTTCCGTACCAGCGCCGCCAGCTCGGTCCACGTCATCGTCTGGGCGCTGCCGGGCGTCCGCAGTGCGACGGCATCCGGATCGATCGACGCGATGCGCTGGAACGCCTCGCACAAGGTGACTGGGCGCTCGGCTGTCGTCATGTGCGTCCTCCTTGGCGGGTCGGCAGTGCCCTTCGTGAGCGTACGTCCGTGGTTCCAGGCGCGGAACAGATCACCCTGGATCCGGGCGCCAGAGCTGCACGGTGGTTGTTATGCCCGCGGGCAACTCCAGCAGTTCGATCGGGGTGCCGTCGGGGTCGTAGATGAAGAACATCCGGACCCCGCCGATGTCGACGGGCGGCTCGGCCCGGACATCGGGATGCTCGCGCCGGACGGCGTCATAGGTCGCGTCCAGATCGTCGACCCGGAACGAGACGTTGGTATAGCCCAGGTGCGGCCCGCTCGGGCACTCGGGACGACGCCCAACGACAGCAGCTCGACCATGGCGGCGCCGATCAATCCGCCGACCATGCGGCCCCGCTGCGCGGCGCCGCAGGTCACCGAGTCCAGCCCGGCCCCGTCGAGCTCGACGTCGAACACGACATCCATACCCAGCACCGCGGTGTAGAACTTGCATGAAGCCTCGATGTCGGAGACACCGATGCAGACGTGGGAGAAGTTCTGCACGGCAATGGTTTTCGGTTGGTTCATTGACGCTCCTTAGCTCAGGCGGGCAACGCGGTATGAATCCCACAGGTACATGAGTCAATGGAGGGACATGTGCAGCGCATACCCCACTCGATGACCGCCCGGGCCTGGGCCAGCGACTCCATCTGGGCATCGATTTCGGCGAGTTTGGCCTCGGCCAGCGCACGGCTGGCCGGCCGCCCCGGTGCTTCATCGGCGAACAGCAGCTGGATCTCCTCCAGCGCGAAGCCGGCCGACTTGCAGAGCCGGATCACCTCCAGGCGGGCCAGCACCGAATCGTCGTAGCGGCGCTGCCCGCCCAACCGGCCCGGCGGCGGCACCAGCCCGATCTGTTCGTAGTACCGCAGCGTGGTCGCCGCGACCCCGGCTTGGCGCGCCACCTCACCGATCGTCAGCCGTGCATTCATCGGGCCCCCTTCGGCGCTTGACTTAGAGCCAACTCTAAGTCGTTGACTGGGGTCATGCACACACATTCACTCGACCGGCTGGGCGGGGCACGCTACGCGCTGCTCCGATCGTTCCGCCGCGACGGCACGCCCGCCGACACGCCGATCTGGTTCGCGCTGGACGGGAACGCGCTGCTGTTCCGCACCAAGGTGGGGCCGAAGACCAGCCGGTTGGCCACGCGCCCCGACGTTGAACTCACCGCCTGCGACTACCGGGGCCGGGTCCGGCCGGGCGTTGCGACAGTGGCGGGCCGGGCCACCATCCTTTCGGGCGCCGACGCCGGGCGGGGGAACGGCGTCCTGCGCACACGGTATGGCTGGCAGTGGAGCGTCGTGCCGCTCGTCAAGGTCCCGGGTGTCACCAACGTTCACCAAGACCTGTGCGTCCGCGAGAAGCTGAGCCGCGCGCGGGACCGCGGCGTTTGGGCCGACAGCGTCATCGTTCGGGTGGATGTGCCATGACGCGGCCTACGGTGTCCGATCCCGTCCGCTCCCCCACGCTGCGCCAATGCTGCGCCGCCGCAACCGGCTTGCTCTGGGGCGCGCTGCGGCCGAAGCGGCCCGATCAGCGGTTCTGCGCAGCATCGTCGACGCGGGGCTGCCCGAGCCCGGGCGCACCGTCACGATGACCGCGCTGCCCCAGGTGGCGCGCTCGGTGCCGACGGCGGCGATCGTCGAGGGCACGTTCGCGCCGGGCCGCGTCGAGAACGCGATGACCTCGTTCGTCGTCAGCCATCCGGAAGCCACCTTCATCGTCGACCCGGCCGTGTGCCGCGACGTCGAGCGCCGGGCCATCGCCCAACTACCCGCGGTGCTGCGCGTCGCGGTCCGCCCGCCCGCCGACACCGTTCCCACGATCACGGCCCTGAGCCGGCTGGCCGGTGGGCCGCCGTTGGATTTCGCCGTGCCGACGCACGCGCACTGGGACCACGTGTCCGGTCTGCTGGACCTCCCGGACCTTCCCGTTCATCTGCATCGCACCGAGCGGGACTGGATCGGGTCCGGTCCCGTGGCGCCGGTCGGCGGTGTCCGCGATTCGCTGCGCGGCCGCCCCGTCGTCGACTACGAGCTGGACGGCCCGCCGGTGCTGACCTTCACCCGGAGCCACGATCTCTTCGGGGACGGCACCGTGCTCCTGGTCGACCTCGCCGGACACACCCCGGGCAGCGTCGGGGTGCTCGCCCACACCCGACGCGGGTGGATCCTGATCGCCGGCGATGCCGCCTGGCACACGTTGCAGGTCGACAAGGTGCGCCAAAAGTCGAGCTATCCGGGGCTTTTCGTGGACGAAGATCGCGAGCAGGCCTTCAGGACGCTGCAGCGGTTGCACCTCGCGCGGCACGCCGTGACGATCATCCCCACCCACGACCATCACGCCGCGCTGGGATTGTCCGCCTAGCGCTTCGCCGGGTGCGGCCGGCCCTCGACCCGGCAGGATTCGCCGCGCACGGGTGGGCACTGCGGTGCTACGGTTTGTTGGTCAAGCACTCTCGCATCTACTCAGAGGGTAGCGGTCGTGGCGAATTCTGTTATGGGCGACTTTGTCAGCCAACTGCGCGTCGCCTTCCATCAGCTGCAGGACTGGGCCTATCCGGACGAACTACCCCACGATCGCTTTCGTGCCTTCATGAAGACGCCCCACGACGTCGGCGGGGAGCCGGACGCCGCGGCGGTGTTCGAGGAGAAAGAGGAAGAGCAGTGGGAGCTCAACACTTTCGTCACGTGTGAGGTCCTGGGCTGGAGGGGCATCTGGACATCGGAGGAACGCAGAAGGCTCGGCAACGTCGATGTCGGCAGGATGCTGTATCTGGGCTTCCCCTACTACGGTCGTTGGGTTCTGGCGGCGGCCCGCTGCCTCATCGACAAGCGCCACATCACCCTCGGTGAGCTGATGGAACGAGCCGGCGAAGTACGCCAGCGCGCGGCCGGCGGAGTGTTGGAACCCCGGCCGCGCGCCTCCGGCGACGCCGACGCGGTCGCCCGGAACCGCCATCACATCGAGGCGGTCGGCAAGGGTGATCCGCAGTGCTTCAACGGCATGGCCGGCGCCGCCCGGTTCGGGGTCGGGGACCCGGTCGTCGTGCGGGACCTGCCGACCATCTTCTACACGCGCACGCAGGAATACCTGCGGGGCAAGCCGGGAACGGTCGTCAGGGTGTCGTACGAGAGTTTGGCGTCCGAAGACGAGGCGTTCGACCGCGAAGATCAGAAGCCGGAGTGGTTCTACATCGTCCGCTTCAGGATGACCGACCTGTGGGAGCCCTACACGGGCTCTGCGAACGACACGCTGCAAGCGGAGATATCGGAACGGTGGCTGCAGCCGGCTACCTAGCCCGAACCGTCACTATCACCAACCAGGATGGCGAGATGACAGAGCACATCGATGCGGCCCCCGAACCTGAACGCCACGCGGCGCCGATGGTCGAGGAGGTCACCGACTTCGAGGTGCTCGAGATCGCCTTGCGGGAGCTGGCCATCGAAAAGGGTCTGTTCACCGCCGAAGACCACCGGCGCTACACCGAGTTCGTGGAGCAGCTGGGACCGGTGCCCGGGGCGCGGCTTGTGGCGAAGGCCTGGGTGGACCCGGATTTCAAGCGGTTGGCCCTCGCCGACGGGATCGCCGCGAGCCTCGAGGTGGGAATCGACTGGCTCCATCCACGGTTCGGCAGACCCAGCGACTTCACCGCACTGCACATACTCGAGGACACCGAAACGCTGCACCACGTGATCGTGTGCACGCTGTGCTCGTGCTACCCGCGCCCGCTGTTGGGAAACTCGCCCGAGTGGTATCGGACGCCGAACTACCGGCGCCGCATCGTGCGATGGCCCCGCCAAGTGCTCGCGGAGTTCGGCCTGTACCTCCCGGAGGATGTCGAAATCCGCGTCGAGGACTCGAATTCCAAACACAGGTTCTTCGTCCTGCCGCTCCGGCCGGCAGGGACCGACGGCTGGAGCGAGGAGGAACTCGCCGAGATCGTGACGCGAGACTGCATGATCGGCGTCGCTCTTCCCAAGCCCGGCGTGACGTCCAACGCAGATCGCCCCGTGCACCGTGCAGTCCGTCCGGCCGAGAACTACTGAAAGCCAAGCAATGGCAAGCGAAGTCGATGTCACGGCGATCAGGCTCTCAACCCTGGAGCAGGTCGCTCAGGGCGCCCAGGTGTGGTCGCGGATGGCCCAGAAGTATGGCGTGAGCAATCCGGTGCCGCCCTGGAAATCAAGCCTCGACGGGATGTGCGAGGCCCTCGACAGGCAGGGAGCGGCCCTGGAGCTCCTGACGCGTCGACACGACGAGGACCGCCTTTGCGAAGAGGTGTACGTGGACCTGCCGTATCCGGAGAGCCAGCTCGTCGCCCTGGCGCACTCCCTGGTTGCCAGAAACGTCATCGACGAGGCGGTGCTGGCCCGACGCATGACGATCGTCCGCGCCCGGCTACAAGCCGCCGATGGGTAGCTAGCGCTAGCCGCCCAGGCAGCCCGGGCCGAGCAGCTCCTTGAGGTCCCCCATCAGCGCGGGCGACGGCGTCACCCGCAGCGAGGCGTCCAGCTCGAGGGTGGTGATCCGGTCCCCGCTGATGAGCCGCAGATGCACCTGGGAGGTGCCGGGGTGGCGCGCCAGCACCTGCTTGAGCGCGGTGACCTTGTCGATGGTGCACTGCCGGGTGGGCAGGCTGACCGCGATCGGCCGGTTCGGCTGGGCGTTGGAAAAGTCCGGCACCACAAGGTCATTGGCGATCAGGCTGATGCGATCGTCGCGGATCGCGACCTTGGCGTTGATCAGCACCACCGCGTCGTCGGCGATATCGGCGCCGTAGGCGGAGTACGCGTGCGGGAAGAACATCACCTCGATGCCGCCGGTGAGGTCTTCCAATTGCGCGGAGGCCCAGGGCATTCCGTTCTTGTTGACCCGCCGGTTGACCGACGCCAGAATGCCGCCCACCCGCACCTGGGTCTCGTTGGCGACGTCGCCGTCCAGGATGGAAGGGATCTGGGTGTCCACCTGGGCGGCCAGCAGGTGCGCCACGCCGTTGAGCGGATGCCCCGACACGTACAGGCCGAGCATCTCCCGCTCCAGGGCCAGCTTGTGTTTGTCCTCCCACTCGTCTTCGGGCACCTTGATGGTGAAGACCGAGTCTTCGGTGCCGCTGCCGTCACTGCCGCCGCCGAACAGGTCGAATTGCCCCATCGCCTCGGCCTTTTTGGTGCCCAGCACCGAATCGACGGCGTCGGTGTGCACCAGGAAGAGGCCCTTGCGGGCGTGGCTCAGCGAGTCGAACGCGCCCGCCTTGATCAGCGACTCGGTGACCTTCTTGTTGCAGGCCGAGATGTCGATCTTGTTCAGGTAGTCCGAGAAGTCGGTGAACTTCCCTTTCTCGTTGCGGGTCGTGATCAACGAACCGACCACGTTGGCGCCGACGTTGCGCACCGCGCCGAGCCCGAAGCGGATGTCCTGTCCGACCGACGCGAAGTTCACCAGGGACTCGTTGACGTCCGGCGGCAACACCGTGATGCCGAGCTTGCGGCAGTCGGCCAGATAGACCGCGGCCTTGTCCTTGTCGTCGCCCACCGACGTCAGCAGGCCGGCCATGTATTCGGCCGGGTAGTTGGCCTTCAGGTAGGCCGTCCAGTAGGAGACCAGGCCGTAGCCGGCGGCGTGTGACTTGTTGAACGCATACCCGGCGAACGGAAGGATGGTGTCCCACAACGCTTTCACCGCGCGCTCAGAGAAACCGTTGGCGGTCATGCCGTCGCGGAAGCCCTTGTACTCGGCCTCCAGCACCTCGAGCTTCTTTTTGCCCATCGCCTTGCGCAGCGCGTCGGCCTTGCCCATCGTGTAGGAGGCCACCTTCTGGGCGATGAGCATGATCTGCTCTTGGTAGACGATCAGGCCGTGGGTCTCGGACAGGATCTCGCGCAGCGGCTCCTCGAGCTCGGGGTGAATCGGTTTGATCGGCTGACGGCCGTTCTTGCGGTCGGCGTAGTCGTTGTGGGCATTCATGCCCATCGGGCCGGGCCGGTACAACGCCAGCACGGCGACGATGTCGTTGAACTCGGTGGGTTGCATGCGGCGCAGCAGGTCGCGCATCGGCCCGCCGTCGAGCTGGAACACCCCCAGCGTGTCGCCGCGGCCGAGCAGCTCGTAGGTGGGCTTGTCGTCCAGCGGCACCGATTCCAGGTCGAGGTCAATTCCCCTGTTGGCCTTGATGTTCTCGATCGCGTCGCCGATGATCGTCAGGTTGCGCAGGCCGAGGAAGTCCATCTTCAGCAGGCCGATGGCCTCGCACGACGGGTAATCCCAGCCGGTGATGATGGCCCCGTCCTGGGGCCGCTTCCACAGCGGGATGGCCTCGGTGAGCGGCTCACTGCTCATGATCACCGCGCAGGCGTGCACGCCGGCGTTGCGGATCAGACCCTCCAGGCCGCGGGCGGTCTGGTAGATGGTGCGGACGTCCGGATCCGTTTCGATCAGGCCGCGGACCTCCGCGGCCTCTTTGTACCGCTCGTGCGCCGGATCGGTGATGCCCGACAGCGAGATGTCCTTGGCCATGATCGGCGGCGGCAATGCCTTGGTGATCCGGTCGGCGATGGCGAAGCCTGGCTGGCCGTAGTGGATTCGCGCCGAATCCTTCAGCGCCGCCTTGGTTTTAATGGTGCCGAAGGTGATCACCTGGGCCACCCGGTCCTGGCCCCACTTGTCGGCGGCGTAGCGCACCATCTCGCCGCGACGCCGGTCGTCGAAGTCGATATCGATGTCGGGTGCCGACGGGCGCTCGGGGTTGAGGAACCGCTCGAACAGCAGGCCGTGCGGAATCGGGTCGATGTTGGTGATGCCCAGCGCGTAGGCCACCAGCGAGCCCGCCGCCGAACCGCGCCCGGGCCCCACCCGGATGTCGACCGACCGCGCGTAGTTGATCAGGTCGGCGACGATCAGGAAGTACGACGGGAAGCCCTTGTCGCAGATGACCTTGATCTCGTACTCGGCCCGCTCGATGTAGTCCTGGCCGACACCGGATCCGAAGCGCCGCCGCAGTCCCGCCATCACCTCGTGGTGCAGCCAGGACGCCTGGTCATGCCCTTCGGGCACTGGGAAGATCGGCATCCGGTCGCGCGGTGACCACACGTCGTCGTAGGACTGCACCCGCTCGGCGATCAACAGGGTCGAGTCGCACGCGCCGGGAATCTGGTCGTCCCAGAGCTGGCGCATCTCGGCGGCCGACTTCAGGTAGTAGCCGTCGCCGTCGAACTTGAACCGGTTCGGATCCGACAACGTCTTGCCGGTCTGCACGCACAACAGCGCCTCGTGATTGTGGGCGGCGTCGCGGGTGACGTAGTGGCAGTCGTTGGTGGCCAGCGGGGGGATGCCCAGCTTGCGGCCGATCTCGAGCAAGCCCTCGCGGACCCGTTGCTCGATGGACAGCCCGTGGTCCATCAGCTCGAGGAAGTAGTTGTCGGCGCCGAAGATCTCGCGCCACCTGGCGGCCGACTCCAGCGCCTCGCGGTCGTGCCCCAGACGAAGACGGGTCTGCACCTCACCCGACGGGCACCCGGTGGTGGCGATGATGCCGTCGGCGTGTTCGGCGATGATCTCGGCGTCCATCCGCGACCACTTGCCGAGCTGGCCCTCGAAGGAGGCCAACGAGGACAGCTTGAACAGATTGCGCAGGCCGGTGGCGTTCTCGGCCACCATCGTCAAGTGGGTGTAGGAGCCACTGCCCGAGACATCGTCGGACTTCTGGCCGGGGTCACCCCACAGGATGCGCCGGGTATCAAAGCGAGAAGCGGGAGCTATGTACGCCTCGACCCCGATGATCGGCTTGATCCCGGCCTTGGTCGCCGCGTTGTAGAACTCGCTGGCGCCGAACATGTTTCCGTGGTCGGTCATCCCGACCGCGGGCATTCCCAGCCGCTCCACCTCGGTGAGCATCGGCGTGATCTTCGCGGCCCCATCCAGCATCGAGTACTCGGTGTGGTTATGCAGGTGCACGAACGACGACTCGCGACGAACGCTCGCGTGAGGAGGAATCGAACCGGTCATAGGGACGCCAGTCTATGACCGAGGACCGACGGCTTTCGGGCGTGTCGCGAAGTGTGTCTCGCCAATGATTCGGTGGGCCGGTTAGCCGTACAGCTCGACGAACTGCTGCAGCGACTTGTGCACGTCCCCCTTGACGGCGCGGGCCGCGGCCGCTCCCACCGGGCCGAACAACGCGCGCCCGCCCAGCTCGAGGCGCAGACCGAGGGTCGATCCCCCGGCGGCGGCCCGCACCGTGAGCGTGACGGCGTACTTGGCACCGCCCTTGCCCGACCCCGACAGCGCCACCTGATGCGGCGGGTCCCACGTGGTCACCGTCCACGTCACCCGGTTGCGGAAGCCCTTCGCCCGGGCCACGCCCACGACCTGGACGCCCTCGCCGAGCTCCTCGGGCAGATCACTGCGCCACCCCTCGTGCATCACCAGCCAGTCGCCCAGGTCCGACAAATCGGAGACGTGATCCCACATCTCCTGCGGGCTCATCGGCATATCGGTGGTCAGGTCAACAGCGGCCATCAATGTCCTCCTGTCCCCCGCGAACGCCACGCCGGCGTGACGGTCGGCGAACGGAATGCTAGCGGCTGGGTCCCCCGCGGAAGCGGCTACCCAGCCGAATCCCGGGCAGCAGCAGGCTGCGCGGCACGAACCTGCCGCCGGTGCTGACGACCTTGGGCACGACGCCGGGTACCACGGTGCGCCTGCCGCCCAGCATCCCGCCGATCGCCGCCTCGGCGACGTCGCGCGGCGAGACCTGCGCGATGGAAATGCTGAACCGCTCGGCGTTGGCGATCTCGGCCCACTCGGTCGGCACCGGCCCGGGGCACAGGCAGGTGACCGACACCCCGGTTCCGTGCAGCTCCTCGTGCACGGCTTCGGAGAACGTCTGCACGAACGCCTTGGTCGCCGAATAGACCGCCATGTAGGGCACCGGCTGAAAACCGGCGATCGACGCGATGTTCATCACCGCGCCGGCACCGCGCTTGACCATGCCGGGCAGGGCCGCGTGGGTGAGTTCCATCAACGCCAGCGCGTTGAGGGTGACCTCTTCGCTTTCGCGCTCGAGCGGCAGCTCGTGGAAGACCCCGCTGGTGCCGAAACCGGCGCTGTTGCACAGGCCGGCGATCGGCTCGGCGCGCAGCCGGTCCGCTAATTTCGCGCGGCCCTTGGGATCACCGAGGTCCAGCGGCAGCACCTCGACCGCCACCGAGTATTCCCGGCCTACCTCGTTGGCGAGGTCGTCGAGGCGTTCCCGGCGTCGCGCGACCAGCAGTAGCGGGAAGCCGCGGCGGGCCAGCCCGCGAGCCAGTTCGGCGCCGATGCCGGACGAGGCGCCGGTGATGACGACGGTGGTCTGAATGTCAGGTCTCGGAAGGCTCATGATGTCACCAATGTATCCCGCGGGTCGCCCGCACGAACGCCTCGCTGCGTTTATCGAACGGCGGTGCGTCGCTTGCCGATTCGTCACCTTTGGCGGCGTGCGAGTCACCGAACATGCCGAACGCGCGATTGCGCACCCGGTCCATCACCGCCGGGTTGACGGCGTCGGCGACGGCGGCGAACTGCCCGAACGGCGAGCTGGCCCGCCGGGGCCGGTGCACGATCGCGTCCGCGATCACCCCGGCCGCCTGATCCGGCGTCAGCGCCGGAAACTTGTCGTAGAGCGTGGTCGGGCTGATCATCGGGGTGCGCACCAGGGCCATGTGCACGGTGGTGAACCGCACGCCGTCGTTGACGGTCTCGGCCTGCAGGGAGTCACACAGGCTGTCCAGCGCGGACTTGCTGGCGATGTAGGCGCCGAAACGTGGCGCTCGGGTCTGCACGCCGACCGAGGAGATGTTGACGATGTGCCCGAAACCGCGTTCTCGCATCCCGGGGATGAATTTGAGGATGAGCTGGACCGCGCCCAGGTAGTTCAGCTGCATGGTCCGCTGGTAGTCGTGGATCCGATCGTAGGACAGCTCCAGCGAGCGCCGGATCGACCGTCCCGCGTTGTTGATCAGGATGTCGACGCCCCCGACGTCTTGGAGCACCTGATCGGCCATCGCGGCGATCGCGTCCATGTCGGACAGGTCGCAGGGGTAGACGTGGGCGGTGCCGCCGATGCCGCGGACCTCGTCCGCCACCTTCTCCAGGTTTTCCCGGGTGCGCGCGACCAGCACCACCTCACCGCCCGCTTCCGCGATCTTCTTCGCGGCGGCCTCACCGATGCCCGACGATCCCCCGGTGATCAGGACGACCTTGCCCCCGACGGCCTCCTCGAGCGTGCGGCCCTGGACCGCGTCGAGCAGATTCCTCAGATAGAACGGCCGGTAGCGCCCCGCGGAGTTGGGGGTGTTGACGATGTGGGACATCGCCGCGATCGGCTTCTCCACCAAGCTCGCGAGCGGCTTTTCGACCAAGTTCGTAATGTCGCCAAGATTCATTGGCTTTCGCTCCTGATGATGTCGGCCCCCCGACCGCAGCCGGCCTGCCCGTTGACCGCGACCGCGTTGCGGGGCTGTGTGAATGATGTGACGTGAGTCATTAAGCCAACCTAGGACATCAGCCCCCCGGCTCGATGCGGATTTCGGGCATGTAACCCGGGCCGCGCATCTCACGCCGCGGCGACGGGAACCGTCAAGAATGGGCAATCCGCCTGTTACGCACAGTCATCCGTGTGTGATCGACGAACTAACTGGCGGGCAATGCCGAAATGTTCCAATCGAACTTATGAAAATTCTGGCACGCTTCCGCAAACCACAGCCGGTCACCGTCTACGACCGGATCGGCGGGCACGAGGCGATCGAAGTCGTGGTCGAGGACTTCTACGTGCGTGTGCTTGCCGACGATCAACTCTGCGGCTTCTTCACCGGAACCAACATGAACCGCCTCAAAGGCAAGCAGGTCGAGTTCTTCGCCGCCGCACTCGGCGGCCCCGAGCCCTACACCGGCGCGCCGATGAAGCAAGTGCATCAGGGGCGCGGGATCACCATGCACCACTTCAACCTGGTGGCCAGGCACTTGTCCGACGCACTCGCCGCGGCCGGCGTCGCCTCCGAGACGGTGACCGAGATCATCGGCGCGATCGCACCGCTGGCCCCCGAGATCGCGACCGGGCGAGGCCAACAAGGCCACGGTCTGAGCGGGGTTGCCACCACGACCGTGGCGGCAATCCCGGCGTGTCGCGCCCGAGGTGTGCCCCGCAACCGGTAGTCAGCACGTATGCGACTGCTCGCCGTCATCGTTGCGACCCTGGTGCTGGGCGGCTGCGGTGCGAAAACGACCCCGCCGTCGGCCACCACCACGCCGACGACCACCACCGCGCCGGCCGCGGCGCCGCTCGACTGCGCCAGACCGGCCAATGCGGCCCAGCAGCTGGTGTGCGGCGATCCGCACCTGACCGACCTGGACCACCGCCTGCAGGGCTCCTACCAACGGGCACTGGCCCGGCCCGGCGCGGACCAGGGCGCGCTGACGACCGCGCAGAACAGCTGGGCGACCGTTCGCGATGGTTGCGGACAAAACCCCGAAATGCGCACCTGCCTGCTCGAGGCGTATCAGACGCGGCTGGCCCAGTTGGCCATCGCCGACCCCGCCACCGTGAGCCCGCCCGTCGTCACCTACCAGTGCCCCGCCGGCGCCGGGCCGTTGACCGCGCAGTTCTACAACCAGTTCGACCCGCCCACGGCGGTGCTCAACTGGAAGGGCAACCAGGAGATCCTCTTCCTCGAGCCGTCCGGCAGCGGCGCCCGGTACGGCCGGCAGGGCTCGGAATACTGGGAGCACCAGGGCGAGGTCAAGCTCGAATTGAACGGCACCAAATTCGTCTGCCGCGCGCCGTGAACCGCGCCTAGCATGCTCGACATGGGTCGCACGTTCGACGACCTCGTGGCGGAGGCCGACGCGGCCCCCGTCGATGGTTGGGATTTTTCCTGGCTGGACGGTCGTGCCACCGAAGAACGCCCGTCCTGGGGTTACCAGCGCCAGATGAGCCAACGGCTGGCGAGCGTGTCGGCCGCCTGCGACCTCGACACCGGGGGCGGCGAGGTGCTCGCGGGTGCCGAGCGGTTTCCGCCCACGATGGCCGCCACGGAGTCATGGCCGCCCAACGCGGCCCTGGCCACCCAACGCCTGCATCCCCGCGGCGTGGTGGTCGTGGTGACC
>CAVTBA010000028.1:0-43606 GCA_963732835.1 uncultured Actinomycetota bacterium
AGCACGCCGGCGGTGCCGTCGTCGAGCGGGTGCGCACAGTCGACCTCCGGCCACTTCCACTGCAGCCCGTAGCGCTGCAGGTCGATCTCCTTCCACAACGGCGAACCGACGCCCAGCGGGTGAAACGCCGAGCAGTGGTCGTGGATGACGCCGGGCATCGTCAGTTCCCCCGAGCGGGCTCCCCCGCCGACGGTGTCGCACGCCTCGAGCACCTGCACGTCGACGCCGTTGCGGGCGAGGTGGATCGCCGCGGCCAGGCCGTTGGGCCCGGCGCCGACCACCACCGCCGTGGTCATCGAGTGCTGCGCTGAGTCGTCCGCGGCGATCGCAAGCGCGGCGAAGCCGGGTGCGGCGGGTCGCCGCCGTCGATGACGTGCACGGGGAACTCGTCACCGGCCTCGGGCCAGGGCTGGCGGGTCAGCATGTCTTTGACATCGACGTAGCCGGCCTCGATCAAGCCCGTCTTGGCGTCGAGAATGCGGTACCACTGCTTTTGAATGTGGATCGGTTGCCCTTCGAGAACGATGACACGAACGTCGCCATCCTCGAAGTGGCAACGCCGTTGCACCGCTTCGAGTAGCTGCTCGTTGTGCAGGTGGCCTTCGCCGAAGTTCCAC
Source organism: uncultured Actinomycetota bacterium (assembly GCA_963732835.1). Taxonomy (GTDB): domain Bacteria; phylum Actinomycetota; class Actinomycetes; order Mycobacteriales; family Mycobacteriaceae; genus Mycobacterium. The sequence continues at coordinate 618 of CAVTBA010000028.1, forward strand.
CCGACCAGGGGCCCGGCAACTATTTCGCCCTCACGGATCTTGTAGTTGGCTTCGTCGTCGATCGCGCGGGGCAACAGGGCGTTGAGCGCCCGGCCGTGTGCGTGCATCGCGCGGAACGCGGCCGTCTTGTCCGCCATGATCTCGGCGGTCGCCGGGTCGTAGAGCCTGGCCAGCTGATTGACGACGAGCGCGGAGCTCTTGACGATGTCGGCGTCGATCTTTTCCTCGGCGCCCGCACGGAAGCACCACACGCTGCTGGCCCAGTTGCCGGCGTAGTACCGCATCGCGGGGAGGAACGAAATCTTCTCGGGGAACATGTTTCCCGCAATGACAACCGCCACCGCGAGGATCACCAGGGCCAGCAGCAGGGGTGAGCGAAGGTCGGTCGCCTGGATCGCGCTGTAGTGCCCGAACAGATAGAACAGCGAGAAGATGAAGAAGACGTTCCACTCCAACGGGACTCCCATCGGGAGGTTGGAAATGATGTTGAGGTGGAAGATCACCATGAACGCGATGAGGAACCACCGCCAGGGATGATCGCCGGCGAAGAAGACCAGAACCGTCGGAACCACGAATTCTGCTGTGGTGCCACCGACGTGGGCCATCAGCTTAGGCAACCAGGAGGGACGTAGGTCGTCGACGTGGTCCAGGTACAGCATGTGCTTGATCGGACTGAACAGCTTGGGTCGCAGCAGCGCGTTGTTGCTCGTCATCACCGCCACCACGTAAGGGAAGTGGTGGTTGAGCTTGGAAGTCGCCGCCCCCCACCACAGGCACAGCATGATGATCTTGAAGGCCGCGATCTGATCGGTGAACGGGAAGAAGAACACGAACAGCTTCAGCCAGTAGTGCTCACCGCGGGCGGCCAGGAAGATGGTCTTGTCGCGCAGGCCCAGCAGCGCCAGCGCGACGATCGTCGGGATGACGCGAACGGGATCGATCAGGCCGACATCGCCGGCGGCCGTGACCGGCCCGCCGTGGCCGGGCGACAACAGCGCCCACACCCCGCCGGCCAACACGATCGCGTACAGGGCGACGTCGAAGACGGTGCGGTTGTCACCGCTGGTGAACGGAACCTTCCCGGGCCAGGCGGGCAGCCGGATGGTGTTGGGCCGCAACCAGTAAAGGATGCCTCCGATCGGCGGCATGAATCGCCCCGTCAATGGTCCGGATCCACAGCCGAGGCCCATGACCTCGAACAACAGCGTGAAGACGATCACCTTCTGGTACACGATCGGTTGCGTCCACCAGTCGCCGATGCGGCTGAGCCCGCCCAGCCCGGGGGTCAGTGCGATCACCGCGGCGGGGACGGCGACGTACAGGGCGATCTTGAACAGGTACAGCAGATATACCGCATAAGGTGTTCCGAAGCCGTGTTCCGCCCAGTGCCGCGTCACGACTTGCAGTCGGGTGGCCCGGGGCAGCGTCGGCCAGGTCTTGTGATCGACGTCCGGAAGTTCCGGTGCCATGAATCCCATGGGCGGCCTCGCTCGGTGTCGGAAGAAACCAGTTGGCCCGTCAAATGTATCGGCACCGCGATGCGGGTGGGGCCGAATCCGCGCCTCAGCCCTGCGCCGGTTGCTGCAGCGACGTAAACCGCTGCGGCGTCGACGAATTGAGGCCGGCCGGACCTACCGGGTCGCGGAGTGTGGCCGCGGGGAAACGGTTGGCTGGCCCGGGGCCCGGCGGGCGAAGCGGCGGCGGAGCTTCTCGAGCATGCCGTCGAGATGGTCCCGGTCCTGTTCCTCGATCCGCGCCATGCGCCGGAGGTTGCAGACGGCATCGGCGTCGCCGTTGGCTTGCGCGGTGACGATCGCCTGCTGACAGTCGTCGATCCGCTGTTGGGTGAGCCTGCGGTTTTGGGAGAGCACCCGCACGAAGTAGGCGGCCTGGTGCTGGTCCGCCGCGTCCGGGGCGGCCGGATCGACGTCACCGGCCGGCCGGTCGGTGGACGGCGGGGATGCCTGACTGAGGTGGGCCGGTGCGGGGCGGACCACGCTGGCATGGGGTCGGCGCGCGCGTAGGTCACGAGAACTGACGCTGCGCGCAGCGCCCGAGCGGGCGCCGCGCTCGTGGGACAAACCGGCAACGTCCATCGGGTCCCCGTTTCTCGAGATTTCACCTAGGGCGTCGTAACAATAACGCCCGCATCAGGCCGGCGCCATATCCGCGGACGGGGATAGAGATAAACACCATGACGGCCGCCGGGCCCCGGTCGCTACCATCGAGGAACTCGACGCGGCCCCCTAAACTTCAAGCGGCCTCGCGGGAGCGTCAAGGGAGGAACGTGACCGACAACGATCACCCCGATGTCGGCGACATCGGCAAATTCGACCCCGTCTTGACCCAGCGCCTGATGGGCGTGATGCGCCCGGCCCTGAAGACCTACTTCCGGTCGGAGGTGCACGGCCTGGGTTCGTTCCCGCACGGTGGGGCGCTGGTCGTCGGTAACCACTCCGGCGGCATGTTCCCCATGGACGTCCCCATCTTCACCGTCCACTTCTACGAGAAGTTCGGCTACGACCGGCCGGTCTACACCTTGAGCCACGACATCCTCATGACCGGCCCCACCGGGGAGTTCTTCCGGCGCACCGGATACATCCGGGCCAACCGGGAGAACGCGGCCCGAGCCCTGCGGTCCGGCGGCGTCGTGATCGTCTTCCCCGGCGGCGACTACGACGCATACCGGCCCACGCTCTCGGAGAACGTCATCGACTTCAACGGCCGCAAGGGCTACGTCAGGACGGCGATCGAGGCCGGCGTCCCCATCGTGCCCGCGGTCTCCATCGGCGGACAGGAGACGCAGCTCTACCTGTCGCGCGGCACCTGGCTGGCCGAGCGGTTGGGGGTGAAGCGCTTGCTGCGCAGCGCCATCCTGCCGCTGTCGTTCGGCTTCCCCTTCGGCTTCAGCGCGGTGATCCCGCCCAACCTGCCGCTGCCCACCAAGATCGTCACGCAGGTGCTGAAGCCGATCGACATCGCCGCGCAGTTCGGCGACGACCCGGACGTCGACGAGGTCGACGAGCACGTGCGGTCGGTGATGCAGCAGGCCCTCAAGGACCTGGCCGCCAAGCGACGTTTCCCGATCCTGGGCTGAGCCGTGGCTTCTCATTTCGATCAAGCCCTCGGCGTCATCGCCACCCTGAGGCGCGCCGGCATGATCGCGCCGATGCGGCCCGACCGCTATCTGAAAATGGCCGCGGCCATGCGCCGCGAGGGCATGGGGATGACCGTGGGCTTCGCCACTGCGGCGCAACGCTGCCCGGACCGGCCGGGCCTGATCGACGAACTCGGCACGCTGACCTGGCGCCAGCTCGACGAGCGGATCAACGCGCTCGCCGCGGCGCTGCAGGACCTCCCGGGCGGGACGGGGACGCCCGGCGTCGTCGGGATCATGTGCCGCAACCACCGCGGCTTCGTCGAGGCGGTGGTGGCCACCAACCGGATCGGCTCCGACGTCGTGCTGCTCAACACGTCGTTCGCCGGACCAGCGCTCGCCGAGGTGGTCAACCGTGAAGGCGTCGACGCCGTCATCTACGACGAGGAGTTCACCGAGACGGTGGACCGCGCGCTCGCCGACAGACCGGACGCCACCCGCATCGTGGCCTGGACCGACGGGCAGCACGAGCTGACCGTCGAGAAACTCATCACCGACCACGCCGACCAACAGCCCGAGCGCACGGGCCGCAAGGGCAGGATGATCCTGCTGACCTCCGGCACCACCGGAACGCCCAAGGGCGCCAACCAAACCGGCGGCAACGCCGGCATCGGCACGCTCAAGGCCATCCTGGACCGCACGCCGTGGCGGGCCGAGGAGACGGTCGTGATCGTGGCGCCGATGTTCCACGCCTGGGGCTTTTCGCAGTTGATCTTCGCGGCGTCGATGGCCTGCACGGTGGCCACCCGGCGCAAGTTCGACCCGGAGGCGACGCTGGACCTCATCGACCGGCACCAGGCGACCGGCCTGGCGGTGGTGCCGGTGATGTTCGACCGCATCATGGAGCTGCCCCCCGAGGTGCGAAAGCGCTACAGCTGCAAGTCATTGCGGTTCGCGGCGGCATCCGGCTCGCGCATGCGGCCCGATGTCGTCACCGCGTTCATGGACGAGTTCGGCGACGTGATCTACAACAACTACAACGCCACCGAGGCCGGCATGATCGCCACCGCCACCCCAAGCGACCTGCGCGCGGCACCCGACACCGCGGGCCGGCCGGCGGGCGGGACCGAAATCCGCATCCTGGACCACGAATTCAACGAGCTGCCCACCGGTGAGGTCGGCACGATCTACGTCCGCAACGACACCCAGTTCGAGGGCTACACCTCGGGCAGCACCAAGGACTTTCACGCCGGGTTCATGTCGTCGGGCGATGTCGGCTACACCGACGAGGCCGGCCGGTTGTTCGTGGTCGGCCGCGACGACGAGATGATCGTCTCCGGTGGCGAGAACGTCTACCCGATCGAGGTGGAGAAGACGCTGGCGGCACACCCCGACGTGGCCGAGGCCGCGGTGATCGGCGTCGACGACGAGCAGTACGGCCAGCGCCTGGCCGCATTCGTGGTGTTGACCGCGGGCGCGGAGGCCACGCCCGAGACCCTCAAACAGCACGTCCGGGAGAACCTGGCCAACTACAAGGTGCCCCGTGAAATCGCGGTTCTCGACGAACTCCCGCGCGGCAGCACCGGCAAGATCCAGCGCAACGAACTGCAATCTCGGGTCAGCGGCTGATGCCCTCGGTTATCGCGCCGCCTCACCCGCCCCCGGCCGCTGGCGCGCGCCGCGCTCGAATTGGCCAACGCCGCCAACGGTTTACGGCCGCTGGCCCGCAAGGGCTACAGCACGGTGCTGGTCTTCTGGTTCGGCTGGCCGACCTCGGAGGTGCCGGGCGTCTACTTCTCCGTCTCGCTGCTGGACGCGATCCGGCGCGGGCGGCGCGGCCACTTCGCAGGACGGCGCGGCAAGGCCGCGCTGGCCATGACGGCCGCGTCGTGGGCGATCCTCGCGGTGATCCGCTACCGCGGCGTCACCACCCCGGGCCCGGTGCTGGACGCGGGCCTGCGCGAGCAGCTCGGCGACGACTACGAAGAGGCGCTGAGCAAGCTGCCGCACACCAAGCCCACGCGCAGCGGGCGGCGCAGCCTGCCGCTGGGCAACACCGTGGCGCGCCGGCGCTACGTCGAGAAGACGAACGTGGTGTCCTACGGCCCGAACGGTCGCGCCAACCTCGCCGACATCTGGCGCCGCCGCGACCTGCCGCGCGATGCCAAGGCGCCGGTGCTGCTGCAAGTGCCCGGCGGCGCCTGGATGATCGGAATGCGCCGGCCGCAGGCCTACCCCCTGATGAGCCACCTGGCCGCCCGCGGCTGGGTGTGCGTGTCGATCGGTTATCGCGTCTCCCCCCGCCACACCTGGCCCGACCACATCGTCGACGTCAAACGGGCACTGGCGTGGGTCAAGGAGAACATCGCCGACTACGGCGGTGACCCCGACTTCGTCGCGGTCACCGGCGGCTCCGCGGGCGGGCACCTGTGCGCGCTGGCGGCGCTGACGCCCAACGACCCGCAATTCCAACCGGGCTTCGAAGACGCCGACACGTCGGTGGCGGCCGCGGTCCCGATCTACGGCCGCTACGACTGGTTCTCCACCAAGGGCGAGGGCCGGCCCGAATTCATCTCGCTGCTCGAAAAGTTCGTGGTGAAGCGGGGATTCGCGTCGCACCGCCACGTCTACGTCGACGCCTCGCCGATCCGGCGGCTGCACGCCGACGCGCCGCCGTTCTTCGTCCTGCACGGCCGCGACGATTCCCTCATCCCCGTCGGGGAAGCCCAGGAGTTCATCGACGAACTGCGCGCGGTTTCGAAGTCCCCGGTCGCCTACGCCGAATTGCCCAGCGCGCAACACGCTTTCGACATCTTCAGTTCGCCCCGGGCGCATCGATCGGCGGAGGCCGTCGCACGGTTCCTGTCCTGGGTGTACGCGACCAACCAGCCCGATCGCTGAGTCCGTTCGTCGCGCCGAGCGTCACGCCAGCGTGGCTCTGCGGCGCGAGCGTCACGCTGGCGTGACTGGCTGTGGATAGTCAGGCCGCACTGACCTGACGTTCGTTGCGGTTTATGCGACGCTGCCGCGATGGCGCAGCCATTCATCGGCAGTGAGGCCGTCGCGAACGGAGAACTCGTCAAGAGCGCTTTGCGAACGCACTACAGGAAGTTGTTCCGCGACGTGTATGTCGATCCTGGCGCCGAGCTCACTCCGCTGATTCGAGCCCGCGCAGCATGGCTGTGGTCGCGTCGGCGAGGCATTATCGCGGGGCTGTCGGCTGCCGCTGTTCATGGTGCCCGGTGGGTGGACGTCGCGGCACCGCTTGAGATTCTCCATAGCAACAGAAACCCGTTGCCGGGATTGCGGATTCACAGTGGCCGCCTGGAAGACGACGAATTCACGCTGATCGACGGTGTCCCCGTGACGACGCCGGCCCGGACTGCCGTCGACCTGGGGTGCTGGCATCCGATAAACGACGCTGTGGCCGTGATCGACGACCTGCTTCGCGCAACCAACTGCAAGGTAGCTGAGTGTCAGATGCTCGCCGAGCGGTACCCGGGCCGACGCGGCATTCAGTCGGCGCGCAATGCCATCAGTCTCGCGGATGCCGGCGCGCAGTCGCCGAAGGAAACGTGGGTGCGACTGTTGCTGATACGGGCGGGGCTGCCCCCACCACAAACGCAGATCCCGGTCAGTGACGAGTTCGGCGAATTAACTTACTACCTCGACATGGGTTGGGAGGATTTCAAAGTCGCAGCCGAGTACGACGGTGAGCAGCATCGTCGGGATCGCTGGCAATACACGTGGGACATCAGGCGGCGCGAAAGGCTCGAGCGCCTGGGCTGGATCGTCATTCGCGTGGTCGTGGGGGATCGCCCCGCCGACATCGTCAGCCGGGTACGAGCCGCTTTGGCCAGGCGCGCCGCACGCTAGCGTGACGCTCGCTTGCGTGCGTCACGCTGGCGTGACGCTCGCCCGAGGACACCTCACCGCGAGCCCTGATGGCGGCGACCCGCTTCGCCCGGCTTCGCCGCGCTCGCGATCACCGCGAGCCGTTCACTCCCGCGCGGCCGCCTTCTCCAGCTCGGTGAGCGCCGGCTCGATGCGGTCGGCCATGTCATCGATGTCGTTGGCCACCTCGGGCGTCGTCACGAAGCCGAAGTCCAGATAGTCGGTGTAGGAGAAACAGGTGATGTTCAGGGCGACGTCCATGACGGGCGGCCCCAGCGGCACCAGCGAATCCAGCCTGGCGCCGGCCATGTACAACGGGAACGGCGGACCCGGCACATTGGAGACAACCAGGTTGATGGGGGCCAGGTTTCGCGACAGCCCACTGGCCGTGTAGGCCCGGGCGGCCAACTGCAGCAGCCCCGGCGGAGTGGTCTCGGTCAGCCCCATGATCTGGTGCGCCGACAACGCCTTGGCCATCAGCTTGGCGTTCTGCGTGCTTTCGTGAATGGCGCGCAGCCGATCGGCGGGATCTTCGACGTCGGTGGCCAGCGACACGGTCATCGAGCCCACCTTGTTACCGACGTCGTCCTTGTTGTCGTCGGTGCGGGTGGAGACGGGGATCTGGGCGATGAGCGGCTTGGCGGGCAGCTCGCCACGCTTCTGCAAATACTCGCGGGCGGCGCCGGCCACGAGCGCGAGCACGACGTCGTTGAGCTTGACGCCGTAGGCGTCCTTGACGGCCTTGGCCCGGGCCAGCTCGACGCGGCAGCCGGTGATCCGCCGGTGCGGCGACACGGACGCGTTGAACCGGGTCTTGGGCGCTTCGAAGTAGCGCGGGGGCCGGCCGCTGCTCACGCCCAGCGCGGCGATCTGCTGGCGCACGGTCTGCTCCATGAGCCGGGCGATGCGGAAGGGCGTCTTGACACCGAGGTTGATGAGCGCACCCACAGCGCGCCGCTCAATGCCCGGAATCTTCGACCCCACCAGTGATCCCACGGTTTCCTGTTGCGGCGGCCGCGGTTCCGGCGTGACGTCCAAAAGGATCTCACCCAGGCCGGCTCCCGAGACCCCGTCGACGATGGCGTGGTGCATCTTGGTCAGCGACGCGATCCGGCCACCCTCGACCCCCTCGATCACCCACATCTCCCACAACGGGCGGGCGCGGTCCAGCTTGTAGGACATCAACCGGCCCACCAGTTCCTCGAGCTCGCGGCGGCCGCCCGGCGCGGGAACGGCGATGTGCCGGATGTGGAAGTCGATGTCCAGATCCTCGTCTTCGACGAACCACGGCCGGTCCAGCCCCAGCGGCGCGCCGGTCACCCGCCACCGCAGCTGCGGCAGTTCGGGCAGCCGCTCGATGATCAGTTCGCGGAGCCGCTGGAAGCTGTACTCGGGTGCGTCCTTTGGGTCGCAAATCGCCAGTGCGCCCACATGCATGTGCCAGCCCGCGGTTTCTGCCGACCAGAACGCCGCGTCAACGCTCGAAAGCCGTTTCATCACCCGACCGTAGCCCCCGCCTCCCCGTTGCGAACAGCAAATGACGCGACCAGTTACGCGTCTTCCAGCAGATCCGGCGTCACCGCCGACTCCGTGTCCGGGATGCCCTCGATCTTCGCCTTGCGGTCGGCCATCGACAGCAGCCGGCGAATGCGGCCCGCGACAGCGTCTTTCGTCATCGGGGGGTCAGCGAGCCGGCCCAGCTCCTCCAGCGAGGCCTGCCGGTGCTCGACGCGCAGCTTGCCCGCCGAGGCCAAATGGTCGGGGACGGTGTCGCCGAGGATCTCCAGCGCGCGTTCCACCCGGGCGGCCGCGGCGACCGCCGCCCGCGCCGAGCGGCGCAGGTTGGCGTCGTCGAAGTTGGCGAGCCGGTTGGCCGTCGCCCGCACCTCGCGGCGCATCCGGCGCTCCTCCCAGATGAGCCGGGTGTCCTGGGCGCCCATCCGGGTCAGCAGCGCGCCGATCGCCTCGCCGTCGCGCACCACCACCCGGTCGGCGCCACGCACCTCGCGGGCCTTCGCGCTGACCCCCAGCCGGCGCGCCGCGCCCACCAACGCCAGCGCGGCCTCCGGGCCGGGGCAGCTGACCTCCAAAGCCGACGAGCGCCCCGGCTCGGTCAGCGACCCGTGCGCCAGGAAGGCTCCGCGCCAAGCGGCCTCGGCGTCGACGATGCTGCCGCCCACGACTTGGGCGGGCAGGCCCCGCACCGGGCGGCCGCGGTTGTCGAGCAGGCCGGTCTGACGTGCCAGCGCCTCGCCGTCGTTGGCCACGCGCAGCACGTAGCGGGTGGCCTTGCGAATCCCGCTGGCCGACAACACATGCACGACCGCGTTGTAGCCGTAGAGCTCGAAGATGTCCTTGCGCAGCCGCCGCGCGACGTTGCCCAGGTCCACCTCGGCCTCCACCACCACCCGACCGCCGACGATGTGCAACCCGCCGGCGAACCTCAGCAGCGACGTGACCTCCGCGCGACGCGCACTGACCGACTTCACGACCAGGCGGCTGAGCTCGTCCTTGACTTCGGTCGTCATCGCCACGCGTCGTCACCCCTTGGTCCGCTGCCGGCCGGTCCGTTGCCACCGGGCTGTGGGCTTGCACCGTCGACCCGAATATCCGCGGTGGCCGTGATCGGGGGCGCTCCCGGACCCTTGTGGGCCGCCCGGACCCCGTCCAGGGCCGCCGCGAGCTTGCCTGGGTCATGTAAAGGTGTACCAGGTCGGGCCACGTCGGCGAAGTGGACCTCGGCCGAAAGCAGCGTCGCGGTGCGGCGCAGGTGCTCCCGCTCCCGCTCACCGGGCACCCGCTCGGCGTCGATGATGATGTCGTGCACGGTGAACCCCGGTGCGTGCTGGGCCAACACGTGCAGATGCCGCTCGACGGAGAAGCCGGCCGTCTCCCCCGGCTCGGCCACGAGATTGAGCACCAGTGCGCGACGGGCGGTGGTGGCGCGCAGCGCCGCCGCCAGCCCCGGCACCAGCACGTGCGGGATCACGCTGGTGAACCACGAGCCGGGGCCGAGCACCACCAGGTCGGCGGCCATGATGGCGTCGACGGCCTGCCGGGTCGCCGGCGGGTCGGACGGCAGCAGCCGCACCCGCCGCACCTTGCCCGGTGTGGTGGCGATCGCGACCTGGCCGCGAATCAGCCGGAATATCCGCGGATCGGTCTCCAGGCCGGCCACGTCGGCCTCGATCTGCAGCGCGATCGGGCACATCGGCAGTACCCGGCCCTTGACGCCGAGGATGCGCCCCAGCTCGTCGAGGGCGGCCACCGGATCGGCCAGCACCTCGGACAGCCCGGCCAGCAACAGGTTGCCGATCGGGTGCCCGGCCAACGCACCGTTGCCACCGAACCGGTGCTGCAGAATGGTCGCCCACAGCCGCCCGCGCGGGCTGTCGGATGCCAAGGCCGCCAACGCCATTCGCAAATCACCTGGCGGCACCACATCCAATTCGCCGCGCAGCCGCCCGGACGAACCGCCGTCGTCGGCGACGGTCACCACGGCGGTGACGTGCGGGGTCAGCCGGCGGGCCGCGGACAACGTCGCATACAGGCCGTGTCCCCCACCCAGCGCGACGATGCCCTGATTCGTCGGCGCGCTCATTCGCGGCCCAGATCCCGGTGCAGCACGCGCACCGACAGTTGGGCATCGGCCCCCTGGGCCTTCAGCGCCCGCATCAGCGCCTCGGCGATCGCGACGCTGCGATGCTTGCCGCCGGTGCAGCCGATGGCGACCGTCATGTAGCGCTTGCCCTCCCGGCGGTAGCCGTCGACGACCAAAGACAGCAACCGATGGTAGGCGTCGAGGAAGTCCGCCGCGCCGGGCTGGCTCAACACGTAGTCGCTGACGGCCGGGTCCTGTCCGGTGAGCGGGCGCAACTCGTCGACCCAGTGCGGGTTGGGCAGGAACCGCACGTCCATCACCATGTCGGCGTCCATGGGCAGGCCGTACTTGAAGCCGAACGATTCGAAGGTGACGCTGACCGACGTGCTGGCCTCCCCACCGAACGCCCGCTCGATGCTCTCCCGCAAGCCCCGCACCGACAGGGTCGACGTGTCGATGATCAGGTCGGCGGTGGCGCGCACCGGGGCCAGCATCCGGCGCTCGGCGGCGATGCCCTCGGCCAGGGTCTGGTCGCCCTGCAGCGGGTGGCTGCGGCGATTCTGTTCGTAGCGGCGCACCAGCATGTCGTCGGATGCTTCCATGAACACCACGCGCGGGCGGATGTTGCGGGTGGCCAGCTCGGTGCGCACCTCATCGAGGTCGCCGGTGAAGCCGCGCGACCGCACGTCCATCACCACCGCCAGCTGGGTGATCCGCGAACCGGCCGCCAGCCCGAAATCGACCATGCGGGTGATCAGCTGCGGTGGCAGGTTGTCGGCCACATACCAGCCGAGATCCTCGAGCACCTTGGCCGCGGTACCCCGCCCGGCGCCCGATAATCCGGTCACCAGAACGACGTCGATGCCGGCCCCGCCTTCTGGACGGGCCCCCATCGGGTGGCCCTCCGCCAACTCGCCCGTCATCCGGCTTCTCCGGGGGGCTCGGGTCGCAACGCCTCGAGGACGGCGGTGGCGGTGGCCACACCGATACCGGGGACGGCCGTGATCTGGTCGACGGTGGCCTCCTTGAGGCGGGCTATCGATCCGAAGTGGGTCACCAGCGCCTTGCGCCGATGCTCCCCCAATCCTGGCACCGAATCCAGCGCCGAGGCGGTCATTCGCTTGGATCGCTTGCTGCGATGGTAGGTGATGGCGAACCGATGCGCCTCGTCACGAATCCGTTGCAGCAGATAGAGCCCCTCGCTGTTGCGCGGCATGATGACGGGATCCGGCTCGGACGGCACCCATATCTCTTCCAGCCGCTTGGCCAGACCGATCACCGCGACGTCGGTGATGCCGAGTTCTTCGAGCACCGCGCTGGCCGCGTTGACCTGTGGCGCGCCACCGTCGACGACGTAGAGGTTGGGCGGATACGCGAATCGGCGCGATTTTCCTTCGGGCGAAAGCATATTCGCGTCGTTCTGTTCGCTCAGGTGCCGCGCGAACCGGCGGCGGGTCACCTCGGCGATCGAGGCAACATCGTCGGAGCGTCCCTGCCCTGCGGCTTCGCGGATCCCGAAGTGCCGGTAGTCCGACTTCCGTGGCAGGCCGTCCTCGAACACCACCAGCGAGCCCACCACGTCGGTGCCCTGCACGTGGCTGATGTCGACGCATTCGATGCGCAGCGGCGCGTCGGCCAGCCCGAGGGCGTCCTGAATGTTCTGCAGCGCAGCCGATCTGGCGTTGAAGTCGCCGGCCCGCTTCAGCTTGTGCTGCTGCAGCGCCTCTTTGGCGTTGCGTTGTACCGTTTCGGCCAGCGCCCGCTTGTCACCGCGGCGCGGCACCCGCAGCGCGACCCGCGAACCGCGCAGGCCGGACAGCCAGCTGGTCAGTTCGCCGGAGTTGGACGGCAGGCAGGGCACCAGCACCTCGCGCGGTACCGGGTTGGCCGCTTCGTCGGCGGTTTGTTCCAAGGCGCCCTCCAGCTCCGCCTGCTCGCCGTAGAACTGCGTCAGGAATTGCTCGACCAGCTGCTCCTCGCCGGAATCTCCCGCCTCCGCTGACTTTTCGACGATCCAGCCGCGCTGGCCGCGCACCCGGCCGCCGCGGACGTGGAACACCTGTACCGCCGCTTCGAGCTCGTCGTCGGCGAAGGCGACCACGTCGGCGTCGGTGCCGTCGCCGAACACCACGGCCTGCTTCTCCATGGCGCGCTTGAGCGCGCCGAGGTCGTCACGAAGGCGCGCGGCCCGCTCGAAGTCGAGTTCGTCGGAGGCGGCGTGCATCCGCTGTTCCAGCTCCCGGGCGAAACGGTCGGTCTTGCCGGACAGGAAGTCACAGAAGTCGTCGACGATCTGGCGGTGCTGCTCGGCGCTGACCCGCCCGACGCAGGGCGCCGAGCATTTGTCGATGTAGCCGAGCAGGCACGGGCGGTCGATCTGCTTGTGCCGCTTGAACACGCCGGCCGAGCAGGTGCGGGCCGGAAACACGCGGGTGAGCAGGTCCAGCGTTTCCCGGATCGCCCAGGCGTGGGAATAGGGACCGAAATAGCGCACACCCTTGCGGCGGGGGCCGCGATAGACCATCAGCCGAGGGAATTCCTCGTTGAGGGTGACGGCCAGCACCGGGTAGGACTTGTCGTCGCGGTAGCGGACGTTGAATCGCGGGTCGAACTCCTTGATCCAGTTGTATTCGAGCTGCAACGCCTCGACTTCGGTGTTGACCACCGTCCACTCGACCTTGGCGGCGGTGGTCACCATCTGTCGGGTTCGCGGGTGCAGGCTGGCGACGTCGGCGAAGTAGGACGTCAGCCTGCTGCGCAGGCTCTTGGCCTTGCCGACGTAGATGACTCGCCCGTGCGTGTCCCGGAATCGGTAGACGCCCGGCTCGACCGGGATGGACCCGGGCGGGGGGCGATACGTGGCGGGATCGGGCACCCATCCAGGCTAGTAGCCGCTCACAGGGCGTCGGCCTGTCGGGATCCGGTGGTTGGATCGCGCCGGGCGCCGTCGACTCCGGAGGCGAGCGGTAGACATCTTCGAACGTACGTTCACAATCGTCGTCGACCGCGTTGACTCGTCTGAAATGCGCGCGAAACGGGGCCGACAGGTCTGCACCCGCCCGGAATGGGCCGATTACCTGCGGTTACGGCGGCCCGCCGTCGGTGCGGCCGGTTTGGACGGCTCCCGTTTCGGTTACCAAGGGGGTAGCTGGACGTTAGAGTGGGTGTAATCAATGGAGGGAGTCCACAGATGTTTAAGCGCTCATTGACCAGGCTCGCTATCGGGGTTGGCGGTCTGGCGTTGGCGTCGACCGCCGCGGCTGGGGTCGCATCCGCTGCCCCCGATTACGGCCCGATGATCAACACGACCTGCAGTTACGACCAGGCGATGCGGGCGGTGCACGCGGAGAATCCGATGGCCGCCCAGTACCTCGACCAGTCACCGCCCAACCAGCAGTTCTTGCAGCAGTACCTGGCGTCGTCGCCGGATCAGCGCGTGAACCTGCTGCACGCCATCGAGCACAACCGGGGCGCGCAGCAGGCTTTGCCGATCTTCCAGCAGATGATGACCGACTGCACTAGGTACTGACCCGTCCACCTGAAGGGCTATCCGCGCGAGCGCGGATAGCCCTCTCTCAGTGGGTGTGCAGGTCCGGCCGATACCGCGCCAGCAGCGACCGCACGGTGTCCATCGCGTCGACCGCGCGCCCCTTGTCTACCGCCTGGATGGCCATCACGGGGATGTACTCGTCGTCGGGCAGGTCGATGCGCGCCCAGCGATTACCCACCGGGAACGACACACCGGCGACGTCCGGCCATTCGATTAGCTTGTCGCCCAATAGATTACGCACCGATATTCCGGCCGCCCCGACCCGAAGCCGGGGCCGGGCGAACAGCAGGATCACGCCGGCGAGGACCAGACCCAGCAGCGCCATCGCCACCTGGTCGCTGGTCTGAAAAACCACCCCGGTGGATCCGACCTTGAGCAGGAAGCCGATCGCGATGTGCACGGCGGCGACGGTGAACGCCGCCCCGTAAGCGAATATCGTCGTGCGGTGGGGACGCAACTCGACGTCCCATTCCTCGCGGTTGGTCACGACCGAGCGCGCAGATCACGCAGCGTCAGTGCGGTCTGCAGTGCCGCGCCGGTCGCCTGGGCGCCCTTGTCCTCGGCCGATTCCGGGAGGCCGGCGCGGTCCAGGGCCTGCTCCTCGGTGTCGGTGGTCAGCACCCCGTTGGCCACCGGCGTCGAAGAGTCCAACGAAACCCGGGTCAACCCCTGCGTTACCGCATCGCACACATAATCGAAATGCGGTGTCTGACCGCGGATCACCACACCCAAGGCAACCACGGCGTCGTGGTTGTGGGTCAGTTCCTGCGCCACCACCGGGATCTCGATCGCGCCGATCACCCGAACCACCGTCGGGTCGTCGATCCCCGACTCGGACGCCACCTTGCGCGCACCGGCCAGCAGCGCATCGCAGATTTCGGTGTGCCAGGTACTCGCGACGATGGCCAGCCGCAGACCGGATGCGTCCAGCGGCGGAACGTCCGGCACACCGGCGGCAGGGCTCACAGAGCACCGCCGAATTCGCCTGGCAAATGAACGGATTCGTGGAAGTCGTCCAAACCGGCCAGGTCGTGGCCCATTTTGTCGCGCTTGGTCATCAGGTAGCGGATGTTCTCCGCGTTGGCGCGCACCGGCAGCGGCACCCGCTCGATGATGTGCAGGCCGTAGCCGTCCAGCCCGACCCGCTTGGCCGGATTGTTGGTCAGTAGCCGCATCGAGCGGACCCCGAGGTCGACCAGGATCTGCGCCCCGATGCCGTAATCCCTTGCGTCGGCCGGCAATCCGAGTTTGAGGTTGGCATCGACGGTATCCTCGCCGGCGTCCTGCAGCTGATAGGCCTGCAGTTTGTGCATCAGGCCGATGCCGCGGCCCTCATGGCCGCGCATGTACAGCACGATGCCGCGCCCCTCCCGCGCGACCATCGCCATAGCGGCGTCCAGTTGGGGCCCGCAATCGCAGCGACGGGAACCGAACACGTCACCGGTCAGGCACTCGGAGTGCACCCGGACCAACACGTCGTCGCCGTCGGCGTTCGGTCCGGCGATTTCACCGCGAACCAGCGCGACGTGTTCGACGTCCTCATAGATGCTGGCGTAGCCGATGGCGCGGAATTCGCCATGCCGCGTCGGTATCCGGGCCTCGGCGATCCGCTCGATGTGCTTCTCGTGCTTGCGTCGCCACTCGATCAGATCGGCGATGGTGATCAGCGCGAGGTCGTGCTCGTCGGCAAAGACCCGCAGCTCATCGGTCTGCGCCATCGAGCCTTCGTCCTTTTGGCTGACGATCTCGCAGATCGCGCCCGCGGGCTGCAACCCCGCCATCCGGGCGAGGTCGACGGCGGCCTCCGTGTGGCCGGGGCGCCGCAGCACTCCGCCGTCCTTGGCGCGCAACGGAACCACGTGGCCTGGGCGCGTGAAATCGTTGGCGACGCTGGTGGGGTCGGCCAGCAGGCGCATGGTGGTGGCCCGATCGGAGGCCGAGATGCCAGTGCCCACACCGTTTCTCGCGTCGACGGTGACGGTGTAGGCGGTCCCGTGCTTGTCCTGGTTCACCGCGTACATGGGCAGCAGCCCCAGCCGGTCGCAGATCGCGCCGTCCAGCGGGACGCACAGGTACCCCGACGTGTAGCGGACCATGAACGCCACCAGCTCCGGCGTCGCCTTTTCGGCGGCGAAGATCAGGTCGCCTTCGTTCTCGCGGTCCTCGTCGTCGATGACGACCACGGCTTTACCGGCCGCAATGTCGGCAACCGCCCTCTCGACGGAGTCCAACCTCGTCATCGTCGCTACCTTGCTGTCTCAGGGGTCCGCAGGAAGAGCCCAAGTGTTGCATTCAGTATGAACCACCCCGCGGGCCGCGTTATTGCCGCTGCGTTTCCCCGTCACCGACGACGACGCACGCCTTCGAAACAATAAGGATCGGCGCGGTGAAACGACTCCTGTTCCGGCGCCAGCAATCTACGCTGAGCGGCATGAGAATCGCAGCAAGACTGGCGGTACCCGCCGTGACCTTGATGTTCGCGGCCGGATTTGCAGCGGGTGTCGCCGGCCCGCAACCGGCGAGGGCCGACGCGTGCGCCGACGTCGGCGGTCGGCATGTGAGCGTCGGTGGCTGCACCGATCCGCAGCGCTGGGGGAACTGGGTCCTTCCGGCCGGTGCGATGACGGTCCCGCCACCCGACGCACCGCCGCCGTGCTACACCCCGTCCGGCGAGCCGTACTGGACGCCCCCGGGCGAACCCTGCTGACCGAAGCGGCATGGGGCGCACTTCCCCGCACGTCGCCTAGCGCGCGGTGAGCAACCGCTCATCGTATTTGGCGACGTCACCGACACCGGTACTCCGCACTCGTCAACACCGTCGAGTGGACAGCCGCCAGAGACACCGGTACCGGTCCCTATGCCGATTCCGTTGCCCACGCAGTGATCCCCGGGTGTGAACTGACGCCAGTCGCGTCCGGACCTACGCTCCGTACATGGGCAACCTCGAACCATTGACTCCAAGCTGCGATTGGCGGCCAACCTCCGCCGTGCGGCGCAGGAGCGGCGCGGGCCGCTGCCGTCGATAGACACGGTGGGCGCGCCGCTGGACGAGGCCGCGAGCTAATGGGAAGCTCACAGGGTGATCAAGCCCGCGGGCCCACACGCTGGCATCGAGTCGGGCGACGCGATGCCAGTATCTCCGCGAAGGAGAGGGATCACGCAGTGGTCTCCGAGAATGGTTGTGAGTTGGCTGGATCGCGATCCGTGGGTCGCGGTGGCGTACGCGGTGCCGCTGACGATCTTCCTCCTAGGCGCATTGCTCGTGCACCCATTCCTGTTCGTATTCGTGCCGCCCCTTGCGCTGGCCGTGCTGGCCGGCGTGGCTTTCGTCGTGATGGATTTCTACAAGGGGGCCGAGCGGAAGTTGTCGCGAGCGGAGTTGGAAGCCGAGGCGCGGGTGCGGGCAGAAGCCGCCGAAGCCAAAGCTCTGGCCGCCGAAGCCAAAGCTCGGGCCGCCGAGGCGCGGGCGCGAGCAGAAGCCGCCGAAGCCAAAGCTCTGACCGCCGAAGCCGACGCTGTGACCGCCGAAGCCGAAGCTCTGACCGCCGAAGCCAAAGCGGTGACCGCCGAAGCCGAAGCTCTGACCGCCGAGGCGCGGGCGCGAGCAGAAGCCGCCGAAGCCGAAGCTCTGACCGCCGAGGCGCAGGCGCGGGCAGAAGCCGCCGAAGCCGAAGCTGTGACCGCCAAGGCGCAGGCGCGGGCAGAAGCCGCCGAAGCCGAAACTGCGACCGCCAAGGCGCGGACGCGGGCGCGGGAGCGAGCAGAAGCCGCCGAAGCCGAAGCTCTGGCCGCCGAGGCGCGGGCACGAGCAGAAGCCGCCGAAGCCGAAACTGCGACCGCCAAGGCGCGGACGCGGACGCGGGAGCGAGCAGAAGCCGCCGAAGCCGAAGCTGTGGCCACCGAGGCGCGGGCACGAGCAGAAGCCGCCGAAGCCAAAGCTCTGGCCGCCGAAGTCAAAGCTCTGGCCGCCGAGGCGCGGGCACGAGCAGAAGCCGCCGAAGCCGAAGCTCTGGCCGCCGAGGCGCGGGCACGAGCAGAAGCCGCCGAAGTCAAAGCTCTGGCCGCCGAGGCGCGGGCACGAGCAGAAGCCGCCGAAGCCGACGCTGTGACCGCCAAGGCGCGGACGCGGACGCGGGAGCGGGCAGCAGCCGCCGAAGCCGAAGCTGTGGCCACCGAGGCGCGGGAGCGGGCTGCAGCCGCCGAAGCCGAAGCTGTGGCCGCCGAGGCGCGGGCGCGGGCAGCAGCCGCCGAAGCCGACGCTGTGGCCGCCGAGGCGCGGGCGCGGGCGATCCGGCTGCGGGCTTGAGGCGGAAGCCAGGGCCCCGCTAGGGATACAACAGCGCGTTGGCACTGTGCGTGACATCGAGACCATCCAGCGGCTTTTCGTGAGCGAACAGCCGCCGCGGCCTTTGGCTCGTCCGGATGGCAATTTGTGGAGATTTGCATACCCCCTGGTCCGAGGGGTTTTACCGGCGCACCCGGCGCGTGGACGGGAGTCCCTCACCGTGGGAGCTCACGCGGCATTGTGGGAAATACTGACGCATGCCCACCAAGGACCTGCTGCCCACCCAGGTGTGGGCGGTGGAGTACACCACCGTCGAGCGGCGGCACCGCGTTGCTGTCATGGACAGCGCCGATGAGGCCCAACAACGGATCGACAACCTCAGCCACAGCAGCGTCGAGGCCGATCCGATTCTGCTCCGCAGCGATGAGCGCTTCGCGCCCGTCGACGCACCATGGGAGCGGTCGGTCGATGGCTGAATGGGGTGTACTTACGGGTTATTCTCGGTCGTGTCGGCGAAACCACCGGCAGAAGTAATACTTGGGGAGAGTAGCCGCTCGACGTATTTGGCGATCACGTCGACTTCGAGGTTCACCTGCGTCCCGACCGGGGCGCGACCCAAGGTGGTCAGCTCCCGGGTGGTGGGGATGAGCGAAACCTCGAACCAGTTCCCCGGCCCGGTGCCGAGCCCGGAAACCGTCAACGAAATCCCGTCGACGGTGATCGATCCCTTTTCGACGACGTAGCGGGCCACGGCCGCGGGGATCTCGATCCGCACCACTTCCCAGTGCTCGGACGGCGCCCGGCCCACCACCTGGCCGGTCCCGTCCACGTGCCCCTGCACGATGTGCCCGCCCAGCCGACTGTTGACCGCCGCGGCGCGCTCCAGATTGACCGGGCTGCCGACCTGCAGCGCCCCCAGGTTGGACCGGTTGAGGGTTTCGGCCATGACGTCGGCGGTGAACTGGCCGTCGGGCAGCAGATCCGCGACGGTCAGGCAGACGCCGTTGACGGCGATCGAATCGCCGTGCCCGGCGTCAGAGGTCACGACGGGTCCGCGGATGGTCAGCCGTGCCGCGTCGGCTAGCAGGTCGCGGCCGGTCACCTCTCCGAGTTCCTCGACAATTCCGGTGAACATGCCATCAGGTTAATCGGCCCGCGAAACGCCGCGGCCGCGCTGGTGAGCAGGCCAAAGCGTCGAGGCCGGGCGGACACCGCGGCCCCGCGTCTCCCAAGCCGGTCACCGGCACCCTCTACGAT
This sequence comes from uncultured Actinomycetota bacterium, assembly GCA_963732835.1. Taxonomy (GTDB): domain Bacteria; phylum Actinomycetota; class Actinomycetes; order Mycobacteriales; family Mycobacteriaceae; genus Mycobacterium. The sequence goes on from CAVTBA010000028.1 coordinate 20,302, forward strand.
GCAAGGTATGCAGACCCGCCGCCGTCTTTCGGCCGTCCTCGCATCCCTGACCCTCGCCACCGCCTCGATCGCCGGCTGCTCGTCGGGCTCAAAGCAAAGCGGCGCCCCGCTACCCGACGCCACGACCTTGGTCAAGCAGTCGGCCGACGCCACCAAGAATGTGAAGAGCGTGCACCTCGTGCTGAGCATTCAGGGCAAGATCCAGGGGCTGCCCATCAAAACGCTGACCGGTGACCTCACCACGGCGCCGGCCACCGCCGCGTCGGGCAACGCCACGATCACCCTCGGCGGATCCGACATCGACGCCAACTTCGTGGTCTTCGACGGCAACCTGTACGCCACGCTCACGCCGAACAAGTGGAGCGACTTCGGCAAGGCGTCCGACATCTACGACGTGTCGGTGCTGCTGAACCCGGACACGGGTCTGGGCAACGCGCTGGCGAACCTCACCAACGCCAAGGCCGAGGGCCGCGAAACCATCAACGGTCAGAACACCATCCGCGTCAGCGGAAACGTCACGGCGGACGCGGTGAACAAGATCATGCCGCAGTTCAACGCGACTCAGCCGGTGCCGAGCACGGTGTGGATCCAGGAGAGCGGTGACCACCAGCTGGTCCAGGCCAACATGCAGAAGAGTTCGGGCAATTCCATCCAGGTCACCCTGTCCAATTGGGGTGAGCACGTTCAGGTCACCAAGCCCCCGGTGAGTTCATGAGTTCGCAGACCGGACGCCGGGTCGCGATCAGCGCCGGCAGTCTGGCGGTGCTGCTGGGCGCGCTGGACGCCTATGTCGTCGTGACGATCATGCGCGACATCATGAGCGACGTTCACATCCCGATCAACCAGCTGCAGCGCATCACCTGGATCATCACGATGTACCTGCTGGGCTACATCGCGGCCATGCCGCTGCTGGGGCGGGCCTCCGACCGGTTCGGGCGCAAGCTGGTGCTGCAGGTCAGCCTGGCCCTGTTCATGGTGGGGTCGGTGGTGACCGCGCTGGCCGGGCACTGGGGCGATTTCCACCTGCTGATCGCCGGCCGCACCATCCAGGGTGTGGCCAGTGGCGCGCTGCTGCCGGTCACCCTCGCGCTGGGCGCCGACCTTTGGGCACAGCGCAACCGCGCCGGCGTGCTGGGCGGCATCGGCGCCGCGCAGGAGCTCGGCAGCGTGCTGGGCCCGCTGTACGGGATCTTTATCGTGTACTTGTTCCACGATTGGCGCTACGTATTCTGGATCAACGTCCCGCTGACGTTGATCGCGATGGCGATGATTCAATTCAGCCTGCCCTCGCACCAGCGCGTGGAGGAGCCGGAGAGGGTCGACCTGGTCGGCGGTGTGCTGCTCGCGGTCGCCCTGGGCCTCGCGGTCATCGGTCTGTACAACCCCCAGCCCGACGGCAAACAGATCCTGCCGAGCTACGGGCTGCCGCTGGTCATCGGGGCCGTCGTCGTGGCGGTGCTGTTCATGCTCTGGGAACGGTTCTCGCGCACCCGGCTGATCGAGCCGGCGGGGGTGCACTTCCGCCCGTTCCTGGCCGCGCTGGGAGCGTCGCTGGCCGCGGGTGCGGCGCTGATGGTGACCCTGGTCGACGTGGAGCTGTTCGGTCAGGGCGTGCTGCAGATGGACCAGACGCAGGCCGCCGGGTTGCTGCTGTGGTTTTTGATCGCGCTGCCGATCGGGGCGGTGCTGGGTGGCTGGATCGCCACCCGCGTGGGAGACCGGGTGATGGCCTTCATCGGGCTGTTGATCGCGGCCTACGGTTACTGGCTGATTCACTTCTGGCGCCAAGACGTGTTGAGCCAGAAGCACGACATTTTCGGGGTGTTCAGCGTCCCGGTCCTGCACGCCGATCTCTTGGTGGCCGGGGTGGGCCTCGGCCTGGTGATCGGGCCGCTGACCTCAGCGGCCCTTCGGGTCGTTCCCGCGGCGCAGCACGGGATCGCCTCGGCGGCGGTGGTGGTGGCCCGGATGACGGGCATGCTCATCGGTGTGGCCGCGCTGAGCGCGTGGGGCCTGTACCGGTTCAACCAGATCGTGGCGGGGTTGACGGCCGCGATACCGCCCAACGCCTCCCTGCTGGAGCGGATCGCCGCCCAGGGGGCGATGTACCTCAAGGCGTTCGCCATGATGTACGGCGACATCTTCAGCGCCACCGTGGTCATCTGCATCGTCGGAGCGCTGCTGGGCCTCCTGATCGGTGGCCGCAAGGAACACGCCGAGGAACCGGAGATTCCCGAGCCGCAGACCGTCGCGCTGGGAGAGCATCAGCGCTAGGCGCCGCTAGTCCCCGCGCGGCACCAGGCTGAGCAGCAGATCCGGCCCGATGCGGTCGATTCCGTCGAAGTGCCAGCGCAACGCGCGCGCGATGGTGGGAACCCCGACGTCGTCGACCGCGCAGACCGGACCGCCCAGCAGCATCGGCGCGACGTAAGCCAGGATGCGGTTGACCGCCCCGGCCCGCAGGAAGGCGCCGGCGAGGGTGGGACCGCCCTCCAGCAGGATGTCGGTGCGGTCCGTAAGCGCCTTGATCACCTCCATCGGATCGTGCGTGCGAATCACCATGGTGCGTGAATCGTCGTTGAGAACCACTGCCTCCGGCGGTATTTCGCGCATGCCGACCACCACGCGCAGCGGTTGTCGGTCGGCCAGCGAGCCGTCGGGCAACCGGGCGGTCAACGCCGGATCGTCCGCCAGCACGGTGCCGGTGCCCACCACGATCGCGTCGGCGGCCGCGCGGCGGCGATGCAGGTCCAGCCGCGAGGCCTCGCTGGAAATCCATTGGCTGGTGCCGTCGGCGGCCGCGCTGCGGCCATCGACGCTGCTGGCGTATTTCCAGGTCAGATGCGGCAGCCCGGTCCGCTGCTTGTGCAGCCACTCCCGCAGCGGCCCCCCGGCCACCTCGTCGGCCAGCACCCCGGACGTCACCTGCACGCCCGCCTCCGTCAGCCTGGCGGCGCCGCCGGCGGCGGCCCGGTTCGGGTCGGCGACGCCGTAAACCACCGCCCCCACCTTCGCGTCCAGAAGGGCGTTCACGCACGGCGGAGTCTTGCCGTAGTGGTTGCAGGGCTCGAGGGTGACGACCGCGGTCCCGCCGACCGCCAGGTCGCCGGCCCGCCGCAACGCCAACACCTCGGCGTGGTCGCCACCGGCGGGTTCGGTACCGCCGACACCGACGACCGTGCCGTCGGCGTCCAGGATGACCGCGCCCACCGGCGGGTTCGGATAGGTGGTGCCCTTGACATGGCTGGACTGCTCGATCGCCAGGCGCATGGCCGCGTCAAGGCAGTCGACGGGCCGATTCATCGGCGCAGGTGCGGTGACGCGGCGGCGGCCTGCCTTCGCAGCGCCGCGATCGCGGCCTCCGGGTCCTCCGCGCCGTAGACGGCCGAACCGGCGACGAAGCAGTCGACCCCGGCCTCGGCGGCCTGCTCGATGGTGTCCTCGTTGATGCCGCCGTCGATCTCGACCAGGATCGTCAGCTCCCCCGCGTCGATCAGCTTGCGCGCGGTGCGGACCTTGCTCAGCACCTCGGGGATGAAGCTCTGGCCGCCGAAGCCCGGCTCGACCGACATGATCAGCAGGGTGTCGAAATGCGGCAGGATTTCCAGGTACGGCTCCAGCGGAGTCCCCGGCTTGACGCTGATCCCCGCCTTGGCCCCCGCGGCGCGGATGTCGCGCGCCACCCCGACCGGGTTATCGGTGGCCTCGGCGTGAAAGGTGACGTTGTAGGCGCCCGCTTCGGCGTACGGCGGGGCCCAACGATCCGGATCTTCGATCATCAGATGGCAGTCCATCGGGATGGCGGTGGTGGCCAGCAGGCTCTCGACCACCGGCAGGCCGATGGTCAGGTTCGGCACGAAGTGGTTGTCCATCACGTCGACGTGCAGCCAGTCGGCACCGACCACCGCGGCCGCCTCATCGGCCAGCCGCGCGAAATCGGCGGACAGGATGGACGGCGCGATCAGCGGCCTACCGGTGTTGTCAGGCATGTGCGCCAGACTACTGAGCCGCGCCGCAGGCTTCACGCCGACAAGCGGCGCAGCGCGGCGGCGGCCCCGGTCGTTTGAGTCCCCGCCCCGCTACTCCGCCTCGCGGCGCAGCGCGGCGGCGAACATGGCGTCGGTGCCGTGCCGGTGCGGCCACAGCTGGACATGGGGCCCCTCGCCCAGGCCGGCGACCGGCTCGAACAACGGCCGGGTGTCCAACGCGCGCACCGGGTGCCGGCGCAGCGCGTCGGCGACCACCCCGACGGTTTCGGCGAGGTGGGGCGAACAGGTCGCGTAGAGCACCACACCGCCCGGCCGGGTCAGCGCGATCGCGGCGCCCAGCAGCTCGCGTTGCAGCTTGGTGAGGGCGGGCACGTCGGCCGGCTGGCGCCGCCACCGCGCCTCGGGCCGGCGCCGCAGCGCACCCAGCCCGGTGCAGGGCGCGTCGACGAGCACCCGGTCGAAGATCGGCTCGAGCCCGGTCTGCCGCCCGTCGACCCGCAGCACGTCGACCGGCAGCCCGCGGGTGTTCTCGGCGACCAGCTCGGCGCGGCGCGGGTTCGGCTCCACCGCCGTGACGCGGGCCCCCGATCCGGCGCCCAGTGCCGCCAGCAGCGCGGTCTTGCCGCCCGGTCCGGCGCACAGGTCCAGCCAGCGCCCGGCGTCGTCCTCGACCGGTGCCAGCGTCAGCGCGCGGGCCACCAATTGGCTGCCCTCGTCCTGGACCAGGGCGGCGCCGTCGCGCACCGGCGCCAGCCGCCCGGGATCGCCGCCCGACAGGTACACCGCATAGGGCGAATACCTGCCGACCGTGCCACCCACGGCATCGGCCAGCTCCGCGGCGGTCAGCACGCCGGGGCGCGCCGCCAGGTGCACCTGTGGCCGTTCGTCGTCGCTGGCCAGCACCGCGTCGAGCTCGGCGGCGGCCGAACCCAGCGCGTCGGCGAAGGCCTGGGCGATCCAGCGCGGGTGCGCATGCACGAAGGCGGCATGTCCGACCGGGTCCCGCGACGGGTCGGGCGCCAGCTCCTCGACCCAGGACTTCTCGTCTCGGGCGGCGATGGTCCGCAGCACGCCGTTGACGAAACCCGCTCGGGCCGAATCGAATTCGATACCAGCCTGTTCGACGGTGGTGGACACCGCGGCGTACGCGTCGACGCGGGTGCGCAACAGCTGGTAGGTGCCGAGCCGCAGCAGGTCGAGCAGCACCGGGTCGATGGTGTCCGGCGAGCGTCTCGCGGCGGCGCCGATGACCGCGTCGAGCAGGCCCCGGGTGCGGCAGGTGCCGTAGGTCAGCTCGGTGGCGAACGCGGCGTCGCGGCCGCTGATCCCGCGTTCGCGCAGCAGCGCGGGCAGGGCCAGGTTCGCGTATGCGTCGCGCTCGCTGACCGCCCGCAGCACGCCGAACGCGGCGGCCCGCGCGGGGTCGAGCGGCCGGCGCCGCCTGGCGCGACCGCGGTCCGGCGGTCGGGGTGGGCTCATGTCGCCCGCGCCGCGGAGTCGAGTCGGGCGCCCCGGGCCCAGTCGACGGCATTCATGAGTTTCTTTCCGGGCGGCTGTATTTGGCCCAGCCGCACGGCTTGCGAACCGGTGCCGACCCACACGCTTTTGCGGTCGACGTGAATTGCGCCGGGCGCCAACGATTCCGGGGCATCCGCGTCGATGTGTACGGGGCCGAGCTTGATGCGCAGGTCGCCGATCATCGTCCAGGCGCCCGGGTTGGGCGTGACGGAGCGGATCCGGCGCTCCACGACGAGCGCCGGCAGGTCCCAGCGCACCCGGGCCTGCTCCACGGTGATTTTCGGCGCGATGCTGACACCCGTCGGCGGGTTGCGGTCGAGGCGTCAGCGTCTGATCGGCGATGCCGTCCAGCGTGGTGGACAGCAGCGCGGCACCCGAATCGGCCAGTCGCTCAAGCAGTTCGCCGGCGGTGTCGGTCGGCCGGATCGTCTCGGTGACGACTCCGTAGATGGGGCCGGAGTCCAGGCTGGGCTCGATCCGGAACGTCGTCGCCCCGGTGATGGTGTCGCCGGCCGCGATGGCCGCCTGCACCGGCGCCGCCCCGCGCCAGGCGGGCAGCAGCGAGAAGTGCAGGTTGATCCACCCGTGCGGGGGCACCCCGAGCAGGCCGTCGCGCAGCAACGCGCCGTAGGCGACGACCGCGCAGCAGTCCGGTGCCAACTCCGACAGTTCGGCGACGAACTCTTCGGAGTTCGGCCGCGCCGGTCGCAGCAGCGGGATGCCGCGATCGAGCGCTTCGCGGGCGACCGGCGAGGGCTGCGGCTTGCCGTGCCGGCCGACGGCGGCGTCGGGCCGGGTCAGCACGGCGATCACCTCGTGACGTGGCGAGTCGACGAGGCGACGCAGCGCGGGCAGCGCGGGTTCGGGGGTTCCGGCGAAGACAAGGCGCACCGGCACAGTCTAAGAAGACCCGGCTCGACGCGCCCCCGAAGTTGCGTGCGTATACTATTTCTCATGCATACTATTCTGACAGGTCATTATCTGACGATGTGACCGCCTCTGCCGTGCTAATGACAACGAGGTCGAGTGGGCAGCCCTTTCCTTACCTTTGAAGGAGGTCTGATGACTCTCGACACCACCAATCAGCGAAGCCGCTCCCCATCGGGCGGTATGGGCGCTCGGTGATTACGCCCTGATGGCCGAGGAAGTGATGGCCCCGCTGGGCCCGATCCTGGTCAGAGCCACCGGCATGGGACCGGGCGTGCGGGTGCTCGACGTCGCCGCCGGCTCGGGCAACATCTCGCTTCCGGCCGCCGCGACGGGCGCCGCCGTGGTTTCCAGCGACCTCACCCCCGAGCTGCTGCAGCGTTCGCAGGCCCGCGCCGCGGCGGAGGGCCTGACGATCGACTACCGGGAAGCCAACGCGCACGCCCTGCCGTTCGGCGACGGCGAGTTCGACGTCGTCATCTCCGCGATCGGCGTGCAGTTCGCGCCGGACCAGCAGCGGGCCGCCGACGAACTGGTCCGGGTCTGCCGGCCGGGCGGGACGATCGGCGTGATCAGCTGGACCCCGGAAGGGTTTTTCGGGCGGATGCTCGCCACCATCCGGCCCTACCGGCCCAGCCTGTCGCAGGCCGTGCCGCCGGCCGCGCTGTGGGGACGTGAAGGGTATGTCACCGGGCTGCTCGGCGACCGGGTCGGCCGGATGACCGCGCGTGCGGGGAATGCTGGAAGTGCAATCGGTTCGACAGCGCCGAAGCGGTGCACAGCCTACTTCAAGAACCACTACGGCCCGACGATCGAGGCCTACGCGAACATCGGCCACAACCGCGTGCTGGCCGCCGAGCTCGACGCCCAACTCGTCGAACTCGCGCAGCAATATCTCGCCAACGGCACCATGGACTGGGAGTACCTGCTGGTCACCGCCGAGAAGCGCTAGAGGTCGATGTCGGCGTCCAGGTGCACGTCCGGCTCGCCGCCGGCGGCGGTGAACGCGGTCAGGGCCCGCACCAGCCCGTGCCGCTCCGGCGGTGGCATCTTCTCCACGATGGCCGCGATCTCGGCGCGCCGGTACGAGGTGACCTGACGAACGACCTCCCGCCCCCGCTTGGTCAGCGCGGCCAGCAGCTCGCGCCGGGACGTCGGGTGCGGTAGGCGGTCGATCAGCCCGGCCGCGACCAGTCGATCGACCATCCGCCCGGTGGCGGACGGTTGCACGCCGAGCAGGCCGGCCAGCGTGGCCAGGTTGATCGGACCCCGGTTGGACAGGATCACCAGCGTCCGGAATTGCGGAATGGTGATGGTCTCGTCCACCTGCCCGATCGAGCGCGCCGAAATGGCGACCAGCAAGCGGGAAGCCGTCAGCAAAGCGTCGGTGATTACATCCAGCGACTCGTCGGCCGTCGTCGCGTTGTCCGCTGCCATCTCGGCCCTTCTCCGGATCGACTCCGGCCTATCGGCGAATACAGGACAGGAAGTGTAACAACCTTCCAATGTCGTAGTCAGGCATTATTTCCGACGCATACTATCGCCTCGGGCAGGATTTGGCGAGGTTATCCGATGTGCAGCGGATCGATCTGCACCCGGACCGGCTCATGGGATTGGCGGGCGGACAGGACGCTCACGCCGCGACGCAGCGCCGCGGCCAGCGCCAGGCCCTGCTCGCGGCGGGCGCGCACCAGCATCCTCGTCACCGGGACGCCGGCCGGCGTTCCCGCCGGGCGGCGCACGCCCGCCGGCAAATCCACCGGGCCCAGCACGTCGGCCCCCTCCGGCAGCCCGGCCTCGTCGAGCAGCGCCGCCACCGCCTCCGCGGCGCCGTCCAGGGCCGCCATGTGCACGCTCGGCGGCAGGCCCACTTCGGTTCGAGCCGCCAAGTCGGCCTCGGCGTGACCCACCGGATCCCAGCGGATCAGGGATTGCACCGTGGGAATCGATGATTCGGCCACCGCCAGCACCACCCCGCCGTCGCCGCGGGCACGCACCAGCGCCGCGGCGGTCATCCAGCGCCACAGCGCGTCCTCGGCGGCGCGCAGGTCTTGCCGGCCCAGCAGCGCCCAGGTATCCAGCAGCATCGCCGCCCCGTAGCCGCCCGACGCGACCGGTTCCGCCCCCGGGGTGGCCACCACCAGCGCCGGGCCTGCGGCGACCTCCGGCACGACGCCGTCCCCCGACGAGGTGACCACCGCGGTACCGGGAAATGCGCGCCCGAGCTCCTCGGCGGTGCGGCGCGCCCCGACGACCACGGCGCGCACCGCGTCCGACCCGCAGCGCGCGCACCGCCGCGTCGGGTCGATCTCGCCCGCACCAGCGGCAGACCAGCGCCGGGCCGCCCTCCTGCAACGACTCGGCTAGTGAAAGGGGGCCCGTGCAGTGCCGGCACCGGGCGATGGTGCGGCAGCGCGCGCAGGCCAGCGACGGGACGTACCCGCGCCGCGGCACCTGCACCAGCACCGGCGCCCCGGCCTGCAGCGACGAGCGGGCGGCGCGCAGCGCGATGGACGGGATGCGCGCGGTGCGCGCGGCCGGGTCGCGCTCGTCGGCGTAGCCCGTGTCGTCCAGGGCGACCACCCGCGGCGTGCGGGCGCGCACCACCGCCCGGGCCGCGACGATGTCGTGCGCCCAGCCGCTGCGCACCAGCGCCTGCGCTTCGGCGGTGCGCGCGTAGCCCCCGATCAGCGCCGCGCACCGGGCCTGATGCGCTCGCAGCATCGCCACCTCGCGGGCGTGCGGGTACGGCGCCCGCGGCTCGGCCAGGGAGTCGTCGGCGTCGGCCCACACCATGACGAGGCCCAGGTCGCTCAGCGGCGCGAAAACGGCACTGCGGGTGCCGATCACCAGCCGTGCCTGACCGCGCAGCGCCGCAAGCCAGCGCCGGTAGCGGGCGGCCGGCCCCAGCCCGGCCGAAAGCGCCACCACGCCCTTCTCGTCGATCCGCGTGGTCACGGCCCGCCACAGCGTGTCCAGGTCGCGCTGGTCGGGCACGATCGCCAGCGCCGCCCGCCCGGCGCGGATGGTCTGCGCGGCGGCCTCGGCGAACCGGTCCGCCCACGACTCCCCCGGCAGCGCCTGCCAGACGGCCCGCGCGGCGCGGGACTCGGCCAAAGCGTCCAGGAACTGGGCGCCCCGGCCGTATACCTCCCACGCCGCCGGGTCGACGGCGGCGGGCACCGGCAGCCGCAGGGCCGCCGTCGGTTCGCGCTCCACCCGGGCATGCCGGGCCGGCACCGCCAGGCGCAGCACGTCCGGTCGGGTCCCGGCGTAGCGCGCCGCCACCGCGTCCACCAGCCGGCGGATCTCGGGGGTCAGCACCGGTTCGGCCGACACGACGCGGTCCAGCCAACCCAGCTTGCCGTGGTGGTCGGTGTCGTTGCGGCGCTCCAACACGAACGCGTCGACCAGCCGGCCGTGAAACCGCACCCGCACCCGCACCCCCGGCTGGGCATCGTCGGACTGCTCGGGCGACACCAGGTAGTCGAACTCGCGGTCCAGGTGCGGCACCGACAGCATCGGCAGCACCCGGGCGATGGGCTCGACCTGGACGGGCGTGCGCGCGACGCCGGTCACGCGTCCCTCGGGAACCGAAATAGGTTGTTGCTCAACGCCTTTACCGTCCGGGTGCGAACGGCGACCACCGACAGTCAGCTTTCGGCCGGCCCTGGGATACCGGCGTCGACCGGTGCCTCACGACCGAAGAAGAACCCGGCCGTCATCAGGATCAGCGCCGCCGCGTACGACCACCAGATCGGCACCGCCAGCGCCTCGTTGCCCAGGATGAAGCGGCTGATGGCGATCAGCGAATCGGACGCCGCGAAACACACCGCCCCCACCGCCGTCCAGATCGTCGGCAGCTGCGCCACCAGGGCGGCGCACACCATCGCGGTCAGCACCAGGATGTAGGCCGTCACCGGAAGCGCCAGCTTGTTCAGGTGCGGCCAGAACCAGGCCAGCAGCGCGACGGTGGCCAGGCACATGGCGACCACGGCCGCCATGCGCAGCTTCGACGGGCGCCTCGCCGCCAAGGGCAGGAGCGCGCCCAGGAAACACAACTGCGCCACCAGGAATGCGGCCAGGCCCACCACGAAGGACTGCGTCCACCAGGGGATCGCCAGCGCCCAGTCGCCGGTGGCCGACAACAGCAGCGCCGGCATCAGCCACCGCCGCTCGCGAACGACGGCGTGGCCCGCGGCGGCGGCGGTCAGCAACAACGCCATCGACGCCTTGAACAGGGGCTGCAGCGCCCAGTGCCCGGTCAGCTCGGTGCCGGGCGGCGAGCCCAACGCCAGCACCGTCAGGTATACGCCGTAGCCGAGGGCCGCCCAGCCGGCCACCACCCAGCCGGTGGCGACCAAACGAGGTGCGTACGGTACGTCCATGCCAAGCTTGGATAACACAGCCGACGAAAAGCCCGCTATCGACCCCATCCTGCAGAAGGTACTGGATGCGGGTTCCCTTCCGGCTATCCACCGACGACGGCGTCGACGCGGCGCGGCAACGGTTCCGCGACCTGCCCCGCCGGCCACTGCATCCCGAGCTGCGCGTCGAGGACCGGGCGATCCCCGGCCCGGCGGGATCGATCGCCGTCCGGATCTATTGGCCCCCAAGCGCTTCCGGCGCGAACGCGGACAACCCCGCGCCGCCCGTCGCGCTGTATTTTCACGGTGGCGGCTTCGTCGTGGGCGACCTCGACAGCTACGACGGCACGGCCCGCCAGCACGCGGTCGGCGCCGACGCGATCGTCGTGTCGGTCGACTACCGGTTGGCGCCGGAGCACCCCTACCCCGCCGCCGTCGAAGACGCTTGGGCCGCAACGCTTTGGGTCGCCGAGCACGCCGCCGGGCTGGGCGGTGACCCGAACCGGATCGCCGTGGCCGGGGATTCGGCCGGCGGAACCATCAGCGCCGCGATCGCACAACGGGCCCGCGAACGCGGCGCACCGGACATCGCGTTCCAGCTGTTGTGGTATCCCTCCACGATGTGGGACGCCTCGCTGCCGTCCTTCACCGAAAACGCCGGCGCGCCGATCCTCAACGTCAAGGCCGTCGCCGAGTTCTCCCGTTGGTACGCGGGCGAAGTCGACTTGTCCGACCCACCGCCGGGCATGGCGCCGGGGCGGGCCGCAGACGTCTCCAACCTGCCACCCGCCTACATCGCCGTCGCGGGTTACGACCCGCTGCGCGACGACGGCATCCGATACGGCGAACGGCTGGCCGCCGCCGGCGTCTCCGTGGAGGTGCACAACGCCGAGACGCTGGTGCACGGCTACCTCGGCTACGGCGGAGCGGTGCCCGCGGCCACCGCCGCGATGGAACGCGGCCTGACGGCCCTGCGAACCGGGCTGCGCGGGCAAAATCCGGAGCGTACGGTGAATCCATGACGGAGCCCACCTTCGCCCGACCGGGCATCGATCCGACGTTCAAGGCGTTGCTCGACGCCTTTCCGATGACGTTCAGCGCGGCCGACGGAGTGGAGGTCGCGCGCTCGCGGCTGCGGATGCTCAAGGTGCCGCCCGAAATGCTGCCTGAGCTGCGGATCGAGGACCGCACGATCGACCACGGTGACCTCACCGATATTCCCGTGCGCATCTACTGGCCGCCCCTGGAACCCGAGGCAGCGCTGCCCGTCGTCGTCTTCTACCACGGCGGCGGGTTCTGCCTCGGCGGCCTGGACACCCACGACCCCCTGGCCCGCGCGCACGCCGTCGGCGCCGACGCCATCGTGGTGTCCGTCGACTACCGGCTGGCCCCCGAGCATCCGTTCCCGGCCGGGGTCAACGACGCCTGGGCGGCGTTGCAGTGGGTCGCCGAGCACGCGGCCGAGCTGGGCGGTGACCCCAACCGGATCGCCGTCGCGGGCGACTCGGCCGGCGGCAACCTGGCCGCCGTGATGACACACCTGGCCAACGAGAACGCCGGACCCACCCTCAGCTTCCAGCTGCTGTGGTATCCGGTCGTCACCGCCGACCTGTCGCTGCCGTCGTTCACCGAGAACGCCAACGCACCGATCCTGGACCGCGAGGTGATCGACGCCTTCCTGTCCTGGTACCTGCCCGACACCGACATCAGCGACCCCACGGCGCTGCCCGTCACACTCGCCCCGGCGAACGCGACGGATTTGTCCGGCTTGCCGCCCGCCTACATCGGGACCGCCGAACACGATCCGCTGCGCGACGACGGGGCCCGCTACGCCGAGCTGCTGGACTCCGCCGGTGTGCCAGCGGAATTGAGCAACGAGCCCAACCTGGTGCACGGCTACGCCAGCTTCGCCGTGGTGATTCCCGCGGCCGGTGATGCCACCGACCGCGGGCTGGCCGCGCTGAAGAAGGCACTGCACCCCTAGGCGGGCATCGATGAGCAGCACTCCCGACTACCACACGCTGATCGTGGGCGCCGGCTTCTCCGGGATCGGCGCGGCCATCAAGCTCGACAACGCCGGACTGTCCAACTATCTGATCGTCGAAGCCGGCGACGGGGCCGGCGGGACGTGGCACTGGAACACCTATCCCGGTATCGCAGTGGACATCCCGTCGTTCTCCTACCAATTCTCCTTCGAGCAGAGCCCGGACTGGTCGCGAACGTACGCGCGGGGGCGCGAGCTCAAGGCGTACGCGGAACACTGCGTCGACAAGTACGGCATCCGATCGCGGATCCGGTTGAACACCAAGGTGCAATCCGCCGAATTCGACGACGAGCATTGCCTGTGGCGGGTACAGACCGACCCCGGGGGCATGGTCACCGCCCGGTTTCTGATCAGCGCCTGCGGCGTCCTCACCGTTCCCAACCTGCCCGACATCGACGGCGTCGACACCTTCGGCGGCATCACGATGCACACCGCGCGCTGGGATCACGGTCAGGACCTGACCGGCAAGCGCGTCGCGATCATCGGCACCGGCGCCTCGGCCGTCCAGGTCATCCCCGAAATCGCGCCGATCGTCAAGCAGCTCACCGTTTTTCAGCGCACCCCTATCTGGTGCTTCCCCAAGCTCGACGTCGCGCTGCCCGCGCCGGCCCGCTGGGCGATGCGGGTCCCCGGCGGCAAGATCATGCAACGGCTACTCAGCCAGGCCTTCGTCGAAGTCACCTTCCCCATCTCGGCGCACTACTTCACGGTCGTGCCGCTGGCCAAGAGGATGGAGTCGGCGGGACTGGCCTATCTGCGCAAACAGGTTCACGACCCGGCCGTGCGCGAACAACTCACCCCGCGTTACGCCGTCGGCTGCAAACGCCCCGGCTTTCACAACGAGTATCTGGCCACCTTCAATCGCGACAACGTCCGGCTGGTCACCGAGCCGATCGACAAGATCACACCCACGGCGGTGGCCACCACCGACGGCGAGGGCCACGAGGTCGACGTGCTGGTGCTGGCCACCGGCTTCAAAGTGATGGACCCCGACGAGGTTCCGACGTTTGCGGTCACCGGAAGCGGCGGCAAATCCTTGAGCCGATTCTGGGACGAGCACCGGCTGCAGGCCTACGAGGGCGTCAGCGTTCCCGATTTCCCCAACCTGTTCACCGTGTTCGGCCCCTACGGCTACGTCGGCTCTTCGTATTTCGCGCTGATCGAGACGCAGACCCACCACATCGTGCGGTGCCTGAAACGGGCCCAGCGCGACGGCGCGACGCGCGTCGAGGTCACCGAGGAAGCCAACGACCGGTACTTCGCCGAGATGTTGCGCCGACGGCACCGGCAGATCTTCTGGCAGGACAGTTGCCGGCTGGCCAACAGCTACTACTTCGACAAGAACGGCGACGTGCCGCTGCGGCCCACCACCACGGTGGAGGCCTACTGGCGCAGCCGGCGGTTCGACCTCGACGACTATCGATTCACCAACGCCGACGCAACCGGTCCTAGACCGCGCGCTTGAGGTCGTCGACCTTGTTGAGCTGCTCCCACGGCAGCTCGATGTCGGTGCGGCCGAAGTGGCCGTAGGCGGCGGTCTGCGCGTAGATCGGGCGCAATAGGTCCAGGTCGCGGATGATGGCGCCGGGCCGCAGGTCGAACACCTCCGGGACGATCTTCTCGATCTTGACCGGGTCGACGGTCGCGGTCCCGAAGGTCTCGACGAACAGGCCGACGGGGGCGGCTTTGCCGATCGCGTAGGCCACCTGCACCTCGACCCGCTCCGCCAGCCCGGCGGCAACGATGTTTTTTGCCACCCAGCGCATCGCGTACGCGGCCGACCGGTCCACCTTGGACGGATCCTTGCCGGAGAAGGCGCCGCCGCCGTGGCGGGCCCATCCGCCGTAGGTGTCGACGATGATCTTGCGGCCGGTCAGCCCCGCGTCGCCCATCGGGCCGCCGACGACGAACTTGCCGGTCGGGTTGATCAGCAGCCGCGTCGACGAGGTGTCCAGCGTGTTGTGCGCGAGGTCGTCGAGCACGGTGTTGAGCACCTTTTCCCGGATGTCGGGGGTCAGGGTGTGCTCCAGGTCGATGTCGGCCGCGTGCTGGGTGGAGATCACCACGGTGTCGAGCCGGACCGGGACGTCGTCCTCGTAGCCGATGGTGACCTGCGTCTTGCCGTCCGGGCGCAGATACGGCAGCACGCCGTTCTTGCGAACCTCGGTCAGCCGCCGGGACAGGCGGTGGGCCAGCGCGATGGGCAGCGGCATCAGTTCGGGGGTGTCGTTGATCGCGTAGCCGAACATCAGGCCCTGGTCGCCGGCGCCTTGGGAGTCCAGCGGATCCGCCGCGCCCTCGACGCGCGTCTCGTGGGCGGCGTCGACGCCCTGGGCGATGTCGGGCGACTGGGCGCCGATGCCGATGTTCACCCCGCACGACGCCCCGTCGAAGCCCTTGTCCGACGAGTCGTAGCCGATGTCGAGGATGCGCGCGCGAACCGTGTTGGTGATGTCGGCGAACGCTTCCTTCGCCGTCGTCGTCACCTCGCCGACCACATGCACCTGGCCGGTGGTGACCAGCGTCTCGACCGCGACGCGTGAGCGGGGGTCCTGCGCCAGCAGGGCATCGAGGACCGAGTCGCTGATCGCGTCACAGATCTTGTCGGGATGTCCCTCGGTCACCGACTCACTGGTAAACAGGCGACCATTTTCGCTCACAATCTCGATCCTTCCAAATAGTTAGTTAACCGAATTATATCGGTGGGCATCGGGCCGCCAGCACCTGGCCTGGCACCGTGGGAAAACCGAACCGTACTACCCTCCGCCGTGCAGGAAGGTGGCGATCGCATCCACGATACGACTGGCCATCAGCGTCTTGGAGCCGTGCCGCAGCGCGGACTCGGTGCCGTCGGACGCGAGCAGCCACCCGTCGTTGCTGTCCACCTCGAACGCCCTGCCGTCGCCCACCGCGTTGACCACCAACAGGTCGCAGCCCTTGCGGCGCAGCTTGGCGCGGGCGTGGAACAGCACATCGCCGTTGGCGTCGCCCGTTTCCGCGGCGAACCCCACGATGGCCCGCATGTTGGGCAGCTCGCCGTGGGCGCGCGCCCGCACGGCGCCGGCCAGCACGTCGTCGTTGCGCACCAGCTCGATCAGTCGGGGGCGTTTCCTCATCATTTGGGCCCTTTTTGATCTTGGCGGCGGAAACCTGTGCGGGCCGGAAGTCGGCGACCGCCGCCGCCATCACCAGCACGTCCGCCGCGGGGGCGTGCTTGGCCACCGCGTCGCCGAGTTGCTCCGCCGCGCTGACGTGAACCACCTCGACGCCGGCCGGGTCGATCAGGCCCGCGGTGTGCCCGGCGATCAGTGTGACCTCGGCGCCGCGCTGGGCGGCGACGCGCGCCACCGCATAGCCCTGCTTGCCCGAGCTGCGGTTGCCGATGAAGCGCACCGGGTCGATCGGTTCGCGGGTGCCGCCGGCGGTCACCAGCATCTTGCAGCCGGCGAGGTCATAGGGAAGCGCGTCGTGGCGTTCCAGCAGCAGCTCGGCCAGCGTGGTGATCTCCTCCGCCTCCGGCAGTCGGCCGGAGCCGCTGTCGGTGCCGGTGAGCCGGCCGAACGCCGGTTCCAGCACCACCGCACCGCGGCGCCGCAGGGTGGCCACGTTGTCGACGGTGGCCGGGTGCAACCACATCTCGGTGTGCATCGCCGGCGCGAACAGCACCGGACACCGGGCCGTGAGCAGGGTCGCGGTCAGCAGGTCGTCGGCGCGCCCGTGCACCGCGCGGGCCAGCAGATCCGCGGTGGCCGGCGCCACCACGACCAGGTCGGCCTGCTGGCCGAGCTGGACGTGCGGGACCTCTGGGACGTTGTCGAAAACCCCGGTGTGCACCGGCTGGCCGGAGAGCGCCTCGAACGTGGCCGCCCCGACGAAGCGCAGCGCGGATTCGGTGGGGATGACCCGGACCAGATGACCGGCCTCGGAGAGCTGACGAACGACCGTGCACGCCTTATAGGCGGCGATGCCACCGGAGACGCCGACAATGACCCGTTTGCGATCCACAGCGCGCCCGGCCCTGCCCTGTTACTCGCCCTCGGTGTGCTCGAGCAGGTCGGCGTGGATTTCGCGCAGCGCGATCGACAGCGGCTTCTCCTGAAGCCCCGGCTCGACCAGTGGCCCAACGTATTCGAGGATGCCCTCACCGAGCTGGTTGTAGTAGTCGTTGATCTGACGGGCTCGCTTGGCCGCGTAGATCACCAGGGCGTATTTGCTCGACACACGGTCCAGCAACTCGTCGATGGGCGGGTTGGTGATGCCCAGCGGGGTGTCGTAGGTGCGTTGCCCTCCCGCGGACGGGTCAAACCGATCGGGGACTGCGGCCAACGCCGCGTCGGACTGCGGACTAGTCACTTAGTTCAATCTCCTCAACGTTCGAAAGGCGGTCAGAGCCCCGAACGGCTTGGCTACCGCTGGCAATTCGATGCTCAATCTCGATTGGATCTGGTCTGGCTCCTGGTCTGGCCAGGCGGGTCATGCCGAGCCGGCGCAGTTCCCACCAGCAAGGTTACCAATTCCGCGCACGCAGACTCCAATTGACTGTTGACCACGACCTCGTCGAAGTCGTCCTGGGCCGCCATTTCGATGCGGGCGGTCTCCAGGCGACGCTGCATGGCCTCCGGCGTTTCGGTGCCGCGGCCGACGAGTCTGGCCTGCAGATCCTGCCAACTGGGCGGCGCCAGGAAGACCGTGATCGCCTCCGGCATCGCCCTCTTCACCGCCCTGGCGCCGGCCAGGTCGACCTCGATCAGCACCGGGATCCCCGCGGCGGTGGCGGTCCGCACCGGCTCGGCCAGGGTGCCCGACCGGTGGAGTCCGCCGTGGATGTCGGCCCACTCCAGCAGCGCGCCCTCGTCGATGAGCTGCTGGAAGCGGGCGGGGCTGACGAAGTGGTAGTCGACGCCGTCGACCTCGCCGGGCCGCGCCGCCCGAGTGGTGGCCGAGACGCTGAAATGCAGGTCCGGGATCCGCTCGCGCAGGCACCGGACCACTGTTGACTTGCCGACCGCGGAGGGACCGGACAGCACGACCACGCGTCCCTTACCTGGTGGTGCGGGACGCGTCCCGTGCTCGACGTCCGGTCCCCCGTCGGCGCTCACTGGCGCTCCTGGGCCGGTGCGCCCACAGGGCGGGTTGGCCGAGGCCGGGTTAGGAGCCGAACTTTTCCAACAGGGCCTTGCGCTGCCGATCGCCGAGACCCCGCAGGCGGCGGGTGGGGGCGATCTCCAGCTCGGTCATGATTTCCTGCGCTTTGACCTTGCCCACCTTGGGCAACGCCTCAAGCAGCGCGGAAACCTTCATCTTGCCCAGGACTTCGTTGGTCTCGGCGTCCTTGAGCACCTGCGTCAGGTTGGTGCCGCCGCGCTTCAGCCGGTCCTTGAGCTCCGCTCGGGCTCGACGTGCGGCAGCCGCCTTCTCCAACGCGGCCGCGCGCTGCTCGTCGGTCAACTGGGGAAGGGCCACGATTCCTCCGTATCTGATCAATCAATGTCAATCGATCGCTTTTTGTCTCTGCCGGGTACTTCAGCCAGCGGAGACGACCGTACTCAGGCCTCCTGACGAAATCTAACCCGGCCCCCCGGTTTAGGGGACAAACTCCCAGCATGAGCCCGGCGGGGGGCCCGGAAAAGGGGTCCGCCGGGCACCGCCGACGACGGCCGCGCCGAGCGCCGGCGCGGCGGCGGCATTGCCCTGTCGGGTCGCGAAATCAGTGTCCTGACCAGCGGTTTTAGTGTCTTGGTCCGGCTCTTGCGGTGCCGCTGGTGCGGCGGCGAAGGCCGGCCAGGACGGGCCGAAACGCCTGCTGCCGGGGGTCGCGCATTTTTCGTCGCGTGTCGCGCGTGTCGCACCGCGCCGTCCGGCCGCGGCGATCGAGCGCCACTTGCTGGCACGACGCCCGGCCGATGCCATCGGGTTACCATCGAGCGGTGTCGAACCTGCGGATCCGTCAGGCCGCTGAGCTGCTCGGAGTCAGCGACGACACCGTCCGGCGATGGATCAACCAGGGATCGTTGGCGGTCAGTCACGATGCGGCCGGCCGCAAGGTCATCGCCAGCGAGGATCTGGCCCGGTTTTCCCGGACCAACGCGCCCGCCCCGCCGCCGGACCCGCTCAGCATCGGCAGCTCGGCCCGCAACCGCTTTGTCGGGCTGGTCACCAAGGTCACCAGCGACAAGGTGATGACCCAGGTGGAGATGCAGTGCGGCCCCTTCACCGTCGTCTCGCTGATGAGCACCGAGGCCGCCGAGGAGTTGCAGTTGCGGCCCGGCAGCGTCGCCGTGGCCGCCGTCAAGGCCACCACCGTGATCGTGGAGACCGCCCGGCCCACACGTCGATGGCGTCGGACTGACGCCTGTGCGCGGGTAGCGGCCTACAGCGCTCCCAGATAGGCGACGGCGTCCAGCATCCGCTCACCGGCCGCGCGCAGTTCGGCCACCGCCGGCCCGGCGCGCAGCACCTCGCGGGCCACCGCGGGCAGCAGCTGGCCGGGATGCGCCCCGCCCAGACCGCCGAGCGCCTCGGGCCGTCCACCCTGCACCCCCACGCCGGGCACCAGCACCGGTCCGCCCAGCGCGCTGAGGTCGGGCGCCTCGAGCACCGTGGCGCCGACGACCACGCCGACGGATCCGGGCCCCGACGGCTGGCGGACTTGTTCACCACCGCCGCCTGGTCGACGATCGGCTGGGCCACCGTGCGGCCGTCGAACGCGGCGCGCTGCACGGTCGCGCCCTCGGGGTTGGATGTCGCCGCCAGCACGAACACCCCCCGGTCGTGCGCCGCGGCGGCTTCCAGCAGCGGCCGCAGCGAGCCGAAGCCCAGGTAGGGCGAGGCGGTGACGGCGTCGGCGGCCAGCGGCGAGTCGCCCGCCCAGGCGGTGGCGTAGGCCGCCATCGTCGAGCCGATGTCGCCGCGCTTGGCGTCGGCCAGCACCAGCACGCCGGCCGAGCGCAGCGCGGCGATGGTGCGTTCCAGCACCGCGAACCCGGCGGCGCCGTAGGGCTCGAAGAAGGCCACCTGCGGCTTGACGACGGCGAATCCGGCGAAGGCCTCGACGCAGATGTCGCAGAACGCGGCCAGCCCGTCGGCGGTGACCGGCAGATCCCAGGCCCGCAGCAGCTCGGGATGCGGGTCGATGCCCACGCACAGCGGGCCGCGTTGGCGCTTCGCGTCGGCCAGCCGGACGCCGAACCCGGTCACCGGGCGCCCTCGTCGGGCGCGGCGCCCTGGCCGATGAGGCTGTGCAGTTCCTGCAGGGACCGCACGCCGATGTCGCCGCGGATGCCCGCCTCGATGCCCTGCACGGCCGCGGACGCGCCCTGCACGGTCGTGACGCACGGGATGTTGATCGACACCGCGGCCGAACGGATCTCGTAGCCGTCGATGCGTGGGCCGGAGTTGCCGTAGGGCGTGTTGATCACCATGTCGATCTCGCCGGCCTTGATCGCGTCGACGGCCGACATCGCCGGGCGGCCCGGCTGCGGCGGCTCGAAGTGCTTGCGCACCTCGTCGCACGGAATGCCGTTGCGGCGCAACATCTCCGCGGTGCCCTCGGTGGCCAGCACGCGGAAGCCCAGGTCGGCCAGCCGCTTGACCGGGAACACCAGGGACCGCTTGTCCCGGTTGGCGACCGAGACGAACACCGTGCCCTCGGTGGGCAGCGACCCGTAGGCGGCGGTCTGGCTCTTGGCGAAGGCGCTGCCGAAGTCGCGGTCGATGCCCATCACCTCGCCGGTGGACTTCATCTCCGGGCCGAGCAGCGAGTCGATGGCCGAGCCGTCGGCCCGGCGGAACCGGTGGAACGGCAGCACGGCCTCCTTGACCGCGATCGGGGCGTTCTGGGCCGCGTTGGCGCCGTCCCCGGACGCCGCCAGCATGCCTTCGTCGCGAAGCTGGGAGATGGTGGCGCCCAGCATGATCCGGGCGCACGCCTTGGCCAGCGGGACCGCGGTGGCCTTGGAGACGAACGGCACGGTGCGGCTGGCGCGCGGGTTGGCCTCCAGCACGTAGAGCACGTCGTCCTTCAGCGCGTACTGCACGTTGAGCAGGCCGACCACGCCGATGCCGTGCGCGATGGCCTCGGTGGCGCGGCGCACCTTCTCGATGTCGCTGCGGCCCAGCGTGACCGGCGGCAGCGCGCACGCCGAGTCGCCGGAGTGGATGCCGGCCTCCTCGATGTGCTCCATGATGCCGCCGATGTAGACCTCGGTGCCGTCGCACAGCGCGTCGACGTCGATCTCGATGGCGTCCTCGAGGAAGCGGTCGACCAGCACGGGGTGCTCGGGCGAGAGCTGCGGTGGCGCGGGTGATGTAGCCCTGCAGCGTCTCCTCGTCGTAGACGATCTCCATGCCGCGACCGCCCAGCACATAGGACGGCCGCACCAGCACCGGATAGCCGATCTCCGGCGGCGATCCGGCGGGCCTGCGCGAAAGTGGTTGCCATGCCGAACTTCGGCGCCGGCAGCCCGGCGCCGGCCAGCACGTCGCCGAACGGCGCCGCGGTCCTCGGCCAGGTCGATCGCCTCCGGCGGCGGTGCCGACGATCGGCACCCCGGCGTCGGCCAGCCGCTGCGCCAGCCCGAGCGGGGTCTGCCCGCCGAGCTGCACGATGACGCCGACCACGCCCGGGCCGCCTTCGCCGGACTGCGGTTCGGCGTGGTAGACCTCGCAGGACGTCCTCGAAGGTCAGCGGCTCGAAGTACAGCCGGTCGGCGGTGTCGTAGTCGGTGGACACCGTCTCGGGGTTGCAGTTGACCATGACGGTCTCGAAACCGGCCTGCGCTCAGCGTGGTCGCGGCGTGCACGCAGCTGTAGTCGAATTCGATGCCCTGGCCGATGCGGTTCGGGCCGGACCCCAGGATCAGCACCTTGGGCTTCTCGGTCTGCGGCGCCACCTCCGTCTCGGCGGCCGGGTCGAGCTCGTAGCTGCTGTAGTGGTAGGGCGTCTTGGCCTCGAACTCCGCGGCGCAGGTGTCGACGGTCTTGTACACCGGGTGGATGCCGAGCCGCTGAGCGCAGCGAGCGGACGCCGGCTTCGCCGGCCAATTCCGGTCGCAGCGCGGCGATCTGGCGGTCCGACAGGCCGCTGTGCTTGGCCCGCCGGAGCAGGTCCTCGTCGAGCACCGGGGCGTCGATCAGCTCGGCGCGCAGCGCGACCAGCCCGTTGACCTGCTCGACGAACCACGGGTCCACACCGGAGGCCTCGGCGACCTCCTCGACGCTTGCGCCCAGCCGCAGCGCGAGTTCGATGTCGTAGAGGCGGCCCTCGGTCGGGGTCCGCAGCCGGTCGAGCACGTCGTGACGCCAGCCGTCGTCGTCCGGTGCGTCCAGAACCCGGCGCTGGTGGTCTCCAGCGAGCGCATCACCTTGCCGAGCGCCTCGACGAAGTTGCGGCCCAGCGACATCGCCTCGCCCACCGACTTCATCGTGGTGGTCAGCGTCGGGTCGGCGCCGGGGAACTTCTCGAAGGCGAACCGCGGCGCCTTGACGACGACGTAGTCCAGCGTGGGCTCGAAGCAGGCCGGGGTCTCCTTGGTGATGTCGTTGACGATCTCGTCGAGGGTGTAGCCGATAGCGAGCTTGGCGGCGATCTTGGCGATCGGGAAGCCGGTGGCCTTGGACGCCAGCGCACTGGACCGCGACACCCGCGGGTTCATCTCGATGACGATGAGCCGGCCGTCGTTTCGGGTCGACCGCGAACTGGATGTTGCAGCCGCCGGTGTCCACGCCGACCTCGCGCAGGATCGCGATGCCCAGATCGCGCATCCGTCTGGTATTCGCGGTCGGTCAGGGTCATCGCCGGTGCGACGGTTACCGAGTCGCCGGTGTGCACGCCCATCGGGTCGACGTTCTCGATCGAGCAGACCACCACGACGTTGTCGTGCCCGTCGCGCATCAGCTCGAGCTCGTATTCCTTCCAGCCGTAGATGGATTCCTCGATGAGCACGTTGGCGCTCGGCGAGGCGGCCAGCCCGTCGCCGGCCATCCGCTCGACGTCCTCGAGCGAGTGCGCCATGCCCGAGCCGAGGCCGCCCATGGTGAACGAGGGCCGGACCACCACGGGCAGGCCCAGTTCGGCGACCGTCTCGCGGACCTCGGCCATGGTGAAACACACTCGGCTGCGGGCGGATTCGCCGCCCACCTTGGCGACGATGTCCTTGAACCGCTGCCGGTCCTCGCCGCGCTGGATGGCCTCGAAGTCGGCGCCGATGAGTTCGACGCCGTAGCGGTCCAGCGCCCCGTTCTCGTAGAGGGCGACGGCGGTGTTCAGTGCGGTCTGCCCGCCCAGGGTGGCCAGCAGCGCGTCGATCCTGTTGCCGCGGGCGGCCTGCTGGGCGATGACCTTCTCGACGAACGCCGCGGTGATCGGCTCGACGTAGGTGTAGTCGGCGTACTCCGGGTCGGTCATGATCGTCGCCGGGTTGGAGTTCACCAGGCTGACGGTCAGGCCCTCGGCGCGCAGC
>CAVTBA010000029.1:0-124399 GCA_963732835.1 uncultured Actinomycetota bacterium
GGATTCGGCCCCACCCGCATCGCGGTGCCGATACATTTGACGGGCCAACTGGTTTCTTCCGACACCGAGCGAGGCCGCCCATGGGATTCATGGCACCGGAACTTCCGGACGTCGATCACAAGACCTGGCCGACGCTGCCCCGGGCCACCCGACTGCAAGTCGTGACGCGGCACTGGGCGGAACACGGCTTCGGAACACCTTATGCGGTATATCTGCTGTACCTGTTCAAGATCGCCCTGTACGTCGCCGTCCCCGCCGCGGTGATCGCACTGACCCCCGGGCTGGGCGGGCTCAGCCGCATCGGCGACTGGTGGACGCAACCGATCGTGTACCAGAAGGTGATCGTCTTCACGCTGTTGTTCGAGGTCATGGGCCTCGGCTGTGGATCGGGACCATTGACGGGGCGATTCATGCCGCCGATCGGAGGCATCCTCTACTGGTTGCGGCCCAACACCATCCGGCTGCCCGCCTGGCCCGGGAAGGTTCCGTTCACCAGCGGTGACAACCGCACCGTCGTCGACGTCGCCCTGTACGCGATCGTGTTGGCCGGCGGGGTGTGGGCGCTGTTGTCGCCCGGCCACGGCGGGCCGGTCACGGCCGCCGGCGATGTCGGCCTGATCGATCCCGTTCGCGTCATCCCGACGATCGTCGCGCTGGCGCTGCTGGGCCTGCGCGACAAGACCATCTTCCTGGCCGCCCGCGGTGAGCACTACTGGCTGAAGCTGTTCGTGTTCTTCTTCCCGTTCACCGATCAGATCGCGGCCTTCAAGATCATCATGCTGTGCCTGTGGTGGGGGGCGGCGACTTCCAAGCTCAACCACCACTTCCCTTACGTGGTGGCGGTGATGACGAGCAACAACGCGCTGCTGCGACCCAAGCTGTTCAGTCCGATCAAGCACATGCTGTACCTGGACCACGTCGACGACCTACGTCCCTCCTGGTTGCCTAAGCTGATGGCCCACGTCGGTGGCACCACAGCGGAATTCGTGGTTCCGACGGTTCTGGTCTTCTTCGCCGGCGATCATCCCTGGCGGTGGTTCCTCATCGCGTTCATGGTGATGTTCCACCTCAACATCATTTCCAACCTCCCGATGGGAGTCCCGTTGGAGTGGAACGTCTTCTTCATCTTCTCGCTGTTCTATCTGTTCGGGCACTACAGCGCGATCCAGGCGACCGACCTTCGCTCCCCCCTGCTGCTGGCCCTGGTGATCCTCGCGGTGGCGGTTGTCATTGCGGGAAACATGTTCCCCGAGAAGATTTCGTTCCTCCCCGCGATGCGGTACTACGCCGGCAACTGGGCCAGCAGCGTGTGGTGCTTCCGTGCGGGCGCCGAGGAAAAGATCGACGCCGACGTCGTCAAGAGCTCCGCGCTCGTCGTCAATCAGCTGGCCAGGCTCTACGACCCGGCAACCGCCGAGATCATGGCGGACAAGACGGCCGCGTTCCGCGCGATGCACGCACACGGCCGGGCGCTCAACGCCTTGTTGCCCCGCGCGATCGACGACGAAGCCAGCTACAAGATCCGTGAGGGCGAAATAGTTGCCGGGCCCCTGGTCGGGTGGAACTTCGGCGAAGGCCACCTGCACAACGAGCAGCTACTCGAAGCGGTGCAACGGCGTTGCCACTTCGAGGATGGCGACGTTCGTGTCATCGTTCTCGAAGGGCAACCGATCCACATTCAGAAGCAGTCGTACCGCATTCTCGACGCCAAGACGGGCTTGATCGAGGCCGGCTACGTCGATGTCAAAGACATGCTGACCCGCCAGCCCTGGCCTGAGGCCGGTGACGAGTTCCCCGTGCACGTCATCGATGGCGGCGACCCGCCGCACCGGCCGCGCGCTTGCGATCGCCGCGGACGACTCGGCGCAGCACTCGATGACCAGGGCGGTGGTGGTCGGCGCCGGCCCCAACGGCCTGGCCGCGGCGATCCACCTGGCTCGCAACGGCGTCGACGTGCAGGTGCTCGAGGCGTGCGACACCGTCGGCGGGGGAGCCCGCTCGGGGGAACTGACGATGCCCGGCGTCATCCACGACCACTGCTCGGCGTTTCACCCGCTGGGCGTCGGTTCGCCGTTGTGGAAGGAGATCGACCTGCAGCGCTACGGGCTGCAGTGGAAATGGCCGGAGGTCGACTGTGCGCACCCGCTCGACGACGGCACCGCCGGCGTGCTCTACCAGTCGATCGATCGGACGGTCGCCCGCATGGGCCCGGACGGCACCCGATGGCGGCGGGCGATAGGGGACCTGGCGGCGGGATTCGATGAGCTGGCCGAGGATCTGCTCGGGCCGGTGCTGGGCATCCCGCGTCACCCGGTTCGCCTGGCCGGCTTCGGGCCGCGGGCGCTGCTGCCGGCCACCATCATGGCCCGCTGGTTTCGCACCGAGCAGGCGCGCGCGTTGTTCGGCGGCGCGGCCGCGCACGTCTATACGCGCCTGGACCGGCCGCTCACCGCGTCCCTGGGGCTGATGATCCTGGCCAGCGGGCACCGCTACGGCTGGCCCGTCGCGCAAGGGGGATCCGGGTCGATCAGCCAGGCGCTGTCCGCCGCCCTGAAGGAGCACGGCGGCTCGGTGGCGACCGGGGTGAGGGTCGCCAGCCGCAAAGACATCCCGGACGCCGACATCGTCATGCTCGACCTCAGCCCGGCCGCGGCGCTCGCCATCTACGGCGACGCCATGCCGAGCCCGGATCAGGCGGTCGTATCGGCGCTACCGCGAGGGCTCGTCGGCGTTCAAGGTCGACTTCGCCATCGAGGGCGACATCCCCTGGACCAACCCCGACTGCGCCCGCGCCGGCACCGTGCACCTCGGCGGCACGTTCGCCGAGATGGCGGGCACCGAACGCCAACGCGCACAGGGGAAGATGGCCGACCGGCCCTTCGTGCTCCTCGGGCAGCAGTATCTGGCCGACCCGTCGCGCTCCGCGGGCAACGTCAATCCGATCTGGGCGTACGCGCACGTGCCGTTCGGCTACGACGGCGACGCCACCGCCGCCGTCGTCGGCCAGATCGAGCGGTTCGCGCCGGGCTTCTCCGAGCGCGTCCTTGCGACCGTCAGCAAGGGGACCGCCGAATTGCAGGCCTACAACGCCAACTTCATCGGCGGCGACATCATCGGCGGCGCCAACGACGGGCTCCAGGTCATCTTCCGCCCCCGCATCGCCGTCGATCCCTACGCGATCGGCGTGCCGGGCGTCTACCTGTGTTCGCAGTCCACGCCGCCGGGGGCCGGCATCCACGGCCTGTGCGGTTACCACGCCGCCGAGTCGGCGCTGAGGTGGCTGAAGAAGCCGCGCCGCGGCTGATGTCACATTGGTCGCGGGAACCGGGGCGGCGACCGCGCATGTTACTGATCTAGGCTGACGTCAGCGCGTATTCAGCGAACTCCGGAAGACATAGACAGGGAGAGATCAAGTGACGGTCCGAGTAGGCATCAACGGCTTCGGTCGAATCGGACGCAACTTCTACCGGGCCCTGTTGGCCCAGCAGGAGCAGGGTACCGCCGACATCGAGGTCGTGGCGGTCAACGACATCACCGACAACCACACGCTGGCGCACCTGCTCAAATTCGACTCGATCCTGGGCCGGCTGCCTTACGACGTCAGCCTGGAGGGCCAGGACACCATCGTGGTGGGTCCGCGCAAGATCTCCGCACTCGAGGTCAGGGAGGGCCCGGCGGCGATGCCGTGGACCGATCTGGGTGTCGACGTGGTCGTGGAGTCCACGGGCCTGTTCACCAACGCGGCCAAGGCCAAGGGCCACCTGGACGCCGGCGCCAAGAAGGTGATCATCTCCGCGCCCGCCACCGACCCCGACATCACCATCGTCCTCGGCGTCAACGACGACAAGTACGACGGCAGCCAGAACATCATCTCCAACGCCTCGTGCACGACGAACTGCCTGGCGCCGGTGACCAAGGTGCTGTCCGACGAGTTCGGCATCGTGCGCGGCCTGATGACCACCATCCACGCCTACACCCAGGACCAGAACCTGCAGGACGGGCCGCACAAGGATCTGCGGCGCGCGCGTGCGGCGGCGCTGAACATCGTGCCGACCTCCACGGGTGCGGCCAAGGCGATCGGGCTGGTGATGCCCGAGCTCAAGGGCAAGCTGGACGGGTACGCGCTGCGCGTGCCGATCCCGACCGGTTCGGTGACCGACCTGACCGTCGAGTTGGGGAAGTCGGCTTCCGCGGAGGAGATCAACGCGGCATTCAAGGCCGCGGCCGAAGGGAAGCTGAAGGGCATCCTGAAGTACTACGACGCCCCGATCGTCTCCAGCGACATCGTGACCGATCCGCACAGCTCGATCTTCGACTCCGGGTTGACCAAGGTGATCGACAACCAGGCCAAGGTGGTGTCCTGGTACGACAACGAGTGGGGCTACTCCAACCGCCTCATCGACCTCGTCGCGCTGGTCGGCAAGTCGCTGTAAGTTCGAGCAGTCGTGACACTCTCAACTCTGAACGACCTTTTGGCCGAAGGCGTTTCGGGTCGGGGCGTGCTGGTGCGCTCCGACCTGAACGTCCCGCTCGACGACGAAGGCACCATCACCGACCCGGGCCGGATCACCGCGTCGGTGCCCACGTTGCAGGCGCTCGTCGACGCCGGCGCCAAGGTGGTGGTCACCGCGCACCTCGGCCGGCCGAAGAACGGGCCCGACCCGAAGTTGTCGCTGGCCCCGGTCGCCGCGGCACTCGGTGAGCAGCTCGGCCGGCACGTGCAACTGGCCGGCTCCCCGGTCGTCGGCGGCGACGCGCTGGCCCGGGCCGAGGGGCTCACCGACGGCGACGTCCTGCTGCTGGAGAACATCCGCTTCGATCCGCGCGAAACCAGCAAGGACGACGGCGAGCGGCTCGCACTCGCCCGCGAACTCGCCGAATTGGTCTCGCCCGGAGGGGCTTTCGTCTCCGACGGCTTCGGGGTGGTGCACCGCAAGCAGGCTTCGGTGTACGACGTCGCCACGCTGCTGCCGCACTACGCCGGCACGCTGGTGGCCGACGAGATCCGGGTGCTCGAGCAGTTGACCAGCTCGACCGCCCGTCCCTACGCGGTGGTGCTCGGCGGGTCCAAGGTGTCCGACAAGCTCGGCGTCATCGAGTCGCTGGCGACCAAGGCCGACAGCATCGTCATCGGCGGCGGGATGTGCTTCACCTTCCTTGCCGCACAGGGATATTCGGTGGGCAACTCGCTTCTCGAAGAAGACATGGTCGAGACCTGCCGCAACCTGCTGGACACCTACGCCGACGTCTTGCGGCTGCCCGGCGACATCGTGGTGACCGAGGAGTTCGCCGCCAACTCGCCGCCACAATTCGTGGCAGCCAACGCGATCCCGGACGACATGATCGGGCTGGACATCGGCCCGGGTTCGATCAAACGCTTCGCGGCGCTGCTGTCCAACGCCGAGACCATCTTCTGGAACGGGCCGATGGGCGTCTTCGAGTTCCCGGCGTACGCGGCGGGCACCCGGGGCGTCGCCGAGGCCATCGCCGCGGCGACTCACAAGGGCGCCTTCAGTGTCGTGGGCGGCGGCGACTCCGCGGCCGCGGTGCGCGCGCTCGGCATTCCGGAGGGCGACTTCTCGCACATCTCCACCGGCGGTGGCGCGTCGCTGGAATACCTGGAAGGCAAGACGCTGCCGGGCATCGAGGTGCTGAGCCGGCCGCAACCGAGCGAGGGGACAGCGTGAGCCGCAAGCCACTGATCGCCGGCAACTGGAAGATGAACCTCAACCACTTCGAGGCGATCGCGCTGGTGCAGAAGATCGCGTTCGCGCTGCCGGACAAGTACTACGACAAGGTCGACGTCACGGTCCTGCCGCCGTTCACCGACCTGCGCAGCGTGCAGACGCTGGTCGACGGCGACAAGCTGCGCCTGACCTACGGCGGCCAGGACCTGTCCCAGCACGACTCGGGCGCCTACACCGGTGACATCAGCGGTGCCTTCCTGGCCAAGCTGGGCTGCAGCTTCGTCGTCGTCGGACACTCCGAGCGGCGCACCTACCACGACGAGGACGACGCGCTGGTGGCCGCCAAGGCCGCCGCGGCCCTCAAGCACGAGCTGACCCCCATCGTGTGCATCGGCGAGCACCTGGACGTCCGTGAGGCCGGTGAGCACGTCGGCCACTGCGAGGAGCAGCTGCGCGGCTCGCTGGCCGGCCTCTCGGCCGACCAGATCGGCGACGTCGTCGTCGCCTACGAGCCCGTGTGGGCCATCGGCACCGGACGGGTGGCCAGCGCCGCCGACGCCCAGGAGGTGTGCGCCGCGATCCGCGAAGAGCTCGCCGACCTGGCGTCACCAAAGGTCGCCGACGCCGTGCGGGTGCTCTACGGCGGCTCGGTGAACGCCAAGAACATCGGCGACATCATCGCCCGCGACGACATCGACGGGGCCCTGGTCGGCGGGGCGTCCCTGGACGGCGAGCAGTTCGCGACGCTGGCGGCGATCGCCGCCGGCGGGCCTCTTCCCTAGCGGAGCCGACGCCCCGGCGAACCTGCGTGGTCCGTTAGCGGCGTCGCGAGCCGATCCGAAGGTGGGCAGTCAGGACAATGTCGTCGTAAGCGGATCGAAGCGGGTGGGCATCTCGGAGGGAAAGTGCGAGGAATTCGCCGACGATTTGTCGCGCCAGCGGTCGTAACTTGACGTTATTCTCCTGTGACCGCCACCTCAGCAAAACGAACGCCGTAGCTTCATCAATTCCGTAGACGACCATCAGCATGCCTTTTGCCTGCTCGATGACGGCGCGATTCTTGCTGAACTCCGCCACTTCCGCGGTCAGGGCGTCGCGATGCTCGCGGTCGGACGGCGTCACATCGACGTAAAAACCTTCTGTGCCGACGACGGTGCCCGTTGCATCGACGAGCTTGTTGGCAACCACGACGACTTGGTGGATATTGCCCTGCACGTCGATAATCCGATGCCGCGTGCTGAACGCACCCTGATTGCGGCGGATGTCATTGAGCGTCGCGGCGATCTGGTTGCGGTCGTCGGGATGTTTGTGCGCGAGTACCAGCTCGGTTGTCGGCGTCACCGTGCCCGGTTCGTAGCCGTGCAACCGTGCGACCTGTTCGCACCACTCCCAGCGTTCGCCTTCAAAATAGAAGCGAAATGTCCCAATGTTCTGTGGCGAACCACCCGCCAACGCCTGAGCAACTGGAGCGTCGGGGTTAATTGTGCTCAAATCTGCGATCACCGCCACGTTCCGAACGTTTGGCACGTGGCAAAGGTGCAAAGAGTGAACAGCGACGGCTGCGAGGAATCGCTCGATGCCGGAGCTGGCTTTTTCAGCCGGGCATCTTGTTGCTGATCGTCGCACGCATGCAGCAAAAGTACAAGGCAAATTGGTTCAGCGCGCCGACGGGCCATTTGCGGCCGATTCAGCCCCACCCGGTAGGCTTTGGCGTCATGGAGTTGGCCTTACAGATCACCCTGGTGGTCACCAGCGTGCTGGTGGTGTTGCTGGTGCTGCTGCACCGCGCCAAGGGCGGCGGCCTGTCGACGCTGTTCGGCGGCGGCGTGCAGTCCAGCCTCTCCGGCTCGACGGTGGTGGAGAAGAACCTGGACCGGTTGACGCTGTTCATCACCGGGATCTGGCTGGTCTGCATCATCGGGATAGCGCTGCTGATCAAGTACCGGTGACCGCACGGCTAGGTGATCGCGCCGGATCCAATCGCGCATTCACAGTGCAGCGACCAGCCTCCAGAGTGCTTCGCGGTCGGCGGAAGCCGAGCGGTCCAGCGGGCTGAGCACGACGTCGGTGGCTCCGGCGTCGAGGTAGCGGCGTAACTGGCGTACGACGGATCCCTCGGGCCCGATCGCGGCGAGCTCGGTAACACTGGCGAGGCCTTCTCGGGCGATCACCTTGCGATACGACGGGATCGTCTCGTAGACGCTCAGCTGTTCCGCGGCGGTGACGCGGGCGCCCTCGACATCGTCGGACAACAGCACGGGCACCATGGCGATGATGCGCGGTGCCGGGCGCCCCGCCCCGGCTGCCGCCTTGGTGATCTCGGGCACGATGAATTCTTCGATCGTCCGCGGCCCCGCGAGGTAGGGCAGCGTCCCGTCTGCCAGTTCCCCGGTGACTCGCAGCGCCCTGGGGCCCATCGCCGCCACGTACACCGGAATCGGCGTGCCGCCGGGCACCCGCACCGGCCAGGTGGGGCTGGCGCTGAGTTCGCCACCGTGAAAGTCGACGCCGCCGGTGTCGAACACCGACGCCAATATCGTTAGATGCTCGCGTAACCGGGTGATGGTGTCGGGCCATTCCGTGCCGAAGGCCTGGCGTTCCATTTGGCGGGCACCCAATCCCAGCCCGAGGCTGAAGTTGCCGTGCGCGGCGGCCTGCGCCGTCTGCGCCAATGAGGCGACGATCAGCGGGTGGCGCGGGTTGATCGGCACCACCGCGGTGCCCACCCCAGGCCCGGGCACCGCGGCTCCCACGAGCGCGGCGAGCGCGAGCGCGTCGTAGTTCTGCTGCTGGGGTAGCCACACGTGCGCGACTCCGAGTTCGTCGGCCCGTTTGGCTTGGGCGATCACGTCATCGACGAGATTGGGGGCATCAGGACGGGCCATGACAATGATTCCGGCCGGCACGTTCTCGACCAACGCGCTGCGCCGGTGGGTCATTCCTGCCGGATCACACTGATCTGACCTACCGGACGTCATGGTGATTCGAGGCTGCGGCTGAGGGTCGACGGGCGGACACCGGCATCCGCACCGATACTGGGACGCATGGTTGACGTTTCCGACATCGCGCTGGAGCCGATCGGCGCCGTGCAACGGACGCTGGTCGGTCGCGAGGCGACCGAGCCGATGCGCGCCGACATCAGGCTGCTGGGCGCCATCCTGGGCGACACGGTGCGCGAGCAGAACGGCGACGAGGTTTTCGACCTGGTGGAACGCGCCCGGGTGGAATCGTTTCGGGTGCGCCGCTCCGAGATCGACCGGGCCGACCTGGCGCGGATGTTCTTTCGCATCGACATTCACCGGGCGATCCCGGTCATCCGCGCGTTCAGCCACTTCGCGCTGCTGGCCAACGTGGCCGAGGACATCCACCGGGAGCGCCGCCGCGCGATCCACGTCTCCGCCGGCGAGCCGCCGCAGGATAGCAGCCTAGCCGCGACCTACGCGAAACTCGATGGCGCCGAACTTGATTCGGCCACCGTCGCCGACGCGCTGCGGGGCGCCCTGATCTCCCCGGTGATCACCGCCCACCCCACCGAAACCCGGCGGCGCACCGTGTTCGTCACCCAGCACCGGATCACCCAGCTGATGCGGTTGCACGCGGAGGGGCACACCGAGACCGACGACGGCCGCAACATCGAGCGCGAGTTGCGCCGCCAGGTCCTCACCCTGTGGCAGACGGCACTGATCCGGTTGTCCCGGCTGCAGATCACCGACGAGATCGAGGTGGGGCTGCGCTATTACGCCGCCGCGTTCTTCCAGGTCATCCCGCAGGTCAACGCCGAGGTCCGGGACGCGTTGCGGGCCCGCTGGCCCCAGACCGATCTGCTCTCCGCGCCGATCCTGCGGCCCGGGTCCTGGATCGGCGGCGACCGCGACGGCAATCCGAACGTGACGGGCGACGTGGTGCGCCAAGCCACCGGCAGCGCCGCGTTCACTGCGCTGTCGCATTACCTGGCCGAACTCACCGCCCTCGAACAGGACCTGTCGATGTCGGCCCGACTCGTCCCCGTCACGCCCGGGCTGGCGGAGCTGGCCGAGGGCTGCGGGGAGCAGGCCCGCGCCGACGAGCCGTACCGGCGGGCGGTGCGGGTGATCCGCGCCCGGCTCACCGCGACGGGCGCCGAGATCCTGGACCGCCAACCACAGCACGAGCTGGACCTCGGCCTGACACCCTATTCCGCCCCGGCCGAACTACAACGCGACCTGGACACGATCGACCAGTCGCTGCGCGCCCACGGCAGCGCGCTGCTGGCCGACGACCGCCTGGCCCTGCTACGAGAAGGCGTGAGCGTCTTCGGTTTTCACCTGTCCGGCCTCGACCTGCGGCAGAACTCCGACGTGCACGAAGAGGTGGTGGGGGAGCTGTTGGCGTGGGCCGGGGTGCACCCGGACTACGGCTCGCTGCCCGAGGACGAGCGGGTCGCGCTGCTGGCGGGTGAACTGGGCACCCGCCGCCCACTCGTCGGTGATCGCGCGCTGGGGGTATCGCCCGATGGCGGGGGCCTGTCCGAGCTGGCCCGCAAGGAGCTCGAGGTCATCAGCGCCGCGGCCTACGCCGTCGGGCGTTACGGCCCGGCCGCCGTGCCGAACTACGTCATCTCCATGTGCCGCTCGGTCTCCGACGTCTTGGAGGTGGCGGTCCTGCTGAAAGAGGGCGGCCTGCTGGACGCGTCGGGGCCGGAACCGTATTGTCCGGTCGCCATCTCGCCGCTGTTCGAGACGATCGACGATCTGCACCACGGCGCGGACATCCTGCACGCGATGCTGGAGCTTCCGCTGTACCGGGCGGTCGTCGACGCGCAGGGCGGACGTCAGGAGGTGATGCTCGGCTACTCCGACTCGAACAAGGACGGCGGTTACCTGGCCTCCAGCTGGGCGGTCTACCGTGCCGAGCTGGCCCTGGCCGAGGTGGCGCGCAAGGCGGGAATTCGGTTGCGGCTCTTCCACGGTCGCGGCGGTACCGTCGGCCGCGGGGGCGGGCCGAGCTATCAGGCCATCCTGGCGCAGCCGCCGGGCGCGGTGAACGGCTCGCTGCGGCTCACCGAGCAGGGCGAGGTGATCGCCGCCAAGTACGCCGAACCGCAGGCGGCGCGGCGCAACCTGGAAAGCCTGGTGGCGGCGACGCTGGAGTCGACGCTGCTCGACGTCGAGGGCCTGGGCGACGCCGCGGAGCCGGCCTACGCGGTGCTCGACGAAGTGGCCACATTGGCGCAGCGCGCGTACGCCGAATTGGTGCATGACACACCGGGTTTCGTCGACTACTTCATGGCCTCCACCCCGGTCAGCGAGATCGGTTCGCTGAACATCGGCAGCCGCCCGACCTCACGCAAACCCACCTCATCGATCGCGGACCTGCGCGCCATCCCCTGGGTGCTCGCGTGGAGCCAATCGCGGGTCATGCTGCCCGGCTGGTACGGCACCGGGTCGGCGTTCGAGCAGTGGATCGCGGCGGGACCGGAAAGTGCACAGGAACGGGTGGGCATCCTGCACGAGCTGTACGAGCGGTGGCCGTTCTTTGCCAGCGTGCTGTCCAACATGGCGCAGGTGCTGGCCAAGAGCGACCTGGGCCTGGCGGCCCGCTACGCGGAGCTGGTCGAAGACGAGGAGCTGCGGGACCGGGTGTTCGGCAAGATCGTCGACGAGCATCGGCGCACCATCGCGATGCACAAGCTCATCACCGGTCACGACGACCTGCTCGCCGACAACCCCGCGTTGGCGCGTTCGGTGTTCAACCGCTTCCCCTATCTGGAGCCGCTGAACCACCTGCAGGTGGAGTTGCTGCGGCGCTATCGCTCCGGCGACGACGACGAACTGGTGCAGCGCGGCATCCTGCTCACGATGAACGGATTGGCCAGCGCGTTACGGAATAGCGGGTAGCGCCCCGGCCAACCCCGCGTAAAGCGGGCCGTGTGCTGATCCCTACGCCAATACGCTGACCCCAATGGGTGCGTCCGGGCCACCGCTTTGGCTGATGCTGCTTTGTGCCGTCGCCGTCGCCATCCCGATCGCGGTGGGCTGCATCAGCGTGGCGAATCGCATGTTGCGCGCGGTCGGCAAGGAACACAATCCCGCGATGTCGCCGTTCATCGCCGTCGTCGCGCTCGTCTACGGCGCCCTGGTGGGATTCACGGTGGTGGTGTCTTGGCAGCAGTTCTCCTCCGCCGAGGCGATCGTCGCCAACGAGGCATCGGCGCTGACGACGATGTACCGGCAGACCGTCGCCATGCAGGAGCCGGAGCGGACACAGGTTCAGCAACTGCTGCGCAAGTATGCGACCGCGGTCGAGACATCGGACCCGAACAAGCAGGCCAGCGACGGAAGTATCGACAACGCGCGAAGCGCCATCACGAAGATGTACCGCATCATCGGCAATCAACCGCCGGGCGTTGCGTCGAGCCCCATCAACGCCGAATTCCTCAACCAGTTGACCGTGCTGGCCTCCGATCGCACCCAGCGCATCATCGACACCAGGCCGCGCATACCACCGCTGCTATGGACGGGGCTGGTGTTCGGGGCGGTGGTGCTGGTGGCGCTGACGGGTTTTCTGCGCCTTGGCAGCACCTTCGGTCACGCCATGGTGTCCAGTGCGATCGCGGTCCTGCTCGCATTACTGCTGTGCATCGTCTTCTCGCTGGACCATCCCATTTCCACCGAGGAGAAACTCACCTCCGCGCCTTTTCAGCACGCGCTGGAGGTTTTCGACGCGGTCGACCGGGGGACGTAGCGTGCGATTGGGCGGCTTAGCACGTTACGCGACAGCGGTTTAGGGGCATTCGGGGCTGAGGCCGGTGTTGCCGGCCTGTCACAGGCCGGGTCAGGGAGGGCTGCCATGTCGGACAACGCGACCCCCGTCACCGCGGCCCAGGTGGCCCAGAACGGCGTCTTCGAACGACTCGCCCGCGTCGGGTTCGTCGTCAACGGCGTGCTGCACCTGATCGTCGGCTATCTCGCCATCCGGGTTGCCTGCGGCGCCGGCGGCACCGCTGACCAGACCGGCGCCCTGGCGGCGTTGGCGGCCAAACCGGGCGGACCGCTCGCGCTCTGGATCGCCACGGCCGCCCTCCTGGCGATGGGCCTGTGGCGGCTCGTCGAAACCGCGCTCGGCCGATCGTGCGACCGTGAGTCGGAGGGCTCATCGTCGGACGCGTCCTCGCGGGTGAAGGCGTTGGGACTGGCGGCGGTCTACCTGGCGTTCGCGTACTCCGCGTTCGGATTCGCCCGCGGCGCCGGCAGGCCGGCGGATCAACAGAATTCGGGCATCAGCGCGCGACTGATGACGACGACCGGCGGCACCATCGCGCTCATCGCGTGCGGCATGGTCATCGTCGCGGTCGGTTGCTACCACATCTACAAGGGCGCCAGCCGCAACTTCGTCGACGACCTCCGGGGCAAGTCGGGTGACCTGGTGCGACGGCTTGGCGTGGCCGGGTACATCGGCAAGGGTGTCGTCATCACCCTCACGGGCGCGCTGGTGATCGTCGCCGCGTGTCGCTCGGAACCGAAGAGGGCCACCGGGCTCGATGGCGCACTGAAGACACTCGGGGCTCAGCACTTCGGGGCCGCGCTGTTGATCGCCGCCGGCGTGGGGATCATCATCTACGGGCTGTACAGCTTCGTGATGGCCCGCTCCACCAAGATGTAGCCGTCTCAGCGGTTGCGCAGCCGGTCCAGAACACCGCGCACGGCCTGCTCGGTCATCGCGAGCGGCGTCATCATCGTCTCGCCCACCTTCATCATGTCGTCGATCCGCCCGACGATCGCCTCGATGGGCTCGACCAGCACGATCAACCGCCTGGCCAGATCGTCCAGCCGCGACAGGGTGCCGTCCAGGTGGTCGAGTCCGCTCTCCATGCGTTCGACCGTGGCGTTCAGCGCGGAAAGGGACGCGTTCAGCTCTTTCATGGTCGTGCTCAGGCCGTCGAGGACGTCCTCGACCTGCTCCACCGTCTTGTCGGCGTTCAACGCAGCCTGGGTGAGGGTCTTGATCCGGCTTCGCTCTTGCCCGCCGCGCACGGTTCTGTCTGCCATGACCGTCATTATGACCCGGATGGAACCGGGTGGGGGCTAGCTTGGCCGGCCGGGACGGGACGGTAGCTTGGCCGCGGCCTCCTCGTCGAGCAGCCACAGCGTGGTTTCCCGGCCGATCGCCCCGGCGGCGGGCACCGAGACGGGCGCGGCGCCGCCGACGGCCGCGGCCACCGCGTCGGCCTTCGAGGACCCGGACACCATCAGCCAGACTTCGCGGGAACGCTGAATTGCGGGGAGGGTCAGGGTGATTCGTTGGGGAGGTGGCTTGGGGGAGTCCTCGACCGGGACCACCATGCGGCTGGCCTCCAGCACGGCCGGGGTGTCCGGGAACAGGGAGTTGATATGACCTTCGGGCCCCATGCCCAACAGGTGCACGTCGAAATTCGGCACCGGTTGGCCGGGTTCGGCGTTGGCCGCCAGCAGCTGCTCGTAGGCCAGGGCCGCGGCGGCGAGGTCGGTGCCGAATTCGCCGTCGCTGGCCGGCATCGTGTGCACATGGCTGGACGGAATGTCGATCCGGTCCAGCAACGCCTCGCGGGCCTGCTTGTCGTTGCGTTCGTCGTCGTCCTCGGGGACGTAGCGTTCGTCACCCCAGAACAGGTGCACCTTGGGCCAGGCGATCTCGCGCCCCACCAGGGACTTGAGCAACCCGATGCCGTTGCCGCCACCGGTCAGCACGACGAGTGCCCGGTCCCGGGCCGCCACGGCGTTGCGGATGCTCTGCGCCAGTCGGGTGGCCGCCGCCTCAATCAGTGCCTGACCTTCCGGGAAAACTTCGATGATGGTGCTCACACGTACTGCACTTTCTCAATGCCTTCCAGCGCTGTCTGGTAAATCTCGTCGGGGTCCAGCCGCCGCAGGTCTTCGGCGAGGCACTCGCCGGTTTCCCTGCGCGCCAGGGGAAGCAGGGCTTCCGGCTTGGCGGTGCGGCTCAGTGTGGCCGTCCTGCCCTCCTGGGGCCGGCTCAAGACGATGGTCTCGCTCTTGCGTACGAGTTCCACTTTGAGCTCGCCGACCGCCCGGCGCACCGGGCCATCGATGCGGCTGGCCAGCCAGCCCGCGAGGATGTCAAGCGCCGGTTCGGTTTTCAGACCGGAAACCAGCGCCGACTCGATCGGGTCGTGGGGCGCCAGGTCGACCGCAGCGGCCAGCAGCGCGCGCCAGTAGGTGATGCGCGCCCACGCCAGGTCGGTGTCGCCGGCGGTGTACCCGGGCAGGCGGCCCTTGATCGCCGACAACGGATCGGTTCCGTTGGTGGCGTCGGTGATACGCCGAATTGCCAACCTGCCCAACGGGTCCTGGGCCGGGACGGCCGGCGCGACGTCCGGCCACCACGCCACCACCGGAATGTCGGGCAGCAGGAACGGGGTGACCACGCTGGCGGCGTGCCCCGCGAGCGCCCCGGACAGATTGAGGATCACCACCTCGGTCGCGCCGGTGTCGCCGCCCGCGCGCAATTGTGCGTCCAGGCGCGGCTCGTCGGCGTACGGGTCGCCCCGCATGGTGACGATGATGCGGCTGGGATGCTCGTGGCTGGCGTCGTTGGCCGCCTGGAGCGATTCTTCGAGGATGGCGTCGCTGTCCGGCGCGATGATCAGCGTCAGCACCCGGCCCATCGTCACGGCGCCGACCTTCTCCCGCAGTTCGTCGAGCTTCTTGTTGACCGCGGTGGTGGTGGTGTCCGGCATGTCGATGATCACGGGCGCCGCCATTCGCGCCCGGTCCGGCGCAGCATCTCAAACGCTGACTCCGGACCCCAGGTGCCCGCCTCGTACGGCTCGGGCTTGCCGTCGGCCGCCCAGTTGTCGAGGACGGGATCCAATATCTGCCAAGCCAATTCGACCTCTTCGTTGACCGGAAACAGGGACGGCTCGCCCAGCAGCACGTCGAGGATCAGCTGTTCGTAGGCCTCCGGCGACTCTTCGGCGAACGCCGAGCCGTAGGAGAAGTCCATGTTGACGTCGCGGACCTCCATCGCCGTTCCCGGCACCTTGGACCCGAACCGCAGCGTGATGCCCTCGTCGGGCTGCACCCGGATGACCATGGCGTTGGCGCCCAGCTCGTCGGTCATGGTGGCGTCGAACGGCAGATGCGGCGCGCGTTTGAAGACGAGCGCGATCTCGGTCACCCTGCGGCCCAAGCGTTTCCCGGTGCGCAGATAGAACGGCACGCCGGCCCAGCGGCGGGTGTCGACCTCCAGCGTGATGGCGGCGAACGTCTCGGTGGTGGAGTCCTTGGCGAACCCTTCCTCGTCGAGCAGCCCGACCACCTTCTCGCCGCCCTGCCACCCGCCGGTGTACTGGCCGCGGCTGGTGGTCTCGTCGAGCGGCTGGGCCAGTTGCGTCGCCGAGAGCACCTTGATCTTCTCGGTCTGCAACGCCGCCGGGTTGAAGCTGACCGGCTCTTCCATCGCGGTCAGCGCCAGCAGCTGCATCAGGTGGTTCTGGATGACGTCGCGGGCGGCGCCGATGCCGTCGTAATAACCGGCGCGCCCACCCAATCCGAGGTCCTCGGCCATGGTGATCTGCACGTGATCGACGTAGTGCGCGTTCCAGATCGGGTCGAACAACTGATTGGCGAACCGCAACGCCAAGATGTTGCGCACGGTCTCCTTGCCCAGATAGTGGTCGATGCGGAACACCGCCTCTTCGGGGAAGACGGCGTTGACCGCATGGTTGAGGGCCTGCGCGCTTTCCAGGTCGTGCCCGAACGGCTTCTCGATGACGACCCGGCTCCATCGATCGCCCTGCGGGCGGGCCAACCCGGACTTGTGCAGCTGGTCGCACACCACCGGGAACGACTTCGGCGGGATGGCCAGGTAGAAGGCGTGGTTGCCGCCGGTGCCGCGCTCGGCGTCCAGCTTGTCCAGTGTTTCGGCCAGCCGGCCGAACGACGCCTCGTCGTCGAAAGAGCCTGGCACGAAACGGAATCCTTCGGCCAGCCGCTCCCAGTTCTCCTCCCGAAACGGTGTGCGGCAATGATCCTTGACGGCCTGGTATACCACCTTGCGGAAGTCCTGGGTTTCCCAGTCCCGCCGGGCGAAGCCCACCAGCGAGAAGCTCGGCGGCAGCAGACCGCGGTTGGCCAGGTCATAGATGGCCGGCATCACCTTCTTGCGGGCGAGGTCGCCGGTGACGCCGAAGATCACCACGCCGCAGGGGCCGGCGATCCTCGGCAGCCGCTTGTCGCGCTTGTCCCGTAAGGGGTTATGCCATCGTGCAGCGGTACGAGCCGGACTCATTTCGAGGCGGAACCCAGCTGCTTCTGCGTCTCCTGTAGCAGCTCGGTCCACGAGTCCACGAACTTCTCCACGCCCTCCTTCTCCAGCACCACGAACACGTCGGTCAAGTCGACTCCGACCCCGGCGAGCTTGTCGAACACCTCCTGGGCGGCGGAAGCGGTGCCGGTGACGGTGTCACCCTTGATCACACCGTGATCGGCCACGGCGTCAATTGTCTTCTCCGGCATGGTGTTCACCGTGTTCGGCGCGACCAGCTCGGTGACGTACAGGGTGTCGGAGTAATCGGGGTTCTTCACCCCGGTCGACGCCCACAGCGGACGCTGCACGCGGGCGCCGTCGCCCTTGAGCGCCTCGTAGCGATCGCCGCCCTCGAACACCTCCTGGTAGGCCGCGTACGCCAGCCGGGCGTTGGCCACACCGGCCTGCCCGCGCAACGCGAGCGCCTCCTCGGAGCCGATCTTCTCCAGGCGCTTGTCCACCTCGGTGTCCACCCGGGACACGAAAAACGATGCCACGGAATGGATCTTGGACAGGTCGTGACCCGCCTCGCGGGCCTTCTGAAGGCCGGCCAGGTAGGCGTCCATCACCTGACGGTGCCGTTCAACGGAGAAGATCAGCGTGACGTTGACCGAAATCCCTTCCGCCAGAACGGCGGTGATGGCCGGAATGCCGGCCTTGGTGGCCGGGACCTTGATGAACAGGTTCGGCCGGTCGACGATCTTCCACAGCTCGACGGCCTGCGCGATGGTCTTGTCCGTCTCGTCCGCCAGCCTCGGGTCCACCTCGATGGACACCCGGCCGTCCACGCCGTCGGAGGCTTCCCACTCACGCTTGAGCACGTCGCAGGCGTTGCGCACGTCGTCGGTGGTGACGGTGCGGATGGTGGCGTCGACGTCGGCGCCGCGTTCGGCCAGCTCGGCGATCTGACCGTCGTAGGAGTCACCCTCGGCCAGCGCCTTCTGGAAGATCGACGGGTTGGTGGTCACGCCGACCACGCTCTTGGTGTCGATCAGCTCCTGCAGATTGCCCGATTGGAGCCGCTGGCGCGACAAGTCGTCCAGCCAAACGGATACTCCCGCAGCGCTGAGCGCGGCGAGGTTAGGGTTCTGAGTCACGCGAATCACCCTTTCTCAGTTATCCACTACCTGTTCCGCGGCGGCCGCGACGGCTTCTGCGGTGAAACCGAATTCACGGAACAACGTTTTGTAATCGGCGGATTCGCCGTAGTGCTCGATCGACACGATCCTGCCGGTGTCGCCGACGAGCTTGTGCCAGGACTGCGCGACGCCAGCCTCGACGGCCACCCGGGCCGACACCGACGGGGGCAGCACGCTGTCGCGGTAGTCCTCGGGCTGCGACTCGAACCATTCCACGCATGGCATGGACACCACCCGCGCGACAATGTCCTTGTCGGCCAACAACTTCTGCGCCTCGACCGCGAGCTGCACCTCCGAGCCGGTGGCGATCAGCACGACGTCGGGGTCCTCCACGCCTTCGTCGCCGAGGACGTAGCCGCCCCGGGCCACCCCCTCGGCGTTGGTGCCCTCGAGCACCGGCACACCCTGGCGGGTCAGGATCAGCCCGACCGGGCCACTTCCATTGCCGCGGGCCAGGATCGTGCGCCAGGCGTAGGCGGTCTCGTTGGCGTCGGCCGGGCGCACCACCGACAGCTTGGGGATGGCGCGCAGCGCCGCCAGGTGCTCGATCGGTTGGTGGGTCGGCCCGTCCTCGCCCAGTCCGATCGAGTCGTGCGTCCACACGTAGATCGTGTCGATGTCCATCAGCGCGGCCAGCCGCACCGCCGGGCGCATGTAGTCGGAGAACTGCAGGAACGTGCCGCCGTAGGCCCGGGTCGGGCCGTGCAGCACGATGCCGGACAGGATGGCCCCCATCGCGTGCTCGCGAACACCGAAATGCAGCGTGCGGCCGTACCAGTGCGCGGTGTAGTCCTTCGTCGAAATCGACGGCGGCCCAAAGGAATCGACGCCCTTCATGGTGGTGTTGTTGCTGCCCGCCAGGTCGGCCGAACCGCCCCACAACTCGGGCAGCTTCGGGCCCAGAGCGTTCAGCACCTCACCGGATGCGGCGCGGGTGGCCAGCGCTTTCGACCCCGGCTCCCAGTGCGGGATGTCGGCGTCCCAGCCGTCGGGCAACTCCTCGGCCGTCAGCCGGTCCAGCAGCGCCTTGCGGTCGGGTTCGCGCTGCGCCCACGCGTCGAAATCCGCCTGCCACTTCTCGTGCGCTTCCTTGCCCCGATCCACCAGCTTGCGGGTGTGGGCGATGACCTCGTCGCGCACCTCGAACGTCTTGTCGGGGTCGAAGCCCAGGATCTTCTTGACGGCCGCGACTTCCTCGTCACC
Source organism: uncultured Actinomycetota bacterium (assembly GCA_963732835.1). GTDB lineage: Bacteria > Actinomycetota > Actinomycetes > Mycobacteriales > Mycobacteriaceae > Mycobacterium. Next base: position 19,316 of record CAVTBA010000029.1, read on the forward strand.
CAGCGCCGCGCCGTGCGCCTTGCCGGTGTTCATCAACTTCGGCGCCGGGTAGCCGATGATGGTGCGCAATTCGATGAACGATGGCCGGTCCGTCACGGCCTTGGCGTTCGCGATGGCCTCCTCGATGCCGACGACGTTCTCGCCGCCCTCGACCTGCTGCACGTGCCAGCCGTACGCCTCGTAGCGCGCGGCGGTGTCCTCGCACAGCGCGATGTTGGTGTCGTCCTCGATCGAGATCTGGTTGTGGTCGTAGAACACGATGAGGTTGCCCAGCTGCTGCACGGCCGCCAGCGACGACGCCTCCGAGGTGACGCCTTCCTCGATGTCGCCGTCGGAGGCGATCACGTAGATGAAGTGGTCGAACGGGCTGGCGCCCGGGGCGGCGTCGGGATCGAACAGGCCGCGCTCGTAGCGCGCCGCCATCGCCATGCCGACCGCCGAGGCCAGGCCCTGGCCGAGCGGGCCGGTGGTGATCTCCACGCCCTTGGTGTGCCGGAACTCCGGGTGCCCGGGCGTCTTGGACCCCCACGTGCGCAGCGACTCGATGTCGGACAGCTCCAGACCGAACCCGCCGAGGTAGAGCTGGAGGTACAGCGTCAGGCTGCTGTGCCCGCACGACAACACGAACCGGTCGCGGCCCAGCCAGTGGGCGTCGCTGGGATCGTGGCGCATCGCGCGCTGGAACAGGGTGTAGGCCAGGGGCGCCAGGCTCATCGCCGTTCCGGGATGTCCGTTGCCGACCTTCTGGACCGCGTCGGCGGCCAGCACCCGGATGGTGTCGACCGCGGCCGAGTCGATCTCGGTCCAGTCGTCGGGGTGGTGCGGTTGGGTCAGCGTAGAGATCTCTTCGAGTGTGGTCACAGACTCAGTCCTAGGGTCATCGAGCTGATCAATCCCACCCTAGTGCGGGAGGGCCGGCTCTTGCAGTGCAGATTTCGGGTACCCGCCGCCGGCTGGTGTGAAAATTACGCGGTGGCCGTCGACCCGTAACATCCAGTTCTGAAATCTGGGAGAAACCTGGGTGAATGGACCCTGCGGGCAGGCCATTACCGGCCCGCGGTCTACCATCGTGTGTAGTAGATGCTGCGCGCTGCTGCGATCCCAAGGAGTTATTGCGTGAGCGTTCGCGGGCGCGTCGCGCCGAGCCAGGTACCGAGCCGACTGACCGCCGCCGCCCGGCGACGGTCCGGGCGGGATGGCGCCCCGGTGAGGAGTCGGGCAATCGGCACGGTGCTGGCGTATTTGGCGCTGACCAAGCCGCGGGTCATCGAACTGTTGCTGGTCACCGCGATACCCGCCATGCTGCTCGCCCACCGCGGCACCGTGCACCCGCTGCTGATCCTCAACACGTTGATCGGCGGGATGCTGGCCGCCGGCGGCGCCAACACGCTCAACTGCGTGGCCGACGCCGACATCGACAAGGTGATGAAGCGCACGGCGCGCCGGCCGCTGGCCCGCGCCGCGGTGCCGACGCGAAACGCCTTGGTGCTGGGCGTGGTGCTCACCGTCGGCTCGTTCTTCTGGTTGTGGTGGACGACCAACCTGCTCTCGGGTCTGCTGGCGCTCGCGACCATCGCGTTCTACGTGTTCGTCTACACGCTGCTGCTCAAGCGCCGCACGTCGCAGAACGTGGTGTGGGGCGGCGCGGCCGGCTGCATGCCGGTGATGATCGGCTGGTCGGCCGTCACCGGCACCATCGGCTGGCCGGCGCTGGTGATGTTCGCGATCATCTTCTTCTGGACGCCGCCGCACACGTGGGCGCTGGCGATGCGTTACAAGGAGGACTACAAGGCGGCCGGCGTCCCGATGCTGCCCGCCGTGGCGACCGAGCGCCAGGTCACCAAGCAGATCGTGATCTACACCTGGCTGACGGTGGCGTCGACGCTGGCGCTGGCGCTGGCCGCCGGCTGGCTGTACGCGGTGGTCGCCCTGGTCGCCGGGGCGTGGTTCCTGGCGATGGCCCACCAGTTGTACGCCGGGGTGCGCGCCGGCGAGCCGGTCAAGCCGCTGCGGTTGTTCCTGCAGTCGAACAACTATCTGGCGGTGGTGTTCTGCGCGCTGGCGGTCGACTCGGTGATCGCGCTCCCGCACCTGCTCTGACGCCGGGCGAACCGGCGTGGTCGCCGGCTCAGGGCAGCAGCACGATCGAGCCGGCCGTCTTGCGGCCCTGCAGGTCCTGATGGGCGCGGGCGGCTTCGGCCAGCGGGTAGCGTCCGCCGACTTCGATGGTGATGGCCCCGCCGGCGATCGCGTCGAACAATTCCTCTGCCCGCCAGCTGAATTCCTGGTCGGTGCGGATGAAGTGGGCCAGCGACGGCCGGGTCAGAAACACCGAGCCGGCGGCGTTGAGGCGCTGCGGATCGAAGGGGGCAACGGGTCCGCTGGCCGCGCCGAACAACGCCAGCGTGCCCCGCACGGCCAGGCTGGCCAGGCTGGCGTCGAAGGTGGTGGCGCCGACGCCGTCGTACACGGCCTGGACACCGGCGCCGTCGGTGAGCCCGCGGATCTGCCGGCCGAATTCGTCCGCGTCGTCCGGGTAGGAAAGCACCTCGTCCGCGCCGGCCCGCCTGGACAGCCGGGCCTTCTCCGGCGTTGAGACCGTGGTGATGACCCGCGCGCCGAGCAGATGCGCCCACTGCGTCAGGATCAGCCCGACCCCGCCCGCGCCGGCGTGCACCAGCACGGTGTCGCCGGCCTGCACCGGATACACCGACTTCAACAGGTAGTGCGCGGTCAGCCCCTTCAGCAGCGCCGACGCCGCGACGTCGGAACTCACGCCGTCCGGAACATGCGCGGTGAGAACCGCTGGGGCCGTGGCATATTCGGCGTAGCCGCCGGACGCCGCGGCACTGACCACCCGGTCGCCGACGCTGAAGCCGTCGGCGCCGTCGCCGGTCGCGGACACGGTGCCGCATATCTCTTGACCGATGATGAAGGGCAACTCGCGCGGGTACTGCCCGGAGCGGAAGTAGGTGTCGATGTAGTTGACGCCGATCGCCTCGGCCTTGATCAGCACCTCGCCGGCTCCGGGCGTGGGCTGCGGTGCGTCGACGTAGCGCAGCACCTCCGGACCGCCGGTTTCGCTGATTTGGATTGCGTGCATGTGCTTATCATGCCCGGGCATGAAACTCGCCCGTCCGGACATCTTCCATCCCCGCATCGTGCTGGCGGGCGGTCCCGGCGACCCCGACGACGACGGGCTGGTGCCCGCGTTGCGAACCCGCGGGCTGCACGCCCGCTGGCGGGCCTGGGACGACCCGGACACCCTGCGCGCCGACCTCGTCATCCTGCGGGCCAGCGCGGACGACCCGTCTCGGCGCCAGGAGTTCCTGGCCTGGATCCGGCGCGTGCGTCACCTGCTCAACCCGCCCGACGCGGTCGCCTGGAACCTCGATGAGCGGTATCTGCGCGACCTCGAGGACGACGGGGTGCCGACGCGGCCCGGTGGGACGGCGCAGGCGGCGTTGATCTTTTTGGGTGGCAAGCAGTCGCACGCCTGGCCGGTCGATCCGGAGTTCGAGGCGTGGGACCTCGGTTACGCGGCGATCGCGGCGGCGGCCGACCGCGCCGGAATCGGCGCGCGCGAGCTGCTCTGCGCGCGCGCCGACGTGAGCGGGGACCGGCTGGTGGCGCTCGACCTCGTCGCCCCGCCGCTGGGCTGGCGGCACCTCGACCCCGCCACCCGCGAGCGCGCCCAGCGCGAGTTCGCGCTGGCCGTCGAGTCAGCCTGCGAGCGGCTCGGGCTCGGCCCGCTCTCGCATCGAGGCCCATAGCGCGGCGGTCGCCGCGGTGCACGCCGCGGCCCCGGCCACGTGCAGGGCGACCAGCGCGGCGGGCACCCCGGTGAAGTACTGGGCGGTGCCGACGGCGGCCTGCGCGCACACCAGGGCGAGCAGCACGATCAGCCGCCGCAGGACGGGCCGCGCGGCGCGCACCGCCAGCAGCCCGAAGCCGAGCCCGACCAACAGAGCCAGGTAGGCGATCAGCAGCGAGGAGTGCGCGTGCACCAGGGTGTCGACCGCGACCTCGAGCCGCGGCACCGTCCGGGTGGGGCTGCGGTCACCCGCGTGCGGGCCGGCGGCCGTCACCAGCGTGCCGGTGACCAGCACCACGGCCAGATCCAGCCCGATCAGCGCCGTCAGGACCCGCAACGGCCTGGCGACGCGGCTGCGCACCACCCCGTCGTCGGGTTCGCCGACCTTGACGTAGAGCAGCACCGACAACCACACCATCGTCATCGAGGTGAGCAGGTGGATGGCCACCGTCCACCACAGCAGCCCGGTGCGCACGGTGATACCGCCGATGACCGCCTGCACCACCGTCGACACCGGCATGAGCCACGCGTAGACGAGGACCTCCGTGCGCCGCCGGGCCCGGGTCACGGCCAGCACGGCCAGCGCCGCGGCGACGACCACCGCGAAGGTGATCATGCGGTTGCCGAATTCGACCGCCTGGTGGATGCGGGGCACCTCGGCGTGGGCGACCGGGGTGAAGCTGCCCGGAAAGCACTGCGGCCAGGTGGGACAACCCAGTCCCGACGCGGTGACGCGGACTATCGCCCCGGTGACGGCGATACCGCCCTGGGTGAGGATGACGGCCGCGGCGATGAGGCGCTGGACGCGCACGCTCGGGTCGGGGAGCAGGTCCACCAACCGCAACAGCGTTCGTCCCACGGGCATGGCCCGATGGTAGGCCAACGAAAACTACGTCCTGTAGTAAGCCCTGGCGCCGACGAGATATTAACCACGCACACTCGCCGCGGCGTGTCGTCTGCGTGGTTTACGTGTCGCGAGCGCGCCGCGCGTCAGGTGAACCGGAACCAGCGCAGCGCGGCCAGCGCCGCGAGCGCCCCCCACACCGCCAGGACGACGAGGCCGAACCAGTCCACCGACAGGGCCATCGCCCGCGACAGGGCCTCGGTGAGCGCGCCCGAGGGGGTGAGCCGGGCCGCCCACTTGACCCCGGTCGGGATCATCCCGCTTTCCACCGTCAGCGCGCCGAGCCCGGCGAAGACGAACCACAGCAGGTTGGCGATCGCGAGCACGATCTCGGCCCGCAGCGTCCCGCCGAGCAACAGCCCGAGGGCCGCGAAGCCCGCGGTGCCCAGCGCGATGACCGCCGCGCCCAACGCCAGCGCGGCCAGGGCGGGCCGCCAGCCGAGCGCAAACCCGATGGCGCCCAACAGGATTGCCTGCAGGAACACCACGGTGACGACGGCCAGTGACTTGCCGGCGATGATGCCCCAGACCGGCAGCGGGGTCGCACCTAACCGCTTGAGCGCGCCGTAGCGGCGGTCGAAGGCGACCGCGATGGCCTGCCCGGTGAACGCGGTCGAGATCACCGCGAGGGCCATGATGACCGGGACGAAGGTGGCGGCGCGGTTGTGGCCGAACGAACCGAACGGCAGCAGCGTCAGCCCGACCAGCAGCGTGATCGGGATGAACATGGTCAGCAGCAGCTGCTCGCCGTTGCGCAGCAGCAGCTTGAGCTCCAGGCCGAACTGCGCGGCCAGCATCCGCGGCACGGCGTTGGGCCGGGGGTCGGGGGTGAAGGTTCCCGGGGGAAAGACGCTCGATTCGGTCACTGCCGCAACTTCCTGCCGGTGAGGTCGAGGAACACGTCCTCGAGGCTGCGTTGCTCCACCCGCATGTCGGTGGCCAGCGCGTCGATTCGCGCGCACCACGCCGTGACGGTGGCCAGCACCTGCGGGTCGACCGGCCCCTCGACCAGGTACTCGCCGGGCATCACCTCGCTGGCCCGGTAGTCCTCCGGCAGGGCGGCGGTCAGCAGGGACAGATCCAGCCGCGGCGGCGCGGTGAACCGCAGCTCGTCCTTGGCGCCGGTGCGCATCAGCTCGGCCGGTGTGCCGGCGGCCACCGTCGCGCCGTGGTCGATGATGACGAGCCGATCGGCGAGCTCCTCGGCCTCCTTGAGTTGGTGGGTGGTCAGCAGCACGGTCACGCCGTCGCGGCGCAGCGCGTCGATGAGTTCCCAGACCAGCAGCCGGGCGTGCGCGTCCATGCCCGCGGTCGGTTCGTCGAGGAAGACCAGCTCGGGCCGCCCGACCAGCGCGCAGGCCAGCGCGAGCCGCTGTTGCTGCCCGCCGGACAGCCGCCGGTAGGTGGTGCGGGCGGCATCGGTGAGGCCGAGGGTGTCCAGCAGCCACGCCGGGTCCAGCGGGTCGGCGGCGTAGGAGGCGACCAGGTTGAGCATTTCGCCGGCGCGCGCGGTGGGGTAGCCGCCGCCGCCCTGCAGCATCACGCCGATGCGGGTGCGCAGGCGGGCGTTGTCGGCGATCGGGTCCAGCCCGAGCACCTCGATGGTGCCGGCGTCCGGGCGCACGAAGCCCTCGCACATTTCGACCGTCGTGGTCTTGCCGGCCCCGTTGGGGCCCAGCAGGGCCAGCACTTCGGCGGCGTGCACCTCGAGGTCGAGATCGGCGACGGCCGTGGTGGATCCGTAGTGCTTGCTCACCCCGCGCAGTCGCACGACTGTTTCAGGAACGTCCGAGCTCACGTGGAATCAGCGTAGGCGTCAGGTACCGCCTGGGAAGAAGGGGTGGCCCGGGGGGTCTGAGCCGTGTCGGGCGGCGGCGCGATTTCGACGGTCTCCGGAGGCGATTCGGCGCCCTCGGGCGGGAGCCGCCGCCACGGCAACTTGGTGTACGTCAGCGCGATGAGCGCCGCCACGATGACGGTGCTGGCCAGCGTGGCGTCCACGATCTGGAACAACGCGAAGCGGTCCCCGTTCGCCGTCGGGCCGAAGATGCCGACGACGAGGGTGATGACGATTACCGCCGCCCGGAACCCGCTGCGGGTCGCCCAGGCGGCCAGCGGAATGATCGCCCACAGCAGGTACCAGGGCTGCACGACGGGAAACAGCAGCACGGTGACGCCCAGCGCCACACCCAGGCCACCGATCGGGTGCAATCGGCCACGGAAGACTGCCACCAACAACCAGCCCACCATCGCCATGATGATCAGCACACCGATGGCGCGGGTGAGCCCCAACACCGCGGTGGTGTGATCGCCGAGGCCCAGCAGGATCCCCACCTGCCCGGTGCCAAGGGCCAGCAGGGTCGGCGGCGACATCCAGCTGCGCACCACGTTGGCGGTGCCGAGCGTGTAGATCCAGCCGAACCCGAGCCCGCTGGCCCAGCCGACGATCGCCATCACCGCCAGCGACAGCGCCGTCATCGCGCCGCCCGCCAGCAGCAGCGCACGCAGGTTGCCCCCGCAGCGGTAGGCCAGCGCCATCGTGACGAATCCGAGCGCCAGCAGCGACGGCAGCTTCACCTGCGACGACAGGATGATCAGGACGGCGCCGGCCAGCAGCATGCCCAGCGGCTCCCAATCCGGGCCGGGCCGCCACGAGGCGGGAAACAGTCGCGGCGAGCGCGTCGAGTCCAGGCCCCGCAGCGCGAACTCGGCCCCGGCCAGCATCAGCCCGAGCATCAGCGCCTCGTTGTGGACCCCGGCGACCAGATGCATGATCAGCAGCGGATTGGCCGCGCCCAGCCATAGCGCGCTGACCTCGGCGACGCCGCAGCGCCGGGCCAGCCGCGGGGTCGCCCACACGATCAACCCCACGCCGATCAGCTCGACCAGCCGGTGACATAGGACGGCGGCGACGATGTTCTCCCCGGTGATCGCCGAGATGCCGCGCCCGATCCACAGGAACAGCGGGCCATACGGCGCCGGCGTCTCGCGCCACAGGGTGGGGACCGACAGCGTGAAGACATGGGACAGGCCGAGTCCCGACGCCGGACCCACCCGGTAGGGGTCCAGCCCTTCCAGCGAGATCTGGCTCTGGGCCAGGTAGGAGTAGACGTCTTTGCTGTACATCGGCGGGGCGATCAGCAGCGGCAGCGTCCACAGCAGCAGGGTGCGGTCCAGGTCGCCGCGCGACATCCGCCTGCTGCCCAACGCGAACCGGCCGAGCATCAGCCAGGCGAGCGCCATCATGACCGCGCCGGTCGTCGTCATCGTCAACGACACCGTCTGGATCCGCGACGGCAGGTTGAGCAACCGCACCCCGAACGTGGGGTCCTGCACGACGGGCCGGGCCCCGGCGCCCAGCGCGCCGATGGCCATCAGGATGGTGCCGGTGGCGCCGAACAGGCGGGTGCGCTGCAGCGCGGTGAGCTCGGCATCGTTCAGCGGCGTGCCCACCGCCTGCTCGTCGCCATGCAAGCTGGCGATCGACGAGCTCAACGCGTGGTGGCGGGCTGCCATCCGTGCAGCTTAGCCGCCGGGGACTCCCGGCCCGCCGGCTCGCCGTCGCCGTGACGGCCGCGGACGGCCACCCCGGCGGTCATCCCGGCGCCGTTGCCGAGGCCTTCCTCACGCGTAGCCTCACGATCGTGGCGATTCGCGACCATGGCGACCCCGGGGACGCGCCCTCCGCACCCCCGCCCCTGCGCCCGCCGACCAACGACGCGCGCCCGTCTGCGGCGGAGCAGGCGCGCACCATCGCCGCCGCCACCAATGCCGCCACGCTGGCCACCTTGACCGCTGACGGCGACCCGTGGGCGTCGCTGGTGGCTTATGGCCTGCTGGGTGGGATGCCGGTGCTGTGCGTCTCGAGCCTGGCCGAGCACGGCCGCAACCTCGCGGGCGACCCGAGGGCCAGCCTGTCGATCGTGGCGGCCAGCGGCGACACCGACCCGCTGGCCGGCAGCCGCATCACCCTGGCCGGGCTGGTTGCGAAGCCAACGGCGTCCGAGCGCGACCAGGCCCGGGCGGCATACCTGGACTCGGTTCCCGCCGCGCGGTACTACCTGGACTTCAGCGACTTCAGCCTGTGGGTGCTACGGGTTCAGCGGGTGCGGTGGGTAGGCGGATATGGCCGCATGGACTCGGCCAGCGGCGACCAGTACGCCGCCGCTTCCCCGGATCCGGTGGCGCCGGCGGCCGCCCGGGCCGTCGCGCATCTCAACGCCGACCACGCCGACGCCCTGGCGGCCATGGCCCGGACCTTCGGCGGCTACCCCGACACCGAGACCGCGATGTGTACCGGCGTCGACCGCTACGGCCTGGATCTGCGGGTGCATACCCCCCGCGGAGTGGCCTACGCCCGGGTCGGGTTTCCGGCACGGCTGGAGTCCGTGGGCCAATTGCGTTCGGCCACAGCGGACTTAGCCCGCGCCGCGGAACCGGCTATTGACGAACTCGGCGGCTCACACGGAAGCGCATGATCCGCAACGTCGTTGAAGACGAGTCGTCAAAAGCCGGGACCGCGTCATTGGCTACTTCTCGTCGCCGTCAGCCTTGCTCAGCGCCCGGTCCGCGGTCGAGACCAGCTTGCGGTTGAACTGATACTGGGCGGCGACGAGCTTGTCGGCCAGTTCGATGGCGGCGTCGACGATCTTGGTGCGTAGCGGTTGGACCGCCTCCGGGATTGCGTCGTCAAGGGTCTTGTGAAATGCCCGGAGCGCTTCGACTGCAGCGTGCTGTCCGGCTTTGGCCGATTCACGTACCTCGTCGAGCAGGTCGGTCGAACGCGATGCGACGGACGTCGATTCAGTCGTCTGAGCCATGTCAATTCCTTATTTTTTGGGGGTTTCAATACCAGCGTCGACGTTATTCGGCGTGGCGGGCCGGGCACTATGGGCGAAGGTCCCATCGCGGCTGCCAATGGTCTTCACCGTCGGCGGAGGCGGAGAGACGTGCCGCCACGAAAGTCAGGTGGTAACGCACAGCGGCCGGTCGGGTAGCCTCCCGTTCGTGTGATTCGCGAACGCGAGTGTGACCAGCGCAACGGCCACATAGGGCCCCCTTGGTGGACCGATCCCCGGAATTGCGTCACACTGGTGTTGTGAAAATCCGAACCGACCTCGATGACGCCGCCCTGAGCGCGGCGGGCGCGGCGGTGCCGGATGGTCACACCCGTCGCGCCATCGTGCGCTTGCTGCTGGAGTCCGGATCGATCACCGCCGGCGAGATCGGCGACCGCCTCGGGCTGGCGGCCGCCGGCGTGCGGCGCCATCTCGACGCCCTGATCGAGGCGGGGGATGCCGAGTCGGTGCCTGCCGCTTCCTGGCAGCAGGCGGGGCGCGGGCGGCCCGCCAAGCGGTTCCGGCTGACGGCGGGGGGCCGCGCCAAGCTCGAGCACGCCTATGACGACCTGGCGGCGGCGGCCATGCGCCAGCTGCGCGAAATCGGCGGGGAGGACGCGGTCCGCACGTTCGCCCGGCGCCGCATCGACGCTGTCCTGGCCGGCGTGCCGGCCGCGGACAGCGACGACGACGCCGAAGTGGAGGCGGCCGCCGAGCGGGTTGCCGGCGCGCTGACCAGGGCCGGCTACGTCGCGACCACGACGCGTGTCGGCGGCCCGATCCACGGCGTGCAGATCTGCCAGCACCACTGCCCGGTGTCGCACGTCGCCGAGGAGTTCCCCGAGTTGTGTGAAGCCGAGCAGCAGGCCATGGCCGAGGTGCTCGGGACCCATGTGCAGCGGTTGGCGACGATCGTCAACGGGGACTGCGCCTGCACCACCCACGTGCCCCTTACCCCGGCGCCCAGCCCGCGCCGCGACACCACGAGCATCGAAGGAGCGTCGTTATGACCCTCACGCCAGAGGCCCAGAAGGTCTTCAAAACGGGAGATGCCGAGCCGTTGACCCAGGAGCAGGCGATCGCCTCGCTCGGCACGTACGGCTACGGCTGGGCGGACTCCGACGTCGCGGGCGCCAGCGCGCAGCGCGGGCTGTCCGAGGCGGTGGTCCGCGACATCTCCGCGAAGAAGAGCGAGCCCGAGTGGATGCTGCAGACGCGGCTCAAGGCGCTGCGCATCTTCGACAAGAAGCCCATGCCGAACTGGGGCTCCAACCTCGACGGCATCCACTTCGACAACATCAAGTACTTCGTGCGCTCCAGCGAGAAGCAGGCCGCGACCTGGGATGATCTGCCCGCCGACATCAAGAGCACCTACGACAGGCTGGGCATCCCGGAGGCCGAGAAGCAGCGGCTGGTCTCCGGTGTCGCCGCGCAGTACGAGTCGGAGGTCGTCTACCACTCCATCCGTGAGGACCTGGAGGCCCAGGGCGTCATCTTCCTGGACACCGACACGGCGCTGCGCGAGCACCCGGAGATCTTCCGGGAGTACTTCGGCACCGTGATCCCAGCCGGGGACAACAAGTTCTCCGCGCTGAACACCGCGGTGTGGAGCGGCGGCTCGTTCATCTACGTCCCCAAGAATGTGCACGTCGACATCCCGCTGCAGGCCTACTTCCGGATCAACACCGAGAACATGGGCCAGTTCGAGCGCACGCTGATCATCGCCGACGAGGGCTCTTATGTGCACTACGTCGAGGGCTGTACCGCGCCGATCTACAAGTCGGACTCGCTGCACTCCGCGGTCGTCGAGATCATCGTGAAACCGCATGCGCGCGTTCGGTATACGACCATCCAGAACTGGTCGAACAACGTCTACAACCTGGTCACCAAGCGGGCCCGTGCCGAGGCCGGCGCCACCATGGAGTGGGTCGACGGCAACATCGGGTCGAAGGTCACGATGAAGTACCCGGCGGTCTGGATGACCGGCGAGCACGCCAAGGGCGAGGTGCTGTCGGTGGCGTTCGCCGGTGTGGACCAGCATCAGGACACCGGCGCCAAGATGCTGCACCTGGCGCCCAACACGTCGAGCAACATCGTGTCCAAGTCGGTGGCGCGCGGCGGCGGCCGCACCTCCTACCGCGGCCTGGTGCAGGTGAACAAGGGCGCGCACGGCTCGCGCTCCAGCGTGAAATGCGATGCGCTACTGGTCGATACGATCAGCCGCAGCGACACCTACCCCTATGTCGACATCCGCGAGGACGACGTCACGATGGGCCACGAGGCCACCGTGTCGAAGGTCAGCGACAACCAGCTGTTCTATCTGATGAGCCGCGGGATGACCGAGGATGAGGCGATGGCGATGGTGGTGCGCGGCTTCGTCGAGCCGATCGCCAAGGAGCTGCCCATGGAGTACGCCCTGGAGCTCAACCGGCTGATCGAGTTGCAGATGGAGGGCGCGGTCGGATGACCGCGCCGACTGGATCGTCGCTTGCCGCACCGAACAAGGGTGAGCTGTTCGCCTCCTTCGACGTCGACGCCTTCGAGGTTCCGCACGGCCGCGACGAGATGTGGCGGTTCACCCCGCTGCGGCGGTTGCGCGGCCTGCACGACGGCTCGGCGCCGGCCACTGGGACCGCCAAGATCAACGTCAGCGAGCAGCCCGGTGTGCAGACCGAGGTCGTCCGCCGCGGCGACCAGCGGCTTGGGCAGGGCGGCATGCCCACCGACCGCGTAGCGGCGCAAGCGTTTTCGTCGTTCAACTCCGCGACGCTGGTCACCATCGATCGCGACACCCAGATCGCCGAGCCGGTGAACATCACCGTCGCCGGGCCCGGCGCGGGCGCCGTGGCCTACGGGCATCTGCAGATCCGCGTGGCGGAGCTCGGCGAGGCCGTCGTGGTGATCGACCACCGGGGCAGTGGAACCTACGCCGACAACGTCGAATTCATCGTCGGCGACGCCGCCCGGCTCACCGTGGTCTGGATCGCGGACTGGGCCGACGACATGGTGCACGTCAGCGCGCAGCACGCACGGCTGGGCAAGGACGCGGTACTGCGGCATGTCACCGTCACCCTGGGCGGCGAGGTGGTGCGGATGTCGGCCAACGTTCGCTACGCCGCTCCCGGCGGGGACGCCGAGCTGCTGGGCCTCTACTTCGCCGACGACGGCCAGCACCTCGAATCGCGGCTACTGGTCGACCACGCCCAGCCGAACTGCAAGTCCAATGTGCTGTACAAGGGTGCGCTGCAAGGAGATCCGGACTCGTCGCTGCCCGACGCGCACACCGTCTGGGTGGGCGACGTGCTGATCCGCGCCGAGGCCACCGACACCGACACCTTCGAGGTGAACCGCAACCTGGTGCTCACCGACGGGGCGCGCGCCGACTCGGTGCCCAACCTGGAGATCGAGACCGGCGAGATCGTCGGCGCCGGACACGCCAGTGCCACCGGACGTTTCGACGACGAGCAACTGTTCTACCTGCGCTCCCGGGGCATCCCGGAAGAGCAGGCGCGCAGGCTGGTGATCCGCGGCTTCTTCGGCGAGATCATCTCCAAGATCGCGGTGCCCGGCATCCGGGAACGGCTGACCGCCGCCATCGAACACGAACTGGAAATCACGGAATCGAGAGCAACAACTTCATGACCACTTTGGAGATCAAAGACCTGCACGTCAGCGTTGTGGACGCCGCCGACGCCGACCGTGACATTGCCATCCTCAAGGGCGTCAACCTGACCGTCAATTCCGGTGAGACGCACGCGGTGATGGGGCCCAACGGGTCCGGCAAGTCCACGCTGTCCTACGCCATCGCCGGTCACCCGAAGTATCAGGTGACGTCCGGGTCGATCACGCTGGACGGCCAGAACGTGCTGGACATGAGCGTCGACGAACGTGCCCGCGCGGGGTTGTTCCTGGCCATGCAGTACCCCGTCGAGGTGCCGGGCGTGTCGATGTCGAACTTCCTGCGCAGCGCCGCGACCGCCGTCCGCGGCGAGCCACCGAAACTGCGGCACTGGGTCAAGGAGGTCAAGGCCGCCATGGCCGACCTCGACATCGACCCGGCGTTCGCCGAACGCAGCGTCAACGAGGGGTTTTCCGGCGGCGAGAAGAAGCGCCACGAAATCCTGCAGCTGGGACTGCTCAAGCCCAAGATCGCCATCCTCGACGAGACCGACTCCGGCCTGGACGTCGACGCGCTGCGGGTGGTCAGCGAGGGCGTCAACCGCTACGCCGAGTCCGGCTGGGACGATGGCACCGGCCAGCCGGTGCGTGGCGGCATCCTGTTGATCACCCACTACACCCGGATCCTGCGCTACATCCACCCGCAATTCGTGCACGTGTTCGTGGGTGGCCGGATCGTCGAATCCGGTGGTCCGGAGCTGGCAGACGAACTCGAGGAGAACGGCTACGTGCGCTTCACCGAAGCGGCGGCTATGCCCGCTGGGGGAGCCTGAGCGTTGGGCACTTTGGTGAATCCACTCGACGTCGACGCCATCCGCGCTGACTTTCCCATCTTGAAGCGCACCATGCGCGGCGGAAAACAGTTGGCGTACCTCGATTCCGGCGCGACGTCGCAGCGCCCGCTGCAGGTGCTCGACGCCGAGCGGGAGTTTTTGATCACCTCCAACGGCGCGGTGCATCGTGGTGCGCACCAGCTGATGGAGGAGGCGACCGACGCCTACGAGCAGGGCCGCGCCGACATCGCGGCGTTCGTCGGCGCCGACGCCGACGAGCTGGTGTTCACCAAGAACGCCACCGAGGCGCTCAACCTGGCGTCATATGTGCTGGGCGACGACAGATTCGACCGGGCCGTCGGCGAGGGGGACGTCATCGTCACCACCGAGCTGGAGCACCACGCCAACATCGTCCCGTGGCAGGAGCTGGCCCGTCGCACCGGCGCCACGCTGCGCTGGTACGGCGTGACCGACGACGGGCGCATCGATTTGGACTCGCTGGAGCTCGACGAGCGCGTGAAAGTCGTTGCTTTCAGCCACCATTCAAACGTAACCGGTGCGGTGGCGCCGGTGGCTGAACTGGTCAGCCGCGCCCGGGCGGTGGGCGCCTTGACGGTGCTGGACGCCTGCCAGTCGGTGCCGCACCAGCCGGTCGACCTGCACGCCCTCGACGTCGACTTCGGCGCGTTCTCCGGCCATAAGATGTTGGCCCCCAACGGGGTCGGCGTGCTCTACGCCCGTCGCGAGGCGCTCTCGAAGCTGCCGCCCTTCCTCACCGGCGGGTCGATGATCGAGACGGTGACCATGGCGACGTCGACCTACGCGCCGGCGCCGCAACGGTTCGAAGCCGGCACGCCGATGACCTCCCAGGTGGTCGGGTTGGGCGCGGCCGCACGGTATCTGGGTGCGATCGGCATGGACGCGGTCGAGGCGCACGAGCGCGACCTGGTCGCGGCGACGATCGACGGCCTGTCGGGCATCGACGGCGTGCGGATCGTCGGGTCGACCGTCATGGAAAACCGCGGCTCGCCGGTGTCGTTCGTCGTCGATGGCGTGCACGCGCACGACGTCGGGCAGGTGCTCGACGACGAGGGTGTCGCGGTGCGGGTGGGCCACCACTGCGCGATGCCGCTGCACCGCCGGTTTCACCTGGCGGCCACCGCCCGGGCGTCGTTCGCCGTCTACAACACCCCCGACGAGGTCGAGCGTCTGGTGGCCGGCGTGCGGCGGGCGCTCGAATTCTTTGGGAGAGAATGACAGTGCGCCTGGAGCAGATGTATCAGGACGTGATCCTCGACCACTACAAGCATCCGCAGCACCGCGGGCTGCGGGAGCCGTTCGGCGCGCAGGTTCACCACGTCAACCCGGTCTGCGGTGACGAGGTGACTCTGCGGGTCGCGCTGTCCGACGACGGTCAGCGCGTCGCCGACGTCTCCTATGACGGCCAAGGCTGTTCGATCAGCCAGGCGGCCACCTCGGTGCTCACCCAGCAGGTGATCGGTCAGACGGTGCCCGAGGCGCTGGACACCATCACCGCATTCACCGACATGGTGTCCTCGCGCGGCACCATCGAGGGCGATGAGGACGTGCTCGGCGACGGGATCGCGTTCGCCGGGGTGGCCAAATACCCGGCCCGGGTGAAATGCGCGCTGCTGGGATGGATGGCGTTCAAGGACGCCTTGGCCCAGGCTTGCTCGGACAGAGGCGCGGACTTCGAGGAGGACAAGGATGAGCGAGACCGCCGCACCGGATGACGAACTGCTCGCCGACATGGAGGAGGCGATGCGCGACGTCGTCGACCCCGAATTGGGCATCAACGTCGTCGATCTCGGGCTGGTCTACGGCCTCAACGTGGAAGAGGGCGACGCCGGAACCGTCGCCCTGATCGACATGACGTTGACCTCGGCGGCCTGCCCGCTGACCGACGTCATCGAGGACCAGTCGCGCAGCGCGCTCGTCAGCAGCGGTCTGGTCGACGACCTGCGGATCAACTGGGTGTGGAACCCGCCGTGGGGCCCGGACAAGATCACCGAGGACGGGCGCGAGCAACTGCGTGCCCTCGGTTTCACCGTCTGAACCCTGCCGCCGGCACTAGAGGCCCTAGAGGTGGAAGGGCAGGTGCGGCAGGTGCAGGTGGTGGTGCGGGTGCCCCATCGGCGGGCACGTCTGCAGGCTGATGGTTGTCGCATGCAGCACGCCGGCGTCCTGAATTCCCTGCGCGCCCATGCATTTTCCGTTCGCGATGGCCTGGGCGTCCGACGGCGTCTGCAGCTGGTATGAGGTCGAGTTGGCGACGGTGACGTTGGTCGGGGCGGCTTGCGCACCGATGCCGTTGACCGCGATGGTGTCACCCGAGACCGACGTGACCGTGCCGTAGAAGCCGGCCGGCGGCGGGCACTTGCCGTCCACGGCGGAGGTGATCGTCACCGATTGCGCGGTGATCGCGCCACCGGCCGGAGCGCTCTGCGGGGTGGCGCGCACGTTGACGCAACTGCCGGGGGTGACGTCGGTCAGCTTGGCCGGGGCGACCTGCACGACCCGCGTCGACGGCGTGAACTCCACCGTCGCGCTTCCGGTTCGCGTCCTGAGCCCGATCGTGCCGCCCGAGACCGACTCGATCAGCCCCTCGACGTAGTCCTTGCCAACCGGCGGCGGTGCCGGCGACGGCGGCGCCGCGCTCGGCGCCGGGCTGCGCGGGGCCGCGCCCGTCACCGCCGGCTTGGCGGGATTGCTGGTATTCGTGTCGCTCGAATGGCACATGGCGACGCCCACAAGGACGACCGCGACGACGGCGACGAGCGCAAGCCGAGCCAGCCGGGGGTTCACCGAAGTGGCGGGCATCGTCACATCTCCGATCGCGCGGTTGACCGTCGCCAGCGAATACCCAGGCGAGCGCGGTTATGACCACCGCGCTCGCCTGGTGTGACGGTAATCTCAGGCGGCCGCAGGCGCGCTCAGCCGCCCTGGCCGGGCTACTTGGGCTTGCCGCATTTGCCGTCGGTGGCCTGCCGCACGTTGATGCTGGTCGCCTGCAACGCGCCCCCGTTGTCCATGGTTCCGCGCGCCCAGACGCACTTGCCCTGCGCAATCGCGTCGGTGGTGGCGGCGGCCTGCTTGCTGTATTTGGTCTTGTCGTCGACCGTCACCGCGGTCTGCGTGGTGTTGCCACTCGGGTCGGTGCCGGTGACATTGATGGTGTTACCCGACACCGACGCCACCGAGCCACGGACCGGGGCCGGCTTCGGCGCCGGGGCCGGTGCCGGTGAGCCGGGGGGCGCCGGGGTGCTCGAACCCGGTCCCGAACCCTGCCCCGCAGGCTTGGCCGGGCATGCGCCGTTGACCGAAGGGCTGACCTTCACCGACGCCGCAACGACGGGCTGCCCACCCTGGGCTTCCCCGGTGGGCCGCACGGTCACGCAGCTGCCCGAGGTGACGTCGGTCAGCGCGGCGGGGGTGGTCTCGGTGACCTTGGTGGTCGAGGTGAAGTTCACCGCGGCGGTGGAGTTGTCCTCCTTGGTGACCTGGATGGAGTTGCCCGCCACCGAGGCGATCAGGCCGCTCACCCGGGCTTCGGCGCCGGCCGGTGCCGGCGATGTGGTCGTCGAGGTGATGACCGACGTCGACGTTGAGGTTGACGTCGTCGGGCTTGATTTGTTGGACGAACTGCACGCGGCGACGGACAGCGCGGTAACCCCGGTGACCGCGAGGACCGCGAATCGGGTGAGCCGGGGCGCTGGACAGCTGGCAGACATCAACGTTCTCCAATCGTGGTCGGACCCAACGCAATGGGTATTACCCGTTGAAGCTGTAGCTAACCTGTGTGTAACACAGGGCGACGGTCAGAACGCCTTCTCGGAGACGCGCATGATCTCGTCGTCGATGGACTCGATGACCTTGCGCAGGGACGTGAGTTTCGGGAGCACGTTCTTGGCGAAGAACGCCGCGGTCGCCAACTTGCCCCGATAGAACGCCGCGTCGCTGCCGGCCGCGTCCGCCAGCGCGGCGTGCGCGATACCGGCCTGCACCAGCAGCCGCCAGCCGATGAGCAGATCGCCCACCGCGAGCAGATACCGTACCGACCCCAGCCCGACTTTGTAGATCTCGGCGGGATGTTGCGCGGCGGACATCAGGTATCCGGTCAATGCGCCCGTCATCGCGGTGACCTCGTCGAGCGCGGTCTGCAGCAGCTGGGCCTGCGGTTTGAGCGCCTCGTCGCAGGCATCGATCGTCTCGGTGATCTGAGCCGTCACGAACCGCAGGGCCTCGCCGCGGTCGCGAACGATCTTGCGGAAGAAGAAGTCGAGCGCCTGGATGGCCGTGGTGCCCTCGTAGAGGGAATCGATCTTGGAATCACGGATGTACTGCTCGAGCGGATAGTCCTGCAGGAAGCCCGAACCGCCGAGCGTCTGCAGTGACTCGGTCAGGATCTCGTAGGCCCGTTCCGAGCTCACGCCTTTGACGATCGGCAGCAGCAAGTCGTCCACGCGATGCGCCATCCCGTGGTCGGCACCCGAGACATGTTGTGCCACAGTGTCGTCCTGGTGTGCGGCGGCATACATGTACAGCGTCCGCAAACCCTCGGCGTAGGCCTTCTGCGTCATCAGGCTGCGACGCACGTCGGGGTGGTGGATGATGGTGACCCGCGGCGCGGTCTTGTCGGACATCTGCGTCAGGTCCGCACCCTGCACCCGTTCTTTGGCGAAGGCCAGCGCGTTCAGGTAGCCCGTGGACAGGGTCCCGGCGGCCTTGACCCCGATCGTCATCCGCGCGTGCTCGATCACGGTGAACATCTGCGCGATGCCGTTGTGTACATCGCCGACCAAGTAACCGACGGCGGGCAGATCCGTTGCGCCGAAAGTCAATTCGCAAGTCGGGGAGGACTTGATCCCCATCTTGTGCTCCAGGCCCGTGGTGAAAACGCCGTTGCGGGGCCCGAGTTCGAACGTGTCGGGGTCGAAGAGGTATTCGGGCACGTAGAACAGGCTGAGCCCCTTGGTTCCCGGTCCGGCGCCCTCCGGTCGGGCCAGCACGAGGTGGAAGATGTTCTCGGCGGTGTCGCCCACGTCTCCACCGGAGATGAACCGCTTGACGCCCTCGATGTGCCAGGTGCCGTCGGGTTGTTCGGCGGCCTTGGCGCGGCCCGCGCCGACGTCGGAGCCGGCATCGGGTTCGGTGAGCACCATGGTGGCCGCCCAGCCGCGCTCCACGCCCTCGGCTGCCCACCGCCGTTGCTCTTCGTTGCCCTCGACGTACAGCGCCTGGGCCATCAACGGGCCGAGGCAGAAGAAGTTCGCAGAAGGGTTGGCGCAGAGGATCATCTCGTTGACCGCCCACGCCAGCGGCGGCGGCGCGGGCATGCCGCCGATCTCTTCGTCGAGCATGAGTCGCCACCAGCCGGCCTCTTTGATCGCCTCCACCGTTTTGGCCAATTCGGGCGTCACGCTGATGGTGTGGGCGGCCGGGTCGAAGACCGGAGGGTTGCGGTCGGCGAAGGCGAAGGTTTCGGCGACCGGGCCTTCGGCCAGGCGGGCGGCTTCGGCCAGGATCGTGCGTACCGTGTCCTCGTCGAGGTCGCCGTAGTGTCCGGTGCCGAGCACAGCGCCCACATCGAGAACCTCGAACAGGTTGAACTCGAGATCTCGGACGTTTGCGATGTAGTGGCCCAACGCGATTCCCTCACTGGTTCTCGAGGCGGCGGATAGTCCGCTCAGTGTGTCCGACGTGGGAAAACGTACGCAACCGTAACCTACGGCGGGCCGCAGGCAGGTTACGCGCCGGTGTAGTCACGGCGAACCGGGCGCGAGCCCGCTTGCATTGCGCCGTAAGCAAACTCGGCACCGCGGTTCGGGCGACCCGGCGGGCCCGCCGTTGTGCCGGCGTCGCGCGATTTCGGCGGCTGCCGCACTCGGGGAACACCGCGTCGGGCTCCGGCGTTATGGCAAACGTGACAACACTCGATCTCACCGCTGAGAAGTTCAATGAAACCATCGAGGGCAACGACATCGTGCTCGTCGATTTCTGGGCGTCCTGGTGCGGGCCATGCCGCCAGTTCGGGCCCACTTTCCAGGCGTCGGCGAAGAAGCACCCCGACATCGTGCACGCGAAGGTCGACACCGAGGCCGAGCAGCAGCTGGCCGCGGCCGCCCAGGTCCGGTCCATCCCCACGCTGATGGCCTTCAAGAAGGGCAAACTGCTGTTCAACCAGGCCGGGGCGCTGCCGCCGGCGGCTCTCGAAGACCTGGTGCAGCAAATTCGGGCCTTCGACGTGGACGCCGCCCAAACCGAACAGGCCTGACACGGCCGCTTTGGAGTTGCGCGCTACCGTTCTCGGGTGAGTCTGGTACTGGTAGAGCACCCGCGACCCGGCGTCGCGCTGATAACCCTCAATCGGCCCGAGCGGATGAACTCGATGGCGTTCGACGTCATGGTGCCGCTGAAAGAGGCCCTCGAGGAGGTCAGGTACGACAATTCGGTGCGCGTGGTCGTGCTGACCGGGGCCGGCCGGGGGTTCTCCTCGGGCGCCGACCACAAGTCCGCGGGCTCGGTACCCCACGTCGAGGGGCTGACCCGCCCGACCTACGCGTTGCGCTCCATGGAGATTCTCGACGAGGTCATCCTGGGGTTGCGACGCCTGCATCAGCCGGTGATCGCCGCGGTCAACGGCCCGGCCATCGGTGGTGGGCTGTGCCTGGCGCTGGCCGCCGACATCCGGGTCGCCGCAACGGGCGCGTACTTTCGCGCGGCCGGCATCAACAACGGCCTGACCGCCAGCGAACTGGGGCTGAGTTACCTGTTGCCCAGGGCCATCGGATCGTCGCGGGCGTTCGAAATCATGCTGACCGGCCGCGACGTCACGGCCGAGGAGGCCGAGCGCATCGGGCTGGTGTCCTGCCAGGTGCCCGACGAGCAGCTGCTGGACACCTGCTACGCCATCGCCGCGCGCATAGCGGCGTTCTCGCGGCCGGGGATCGAGTTGACCAAGCGCACACTGTGGAGTGGGCTGGACGCCGGTAGCCTGGAAGGGCACATGCAAGCCGAAGGCTTGGGTCAGCTGTTCGTTCGTCTGCTCACCGCCAACTTCGAAGAAGCGGTTGCCGCGCGCGCCGAGCGACGCCCGCCGGTGTTCACCGACGACAAGTAGCCACGACAAGGGAAGCGCCAGGAGTAGATGTGATCACGGCCACGGACCTCGAGGTCCGCGCGGGTGCGCGCATTCTGCTCTCACCCGACGGCCCGGACCTGCGCGTGCAGCCCGGCGACCGCATCGGGCTGGTCGGTCGCAACGGCGCGGGCAAGACCACCACCCTGCGCATCCTGGCGGGGGAGACCGAACCGTACGCCGGAGCCGTCGCGCGCGCGGGTGAAATCGGTTATCTGCCACAGGATCCCAAAGAGGGCGACCTCGACGTGCTGGCCCGCGACCGCGTCCTGTCCGCCCGCGGCCTGGACGTTCTGCTCACCGACTTAGAGAAGCAGCAGGCGTTGATGGCCGAGGTCGCCGACGACGACGCCCGGGACCGCGCCATCCGCCGCTACGGGCAGCTCGAGGAGCGGTTCGTCGCGTTGGGCGGCTACGGTGCCGAGAGCGAGGCCAGCCGCATCTGCGCGAGCCTCGGCCTGCCGGACCGGGTGCTGACGCAGAAACTGCGCACGCTGTCCGGCGGGCAGCGCCGCCGGGTCGAGCTGGCGCGCATCCTGTTCGCCGCGTCGGAGAGCGGCGCCGGGTCCTCAACGACCTTGCTGCTCGACGAGCCCACCAACCACCTGGACGCGGATTCGGTTGGCTGGCTGCGGGATTTCCTGCGGGGTCACAGTGGCGGACTGGTGGTCATCAGCCACAACGTCGACTTGCTCGCCGATGTCGTCAACCGGGTGTGGTTTCTGGACGCCGTGCGCGGCGAGGTCGACGTCTACAACATGGGCTGGCAGAAGTACCTGGACGCCCGGGCCACCGACGAACAGCGGCGCCGCCGCGAACGCGCCAACGCCGAGCGCAAGGCCGCCGCGTTGCGCACGCAGGCCGCCAAGCTGGGCGCCAAGGCCACGAAAGCCGTTGCGGCCCAGAACATGTTGCGCCGTGCCGACCGGATGATGGCCGCGCTCGACGAGGAGCGGGTCGCCGACAAAGTGGCCCGGATCAAGTTCCCCACCCCCGCCCCGTGCGGGCGCACGCCGCTGGTCGCCAAGGGACTGAGCAAGTCCTACGGGTCGCTTGAGGTATTCAGCGGTGTCGATCTGGCCATCGACCGCGGCTCGCGGGTGGTGGTACTGGGGCTGAACGGCGCCGGCAAGACCACGCTGCTGCGGCTGTTGGCCGGCACCGAGAAGCCCGACACCGGCGGGCTGGAGCCCGGGCACGGTTTGCGGATGGGCTATTTCGCGCAGGAGCACGACACGCTCGACAACGACGCGAGCGTGTGGGAGAACATCCGCCACGCCGCTCCCGATTCGGGTGAGCAGGACCTGCGCGGCCTGCTGGGTGCGTTCATGTTCAGCGGGCCGCAACTCGACCAGCCGGCGGGCACGCTGTCGGGCGGTGAGAAGACCCGGCTCGCGCTGGCCGGGTTGGTGGCGTCCACGGCGAACGTCCTGCTGCTCGACGAACCGACGAACAACCTCGATCCCGCCTCGCGCGAACAGGTGCTCGACGCGCTGCGCAGCTACCGGGGCGCGGTGGTGCTGGTGACGCACGACCCGGGAGCGGCCGAGGCGCTCGACCCCCAACGCGTGGTGCTGCTGCCCGACGGCACCGAGGACTACTGGTCCGACGAATACCGGGATCTGATCGAGCTCGCCTGATTTCGGCCAAACCGGCCCGCGACGCGAAGGCGGGTTCTTAACCTATGTGCTTGACATCGTGTTCGAGCGTGGAGCGGGCCGGAATGAAAAAGTCGACAAAGACTCGCAACGAGTTGCTGCACGAGCTACGCAACGCCTATGAGGGCGGGGCCAGCATCCGTAACCTGGCCGCCAGCACCGGAAGGTCGTACGGCTCGATTCACAGCATGCTGCTGCAGTCAGGTACCACGATGCGCAGCCGGGGCGGCCCCAATCACACGTCCCGGACCACGCGAGCGTAGCGTCACCGCGACATCATGCCCGTTGGTCGCAGTGCGGTCACGCTCGCGAGCGGGTGGCGCCCCCGGTGCCCCCGGCATCCCCAGAGTCGTTGCGGCGCACCGATTTCTCCACCAGGTCGAGCACGGCGGACAACCGCCGCGGATCTTCGCCTGATGCCAGCCGGGCCACCAGGCCGTCGAGCACCAGGTCCAGATAGCACTGCAACACGTCGCCGGGAACGTCGTCGCGCACCCGCTGCGCCGCTTCTGCCGGCGCAACCGATCGGTCGTCGCGGCCGCCAGTTCCGCGGACCGTTCCGCCCAACCGCGGCTGAATTCGGGGTCGTTGCGCAGCTTGCGCGCGATCTCCAGCCTGGTGGCCAGCCAGTCGAACTGCTCGGGCGCGGCGAGCATGTCGCGCATCACCTGGATGAGGCCCTCGCGCGACGCCACGTCGGCCATCCGCTCGGCATCCTCGTGCGCCAGCGTGAAGAACAGCGCGTCCTTGTCGCGGAAGTGGTGGAAGATCGCACCACGCGACATGCCGATCGCCTGTTCCAGCCGACGCACCGTGGCCTTGTCGTAGCCGTATTCGGCGAAGCAGCGGCGGGCGCCGTCGAGAATCTGGCGGCGGCGCGCCGCCAGATGGTCCTCGCTGACTTTTGGCATTGGGCAGGGCGTGGGTCGCCGGGCTAGCCGGACTTCAGCATGTTGCGCAGCACGTACTGCAGGATGCCGCCGTTGCGGTAGTACTCGGCCTCTCCCGGGGTGTCGATGCGCACCACCGCGTCGAACTCGATGGCGTCCCCGCCGGATTCCTTACTGGCCTTGACGTGCACGGTCTTCGGCGTCTTGCCGTCGTTGAGCGCCTCGATGCCGGTGATGTCGAACACCTCGGTGCCGTCCAGCCCCAGCGTCCCGGCCGACTTGCCTTCGGGGAACTGCAGCGGGATCACGCCCATGCCGATCAGGTTGGAGCGGTGGATGCGCTCGAACGACTCGGCGATCACCGCCCGCACGCCCAGCAGCAGCGTGCCCTTGGCCGCCCAGTCGCGTGAGGAGCCCGACCCGTATTCCTTGCCGCCCAGCACCACCAGCGGAATGTTCTGCGCCGCATAGTTTTGCGCGGCGTCGTAGATGAACGCCTGCGGGGCGCCGTCCTGGGTGAAGTCGCGGGTGTAGCCGCCGGAAACGTCGTCGAGCAACTGGTTGCGCAGCCGGATGTTGGCGAACGTGCCGCGGATCATCACCTCGTGGTTGCCGCGTCGCGAGCCGAAGGAGTTGTAGTCCTTGCGGTCCACGCCGTGCTCGTCGAGGTACTGCGCCGCCGGCGTGCCCGGCTTGATGGTGCCGGCGGGGGAGATGTGGTCGGTGGTCACCGAATCGCCCAGCAGCGCAAGCACCCGGGCGCCGGTGATGTCGCTGACCGGCTCGGGGTCGGCCGACATGCCGTCGAAGTACGGGGGCTTGCGCACGTAGGTCGAATCCGGGTTCCACTCGAAGGTGTTGCCGCTCGGGGTCGGCAGGTTGCGCCACCGCTCGTCGCCCTTGAACACGTCGGCGTAGTTCTTGGTGAACATCTCGGAGTTGATCGCCGAGGCGATGGTGTCGGAGACGTCCTTCTGCGAGGGCCAGATGTCTTTGAGGAAGACCTCGTTGCCTTCCTTGTCGGTGCCCAGCGGCTCGGTTTCGAAGTCGAAGTCCATCGTGCCCGGCCAGCGCGTAGGCGATCACCAGCGGCGGCGAGGCCAGGTAGTTCATCTTCACGTCGGGGTTGATGCGGCCCTCGAAGTTGCGGTTACCGGACAGCACCGCGGACACCGACAGGTCGTTGTCGTTGATCGCCTTGGAGATCTCCTCGGGCAGCGGGCCGGAGTTGCCGATGCAGGTGGTGCAGCCGTAGCCGACGAGGTAGAAGCCGAGCTTCTCCAGGATAAGGCCACAGCCCGGCCTTTTCGTAGTAGTCGGTGACCACCTGCGAACCGGGCGCCATCGAGGTCTTCACCCACGGCTTGGAGGCCAGGCCCTTTTCGACGGCGTTGCGGGCGAGCAGCGCGGCGCCCAGCATCACCTCGGGGTTGGAGGTGTTGGTGCACGACGTGATCGCGGCGATCACCACCGCGCCGTGGTCGAGCACGAACTCGCCGTACTCGTCGGAGGCGACCTGCACCGGGCTTGCTCAGCCGGCCCTTGGCGTGCTCGGCCGCCGATTCCATCGTTCGGTGCATCGTCGGCGTCGCCGTTCTCCAGCGCACCGGGGTCGCTGGCCGGGAACGACTCGTCGACCGACTCGTCGAGCTTCGAGTATTCCTGCTTGTCGGGGTCGTCGCCGACGTAGCTGGGAATGGTCTTGCGGAAGGTGGACTTGGCGTCGGACAACGCAATCCGGTCCTGCGGACGCTTCGGTCCGGCGATCGACGGCACCACGTCGGACAGGTCGAGTTCGAGGTATTCGGAGAAGGCCGGCTCGTGGGAGGGATCGTGCCACATGCCCTGCTCTTTCGCGTACGCCTCGACCAGCGCCAGCTGCTCCTCGGAGCGGCCGGTGAACCGCAGGTAGTAGATGGTCTCCTCGTCGATCGGGAAAATCGCTGCGGTGGAACCGAATTCGGGGCTCATGTTGCCCAGGGTGGCGCGGTTTGCCAGCGGCACCTCGGCGACGCCCTCGCCGTAGAACTCGACGAACTTGCCGACCACGCCGTGCTTGCGCAGCATCTGGGTGACGGTCAGCACCACGTCGGTGGCGGTGACGCCCGGCTGGATCTCGCCGGTCAGTTTGAAGCCGACGACCCGCGGGATCAGCATCGACACCGGCTGACCGAGCATTGCGGCCTCGGCCTCGATGCCGCCGACGCCCCAGCCCAGGACGCCGAGGCCGTTGACCATCGTGGTGTGCGAGTCGGTGCCCACGCAGGTGTCGGGGTAGGCCACTACTGTTCCTTGCGCGTCGGCGCGCGACATCACGACACTGGCCAGGTACTCGATGTTGACCTGGTGCACGATGCCGGTGCCCGGCGGCACCACCTTGAAGTCACGGAAAGCGCCCTGGCCCCACCGCAAGAACTGGTAGCGCTCGCCGTTGCGCTGGTACTCGATTTCGACGTTGCGCTCGAAGGCGTCGGCGGTGCCGAACAGGTCGGCGATCACCGAGTGGTCGATCACCAGGTCGGCCGGCGCCAGCGGGTTGACCTTTTCCGCCTTGCCGCCGAGGTCGCCGATGGCCTCGCGCATGGTGGCCAGGTCGACGATGCACGGCACCCCGGTGAAGTCCTGCATCACCACGCGGGCCGGCGTGTACTGGATCTCAATGCTGGGCTCCGCCTGCCGATCCCAGTTCGCAATGGCCTCGATGTGGTCTTTGGTGATGTCGCTGCCGTCCTCGTTGCGCAGCAGGTTCTCGGCGAGGACCTTGAGGCTGTAGGGGAGTTTCTCGGTGTTGGGGACGGCATCGAGACGATAGATCTGATAACTCTTGTCGCCGACCTCGAGGGTGTCGCGTGCTCCGAACGAGTTCACAGAATCTTCTTTAGTCACTTCAACTCCCGAGGATTAAGTTCTCCCGCCGACGGGCCGTGTCGGCGGCGCTTCGATCAACCACGCCACTTTAACAGTACGCTTGTCCTGCATTACGGCGGGGCGACCGTAGTTCCAGTCTTGTCGCGTAAGTCGACGGTTTAAACCCCCCGGAACGAAGTCGCGTACGGTGCCTGTAGCGCTACGGCAGGAGGGACATAATGACCTTGCACCCGGTCCTACCCGTCTACATCCCGCAAGACGTCGACATGACCGCGGTCAAGGCTCAGGTCGCCGCCACGAGTGTCAGTGCGCCGCCGGCGGACATGCCCGGCCTGCTGCACATCGTCGACGAGGCCCACGCCAAGGGCATCAACCTCAAGATCGTGCTGCTCGATCACAACCCTCCGAACGACACCCCGCTGCGCGACATCTCCACGGTGGTCGGCGCCGACTACCACGACTCCACCGTCCTGACGCTGAGCCCGAACTACGTCGGGAGCTACAGCACGCAATTCCCGCGGGTCACGCTGGAGGCCGGCGAGGACATCGCCAAGACGGGCAATCCGGTGGTTTCGGCGCAGCACTTCCTGAACGAGCTGAGCGCCCCGGAATTTCCCTGGACGGGCCTGACCATATTCCTGTTGCTCGCCGTGCTGGCGGCGGCTGTCGGGACCCGATTCCTGCAGGTGCGCGGCAGGCGTCCAGCAACACCGACGGATTCGGCGGGGGCGCAGGAAGTGACGCCCACCAACACGGCCTAGCCACGTGCATCCGGGCCGGTAGGCCCCGCAGGCATGTCCCCGGCACGTCGTCGCGGCAAACACGGTAGGTCACCGTTCGGTCACATTAAACGCACGTAGAGAGTGCGATTTCTGTGGAGCGTTTGCACGCCCAATAGTGTGACGTACGGTGCAAATGATGCTGGTGTTGTCTTTGGCGCCCTTAGCTAGATCTGTGGCCGGCGCCGCCCGTCGCGTTGAGCCGTAGGAGACCTGAGTCGAATGAGACGCACACGCCGGGGCTCCGCTGCGCAGCCGGTCGCGAGGCTGGTCCGGCCGGTCGTCCCGTCGGTCGTGAGCGTGGCTCTGCTGCTGTGTACGCCGGGGCTCGCACACGGTGATCCCGCCGCCGACAGCCTGGCCGGACTGATCGCCAACGTCGCCAAGGCCAACCAGCGCCTGGAGAACCTGAGCGCGGAAATTCAGACGGAGCAGGAGAGCGTCAACAAGGCCCTGGTCGACGTCGAGACGTCCCGGGACAACGCCGCCGCGGCCCAACACGACCTGGAGGCGACCCGGCAGGCGGTCAACGAAGCCAATACCGCGATCACCGCGGCGCAGCAGCGGTTCGACACGTTCGCGGCGGCCACCTATATGAACGGTCCGTCGAGCAGTTACCTGACCGCCACCAGCCCCGACGACATCATCGCCACCGAGGCCGCCGCCAAGACCCTGTCCGCCAGCTCCCAGACGGTGATGGCCAAGCTGCAGCGGGCGCGGACCGAGCAGGTGAACAAGGAATCGGCGGCGCGGCTGGCCAAACAGAAGGCCGACAAGGCCGCGGCCGACGCCAAGGGCAGCCAGGACGCCGCGGTGGCCGCGCTGACCGACTCCAGGCGCAAGTTCGACGAACAACGCGAACAGATCACTCGCCTGGCCGCCGAGCGCGACGAGGCTCAGGCCAAACTCGAAGCGGCCAAACGGCAATGGTCGGCAGGTCCGGGCGGCCCCGCCGCCCCGGCGTCGGGCGACCGGTGGGAGACCGGCTCGGCGGGCGCGCCGGCGCCGCAGGCCGGGGCCCGCCGGTGGGACGGCGCCTGGGACCCCACCCTGCCGATGATCCCCAGCGCCAACATCCCGGGCGACCCGATCGCCGTCATCAACCAGGTGTTGGGCATCTCGGCCACCTCGACGCAGGTCACCGCCGGTCTGGGCCGCAACTTCCTGCAGCAGCTCGGCATTCTCAAGCCCGACGACACCGGCATCACCAACGCGTACCCCGGCGCGACGGGCGGGCGGATCCCCCGGGTTTACGGGCGGCAGGCCAGCGAATACGTGATCCGACGCGGGATGTCGCAGATCGGCGTGCCCTACTCCTGGGGTGGCGGCAACGCGGCCGGGCCGAGTAAGGGCATCGACTCCGGGGCGGGCATCACCGGCTTCGACTGTTCGGGCCTGGTCCTGTATTCGTTCGCCGGGGTGGGCATCAAGCTGCCGCACTACTCGGGGTCGCAGTACAACCTGGGCCGCAAGATCCCGTCCTCGCAGATGCGCCGCGGTGACGTCATCTTCTACGGCCCCGGCGGCAGCCAGCACGTGACGATCTACCTCGGCAACGGCCAAATGCTCGAGGCTCCCGACATCGGTCTGAAAGTCCGCGTCGCGCCCGTGCGCACCAGCGGCATGACCCCCTACGTCGTCCGCTACGTCGAATACTGAACGGGGAGCCATGCGCCGCAAGTGGATTCGCCTCATCACCTTCACCTGGATCACCACCGTGGTGACCGGGCTGATGTTGTCCGTGGCCGGCCCGGCTCCGCTGGCCACGGCCGACCCCGGCGCGTGGGACCCCACCCTGCCGGCGACGATCAGCGCCGGCGCCCCCGGAGACCCGCTCGCGGTCGCCAACGCGTCGCTGCAGGCCACTGCGCAGGCCACCCAGACCACCTTCAACCTCGGCAGGCAATTCCTCGGCGGCCTCGGAATCAACATCCTGGGGGACCCGGCTCCCACCGCGGCCAGCCCCACCAACCCCGGCGGCAAGATCCCGCGCGTCTACGGCCGGCAGGCCATCGAGTACGTGATCAAGCGGATGGGGTCGCAGATGGGCGTGCCGTACTCGTGGGGTGGCGGCTCGCTGGACGGGCCCAGCAAGGGCGTCGGCGACGGCGCCAACATCAACGGCTTCGACTGCTCGGGGCTGATGCGCTACGGCTTCTCCGGGGTCGGCGTGCTGATCCCGCGGTTCTCCGGCGACCAGTACAACGCGGGCCGGCACATCCCGCAGGACCAGGCCAGGCGGGGTGACCTCATCTTCTACGGGCCGAACGGCGGCCAGCACGTCACCATGTATCTGGGCAACGGCCAGATGCTGGAGGCGTCCAGCCTCGCCGGCAAGGTGACCGTCAGCCCGGTTCGCAAGCCCGGCATGACGCCGTACTTGACTAGGATCATCGAGTACTGATCCAGGTGTGTTCGCCCGGCGGGATCCCGGGGGCGAACCACCAGCGTCGACGGAATCCGGCGGGCCTGGAATAGTTGGACGCGGGCACGTCGCGGCCCCACGACAGTCGTGGTGCAAGCAGTCGTGTCCGATTGAGCTGTGGAGGGTTATTGATGACAGCAGCAGGTGGGCCGCCTCCGGGCGCCAGCGGTTACTCGGGCCCGGGTGGTCCTTCCGGCTCGCCGGCCCATGACGCGCCGTCCGGCGGCGGCAACGGCCTGGCCGCCGAGGTCCATACGCTGGAGCGGGCCATCTTCGAGGTCAAGCGGATCATCGTCGGGCAGGATCAGCTCGTCGAGCGCATGCTGGTCGGTCTGCTCTCCAAGGGGCACGTGTTGCTCGAGGGTGTCCCCGGCGTGGCCAAGACGCTCGCCGTCGAGACCTTCGCCAAGGTCGTGGGCGGCACGTTCGCCCGCATCCAGTTCACGCCGGACCTGGTGCCCACCGACATCATCGGTACCCGCATCTACCGGCAGGGCAAGGAAGAGTTCGACACCGAGCTCGGCCCGGTGGTGGTGAACTTCCTGCTCGCCGACGAGATCAACCGCGCGCCGGCCAAGGTGCAGTCGGCGCTGCTGGAGGTCATGCAGGAACGCCAAGTGTCCATCGGTGGCAAGAGGTTCCCGCTGCCCAACCCGTTCCTGGTGATGGCCACCCAGAACCCGATCGAGCACGAGGGCGTGTACCCGCTCCCCGAGGCCCAGCGGGACCGCTTCTTGTTCAAGATCAACGTCGGCTACCCGTCCCCGGAAGAGGAGCGGGAGATCATCTACCGGATGGGTGTGCGACCGCCGGAGCCCAAGCAGATCCTGAACACCGGGGACCTGTTGCGGCTGCAGGACATCGCGGCCAACGGCTTCGTCCACCACGCGCTGGTCGACTACGTGGTGCGCGTCGTCATGGCCACCCGTTATCCCGAGCAACTCGGGATGAACGACGTCAAGACGTGGATCTCGTTCGGTGCGTCCCCGCGTGCCTCGCTGGGCATCATCGCGGCGTCCCGCTCGCTGGCGCTGGTGCGCGGCCGCGACTACGTGATCCCGCAAGACGTCGTCGATGTCATTCCCGACGTCCTGCGGCACCGGTTGGTGCTCACCTACGACGCGCTCGCCGACGAGATCTCGCCGGAGATCGTCATCAACCGGATCCTGCAGACGGTTGCCCTGCCTCAGGTCAATGCCGTTCCGCAGCAAGGGCAGTCGGTGCCCCCGGTGATGCAGGCCGCCGGCGTGGCCAGCGGTCGGTGACCGATCCCAAGCAGCCGGCGGGGCCACATCCGCCATCGATGCAGCGCGGGCAGATCGTCGACCCGAAGCTGGCAGCGGCGCTGCGGCAGCTCGAGCTGACGGTCAAGCGCAAGCTCGACGGTGTCCTGCACGGCGACCACCTCGGCCTGATCCCGGGGCCGGGCTCGGAGCCGGGGGAGTCACGCGAGTACCAGCCCGGCGACGACGTCCGGCGGATGGACTGGGCCGTGACCGCGCGCACCATGCACCCCCACGTCCGGCAGATGATCGCCGACCGCGAGCTGGAAACCTGGCTGGTGGTCGACCTGTCGGCCAGCCTGGACTTCGGCACCGTCGGGTGCGAGAAGCGGGACCTGGCGGTGGCTGCCGCGGCCGCGATCACGTTCCTCAACAGCGGTGGCGGCAACCGGCTGGGCGCGCTGATCGCCAACGGCGAGACGATGGTCCGGGTCCCGGCGCGCTCCGGCCGCCAGCATGAGCAGACGCTGCTGCGCACCATCGCCACCACC
Organism: uncultured Actinomycetota bacterium; assembly: GCA_963732835.1. Lineage (GTDB taxonomy): Bacteria > Actinomycetota > Actinomycetes > Mycobacteriales > Mycobacteriaceae > Mycobacterium. Next base: position 50,876 of record CAVTBA010000029.1, read on the forward strand.
CCCAGGGCGCCGGTCGGGGTGCGCGGGGACCTGTCGACGGCAATCGACGCGTTGCGCCGCCCGGAACGCCGCCGCGGCATGGCGGTGATCATCAGCGACTTCCTGGGGCCGATCAACTGGATGCGTCCGCTGCGGGCGATCGCGGCCCGGCACGAGGTGCTCGCCATCGAGGTGCTCGACCCGCGTGACGTCGAGCTGCCCGACATCGGCGACGTGGTGCTGCAGGACGCCGAGTCCGGGGTCACCCGCGAATTCACCATCGACGCCCAGTTGCGGGATGATTTCGCCAAGGCCGCAGCGGCGCACCGCGCCGAAGTGGCGCGCACCATTCGCAGCTGCGGCGCCCCGGTACTGACCCTGCGCACCGACCGCGATTGGATCGCCGACATCGTCCGTTTCGTCGAGTCCCGCCGGCGCGGTGCATTGGCGGGGCGGCAGTGACGTTGCCGCTCCTCGGCCCGATGTCGTTGTCGGGCTTCGAGCATTCGTGGTTCTTCCTGTTCCTGCTCGTCGTCTTCGGCCTGGCCGCGCTCTACATCGTGATGCAGTTGGCCCGGCAGCGGCGCATGCTGCGGTTCGCCAACATGGAGCTGCTGGAAAGCGTCGCCCCCAAGCGGCCGCCCAAGTGGCGGCACGTGCCGGCGATCCTGCTGGTGGCATCCCTGGTGCTGTTCACCATCGCGATGGCGGGCCCCACCAACGACGTCCGGATTCCCCGCAACCGCGCGGTGGTGATGCTGGTGATCGACGTGTCGCAGTCGATGCGCGCCACCGACGTGCAGCCCAACCGGATGGCGGCCGCCCAGGAGGCGGCCAAGCAGTTCGCCGACGAGCTGACCCCGGGCATCAACCTGGGCCTGATCGCCTACGCGGGGACCGCGACGGTGTTGGTGTCGCCGACGACCAACCGGGAATCGACCAAGAACGCGCTGGACAAGCTGCAGTTCGCCGACCGCACCGCCACCGGGGAGGGCATCTTCACCGCGTTGCAGGCCATCGCCACGGTCGGCGCGGTCATCGGGGGCGGGGATACGCCGCCGCCGGCGCGCATCGTGTTGTTCTCCGACGGCAAGGAGACGATGCCGACCAACCCGGACAACCCGAAGGGCGCCTTCACCGCCGCCCGCACCGCCAAGGACCAGGGGGTGCCGATCTCGACGATCTCGTTCGGCACGCCGTACGGCTTCGTCGAGATCAACGACCAGCGCCAGCCGGTGCCCGTCGACGATGAGACCCTCAAGAAGGTGGCCCAGCTCTCGGGCGGCAACGCCTACAACGCCGCTTCATTGCAGGAGCTGAAGGGCGTCTACGCGACGCTGCAGCAGCAGATCGGCTACGAGACGATCAAGGGCGACGCCAGCGTGGGCTGGGTGCGGTTGGGGGCGCTGGTATTGGCGTTGGCGGCGCTGGCGGCGCTGCTCATCAACCGCCGCCTGCCGACCTAGCAGCCCCCTTTGCTCCCCGAGCGTCACGCCAGCGTGGCTGTCGTCGTCGAGCGTCACGCCAGCGTGACTCGGGCTGCATCCCAGGGGGAGATTTAAACCAAACCGCAGCGAGGCGATAGGTTGACGGGGTGACTGACACGGCCACCGAGAACACCACCGAAAGTGCCGCCGACGGCGGCAAACCCGCATTCGTTTCGCGTTCCGTCCTGGTGACGGGCGGAAACCGGGGGATCGGTCTGGCGATCGCTCAGCGGCTGGCCGCCGACGGCCACAAGGTGGCCGTCACGCATCGCGGATCCGGGGTGCCCGAGGGGCTGTTAGGCGTTGTGTGTGACGTCACCGACAACGAGGCCGTCGACCGCGCGTTCAAAGAGGTCGAGGAGCACCAGGGCCCGGTCGAGGTGCTGGTATCCAACGCCGGCATCTCCAAAGACGCCTTCCTGATCCGGATGACCGAGGAGCGCTTCGAGGAGGTCATCAATGCCAACCTCACCGGGGCGTTCCGGGTGGCCCAGCGGGCGTCGCGCAGCATGCAGCGCAAGCGGTTCGGCCGGATCATCTTCATCGGTTCGGTGTCCGGCATGTGGGGGATCGGCAACCAGGCCAACTACGCGGCCGCCAAGGCCGGTCTGATCGGCATGGCGCGCTCGATCTCCCGCGAGCTGTCCAAGGCCAACGTGACCGCCAACGTCGTTGCCCCCGGTTACATCGACACCGAGATGACCCGAGCTCTCGACGAGCGGATTCAGGCGGGTGCGCTGGAATTCATCCCGGCCAAGCGAGTCGGCACCGCCGAGGAGGTCGCCGGGGCGGTCAGCTTCCTGGCGTCCGAGGATGCGAGCTACATAGCTGGGGCGGTCATCCCGGTCGACGGCGGCATGGGTATGGGCCACTGACGTAAACCGCGACACAAGGCCTTCAACCACGACATAAAGGACGGACATGGCAGGACTGCTCGACGGCAAACGGATTCTCGTCTCCGGGATCATCACCGACTCGTCGATCGCGTTTCACATCGCCAAGGCGGCCCAGGAAGCGGGCGCCCAGCTGGTGCTGACCGGCTTCGACCGGTTGCGGCTGATCCAGCGCATCGCCGACCGGCTGCCGGAGAAGGCCCCGCTGATCGAACTCGACGTGCAGAACGAGGAGCACCTGAACAGCCTCGCCGAGCGGGTCACCGCCGAGATCGGTGAGGGCAACAAGCTCGATGGCGTGGTGCACTCCATCGGCTTCATGCCGCAGACCGGGATGGGCATCAACCCCTTCTTCGACGCGCCCTACGAGGACGTCTCCAAGGGCATCCACATCTCCGCGTATTCGTATGCCTCGCTGGCCAAGGCGCTGCTGCCGATCATGAACCCCGGCGGATCCATCGTCGGCATGGACTTCGACCCCAGCCGGGCCATGCCGGCCTACAACTGGATGACGGTGGCCAAGAGCGCGCTGGAATCGGTCAACCGGTTCGTGGCCCGCGAGGCCGGCAAGTTCGGGGTTCGCTCGAATCTCGTTGCGGCGGGCCCCATTCGGACGCTGGCGATGTCGGCCATCGTCGGCGGTGCGCTCGGTGAGGAGGCCGGCGCCCAGATGCAGCTGCTGGAAGAGGGCTGGGACCAGCGCGCGCCGATCGGCTGGAACATGAAGGACCCCACGCCCGTCGCCAAGACCGTGTGCGCCCTGCTCTCGGACTGGTTGCCGGCCACCACCGGCACCATCATCTTCGCCGATGGTGGCGCCAGCACCCAATTACTCTAGACTGCAATGGAATTCGACGCCGTCCTGCTGCTGTCCTTCGGCGGGCCGGAGGGCCCCGAGCAGGTGCGGCCGTTCCTGGAGAACGTCACCCGCGGGCGCAACGTGCCGCCCGAACGCCTGGACGACGTCGCCCAGCACTACTTTCATTTCGGCGGGGTATCACCGATCAACGGAATCAACCGTGCCCTGATCACCGAGCTGCGGTCGGAACTGGAACTGCCGGTCTACTTCGGCAACCGCAACTGGGACCCCTATGTCGAGGACACCGTTGCGGCCATGCGCGACAACGGTGTTCGTCGCGCCGCGGTGTTCACCACGTCGGCGTGGAGCGGCTACTCGAGTTGCACGCAGTACACCGAAGACATCGCCCGGGCGCGCCGGGCGGCCGGGCCGGACGCGCCCGAGCTGGTCAAGCTGCGGCCGTACTTCGACCACCCGCTCTTCGTCGAGATGTTCGCCGGGGCCGTCGCGGCCGCGGCCGACAGCGTGCCCGCCGGCGCGCGACTGGTGTTCACCGCGCATTCGGTCCCGGTGGCCGCCGACCAGCGCTTGGGCCCGAGGCTCTACAGCCGCCAAGTCGCTTATGCCACAAGGCTTGTCGCGGCCGCGGCCGGATACGCCGACTACGACCTGGCCTGGCAGTCGCGTTCGGGCCCGCCGCAGGTGCCGTGGCTCGAGCCCAGTGTCGAGGATCATCTTGCGGCGCTGGCCGCCTCGGGCACCAACGCCGTCATCGTCTGCCCGATCGGGTTCGTCGCCGACCACATCGAGGTGGTGTGGGATCTCGACGAGGAGTTGCGATCCCAAGCCGAGGCGACGGGGCTGGCGTTCGCCCGGGCCGCCACACCGAACGCCGATCGCCGATTCGCCCGGCTGGCCGCCGATCTCATCGACGAACTGCGCACCGGCCGAAACCCGACGCGGGTGGCCGGCCCCGACCCGGTGCCCGGTTGCCTTGCCAGCGTGGACGGCGCGCCGTGCCGGCCGCCGCACTGCGTCGCCAAAGCCGACTAATCAGCCCACGCCGAGTGCAGGATCGCGGTGACGGCGGCCATTCGCGCCGAACGCACCACGGCGGTCAGCGGCCGCAGCGCGTCGCTGGCGATCCGCGCCTCCGAGGAGGATTGCGTTCCGAAGGGCTCCGGGCCGGCGACGACGGGCGCGGCGAAACGCTCCGGTGAGTCGGGTGACCGGCTGAGTCCGGCGCTGACCGCGATGATGGCGTCGACGTGCGCGGCGTTCTCCAGCACCCGCAACGCCCGGGTCGGTGCATGGTCCGGAACCCGGTGCTGGCGTGCCGATTCCAGCAATTGCTCGACGAGTCCCCGCGGATCGTCGATGTCGGCCGCGGGCGATCCCAGCCCGATCGCGCCGAGCGCATCGGCGGCCGACCGCACCGCCGACCGCAGGGTGTATTCGGCGTCCCCGAGCTCGTGGTGGTGCAGCGCCGGCGCGCCCGGCAGCGAGTACACGGTCCAGGACAGCGCGTACGGCTCGGGGAAGTCCGCCGGCTCGTCGTCGTAGGAGAACTCGGGAACCAGCCCGACGGCGGTGGCGGGATCGTAGGGGTTGGCGATGATGATCGCCTCGCCGGCGGCCAGGGCGTCACGCTCGAACTGTGTCCCGGGGGCGAGCCCGCGCACATCGCCGGGCACGGGCAAAAGCACGTTGATCGTCCCGCGCAGCGGGCACGGGCCGTCCGGAGGGGGCGCCGACCGGCCAACCGCGGCGCGCAGCGTCTGCAGCAGCGTCACCGTCCCGGCGTCGTGCACATCGGGCCAGGGCAGGCCGGTGTGGCCGGCGGCGACCGCATCATACGCGGTGACCGATTGCTTTGGCGCCCATAGCGATAACGCGTCCAGGACGTCGTCGGGCGCAGCCTTGCCTGCGAGCCAGGCGTTGGCCCACAGGGACAGCGAGACACTGGGACACCACACGATTCCGCAGTGTAGTTGTTTTGCCCGGCAAAGGCGGATCACGCGTATCCTGGCCGCATGCACGCCGCGGTGCTTTGGCTAATATTCGCGCTGGTACTTGCCGGTTCCGAGGCGCTCACCGGCCATATGTTTTTGGTGATGCTCGGTGGCGGGGCGCTGGCCGCGGCGGTGACCAGCTGGCTGACGGACTGGCCGGTCTGGGCCGACGGGACGGTGTTCCTGATCGTCTCGGTGCTGTTGTTGGTGCTGGTTCGGCCCGCGCTGCGGCGCCGGCTCACGCCCGCACACGTGCCGCAGATGGGAATCGAGGCGCTGGAGGGCAAAACCGCGCTGGTGCTCGATCGGGTTTCGCGCGACGATGGCCAGGTGAAGCTCGACGGCGGGGTGTGGACAGCGCGCCCGCTCGACGACGGCGACGTCTACGAACCCGGCGAGTCGGTGACCGTCATGCACATCGAGGGCGCTACGGCGGTGGTCTTCAAGAGCGGTCTATGACGACCGCGAGAGACGCTGCGAGAGAAAGGAACTCCGATGCAAGGTGGAGCGGTTGCCGGTCTGGTGTTGCTGGCCGTCCTGGTGATATTCGCCATCGTCGTGGTGGCCAAGTCGGTCGCGCTGGTACCTCAGGCGGAGGCCGCGGTGATAGAGCGGTTGGGTCGGTACAGCCGCACGGTCAGCGGGCAGCTGACCTTGTTGGTGCCGTTCATCGACCGCGTCCGCGCGCGGGTGGACCTGCGGGAGCGGGTGGTGTCGTTCCCGCCGCAGCCGGTGATCACCGAGGACAACCTGACCCTCAACATCGACACCGTCGTCTATTTCCAGGTCACCGTTCCGCAGGCGGCCGTCTACGAGATCAGCAACTACATCGTCGGGGTCGAGCAGCTCACCACGACCACGCTGCGCAACGTGGTCGGCGGCATGACGCTGGAGCAGACCCTGACCTCGCGCGAGGTGATCAACGCCCAGCTTCGCGGTGTGCTCGACGAGGCCACCAACCGCTGGGGCCTGCGGGTGGCCCGGGTTGAGTTGCGCAGCATCGACCCGCCGCCGTCGATCCAGGCGTCGATGGAAAAGCAGATGAAGGCCGACCGCGAGAAGCGGGCGATGATCCTGACCGCCGAAGGCACCCGGCAGGCGGCGATCACACAGGCCGAGGGCCAGAAGCAGGCACAGATCCTGGCCGCCGAGGGCGCCAAGCAGGCCGCGATCCTGGCCGCCGAGGCCGACCGGCAGTCCCGGATGTTGCGTGCCCAGGGTGAGCGCGCCGCGGCCTACCTGCGGGCGCAGGGGCAGGCCAAGGCCATCGAGAAGACGTTCGCCGCGATCAAGGCCGGCCGGCCCACCCCGGAGATGCTGGCCTACCAGTACCTGCAGACGCTGCCGGAGATGGCGCGCGGGGACGCCAACAAGGTGTGGGTGGTGCCGAGCGACTTCAGCGCCGCGCTGCAGGGATTCACCAGGCTGCTGGGCGCCCCGGGCGAGGACGGCGTGTTCCGATTCGAGCCGTCGCCCGTCGAGGACGCGCCCAAGCGCAGCGCCGACGACGACGCCGACGTCGCCGACTGGTTCTCCACCGAAACCGACCCCGCGATCGCTCAGGTGGTGGCCAAGGCCGAGGCGATCGCCCGCCAGCCGGTGGATGGCACGCCGCCGGGAGCGCCGCCGCAGTTGGCCCAATAGGATTGCTTCATGAGCCTTTTCACTTCGCCGAGGACGTACGCGGCGCTTGGCGTGTTCCACGCCGTGGACGCGGTGGCATGTGGTGTCCAGGTGGCTCCCATCAAAAAAGTCCTGGACGACGTGGGGCTGCCGGAGAACGTTCGGCCCGTGCTGCCGGTGGTGAAGGGGGCCGCCGCCGTCGGCTTGCTGTCGGTCACCCGCTTCCCGGCCCTGGCGCGGGTGACAACGGCGATGCTGACGGTCTATTTCGTCTTGGCGCTCGGCGCGCACATCCGGGTGCGCGACAAGGTCGTCAACGCCCTCCCGGCGGCGGTCTTCCTGGCCACGTTCGCCGTGATGACGGCGAAGGGGCCCGACCGCGGCTAGACATCCCAGGTGGTTAAGTCGTCAAGCTGCTGCGGGGGTTTGGCGGTGGGCCCAGGCTGTGTGTTCGTCGTATGGCGTGTGGTGGCGTAGGCAGCCGTGGAGGATGCCGACGAGTCGGTTGCCTAGGGCGCGTAGGGCTTGATGGTGGGTGTCGCCGTTGGCGCGGTGCTGGTCATAGAAGGCGCGGGCACCGGGGCTTCGGGTGAGCGCGCAGAATGCCCATTGATCGAGCGCGTCGTAGAGACGTTTGTTGCGGGCGTGGCGGGCCAGCACGGCACGTTTTCGGCCTGATGCGATGGTCAACGGTGATGTTCCGGCGTAGTTCTTGCGACACTTGGCAGTGGTGTATCGGTTCGGGTCATCCCCGAACTCACCGAGCACCCGGGCGCCGAGCACAACACCAAGTCCTGGCAGGGAGCGGTAGATGTCGGCGTCCGGGTGTTTCTCAAAATGGTCTGTTAGTGCGGTCTCGAGCTCGTCGATCTGAACGTTGAGTGCCGCGATCACATGGACCGCTGCAGTCGTGGTGGCGCCGAAGGCAGTAGCCACCGCAGGGGGTGCTGTGAGGTGTTCGCGGCGCAAAATGGTCTGAATCTCAGCGGCGCGTGTCTCTATATTGCGTTGCCGGCCAGCCGCTTTGAGCGCTGAGCCGATCTTCGACAGGCTTAACCGGGCACCCTGTTCAGGAGTGGGTGCGCGACTTAATACTGCCAACGCATCACCGTCGGTGAGCGAATCGAAGGCCTCCAACGCTGCGGGGTAGTACTCCCGCAGACCGCTACGCAGCATGTTGGCATGGCGGGTCCGTGCCCAGATCAGGCTCTGATGGGTGCGGGCCAGCACCTTGATCGCCTCGGCGTCGGCGCTGTCGCCGGCGATCTGGCGGTGGTTGTGCCGGTCGGTGCGGACCAAATCAGCGAGCACTTTGGCGTCCCCGGCATCGGACTTCGCCCCCGAAACGTGGTGGCGATCGCGGTAACGGGCCGCCGCCATCGGGTTGATCGCCCACACCTGATAACCAGCCGCAACGAGCGCTGAAACCCACAAGCCACGATCGGTTTCGATGCCGATCATCACCTGGTCGGGATCCTCGGCATGCCCGGCGATCAGCTCGTGTAAGCCGCGAATCCCCGGTAGGCCCTCGGGTAATCGCCGGGCTGCCAATCGTTGCCCGGCCTCGTCCATCAGATACACATCGTGATGGTCTTCGGCCCAGTCGTCGCCGACAAAGATCACCAGTGCCCACCTCCTGCGGTCGTCGTTGACTCACATTGAGCCAGAGGACACCCGGCGGCGGACTAATGGATCAGTGCTCGCAGTGGCACGACATCCCATCAGTTCCCTGAGTCAACCCCCTACGCGGCGGCCGGCTGCTTGGCCGGTTCGTGTCGAGTGGGGTCGTATGCGGTTTTGGTGCGCCAGCAGGCCCAGATGATGCGCAGCCAAGCTCGGCCTATGGTGCGCAGAGCGTGTGGGTGGCGTTGTCCTCGGGCGCGTGCGGCAGCGTAGCGTTGCTGGGCCCAGTCACTGGATCGGCGGCTGTTGTCCAGCCAGGTGTGCAGCGCCTGTCGCGCGCGTCGGTTGGTGGCGTGCCGGAACGTCACGGTGTGGGTTTTGCCCGAGGCACGCGTGACCGGGGCGAGGCCGGTTTCGGCGGCGAGTTGATCGAAACTGGTGGCGCGTTCCAGGATCGGCCCAACCTCACCGATGATCTGGGCCAGGTTGAGAGTGCCGATGCGCGGCAGAGCGGCCAGCAGCCCTGCGTAGGGGTGTGCGGTGGCCTTCTCGGCGATCATGGTGTCGAGCGTGTCGATGCCAGCCTGCAGGGCACGCACGACAGTGACCTGGGCGCGGATCATCTGTCCCACCACCGGCTCGTTGAGCCGACTGGCCGATACCGGCGCGCTCTGCAGGCGCTCGAGTAGGTCGTCGCCGCTACGACGGCCGCTGTATCCGCGGCGGCGGCAGAACGCCTCAATCCGGGCAGCCGTGAGACTAGCCGCGGCCTGCGGTGTCGGGTAACGGTCCAAGAACTCCAGCGCGATCGGCGAATGCAGTTGGGCGAAAATGGTTTTCCCGCCGGGCCAGTATTGGTCTAGCAGCGCCGCTAACTGGTTGACCGCAGCGATGCGCAACCCGAGCTGATCGTCGCGTTGGCGGGTCAGCGCCTGCAGCTCGAGGGTTTCGGGCAGGGTCGGCGCCAGCACGGGCAAGCGGTGGATATCGGTGCGGATGTAATCGGCCAGCTTGAACGAGTCACCGGGATCGTTCTTGGCTCGTGCCGCTCCCCATCGTGGACGCACGGCGTGGAAGGCATTGGGGTGCACCGGGATCACGGGGTGTCCAGCAGCCAGCAGCCGGTCCACGACCAGCCCACGAGTGGTCTCAATCGCTACTGGCAGCCCGCCGGGATCGCCGTACTCGGCCAGCTTCGCCACTGCCCGCGCGATGCCATCCTCGGTATGCGGGATCGCCATGCGGTGCACCCGCTCACCGGCGGAGTCGATCACGGTCACATCGTGGGCAGTGCCGCCCCAGTCCCAGCCGACGAACAACGGCCGTCTCCTTCAAGGTCGATTCCTTCACCTCTGCGGAATCGAGAGCCGCTGCCGGAAGCTCACTAATCGGCCCTCCCACGGGCATGTCCCTGACGCCGGTCCACGGCCCTCGGCCCGACGGGGCTGGCAGAACTGATGGTGGCCATCAAGTGGCTCGCGCTCAGGGCCATGCACCCGCCGAGACCGAGAGGTCACAACCCTATCTGTTCAGGCTGCAGGAAGGATGGTGCCCTAGTGAGCGCTTCAAGCGACCTCACCGAACCGGCCGGGGCACGATCTAGCCCTAGGGATCAACGTTCATCCCGGTCCAACACAGTGCTCACCGGCCAGCGGCTCGATGATCAGCGTCCCGCGGTCAACAGCCCAAACCCGACAACGCCACGCTGATCGACTCCCATTAGTCCAGGCGCAGCTCGACCATGGGCAGCGGGGTTTCCGTCTCGGTGATCGGAACGCCGAGGGTTTCCTCCAGCACCGGCTTCATCTGTTCCCAGGCTTGGCGATGACGGCTGACGTACGCCGCCAGCGCGCGGTCGGCCTCCTGTTGGTCGAGGACCCGCGCGGTGGCGCGCCTGGGCGCGTGGCTGCCCGCGTAGACACGCACCCGCGGGTTGGCCTGGATGTTGCGGAACCACTGCGCCTTTCGGCCGAAGCCGGAGGCGACGACGTAGGTGTCCGGCGAGGGGTGACCGACCACCTCCAGCACCACGTAGCGCGGTTCACCGGATTTGCGGCCGACGTGCTCGAGCATCAGGATGCGGGATCCGAAAAGCGCGCCCGCGCGGGCCTTGTAGATCCAGATCGGTGCGCGCATGAGTCGGCGCGACCGCAGGACGCGTGCGCCGGCGCTGACGAAAAGGTTTGTGCTGGACACCTTTACCTCCATTTCTTTTTCACCTGCTGATGAGTCCGTCGCGATAGATCGCAAACACCTCGCCGGCCCACCGCCGCATTCCGGCATCCGAGAGCGGATCCACGCCGAGCACTTCGGTCAGGCGGGGACGCAGAGTCAGCACAGCGAGGTCATTGACGAGTAGAAATGCCGCCCGTACCTCGGCATCCGCGCCGGGACTGGCGCTGCCGGTCGCAACCATCACGTCAAGAGTGGCTTGGCTGAGCCGGTACAGCCTGGCGAACAATGCCGACCCCGCCCGACCCCCGGTGATCAGCAGCCGGCTCAGGTACGCCGGGATCGCGGAGTCGGGCGGCAGGTAGGTGGCCAGGCCGTCGAGCAGGCTCGGCACCGCGGTGGGCTCGAGTCCGACCGCGGCGGTCTGCTCGGTCATCCTCGTCAGCAGTACTTCGAAGGTCGCGACGACGTGATTGTCGACGATCTCGACCAGCCCGTCTTTCGAGCCGTAATGCCTGATGAGCAGGGCCGGTGAAACGCCAGCCGCGGTCGCGATGTCGCGCAGGGTGACCGCGTCGGGGCCACGCTCGGCGAACAGCCGCAGCGCTTCGTCTCGGATCCGTGCGCGGGCTGTGCGGTCGTCCGGCAGCGGTGAATCCATGTTTACAATTATAAACAGATGTTTACACGCGGGGCCAGCGCGGCCCGTGCCGACGGGTACTGCTGCGCCCGGACCTCAGCCGTGCGGGGGCGGCGGCACGGGTGGCGCCGGAACGACTCCCGGTGCCGGCGCAGGCGACGGCGGCGGTGATGAAACGCATCCCGGCGCCGTCTGCGACAGCGACGGATAGGGCGGCGGCGGAAGCTGGACCCGGACCGTCCAGACCAACCCCGTGATCGCGAAGGTGGCGAGCGCGCCGAGCACCAGGCCGACCAGCCCCGCGCCGGCGGCGACGCCGGCCGGGAAGCGGCGGGTTCCGATGTTGTCCGAGGTCATGCGGCTCTCCATCGTCGTCGGATTCGGTGACCGAGACGCTACTGGCGAGCCGGCCGCCGCCGCCACGATTTGACGGATCGTGACGGCGGCAGGCTGGTCAGCTGTGCGGCGACGGGGACGGTTGCGGCGGCGGGGAGGCGTCACCGGGCGGCGGCGGCCAGAAGCCACGCGGCGGCCCCGGCGGGCCGGGCGGCGGTGCAAACCCGAAACCTCCCATGGGGCCGCCCATCGGCGGGGGAGGCGGTCCGTGATGGAGCGCCATCATCGGCGGCCCGGGGGGTGGCGGCGGCCCGGGCGGGCCCACGCTGATGATCCAGGCGAAGGCGATCGCCGCGACGGTGCCGACCGCGCCGATCAGCGCACCGGCCACACCGGCGCCGACCAGCACGGCGGTGGAGTGCCGGCGGGGCTCCCGCGGCTGATAGGCCACCGGCGGGGGCGCGGGCGGATTGGTATCGATGTCGTCGTTTGTGCTCATGGCACCAGACGCTAAGAGCCGCGGCTTAAGTGGACCTGAAGATAAGGGGCTTCAGGTTGGTCTAAGAACCGGCGCCGACAATGGGAGGCATGACGAATTGCCCGCGGACGGCCGCCGGCCGCTTCACCGTCGGCACGCCCCGGGTTCTGGTGGTCGAAGACTCCGAGACGATCCGCGAAATGGTCGCCGAGGCGCTCACCGACGTCGGCTATCACACCGTGGGTCGTTGTGACGGCGACGGGCTGGAGGAGGTGCTGGACGGGCTGCGGCCGGACCTGGTGGTGCTCGACGTCATGCTGCCGGGGCGCGATGGATTCGACCTCATCGACGTCATTCGCGACTGGGGCGACGTCGGGATCGTCTTGATCACCGCCCGCGACGGCCTGCACGACCGGCTGCGCGGCCTGGACGGCGGCGCCGACGACTACGTGATCAAACCGTTCGAGCTGGCCGAGCTGGTGTCGCGGGTCGGCGCGGTCTTGCGCCGGCGCGGACGGCTGCCGCAAGTCGTCCAGGCCGGCGACCTGATGGTCGACGCCGACGCCGGCGTGGTCGCGCGCGCTGGTCGTCGCCTCGATCTGACCGGAACCGAGCTGCGGCTGCTGGTCTTCCTCGTGGAGCAGCGCGGGCGCACCGTCAGTGCCGGCCAAATCTTGAATGCGGTGTGGGGATACGACGCCTACGACCCCAATCTGGTTCAGGTGCACGTGAGCGGCTTGCGGCGCAAGCTCGAAGCCCACGGGCCGCGGATACTGCACACCGTGCGCGGCATCGGCTACCGGCTGCAGCCCCAGCGATGACGGCCGGATCGACGCGGACGCCGTCCCTGCAGCGCCGGGTGACGCTGGTGGTGGTGGCGTTGCTGACCATGCTCCTGGTGGTGCTCGGCGTCACCATCGACATCAGCCTGGGCGTTCTCGCCCGCAGGAATCTGCACGACCGGCTGCTCGCGGCCGCCTCGCGCGCCGAGGCGCTCGACGCCGCGCACACCCCGCCCGATCTGCTGGCCGCCGAACTCAACGGCGGCGGGGTGCGCGCGCTGCTCGTCACCGCCGACGGCGCCACCTACGGCGATCGCGGGATCAGGCCCGACACCGTCGCCGGTCCGGTGGCCCCGCCGCCCTTTCCGCCCCCGCCGCCTTTTGCGCCACCCCCGCCGTTCGCGCCGCCGCCGCCGTTCGCACCCGGCCAGCACTTCCCGCCGCCCGGCGTGCCGCCCTGGCCGCCGCCGCCCCCGCCGCCCCCGCCGGACGCCACCGCGACGGCCGTGGTGCGTCCGCTGCCGGATGGCGCCCGGGTGATCCTGGTCGCCGACACCACGCAAACCACGCAGGTGACGCACCAGCTGCGTCTGCTGATGATCGGGGCGGGCGTGGTGACCCTGCTGGCGGCCGCGCTGTTGTTGGTGGCGGTCAGCAGGGTGGCGTTGCGCCCGCTGGACCGGCTGACGGCGCTGGCCAATGACATCCGGACGGGTGATCGCGGGCGGCGGCTGCGCCCGGACCGGGCCGAAACCGAATTGGGGCGGGCCGCAAGCGCTTTCGACGGGATGCTGGACGCTTTGGAGGCGTCCGAACGCCGGGCGCAGCGGGCCGCCGACGCCGCCCAGCGCGCCGAGACGGCGACCCGGCGCTTCCTGGTCGACGCCGCCCACGAGCTGCGCACCCCGATCGCGGGGATTCAGGTCGCCGCCGAGCAGCTCGCCAACAGCGCCTCCCAGCGGCAAGACGACGACGCGGCAGACGGTCAATATCGCCGGGCCAGCCTGTTGCTATCCGACGCCCGACGCGCCGGGCGGCTCGTCTCGGACATGCTGGATCTGAGTCGCATCGACGCCGGGCTGCCGTTGGACACCCGTCACGTCGACCTGGCCGCGATCGCCGACGGCGAAGCCGACCGAGCCGCGATGCTGGCGCCGCAACTCACCATCAGTCGCACGGGGGCGGCCAAAGTGATTGTCGACGCCGACCCCATCCGGCTCGCGCAGATCCTGTCCAATCTGCTGGATAACGCCCGCCGCTACACCCCGCCCGGAGGCGCCATCACGGTCGACGTCCACGTGCACGACGAGACCGCCCAGGTGACCGTCACCGACAGCGGCCCCGGCATTCCCGACGCCGAGCGGGAGCGGATCTTCGAGCGCCTGGTGCGCCTGGACGCCGGGCGCGCCCGCGATCACGGGGGCGCCGGGCTGGGCCTGCCGATCGCCCGGGCGCTGGCGCGTGCCCACGGTGGCGAGCTGGTCTGTTTGCCGCACGACGGCGGCGCCGCGTTCCGGCTCACCCTTCCGCTCGATGCAGCGGTTGACGGGAACCGGTGAGCGGTGACCGCCCCACGGGAGGCGGCCACCGCTCGTCGCGGCTAGCCCAGGGTCAGAATCCCGGCGGCGGTGGCCGGAACGGTCCGCCCGGCCCTGGCGGCGGCGGCCCAACTGGTCCGCCTGGTCCGCCCGGTCCCGGCGGCCCGCCAAACGGTCCACCGGGCGGATGCGGCGGTCCCGGCTGACCCGGTGGCGGTGGTGGCGGCGGATCTGCACTCGCCACCCCGACACCGAAGCCGGCCACGGCCGCCCCAAGGGCGCCCGCGAGCAGCGAACCTGCGATGAGTTGCTTGATCTTCACTCGGCCCATCTCTCCTGTCTGTCGGCGGTCATTCACCCGATGCGGTGCGCAATTGCGCCACGCGCGCCGCAGGGCCCGACGGTAGGAAGTCAGCCTGAAGCCGACCTGAAGAAGGCGGCGCGAGGCGAAGTGTCAGCCGGACGCGCTCGCCGCGGTCACGGCGGTGAGTCGCCACTTGTCCAGCCAGGGCTGGACGAGCTCGGCGACCGAGAACCTGGCTGGGACAGAACATCCGGGCTTGGGAGTGTGGGGGTCGCCCCCGCGGATGAGGATGCCGACGGCGCGGACGGTGCCGTCGGCTTGATTGAGATATACGGGGCCGCCGGAATCGCCGCATTGGCTGGGCGCCAAGAACACGACCTTGCTGTCGGTGATTTCCGTGATCTGTCCGCAGGCGGCTTCGCCGGAGCCCATGCCGAATTTGCAGAGTTGCTGGCCGCTCTGCAGGTTGGTGGCGACGCCGGAGACCGGCAGGGAGGCCCCGATGGCCGGATTCTGGGGAATGTTGTCCCCGTCGAGCGCGATCAGGCCGATGTCGTGCTGCTCGTCGTGCACTCCCTCGCTGACCGTCTGGCTGAACGTGCCCAGCGTCGCGTAGGGGAGGATCCCGCCCAGGTTCATCGTCACCTTGCTGGCCTCGCCGGGGCGGTTGCAGTGGCCGGCGGTGAGGATACCGGGCTGGCCGTTGCTGGTGCGCACCAAAAACCCAGCGGTGCAACCCATTCCGCCCGACCCGTCGGCGTACTGGACGTAAATGCCCGCGCCGGGTCCGACGGCGCTCGACGCGGGCAGGTCGATCGGCGACAGGAGCGGCGGCGGGGTGGTTTCGTGGGTCGGGTCGGTGTTTTTGGGCAGCATGCCGACGGCTGCGAGGAAGGCGGCGGCGCAAAACAGTGACGCGATCACCAACAACGCGGAATGCATCCTGGAACGTTGCGGCGGGTACGACACGTGGGTTCCGGCCAACACCCCCCCTTTGAGCGCGATGCCGGTAAGTCTGCAAGCCCCAGCTTGCCAGCTTTCGACCCGCAATCGTCGCGATTGGTCAGATCGACCGCACGGCCGATCAGCTGATGGTGGCCGGCTCGGGGGAGGGCTCGTCGCCGGCGGGACTGTGCGCGCGGTGATGGTGCCGGCGGTAGTGGCGGATCTCGATGACCAAGCCCGTCAGACCGAGGGTCGCCGTGCACAGCGACACCAGGAACAGCAGCGAGCTGGGGTGCCCGGCGAGCGCGTCGCCGAGGATAACGACGGCGGCCGTGCCGGGCAGCAGGCCGCCCAACGTGGCGAGCGTGTACGGCAGCACGCGGACCGTCGACGCCCCGGCGGCGTAGTTGATCGCCGAGAACGGCACGGCGGGAATCAGCCGCAGCGACAAGATCGCCAGCCAGCCCCGCTGCCGCAAACGCTCGTCCACGGTGTCGATCGACCGGTGGCGCACCAGGCGGTTGAGCCGCCACCCGGCCGCGCGCACCAGCAGCAACGCGATCACGGCGCTCGCGGTGCTGGCGACCACCGCGATCGCCACACCCGTCAGCGGGCCGAACAGCAGCCCGGCGGCCAGCGTGAACGCCGTGCGCGGAACCGGGACCACGGTGGCCACGACGTGCGCGGCCAGGAATGCCAAGGGGAACCACGGTCCGACCGACTCCGCCCAGTCGCGCATCTGCAGCGGCGTGGGCAGCGGAAGCCAGGAGGCGGCCGTGATCAGGAGTGTGATACCGACCACTGTGGCGATCGCCCGGGGCCGCGACAGCAGGCGCACGGCCGCGCCCAGCGCGCCGCCGAGGTCGCGCAGCGTCCGGTTGATTCTGCAGGTGGCGGAAGCCGTCACGCCTGTAAAGGTTACGGGGCGCAGATGAATAACTCGTATCCCGAGGCTGGCGTTTCACCGCCGGCCCGCGTCGGTCGTCGCGCCGCGCGGTTTTCTGCCGACCGGCTCGATCAATTAGCCTCATTAGTAAGTCGCAGGCCCCATTTGCTGGGATAAAGGGAGCAATCGGTGTCCATTGATGTACCCGAACTCGCCGAACTGGAACAGGTTCGCGGGCGTTGGCGCAGTGCGGTCGCCGGCGTGCTGTCGAAAAGCACCCGGAAGGACCCCGAGGAGTTCGGGGACGAGCCCGAGCGGCTGCTGGAAACCCCGACCTATGACGGCATCGCGGTCCGGGCGCTGTACACGGCGCTGGACGAGCTGCCCGAGCCGCCGCTGCCGGGCGAGTGGCCTTTCGTTCGCGGCGCCGACGCGCTGCGCGACGTCAAGTCCGGCTGGAAGGTGGCCGAGGCGTTCCCGGCCGACCGCGTCGCCGGGGTGGCGGCCTCCGACGTCAATGCGGCGGTGCTCGAGGCGCTTGCCAACGGGGCCGGCGCGGTGGTGCTGCGGGTCGGGGAGTCCGGCGTCACCGCCGGCCAGCTCGGGGACGCCCTCGAGGGGGTGCACCTGAGCATGGCGCCGGTCATCGTCGACGCGGGCGCGGACTACTGTGCCGCCGCCGACGTCATGTTGGCGATGGCGAGCCGGGTGGAGGCTGACCAGCGCGACCTGCTCTCGATCGACCTGGGCGGCGACCCGCTCACCGCGGCGCTGAGCGACCGCCCCGCGCCTGCGCTCGACGAGGTCGTCGCGGTCGCCAAGCGCGCGGGCCGTGAGCGCGGCGTGCGGGCGATCACCGTCGACGGCCCCGCCTTCCACAACCTCGGCGCCAACGCGACATGGGAGCTGGCCGGCACCGTGGCCGCGGGCGTGGCCTACCTGCGGCGGCTCACCGATTCGGGCCCGCCGGTCGGCGAGGCCTTACGGCAGATCAGTTTCCGGCTGGCCGCCGACGACGACCAGTTCGTGACGCTCGCCAAGATGCGGGCGGCGCGTCACCTGTGGGCGCGGGTCGCCGAGGTCGTCGGCGACCCGGACGGCGGCGCCGTCACCGTGCACGCGGAAACGTCGCTGCCGATGATGACCCAACGCGACCCCTGGGTGAACATGCTGCGCTGCACGCTGGCCGCCTTCGGCGCCGGCGTCGGCGGCGCCGACACCGTGCTGGTGCTCCCGTTCGACGTCGCCATCCCCGGCGGATTTCCCGGCACCGCAAGGAGTTTCGCGCGCCGGATCGCCCGCAACACCCAGCTGCTGCTCCTGGAGGAGTCGCACGTCGGCCGGGTGCTGGATCCGGCCGGCGGCTCGTGGTTCGTCGAGGACCTCACCGCGCGGCTCGCCGAGCAGGCCTGGGGGCACTTCCAGGCCATCGAGGCGCGCGGCGGGTTCGTCGAGGCGCACGGCTACGTCGCCGAGACGATCGCCGAAGTGGCCGCCCGGCGCGCCGACGACATCGCGCATCGTCGCACCGCGATCACCGGTGTCAACGAATTCCCGGATCTCACCGAACCCGCTTTGCCGCAGGATGATTCGCCGGGTACGCCGCTGGCAGCCGGCAACCTGCAGCGCTACGCCGCCGCGTTCGAGGCGCTGCGCGACCGCTCCGATGCCTTCCTGGCCCGCACCGGCGCCCGTCCGCAGGCGCTGTTGCTTCCGTTGGGCCCGCTGGCCGAGCACAACATCCGGGCCACCTTCGCCGCCAACCTGCTGGCGTCCGGCGGCATCGAAGCGGTCAACCCCGGAACGGTCGACGCCCCCGGCGTCGCCAAGGCTGTCGCCGACGCCGGATCGCCGGGCGTCACGGTCATCTGCGGCACCGACAAGCGCTACCAGGACGAGGCCGCGGAAATCGTCGAGGCGGCCCGAAGCGCCGGTGTGTCGAGGGTCTGCCTGGCCGGACCGGAGCGGGCCGTGGGTGACGCCGAGCACCGGCCAGATGAGTTCCTGACCGCGAAAATCGATGCGGTCGAAGCCCTTTCGAACCTGCTCACTCGACTGGGAGCGTAGCCGCATGACCACAACCGCACCCGTGATCGGTAACTTCGCCGAGGTCCCGCTCAACGGCGACCGGCCCGTGGCGCCGCCCACCGAGGCCGCCGTCGAGAAGTACGTCGCCGCGGCCGCGGCGGCGCACTGGTACACGCCCGATCAGCTCGAGTGGCACACGCCGGAAGACATCGCCGTCAAACCGGTGTACATCGGCGCCGACCGGGCCGCCGCGGTGGCCGGCGGTTACCCGCTGAACACTTTCCCCGGCGAACCGCCCTTCCTGCGCGGCCCATACCCCACGATGTACGTCAACCAGCCGTGGACCATCCGCCAGTACGCGGGGTTCTCCACCGCGGCGGAGTCGAACGCGTTCTATCGCCGCAACCTGGCCGCCGGCCAGAAGGGCCTGTCGGTGGCCTTCGACCTGGCCACCCACCGCGGATACGATTCCGACCACCCCCGCGTCCAGGGTGATGTCGGAATGGCCGGTGTGGCAATCGATTCCATTCTCGACATGCGGCAGCTGTTCGATGGCATCGACCTGTCGACCGTAAGCGTGTCGATGACCATGAACGGTGCCGTGCTGCCGATCCTGGCGCTGTATGTGGTGGCCGCCGAGGAGCAGGGGGTGCCGCCGGAGAAGCTGGCGGGCACCATCCAGAACGACATCCTCAAAGAATTCATGGTGCGCAACACCTACATCTATCCGCCCAAGCCGTCGATGCGCATCATCTCCGACATCTTCGGCTACACCAGCGCGAAGATGCCGAAGTTCAACTCCATCTCGATCTCCGGCTATCACATCCAGGAGGCCGGCGCCACAGCCGATCTGGAGCTGGCCTACACGCTGGCCGACGGCGTCGACTACATCAAGGCGGGCCTGGACGCCGACCTGGACATCGACAAGTTCGCGCCGCGGCTGTCGTTCTTCTGGGGCATCGGGATGAACTTCTTCATGGAGGTCGCCAAGCTGCGGGCGGGCCGGCTGCTGTGGAGCGAGCTGGTTGCCCAGTTCAACCCGAAGAACACGAAATCGCTTTCGCTGCGCACACATTCGCAGACCTCCGGCTGGTCGCTGACCGCGCAGGACGCCTTCAACAACGTCGCGCGCACCTGCATCGAGGCGATGGCCGCGACCCAGGGCCACACCCAGTCGCTGCACACCAACGCCCTCGACGAGGCGCTGGCGTTGCCCACCGACTTCTCCGCGCGGATCGCGCGCAACACCCAGCTGCTGTTGCAGCAGGAGTCAGGCACCACCAGGCCGATCGATCCCTGGGGCGGCTCGTACTACGTGGAGTGGCTGACCCATCAGCTCGCGCAGCGGGCCCGCGCGCACATCGCCGAGGTCGCCGAGCACGGGGGCATGGCGCAGGCCATCAGCGAGGGCATCCCCAAGCTGCGCATCGAGGAGGCGGCCGCGCGCACCCAGGCCCGCATCGACTCGGGGATCCAGCCGGTGATCGGCGTCAACAAGTACCAGGTCGAAGAGGACCAAGAGGTCGAGGTGCTCAAGGTCGAGAACAGCAGGGTGCGCGCCGAACAGCTGGCCAAGCTGAAGGAGCTGCGGGCCGGCCGCGACCAGTCGGCCGTCGAGGCCGCCCTGGCCGACCTGTCCCGGGCCGCCGCGGCGCACGGCCGCGCCGGGGGAGACGGGCTGGGTAATAATCTGCTGGCGCTGGCGATCAACGCGGCCCGGGCCAAGGCGACGGTCGGGGAGATCTCCGACGCGCTGGAAAAGGTATACGGACGGCACCAGGCGGAGATCCGCACTATCGCCGGCGTCTACCGCGACGAAGCCGGAAAGGCCCAGAACATCGCCACCGCCACAGAACTAGTCGAGAAGTTCGCCGAGGCCGACGGCCGCCGGCCCAGGATTCTGGTGGCCAAGATGGGCCAGGACGGTCACGACCGCGGCCAGAAGGTGATCGCGACGGCCTTCGCCGACCTCGGGTTCGACGTCGACGTCGGCTCGCTGTTCTCCACCCCCGAGGAGGTGGCCCGGCAGGCCGCCGACAACGACGTGCACGTCGTCGGCGTTTCGTCGCTGGCCGCCGGCCACCTGACGCTGGTGCCGGCGCTGCGGGACGCACTCGCCGCGGTGGGACGGCCCGACATCATGATCGTGGTCGGCGGGGTGATCCCGCCCGGCGACTTCGACGAGCTGTACGAAGCCGGGGCCGCCGCCATCTTCCCGCCCGGGACGGTGATCGCCGACGCCGCGATCGGCTTGCTGCACAAGCTCGCCGAGCGGCTGGGTTACACGCTCGACTAGATGGCCGCGCGCAAGAGCGACTCCGTCGACGAGCTGGCGCAGGCCGTTCGCGCCGGCGACCGCGCGGCTCTGCCGCGGGCCATCACCCTGCTGGAGTCCACCCGCGCCGATCATCACGAGAAGGCGCAGCGGCTGCTGCTCGAGCTGACACCGGACTCGGGCAACGCGCATCGCGTCGGCATCACCGGGACCCCCGGGGTGGGGAAATCCACTGCCATCGAGGCCCTCGGTATGCACCTGATCGAGCAGGGCCACCGGGTGGCGGTGTTGGCCGTCGACCCGTCGTCGACGCGCAGCGGTGGATCGATTCTCGGCGACAAGACCCGGATGGCCCGCCTGGCGGTGCACCCCGACGCGTACGTCCGCCCGTCGCCGACGTCGGGCACCCTGGGCGGCGTGGCAAAGGCCACCCGCGAGACGGTGGTGTTGTTGGAGGCCGCCGGTTTCGACGTGATCATCATCGAGACCGTCGGCGTCGGTCAGTCCGAGGTGACGGTCGCCAACATGGTCGACACCTTCGTCTTGCTGACCCTGGCGCGCAGCGGCGATCAGCTGCAGGGCATCAAAAAGGGTGTTCTGGAGCTGGCCGACATCGTGGTGGTGAACAAGGCCGACGGCGAGCACCTCGCGGACGCGCGGGTGGCCGCCCGCGAACTGTCCTCGGCGATCAGATTGATACATCCGCGCGAAACACTCTGGCGGCCACCGGTTCTCACGATGAGCGCGATGGAGGGAACCGGCCTGAAGGAATTGTGGGACACCATCGAACGCCATCGCCAGGTGCTCACCGAGGCCGGCGAGTTCGAGGCGCGCCGGCGGGCCCAGCTCGTCGACTGGACATGGCAGATGGTGCGCGACACGGTCTTGGACCGGATGCTGTCCAACCCGAAGGTGCGCAAGATGCGCGCCGACGTCGAGCGCCGGGTCAAGGCGGGGGAGCTGACCCCCGCGCTGGCCGCCGAGCAAATAATGACGGCTGCGTCAGAATAACGGATAGTGCCGCGAGCGTAACGCTGCTGCGGAAATCGGTGGGCGGGTTCACGCGGTGCCAAATTTCGCAATGGCGTTACGCGCGCAACCGCGAGGTGCCTCGGCTCGCTTCGTCGTTCGCCGTGCGGTGAGACAATCGGGCGGTGAATGACGTCGACAAGCGAATTGTGGCGGCAATCGAGGCGCTGCAGCATCGCGGGGCTGTCTTTGCCTACCTGCACGGCAGTCACGCATCGGGCGCTGCCGGTCTAGATTCCGATGTCGATATTGCGGCCTATTTCGATGGACAACCCCCAGAGGCTTTCCAGGTTCTGCTGCCCGTCGGCATCGACCTTGTGGTGCTGAATCGCGCTCCCCTCGAACTTGCGGGCAGGGTCGCGCTGCACGGGAAACTTCTTTTCGAGCAGGATGCCCGTGCTCGTGTGGTGTGGGAGGCGACAACACGCAAGATCTATCTCGACGAGCTGCCGCGGATTAATCGCGCTCACCAAGATTTCGCAGAAGCGGTGCTGCACCGTGGTGGATGAAGTGCGCGTTTTCAGACTGCTGCGCGCTATCACCGATGATCTCGCCGTTTTGCATGAGGAATCCAATGCCGGTGAAGAGCGACGCGCCGACCCGATGTGGCTGCGCGGCGTGAAGTACACCTTCGTCACGTCCATCGAGGCGTGCATTGATATCGCTCAGCACATCTGCTCGGCGCAGGGCTGGGGTCCGCCGGGGGACAATGGGGACGCGATGAAAGTGCTTGGACGCCATCAGACACTGACGGTCGGATTGTCCGATGCCATGCGTAAGGCGGTCGGATTCCGCAATGTCCTCGTGCACGAGTACGTCGAGGTGTCGGACGAAGTCGTTGTGTCCAGGCTCCGCAACCTGGGTGACCTCGAGCAATTTGTCCAGCAGGTGACCACATTTCTCCGTCGTGGTCCAGGGCCCTTCCGCTGACACTGTGTCCCGCGCGAGTAGCCTCGGGGCGATGTCCGACAGTTCTGATGAACCAATTGCTGTTGTTGTGCGCCAAGTCCTTTCGGCGCACGGTCCGATGGCCGAGGACGACCTGCTAGACGTGCTCGGGGCCGACGGTTTCGACCTCGGACCCGACGCGGACGCGACACTCGCTGAAGTTCTTGACGAGGACCCTGCTGCACTCAGTGTTCGACCAACCCGACGCGGACTCGGTTGGTGCCCAATATGACCGGATCATCGACGCGCTGTCCGACAAGCTCCCACGGGTTGCCGATCACCTGGAAGCCGCCCGCGCCGACCTGCTGGCATTCACCGCGTTCCCCAAGCAGATCTGGCGCCAGATCTGGTCCAACAACCCCCAAGAGCGGCTCAACAAAAGAGATCCGCCGGCGCACCGACGTCGTCGGGATCTTCCCCGACCGAAACGCCCTGATCCGCCTCGTCGGCGCCGTCCTGGCCGAACAACACGACGAATGGGCCGAATCACGCCGCTACCTAGGCCTCGACGTCCTCAGCAAATCCCGCGCCGACCACACGCCCTCAACAGAACAGGAGGACACTCCGGCGGCACTGACCGCCTAAACCACCAAGTCGAAGAATCACACGACGACGTCGTACACCACGTCCCTGGACTTGACCCTTTGAGAATGTTGACTTTGTCGTCGCTTGCTCGCTAGACCAGCCGTATTCGTTGTTGACCCGGCGCGACGAGTATCCCGGCTCACCCCTGAACGACTCGGGATTGCCGATACCGCTCGACGAATTGCGTTGGTTTTCTCCGACGAGGTGAGTGATCCGGCGGGTGATTTTGACGTCGGTGGACCGTCAGAATAGGAAACCCTCCCAGGCGTCGGAATCGAAGTGGACACTTCTCGCTCCCCGACGCCGGCCATCGCCCGCAGCTCGTCCAGCGACGTCGTGGGGCCAGGGGGCCCGGCCTTGTTTCCCGGGCAACCGCTTCCATCGACCCCCGCGCTGGCCGCCGAGCAAATATTAACGGCTGCGTCAGAATAACGGATAGATAAACAATCCGATTTCGCTCCGGGAAGGTGTGAAATCCAAGTAAATTCAAAAATGTGACGGTGGAAACCCGAGTCGATCGCCGCGCGGTCCCTGTCCACGATGACCTTGACGCAGGTCACCGTGTGTCCGGTGCGGCGGACTCACACTTTGGCTGCGTCGTTCGCGGATTTTCCAGCATGTTCCCCGCCCGCCGCTTCGGCGGCGGTGCGCTGGCGGTATATCTCGACGGCCAGCCCGTCGTCGACGTCTGGACCGGTTGGTCCGACCGGGGTGGCCATCGGCCGTGGTCGGCCGACAGCGCGCCGATGGTGTTCTCGGCGACGAAAGGCATGGCCGCCACCGTGGTCCACCGGCTCGCCGACCGGGGGCTGATCGACTACGACGCCCCCGTTGCCGAATATTGGCCGGAGTTCGCGGCCAACGGCAAGGCGAGCCTCACCGTGCGCGACGTGATGAGGCATACCGCCGGCCTGTCGGGCCTGCGTGGCGCTAGGGCCGAAGACTTGCTGGACCACGTCGTGATGGAAGAACGGCTGGCCGCCGCGGCGCCCGGGCGACTGCTGGGCAAGCAGGCGTATCACGCGCTGACCTTCGGCTGGCTGATGTCCGGCCTTGTCCGGGCCCTGACCGGAAAAGGCATGCGAGCGCTGATCCGCAAGGAGCTCGCCGAGCCATTGGGCACCGACGGGTTGTATCTGGGTCGCCCGCCGGCGGGCGCGCCGACGCGGGTCGCCGAGATTGTGGCGCCGCAGAACATGGTCGGCAACCCCATCCTCAGCTGCGTGACGCGCAGGGTGGCCAACCAGCTGTCCGGAGGATTCCGGTCCATGTACTTCCCCGGCATGGTCGCCGCCGTGCAGGGTGACACTCCCTTGCTGGATGCCGAGATCCCGGCGGCCAACGGGGTGGTGACGGCCCGCGGGCTGGCCCGGATGTACGGAGCCATCGCCAACGGCGGCGAGGTCGACGGCATCCGGTTCCTGTCCCGGGAGCTCGTCGCCGGCCTGACCGGTCGACGGAGCCTGCGCCCGGACCGAAACCTGTTCGTGCCATTGGCATTCCACCTGGGCTACCACAGCCTGCCTATCGGCAACGTGATGCCCGGCTTCGGCCATGTCGGGCTCGGTGGTTCACTCGGCTGGACCGACCCGGCGAGCGGGCTGGCCTTCTCGCTGGTGCACAACCGGCTGCTGACGCCGTTGGTGATGACCGATCACGCGGCATTCGTCGGTCTTTACGCGCTGATCCGCAACGCCGCCGAGAACGCGCGCAAACGCGGCTTCCGGCCGGTGACCGAATTCGGTGCGCCGTTCTTCGAGCCGGGAGCCGTCGCGGGCTGAAGCGGTTTCCCGGCCAGGTCGACTGACGCGGCTCTTTAGCGCGGAACCGACTTCTCGGCAGCCGATCATGAGGCGCCAACTGCCGCGATAATCGGTCCCTCTTGCGCCGGTCTGTGCAAATATCGGAGAGTTAGATGTTGGCTGCCCGTATTGCCGAACCAGGGGAGGGCGCGGTGTGTTGTCGCGCGAGCAATAAAGACAATTGGCCTGTCCTTCCATCGCGCCCACCCACACAGATGTCGCCGCGCTCAAGTGGTATCGCAGCCGCCCGCAGCACCAAGAGCCAGTGGTGATGACGGAATGAAATTCGCACTGGCAAGCTATGGAAGTCGCGGCGATATCGAGCCCGCTGTCGCTATCGGCAAAGAACTGCTGCGCAGGGGCCACGAAGTTCGCCTGGCCGTCACGCCGCACTTCGTTGACTTCGCAAAAGCAGCCGGGCTTGAGGCGGTCGGCTACGGGCCCGGGTTGGATGCATTCTGGGACGAGGAATTCCTTCGCACCTTCTGGCCGAACTTTCTGCGCGGCCTCTGGACGGTGCGCGAGCCGATCAGGTTGGTGCGCGAACTTTGGGAGCCCTGCCTTCGGCATTGGAGCGACATGAGCAAGACGGTGACGGCGCTGGCCGACGGTGCGGACCTCCTGTTCACCGGCCTGCTTTTTCAGGACCTCGTTGTCAACGTCGCGGAGTACTACGACATACCGTTGACCACGCTGCACTACTTTCCCATGCGCCCCAACGGTCAGCTTCTTGACATGGCGCCGTCGCCGTTGCTGCGCTCGGCAATGACGCTGCACAACTGGTTTTGTTGGCGCATGAATAAGAAGGCTGAGGATGCGCAGCGCCGTGAAAGCTCAGGCCTACCCGAAGCCAGACGCTTCGCGGCGCGCCGGATTGTTGACCGCGGATCGCTGGAAATCCAGGCCTACGACGAAATTTACTTCCCTGGCCTGCAAGCCGAATGGGAGAAATGGGGCGGCCGGCGCCCCTTTGTGGGTGCTCTGACCATGGAGTTGACGGCGGACACCGATGACGAAGTCGCGTCCTGGATCGCGTCAGGAAGACCGCCGATTTGCTTCGCCCTGGCAACCATAGCCGTCGAATCACCGGCCGCCACGCTCGAAATGATCGCCGGGGCCTGCGCGCAGTTGGGTGAGCGGGCGTTGGTGTGCGCCGGTGGGCGTGACTACAGCGGCGTACCCCAGTTCGAACACATGAAGGTGGTGGGCGTGATGAATTACGCCAGAATCTTTCCTGCCTGCCGTGCGGTCGTTCATCACGGTGGCTCGGGCACCACGGCCGCCGGTTTGCGCGCCGGAATCCCCACGTTCATCCTCTGGATGTCTGGCGATCAGCCCTTTTGGGCCCGGTCGACGAAGCGATTGAAGGTGGGCGGTGGGCGGCGCTTTGCGGCCACTACCCGGGAATCGTTGGTCGCGGACCTACGACGGATTCTGGCGCCCGATTACGCGGTTCGCACGCGTGACTTCGCCGCCCGGATGACCAAACCCGCCGAAAGCGTGGCCCGCACCGCCGACCTGATGGAGAGTTCGGCCCGGTCGAGGCGTGTCGTCTCATCCCAGCGGCGCACCTTTGGCGGTCAAAAAATTTGATCGCTAGAGCGACATCACGCACCACAGCTCACGACCACCCAGACACAAGAATTGCGCCGTGAGCGACACCGCGGCCCAGTGACAGAACCTCTTCGGTTCAGACTGGATCTCCACAACGTACGAAACGCTTTGCGCAGCGGCGCAGGATGACCCGCAGGACATGTCTGCGCTAGATCGCAGTTACGAGTCGGATCGGGCGCGTGAGCATAATTTCCGGATGGCGTTCAAGGATTTTCACGCCCAAACCAACAGCTTGGCGAGGCGGTGTTCAGGCCGTTTACCGTGCAGCGGATCTTCGAGATCGCCGCGATCGCGCACCGGCGCAGGGGGGCTTGGGGCTAAACATTGTGCCCGACGCTTCGGTGCGGCCCAGTGCCGTCCTCGCCATGGACCGCACCGGCGGTCAACGCAAGTATCCGACATCTGAGCCGAGTGCCTTGTCGCGCGTCTGGCGGGGTCGAAGCCGCCCGAAGTACTGAAGAACCGGGAATAATGACAATGCCCCTGACGACGCGTGCGCGCACGACAACTGAAAGGCCTGGATCCGCGATGGGATTTACCCCGACATGGTATGGGAGTCGCGGCGATATCCAGCCTTCTGTTCTGCTGCTCTCAGCCGTGAGGTGTTGGGCAGACAGCATCGAGTCGACATCGATGTCCCGCCTACTCTGGTTGAGTTCTCGCAGTCAATTGGGCTCGCGACGGCGCGGATGGACGCGGAGCGTCACAACTACAAGCCATTTTGCGAAACCTCAGCAGAATCCGGGGTCGATCAGGTTGGTGCGCGCATATTGGGAGCTCGCTACCCGGCGCCGGGAGCAGATGACGACGGCGACTTCACTAGGGGACGGGGTCGACCACTGCTCTTGTCCTTTGCGGAGGAGGCGGAGTGGAAGTCATAAAGACTGTATTTCAACCTATGGGCCAGCGTTTTGACCGAAATGTATCCGAAGGTAGGTTGCCCGTATGATTGAATCGCTCGGAATAGCGATGGTGAAAAACGAGGCCGACATCATTGAGGCTTTCGTTCGGCATAACCTAAGCTTCATGGACGCGTTAATCATCATCGATAACGACTCGGTCGACGACACCCGGGAAATTCTCGTGCAGCTACAGCAAGAGGGATTACCTGTCGTCATATTCGACGACCCGGTCGTGGGTCACTTTCAAGCAGAAATAGTCACAGCGGTGTATCGCAAGGTGGTGCCCAAATTTAAGCCACACTTCGTGTTCCTATTAGATGCCGATGAGTTCATCGTGTCGCAGTCGCGCGAGGCGCTATATAGCCAATTGCGCGCAATGCGCCCTGGCACTCAGGCGCAATATCGTTTGCGGACCTATATTCCCGCCCCCGCCGGCCCAGAAAGCGACACACCAGATCCGCTACGGAATATCACTTATCGTAAGGCGGATGAGCACCGCATATGGTGGAAGACGATCATCGTCACAAAGCCGAATATCGACACGAAACTTAATATCAAGCAAGGTAACCATGGCGTCAGGTACGCCGGTCGCTCGCTCCGCAGGGTGAGGTTGCAGGATGTGGCGTTAGC
Organism: uncultured Actinomycetota bacterium; assembly: GCA_963732835.1. Classification (GTDB taxonomy): domain Bacteria; phylum Actinomycetota; class Actinomycetes; order Mycobacteriales; family Mycobacteriaceae; genus Mycobacterium. The sequence goes on from CAVTBA010000029.1 coordinate 79,186, forward strand.
TCACTTTCCCGTGCGGAGCGTCGACCAGCTCACGGGCAAAATCTTGGTTGGCTGGATAGCCAATTTGGAGCGAAACCGATATCGGCTGGACGTCGGGCACGGAATCCACTGGAAAGGAATCTACGATCGCATAATCCGCGGGCCTATGCTTACAACCGAGGACTTGACCCTCGAAGCACTTAGGTATGCGCAATTGTCCAAGACGGAGGAATTCGAGTGGCCACGTGACGTGGTCCGGGACCCCGTGGCGCCCGCTTACGCAAGTTTGACGACGCAACCAGGGGCTACCTGCACCCCGCTCCAAAAAGTTGTAAGGTCCTTCGACAAGATCTTCAATCCTGAGGCTGATGTCTCGCATCTTGGTCGAGGCCTCGAGTTTCTGGAGAGTTCAAATCGAAAATTTTGGACATGGCGACACGTTGTGCGATCATTCACGGCCGACGGAAAATCCGAAACGGCAATATACATCGACCTACCGCCTTTCCGTCATGTCGCAGAGCGCTACTGCCCTACATCCGTCCTGGACGTCGGCTGCGGGCCCGGGGCGTACCTGAAGTATTTCGCGTCCTATGGAGCTAAGCGGATAACGGGCGTCGACACCTGCGACCGGAGGGCAAGGTTTCTTGAACCTGACGAATACGTGCAGGCGGATCTCGGCGAACCGCTGGACTTGGCGGAGACCTTCGACCTTGTGATCTGTGTGGACGCAGTCCGGGATATTCCTGCGGAGTCGGAGCGCCCATTTGTCAGCGCCATCACGCGGCATGCGCGCGAGCGCATCGTCTTCTCCGGCGCGGGGCCCGGCCCTGGTGCTGGCCAGACCGAGTGTAGGCCGGTTTCACATTGGCTCGACTTATTTGCTGCGGCCGGTTGGTACCCTTGTCTGTTCGATTCGTTGGCGGTGCAGTCCCTTTCGACTTTTCCATGGTTTCGCCGCGATCTGGTGGTGCTTACGCGAGATGGTGCAGATGCCGCGCTGGCAACCGAACGTCTCACGGAGAGTGAGCAACAACCGATCAAAGGAAAAAACAGCGGCCGGCGGTGATCACTCATCCACTTACCGAGACAGAGGCTAAATTGTTGGCCCACCGAGATTCTCGCACGGTAGCAATGACGAATAAGTTGCTACGTGTAATACTGTCGCGTCTTTTCGATTGATTCACGTTTGGTGTTGTCGAACACCTTCGCCTGCGGTCCTGGCGGGACGTGACGGGGTCCCAGCTTCCGGGCCGGACCGGAGGGCTCACGTCCGACGCGAACCGCCGTGGAATCGTGGGCTCTTGTGGAGCGGAGCGCGGATGCCGGTAGCAATACGTCGCAGCGGCTGAACACGCCAAGGTTAGTATTCGAAGGTTGCGTTCGGACGAGGGAGATCACACGATGAGGGACTTAGGCCAAGACGCCGCTCACGATGCTGGCTCCGGCGAGCGCTTAACGCCATCAGGGTCGGTCGAGTTATCGAAGGGCCAGGAGCTATTAACGCGCTTGTCGTGGAAGGTCGCGTCGTACGCCACGGCGCGCCACTGGGTCCGGACAGTGATGAATCGTGAAACCCGCACACTGGTGCAAAGTGTCCACCCTGACCAACTCAGCGTGCTGGAGATTGCCGGTGAGTACTGGGGGCGCATCGAGCAGTTCAAGACCTACCGCTCGGCTCATTATCCCGATTTCGACATCTGCGAGTCCGCCTTGACCGAGCAGTTCGACCTGATCATTGCGGAGCAGGTGTTCGAGCACTTGTTGTGGCCTATCGGGCCGGAAAGCATGTGTACGAAATGCTCCGTCCCGGCGGCCACTTTCTGATAACTACACCCTTCTCTGATACGAATTCACGAAGGGCCGCAAGACTGTTCGCGCTGGACGGAGATCGGCATCCGGATCTTTTGGCCGAGTGTGGCTTCGATCTGGAGCGGATTCAGACCGGTTCCTGGGGAAACCGCGCATGCGTCCGCGCTAACCTTTCTCGCTGGGCTTGGTAATGGCCGTTGTGGCGTTCCCTACGCAACGAACCCAATTTCCCCGTCTCGGTGTGGGCGTTTGCGCAGAAGTGATCGCAATTCGAACTCCAGAGTTCCGCCGTATGAAGTTTGCCCAATGCTGCACGGGCGCGTGGTTGTCACAAGGTCGCTGTCGCGATTGCTACGCAACGGGCCTGCGCCGCGCCCTTAACTCACGAGCCTCGGCAACCCCTCTCGCGTCCTATCCATCCAGCTCTGGCCAGCCGCCACAGCAAAACAGGCCCATGGCATGCGGGTACCGTCATCGACTACCAATACCGTCAACATGCGGCCACGCAGCATGAAATACTCCTGATGTGAGCCCACTGGCGATCGAGGTTGTCGGCCTCACGAAGACTTTCGGGGGAAATACGCCTGCGCTGCGGGGCGTCGACTTCTCGGTTCCGGCCGGGACGGTGTGCGGCCTGCTCGGCCACAATGGCGCCGGCAAGACGACCACCGTCAACATCCTGTCCACGTTGATCCGCCCCACGTCGGGCCGTGCCCTCGTCAGCGGTTACGACGTGGTGCGCCAGCCCGGCCGAGTGCGTGCCAGCATCGGAATGGCCGGACAGTTCACGGAATGGATCCACTCCTCACCGGGCGGGAGAATTTGGTGCTGTTCGGAAGGCTGCGCGGCCTGCGTCGCCAGCAGGCGAAGGCTCGCGCCGACGAGCTTCTCGAGCAATTCGACCTCGTCGGCGCAGCCGATCGGCGGGTGTCCACCTACTCCGGCGGCATGTGGCGCCGCGTCGATCCCGCCAGCGCACTGGTGGTGCTGCCGAAAGTGCTCTTCCTCGATGAGCCGACCACCGGGCTGGACCCACGTAGCCGCCGCTCCATGTGGTCGCTGGTGAGCTCGCTGGCGCTGCAGGGCGTCACCGTGCTGCTGACCACGCAGTACCTAGAAGAGGCCGACGTGCTGAGCGACTCGATCGTGGTCATCGACCACGGGCAGGTGATCGCCAGCGGCACGGCCGAGGACCTCAAGCGCAGGGTGGGCATTAACTATTGCCAGGTGACCCCGGCCAATCCGGCCGACCTGCCACAGGTCGCGGCGGCGCTGGCCGGGCTCAAAGGGATCGATATCGACGCCGACATGAATTACGTGTCGGTGCCCGCCTCCCAAGGGGTGGCCACGCTGGGTGACGTGTTGAGACGGGTCGATGCAATCGGCATCGAACTCATCGACATCTCGCTGCGCAAACCTTCGCTCGACGAGGCATTCCTGCACCTCACCGAACAAACTGTCGCCCAACCATGACCGCCCTAGGCGCCCTCACCGAACGTTCGCTGCTCGCCGCAGCGCGAGATGGCGGGCTGATGTTCGAGATATTCTCGCCCGTCGGATATTTGGTCGGCTTTTCGCTGGCGCTGCACGGCCTGGTCGACACCGGACACGTCAGCTATTCGCAGTACCTGGTCCCAGCGGTCGCCATCCAGGCAGTGGTCTTGGTCGCGATGCTCACGGCGGACCGCGCAGCACGTGACCACCTGCATGGGCTGGGGGAGCGGTTGAGGACGCTGCCGGTCGGCGCCGCGGTCCCAGTGACTGCCCGAATAGTGGCTACCCTGGTCCGGGCCGCCCTCGCCCTGGCGGTGGCGATCGCCGCCGGCTACGCGTTCGGGTTCCGGATGACGGGCGGACTGGCATACGCGCTGGCCTTTGTCGCCATTGCGTTGCTGCTGGGCCTGGCCGTGGCACTGGCCGCCGACGCGCTCGGCTCCAGCACCAATAGCCCCCAGGGGACCAGCCACGTATTGTTTGTCCCCCAGCTGTTGCTATTCATGCTGTCCACGGGGATCGCCCCCGAGAGCACCTTCCCCGGGTGGTTGCGCCCCTATGTACGGAACCAGCCGCTGTCACTGGTCGCCGAAACACTGCGCGGCTTGGGCTCCGGCCATGTGGCACTCGGCAATCTGGCGGCCAGCCGGCCTGGTGTGTCGGGATGGTGCTGGTCTTCGGTGCGATCACGCTGCGGCTGCAGAGGCGGAGCTAGTGATGAACGAGCGCAGCATGCAAGCCTCGCTAGTCACCCAGAGCTGGGTGCAAGCCGGTCGACTCCTCACCGAGTGGCGGCGTGAGCGTGCGGTGCTGGTGGGGTCCCTGATCGTCCCCGTCTGCCTCTTACTGGTATACGTCGTGGTGCTGGACGAGCGAGTACATAAGATCACCGGCGTAGAAAGCGTTTACGCCCTGGTGCCGGTGTGTGCGGTGCTGTCCGGGGTGTTCGGCGCCCTCAGCACTTCGCTTGGCATCGCGATGGAGCGCGATTCTGGCTTGCTGAGCCGGATGTGGGTGATGCCGGTACACCGGGCAAGCGCGCTCACCGGACGGTTGGCCGCCGAGGCCGTGCGCGCTCTCATCGGGACGGTCTTGATCACTGCCCTCGGACTCGCAATGGGTCTGCGCTTCACCCACGGCTGGGCCACCGTTCTGGTGTACGTCCTAATCCCCCCAATCATGGTGGTCGGGTTCACTGCGCTGGTCATGGCGATCGCCATCCGTACCAACGGTGTCGCCCTCATGACCTGGCTAGCAGCCGGGACCGTCGCGCTGGCGTTCCTCAACCCCGGCACCACGCCGATCACGCTCTACCCGGACTGGCTTCGGCCATTCGTTCGCGTACAGCCCATGTCGCCGCCCATTGAGGCGATGTGGGGACTGGCCCACGGCGGTCCGCTGTTGTGGCCCCTGGGGCTAACTCTCTTCTGGGCTTTCGCGCTGTTCGCGGTTTTCATCCCGATCGCCGTCCGCGGCTACCGGAGCGCCGCCGAGTCGAACGCTTAGCAGGTGTTCCGGCACCGTACTTAATGCGCCCGGCGGCTCGTCAAGCAGGCTACCGGGAGACTATATCCGCGGAACTTTGAGCGCGACGCGTGATGAGTAACCTCGATTTAGCGTTGCGCGCCCGGAACGCTTTGATACGGAACCACCTAACGTACGAGTGCAACACAGCGCGGCGGCCCTCCTTCGTTCTTCCGCGGGTCAACGCGGAGACCCAGAGGTAGAGCGGCAGCCGCTTTGCGAACTCTTTATCCTTCCCGGTGTGGCTCATGCCAGTAATGTCGTTGTACAGCGAAACCACCATATCCATATACCGGGTTACCAGCGCAGGATTGGAAAAACAGCGAATATTGAAGTCCCAGTCGCCGCATATCGGATAACGTAAGTTGTACGGTCCAATGGTGTCGAAGAGCTTGCGGCGGTAGAAGATAGCTTGATGGCAAATGTTCGTCTCGAACAGCAAACGGTCAAGATCGAAGCGGCCGGCGTAGCGGAACGACGTTGATTTCAGGACGACATCGCCGTACACCAGATCGCTATATTCATGTTCGCCGATGAACGCCGCCACACGGGCCAGGGTGTTCGCCTCATACAGAGAGTCGTCCGCAGCGGCGTACCCACAGTGATGATGTAGGTGTCGCAAAACGCGTCTGGTCTTAATCGCTCTGTGGCTGTCAGGTCGCCAGACCGGACCACCCGGGAGAGAGCATCCCCCAAACCGGTCTCGGAGAAATGTGGCACGCCGGCATTCGTTTGGTCAACGACTTCTGGCCGCCTCTCGACGCCGATCACCTTGTAACCTACTTCGGCCAGCACAGTCGCCAGTGTCAAGCCGACGTAACCGAGGCCGATGACTCCAATATCATGGTGTGACCCACTCGACGAGCCCGCGGCGGAATTTGGCGTTGAACCTACAACCAGATTTCGGTGTCGGATAGGAGATCGGCATGACGGTTGCGCCCTAGCATGAATTGCCGCCGTTTATCCGTTTGCTCCCGCTGTCTTATCAGATCGCACGCCCCGCGAAGGCGGCGAGTTGAAGATGGGCAGACTCAGCACTGGGCAGTTGGCCGTGTTTGCGTTTGCAGCTGTCCCGCCTCTGCATCGGCGGTCTGCGGCGAGGTAATGCGGGTCAATCCAAGGGTTGCGATCGGTTCGAAGTGCACAGATCCGCGCAGAGCGCGCGTAGGTAAGGCATACTGCGATACCATCGCGGCCTACGGGGCGCAAGGACTGAAAGGCTTCGATCCGCTATGAGATCCGGTCGGCGGGCCAAATCCATAAAAAGTGTTGTACCCGCCCGGGAAATTGTCGACCATGCGGCTCCCTCCGGGAAAGGGACCCGCCCGGTGATTCTATTTGTCTTGGGGCCGCAACGATCCGGAACCTCAGCAGTCACACGCGTTCTCTCATTGTGCGGGGGCCGGCTCCCGGCCGGGATGTTGGGCGCCAACGCCGACAATCCACGTGGCCACTGGGAGCCGCGCAAAGCCATCGGCATCAACGAATCCATCCTGCACCGCCACGGCAGCGCCTGGTTCGACCCATCCCTGCGCTTGCAGGAGAAAGGGGCAATGACCGCCAAGGAGAAGGCCGCGTGCATCGTCGAGATCAGCGCGTATCTCGAGACTGTGCCCGCCGCACCGCTCGTGGTTGTCAAGGATCCCAGGATAACGACGCTGTCGGAATTATGGTTTGAGGCCGCGCGTCTGGCCGGATTTGACATTGCGGCCGTGATTGCGGTGCGCCACCCGGAAGAGGTGATCTCGTCCGTCGCGGCTTCATGGCGAATCTCGCCGGAGCTGTCAAGTACCTTATGGGTGAAATACAACCTACTGGCCGAGCGACGCACGCGTGGCATTCCACGTGCTTTCGTCGAGTACACCACCTTCCTCGACGACTGGCGCAGGGAGATCAAGCGGATTTCCACGGCGTTGCCTGTCGATCTCACTACCCAGGAAGAGGACGCGATCGAAGCGTTTCTCACACCTGATCTTCGTGGCCAGAAAAGCCGCGGGTCGGTGACAAACCGTTTCGGCACAGACTGGATATCAGCAGTTTACGATGCCCTGTGCGCGGCCGCGCGAGACGAGTGTCCTGACGAGGGGATACTGGATCGCATTTTCGAGTCCTATCGGGCGAGCGAGCGCGATGTCCGGTCTGCCTTCGAGGATTACCGCAAACTTTCCAGCGGTGTGCGCTCCCGGGTATTTCGGCCCGCGGTCATGAAAACGATGATGGAGCTCGTGGCGCTGGCTCACCGGCGACGAGGTACTTGGGCTTAGGCGATTCGTTCTGACGTTGCCCCGCACCATCTTTCGTTCCGAGCAGACCTCGGTCTCACCCGGATCGCACTGGGTCTGAAGGAAGGGCGGTTCTCAGCCAGTAGTTGATGCCGGCAGGAAACTCGAGATGCCGCTTCAGTGCTATTCTGCCGGTAGACCGGCAGCCGCCGATCAGCCGATACGCCTCGAACGGGCGAATTTTTCGATGAGATCGGCGGCGTTGGAAATGCTTTCGGCTGGTTTCGTCATCCGGGCAGCGAGCTCGCGGGCACGGGCTGCGTAATCCGGCGCGAGAATTCGCGCAGATCCGTGACCAGCGATTCGCGAGTGGTGGTCGAAAAGCGCCGAGACGCCCCCACTTTCAGCCGTTTGAACTGGGCACCCCAGATCGGCTGGTCGGGCATCGTCCAAAGAATCAGCGTGGGAACTCCGGCGCGTAGGCTCGCGGCTGTGGTGCCAGCACCCCCGTGATGAACCACCGCACGGCAAGCGGGAAAGGTCGCGGCGTAGTTAACTGCACCCACTACCTTGACATGGTCGAAATGGGGGACGGCGCTGAAGTCGGTCCAACCCGAGCAAATCAATGCCCGTTCCCCTAATTCGGCGCAGGCGGCGCTGATCATCTCGACGGTGGCGGCAGGAGATTCGACTGCGAAACTGCCAAAGCCGAAGCAAATCGGCGGCGTTCCCGCGGCGATCCAAGACGCGACCTCGTCATCGGCGTCCGTGGTCAACTCCATCGTGAGTGGGCCGACGAACGGTCGATGGCCATTCCATTTCGCCCATTCGGCCGCCAGCCCCGGGAAACAGACCTCGTCGTAGGCCTGGATTTCCAGCGAGCCACGATCGGTGATCCGTCTCCACGAGGTGCCTCTTGCCTTCGGCAGGCCCAGTTCGCGGCGCTGTGCGTCATCGAGCTTCTTCGTCAGAAGATGCCAAGACAGCAAGCCCATCGCCGTCATCCCGAACTTGACCACCGGCGCCGGTAGACGCCCAATGAGTTGCCCATTCGGCCGTATGGGGAAGAAGTGCAGCGTGGCAAACGGAATGTCGTAGTACTCCGCGACGTTGAAAGCGGCTTGCTCGAAATTGAGGCCGGTTAAAACCAAGTCGGCCCCGTCTGCCAGCGACACCAACGTCGTGTTCATATTTGCCCACAGCTCGGCGACTGGATCCCATAGTCCGTGCCATGCGTTGCGCAGATCGTTGACCTTCCAAAAATTATGGAATAGCAGTGTCCAGAATTCGCGGTTTGCATCGAGCCCCTCCTGGAGCCCGTCCACCGTGTCGATCCCGTAGGCGACGGTCGTAAGACCAGTCTTCTCGACGAAGTCAACTAGGTTGGGCGGGACGGCAATGCGTACATCGTGCCCCCTGCGCAGCAGTTCGCGACCGACAGCGACCGAGGGCTCGATGTCGCCGCGAGTTCCAAAGCTCGCCAAGGCAAACTTCATAAGGGTCCCCCCCGCCTTTTCAATTCCGTGTGCTCGAAGTCTGCGCCATCATGCCATCCAGGGCGTCTTGGGCGCAGCTTATTGACCAGTGTGGGTAGCAATTTTCGGCGGCGGGTCGTCGGAAGCGGCTCCGTCACGCTATCGCGGATCGCGAGACGATGTTCAGAACCCCGGGGCCGTTTGGATCTTATAGCTGTACTGATTGGGTTACGTTACTGATATGAATACGCCCGACGGGGACAAGGTTACACGCGACGACGTGCCTGGGGGTCAAGGTTTGGCCTACTCCTCAAATATCGGCACGCCACGCGCAGGCTGCCGGCGGCGCCGCAGATGACACGGAGCTTCTCCATGCAGGCGTGCTCTTTGTGGATGAGCGCGCTCGGGGAGGGTTGTCGCGTAGAACCGGATCAAGGCCGTGCAGCAGGCGCTCGATGGACAGTCGACTCGTGTCTACCTTGAGATCGGCGTCTCGCGCGGGACGGCGTTTCGTCGCATCACCGCTCAGGAGAAGATCGCCGTCGACCTGACAGGCTCTGGGTCTGCCGGAGGCTCGGGCTATTGGATTGCGGCCAGGGGTTGGTCGGTCCGTTGTGCATCGTAGAGCGTCGCTTCGAACTCGGCGGGTGGAACGTCGCCGAGGTAGCCGTGGAGCCGGCTGGTGTTGTGCCAGTACACCCAGCCGAGGGTGGCCAGTTCGACGTCCTCGACGGTCTTCCACGGCCCGCTGCGGGCGGGCCCGTAGATCAACTCGGCTTTGGAGTAGCCGTTGACCGTCTCGGCCATGGCGTTATCGAAGCTGTCGCCGACCGTGCCGATCGAGGGCACCGCACCGAGCTCGGCGAGGCGTTCGCCGTAGCGGATGGAGGTAAATTGCGATCCGGCATCGGAGTGACAGGTCAGGCCCGGCAACGTGTTTCCGCGGGACCATCGTGCCATCTCCAAGGCGTCGAGCACCATCGAGGTCCGCATATGCGTGCCACCCGCCAACCCACGATCATCCGCGAGTAGACGTCGACGATGAAGCCACGTAGGCCACCCCGGCCCAGGTCGGCACGAACGTCAGATCCGTGACCCATAGCTGGTTGGGTGCGCTCGCGGTGAATCGCCGCTTCACCAGATCCGGGTGCCGCACCGCGGCCGGGTCGGGTTTGGTGGTGCGAACCGTTTACCGCGCCGTGCCCTTGGATGCCGGGGGCCCGCATCAGCCGGGCCACCTGGTCACGGCCGACGTCGTGGCCGGCCCGACGTGCGGCTTTCCACAGCTTGCGTACCCCGTAGACGCGGTAGTTGTCCTCCCACAGCCTCACCAGGGCTGGCCCGAGGACGGCGTCACGTCGCGCCCGCGCCGACGGCAGCCGGGCCTTGGCGTCGTAGTAGTTGCTCGGGGCCACCGTCACCCCTGCGCTGCGCAGGACGGTGATGATGGGCTCGACCCCGAACTCAGCCCGCTGGGCGTCGATGAAGGCGACTATTTCTTGTGTTGGCGGTCGAGCTCCGCCCCGAAAAAACTCGCCGCTCGTTTCAGTATCTCGTTGGCGCGCTTCAATTCTCGGATCTCCTGCTCGAGCTCTTTGACCTTCGCAGACTCCGCAGTCGTCACCCCGGGCGAATACCCATCATCGATATCGGCTTGGCGCACCCAGGACCGCACCGACTCCACCCCGTAGCCGAGCTGGCGGGCTACCCGAGACACCGTTCCTTGCTCGGTGCCCAGCTCGGAGCGCAACGCCCGCACCATGCGCACCGCGGCGGCCTTCTCCTCCGGGCTGTACCTGCGACTGGTCGGCTTCTTCCCCGACGACGATTCCGTGGGCATACCTGCATCCTCGTTTCCAAGGTCAGGAGCCTCCGGGAATTTCCAGAGCGTGTAAACCCTGCGTTTAACGTCTCGACACGTACGCGTCGGCGCGAAGGCACACGCGACCTACTACTTCGAGACAACCAGTGACGCCTTCTTCACGCACGAGGCAGCGTTCCTCAAGTAGCGTCGCATCGACGTCGCCCTGATCGACGGCCTACATACCTATGGGCAGGTGGTGCCGGACGTCGCGAACACGCTGCGCTATCTGCGCGACGATGGCGTCATCTTCCTACACGATTGCAACCCGATGCGGGCATCGGTCGCCTGTCCTGCGGACTCGTACGCCGATTTTCGTAGGCAGAACCGGTGGTGGGAGATTGACTGGAGTGGCGACGTTTGGAAGGCGATCGTCTACCGGCGAAGCACCCGGCAGGATCTGCGGATCGCGGTGCTGAACTGTGACTGGGGCGTGGGGATCGTGCGAAAGGGAGCTCCCGAATCACGATTGTCCTACTCGGCGGCGCAGATCGAGGCGCTTGACCACGCGGATCTTGCCGCCGACCGTGACCGGTTGCTCAATCTGAAGCCGCCGGCATATCTCGACGATTTTCTCTCCTCAGAGCGCCGGATCTCGTCCAACTCCTGAGTAACTGGCGCGATCCAATCGAAGCGGTTCGTCGCCCCGGCCGGCCTGAGCCGGTGCTACCATCTGGTCCGTGTCTCGTGGGGTCACCGTGCGGGTTGGCATCCTTGGAGCGGCCCGGATCGCGCCGTTGGCTCTCGTAAACCCGGCCCGGGAAAACGCCGAGGTCGAAGTCGCTGCGGTCGCTGCGCGGGATGCGTCGCGCGCCAAGGCCTTCGCGGACAAACACGGCATCGCCCGGGTGCACGGCAGCTACGAGGCGCTGATCGCCGATCCAGAAGTGGATGCCATCTACAACCCGCTGCCAAACGGCTTGCACGGCAGGTGGACCCGAGCTGCGCTGGCCGCAGGGAAAGCACGTGCTGTGCGAAAAGCCGTTCACCGCCAATGCCGCCGAGGCCCGCGAAATCGCCGGACTGGCCGCGAAGTCCGATCGGGTGGTGATGGAGGCATTTCATTACCGCTACCACCCACTATGCCTGCGCGTCGAAGAGATCATCGCCTCGGGGGAGCTGGGCAAGTTAGAGCGAGTGGAAGCGGCCCTCTGCTTCCCCCTCCCGAAGTTCACCGACATCCGCTACAACTACTCCCTTGCCGGCGGCGCGACAATGGATGCCGGATGCTACGCCGTCGACATGGTCCGGACCTTCGGCGGTTCAACGCCGGAAGTCGTTTCGGCACAGGCCAAACTGCGTGACCCCCAAGTCGATCGGGCCATGACGGCCCAGCTGCGGTTCGAAGGTGGCCACACGGGACGGGTTCGCTGCTCGATGTGGTCGTCCAATCTGCTGCAGTTGAGCGCCAAGGTGATTGGCGATCGCGGTGAGTTGCGTGTGCTCAATCCGGTGATGCCACAATCCTTCCATCGGCTCTCGGTCCGGTCAGCCGATGGCAAACGGGCCGAGCGCTTCGCGCGCCGCCCGTCGTATGCGTACCAACTCGATGCTTTCGCCGCGGCGGTGCTATGGGGGAGCCGGTGAAGACGACGCCGGAGGGCGCCGTCGAGAACATGACGGTCATCGACGCGATCTATCACGCTGCCGGCCTTCCGCTTCGGCGGCCGGCCGAGTAACCCAGGGGAGGTCAGCCGGGGTTGCCCCAACGGTTGCTCCGCGATCTGATCAGGTGGCGAAGTGCGCCTGGTCAACGTGCGCGGCCACTCGCAAGGCGTTGGCTGCGATCGTCAAACTTGGGTTCAACCCGGCGCTGGAGGGGAAGAACGAGCTGTCGACCACATACAGGTTTTCGACTTCATGCGCCCTGTTGTGCGGGTCCAGCACGCTGGATGTGGGGTCGGTACCAAAGCGGCATGTGCCGCAGACATGGGCCACGGCTTTGTTGTCTTCGGCGCCCCGCAGGGTGATTTTGCGGAACGGCTCCAGCACGTCCTTCAACTGCCTCAAGAACACTGCACGGCGGTCGACCTCATTGGGGTGAAGGCGATACTGAAGTCGCAGGCGCTGGCGACCGTCCCCATTCGGCTGGTCGGATTGCAAGACGCGGTTGTCCAGATAGGGCAGGTCTTCCATGATCGTCGCGAGCACCAGGCCACCGTTGAAGAAGCGCTCATAAACCCGACGCACCGCCGGATTCATCAGACGCAATGCCCTCGCGCGCCACCCGGGAGTGCTGGTCAGGATTTCCATGGGCGCCATCGAGCCGAATGACTGTACGGTGCCGTACTTTTGGCCCTCCCAGAAATAGAAATCGTTCAGCCCGATCTCTTTGTTTGCGCCGGCAATTCTGATGCCGGGCTGCGGCCAGATTTCGATCATGTCGACAAGGTGACGCATCAAGTTGCGGCCCACCCAATCCGAGCCGTTGGCCAAGCCGCGGGGCCAATCGCCCGAACGGGAGTTGAGCAGCAGCACGGGCGTCACCAGTGCACCGGCAGCCAGCACCACCACCTTGGCCTTCAGGGCCAGTGCCCCGGAAGGACTCTCGCAAATCACCTGATTGACCTTCGTGCGGTCCGATTCGAGGCGTTCGACCCGGCATTCGGCAAGCAGGTGGGCTCCGTGGTCGGCGACGGCCGGCAGCAGGCAATTGCGGGCGGCGTCGTTCTTGCACGACCGGTTGCATAGGTAGCTCTGGCAGGTAGAACAACCTTCGGTGTAATCACAGGCCATCGGCAGGTGGTAGGGATGTAGACCGCGACCTGACAGGTAATCAACCAACGGCTGGTTCTCTGCCGAAAACGGCGGTGCGGCAGGCAGACCCACCTCGGCGGACTCCGGGCGCAGTGGGTCGGGCTGGCCGCGAACTCCCAGTAGCTTCTCAGCCGCGGCGTACCAAGGGCGCATCTCGTCGTAGGTGACCGGCCAGGCCTCGGGCACGGTGGAATCACCTGGGTTGCGGAAGTGCTGGCGGGGAGTGAAATCCTGAGCGAAAAACCGCTCGCAGACCATGCCATAGAGGGACGATGACCCGCCCGTCCCGCTGCCCAAAAAGGGCACAAATCGCCGCGGGGAACGGCCGCTGATGTCTTCAACCTCGTCGGTCGAGCGGCCGGACCGGGCCAAAACGTCGTAGTAGGTCTTCGCGAACGGCACGCCAGCGGCTCGGCACTTCGGCATCGAAGCGCGGATCGTCCCGGGCACCCCCGGCAGCGTTGAGCGTCCCTTCTCGACGAACAGCACCCTTCGCCCTGAACAGGCCAGCGAGTAACCCAGCGTCCCGCCGCCCATGCCGGTGCCGACGACAATGACGTCCCAGACGACGCGTTCCGCCTCGCGCGCGGTCAGCTCCCCGTCGGCCAAATCGACTTCCTCAGCGGATGATTGCTTGATCTTTGCCCCGTTTGGGCGACAGTATCATCTGCCGGGACGGGCAGGCCGAGATTTCCCGTCCCGCAGGTTTCGTGACCAGCGGGGCGGGGCCGCCCGAGTGTTACCGTGATGGCCGCAACGCCACTCGCGGATCTTTTGCAAACCTCCATGCGACGCCCGCGTAACTGCGCAACACTGGACGGGCAATCGGGGATAGGTGGAGACGCATGAAACTGAGCCAGGTGTTCGATCCGCGCATGAATGCTCTCAATGTGTGGCGACTCGTGATGGCCAGTGCCGTCGTACTACAGCACTCCTGGCCGCTGACCGGCCACACGGCTCCTGGATTACACGGCCTCTATGACGTAGCGGTCGACGGCTTCTTCGTCCTCTCAGGGTTCCTCATCACCGCGAGTTGGCACCGCAACCCGCGCCCGCGCGAGTACTTCGTCGCGCGCGCCCTACGCATCTTTCCGGGCTTGTGGGTCTGCCTGATCGTCGTCGCGTTCGTCATCGCCCCGATCGGCGTCGCGATACAGGGCGGCTCGGCGAAGAAACTACTAATGTCCGCCGCGCCAATCGAATACGTCCTGAACAACGCGGTACTGAACGTGTACCACGGCAGTATCGCGGGGACGCCGAGCGGAGTCCCGTGGCCCCACGTGTGGGATGGCACGCTCTGGACGCTGATATCCGAGCTGTTCTGCTACATCGGGGTCGCCGCCGCCGGTGTTATCGGGCTGCTGGGTCGCCGTTGGGCCGTTCCTCTCGCGTTCGTACTGGCGGTGTCCTTGGCCGCGGTGGTGTCCTACCCGGGCTTCGCGGTGCAAACCATCCCGCAGATGATTGGACGGTTCGCTGTTGTGTTCCTGGCTGGAATGCTCATCCACCAGTTCCGCGAGGTGTTGCCCGCTCGATGGTCGCTGGTAATAGTCTGCCTGGTTATCGCCATTGGTTCCGCCTTGCTCGTAACCAACTATCGGGTGGTCGGCGCCATTCCGCTGGCGTACGCGGTCATCGTTTCAGGCGCCCTGATTCATAACCCGCGCCTCAGGCTGCGGACGGATCTTTCGTATGGCATCTACATTTACGGATGGCCGGTGCAGCAGTTCCTCGTCATGTGTGGGCTTAGCTTTTTGAATCCGTTTGCTTTCGCAGCTGTCGCCGGCGCCGCGACCGTGCCCCTGGCCGCTCTGAGCTGGTTCGGGGTCGAGAAGCGGGCGATGGCATTGAAGTCTCGTTTTGCCCAGAAGAGACTAGGTCAGCCGGCGCCGGCCGTCACCGTCCAGCAGGAGGCGACGTCCGGGTAGGGCGTGCCTTCCCGCCGGCCATCGTCAACGGGGCGATTCGAAATCAACTTGATGTCCGGTCAGCGCTGAACCCCGATGACTTGCGCCGCAATGCCTCAGGAGGTCATCGAGGGGGCTGAGGCCAACAGTCGCAACCAGGTGAATCGAACCTGTCCGGCTACCCGCTCAGGGCTGGTTTGCCAGGGTATGAATCGGCCTGCGTCTAACCCAGCACCTGCTGGTGCGTTTGTTCCGGCTGGCGCCCGTTATTCGACGGATCTGAAATTGCAGCGGGAGCGGATGGCTTGCTGATCCAATCTGCGGTTTCGTCAACAAACGCTTTCTTCTTCTGCAAGATAATTTGGTATTGGGCATGCAGAACCTTATATTCGCCCGCATGGTATTTCAGAAATTGGTGGATCGCCCATGCGGTATTGGCGCGTGCTCGCGGGTAAGCCGGCCACATAACATCGTCGAATATCATCATTCCGCCCTGCTTGAGCAAACGCCAGGCGTTAAGTCCATCGACTATTGCGTCATCGGAAAAGTGAGATCCATCCACGTAGATCAAGTCAAATTCTTGCCGTTCGGCGATCAATTGTGGCAAAACAGTCAGCGACGATCCTTTGCGCTTCGTTACCCGTCCCGCACCAGAGGAAACGTTGCTGTCGAACCGGGCTTCCAGGTCCCGCAAGTCTGAGGTTGCGTTGTAGTGCCATTCGTCACTACCCGCCCAGGTATCAACCGCGGTCAGATTGCCTTGTGCAAAGTAGGTCAGGAAGAACAGGCTCGAGCGCCCTTCCCATGACCCGATTTCGAGAATGCGCACCGGGTCCGTACGATCGAAGACTTTCGGAAAGGTGACACACCAAGGCACAATGTTCATGTCGAACCAGCGTTCTTGAAATTGTCCCTGGGCTGCGTTTGCCTCGAATTCCGCGCTGACTTCAGCAACGTGCTTTGCGGTGCGCGGTGGAACCCCCGACTTCACCAGCCGATAGCGCAAAGCGTCGGTAAGGTAATGCCGCACCACAGAAGGACGCATCGATCCGAGCCACCAAAAAAACAGGATGGTAAGGGTTCGAGGCGTCCACCGAACTTTCGGTTTGGTCGTCAGGCTGGTCATGTTTTCCTTGGTCGCGTATCAAAGGTCGGTGCGGTCTTGTCTCGCAGCTCGAATTGTCGATTCAATCCTACCGTTTCGGCGAGATCGTTAATCGGCGTCGATGGATCCTAACAGGCGGCCACCAGGCAGCGCGGCGCTTTGGGGCGCCACCGTGCAAGTCAGGCAAGATGCCTCGAACGGGCGTACTCCTCTACGACGTCGGCGGCTTTTGCGACGCTTTCGGCGGGTGGGGTCATCCGGATGGCGAGCTCGCGGGCTCGGGTTGCGTATTCCGGGGCGAGGATTCGGCGCAGGTCGGCAACTAACGATCTGCGTGTAGTACTCGAGAAGCGTCGGGAGGTTCCCACTTTCAATCGATTGACGCAGGCGCCCCATAACTTCTGATTGACGTCCATCGACAGGATCAGGGTCGGAACTCCGGCGCGCAGGCTCGCGGCCGTGGTGCCCGAGCCGCCGTGGTGGACGACCGCCCGACAGGCGGGAAAGACAGCGGCGTAGTTCACGCCGCCAACCACCTTGACGTGGTCGGCATGCGGGACGTCGCTGAAGTCGCTCCAACCCGCGCAGATCAACGCACGCTCGCCCAACTCCGCACAGGCGGAGCTAATCATCTCGATCGCGTCGGCCGGGGATTCCACCGGCATGCTGCCAAACCCAAAGCAGATGGAGGGGTACCCGCCGCGATCCACGTCACGACCTCCTCGTCTGCCCCGGTAGTCAACTCCATGGTCAGCGCACCGACAAAGGGACGTTGGCCGTCCCATTTGGCCCACTCTTCGGCCAGGCCGGGGAAGCACGCCTCGTCGTAGGCCTGAATTTCCAGCGCGCCGCTTTCGGCGATCCGTCGCGCCGCGGGACTTTTCGCTTTCGGCAGCCCAAGTTCACGGCGTTGCGCCCGCTCTACTTGCCTGTTCAGAAGCCAGCCCAGCCAGTCGAACGCCGTCATCCCGAAACGGGCCAGGGGCGGCGGCAGAATCGGTAACAGCTCGCCGTTGGCCCGGACCGGAACGTGATGCAGGGTGGCCAACGGAATGTTCAGGTATTCCGCGACGCTAACTGCGGCCTCCTGATAGCTGAGGCCGACGGACAGCAGGTCAGCCCCGTCCGAAACCGATGTCAGCGTCTGGCTCATCTGAGTCCAGGATTCGTCGCTGAGCTCCCACATTTCGTGCCAAAGCTTCCGAAGGTTTCCGATTTCCAGAAGGCTCCGAAGAAAGAGGTCCAGAAGTTGCGGTACACGTCCAACCAAGTTCGCGTGTCCAACCCGTAGGCAACCGCGGAAACTCCCGCCGCCTCAACGAAACCGACCAAGTCGGGCGGGACGGCCATTCGGACATCGTGTCCTCTGCGACCAATTCACGAGCGACAACCAAGGAAGGTCGATATCGCCTCGGGTTCCGTAACTCGCCAGCACAAACCTCATCGTTAGTCCCCAAGTCCTAAAGTTCCGCCCGCGTTGGCGTGGCGCTCGCCTCGAAGAAACCTGTACCCCAAGCAGTCTCAACATGGGCAGACTTCGTCCCCAAGATGGCGAGCGGGGCGACGGGCGCCTGTGCCCTCCACTACTTACGCCAGAACACACCACATTGGTCGATCGTGCGATCTCCGAGGAGATTCCGTGCTTAGCACGGTAGTCCGCGACGGCTTGCCGACATCCCCTCGGAGGTTGTAGTCGTCAATGATGCAGAAACCGCCTGGCGACAATCGTGGGTAGAGCGCGTCGAGCGCTTGGATTGTCGATTCGTAGAGGTCACCGTCTAGCCTCAAAACGGCGATTGGTCGTTTGGGGCGTCCTGCAGCGTGTCCTTGAACCAGCCGGGAAGAAAGCGAACCTGATCGTCTAGCAGGTTGTAGCGTTCGAAATTCGCCTTGACTTCCGCCTGTGACACCGCGAGGACCGGCGCAGCGTGATGTAGCCCGAGCGCGAAGCGCGGCAGGTCCGGTTCGAAGTTCGCGGTGTCCGGGGGTGGCACACCCTGGAATGAATCGGCTAGCCAGACGTGGCGCGTCTTGTCGCCGTAGGCCGCCAGAACGGCGCGCATGAGAATCGATGCGCCGCCCCCGCGATACGCCACATTCGACCAGATCACCGGGATGTCCTCATTCAGGACGGTCTCGACGCACTGCTGCAGACTGGTGAGCCGCCGCATTCCCATCATGGTCTCGGCATCGGCCGGCCAATCCATGCCCAAGTCGCGCGCACGCTGGTCGAATGGCGTTTACGCACCAGCATCAGGTTGCGCTTCTTGAGGAAGGGAAGCCACGTCAACCACCCCACGCTGGCGCGCATCCGCAGTGGCCACCCAACCGGCACGAGGTGGTCCATGCCATACCTGGTGAGGTCGCGCCGGATCTGATCCAGGTAGAGAGATCGGACGTCGCTATCGGTCACGGTCAAAACCGCCCCTGTCTCGCATGTCAGTAAGTGCCCGGTGGTGAGCCTAGACGCCCATCGAGGCTGTCAATACGCGTTTTAAGTTTTCTGACTCGGGTCGCCAGCGTTTGCTTGGTCACACTGACGGGTTCGCGCGATTGGCAGACAGCTTCATCGGTAGCCGTGTTTCGTCTCGCTAGCTCCACCATGAGCCAGGCGCGTGCACAGATTACCCGAGGCCTCGCGCGGGCCTGGTCACAGGAGCTATCGCCACGGCTAGTTTGCGGGCGGCCAGGCATTCGAATAGCCGTCTTCCGGCGCCGCGAATGGCGGCCTCAGTGTTGCGACGAGAAGCCGATGTGGCGCGATCGCCGCGGCCGAAGGCACGTCGGACTGTTCGTCAATCCAGTCGAGCAGGGAGCGGAGCCCGTCGTCGAGCGACCACTTCGGGCGCCATTGGAGCTCGCCTCTCGCCGGTTCGACGTCGCAGCTGCGGCACGAATATCGCCGTCGCGGAATTTGGGCACGACGCGGGTTCCGGGGCGTCGAAGATGGCGGCAATCTTGCGGGCCAACTTATGGATGGTCATGCCATTGCCCGAACCGATGTCTAGGAGCGTTATTCAGCCGGGGGTTGTTGCATCGCCGCGAACAGTGCGTCGACGACATCATCGATATAGACGAGATCGCGCACGATCCGGCCGTCTTCGTACACCTCCGAAGGGGTTTCTCGCGCGATAACCCAGCCAAGAAACGAACCACTCCCGTATACGGATTGGTCAGCGACTGGCCGGGCCCGTAAGCGTTTTGCAGCCGCAGACACTGAATTTGGTGTCATGCGCGGCGGTCCAGGCGGCCAACAGGTGCTCTTGAGCCAGCTTGGTGGCGCCGTAAATGTTGGTCGGCCGGGGCTCCGTTTCGCCGGCGCGGTTCGGAATCGGTATCGCGGGTTCGGCCCGTCGGTCCCACGGGATCCCAAATGCCAGCCAGCAGCTGTGCGTGGCTCCGGGGCCGAGGGTAGAAGATGGGTACCGGATCGCCAAGCGCCTTCGCCGTAGACGGCTCTCGACGACGCCAGCACCAGCTGGTCGGGCACCAGTTCCGCGCGACTCAGAGCGTCGAGTAGCTGGGTGGTGCCCACAACGTTTACCGAGCCGTGGCGGGTCGCCTGGGATAGCGACTGCGCCGTTCCCGTCTCAGCCGCCAAATGGACAACCTGGGAGGGCGGAACAATCCAACACGGCGTCCTAATCGGGCGCGTGGGTGACATCGCCGGTGAAAAGACGCACGGACGGCGCCAGCTTCAGGGTTGGACGCTCACCGTGCACCTGTGGGAGCAGGACATCCATGACAGCGACGTCGTAACCGGCCTCGACGAGACGGCGCGAAAGCAGGGTACCGATGAATCCTGCCCCACCGGTGATGAGCACAGACGCTGACAAGAGCCGACGCCTCCTGTTCGAGTGCAGAGGAAATGGGTGAGCGGGAACGCGTTGCCGAGAGGGAAAACCGGGTCGATCATATCGGTGAGTTCTGCAGCGTCAGTCGAATTCGCAATACAGTCCGGTGTAGACACCGGCCGCCCGCCATCACACCAGATGGACCTTCGGTGCATACAGGATCCACCGTCCACCGTTCTCATGGAACCGACGTTCCTTCGCCATGATCTCCTCGGCATGGTTCCAGGCGAACAGCAACGCGTAGTCAGGGTAGGGATTGGAGAACGATTCGGGCGGGCAGACCGGGATTTTCGTGCCTGGTGTGAGACGGCCCTGCTTCTCCGGGGTCGAATCGCACACGATAGGGAGCAAGTCGGGGCCGATATCGCAGTAGTTCATCACGGTGGCGCTTCTCGACGTGGCCCCGTAGCCGACAACACGTCGGCCGTCGGAACGTAAGTCCCGGAGCAGGGTGACGAGATCCCTCCGAATGCGCTCGATGGCGGCGGAGAACTCGACGAACGTCGCTTCCTCGGCGAGGCCCTCGGCTTTCTCGCGCGCCAAGAATTCCGCGACGGCGGCGGAAGGCTCCGAGGTGCCGGGGCGGGCCACCGTGTAGCGAATGGAACCCCCATGTAATGGAAGGTGTTCGACATCGATAGCTCGAAGCCGAAACGAGCCGCCATCGCCTGCACCGAACGAACCGAGAACAGATAGATGTGCTCGTCGTAGATTTGGTCGAAGTAGACGCACTTCAGGATGTCGCCGAGATAGCGATCCTCGAACACGAAGAGCCCGTCCGGCGCAAGCAAGATCGTCGACCCCGAGGAATATCGAGTCGAGGTACGAGATGTGACTGATCGCGTTCGCCGAATAAATAAGTGCGCCGGCCCATACTCGTCGCGGATCTTGGTCGCCGTCGACGCGTTGAAGAAGTCCTTCCACACATTGACGCCGTTGGTCTGCGCAACATCGGCCGCCATGGCAGCCGGGTCTACTCCCAGATGCCGGATCCCGGCCTCGCTTAGCGTCTTCAGCATCACGCCGTCGTTGCTGCCGATTTCCACGACGAACCCGTCCTGACCGCCCGGGCAGGTCTGAATGATCTGCCGTGCCACGTCCTCAGCATGTCTGCGGATCAGTGAGGAACCGGATGCGCGATATGGATACTCGGCATGAAACATCTGATGCGGGGGGACCTCGTCAAGCTGCTGCACCATGGTGCACGACACGCAGAGTCCGATCGCAAGTCGGAAGAACGGCACTTCGGCCGCATCCTCGGGTCTCACAAAAGCGTTCGAGACGGGCTGCTGACCCAGATCGAGCACCTCACGAACAACGCCTTCGCATAAACGGCAACTCTGCTCGGTCAAGCCCGGCCCCTATCGTGCATGTCAGCCCCAGCACTGACGACCGCAGCCCCGAATCGGCGCGGTCAGTACGTTCTGAGTTTGCTCACCGTTAGATCGCCACTGTACCGCTCATGACCTCCCATGTGCGATCTGGGTCACATGGTCCCCGGACGGCTTCGCGTGAGGAGGGTTGTCACATCGCCGCAGACAGTGGGGAGCGGAAGGTTAGCGGCCGACCCCGATCAACGAACACGTTTCCGCCGCGCCGCGTCCACTAACAAATCCGCTGCATTGGCGACGCTGTCGGCAGGTTTAGTCATCCGCCTGGCGAGTTCGCGGGCTCGGACGGCGCATTCGGGGGAGAGGGTCCGACGCAGGTCGGCGACTAGGGAGTCTGGGGTAGTGGCCGAGAAACGGCGGGCGGTACCGACGTTGAGTCGTTTGACCTGATTCCCCCAATATGGTTGGTCGGCCGAACTCCACAGGATCAACGTAGGTACTCCGGCGCGTAGGCTCGCGGCCGTGGTGCCGGAGCCGCCGTGGTGGACCACCGCACGGCAGGCGGGAAAGACCGCTGCATAATTCACGACTCCCACCACTTTGACGTGGTCGTAATGCGGCACGTCACTGAAGTCGTTCCCGCCGAAGCAAATCAACGCCCGCTCACCTAACTCCGCGCACGCTGCGCTGATCATTGCGACCGTGTCGGCCGGTGACTCCACCGGTATGCTCCCGAATGCCGAAGCACACCGGCGGTGTTCCTTCGGCGATCCACGACGCGATTTCCTCGTCGGCCTCGGTCATCAACTCCATCGCCAGCGCACCAACGAAGGGGCGCCGCTTGACCCCACTTCGCCCATTCGTCTGCTAATCCGGGGAAGCACACCTGGTCGTAGGCCTGGATCTCCAGCGATCCACGCTCGGCGGCCCGTCGCGATGAGCGACATTTTGCCTCTGGCAGGCCGAGCTCACGGCGCTGCGCATTCTCGACGCTTTTCGTCGACCGCCAAAACAGCCACTCCGTCGCCGTCATCGTGGACCGGACGACCGACGCCGGGGCGCTGGGAACGAGCTGACCATTGGCCCGCATCGGAAAGTGGTGCAGTGTCGCCAGCGGGATGTCGTAATACTCCGCAACGTTGGCGGCGGGCTGTTCGAAATTGATGCCGGTGGACAGTAGGTCAGCGCCCTCCGCCAGTGACAGCAGAGTCGTGCTGACCTCGCCCCAGTAGCGGATGATCGGCTCCCAGACCCGACGCACTACACGCAGCGGGCCGCGGATGGTCCAAGCGCTGCGGAAGAAATCCCTCCACATGTTTCGCAAGAACTCTTCGTCCAGAAAGTCCTGCAGTTTTGGCCCATAGGAGACCGCCGCCAGCCCAGCGGACTCGACGAAGCCCACAAGGTCGGGCGGAACGGCCAGGTGAAGTTCGTGTCCTCTGCGCACCAGTTCGCGGCCAACGGCAGCCGAGGGCTCGACGTCACCGCGAGTTCCGTAGCATGCCAGGGCAAATTTCACGATGAATCCTCGACTGGAGTTGTCATCCGCCCAGCCAGCACTGCTGGCAAGGAGCCGCCTATCGGGCCGGCCTCGGGATCTCGGCCGTCGGTGCGTCGTCTTCGTGCACGTCGTGCAACAGCAACGTCCGCACCAGCGGACGCGGTCCCTCAGAGCGCAGCATTTGACTGGCCGGGCGGGGACGAACCACCTGCGGCCACCAGAACCAACGTCCGAGTAAGGCCGCGATAGACGGCGTCATAAATGACCGCACGATCAATGTGTCGAACATCAGGCCCAGGCCGATGGTGGTACCGACCTGCCCGATGATTCGCAAGTCGCTGGCCACCATCGCGGCCATGGTGAAAGCGAACACCAGGCCCGCGTTCGTCACGACTTTACCGGTGCCACCCATCGCTCGAATGATGCCCGTTTTTATGCCGGCCGCTATTTCCTCTTTCATTCGGGAAACCAGCAGCAGGTTGTAGTCAGACCCGACGGCCAGCAGGATGATCACGGACATGGGAAGCACCATCCAGTGCAATCTGATGCCCAAAAGGTACTGCCAGATCAGCACCGACAACCCGAACGAGGCGCCCAACGACAGCGCCACAGTGCCCACAATGACGAGTGCCGCCACAAAACTCCGGGTGAGGACGAGCATGATGATGAAAATCAGGCAGAGCGCACCGACTCCCGCGATGAAGAGATCGTATTCGGAACCTACCTTGAAATCCCTGTAGGTCGATGCCGTGCCGGCGATGTAGATTTTGGAGTTTTCCAATGGTGTCGACTTGAGCGCCTCTTCCGCCGCGGTCCTTATCTGGTCAATTCGCGACACGCCCTCGGGCGTCGCGGGATCGCCCCTATGCGAGATGATGAACCGAGCCGCCTTCCCGTCCGGAGACAGGAAGTTACTCATTGCGCGCTTGAAGTCCGCGTTCTCGAAGATGTCCGGCGGTAGATAGAAGGAGTCGTCGTTCCTGGACGCATCGAACGCCTCTCCCATGGCGACGGCGTCCTTGTCGTTGCTGGTCATCTGCCCGAGGGTCCCGGCCATGGTGCTGTGCATTGTCAAGATCATCGACCGCATGCCCTCTGCTATTGCGATCATCGTCGGGTATTGCTCGAGCAGCTGCGGCAGCAGCGCGTCCATCTTGTCGAGATCCGGAATGAGGTCTTGCTGCAGTTTATCGGCCAGAATATCGACGCCGTCGAATGTCTCGAATATGTTCCTCAACGACCAGCATATCGGGATATCGTAGCAGTGTCTCTCCCAGTAGAAATAGCTTCGAAGCGGCCTGAAGAAATCTTCGAAGTCCGACAAATGTTGCCGCACTTCATCTATGACGACAGTCATTTCCTTCGTTTTTATGATCGTGCTATGGGTAATGGCGGTCATTTGTTTCTGCAATTCGTACAGGCGCTTTATAGTCGCAATTTGCTGCGCGATCAAGTCGGCTTGTTTGAGCATATCGTCTGTTCGCGCCTGCATGTATTTCATGTCTTGGGACATAGTTGCTTGCTGCATGCTGAGTAGGAAGGGTATCGACGTATGTTGAATCGGTGTTCCCTCCGGGCGCGTTATGCCCTGAACTCGCGAAATGCCTTTTACCCGAAAGATTCCCTTAGCCAGTCGGTGCAGTACCAGGAAGTCCGCCGGATTCCGCATATCGTGATCCGATTCGATCATCAAGATCTCCGGCATCATCCGGGATTGGGTGAAATGACGATCGGCGGCGGCATATCCCACGTTGGCGGGAACGTCTTTGGGTATGTAGGCGCGGTCGTTGTAGCTGGTTTGATAGCCCGGCAGGGTCACCAGACCGACCAGCGCGACTGCGATCGTGGCGGCGAGGATGGGCACGGGCCAGCGGACGATCGCCGTGCCGACCCGGCGCCAGCGCTGAAACCCGATGGTGCGCCGGGGGTCTAACAATCCGAAGCCACTTCCGACGGTAAGGACCGCCGGGACCAGGGTCAGTGCGATCGCGACCGAAGCGAGCATGCCCACGGCGCACGGCACGCCAATGGTCTGGAAGATGGGCATCCGGGTGAAACTCAGGCACAGCATCGCCCCGGCGATCGTCAAACCGGAACCCAGAACCACGGGAGCGACCCCGCGGTACGTGGTGTAGAAGGCGCTTTCGCGCTCTTCGCCGGCCTGGCGCGCTTCTTGATACCGCCCGAAGAAGAAGATTCCATAGTCGGTTCCCGCCGCCATTGCGAGAGCAACCAACAGGTTTATGGCGAACGTCGAGAGTTGAACAAGGCTGTGGTCACCGAGGAAGGCGATGATTCCGCGTGCCGCGAATACTTCGATCCCAACCGTGATCAACAGCAGAATCACGGTGATGATGGAACGGTAGACGAAAAGCAGGACCGCGAAGATGATCACGGCGCCTATCAAAGTCATCTTCAGAATGGACGAATCGCCGCTGTGCTGCATATCGGCGATAAGCGCTGCCGGACCGGTGACATAGGCGGTGAGGCCGGGCGGCGGCGGCGTCTGGGCGATGATATGCCGAACCGCGGCAATGGAGTCCTGGCCCAGGGTTGTGCCCTGGTTGCCGGCCAGATTCAACTGGACGTAAACAGCTTTACTGTCCGGGCTTTGCGCACCGGCCGCCGTGAGCCGATCCGACCATAGGTCCTGCACATGCTCGATGTGCTTAGGATCGGCCTTCAACTTAGAAATGAGTTCGTCGTAGTACTTATGAGCGTCGTCGCCGAGCGGCTGTTGGCTCTCCAGCACGAGCATCGCGAAACTGTCCGAGTCGGATTCTTTGAAATCCCTGCCCATCCGCTGCATGGCCTGCACCGCCGGCGCATCTTGGGGAGCCATTGGTACGGAATGCTCCCGGCCGACGGTCTCCAGCCACGGAACTCCGAAACTCACCAGGAGGGTGAACGCCACCCAGGCCAGGATGACGAGCACAGCGAGCTTACGGATGGTCCGCGCGAAGAACGGAGCCCGAGGTTGTTCGGTGCTCATGCGGCCTTCCCCTGTGCCACTCTGCTCCCCACGGTTGTCTTACCCATGCTGAAGTGGATGCCCGCCACTTATCGCGGCTGCTTCAACAACAGGGAACGCACCAGCGGTCGTGGTCCCGTTGGCCGCAGCATCGTACTGGCCGGCCGGGGACGCACGGCCTGCGGCCACCAGAACCAGCGTCCCAGCAGGGCGGCGACCGACGGCGTCATGAACGCACGCACGATCAACGTGTCGAAGAGCAGGCCGATGCCGATCGTGGTGCCCACCTGGCCGATGCTGCGCAGGTCGCTGACGACCATGGATGCCATGGTGAATGCGAACACCAGGCCGGCGTTCGTCACCACTTTGCCGGTGCCGGCCATCGCACGGATGATGCCGGTGTTGATACCCGCGGCAATTTCCTCCTTCATCCGGGAGACCAGCAGCAGGTTGTAGTCCGACCCCACAGCCAGGAGGACGATCACCGACGTCGAAAGCACCGTCCAGTGGAGCTGAATGCCGAGCATGTGTTGCCAAATGAGCACCGAAAGTCCAAAGGATGCGCCCAACGAAAGCAATACCGTGCCGACGATCACCATTGCGGCGATGAAACTCCGCGTCATGATCAGCATGATGATGAAAATGAGGCAAAGGGCGGACACGCCGGCGATCAATAGGTCGAATTTAGAACCGTCCACCAAATCCTTGGTGATCGCCGCGGTCCCGGTCAGGTAGATCTTCGAGTTCTCCAACGGAGTGCCCTTGAGCGACTCCTCGGCCGCCGTCTTGATCGCTTCAACCCTGGACAGGCCCTCGGGCGTCGCGGGATCGCCCCGTTGCGAGATGAGCAGCCGGACGTCCTTGCCGTCCGGTGACATGAACACCTTCTCGACTCGCTTGAAGGACTCCGAGCCGTTGATGATTCCCGGCGGCAGGTAGAAGGAGTCGTCGTTCCTGGATGCGTCGAAAGCCTGTCCCATCGCGGCGGGATCCTTGGCGTTGGAATCCATTTGGCCCATAACACCGGACATCGTGCTGTGCATGGTCAGCATCATGGTGCGCATGCTCTGCATGGTTTCGATCATTGGCGGAATCTGCATGACCAGCTGCGGCAAGATCATGTCCAGCTGATCGAGGTTTGCTACGAGTTCTTTCAGCTTGTCGTTGATCTCGTCAACGCCGTCGATGCCATCGAAGATAGATCTCAGCGAGAAGCAGACGGGAATGTCGTAGCAGTGCCTTTCCCAGTAGAAGTAGCTGCGGAGCGGCCTGAAAAAGTCTTCGAAATCCGCAAGGCGGTCACGCAATTCCGAGGTGATGTCCTGCATCTGATGCGTCACGCCGACCATGTGATGGGTCGTGGCGACGAGCTGTCTCATCAAGTCCAGCATGTGCTGCATGATGGCGATCATTTTCGCCATCTCTTCGGCCTGCACGAGCATGTCGTCCATGCGATCTTTCTGGAACGCCATGTTTTGCAGCTGACTCGCCTGCCCCATGCTCACGATCCACGGAATTGTCGTGTGCTGCAGCGGAGTTCCCTCGGGTCTCGTTACGGTCTGCACCGTGGCGATTCCCGGAACGGCGAGAACGCCCTTCGCCAATTTATTGATCACCAGCATGTCCGCCGGAGTACGCAAATCGTGGTCGGCCTCGACGAGCAAGATCTCCGGCATCATCATCCGCGACCCCGGGAAATGCCGCTCCGCGGCCGCATACCCCACATTGGCGGGAATGCTCCCCGGAATGAATTTCTGGTCGTCATAGCTGGGCCGATAATTCGGCAACGTCAAAAGCCCGATCAGCGCCACCGCCAGCGTCGCGATGAGAATGGGCGCGGGCCACCGAACGATCGCGGTGCCTATCCGGCGCCATCGATGAACCGTGATCGCCCGCTTCGGATCGAACAGCCCAAAACGGGCTCCGGCCGCGAGCAGTGCGGGTCCCAGCGTCAGCGCCACCAGGACGGCGACAGCAATACCCACGGCGCAGGGAATGCCCAGCGGCTGGAAATACGGCAGCCGCGTAAAGCTGAGGCAGAGAACCGCACCGGCGATCGTCAAACCGGAAGCCAACACGACTTTGGCGACACTGTTGAAAGTGATGTAGAACGCCGCTTCTTTGCTTGCGCCGGCAAAACGCGCCTCTTGATATCGGCCGACGAAGAAGATTCCGTAGTCGGTTCCGGTCGCGATCACCGCGGCTACCAGCAAGTTGACGGCGAAGGTGGTAAGACCGACGACCCCGAGATGGCCGAGCAGCGCGACCATTCCCCGCGCCACCTGCAATTCCAGCCCGACGATCAGCAGCAAGAGGATCACGGTGACGATGGAACGGTAGACGAGGAGCAGCGTAATGAAGATGACGGCCAGGGCCACCGCCGTCACCAACAGGACGGTCTTTTGGCCG
Source organism: uncultured Actinomycetota bacterium (assembly GCA_963732835.1). Classification (GTDB taxonomy): domain Bacteria; phylum Actinomycetota; class Actinomycetes; order Mycobacteriales; family Mycobacteriaceae; genus Mycobacterium. The sequence goes on from CAVTBA010000029.1 coordinate 107,385, forward strand.
GCGATGTTCATATCCGCGACGATCGGCGCTGGGCCGGTGACGTAGACCTTGAGTCCGGCAGGCGGGTTCGCGGCTTGCACAATTTTGCGAACCGCGGCTACCGATTCGTCGCCCGAGCTACCGCCCGCGCTCCCATTCAGGTTGATTTGTACGTATGCGGCCTTGCCGTCCTGGCTTTGCGCGGCCCCCCGAGTGAGCGGATCGCCCCAGAAATTCTGGACGTGCTGGACATGTTTGTGATCGTTTTGCAGGTCACGAACCAAACGGTCGTAATAACTGTGCGCATCTTCGCCCAGGGGCTGCTGGCTCTCCAGCAAAATCATTGCCAACGCGCCGGTGTTGGTTTCCTTGAAGTCCGTACCGAGGCGCTCCATCGCTTTGAACGACGGCGCACCGATAGGACTCAGCGAAACCGCATGCTCCGCCTCGACCTGCTCAAGGGAAGGGACGCCGATCGTCATCAGGATGGCAATGCCCAGCCACCCCAAAATAATCGGCACGGAGAACCGATGGATCATCCGTGCGAAGAATGGCTGCCTGGCGCGCTCGCCAACCGTGGGTTCGACGCTCATGTGGCTGTCAGGACGCAGTAGGTGAACGCGTTCAACTCGTGTGAGATCCTCTCGGCTTTGACCACACCGTCGACGACTATACGGCAGCCGAGAGTATCGCTATCCCCTTGTGCCACAACGTTTGCCACGATTGAGGGAAGGGTGGTCGCGATGTCGAACGTCCACGGCAGGTGAATGCCGTTTATGTGCTTGGGTTCGCCATTGACGTCGAAATAGCTGATGTCGGCCGTGGTCCCCGCGGGTCCGAAGACCTGGTACTGCACACGCTTGGGGTTGAAAGGCTTGGTGTCTTGTTGCCGGCTGTCGGCGTACGACGGGCGCTTCTCGGACCCGAATACCCCGTGCAACCGCGTCACAGTCACCCCACCGGCGACCACGACTGCCAGGATGACCAGCGGGATCCAAGCGCGCTTGAGAGCCCTTAGAATCCCGCCTCCCTGACTTCGACGAGCGCCTCGCCCCCGCAGTTCAGTCGAAGATCGACGACCCATGCCCAGAAAACGGCGTCGGCGGCCGGGCGGCTGGCTCACGTCGCCGCCTTTCGTAGCGATATCGGGCCGGGCCCGCACACCGGGTTCGACCACCGCACCCCCTTCTACCCGTTTTCACGTCTCTTGTTATTCCGCCGGCCCGGACAAGCTGTTACATGTTGGTCGCGATACGCCAAGTGAGGGCACTCCGAATGCGGTGTACGTCGCAGACTAGTCGTGCTTCGGCACCCCACACGAGCCCCGCCCCCCGGGGAGCGCGACCAGGTCTTGATGAGTAAACCACGCCAATGGTCTCCGTATCAGCCCTTCGCCATTGAGATACGGGATCGTGATGCATATCGCGTGCTTAACGGCACTTTTAAGATCGTCCGTCTGGATGCTTCCCGGTTCTCACCCCGGGCGGCCCACGCGGTCCGGAATGGCATACTCCCGCCCGCGGTCGGCCCGGCGGCCGAGGCCTGCTGAGTGATCAACAGTCCCGGCCAGCTAACGACGATCACCGCCCGCAGTCAATGGGTTCGGAGTCGGCACTTCTGTGGCGAACGGGGGCGCCGAACTCGGCTGCGGTCGCCGCCGTTGCTGGTTCGCGTCTTGGTGATTTCCGCGCCGGCTCCAGGGCCGGTATCCTTGCGTGCGACAAGCACCAAAAACCTCATCGTCCTTGAAGGCCGAGCCTGCCCAATCGCGAGCCGCACCGGCGAGCCATTGCCGCAGGTCACAGCAGCCAACGGCGGCAGCTGTGTAGCCCTGCAACAGCCCAATCTTTAGGCGACGTTAAGAGCCTGACAGGTCACACCCAGAACTTTGTCCAAATCACGGACGCACGCTGGTGCCTCCAGTAGGGTTTGGAACCGTTCCACTCATGTCAACTAGCAGCTTGGAGAACTGTGAGCATCAACCCATTCGACGACGACAACGGCAGCTTTTTCGTCTTGGTTAACGACGAGGAGCAACACAGCCTGTGGCCGGCCTTCGCCGAGGTTCCCGCCGGCTGGCGAGTGGTGTACGGCGAGACCGACCGCGCTGCGTGCTTGGAGTACATCGAACAGAACTGGCCCGACATCCGGCCAAAGAGTCTGCGCGACAAGCTCGCAACGGGTCGGGGTTTTGACCAGTAACGAGTCGGGGTATGGGGCGGATGGAGCTTTGGGGGAGTCGATGGGAGTTGGTGACCGCACACTTCCGTTGACGCGCGGACAGCTCGACATCTGGCTTTCGCAGGAGACGGGCTACGTCGGCACGGAGTGGCAGCTCGGCCTCTTGATAAAGATCGAGGGTTCGCTGGATCGTGATGCCCTGCAGCGCGCCATCACCCAGACCGTCGCGGAGGCCGAAGCCGGCCGGGTGTCGTTTTTCGAGGTCGACGGCCAGGTTGTCCAAGAGCCGATCGACTACCCCGACGTCGAGCTGACTTTTCATGACCTGACTTTCTCGCCCGATCCCGCGCAGGAAGCCCGCGCGATGGCGTCGTCGATCCAGCGGACGCCGATGGCATTGAACGGCCAGCTCTTCCAATTCGTGTTATTCCAGACACAGGCCGATGAGTTTTATTTGTTCGGTTGCTGCCACCACATAGCAATCGATGGATTGGGTATGGCGCTGGTGTCCCGTCGGGTCGCAACGATTTATTCGGCCATGATGGCCGGGAAACCCATTCCCGATGCCTATTTCGGCTCGGCACAGGATTTGGTCGACTTGGAGTCGGAGTACGAGGCGTCCTCCGACTATCAAGAAGATGAGGCGTACTGGAGCAAGAACCTTCCACCAGAGACCGCATGGGTTGACAGGCCAGCCGACTCCGCGGGCGGTCGGGACCACTACTCCCCGTCCGCGTCCGTCCAGTTGGACCCGTCCGTCACCACCCGGATCAAGGAGCTCTCCAAGAAGCTGGGCATCCGCCGATTCTCCGTCACCACCGCGGCGTGCGCGCTGTTGGTGCGGGCCTGGTCGGGGAGCGGTTCGGAGGTGGCGCTCGACTTCCCGGTGAGCCGGCGCGTGCGTCCGGAGTCGAAAACACTTCCCGGGATGTTCGCCGGGGTGGTGCCGCTGGTCCTGAACACTTCGCCCACCGCTACGGTTGCCGACTTCTGCAAACACGTCGACATACGAATCAGGGAGCTGCTGCACCATCAGCGGTTCCCGGTGCACACCCTCGAGAGCGACGGCCTGCGGCAGGCGGCGAATCGGGTCGGCATCAACTTCATCCCGCTGAGACTGACGCTGGACCTCGCCGGTTCTCCGGCCACCGCGACGTACACGAACCACGGGCCGGTGGGGCACTTCAGCCTGTTCTTCCTCGGTGCCGGCGACCAGCTTTTCCTCAGCACCGCGGGACCGGGGCAACCGTTCGCGGACTTCGGCGTCGCCGATTTGGCGGCACGCATGCAGCAGGTGTTGGAAGAGATGACCGCCGACCCGGAGCGGTGGCTGTCCTCGATCGATCTGCTGGCCGCCGACGAGCCGGCCCGGCTCGACGAGTGGAGCAATCGGGCGGCCCTGCTGGAACCGGTGCCGGCCCCGGTGTCGATCCCGGCGGCGTTCGCCGAACACGTGCAGCGGTCGCCCGAAGCCCTGGCCGTGACCTGCTCCGCCAAATCGTTGACGTACGCCGAACTCGACGAGGCCTCCAACCGACTGGCCCACCTGCTGGCCGATCATGGGGTGGGCCCGGGTGGATGCGTGGCGGTGATGTTCCCCCGGTGCGCCGACGCGATCGTGGCGATGCTGGCGGTGCTCAAAACGGGAGCGGCCTATGTGCCGATCGACCCGGCGCACTCCGCGGCCCGCATGGAGTTCGTGCTCTCCGACGCGGCACCGAGCGCGGTGATCACCACGACGGACCTGCGTTCGCGGCTGGATGGGCACGACCTGTTGGTCGTCGACGTCCACGATCCCCTCGTCGAGGCCCAGCCCAGCACCGCCCTGCCGAACCCGGCACCAGAGAACATCGCCTACATCATCTACACCTCGGGAACCACGGGAACCCCCAAAGGCGTTGCCATTCCTCATCTCAACGTCACATGGCTGATCGAGTCGCTCGACGCCGGCCTGCCCAAGGGGCAGGTGTGGACGCAATGCCATTCCGCGGCCTTCGACTTCTCCGTGTGGGAGATCTTCGGCGCCCTGCTGCGAGGCAGGCGGCTGCTGGTCGTCCCCGAGTCGGTGGCGAGCTCCCCGGAAGACCTGCACGCGCTGCTCGTCGACGAAAAGGTCAGCGTGCTCACCCAGACCCCGTCCTCGGTCGCGATGTTGCCCGCGGACGGTCTGGAGTCGACCGCGCTGGTGGTGGCCGGCGAGGCCTGCCCGACCGACGTGGTGGATCGGTGGGCGGCACCCGGGCGGGTGATGCTCGACGCCTACGGCCCGACGGAAACCACGGTGTGCGCGTCGATCAGCAAGCCGTTGACCCCCGGACCCGGCGTGGTGCCGATCGGCTCACCGATATCCGGCGCGGCAATGTTCGTCCTCGACAAGTGGTTGCAGCCGGTGCCGACCGGCGTCGTCGGCGAGCTGTATCTGGCGGGCCGCGGCGTCGGGTGTGGCTACGTGCGCCGCGCCGGCCTGACGGCTTCCCGGTTCGTGGCCAACCCCTTCGGCGGTCCGGGCTCGCGGATGTACCGCACCGGCGACCTGGTCTGCTGGGGCGACGACGGTCAGCTGCAATACTTCGGCCGCTCCGACGAGCAGGTCAAGATCCGCGGATACCGCATCGAGCTCGGCGAAATCCAGTCGGTGCTCAAGGGCCTCGACGGGGTGGACGTCGCGGCCGTGATCGCCCGCGAGGACCGGCCCGGGGACAAGCGCCTGGTGGGCTACATCACCGGAACGGCCGACCCGGCCGCGATCCGGGCCGCGCTGGCCGACCGCCTCCCGCCCTACATGGTGCCGGCCGCGGTGGTGGTGCTGGAAGCCCTGCCCCTGACGGGCAACGGCAAGCTCGACAGGCGGGCCCTGCCCGCCCCCGAATACGCCACCGCTGAATACCGCGCCCCGGCCGACCCGGTCGAGGAGATCCTGGCCGACATCTACGCCCAGGTGCTGGGGCTGGACCGGGTCGGGGTCGACGCCTCGTTCTTCGACCTGGGTGGCGACAGCATTCTGTCGATGCAGGTCGTGGCCCGGGCCCGCGCGGCCGGGATCCTGTTCCGGCCCCGCGACGTCTTCGTCGAGCAGTCGGTGGCCCGGCTGGCCCGGGTGGCCGAGGTGGCGGTCGACGGCGCGGGCGGTGCGGCCGACGACGGCATCGGGCCGGTGGTGGCGACCCCGATCATGCGGTGGTTGCAAACCATCGACGGCCCTATCGAGCAGTTCAACCAGACCATGGTGGTGCAGGCCCCGGCGGGGGCGAGCGAGGCCGACGTGGTGGTGGTGCTGCAGGCCTTGCTGGATCGCCATGCCGCGCTGCGGCTGCGCGCCGACGACGACGGTGCGGGCGGCTGGTCGCTCGTGGTGCCCGAGGTCGGCGCCGTGGACGCGCGCGGCTGCGTGCACGCCGTCGAGGCGTTGTCCGAAGAGGCGTTGGTCCGAGGCGCGGTCGCGGTTGAACCCGGCCGCCGGGGTGATGGTCAGCGCGGCGTGGGCGGAGTCCACGGGTCAGCTGGCGTTGATCATCCACCACCTGGCCGTCGACGGTGTGTCGTGGCGAATCCTGTTGGAAGACTTCAACATCGCCTGGGCCCAGCATCACAGCGGGCAGCCGTAGCCTTGCTGGCGCCCGGGACGTCATTCGCCCGGTGGTCGGCGCTGCTTCAGGAGCACGCCCAGCGCTCCGACGTGGTGGGCCGGGCGGACGAGTGGCGACAGGTGGCGGCTACCCCGGCCGCGTTGCCCGCGGTGCAACCGGACGTCGACACCTACGTGAACGCCGGCCAGCTGTCGGTCTCGCTGGACGTCGAGACGACTCGACTGCTCCTCGGTGAGGTGCCGGCCGCGTTCCACGCCGGCGTGGGCGACATCTTGTTGATCGCCTTCGGGCTGGCGTTCGCGGAATTCCTGGGCACCGGCGCGGCGCCGATCGGCATCGACGTCGAGGGCCACGGGCGCCACGAAGAACTGGCCCCGCGGGTGGACTTGTCGCGCACCGTGGGCTGGTTCACCACCAAGTACCCGGTCGCGCTGAAGGGCGGCCGGCTGGACTGGTCGCAGGTGGTGGCGGGCGAGGCCGCGCTGGGCGCGGTGATCAAGGCCGCCAAAGAACAGCTGCGCGCCCTGCCCGACGGCCTGACCTACGGCCTGCTGCGCTACCTGAACGCCGAGGTGGACCTGGACGGGCCGGACCCGGTGATCGGCTTCAACTACCTGGGACGGCTCGGCGCGGGCGCCGACCTCTCCGACGACTTGTGGCGGGTCAGCCACGACAGCCTGGCGGTGGCGGCTGTGGCCACCGCGGTGCCCATGCCGCTGGCGCACACGGTGGAAGCTCAACGCCGGCACCATGGACACCGAGGCCGGCCCGCACCTGCAGGCCAACTGGACCTGGGCCCCTTCGGCGCTGGACGACGAGCGCGTTAACCGGTTGAGCCAGTTGTGGTTTGAGGCCCTGGCCGGGATCTGCGCGCATGTCCGGGCGGGCGGCGGCGGGTTGACCCCGTCGGACATCGCCCCCGCGCACCTCAGCCAGCAACAAATCGACAACCTCTGCCGGCAGGGCGGCGTCGCCGACGTGCTGCCGCTGACCCCGGTGCAGCAAGGGACTGCTGTTCCACACCGCTTTCGCGCAGGACACGCGACGACCTGTATGCGGTGCAACTGGGGATCACCGTCAGCGGCGCCCTCGACGCGGCGCGCCTGCGCGAGGCGGTCCACACCGCCGTCAAGCGGCACCCCAACCTGGTCGCCCGGTTCTCCGAAGACTTCGGCGAGCCGGTGCAGGTCATCCCGGCGGACCCCGACATGGCGTGGCGGTATGTCGAGCTGGACGGCGGCGACGTCGACGAGCAGGTCGAGCGGCTGTGCGCCGACGAACGCGCCGCGGTGTGCGACCTGGCCGATAAGCCGTCGTTCCGGGCCGCGCTGTTCCGCACGGCGCCCGACCGGCACCGGTTCGTGCTGACCATCCACCACATCGTCGTCGACGGCTGGTCGCTGCCCGTCCTGCTGCAGGAAGTCTTCGCCAGCTACTACGGGGAGCGGCTGCCCGCCGCGGCGTCGTACCGCAGCTTCGTCACCTGGCTGACCAATCAGGACCGCGCCGCCGCGCAAGCGGCGTGGGCCGCAGGCGCTGGCCGGTTTCGAGACGCCCACCCTGGTCGGTCCCCCCGGCCAGGTCGGGCGGCGAGGCGTTGCCGCCTTCCACGTGCCCGCCGAGACCACGCAGGCGCTGGGCGAGCTGGCCCGCTCGTGCCGCACCACGATCAGCACCGTGCTGCAGGGCGCGTGGACGCAGCTGCTGACGTGGATGACCGGCCAGCATGACGTGGCGTTCGGCACCGCGGTCTCGGGACGGCCCACCGAATTGGCCGGCGCGGACTCGATGGTCGGGCTTCTGATCAACACGGTGCCGGTGCGGGCGAGCATCACCGCGACGACCACCGTCGCCGACCTGCTCGAGCAACTGCAACGCCTGCACAACGACACCGTCGACTACGAGCACCTGGCGCTGCCCGAGATCCATCGCGTCACCGGCCACGACCAGTTGTTCGACACCCTTTTCCTCTACGAGAACTATCCGATCGACGCGGGCGCGCTGTTGGGCGTGCACGAATTGGCCGTCACCGATTTCAGCAGCCGCGAGTACAACCACTACCCGCTGTCGGTGGTGGCCTCGCCGGGTCACGAACTGAGCCTTCGCGTCGAATTCGACACCGAGGTGTTCGACGCCGCCGCCATCGACACGCTGATCGACCGGTTGCAGCAGGTGATGGTGGCCATGACCGCCGATCCCTCCCGGCGCCTGTCCTCGATCGACCTGCTCGACGCCGCGGAGCACGACCGGCTCGACGAGTGGGGCAACCGCGGCGGTGCTGGCCGAGTCGGCGCCCAAGTTGGTCTCGATTCCGGAGTTGTTCGCCGCGCAGGCGGCCCGCGCCCCGGAGGCGGTGGCCATCACCTACGGCGACCGTTCCTGGACGTACGGCGAGGTCGAGGAGTCCGCTAACCGGTTGGCGCACCTGCTGGTGAGCCGGGGCGCCGGGCCGGGGGAGCGCGTAGCGGTGCTGTTCCCGCGGACGGCCGAGGCCGTCGTGGCGATCCTGGCGGTGCTCAAGACCGGGGCGGCCTACCTGCCGGTCGATCCCTCGGTGCCGGCGGCGCGCATGGAGTTCGTGCTCACCGACGCCGCGCCGATCGCCGCCGTCACCACCGCGGACGTGCGGTCGCGCCTCGACGGCTCGAACCTGGACGTCATCGATTTCGACGACCCCGCCGTCGCGACCCAACCCGGCGACGGACTGCCCGCCCCGTCCCCGGAGAACATCGCCTACATCATCTATACGTCGGGCACCACCGGCACGCCCAAGGGTGTGGCGGTGCCGCACCGCAACGTCACCCAGCTGCTGGAGTCCCTGGACGCGCAGCTGGCGCTGGGGCAGGTGTGGACGCAGTGCCACTCGCTGGCCTTCGACTTCTCGGTGTGGGAGATCTTCGGATCGCTGTTGTACGGCGGCCGGCTGGTGATCGTGCCGGATGCGGTGGTGCGCTCGCCCGAAGAGCTGCATGCCATGCTGGTCCGCGAACAGGTCAGCGTGCTCAGCCAGACGCCGTCGGCGTTCTACGCGCTGCAGACCGCGGATTCGCTCGCGCCTGAGCTGGGCCAGCAGCTGAAGCTGCAGAGCGTGGTGTTCGGTGGGGAGGCGCTCGAGCCGCACAAGCTGGGTAAGTGGTTGCACAATCACGCGGGGCTGCCGCGGCTGATCAATATGTATGGGATCACCGAGACTACGGTGCATGCCTCGTTCCGGGAGATCGTCGACGGCGATATCGACAGCAACGCCAGCCCGATCGGTGTGCCGCTGGCTCACCTGGCCTTCTTCGTGCTGGATGGGTGGCTGCGGCCGGTGCCCGAGGGCGTGGTCGGTGAGTTGTATGTGGCCGGGCGGGGTCTGACGTATGGGTATGTGGGCCGGTCGGGGCTGTCGGCGACGCGGTTCGTGGCGTGCCCGTTCGGCGGGGACGGCGCGCCCGGACAACGGATGTATCGCACCGGGGACCTGGTGCGCTGGGGCGCCGATGGCCAGCTGCAGTACCTGGGGCGGGCCGACGAGCAGGTCAAGATCCGCGGCTATCGCATCGAACTCGGCGAGGTGCATGCGGCCCTGGCCGCGCTGGACGGCGTCAACGAAGCCGCGGTGATCGCCCGCGAGGACCGCCCCGGCGACAAGCGGCTGGTGGGCTACATCACCGGGACCGCCGACCCGGCGGAGATCCGCAACCAGCTCGGCGAAAGGCTGCCGGCCTACATGGTGCCGACCGCGGTGGTGGTGCTCGAGGCGCTGCCGCTGACGGTCAACGGCAAACTCGACACCCGCGCGCTGCCGGCGCCGGAATACTCCGATGCCGATCACTACCGCGCGCCGAGCACGGCCGTCGAGGAGATCTTGGCCGGCATCTACGCCCAGGTGCTGGGTGTGGAGCGCGTCGGGGTCGACGACTCGTTCTTCGACCTGGGCGGGGACAGCATCCTGTCGATGCAGGTCGTCGCCCGCGCCCGCGCGGCGGGCGTGGTCTGCCGCCCGCGCGACATCTTCGTCGAGCAGACGGTGGCCCGGGTGGCCCGGGTGGCCGGGCTGGCGACCGACGACGACGTGGTCGACGAGGGCATCGGTCCGGTGGTCGCGACCCCGATCATGCGCTGGCTGCACAGCGTCGACGGTCCGATCGAGCAGTTCAACCAGACCATGGTGGTGCAGGCCCCGGCGGGGGTGGGCGAAGCCGACGTGGTGCTGGTGCTGCAGGCTTTGCTGGATCGGCACGCCATGCTGCGGCTGCACGTCGACGACGACGGCCTCGGGGGCTGGTCGCTGCGGGTGCCCGAGGTCGGCGCGGTGGACGCCGGCGGGTGCGTGCACACCGTCGAGGCGTTGTCCGACGCGGCGCTGGCGGCGGCGCGCTCGCAGCTGAACCCGGCCAGCGGTGCGATGCTGCGCGCCGTGTGGGTGCCCTCCACTGGTCAGCTCGCGTTGATCATCCACCACCTGGCCGTGGACGGCGTGTCGTGGCGAATCCTGTTGGAAGACTTGAACATTGCCTGGGCCCAGCATCACGGCGGGCAGCCGGTGGAGTTGCCGGTGGGCGGGATGTCGTTCGCCCGGTGGTCGTCGCTGCTGGCGGAGCACGCGCGCCGAACCGAGGTCGTCGACCAGGCCGAGGCGTGGCGGCAGATCGCGTCGACCCCCGCGCCGCTGCCGGCCGTGAGTCCCGACATCGATACCTACGTCAGTGCGGGACAGCTGTCGGTGTCGCTCGACGCCGACACCACCCGGTTGTTGCTGGGCGAGGTGCCCGCGGCGTTCCACGCCGGGGTCCAAGACATCCTGTTGATCGCGTTCGGGCTGGCCTGGGCGCACTTCGTGGGCACCGGCACGCCGATCGGCATCGACGTGGAGGGCCACGGCCGCCACGAGGAACTGGGCCCGCACGTGGACCTGTCCCGCACGGTGGGGTGGTTCACCACCAAGTACCCCGTCGCGCTGCGGATCGGCGGGCTGTCCTGGGGACAGGTCGTCGCCGGTGAGGCCGAGCTGGGGGCGCTGGTCAAGGACGCCAAAGAGCAGCTGCGCGCCCTGCCGGACGCGCTGAGCTACGGCCTGCTGCGCTACCTGAATCCCGACGTGGACCTGGACGGGTCGGACCCGGTGATCGGGTTCAACTACCTCGGTCGCCTGGGCGGCGCTGCCGAGCTGTCCAGCGACTTCTGGCGGCTCGACCAGGACAGCCTGGCGTCGGCCGGCGCGGCGACGGCGGTGCCCATGCCGTTACCGCACACCGTCGAGCTCAACGCCGGGACCCTGGACACCGCCGCCGGTCCGCTTCTGCAGGCCAACTGGACCTGGGCGCGCTCGGCGCTCGACGAGGTCCAGGTCGGCCGGCTGAGCGAATTGTGGTTCGACGCGCTGAGCGGCATCTGCAGCCACGTCCGCAGCGGTGGAGGCGGGCTCACCCCGTCGGACCTCGCCCCCGCGCGGCTGACCCAGCGGGACATCGACGAGCTGTGCCACCGCTACCCGGTCGCCGACGTGTTGCCGTTGACGCCGCTGCAGCAGGGGCTGCTGTTCCACACCGGCTCTGCGCACGGTAGCGACGACCTCTACGCCGTGCAGCTCGACATCAGCGTCAGCGGTGCCCTCGATCCGCACCGGTTGCGCGACGCCGTGCACGCCGTGATCAAGCGGCACCCCAACGTGGTGGCGCACTTCCTCGAAGAGTTCGGCGAGCCCGTGCAGGTCCTCTCGGCCGAGCCCGCGCTGTCGTGGCGGTACGTCGAACTCGACACCGACGACCTCGAACCCGAAGAGCAGATCCAGCAGCTGTGCGCCGGCGAACGCGCCGCGGTGTGCGACCTGGCGGACCGCCCGCCGTTCCGGGCCGCGCTGATCCGCACCGCCGACAACCGGCACCGGTTCGTGCTGACCAACCACCACATCGTGCTCGATGGCTGGTCCAAGCCGATCCTGCTGCAGGAGATATTCGCCGCCTACTACGGCGTGCAGCTACCCGCCCCGGCGCCGTACCGCAAGTTCGTCGACTGGCTGGCCGCCCAGGATCGCGGCGCCGCCCAGGCGGCGTGGCGGCGGGTGCTGGCCGGATTCGACACCCCCACCTTGGTCGGTCCGCCCGGCCGCATGAGCCTCGGGCCGCGGGGCGTGTCCTCGTTCCAGGTGTCGGCGGAGACCACCCGGGCGCTGGGCGAGCTCGCCAGGTCGTGCCACACCACCGTCAGCACCGTGCTGCAGGGGGCCTGGGCGCAGCTGCTGATGTGGCTGACCGGCCAGCATGACGTGACCTTCGGGACCGCGGTCTCGGGCCGGCCGACCGATCTGGCCGGCGCCGACCAGATGGTGGGGTTGCTCATCAACACGGTGCCGGTGCGGGCGACGATCGGCGCCGAGACCACCATCGCCGACCTGCTGAACCAGCTGCAAACCGCCTACAACGACACGCTCGAGCACCAGCATTTGGCACTGAATGAGATCCATCGTGTAACGGGACACGACCAATTATTCGACACCATGTTCGTGTACGAGAACTATCCGATCGACACCGCCGCGCTGTCGGCGGTCGATGAGCTGGCCATCGATGGCTTCACCAACCGTGAATTCAACCACTATCCGCTCTCTGTGCAGGCAGTTCCGGGTCACGAACTAGGTCTTCGCGTCGAATTCGATACAGAACTCTTCGACACGGGCAGAATCGAGAGGTTGGTCGAACGGTTCCGGCGCGTGCTGGAGGCCATGACCGCAGATGTGGAGGAGCAGGCATGACCGTCGGCGCGGGGCGGCGATTACTGTCGATCGACTTGCTGGATGGCGGCGAGCACGACCGCCTCGACGAGTGGGGTAACCGGGCGGTGCTGACCGCGCCGGTGAAGGGGGCTGCGTCGATTCCGGCATTGTTCGCGAAGCAGGTCGCGCGTGTCCCCGAGGCGCCGGCGCTGACGTTCGAGGGCCGCTCGCTGTCCTATCAGGAACTCGACGAGGCCGCGAACCGGCTCGCGCACCTGCTCGCCGATCACGGCGCGCGTCCGGGCGCGTGTGTGGCGCTGCTCCAGTCGCGGTCGGCCGAGGCGATCGTGTCGATCCTGGCGGTGCTCAAGACCGGGGCGGCCTACCTGCCGATCGACCCGGCGGTCCCCGCGGCGCGGATGGAGTTCATGCTCGGCGATGCCGCGCCGGTCGCCGCAGTCACCACGGCCGAGTTGCGGTCGCGGCTCGATGGGTTCGACATGCTGGTCGTCGAGGTCGACGACCCCGCGGTGGCCGAGCACCCCAGCTCGGGGCTGCCGGGACCGGCCCCCGGGGACATCGCGTACATGATCTACACCTCGGGCACCACCGGAACCCCGAAGGGGGTGGCGGTCACTCACCAGAACGTCACCCAGTTGCTCAAGTCGCTGCCCGCCGACCTGCCGCGGGCGGGCGTCTGGTCGCAGTGGCACTCGCTGGTCTTCGACGTGTCGGTGTGGGAGATCTGGGGTCCGCTGTTGCACGGCGGGCGCCTGGTCGTGGTGCCCGAATCGGTGGCCGGCTCCCCAGACGACCTGCACGCGTTGCTGGTCGCGGAGAAGGTCACCGTGTTGTGCCAGACCCCGTCGGCGGTGGGGATGCTCTCGCCGGACGGGCTGGATTCGACTGCGTTGATCGTGGCGGGTGAGGCCTGCCCGGCCGAGGTGGTGGACCGCTGGGCGCCCCGGCGCGTGATGATCAACGCCTACGGCCCGACCGAAGGCACCGTGTACGCATCGATGAGCGCGCCGCTGCGCGCCGAGTCGGGGGCGCCGACGATCGGCTCGCCGGTGCCGGGGGCGGCGCTGTTCGTGCTGGACAAGTGGCTGCGCCCGGCCCCCGAGGGCGTCGTCGGTGAGCTCTACATCGCCGGTCGCGGGGTGGCCTCCGGGTATGTGCGCCGGGCGGGTCTGACGGCCTCGCGGTTCGTGGCGTGCCCCTTCGGGGCGCCCGGACAACGGATGTATCGCACCGGCGACCTGGTGCGCTGGGGCGTCGACGGCCAGCTGCAGTACCTCGGGCGGGCCGACGAGCAGGTCAAGATCCGCGGCTACCGCATCGAGCTCGGCGAAATCCAGACGGCCCTGGCCGCTTTGGACGGCGTGGCGCAGGCGGCGGTGATCGCCCGCGAGGACCGCCCCGGCGACAAGCGGCTGGTGGGCTACATCACCGGCACCGCCGACCCGGCCGAGGTCCGCGCCCAGCTCGGCGGGCTGCTGCCGGCCTACATGGTGCCCGCCGCGGTGGTGGTGCTCGACGCGCTGCCGCTGACGGTCAACGGCAAACTCGACAAGCGGGCCCTGCCCGCCCCCGAGTACCACAAGACGAACGGTGAATACCGCGCGCCCACCACGGCCGTCGAAGAGACCCTGACCGCCATCTACGCCCAGGTCCTCGGCCTGGAGCGGGTGGGCGTCGATGACTCCTTCTTCGACCTCGGCGGCGACAGCATCCTGTCCATGCAGGTCGTCGCCCGCGCCCGCGCGGCCGGCGTGGTGTGCCGCCCGCGCGACGTCTTCGTCGAGCAGACGGTGGCCCGGTTGGCCCGGGTGGCCGGCGTGGCCTCCGACGACGACGTGGTCGACGAGGGCATCGGACCGGTGGCCGTGACCCCGATCATGCGCTGGCTGCAGCAGGTTGAGGGCCCGACCGATCAGTTCAACCAGACGATGGTGGTGCAGGCCCCCGCGGGCGTCACTCGCGACGACGTCCAGGTGGTGCTGCAGTCACTGCTGGACCGCCACGCCACGCTGCGACTGCGCGTCGACGACGACGGCGCCGGCGGCTGGTCGCTGGATGTGCCCGAGGTCGGCGCGGTCGAGGCCGGCGCGTGCATGCACACCGTCGGCACGTTGTCCGACGCGACGCTGGTGGCGGCGCGTTCGCAGCTGAACCCCGCGGCGGGGATCATGCTGCGCGCGGTGTGGGCCGAATCCACCGCCCAGTTGGCGTTGATCATTCACCACCTGGCCGTCGACGGCGTGTCGTGGCGAATCCTGTTGGAAGACTTGAACATCGCGTGGGCTCAGCATCACAGCGGTCAGCCGGTGGCGTTGCCGACGGGCGGGACGTCGTTCGCCCGGTGGTCCGCGATGCTGGAGGAGCACGCCCAGCGCCCCGAGGTCATCGACAAGGCCGAGGCGTGGCGGCAGGTCGCGGCGACCCCGGCGCTGTTGCCGGCGGTGCGCCCCGACCTCGACACCTACGAGACGGCCAAGCAGCTGTCGGTGTCGCTGGATGTCGAGACCACCCGGATGCTGGTGGGCGAGGTGCCCGCGGCGTTCCGCGCCGGGGTCCAAGACATCCTGTTGATCGCGTTCGGGCTGGCCTGGGCGCGGTTCGTGGGCACCGGCGCCCCGATCGGTATCGACGTGGAGGGGCACGGCCGCCACGAGGAACTGGGCCCGCACGTCGACCTGTCGCGCACCGTCGGCTGGTTCACCACCAAGTACCCGGTCGCGCTGACCGTCGGCGAACTCGACTGGACTCAGGTGATGGCCGGTGACCGCGCGCTCGGTGTGCTGGTCAAGAAGGCCAAGGAACAACTGCGCGCCCTGCCTGACCCGCTGACCTACGGGTTGCTGCGGTATGTGAATGCCGAGGTCGACCTGGACGGGCCGGACCCGGTGATCGGGTTCAACTACCTGGGACGGCTGGGCGCGGCGGCCGATCTCCCCGGGGAGATGTGGCGGATCAGCCAGGACAGCCTGTCGTTCACCGGCGCTGCCAGCGCGGCGCTGCCCATGCCGTTGATGCACACCGTCGACCTCAATGCCGGGACCATGGACACCGAGGCCGGCCCCCACCTGCAGGCCAACTGGACGTGGGCCCCCTCGGCGCTCGACCACGAGCAGGTCAGCCGGTTGAGCCAGTTGTGGTTCGAGGCCCTGGCCGGGATCTGCGCGCACGTGCGCAGCGGTGGCGGGGGGCTGACCCCGTCGGACGTCGCCCCCGCCCGGCTGAACCAGCTGCAGCTCGACGACCTGTGCCAGCAATACGCGGTCGCCGACGTGTTGCCGTTGACCCCGCTGCAGCAGGGTTTGCTCTTCCACGCCAGCTTCGCCAACGACCTCGGCGACGACGTGTATGCGGTGCAGCTCGGTGTCACCGTCAGTGGTGCCCTCGACCCGCACCGGTTGCGCGAGGCCGTCCACACCGTCGTCAACCGGCATCCCAACCTGGCGGCCCGCTTCTGCCCGCAGTTCGGCGAGCCGGTGCAGGTCATCCCGGCCGACCCGGTGATGGCATGGCGGTACATCCAGCTCGGCGCCGAAGACCTGGACCCCGACGAGAAGATCGAACAGCTCTGCGCCGCCGAGCGCGCGGCGGTCAGCGACCTGGCCAACCGGCCGGCCTTCCGCGCTGCGCTGATCCGCACGGCCGACAACCGGCACCGCTTCGTGCTGACCAACCACCACATCGTGATGGATGGGTGGTCGCTGCCGATCCTGCTTCGGGAGGTCCTGACCAGCTACTACGGGGAGCGGATGCCCGCACCCGAGACCTATCGCAGCTATCTGACCTGGCTCGCGGCCCAGGACCGCACGGCGGCCCGGGCGGCATGGGGCGAGGTGATGGCCGGGTTCGAGGCCCCGACCCTGGTCGGTCCGCCGGCCCGATTGGGCCTCGGGCGGCGAGGCGTCGAGTCGTACCGGTTGCCCGCGGAGACCACGCGGGCGCTGGGCGAGCTCGCCCGCTCCTGCCACACCACGATCAACACCGTGCTGCAGGGGGCGTGGGCGCAGCTGCTGATGTGGCTGACCGGCCAGCACGACGTGGCCTTCGGCACCGCGGTGTCCGGCCGGCCGGCCGATTTGGTCGGCGCCGAGTCGATGGTGGGCCTGCTGATCAACACGGTGCCGGTGCGCGCCAACATCACCGCGGGAACGACGGTGGTCGAGCTGCTGCAGCAGCTGCAACGTGCCCACAACGACACGATCGAGCACGAGCACCTGGCGCTGAACGAGATTCACCGCGTCACGGGCCACGACCAGCTGTTCGACACGCTGTTCCTGTACGAGAACTATCCGATCGACACCAGCGTGCCGTTGGGTTTCCACGAGCTGGCGATCACCGACGTCACCAACCGCGAATACAACCACTACCCGCTGTCGGTCATGGCGCTGCCGGGCCGCGAACTGGGCCTGCGCGTCGAGTTCGACACCAGCGTGTTCGACACGGCCGGGATCGAGTCGCTGATCGGGCGGTTCCAGCGGGTGTTGGGGGCCATGACCGCCGACTCCTGCCAGCGGCTCTCATCGATGGACGTGTTGGACGGCGGCGAGCACGATCGC
>CAVTBA010000030.1:0-27102 GCA_963732835.1 uncultured Actinomycetota bacterium
TCAGCCCTCCGCCGGTTGCTGCAGCGACGTAAACCGCTGCGGCGTCGACGAATGAGGCCGGCCGGCAGGACCGGGTCGCGAAGTGAGGCCGCGGGGAAACGGTTGGCTGGCCCGGGGCCCGGCGGGCGAAGCGGCGGCGGAGCTTCTCGAGCATCCGTCGAGATGTCCCGGTCCTGTTCCTCGATCCGCGCCATGCCCGGAGGTCGCAAACGGCGTCGGCGTCGCCGTTGGCTTGCGCGGTGACGATCGCCTGCTGACAGTCGTCGATCCGCTGTTGGGTGAGCCTGCGGTTTGGGAGAGCACCCGCACGAAGAAGCGGCCTGGTGCTGGTCCGCCGCGTCCGGGGCGGCCGGATCGACGTCACCGGCCGGCCGGTCGGTGGACGGCGGGGATGCCTGACTGAGGTGGGCCGGTGCGGGGCGGACCACGCTGGCATGGGGTCGGCGCGCGCGTAGGTCACGAGAACTGACGCTGCGCGCAGCGCCCGAGCGGGCGCCGCGCTCGTGGGACAAACCGGCAAGGTCCATCGGGTCCCCGTTTCTCGAGATTTCACCTAGGGCGTCGTAACAATAACGCCCGCATCAGGCCGGCGCCATATCCGCGGACGGGGATAGAGATAAACACCATGACGGCCGCCGGGCCCCGGTCGCTACCATCGAGGAACTCGACGCGGCCCCCTAAACTTCAAGCGGCCTCGCGGGAGCGTCAAGGGAGGAACGTGACCGACAACGATCACCCCGATGTCGGCGACATCGGCAAATTCGACCCCGTCTTGACCCAGCGCCTGATGGGCGTGATGCGCCCGGCCCTGAAGACCTACTTCCGGTCGGAGGTGCACGGCCTGGGTTCGTTCCCGCACGGTGGGGCGCTGGTCGTCGGTAACCACTCCGGCGGCATGTTCCCCATGGACGTCCCCATCTTCACCGTCCACTTCTACGAGAAGTTCGGCTACGACCGGCCGGTCTACACCTTGAGCCACGACATCCTCATGACCGGCCCCACCGGGGAGTTCTTCCGGCGGACCGGATACATCCGGGCCAACCGGGAGAACGCGGCCCGAGCCTTGCGGTCCGGCGGCGTCGTGATCGTCTTCCCCGGCGGCGACTACGACGCATACCGGCCCACGCTCTCGGAGAACGTCATCGACTTCAACGGCCGCAAGGGCTACGTCAGGACGGCGATCGAGGCCGGCGTCCCCATCGTGCCCGCGGTCTCCATCGGCGGACAGGAGACGCAGCTCTACCTGTCGCGCGGCACCTGGCTGGCCGAGCGGTTGGGGGTGAAGCGCTTGCTGCGCAGCGCCATCCTGCCGCTGTCGTTCGGCTTCCCCTTCGGCTTCAGCGCGGTGATCCCGCCCAACCTGCCGCTGCCCACCAAGATCGTCACGCAGGTGCTGAAGCCGATCGACATCGCCGCGCAGTTCGGCGACGACCCGGACGTCGACGAGGTCGACGAGCACGTGCGGTCGGTGATGCAGCAGGCCCTCAAGGACCTGGCCGCCAAGCGACGTTTCCCGATCCTGGGCTGAGCCGTGGCTTCTCATTTCGATCAAGCCCTCGGCGTCATCGCCACCCTGAGGCGCGCCGGCATGATCGCGCCGATGCGGCCCGACCGCTATCTGAAAATGGCCGCGGCCATGCGCCGCGAGGGCATGGGGATGACCGTGGGCTTCGCCACTGCGGCGCAACGCTGCCCGGACCGGCCGGGCCTGATCGACGAACTCGGCACGCTGACCTGGCGCCAGCTCGACGAGCGGATCAACGCGCTCGCCGCGGCGCTGCAGGACCTCCCGGGCGGGACGGGGACGCCCGGCGTCGTCGGGATCATGTGCCGCAACCACCGCGGCTTCGTCGAGGCGGTGGTGGCCACCAACCGGATCGGCTCCGACGTCGTGCTGCTCAACACGTCGTTCGCCGGACCAGCGCTCGCCGAGGTGGTCAACCGTGAAGGCGTCGACGCCGTCATCTACGACGAGGAGTTCACCGAGACGGTGGACCGCGCGCTCGCCGACAGACCGGACGCCACCCGCATCGTGGCCTGGACCGACGGGCAGCACGAGCTGACCGTCGAGAAACTCATCACCGACCACGCCGACCAACAGCCCGAGCGCACGGGCCGCAAGGGCAGGATGATCCTGCTGACCTCCGGCACCACCGGAACGCCCAAGGGCGCCAACCAAACCGGCGGCAACGCCGGCATCGGCACGCTCAAGGCCATCCTGGACCGCACGCCGTGGCGGGCCGAGGAGACGGTCGTGATCGTGGCGCCGATGTTCCACGCCTGGGGCTTTTCGCAGTTGATCTTCGCGGCGTCGATGGCCTGCACGGTGGCCACCCGGCGCAAGTTCGACCCGGAGGCGACGCTGGACCTCATCGACCGGCACCAGGCGACCGGCCTGGCGGTGGTGCCGGTGATGTTCGACCGCATCATGGAGCTGCCCCCCGAGGTGCGAAAGCGCTACAGCTGCAAGTCATTGCGGTTCGCGGCGGCATCCGGCTCGCGCATGCGGCCCGATGTCGTCACCGCGTTCATGGACGAGTTCGGCGACGTGATCTACAACAACTACAACGCCACCGAGGCCGGCATGATCGCCACCGCCACCCCGAGCGACCTGCGCGCGGCACCCGACACCGCGGGCCGGCCGGCGGGCGGGACCGAAATCCGGATCCTGGACCCCGAATTCAACGAGCTGCCCACCGGTGAGGTCGGCACCATCTACGTCCGCAACGACACCCAGTTCGAGGGCTACACCTCGGGCAGCACCAAGGACTTTCACGCCGGGTTCATGTCGTCGGGCGATGTCGGCTACACCGACGAGGCCGGCCGGTTGTTCGTGGTCGGCCGCGACGACGAGATGATCGTCTCCGGTGGCGAGAACGTCTACCCGATCGAGGTGGAGAAGACGCTGGCGGCACACCCCGACGTGGCCGAGGCCGCGGTGATCGGCGTCGACGACGAGCAGTACGGCCAGCGCCTGGCGGCATTCGTGGTGCTGACCGCGGGCGCGCGAGGCCACGCCGAGACCCTCAAACAGCACGTCCGGGAGAACCTGGCCAACTACAAGGTGCCCCGCGAAATCGCGGTTCTCGACGAACTTCCGCGCGGCAGCACCGGCAAGATCCAGCGCAACGAACTGCAATCTCGGGTCAGCGGCTGATGCCCTCGGTTATCGCGCCGCCTCACCCGCCCCCGGCCGCTGGCGCGCGCCGCGCTGGAATTGGCCAACGCCGCCAACGGTTTACGGCCGCTGGCCCGCAAGGGCTACAGCACGGTGCTGGTCTTCTGGTTCGGCTGGCCGACCTCGGAGGTGCCGGGCGTCTACTTCTCCGTCTCGCTGCTGGACGCGATCCGGCGCGGGCGGCGCGGCCACTTCGCCGGACGGCGCGGCAAGGCGGCGCTGGCCATGACGGCCGCGTCCTGGGCGATCCTCGCGGTGATCCGCTACCGCGGCGTCACCACCCCGGGCCCGGTGCTGGACGCGGGCCTGCGCGAGCAGCTCGGCGACGACTACGAAGAGGCGCTGAGCAAGCTGCCGCACACCAAGCCCACGCGCAGCGGGCGGCGCAGCCTGCCGCTGGGCAACACCGTGGCGCGCCGGCGCTACGTCGAGAAGACGAACGTGGTGTCCTACGGCCCGAACGGTCGCGCCAACCTGGCCGACATCTGGCGCCGCCGCGACCTGCCGCGCGATGCCAAGGCGCCGGTGCTGCTGCAAGTGCCCGGCGGCGCCTGGATGATCGGAATGCGCCGGCCGCAGGCCTACCCCCTGATGAGCCACCTGGCCGCCCGCGGCTGGGTGTGCGTGTCGATCGGTTATCGCGTCTCCCCCCGCCACACCTGGCCCGACCACATCGTCGACGTCAAACGGGCGCTGGCGTGGGTCAAGGAGAACATCGCGGACTACGGCGGTGACCCCGACTTCGTCGCGGTCACCGGCGGCTCCGCGGGCGGGCACCTGTGCGCGCTGGCGGCGCTGACGCCCAACGACCCGCAATTCCAGCCGGGCTTCGAAGACGCCGACACGTCGGTGGCGGCCGCGGTCCCGATCTACGGCCGCTACGACTGGTTCTCCACCGAGGGCGAGGGCCGGCCCGAATTCATCTCGCTGCTCGAAAAGTTCGTGGTGAAGCGGGGATTCGCGTCGCACCGCCACGTCTACGTCGACGCCTCGCCGATCCGGCGGCTGCGGGCCGACGCGCCGCCGTTCTTCGTCCTGCACGGCCGCGACGATTCCCTCATCCCCGTCGGGGAAGCCCAGGAGTTCATCGACGAACTGCGCGCGGTGTCGAAGTCCCCGGTCGCCTACGCCGAATTGCCCAGCGCGCAACACGCTTTCGACATCTTCAGTTCGCCCCGGGCGCATCGATCGGCGGAGGCCGTCGCGCGGTTCTTGTCCTGGGTGTACGCGACCAACCAGCCCGATCGCTGAGTCCGTTCGTCGCGCCGAGCGTCACGCCAGCGTGGCTCTGCGGCGCGAGCGTCACGCTGGCGTGACTGGCTGTGGATAGTCAGGCCGCACTGACCTGACGTTCGTTGCGGTTTATGCGACGCTGCCGCGATGGCGCAGCCATTCATCGGCAGTGAGGCCGTCGCGAACGGAGAACTCGTCAAGAGCGCTTTGCGAACGCACTACAGGAAGTTGTTCCGCGACGTGTATGTCGATCCTGGCGCCGAGCTCGACTCCGCTGATTCGAGCCCGCGCAGCATGGCTGTGGTCGCGTCGGCGAGGCATTATCGCGGGGCTGTCGGCTGCCGCTGTTCATGGTGCCCGGTGGGTGGACGTCGCGGCACCGCTTGAGATTCTCCATAGCAACAGAAACCCGTTGCCGGGATTGCGGATTCACAGTGGCCGCTTGGAAGACGACGAATTCACGCTGATCGACGGTGTCCCGTGACGACGCCGGCCCGGACTGCCGTCGACCTGGGGTGCTGGCATCCGATAAACGACGCTGTGGCCGTGATCGACGACCTGCTTCGCGCAACCAACTGCAAGGTAGCTGAGTGTCAGATGCTCGCCGAGCGGTACCCGGGCCGACGCGGCATTCAGTCGGCGCGCAATGCAATCAGTCTCGCGGATGCCGGCGCGCAGTCGCCGAAGGAAACGTGGGTGCGACTGTTGCTGATACGGGCGGGGCTGCCCCCACCACAAACGCAGATCCCGGTCAGTGACGAGTTCGGCGAATTAACTTACTACCTCGACATGGGTTGGGAGGATTTCAAAGTCGCAGCCGAGTACGACGGTGAGCAGCATCGTCGGGATCGCTGGCAATACACGTGGGACATCAGGCGGCGCGAAAGGCTCGAGCGCCTGGGCTGGATCGTCATTCGCGTGGTCGTGGGGGATCGCCCCGCCGACATCGTCAGCCGGGTACGAGCCGCTTTGGCCAGGCGCGCCGCACGCTAGCGTGACGCTCGCTTGCGTGCGTCACGCTGGCGTGACGCTCGCCCGAGGACACCTCACCGCGAGCCCTGATGGCGGCGACCCGCTTCGCCCGGCTTCGCCGCGCTCGCGATCACCGCGAGCCGTTCACTCCCGCGCGGCCGCCTTCTCCAGCTCGGTCAGCGCCGGCTCGATGCGGTCGGCCATGTCATCGATGTCGTTGGCCACCTCGGGCGTCGTCACGAAGCCGAAGTCCAGATAGTCGGTGTAGGAGAAACAGGTGATGTTCAGGGCGACGTCCATGACGGGCGGCCCCAGCGGCACCAGCGAATCCAGCCTGGCGCCGGCCATGTACAACGGGAACGGCGGACCCGGCACATTGGAGACAACCAGGTTGATGGGGGCCAGGTTTCGCGACAGCCCACTGGCCGTGTAGGCGCGGGCGGCCAACTGCAGCAGCCCCGGCGGCGTGGTCTCGGTCAGCCCCATGATCTGGTGCGCCGACAACGCCTTGGCCATCAGCTTGGCGTTCTGCGTGCTTTCGTGAATGGCGCGCAGCCGATCGGCGGGATCTTCGACGTCGGTGGCCAGCGACACGGTCATCGAGCCCACCTTGTTGCCGACGTCGTCCTTGTTGTCGTCGGTGCGGGTGGAGACGGGGATCTGGGCGATGAGCGGCTTGGCGGGCAGCTCGCCACGCTTCTGCA
Organism: uncultured Actinomycetota bacterium; assembly: GCA_963732835.1. Taxonomy (GTDB): domain Bacteria; phylum Actinomycetota; class Actinomycetes; order Mycobacteriales; family Mycobacteriaceae; genus Mycobacterium. Next base: position 6,088 of record CAVTBA010000030.1, read on the forward strand.
AATATTCGCGGGCAGCGCCGGCCACCAGCGCGAGCACGACGTCGTTGAGCTTGACGCCGTAGGCGTCCTTGACGGCCTTGGCCCGGGCCAGCTCGACGCGGCAGCCGGTGATCCGCCGGTGCGGCGACACGGACGCGTTGAACCGGGTCTTGGGCGCTTCGAAGTAGCGCGGGGGCCGGCCGCTGCTCACGCCCAGCGCGGCGATCTGCTGGCGCACGGTCTGCTCCATGAGCCGGGCGATGCGGAAGGGCGTCTTGACACCGACGTTGATCAGCGCACCGACCGCGCGCCGTTCCATGCCCGGAATCTTCGACCCCACCAGCGATCCCACCGTTTCCTGTTGCGGCGGCCGCGGTTCCGGCGTGACGTCCAAAAGGATCTCGCCCAGGCCGGCTCCCGAGACCCCGTCGACGATGGCGTGGTGCATCTTGGTCAGCGACGCGATCCGGCCGCCCTCGACGCCCTCGATCACCCACATCTCCCACAGCGGGCGGGCGCGGTCCAGCTTGTAGGACATCAGCCGGCCGACCAGTTCCTCGAGCTCGCGGCGGCCGCCCGGCGCGGGAACGGCGATGCGGCGGATGTGGAAGTCGATGTCGAGATCTTCGTCTTCGACGAACCACGGCCGGTCCAGCCCCAGCGGCGCGCCGGTCACCCGCCAGCGCAGCTGCGGCAGCTCGGGCAGCCGCTCGATGATCAGCTCGCGGAGTCGCTGAAAGCTGTACTCGGGTGCGTCCTTTGGGTCGCAAATCGCCAGTGCGCCCACATGCATGTGCCAGCCCGCGGTTTCTGCCGACCAGAACGCCGCGTCAACGCTCGAAAGCCGTTTCATCACCCGACCGTAGCCCCCGCCTCCCCGTTGCGAACAGCAAATGACGCGACCAGTTACGCGTCTTCCAGCAGATCCGGCGTCACCGCGGACTCGGTGTCCGGGATGCCGTCCTGCTTGGCCTTGCGGTCGGCCATCGACAGCAGCCGCCGAATGCGGCCCGCGACAGCGTCTTTCGTCATCGGGGGGTCGGCCAGCCGGCCCAGCTCCTCCAGCGATGCCTGCCGGTGCTCGACCCGCAGCTTGCCCGCCGAGGCCAGATGGTCGGGGACGGTGTCGCCCAGGATCTCCAGCGCGCGTTCCACCCGGGCGGCCGCGGCGACCGCGGCCCGCGCCGAGCGGCGCAGGTTGGCGTCGTCGAAGTTGGCGAGCCGGTTGGCCGTCGCCCGCACCTCGCGGCGCATCCGGCGCTCCTCCCAGATCAGCCGGGTGTCCTGGGCGCCCATCCGGGTCAGCAGCGCGCCGATCGCCTCGCCGTCGCGCACCACCACCCGGTCGGCGCCGCGCACCTCGCGGGCCTTCGCGCTGACCCCCAGCCGGCGCGCCGCGCCCACCAACGCCAGCGCGGCCTCCGGGCCGGGGCAGCTGACCTCCAGAGCCGACGAGCGCCCCGGCTCGGTCAGCGAGCCGTGCGCCAAAAACGCTCCCCGCCAAGCGGCTTCGGCGTCGCCGACGCTGCCGCCGACGACCTGGGCGGGCAGGCCCCGCACCGGGCGGCCGCGCATGTCGAGCAGGCCGGTCTGACGGGCCAGCGCCTCGCCGTCCTTGGCGACCCGCAGCACGTAGCGGGTGCTCTTGCGAATCCCGCTGGCCGACAACACATGCACGACCGCGTTGTAGCCGTAGAGGTCGAAGATGTCCTTGCGCAGCCGCCGCGCGATGATGCCCAGATCCACCTCGGCCTCGACCACCACCCGACCGGCGACGATGTGCAGGCCGCCGGCGAACCGCAGCAGCGACGTGACCTCCGCGCGGCGCGCACTGACCGAATTCACGACCAGGCGGCTGAGCTCGTCCTTGACTTCGGCCGTCATCGCCACGCGTCGTCACCCCTCGGTCCGCTGCCGGCCGGTCCGTTGCCACCGGGCTGTGGGCTTCGCCGTCGACCCGAATCTCCGCGTGGCCGTGTCGGGGGCGCTCCCGGAACCTGTCGGCCGCCCGGACCCCGTCCAGCGCCGCCGCCAGCTTGCCGGGTCATGTAAAGGTGTACCAGGTCTGGCCACGTCGGCGAAGTGAACCTCGGCCGAAAGCAGCGTCGCGGTGCGGCGCAGGTGCTCGCGCTCCCGCTCGCCGGGCACCCGATCGGCGTCGATGATGATGTCGTCCACGGTGAACCCCGGTGCGTGCTGGGCCAACACGTGCAGATGCCGCTCGACGGAGAAGCCGGCCGTCTCCCCCGGCTCGGCCACCAGGTTGAGCACCAGTGCGCGGCGGGCGGTGGTGGCGCGCAGCGCCGCCGCCAGCCCCGGCACCAGCACATGCGGGATCACGCTGGTGAACCACGAACCGGGGCCGAGCACCACCAGGTCGGCGGCCATGATGGCGTCGACGGCCTGCCGGGTCGCCGGCGGGTCGGCCGGCAGCAGCCGCACCCGCCGCACCTTGCCCGGCGTGGTGGCGATCGCCACCTGGCCGCGGATCAGCCGGAACATCCGCGGATCGGTCTCCAGGCCGGACACGTCGGCCTCGATCTGCAGCGCGATCGGGCACATCGGCAGTACCCGGCCCTTGACGCCGAGGATGCGCCCCAGTTCGTCGAGTGCGGCCACCGGATCGGCCAGCACCTCGTTCAGCCCGGCCAGCAGCAGGTTGCCGATCGGATGCCCGGCCAACGCACCGTGCCACCGAACCGGTGCTGCAGGATGGTCGCCCACAGCCGCCCGCGCGGGCTATCAGATGCCAAGGCCGCCAACGCCATTCGCAGATCACCTGGCGGCACCACATCCAGTTCGCCGCGCAGCCGCCCGGACGAACCGCCGTCGTCGGCGACGGTCACCACGGCGGTGACGTGCGGGGTCAGCCGGCGGGCGGCGGACAACGTCGCATACAGGCCGTGTCCCCCACCCAGCGCGACGATGCCCTGATTCTCGGCGCGCTCATTCGCGGCCCAGATCCCGGTGCAGCACGCGCACCGACAGTTGGGCATCGCCCCCTGGCCTTCAGCGCCCGCATCAGCGCCTCGGCGATCGCGACACTGCGATGCTTGCCGCCGGTGCAGCCGATGGCGACCGTCATGTAGCGCTTGCCCTCCCGGCGGTAGCCGTCGACGACCAGAGACAGCAGCCGATGGTAGGCGTCGAGGAACTCCGCCGCGCCGGGCTGGCTCAACACGTAGTCGCTGACGGCCGGGTGCTGTCCGGTGTGCGGGCGCAACTCGTCGACCCAGTGCGGGTTGGGCAGGAACCGCACGTCCATCACCATGTCGGCGTCCATCGGCAGGCCGTACTTGAAGCCGAACGACTCGACGGTGACGCTGACCGACGTGCTGGCCTCCCCACCGAACGCCCGCTCGATGCTCTCCCGCAAGCCCCGCACCGACAGGGTCGACGTGTCGATGATCAGGTCGGCGGTGGCGCGCACCGGGGCCAGCATCCGGCGCTCGGCGGCGATGCCCTCGGCCAGGGTCTGGTCGCCCTGCAGCGGGTGGCTGCGGCGATTCTGCTCGTAGCGGCGCACCAGCATGTCATCGGATGCTTCCATGAACACCACGCGCGGGCGGATGTTGCGGGTGGCCAGTTCGGTGCGCACCTCATCGAGGTCGCCGGTGAAGCCGCGCGACCGCACATCCATCACCACCGCCAGCTGGGTGATCCGCGAACCGGCCGCCAGCCCGAAATCGACCATGCGGGTGATCAGCTGCGGTGGCAGGTTGTCGGCCACATACCAGCCGAGGTCCTCGAGCACCTTGGCCGCGGTACCGCGGCCGGCGCCGGATAATCCGGTCACCAGAACGACGTCGATGCCGGCCCGCCTCCGGACGGGCCCCCATCGGGTGGCCCTCCGCCAACTCGCCCGTCATCCGGCTTCTCCGGGGGGCTCGGGTCGCAACGCCTCGAGGACGGCGGTGGCGGTGGCCACACCGATACCGGGGACGGCGGTGATCTGGTCGACGGTGGCCTCCTTGAGGCGGGCTATCGATCCGAAGTGGGTCACCAGCGCCTTGCGCCGATGCTCCCCCAATCCTGGCACCGAATCCAGCGCCGAGGCGGTCATTCGCTTGGATCGCTTGCTGCGATGGTAGGTGATGGCGAACCGATGCGCCTCGTCACGAATCCGTTGCAGCAGATAGAGCCCCTCGCTGTTGCGCGGCATGATGACGGGATCCGGCTCGGACGGCACCCATATCTCTTCCAGCCGCTTGGCCAGACCGATCACCGCGACGTCGGTGATGCCGAGTTCTTCGAGCACCGCGCTGGCCGCGTTGACCTGTGGCGCGCCACCGTCGACGACGTAGAGGTTGGGCGGATACGGAATCGGCGCGATTTTCCTTCGGGCGAAAGCATATTCGCGTCGTTCTGTTCGCTCAGGTGCCGCGCGAACCGGCGGCGGGTCACCTCGGCGATCGAGGCAACATCGTCGGAGCGTCCCTGCCCTGCGGCTTCGCGGATCCCGAAGTGCCGGTAGTCCGACTTCCGTGGCAGGCCGTCCTCGAACACCACCAGCGAGCCCACCACGTCGGTGCCCTGCACGTGGCTGATGTCGACGCATTCGATGCGCAGCGGCGCGTCGGCCAACCCCAGCGCCTCCTGAATGTTCTGCAGCGCAGCCGATCTGGCGTTGAAGTCACCGGCACGTTTCAGTTTGTGTTGCTGCAGCGCATCTTTGGCGTTTCGTTCTACAGTTTCGGCGAGCGCGCGCTTGTCGCCGCGCAGCGGTACCCGCAGCGAGACCCGCGAACCCCGCAGGCCGCAGAGCCAGCTGGTCAGTTCCCCGGAGTTGGCCGGCAGGCAAGGCACCAGCACCTCGCGCGGTACCGGGTTGGCGGGTACGTCGCGGTTTGTTCCAAGGCGCCCTCCAGTTCCGCCTGATCGCCGTAGAACTGGGTCAGGAATTGCTCGACCAGCTATTCCTCGCCGGAATCACCGGCCTCCCCCGACTTTTCGACGATCCATCCGCGCTGGCCGCGAACCCGGCCGCCGCGGACGTGAAACACCTGCACCGCCGCCTCGAACTCGTCGTCGGCGAACGCGACCACGTCCGTCGGCGCCGTCGCCGAACACCACGGCCTGCTTTTCCATGGCGCGTTTCAGCGCCCCGAGATCGTCACGAAGTCGCGCGGCGCGCTCGAAGTCGAGTTCCTCGGAGGCGGCGTGCATCCGCTGTTCCAGCTCCCGGGCCAAACGGTCGGTCTTGCCCGCCAGGAAGTCACAGAAGTCCTCAACGATCCGGCGGTGCTGTTCGGCGCTGACCCGACCGACGCAGGGCGCCGCGCATTTTTCGATGTAGCCCAGCAGGCAGGGCCGGCCGATCTGCTGGTGGCGCTTGAACACCCCTGCCAACAGGCGCGCGCCGGAAAGACCCGAAGCAGCAGGTCCAGGGTTTCCCGGATCGCCCAGGCGTGCGAATAGGGCCCGAAATAGCGGACACCCTTGCGCCGGGGTCCGCGATAGACCATCAGCCGAGGGAATTCCTCGTTCAGGGTGACCGCCAGCACCGGGTAGGACTTGTCGTCGCGGGAGCGGACGTTGAATCGCGGGTCGAACTCCTTGATCCAGTTGTATTCGAGCTGCAACGCCTCGACTTCGGTGTTGACCACCGTCCACTCGACCTTGGCGGCGGTGGTCACCATCTGTCGGGTTCGCGGGTGCAGGCTGGCGACGTCGGCGAGATAAAATGTCAGCCTGCTGCGCAGGCTCTTCGGCCTTGCCGACGTAGATGACTCGCCCGTGCGTGTCCCGGAATTGGTAGACGCCCGGCTCGACCGGGATGGACCGGGCGGGGGGCGATACGTGGCGGGATCGGGGCACCCATCCAGGCTAGTAGCCGCTCACAGGGCGTCGGCCTGTCGGGATCCGGTGGTTGGATTGCGCCGGGCGCCGTCGACTCCGGAGGCAAGCGGTAGACATCTCGAACGTACGTTCACGATCTCGTGGACCGCGTGACGCGTCTGAGATGCGCGCGAAACGGGGCCGACAGGTCTGCACCCGCCGGAATGGGCCGATTACCTGCGGTTACGGCGGCCCGCCGTCGGTGCGGCCGGTTTGGACGGCTCCGGTTTCGGTTACCAAGGGGGTAGCTGGACGTTAGAGTGGGTGTAATCAATGGAGGGAGTCCACAGATGTTTAAGCGCTCATTGACCAGGCTCGCTATCGGGGTTGGCGTCGGCGTTGGCGTCGACCGCCGCGGCTGGGGTCGCATCCGCTGCCCCCGATTACGGCCCGATGATCAACACGACCTGCAGTTACGACCAGGCGATGCGGGCGGTGCACGCGGAGAATCCGATGGCCGCCCAGTACCTCGACCAGTCACCGCCCAACCAGCAGTTCTTGCAGCAGTACCTGGCGTCGTCGCCGGATCAGCGCGTGAACCTGCTGCACGCCATCGAGCACAACCGGGCGCGCAGCAGGCTTTGCCGATCTTCCAGCAGATGATGACCGACTGCACTAGGTACTGACCCGTCCACCTAAGGGCTATCGGCGCGAGCGCGGATAGCCCTCTCTCAGCGGGTGTGCAGGTCCGGCCGATACCGCGCCAGCAGCGACCGCACGGTGTCCATCGCGTCGACCGCGCGCCCCTTGTCTACCGCCTGGATGGCCATCACGGGGATGTACTCGTCGTCGGGCAGGTCGATGCGCGCCCAGCGATTACCCACCGGGAACGACACACCGGCGACGTCTGGCCATTCGATTAGCTTGTCGCCCAATAGATTACGCACCGATATTCCGGCCGCCCCGACCCGAAGCCGGGGCCGGGCGAACAGCAGGATCACGCCGGCGAGGACCAGACCCAGCAGCGCCATCGCCACCTGGTCGCTGGTCTGAAAAACCACCCCGGTGGATCCGACCTTGAGCAGGAAGCCGATCGCGATGTGCACGGCGGCGACGGTGAACGCCGCCCCGTAAGCGAATATCGTCGTGCGGTGGGGACGCAACTCGACGTCCCATTCCTCGCGGTTGGTCACGACCGAGCGCGCAGATCACGCAGCGTCAGTGCGGTCTGCAGTGCCGCGCCGGTCGCCTGGGCGCCCTTGTCCTCGGCCGATTCCGGGAGGCCGGCGCGGTCCAGGGCCTGCTCCTCGGTGTCGGTGGTCAGCACCCCGTTGGCCACCGGCGTCGAAGAGTCCAACGAAACCCGGGTCAACCCCTGCGTTACCGCATCGCACACATAATCGAAATGCGGTGTCTGACCGCGGATCACCACACCCAAGGCAACCACGGCGTCGTGGTTGTGGGTCAGTTCCTGCGCCACCACCGGGATCTCGATCGCGCCGATCACCCGAACCACCGTCGGGTCGTCGATCCCCGACTCGGACGCCACCTTGCGCGCACCGGCCAGCAGCGCATCGCAGATTTCGGTGTGCCAGGTACTCGCGACGATGGCCAGCCGCAGACCGGATGCGTCCAGCGGCGGAACGTCCGGCACACCGGCGGCAGGGCTCACAGAGCACCGCCGAATTCGCCTGGCAAATGAACGGATTCGTGGAAGTCGTCCAAACCGGCCAGGTCGTGGCCCATTTTGTCGCGCTTGGTCATCAGGTAGCGGATGTTCTCCGCGTTGGCGCGCACCGGCAGCGGCACCCGCTCGATGATGTGCAGGCCGTAGCCGTCCAGCCCGACCCGCTTGGCCGGATTGTTGGTCAGTAGCCGCATCGAGCGGACCCCGAGGTCGACCAGGATCTGCGCCCCGATGCCGTAATCCCTTGCGTCGGCCGGCAATCCGAGTTTGAGGTTGGCATCGACGGTATCCTCGCCGGCGTCCTGCAGCTGATAGGCCTGCAGTTTGTGCATCAGGCCGATGCCGCGGCCCTCATGGCCGCGCATGTACAGCACGATGCCGCGCCCCTCCCGCGCGACCATCGCCATAGCGGCGTCCAGTTGGGGCCCGCAATCGCAGCGACGGGAACCGAACACGTCACCGGTCAGGCACTCGGAGTGCACCCGGACCAACACGTCGTCGCCGTCGGCGTTCGGTCCGGCGATTTCACCGCGAACCAGCGCGACGTGTTCGACGTCCTCATAGATGCTGGCGTAGCCGATGGCGCGGAATTCGCCATGCCGGTCGGTATCCGGGCCTCGGCGATCCGCTCGATGTGCTTCTCGTGCTTGCGTCGCCACTCGATCAGATCGGCGATGGTGATCAGCGCGAGGTCGTGCTCGTCGGCAAAGACCCGCAGCTCATCGGTCTGCGCCATCGAGCCTTCGTCCTTTTGGCTGACGATCTCGCAGATCGCGCCCGCGGGCTGCAACCCCGCCATCCGGGCGAGGTCGACGGCGGCCTCCGTGTGGCCGGGGCGCCGCAGCACTCCGCCGTCCTTGGCGCGCAACGGAACCACGTGGCCTGGGCGCGTGAAATCGTTGGCGACGCTGGTGGGGTCGGCCAGCAGGCGCATGGTGGTGGCCCGATCGGAGGCCGAGATGCCAGTGCCCACACCGTTTCTCGCGTCGACGGTGACGGTGTAGGCGGTCCCGTGCTTGTCCTGGTTCACCGCGTACATGGGCAGCAGCCCCAGCCGGTCGCAGATCGCGCCGTCCAGCGGGACGCACAGGTACCCCGACGTGTAGCGGACCATGAACGCCACCAGCTCCGGCGTCGCCTTTTCGGCGGCGAAGATCAGGTCGCCTTCGTTCTCGCGGTCCTCGTCGTCGATGACGACCACGGCTTTACCGGCCGCAATGTCGGCAACCGCCCTCTCGACGGAGTCCAACCTCGTCATCGTCGCTACCTTGCTGTCTCAGGGGTCCGCAGGAAGAGCCCAAGTGTTGCATTCAGTATGAACCACCCCGCGGGCCGCGTTATTGCCGCTGCGTTTCCCCGTCACCGACGACGACGCACGCCTTCGAAACAATAAGGATCGGCGCGGTGAAACGACTCCTGTTCCGGCGCCAGCAATCTACGCTGAGCGGCATGAGAATCGCAGCAAGACTGGCGGTACCCGCCGTGACCTTGATGTTCGCGGCCGGATTTGCAGCGGGTGTCGCCGGCCCGCAACCGGCGAGGGCCGACGCGTGCGCCGACGTCGGCGGTCGGCATGTGAGCGTCGGTGGCTGCACCGATCCGCAGCGCTGGGGGAACTGGGTCCTTCCGGCCGGTGCGATGACGGTCCCGCCACCCGACGCACCGCCGCCGTGCTACACCCCGTCCGGCGAGCCGTACTGGACGCCCCCGGGCGAACCCTGCTGACCGAAGCGGCATGGGGCGCACTTCCCCGCACGTCGCCTAGCGCGCGGTGAGCAACCGCTCATCGTATTTGGCGACGTCACCGACACCGGTACTCCGCACTCGTCAACACCGTCGAGTGGACAGCCGCCAGAGACACCGGTACCGGTCCCTATGCCGATTCCGTTGCCCACGCAGTGATCCCCGGGTGTGAACTGACGCCAGTCGCGTCCGGACCTACGCTCCGTACATGGGCAACCTCGAACCATTGACTCCAAGCTGCGATTGGCGGCCAACCTCCGCCGTGCGGCGCAGGAGCGGCGCGGGCCGCTGCCGTCGATAGACACGGTGGGCGCGCCGCTGGACGAGGCCGCGAGCTAATGGGAAGCTCACAGGGTGATCAAGCCCGCGGGCCCACACGCTGGCATCGAGTCGGGCGACGCGATGCCAGTATCTCCGCGAAGGAGAGGGATCACGCAGTGGTCTCCGAGAATGGTTGTGAGTTGGCTGGATCGCGATCCGTGGGTCGCGGTGGCGTACGCGGTGCCGCTGACGATCTTCCTCCTAGGCGCATTGCTCGTGCACCCATTCCTGTTCGTATTCGTGCCGCCCCTTGCGCTGGCCGTGCTGGCCGGCGTGGCTTTCGTCGTGATGGATTTCTACAAGGGGGCCGAGCGGAAGTTGTCGCGAGCGGAGTTGGAAGCCGAGGCGCGGGTGCGGGCAGAAGCCGCCGAAGCCAAAGCTCTGGCCGCCGAAGCCAAAGCTCGGGCCGCCGAGGCGCGGGCGCGAGCAGAAGCCGCCGAAGCCAAAGCTCTGACCGCCGAAGCCGACGCTGTGACCGCCGAAGCCGAAGCTCTGACCGCCGAAGCCAAAGCGGTGACCGCCGAAGCCGAAGCTCTGACCGCCGAGGCGCGGGCGCGAGCAGAAGCCGCCGAAGCCGAAGCTCTGACCGCCGAGGCGCAGGCGCGGGCAGAAGCCGCCGAAGCCGAAGCTGTGACCGCCAAGGCGCAGGCGCGGGCAGAAGCCGCCGAAGCCGAAACTGCGACCGCCAAGGCGCGGACGCGGGCGCGGGAGCGAGCAGAAGCCGCCGAAGCCGAAGCTCTGGCCGCCGAGGCGCGGGCACGAGCAGAAGCCGCCGAAGCCGAAACTGCGACCGCCAAGGCGCGGACGCGGACGCGGGAGCGAGCAGAAGCCGCCGAAGCCGAAGCTGTGGCCACCGAGGCGCGGGCACGAGCAGAAGCCGCCGAAGCCAAAGCTCTGGCCGCCGAAGTCAAAGCTCTGGCCGCCGAGGCGCGGGCACGAGCAGAAGCCGCCGAAGCCGAAGCTCTGGCCGCCGAGGCGCGGGCACGAGCAGAAGCCGCCGAAGTCAAAGCTCTGGCCGCCGAGGCGCGGGCACGAGCAGAAGCCGCCGAAGCCGACGCTGTGACCGCCAAGGCGCGGACGCGGACGCGGGAGCGGGCAGCAGCCGCCGAAGCCGAAGCTGTGGCCACCGAGGCGCGGGAGCGGGCTGCAGCCGCCGAAGCCGAAGCTGTGGCCGCCGAGGCGCGGGCGCGGGCAGCAGCCGCCGAAGCCGACGCTGTGGCCGCCGAGGCGCGGGCGCGGGCGATCCGGCTGCGGGCTTGAGGCGGAAGCCAGGGCCCCGCTAGGGATACAACAGCGCGTTGGCACTGTGCGTGACATCGAGACCATCCAGCGGCTTTTCGTGAGCGAACAGCCGCCGCGGCCTTTGGCTCGTCCGGATGGCAATTTGTGGAGATTTGCATACCCCCTGGTCCGAGGGGTTTTACCGGCGCACCCGGCGCGTGGACGGGAGTCCCTCACCGTGGGAGCTCACGCGGCATTGTGGGAAATACTGACGCATGCCCACCAAGGACCTGCTGCCCACCCAGGTGTGGGCGGTGGAGTACACCACCGTCGAGCGGCGGCACCGCGTTGCTGTCATGGACAGCGCCGATGAGGCCCAACAACGGATCGACAACCTCAGCCACAGCAGCGTCGAGGCCGATCCGATTCTGCTCCGCAGCGATGAGCGCTTCGCGCCCGTCGACGCACCATGGGAGCGGTCGGTCGATGGCTGAATGGGGTGTACTTACGGGTTATTCTCGGTCGTGTCGGCGAAACCACCGGCAGAAGTAATACTTGGGGAGAGTAGCCGCTCGACGTATTTGGCGATCACGTCGACTTCGAGGTTCACCTGCGTCCCGACCGGGGCGCGACCCAAGGTGGTCAGCTCCCGGGTGGTGGGGATGAGCGAAACCTCGAACCAGTTCCCCGGCCCGGTGCCGAGCCCGGAAACCGTCAACGAAATCCCGTCGACGGTGATCGATCCCTTTTCGACGACGTAGCGGGCCACGGCCGCGGGGATCTCGATCCGCACCACTTCCCAGTGCTCGGACGGCGCCCGGCCCACCACCTGGCCGGTCCCGTCCACGTGCCCCTGCACGATGTGCCCGCCCAGCCGGCTGTTGACCGCCGCGGCGCGCTCCAGATTGACCGGGCTGCCGACCTGCAGCGCCCCCAGGTTGGACCGGTTGAGGGTTTCGGCCATGACGTCGGCGGTGAACTGGCCGTCGGGCAGCAGATCCGCGACGGTCAGGCAGACGCCGTTGACGGCGATCGAATCGCCGTGCCCGGCGTCAGAGGTCACGACGGGTCCGCGGATGGTCAGCCGTGCCGCGTCGGCTAGCAGGTCGCGGCCGGTCACCTCTCCGAGTTCCTCGACAATTCCGGTGAACATGCCATCAGGTTAATCGGCCCGCGAAACGCCGCGGCCGCGCTGGTGAGCAGGCCAAAGCGTCGAGGCCGGGCGGACACCGCGGCCCCGCGTCTCCCAAGCCGGTCACCGGCACCCTCTACGATGCAAGGTATGCAGACCCGCCGCCGTCTTTCGGCCGTCCTCGCATCCCTGACCCTCGCCACCGCCTCGATCGCCGGCTGCTCGTCGGGCTCAAAGCAAAGCGGCGCCCCGCTACCCGACGCCACGACCTTGGTCAAGCAGTCGGCCGACGCCACCAAGAATGTGAAGAGCGTGCACCTCGTGCTGAGCATTCAGGGCAAGATCCAGGGGCTGCCCATCAAAACGCTGACCGGTGACCTCACCACGGCGCCGGCCACCGCCGCGTCGGGCAACGCCACGATCACCCTCGGCGGATCCGATATCGACGCCAACTTCGTGGTCGTCGACGGCAACCTGTACGCCACGCTCACGCCGAACAAGTGGAGCGACTTCGGCAAGGCGTCCGACATCTACGACGTGTCGGTGCTGCTGAACCCGGACACCGGTCTGGGCAACGCGCTGGCGAACCTCACCAACGCCAAGGCCGAGGGCCGCGAAACCATCAACGGTCAGAACACCATCCGCGTCAGCGGAAACGTCACGGCGGACGCGGTGAACAAGATCATGCCGCAGTTCAACGCGACTCAGCCGGTGCCGAGCACGGTGTGGATCCAGGAGAGCGGTGACCACCAGCTGGTCCAGGCCAACATGCAGAAGAGTTCGGGCAATTCCATCCAGGTCACCCTGTCCAATTGGGGTGAGCACGTTCAGGTCACCAAGCCCCCGGTGAGTTCATGAGTTCGCAGACCGGACGCCGGGTCGCGATCAGCGCCGGCAGTCTGGCGGTGCTGCTGGGCGCGCTGGACGCCTATGTCGTCGTGACGATCATGCGCGACATCATGAGCGACGTTCACATCCCGATCAACCAGCTGCAGCGCATCACCTGGATCATCACGATGTACCTGCTGGGCTACATCGCGGCCATGCCGCTGCTGGGGCGGGCCTCCGACCGGTTCGGGCGCAAGCTGGTGCTGCAGGTCAGCCTGGCCCTGTTCATGGTGGGGTCGGTGGTGACCGCGCTGGCCGGGCACTGGGGCGATTTCCACCTGCTGATCGCCGGCCGCACCATCCAGGGTGTGGCCAGTGGCGCGCTGCTGCCGGTCACCCTCGCGCTGGGCGCCGACCTTTGGGCACAGCGCAACCGCGCCGGCGTGCTGGGCGGCATCGGCGCCGCGCAGGAGCTCGGCAGCGTGCTGGGCCCGCTGTACGGGATCTTTATCGTGTACTTGTTCCACGATTGGCGCTACGTATTCTGGATCAACGTCCCGCTGACGTTGATCGCGATGGCGATGATTCAATTCAGCCTGCCCTCGCACCAGCGCGTGGAGGAGCCGGAGAGGGTCGACCTGGTCGGCGGTGTGCTGCTCGCGGTCGCCCTGGGCCTCGCGGTCATCGGTCTGTACAACCCCCAGCCCGACGGCAAACAGATCCTGCCGAGCTACGGGCTGCCGCTGGTCATCGGGGCCGTCGTCGTGGCGGTGCTGTTCATGCTCTGGGAACGGTTCTCGCGCACCCGGCTGATCGAGCCGGCGGGGGTGCACTTCCGCCCGTTCCTGGCCGCGCTGGGAGCGTCGCTGGCCGCGGGTGCGGCGCTGATGGTGACCCTGGTCGACGTGGAGCTGTTCGGTCAGGGCGTGCTGCAGATGGACCAGACGCAGGCCGCCGGGTTGCTGCTGTGGTTTTTGATCGCGCTGCCGATCGGGGCGGTGCTGGGTGGCTGGATCGCCACCCGCGTGGGAGACCGGGTGATGGCCTTCATCGGGCTGTTGATCGCGGCCTACGGTTACTGGCTGATTCACTTCTGGCGCCAAGACGTGTTGAGCCAGAAGCACGACATTTTCGGGGTGTTCAGCGTCCCGGTCCTGCACGCCGATCTCTTGGTGGCCGGGGTGGGCCTCGGCCTGGTGATTGGGCCGCTGACCTCAGCGGCCCTTCGGGTCGTTCCCGCGGCGCAGCACGGGATCGCCTCGGCGGCGGTGGTGGTGGCCCGGATGACGGGCATGCTCATCGGTGTGGCCGCGCTGAGCGCGTGGGGCCTGTACCGGTTCAACCAGATCGTGGCGGGGTTGACGGCCGCGATACCGCCCAACGCCTCCCTGCTGGAGCGGATCGCCGCCCAGGGGGCGATGTACCTCAAGGCGTTCGCCATGATGTACGGCGACATCTTCAGCGCCACCGTGGTCATCTGCATCGTCGGAGCGCTGCTGGGCCTCCTGATCGGTGGCCGCAAGGAACACGCCGAGGAACCGGAGATTCCCGAGCCGCAGACCGTCGCGCTGGGAGAGCATCAGCGCTAGGCGCCGCTAGTCCCCGCGCGGCACCAGGCTGAGCAGCAGATCCGGCCCGATGCGGTCGATTCCGTCGAAGTGCCAGCGCAACGCGCGCGCGATGGTGGGAACCCCGACGTCGTCGACCGCGCAGACCGGACCGCCCAGCAGCATCGGCGCGACGTAAGCCAGGATGCGGTTGACCGCCCCGGCCCGCAGGAAGGCGCCGGCGAGGGTGGGACCGCCCTCCAGCAGGATGTCGGTGCGGTCCGTAAGCGCCTTGATCACCTCCATCGGATCGTGCGTGCGAATCACCATGGTGCGTGAATCGTCGTTGAGAACCACTGCCTCCGGCGGTATTTCGCGCATGCCGACCACCACGCGCAGCGGTTGTCGGTCGGCCAGCGAGCCGTCGGGCAACCGGGCGGTCAACGCCGGATCGTCCGCCAGCACGGTGCCGGTGCCCACCACGATCGCGTCGGCGGCCGCGCGGCGGCGATGCAGGTCCAGCCGCGAGGCCTCGCTGGAAATCCATTGGCTGGTGCCGTCGGCGGCCGCGCTGCGGCCATCGACGCTGCTGGCGTATTTCCAGGTCAGATGCGGCAGCCCGGTCCGCTGCTTGTGCAGCCACTCCCGCAGCGGCCCCCCGGCCACCTCGTCGGCCAGCACCCCGGACGTCACCTGCACGCCCGCCTCCGTCAGCCTGGCGGCGCCGCCGGCGGCGGCCCGGTTCGGGTCGGCGACGCCGTAAACCACCGCCCCCACCTTCGCGTCCAGAAGGGCGTTCACGCACGGCGGAGTCTTGCCGTAGTGGTTGCAGGGCTCGAGGGTGACGACCGCGGTCCCGCCGACCGCCAGGTCGCCGGCCCGCCGCAACGCCAACACCTCGGCATGGTCGCCACCGGCGGGTTCGGTACCGCCGACACCGACGACCGTGCCGTCGGCGTCCAGGATGACCGCGCCCACCGGCGGGTTCGGATAGGTGGTGCCCTTGACATGGCTGGACTGCTCGATCGCCAGGCGCATGGCCGCGTCAAGGCAGTCGACGGGCCGATTCATCGGCGCAGGTGCGGTGACGCGGCGGCGGCCTGCCTTCGCAGCGCCGCGATCGCGGCCTCCGGGTCCTCCGCGCCGTAGACGGCCGAACCGGCGACGAAGCAGTCGACCCCGGCCTCGGCGGCCTGCTCGATGGTGTCCTCGTTGATGCCGCCGTCGATCTCGACCAGGATCGTCAGCTCCCCCGCGTCGATCAGCTTGCGCGCGGTGCGGACCTTGCTCAGCACCTCGGGGATGAAGCTCTGGCCGCCGAAGCCCGGCTCGACCGACATGATCAGCAGGGTGTCGAAATGCGGCAGGATTTCCAGGTACGGCTCCAGCGGAGTCCCCGGCTTGACGCTGATCCCCGCCTTGGCCCCCGCGGCGCGGATGTCGCGCGCCACCCCGACCGGGTTATCGGTGGCCTCGGCGTGAAAGGTGACGTTGTAGGCGCCCGCTTCGGCGTACGGCGGGGCCCAACGATCCGGATCTTCGATCATCAGATGGCAGTCCATCGGGATGGCGGTGGTGGCCAGCAGGCTCTCGACCACCGGCAGGCCGATGGTCAGGTTGGGCACGAAGTGGTTGTCCATCACGTCGACGTGCAGCCAGTCGGCACCGACCACCGCGGCCGCCTCATCGGCCAGCCGCGCGAAATCGGCGGACAGGATGGACGGCGCGATCAGCGGCCTACCGGTGTTGTCAGGCATGTGCGCCACACTACTGAGCCGCGCCGCAGGCTTCACGCCGACAAGCGGCGCAGCGCGGCGGCGGCCCCGGTCGTTTGAGTCCCCGCCCCGCTACCCCGCCTCGCGGCGCAGCGCGGCGGCGAACATGGCGTCGGTGCCGTGCCGGTGCGGCCACAGCTGGACATGGGGCCCCTCGCCCAGGCCGGTGACCGGCTCGAACAACGGCCGGGTGTCCAACGCGCGCACCGGGTGCCGGCGCAGCGCGTCGGCGACCACCCCGACGGTTTCGGCGAGGTGGGGCGAACAGGTCGCGTAGAGCACCACACCGCCCGGCCGGGTCAGCGCGATCGCGGCGCCCAGCAGCTCGCGTTGCAGCTTGGTGAGGGCGGGCACGTCGGCCGGCTGGCGCCGCCACCGCGCCTCGGGGCGGCGCCGCAGCGCACCCAGCCCGGTGCAGGGCGCGTCGACGAGCACCCGGTCGAAGATCGGCTCGAGCCCGGTCTGCCGCCCGTCGACCCGCAGCACGTCGACCGGAAGCCCGCGGGTGTTCTCGGCGACCAGCTCGGCGCGGCGCGGGTTCGGCTCCACCGCCGTGACGCGGGCCCCCGATCCGGCGCCCAGTGCCGCCAGCAGCGCGGTCTTGCCCCCCGGCCCGGCGCACAGGTCCAGCCAGCGCCCGGCGTCGTCCTCGACCGGTGCCAGCGTCAGCGCGCGGGCCACCAATTGGCTGCCCTCGTCCTGGACCAGGGCGGCGCCGTCGCGCACCGGCGCCAGCCGCCCGGGATCGCCGCCCGACAGGTACACCGCATAGGGCGAATACCTGCCGACCGTGCCACCCACGGCATCGGCCAGCTCCGCGGCGCCCAGCACGCCGGGGCGCGCCGCCAGGTGCACCTGTGGCCGTTCGTCATCGCTGGCCAGCACCGCGTCGAGCTCGGCCGCGGCCGAACCCAGCGCGTCGGCGAAGGCCTGCGCGATCCAGCGCGGGTGCGCATGCACGAAGGCGGCATGTCCGACCGGGTCCCGGGACGGGTCGGGTGCCAGCTCCTCGACCCAGGACTTCTCGTCTCGGGCGGCGATGGCCCGCAGCACGCCATTGACGAAACCCGCTCGGGCCGAATCGAATTCGATACCAGCCTGTTCGACGGTGGTGGACACCGCGGCGTACGTGTCGACGCGGGTGCGCAACAGCTGGTAGGTGCCGAGCCGCAGCAGGTCGAGCAGCACCGGGTCGATGGTGTCCGGCGAGCGGCCCGCGGCGGCGCCGATGACCGCGTCGAGCAATCCCCGGCTGCGGCAGGTGCCGTAGGTCAGCTCGGTCGCGAACGCGGCGTCGCGGCCGCTGATCCCGCGTTCGCGCAGCAGCGCGGGCAGGGCCAGGTTCGCGTAGGCGTCGCGCTCGCTGACCGCCCGCAGCACGCCGAATGCGGCGGCCCGCGCGGGGTCGAGCGGCCGGCGCCGCCTGGCGCGACCGCGGTCCGGCGGTCGGGGTGGGCTCATGTCGCCCGCGCCGCGGAGTCGAGTCGGGCGCCCCGGGCCCAGTCGACGGCATTCATGAGTTTCTTTCCGGGCGGCTGTATTTGGTCCAACCGCACGGCTTGCGAACCGGTCCCGACCCACACGCTTTTGCGGCCGACGTGAATTGCGCCTGGCGCCAACGATTCCGGGGCCTCCGCGTCGATGTGCACGGGGCCGAGCTTGATGCGCAGGTCCCTGATCATCGTCCAGGCGCCCGGGTTGGGCGTGACGGAGCGGATCCGGCGCTCCACGACGAGCGCCGGCAGGTCCCAGCGCACCCGGGCCTGCTCCACGGTGATTTTCGGCGCGACGCTGACACCCTCGGCGGTTTGCGGTCGCGGCGTCAACGTCTGATCGGCGATGCCGTCCAGGGTGGTCGACAGCAGTGCCGCACCCGAAACGGCAAGTCGCTCAAGCAGTTCGCCGGCGGTGTCGGTCGGCCGGATCGTTTCGGTGACGACGCCGTAGACGGGGCCGGAGTCCAGGCTGGGCTCGATCCGGAACGTCGTCGCCCCGGTGATGGTGTCCCCGGCCGCGATCGCCGCCTGCACCGGCGCCGCCCCGCGCCAGGCGGGCAGCAGGGAGAAGTGCAGGTTGATCCACCCGTGCGCGGGCACCCCGAGCAGGCCGTCGCGCAGCAACGCGCCGTAGGCCACGACCGCGCAGCAGTCCGGTGCCAACTCCGACAGTTCGGCGACGAACTCGTCCGAATTCGGCCGCGCCGGTCGCAGCACGGGGATGCCGCGATCGAGCGCTTCGCGGGCGACCGGCGAGGGCTGCGGCTTGCCGTGCCGGCCGACGGCGGCGTCGGGCCGGGTCAGCACGGCGATCACCTCGTGACGGGGCGAGTCGACGAGGCGACGCAGCGCGGGCAGCGCGGGTTCGGGGGTTCCGGCGAAGACAAGGCGCACCGGCACAGTCTAAGAAGACCCGGTCGACGCGCCCCCAGAAGTTGCGTGCGTATACTATTTCTCATGCATACTATTGCTGCAGGTCATTATCTGACGATGTGACCGCCTCTGCCGTGCTAATGACAACGAGGTCGAGTGGGCAGCCCTTTCCTTACCTTTCAAGGAGGTCTGATGACTCTCGACACCACAATCAGCGAAGCCGCTCCCCATCGCGCGGTATGGGCGCTCGGTGACTACGCCCTGATGGCCGAGGAAGTGATGGCCCCGCTGGGCCCGATCCTGGTCAGAGCCACCGGCATGGGACCGGGCGTGCGGGTGCTCGACGTCGCGGCGGGCTCGGGCAACATCTCGCTTCCGGCCGCTGCGACGGGCGCCGCCGTGGTTTCCAGCGACCTGACCCCCGAGCTGTTGCAGCGTTCGCACGCCCGGGCCGCGGCGCAGGGCCTGACGATCGATTACCGGGAAGCCAACGCGCACGCGTTGCCCTTCGGCGACGGCGAGTTCGACGTCGTCATCTCCGCGATCGGCGTGCAGTTCGCGCCGGACCAGCAGCGGGCCGCCGACGAACTGGTCCGGGTCTGCCGCCCGGGCGGGACGATCGGCGTCATCAGCTGGACCCCGGCCGGGTTTTTCGGCCGGATGCTCGCCACCATCCGGCCCTACCGGCCCAGCCTGTCGCAGGCGGTGCCGCCGGCCGCGCTGTGGGGACGCGAAGGGTATGTCACCGGTTTGCTCGGCGAGCGGATCGGCCGGATGACCGCGGTGCGGGGACTGCTGGAAGTCAACCGGTTCGGCAGCGCTGAAGCGGTGCACAGCTACTTCAAGAACCACTACGGCCCGACGATCGAGGCCTATGCGAACATCGGCCACAACCGCGTGCTGGTCAACGAGCTCGACGCCCAACTCGTCGAACTCGCGCAGCAATATCTCGCCGACGGCACGATGGACTGGGAGTACCTGCTGGTCACCGCCGAGAAGCTCTAGAGGTCGACGTCGGCGTCCAGGTGCACGTCCGGCTCACCGCCGGCGGCGGTGAACGCCGTCAGGGCCCGCACCAGCCCGTGCCGCTCCGGTGATGGCATCTTCTCCACGATGGCCGCGATTTCGGCGCGCCGGTAGGAGGTGACCTGACGAACGACCTCCCGCCCCCGCTTCGTCAGCGCGGCCAGCAACTCGCGCCGGGACGTCGGGTGCGGCAGGCGGTCGATCAGCCCGGCCGCGACCAAGCGGTCGACCATCCGCCCGGTGGCGGATGGTTGCACGCCGAGCAGGCCGGCCAGCGTGGCCAGGTTGACCGGACCCCGGTTGGACAGGATCACCAGCGTCCGGAACTGCGGAATAGTGATGGTCTCGTCCACCTGCCCGATCGAGTGCGCCGAGATGGCAACGAGCAAGCGGGAAGCCGTCAGCAAAGCGTCGGTGATTACATCCAGCGAATCGTCCGCCGTCGTCGCGTTGTCCGCTGCCATCTCGGCCCTTCTCCGGATCGTCTCCGGCTATCGGCGGCTTGGGAACAGGAAGTGTAACAACCTTCCAATATCGTAGTCAGCGATTATTTCCGACGCACACTATCCCCTCGGGCAGGTCGGCGAGGTCATCCGATGTGCAGCGGATCGATGTGCACCCGGACCGGCTCATGGGACCCGCGGGCGGATATGACGCTCACGCCGCGGCGCAGCGCCGCGGCCAGCGCCAGGCCCTGCTCCCGGCGGGCGCGCACCAGCATCCGCGTCACGGCACACCGGCCGGCGTCCCCGGCGGGCGGCGCACGCCGGCCGGCAAATCCACCGGCCCCAGCACGTCGGCCCCGTCCGGCAGCCCGGCCTCGTCGAGCAGCGCCGCCACCGCCTCCGCGGCGCCGTCGAGGGCCGCCATGTGAACGCTCGGCGGCAGACCCAGTTCGGTTCGGGCCGCCAAGTCGGCCTGGGCGTGACCCACCGGATCCCAGCGGATCAACGATTGCACCGTGGGAATCGACGATTCGGCCACCGCCAGCACCACCCCGCCGTCGCCGCGCGGCCGGACCAGCGCCACGGCGCTCATCCCGCGCCACAACACGTCCTCCGCGGCGCGCAGGTCTTGCCGTCCCAGCAGCGCCCAGGTATCCAGCAGCGACCCCGCCCCATAGCCCGCCGACGCTGCCGGTTCCACCCCCCGCGTCGCCACCACCCGCGCCGGGCCCACAGCGACCCCGCGCACGACGCCATCCCCGGACGAGGTGACCACCAGGGTACCGGGAAATGCGCGCCCGAGCTCCTCGGCGAGCGGCGCGCCCCGACGACGACGGCGCGCACCGCGTCCGACCCGCGCGCGCGCACCGCCCGGTCGCGTCGATCCGCCCGCACCACGGCAGACCAGTCCGCGTCGCCCTCCCACAACGACTCGGTCAGTGAGAGGGGTCCCGTGCAGTGCCGGCATCGGCGATCGCGCCGCACCGCGCGCAGGCCAGCGACAGGACGTCCCACGCCGCGGCACCTCCACCAGCACCGGCGCCCCGGCCTGCAGCGACGGCGGACGGCCCACAGCGCGACGGACGGATGCGCGCCGGTGCGTGCGGGCGGGACGCGCTCGTCGGCGTAGCCCGTGTCGTCGAGGGCGACCACCCGCGGCGTGC
>CAVTBA010000031.1:0-48344 GCA_963732835.1 uncultured Actinomycetota bacterium
TCCGGGCTGCTGACGGCTTGGGTGGCAACGGGTTTCGACGTCCTGGCCAGCCGGGTGGTGGGGGGTGTAGTGCGGCCCGAGGATCTGTCGGTGGGCGCGGATGCCCTGGCGCGCGGCCTGTCGGAGATGGACGACTCGGGCCATGTCGATCCCGGCTTCGCGATGGACTCCGCGTGGCGGGGTGCGTTGCCCCCGGACACCGGCTTCACGCACCTCGAGGACATCCCCGCCCGGGTGATGCTCGACCTGGCGCAGCGTGGCGCACGACTTGCCAAGGAACACGGCAGTTCTTACGGACCGCCCGTGTCGCTGCTCGACCAGGAGGTCATTGAGGTGAGTTCACCCGAGGTCAGCGTGGGGCTGCCTATGCGGTGTGTGTTCGCCTTGACGGCAATGGGTTTCCTGCCGCAGTCGCCCGATGCCGTCGGCGAGGACGAAATGATCCGGGTCCGGATCCTGCCGACCTGGCTGCGTATCGACGCCCGCTTCGGCTCCGTGTACCGGCGCCGCGGCGACCCGGCGCTGCTGCTGCGCTGACCCTTCGAACGGCGCGACCGCCCGTCTGAATCTCAACGAGTTGAACATCGGTCGTGCAGGGTGATTCGTCACGTGCCGTAGACCATCCACAACGGAAGAACGGCGTCGAGGTAATCCATGAACTTCTTGAGGCCCACGCGGTATTGCCCGTAGCCGTACGGGTCTTTGGCGTACTCCGGGAACGCGATGCCCAGCCCGAACAGGCCGGGGGCAAGGATTCCGTTCATCCGGTTGTATCGCAGCGGACCCCACTGGGGCGTCCCGGGCAGCTTCCGCGGCTCGAACCCGACGGTGTAGACGACGTGGTCGCACTCGGCGATCTTCTCTTCGAATTCCGGGCTGGAAACCCAGCACCTCTCCAACCGTTCCGGGCAGACCCCGTCGATGTTCTCGCGGGCCCACACGGCGGCTCGTCCCTTGAGTCCGGTGTCGTCGAACAGGATCCAATCATCCAGATAGACAGCATATTTGAGTGGGCTGCGGTAAAAGTTGATCACCCGGTCGACGGGAAGCCGCAGCAGATGCGGTAGCGCGATCATCGACGAATGCGACGAGCCGAAGACGGCAACCGTCGCGCCTTCGAGCGGCACCTGGGCGAGCTTCTCGGCGTCGAGGGCGACCTCGACCGGGATCTCATCGATGGGATAGTCGAGCCTCCTGGGTACCGCGCCGACGGCGAGGACCACGTTGTCGGAAGTCAATTCCGGGTCCTGCGTTTCGATCCGCCACCGCCGTTGCCGCAAGGTCAGCGTGGTGGCCGTCGTCTCGAACACGTGCACCCGCTCACGCAGTTGCCCGGTGACCCACATCAATGGGTCGGCGACCAGGGCGAGCGCGCACGTCTCCTCCGGGTCGACTTCGGCCAATGGCACAGGCGGGGCGTGGGAGAACCGAAAGGCCGCAGAACCATTCAGGAAACTCATGAAAGTCTCGGCGATGGTGTTGCTGGACACCGACCTCCACTTGCCGCCCAGGTCTCCCGCTGCGAACGCCGGATCCACCCAGGCGATCTTGTCGGGCGGTATGCCCCAATCGAGCAGTCTTCCCACCGCAGCAATTCCCGCGGGTCCGGCTCCGATCACTGTCCACGCGTAGGTCGCCATGTACTAGGTATAGAGGAGCGACTGGCCAACCGCCGAGCGGAAGGTCGGGGACCCGCTCACACGATGTCGGCGAACATCAGTGCTGCGCCAGCCAGCGGTAGGCCCAATAGGTCGCCACCGCGGCGAATCCCAGGGCCGCGGTCCAGTTTACGACGTCGACCCAATCGGGTGAAGGCGTGTGGTGTGCCGCGTGCCGCAGCCCCGACGCCGCGCTGTGCGCGGGCATGTTCATCGCCTCGAGGCCCGGGTGATCGGAGCGGCCCGACACGCTGCCGTTCATCGCCCCGTACATCCAGGCCATCGCCACCATCATCACGCCCGACATCGCCGGGTGCAGCAGCTGGCTGACGACGCTGGCCCAGCATCGGCGTTGGGCGACAAGGAAATACCCGTAAGCTGCGAAGCTGGCGGCGAAGAGCGCCGTCACCACCCATGGCAACGTGTTATCCACCAACCCGCCTTTCGCCGGTGCGGCTCAGGCCAGCCAGGCCGCCGCGTCCGGGGCGAGTTTGCCGTCGATCAGCGGGGCGCTGGCCACGATGAGCTCGCCCGGCGGCAGTGGGATCGGTCGGCGGCCGGCGTTCACCGCGCACACCGCCCCGCCGCCGCGGCGCCGGAAGATCAGCGCATTGCGCGGCGCGTCCAGCCAGTCGATCTCGTCGCCATCGAATTCGGTGCGCTCCCTGCGCAATTTGATGACGTGCTGGAAGAACGAGAAGGTCGATTCGGGGTCCGCGACCTGCCGCTCGACGGTCAGCGCCGCCCATTCCCGCGGCATCGGCAACCACGTGTCGGGCGACGAGGAAAACCCGAAGGGGGGAGCGTCGCCCGACCATGGGATCGGGACCCGGCACCTGTCGCGGCCGCGCTCGGTGTGCCCGGAGCGTTCCCACGTCGGGTCCTGCAACACCTCATCGGGCAGCTCGACGTCCGGCAGCCCCAGTTCCTCGCCGTTGTAGACGAACACCGCGCCCGGCAGCGCCAGCATCACCATCGCCATGGCGCGCGCCCGGCGCAGCCCGACCTCGCCGCCGCCGTAACGGGTGACCTCACGGCCCACGTCGTGGTTGGACAGCGTCCAGGTCGGGATCGCGTTTTCGATTGCGATGGCCTCCATCGAATTCCGGATGGCGTCGTGGATTTCTTTGGCGTCAAAGTCGATTTTTGTCAGCCGGAAGTTGAAGCCGAGGTGCAGTTCGTCGGGCCGCAGATACTCGGCCCACAGCAGGTTGTCCAGCACCCACACCTCGCCGATGGTCACCGCGTCGGGATAGTCGTCGACAATCCGGCGGATCCCGCGGTGAATCTCGTGCACGCTCGGGTGGTTGAAGCGCGGGTCGTCGTCGCTGTGACTCAGCACCTTGACGTCGTCCTTCGCGTCGGGCAGGTCGGCCGGCTTGGCCATGCCGTGTGCGACGTCGATGCGGAAGCCGTCCACGCCGCGCTCCAGCCAGAAGCGCAGCGTCTTCTCGAAATCGTCGAAGACGTCGGGGTGTTCCCAGTTCAGGTCCGGCTGCTCGGTGTCGAAAAGGTGGAGGTAGTACTGGCCGGGATTGCCGTCCGGCTCCACCACCCGCGTCCACGCGGACCCCCCGAATACCGACGTCCAGTTGTTGGGCGGCAGTTCCCCGTCCGAACCCCGGCCGTCGCGAAAGTAGTAACGGTCCCGCGCTTCGGTGCCCGGCCCCGCGGCCAGCGCGGCCTGGAACCACGGGTGCGCCGAGCTGGTGTGGTTGGGCACCACGTCCATGGTGATCTTGATGCCCCGCTCGTGAGCCGCGGGGATCAGCCGCTCGATGGCCGCCATCCCGCCGAACAGCGGGTCGATGTCGCGCGGGTCGGCGACGTCGTAGCCGTGGTCGACCATCGGCGAGACTGTCACCGGGTTGAGCCAGATCGCGTCGACACCGAGCCGCTCGAGGTGGTCCAGGTGGGCCAGTAACCCATCGATGTCGCCCACGCCGTCGCCGTCGCTGTCGGCGAACGACCGGGGATAGACCTGATAGAAGACCGCCTTCGACCACCATGCTCCGGGGCTCATCCTGCTCCGTTCAGTTCGCGGGGTGTTGGAGGTTGGAAATCAAATAGGGGCATTGACCAGCGAGTGGGCGGCCATCTCAAGGTAATCGAGCAACTGACTTCGGTGCTCGTCGTCGAGGGTCTCAGAGTCGATCGAGGCGACGGCGATGTGCATGCAGCGCAGCCAGGCGTCGCGCTCGATGGGAGTGATGCGGAATGGGGCGTGACGCATCCGCAACCGGGGATGACCCCGCCGGTCGGAGTAGGTGCGCGGGCCGCCCCAGTACTGCTCCAGGAACATGCGCAACCGTTCCTCGGCGCCCGCCAGGTCGTCTTCGGGGTAGAGCTGGCGCAGGATCTCGTCCTCGGCGACCTGGGCATAAAAGCGGGACACGATCGCATGAAAGGTTTCGGCACCGCCGACGGCGTCATAGAAGGACTGTGGCTCGGAATCCATCGCCTCCATTGTGGTGCATCGTGGCGGCATCGGGCCGAGCCGGGCCGACGGTGCTCCCGCTGTTTACCCGGATGACATGCCGTTCACCTGCAATAGGGGTGCGATTGGCGGCGAATCATGGTGGACTATTCCGCGGAGGATCTATGGCGCAGGGCAAGAGACGCCGCAGCCACCGCAGTTCGGGGGCCGCGGCAGGGTTAACCGGGCCCCCAACCGCGTCATGCCTGCATAGCGTCGATACCCATCCCCCCAACCGCCAAGATGGCGCATCCCTGTGGAGTCGCCGGCGGGTGCTGCTGCTGAATTCGACCTACGAGCCGCTGACCGCGCTGCCGATGCGGCGGGCCATCGTGATGGTGATCTGCGGGAAGGCCGACGTGGTCCACCACGACCCGGCCGGACCGGTGATCCACTCGGCCAGCAGCTCGATCCTGATGCCGTCGGTGATTCAGCTGCGGACCTATGTCCGCGTTCCGTACCGGGCGCGGGTCCCGATGACCCGCGCCGCGCTGATGCACCGGGACCGGTTCTCCTGCGCCTACTGCGGGGCCAAGGCCGACACCGTCGACCACGTGGTGCCACGCAGCCGCGGCGGCGACCACTCCTGGGAGAACTGCGTGGCCTGCTGTTCGACGTGCAACCACCGCAAAGGCGACAAGCTGCTCACCGAGCTCGGCTGGGTGCTGCGCCGGACGCCGCTGCCACCGACGGGGCAGCACTGGCGACTGCTGTCGACGGTCAAGGAGCTCGACCCGGCCTGGGCGCGCTACCTCGGCGAAGGCGCGGCGTAGGCGTCCGGATCGCCCGACATCACGTGTCCGAGTGTGCCGATGGACCGCCGCGTGGGATACGGTTTCCGTCGTGAGCCTTCTGCAGATTCACCTGTACTTCATCGGGATCCCGTTGCTGCTGGTGGCCGTGCTGGCGGTGCTGATCTGGTCCCACAAGGGACCGCACCCGGCGGCCTACAAGTTGCCGGACAAGTGGACGCACCCGCCGATCCTGTGGGCGGCCACGGACGAAGACGTCGGCCACGCGCACGGCGGGCACGACACAGCGGAATTCTCAGTCGGAGGTGGCGCCAGTGGCACGTGGTGATTTAGCGACGATCGAGCCCACCGAGCTGCCCGACGGGTGGGTGATCACCACCAGCGGGCGGATCTCCGGGGTCACCCAGCCCGGCGAGCTGTCCGTTCATTTCCCGTTCCCCATCAAGGACCTCGTTGCCATCGACGACGCGCTGAAGTTCGGCTCGCGGGCATCGAAGGCCCGGTTCGCCATCTACCTCGGCGACCTGGGCAACGACACCGCCGCCCGGGCTCGCGAGATCCTGGCCAAGGTGCCGACACCGGACAATGCGGTGCTGCTGGCGGTTTCACCCGACCAGAGGGTCATTGAGGTGGTCTACGGTTCCCAGGTCCGCGGCCGCGGCGCCGAGTCGTCGGCACCGCTCGGGGTCGCCGCCGCGTCGTCGGCGTTCGAGCGGGGCGAACTGGTGGACGGATTGGTCAGCGCGATCCGCGTCCTGAGCGCGGGGATCGCCCCGGCCTAGTGGCGATCGCGAGCGCGGCGTAGCCGGGCGCGGCGGGTCGCCACCATCGGCCTAGTCGGCCGAGTCGAACTTGCGGGCCCGCAAGGCCCGCTTCACGCCGGCCTGGCCCTCCAGCACCAGCCGCCGCAACGCCGGCGGCACCTCCGGGTCGGAGAGGAACTTGTCGGCGGCCGCGATGCCCGCCTCGCTGATGTTCCAGTGGGGATACAGGCCGATCACCACCGTCTGTGCGACCTCGCTGGACCGCCGCGCCCACACGCCCGGTATCCCCTCGAAATAGCGATCGGTGAACGGTTTGAGCAAGCCATGCTGCCCGGGCGGGGCGAACCCCGCGATGATGGCGCGGGCCGTGATGTTGGCCAGGGTGTCGTCCTCGATCACCGTGGTCCAGGCTTCCTCCTTGACCTGCGGTTGCGGCCGTGCCGTCGCCGCTTGGGCGCCGTGCCGCTTGCCCGCCGCGGTCGGGTCGCGCTGCACCTCCGCGTCGATGAAGGGTGTCGCGGACCCGTCGGCGTCGATCTCGCCCGCGCTCGCGAGCGCGGTCACGATCCGCCACCGCAGGTCGGTGTCGACCTCGAGGCCGGCCAACCCCAAGTCGGCTGGGTCGTGGTCGAGCAGGTCCGTCAAAGTCACGACGTGCCGGGTCGACAGCACCGACGAGCACAGGGTGTTGATGAACGCGAGCTGGTGATCCGAGCCGGGCTGCGCGGCGCGCGCCAGCTCCAGCAGCCGGTCGGCGAACTCCGGCCAGCCATGCTCATGCGCCCACCCCGGCTCGGCGTAGGAGCCCAGCGCCGTCTGCGCCTGCAGCATCAGTCGCTGCGCCACCCCGACCTCGGTTTCGGCGTGCACCCCGCCCGCGACCAGGGCCACGAAGTCGCGGGCCCGCAGTTCGGCCTCGCGCGTCATCTCCCACGCCGCCGACCACACCAGCGAGCGGGGCAGCGGCTCGGCGATGTCGGCGATCCGGGCCAGCGCGGTCCGCAGCGACTCGCCGTCCAACCGCAGCGAGCAATACGTCAGGTCGTCATCGTTGACCAGAACCAGCTTGCCGCGCGAAACACCAACCAGCGCCGGCACTTCGGTGGTGGGACCCTCGACGTCGAGTTCTTCGCGGCGCACCCGCACCAGCTTGCCGGCGCCGTCATCGTCGTAGATCCCGATCGCCAGCCGGTGCACCCGGGTTTCGCCGCCGCCCGGCGCGGCGCCGCCCTGTGTCACGACGAAGCGGGTGAACCGGCCCTCAGCGCCCGGCCCGTCGACGTCGAAATCGGGCCGCAGGGTGTTCAATCCGGTCGTCTTCAACCACTGCTGGCCCCAGTCGGACAGATCCCGGCCCGACGCCTTCTCCAGCGCGGCGACCAGGTCGTCGAAGGTGGCGTTGCCGAACGCGTGGCTGCGGAAGTAGTCGCGCAGGCCGGCCAGGAATTGCTCCAACCCGACGTAGGCGACGAGCTGCTTGAGGACGGAGGCGCCCTTGGCGTAGGTGATGCCGTCGAAGTTCACCTCGACCGCGGCCAGGTCGGGGATGTCCGCGGCGATCGGATGCGTCGACGGCAGTTGGTCCTGGCGGTAGGCCCACGACTTCTCGACCGTCGCGAATGTCGTCCAGGCTTCGGTGAATTCGGTGGCCTCCGCCTGGCACAGCACCGACGCAAAGGTCGCGAACGACTCGTTGAGCCACAGGTCGTCCCACCAGGTCATGGTGACCAGGTCCCCGAACCACATGTGCGCCATCTCGTGCAGCACGGTTTCCGCGCGCCGCTCGTAGGAGGCGCGGGTGACCTTGCTGCGAAAGACGTAGTCCTCCAGGAAGGTCACCGCGCCCGCGTTTTCCATTGCGCCGGCGTTGAATTCGGGGACGAACAGCTGATCGTATTTGCCGAACGCGTAGGGGGATCCAAAGTTCTTGTGGTAGAAGCCGAATCCCTGCTTCGTCTGGGTGAACAGCCGCTCGGCGTCCATATGGCGCGCCAAGGACTCCCGGCAGAAGATGCCCAGCGGGATCTCCCCGTGTTCGTCGGTGTAGGTGTCCTTCCACTCGGCATACGGGCCGGCGATCAAGGCCACCAGATAGGTGCTCATCCGCGGGGTGGTGGCAAAGGTGTGCACGCCGTTCTCCACGGACTCGGTCGCGCCGTTGGAGATCACCTTCCAGTGCCCGGGCGCCGTCACCCGCAGGCCGAATGTCGCCTTGAGGTCGGGTTGGTCGAAGCAGGCGAACATGCGCTTGGCGTCGGCGGTTTCGAACTGCGAGTACAGGTAAGTCTCGTTGTCGACGGGGTCGACGAAGCGGTGCAACCCCTCACCGGTGTTCGAGTAGCGGCAGTCCGCGTCGACGACGAGGACGTTGTGCGTCTGCAGGCCGCGCAAGGGGATGCCCGTCGATTCGTCGTATCCGGAGACGTCGATTTCGTGGCCGTTCAGGAGGGCGCCACGCACCGTCTCGGCGGCGAGGTCGATGTAGGTGTCGGCGCCCGGAAGCGCATCGAACACCACCGTGGTCTTGGACCGGAACGTGCGTTCGCCCGCGCTTCCGTTGCCATCGGTGACATCGAGTTCGATCTGGTAGCTGTCGACGGTGATCAGGGAGGCGCGTTCGACGGCCTGGTCCCGGGTCAGATTAGGAAGGGCCACGCATCCAACTTACGTGCCCGGCTCGCCTCCGGGGCACTGCGGGAACAGGGGCGAGGCGCCTACGGTTGTGCTGGACGGTGTGTCGACCGACGAGAGGACTGCGCTATGTCTGACAAGGCTGCCGAAAAAGACCAAGCCGATTTCTGGTTCGATCCGCTGTGCCCGTGGTGCTGGATCACGTCGCGCTGGATCCTCGAGGTGGAGAAGGTCCGCGACATCGACGTGCACTTCCACGTCATGAGCCTCGCGATCCTCAACGAGAACCGTGAAGGCCTGCCCGACAAGTACCGCGAGATGATGAAGCACGCCTGGGGCCCGGTACGGGTGGCGATCGCCGCCGAGCAGGCCCACGGGGCCGCAGCCCTCGACCCGCTCTACACCGCCATGGGCACCCGGATTCACAACGAGGACAACAAGAACCTCGAGGAGGTCATCAAGTTGTCGCTGGCCGACGCGGGCCTGCCCGCGGAGCTCGCCGAGGCCGCGCACAGCGACGCCTACGACGACGCCTTGCGCAAGAGCCACCACGCGGGCATGGACGCCGTCGGCGACGACGTCGGCACGCCGACCATCCACGTCAACGGTGTGGCGTTCTTCGGGCCGGTGTTGTCGAAGATCCCGCGCGGCGAAGAGGCCGGCAAGCTATGGGACGCGTCGGTGACGTTCGCGTCCTACCCGCACTTCTTCGAACTCAAGCGGACCCGCACCGAGAAGCCCGAATTCGACTGACGGGCGTCCCGTGTAAGGATTGCGGGCATGCGCGTCTACCTCGGCTCTGACCACGCCGGATTCGAGCTCAAGCAGGAGATCATCGAGCACCTCAAAGCGTCCGGGCACGAGCCGATCGATTGCGGTGCCTTCACCTATGACGCCGAGGACGACTACCCGGCCTTCTGCATCGCCGCCGCGACCCGTACGGTGGCCGACCCCGACAGCTTGGGCATCGTGCTGGGCGGGTCGGGCAACGGTGAGCAGATCGCCGCGAACAAGGTGCCGGGTGCGCGCTGCGCGCTGGGATGGAGCGTGGAGACCGCGACGTTGGCCCGCGAACACAACAACGCCCAGTTGATCGGGATCGGCGGTCGGATGCACACCGTCCCGGAGGCGCTGGCCATCGTGGACGCCTTCCTGAGCGCGCAATGGTCGAAAGCCGAACGCCACCAACGGCGCATCGACATCCTCGCCGAATACGAACGCACCCACCAGGCGCCGCCGGTGCCCGGCGCACCGGCTTAAGACATGCCCGAAGGGCACACCCTGCACCGGCTGGCCCGGCTGCACCAGCGCCGCTTCGGTGGAGCGGCCGTTGCGGTGTCGAGCCCGCAGGGTCGCTTCGTCGATTCGGCCGTGGTGGACGGCCGCGTGTTGCGCCGCACCAGCGTCTGGGGCAAGCACCTGTTCCACCACTACGACGGCGGCCCGATCGTGCATGTGCACCTGGGTCTCTACGGCGCCTTCACCGAATGGCCACGCGGGGGCGCCGTCCTTCCCGAACCGGTCGGGCAGGTGCGGATGCGGATGGTCGGCGCCGACTACGGCACCGACTTGCGCGGACCGACGGTGTGCGAGGTGATCGACGAGGGCCAGGTCTTAGACGTGCTTGCCAAGCTCGGTCCCGACCCGTTGCGCAACGACGCCGATCCGTCCCGGGCGTGGAATCGAATCACGAAGTCCCGCAGGCCGATTGGCGCACTACTGATGGATCAGACCATCGTCGCCGGGGTGGGCAACGTCTACCGCAACGAGCTGCTGTACCGCCACAACATCGACCCGTTTCGTCCCGGCCGGGACGTCGGCCAGGCGGAGTTCGACGCGGCGTGGACGGACCTGGTGGCGCTGATGAAGGTCGGCTTGCGCCGCGGCAAGATCATCGTGGTGCGGCCCGAGCACGACCACGGACCGCCGTCGTATCGGGCCGGGCGGCCCCGGACGTATGTATACCGGCGCGCCGGCGAGGCCTGCCGGGTCTGCGGCGATTCGATCCGCACGACGGTGCTGGAGGGGCGAAACGTGTTCTGGTGCCCCACCTGCCAGAAATGATGCGATCGGGCAACCCCACCGCCCTGATCCCCAACCGTCCGCGGCGGACAAAACGGGACTAGCTGACGCCGAGCGCCGCATAGACCTCGTTGCTGAGGGCAAGGCTGCGCGGGTCGGCGTTGGCCTTGGTGGCGTCGAAGCGATTCATCACGTAGGCGTAGCCGATCCGGTGTTCCAGGTCGACGAAACCGAACGAGCCGCCCAGGCCGCCGTGGCCGAAGATCCGCGGGTTGGGCCCGTTGACGCACCGCTGGTTGAGCATGTAGCCCAAACCCCAGCCGTGGTCGGCGACCCGCGGGCCCAGCACCAAGTCGGTCTCGAAGCCGCCCTGGCACTCCCGCACCAGGTTCATGTGCTCGCGGCTGAGCACCTTCTCCTGGGCGAGCGCGTTGTAGAACGTCGCCAGTCCGAGGGCCGACACCTGCCCGTTGGTCCCGGGGAACTCGAGTTCACGCCACAGCTGCAGGTCGTGCGAGCCGAGCTCGTCGTCGGGGGCGAAGCCCATCGAGATCGACAGCCCCGCCTTGGGATGCTCGGCCAAGGTGGCCGGGTAGCCGGGGGCTTGCGCATCGGCCAGCAGGTCGCGGGCGTGCGGCTTGTTGACCCGCTCGGCGCAGCGCCGTTGTCCGGCCAGGGGCAACCCGATGTGGACGTCGGCGCCGAACGGTTCGGCGATCTCGGTGCGCAGGTATTGGCCGATCGTCCGGCCCGTGACGCGGCGGAACACCTCGCCGAGGATGAACCCGAAGGTGGTCATGTGGTAGCCCTGGGCGGTGCCCGGCTCCCAATAGGGTTCGGCGGCGGCCAGCTGTTCGCAGACGAAGTCCCAGTCGGCGACGTCTTCCCAGCGCATCCGGGTGCGTGGACCGATCACGCCGGACCGGTGGCTCATCACCATCGCCAGCGTGATGTCTTGTTTGCCCGCCTGCCCGAACTCGGGCCAGTAGCGGGCCACCGGTGCCTGCAGGTCGAGCTCGCCGCGGTCGGCAAGGTGGTGGACACAGGTGGCCGACAGGCCCTTGGTGCCGGACAACACCGTGGTCAGGGTGTCCTGCTGCCAGGGCCGGGTGTGGGCGGCGTCGGCCCAGCCGCCCCAGAGGTTGACCACGAGGGTCCCGTCCACCCACACCGCGACGGCCGCGCCGACTTCATTGCACAGCGCGAAATTGCGCTCGAACGCGTCGCGCACCCCGACGAAGTCCGACGCGCATGAGCCATGGATTTTGACGTCGCTCATGGCGCCTCTCTGTGGAGCAGATCCTTACCCCGGAGCGGGCGACGGGAATCGAACCCGCGTAGCTAGTTTGGAAGACTAGGGCTCTACCATTGAGCTACGCCCGCATGTGTTAGTCGAGCGTGACTGTAGCTGTCGACGAAGATCAAATCTAATCGACGCGGTCTTGTGATCGCTCCGTGAGGGTCTGCGAGGTCGCCGCGAAGCCTGTGGCCAACCCGGACTCGAGGGGCCTTAGGATCATCGAGGTCAGCGCGGGGTGTAGCGCAGCTTGGTAGCGCATCCGCTTTGGGAGCGGAAGGCCGCAGGTTCAAATCCTGTCACCCCGACCAGCACGACCCCGTGCCGCTTGCAAACGGCCCACCGAACGCCAGGAACGACCACCGAGGAGCACCCCCGTGAAGAGCACTATCGAGCAGCTGAGCCCCACCCGGGTCCGCATCAACGTGGAGGTGCCGTTCGCCGAACTGGAGCCCGATTTCCAGCGCGCCTACCGGGAGCTCGCCAAGCAGGTGCGCCTCCCCGGCTTCCGGCCCGGTAAAGCGCCGGCGAAGTTGCTGGAGGCCCGGTTCGGCCGGGAGGCGCTGCTCGACCAGGTCGTCAACGAGGCGCTGCCCGCGCGGTATGGGCAGGCGGTCGTGGATTCGGAAGTGCAGCCCCTCGGCCAGCCCGAAATCGAGGTCACCAAGAAGGAGTACGGCCAGGAGCTGGCGTTCACCGCCGAAGTCGACGTCCGCCCCAAGATCGAGCTTCCGGACCTGGCTGCGCTGAAGATTTCCGTGGACCCCATCGAGGTCAGCGACGACGACGTCGACGCGGAACTGCAGTCGCTGCGCGCCCGGTTCGGCACTCTGACCGGGGTGGACCGGCCCGTGGCCACCGGCGACTTCGTGTCGATCGACTTGTCGGCCACCATCAACGGCGAAGAGGTGCCGGGGGCCGCCGCGCAGGGGCTGTCCCACGAGGTCGGTTCGGGCCGGCTGATCGCGGGCCTCGACGATGCCCTGGTCGGTTTGTCCGTCGATGAGTCCCGGGAGTTCACCGCCCAGCTGGCGGCCGGCGAACACACCGGGCAAGACGCGCAGGTGACCGTCACCGTCAAGTCGGTCAAGCAACGCGAGCTCCCCGAGCCCGACGACGAGTTCGCGCAATTGGCGAGCGAGTTCGACACCATCGACGAGTTGCGGTCCAATCTGCGCGACCAGGTGGGGAGGCTCAAGCGCGCCCAGCAGGCCGACCAGATCCGTAACGCCGCCCTGGACACCCTCCTCGAACAGGTCGACGTGCCGCTGCCGGAAGCGATCGTCCAGGCGCAGTACGACAGCACCATTCACGGCGCACTTCACGGCCTCGACCACGACGACGCCAAGCTCGACGAGGCGCTCGCCGGGCAGGGCAAGACCCGTGAAGAGTTCGAGACCGAGACGCGCACCGCCGCGGAGACGGACGTCAAGCGGCAGCTGCTGCTCGATTCGCTGGCCGACGAGCTGGAGGTCCAGGTCGGCCAGGACGACTTGACCGAGCGGCTGGTGGCGACGTCCCGGCAGTATGGCATCGAGCCTCAGCAGCTGCTGGGCTATCTGCAGGAGAACAACCAGCTCCCGGCCATGTTCGCCGACGTGCGGCGCGGGCTGGCCATCGCCGAGGTGGTGCGGGCGGCGACGGTCACCGATACCGACGGGAACGCCATCGACACCAGTGAGTTCTTCGGCAAGCGTTCGGAGGAGGCCGACGACTCCGCGGAAGAGCCCGACGACGTCCCGGAAACCGAAGCCTCCGCCGACGAAGCGGAGTGACGGTCTTGACGCTGTGAGCGAAAGCGCCCAATTGAGGGGGAGCGTGGCCGCCAAACAGTGGGCCCGGTTGGTTAGTGTCGGTGCATAGAAGAACTCGAGAAAGCAGGTAACCCAGTCGTGTCTGACATGCGTTCGAATTCGCAGGGTCTCAACCTCACGGACTCGGTCTATGAGCGCTTGCTCTCCGAGCGCATCATCTTCCTGGGTTCGGAGGTGAACGACGAAGTCGCCAATCGGCTGTGCGCGCAGATCCTGCTGCTCGCCGCCGAGGACGGCGACAAGGACATCTCCCTGTACATCAACTCGCCGGGCGGATCCATCAGCGCCGGCATGGCCATCTACGACACCATGGTGCTGGCCCCCTGCGACATCGCCACCTACGCGATGGGCATGGCCGCGTCGATGGGTGAGTTCCTGCTGGCGGCGGGGACCAAGGGCAAGCGCTACGCGTTGCCGCACGCCCGCATCCTGATGCACCAGCCGCTGGGCGGGGTGACGGGTAGCGCGGCCGATATCGCCATCCAGGCCGAGCAGTTCCATGTCATCAAGAAGGAGATGTTCCGGCTCAACGCCGAATTCACCGGCCAGTCGATCGAACGGATCGAGGCGGATTCGGATCGTGACCGCTGGTTCACCGCCCCGGAAGCCCTGGAATACGGGTTCGTCGACCACATCATCACGCGCGCCGCCCACATCACCAACGGAGAAGCCCAGTGAGTACCCAGCACCCTCAGATCCAGCCGCAGGCGCGCTACATCCTGCCGTCGTTCATCGAACACTCCAGCTTCGGCATCAAGGAGTCCAACCCCTACAACAAGCTGTTCGAGGAACGCATCATCTTCCTCGGCGTCCAGGTCGACGACGCGTCGGCGAACGACATCATGGCGCAGCTGTTGGTGTTGGAGTCGCTGGACCCCGACCGCGACATCACCATGTACATCAACTCGCCCGGCGGCGGATTCACCTCGCTGATGGCGATTTACGACACCATGCAATACGTGCGCGCCGACATTCAGACGGTGTGCCTGGGCCAGGCCGCCTCTGCCGCGGCGGTGCTGCTGGCCGCGGGGACTCCCGGGAAGCGGATGGCTCTGCCCAACGCGCGCGTGCTGATCCACCAGCCGTCACTCCAAGGTGTGATCCAGGGCCAATTCTCCGACCTGGAGATCCAGGCCGCCGAGATCGAGCGGATGCGCACGCTGATGGAGACCACCCTGGCCCACCACACCGGCAAGGACGCCGCGACGATCCGCAAGGACACCGACCGGGACAAGATCCTGACCGCGGAAGAGGCCAAGGACTACGGGATCATCGACACCGTCCTGGAGTACCGGAAGCTTTCCGCGCAGACCGCCTAGCGTTACCGGGCGCTCCGCCGAGCGTGCACTCACTGCGAATCGTTTTTCGCGCCGAGCGCACGCTCGCCGAACGTCGGCGATGTCGGCCGGCCCCACCCGGCAGCAGCCTCCGACGATGCGCGCGCCGGCCGCCACCCACTGCGTGACGCGGCGCGCAGAAACCGTGCGCGGCCCCGCCCAACCCCCGCACCCTTCCCAACGCTCGCCGCTGTTCGGGTAGACGGTCACCGGCTTGCCGATGGCCGAGGCGATCTCGATCGCCGGCAACACGTCGTCGCGATCGTGGTGCCGGCACGGAAATAGGCGGCGTGGACGGCGACGATTTCACGCGGGTCGTCCGCTAGTAGCCTCGCCGACCACAACGGGTCGGAAAGGTCATGTCCGCGCGCTTCCGGCTCGGTGGCCAAACCGCCGTCGTTGATCAGGACCGACTCGCTGACCGGAGCCAATTTCACTCGGCCACTGTAGGGTGATTTCTTGGGGATCCGCCCACGCTTCACCGGACGGCCATCTCCAGCGGAAGTGGGGATCGGTCGGCCCATCAGCCTCGGTTGGGTAACGACCGCGACACGCCAAAGACACGCAAAGCGCGTCTTTCGCGAGTGACGGGCACCGTCGGGCTATATGTTTCATTCAGACAGACGGACAGCATGAATACCACCGACGCGATTCGGCCTTAACGGTCGCGTCGGGCCCGATCTAGCGGGTAGCGTCGGGGCATACATGCGGCACAGCAAGACGAACGGCGAAAAGGAAGTAGGCCCTGAAGCACCATGGCGCGCATCGGAGACGGCGGGGACCTGCTGAAGTGCTCGTTCTGTGGGAAGAGCCAGAAGCAGGTCAAAAAGCTCATCGCTGGCCCCGGTGTGTACATCTGCGATGAATGCATCGACCTCTGCAACGAGATCATCGAAGAGGAACTCGCCGACGCCGACGACGTCAAGCTCGACGAACTTCCCAAGCCCGTTGAGATCCGGGAGTTCCTGGAGGGATACGTCATCGGGCAGGACATCGCCAAGCGGACGCTGGCCGTCGCGGTTTACAACCACTACAAGCGCATTCAGGCCGGCGAGAAGGGCCGTGACTCCCGGCACGAGCCGGTTGAGCTGACCAAGTCCAACATCCTGATGCTCGGCCCGACCGGCTGCGGCAAGACCTACCTGGCCCAGACGCTCGCCAAGATGCTCAACGTGCCGTTCGCCATCGCCGACGCCACCGCCTTGACCGAAGCCGGATATGTCGGTGAGGACGTCGAAAACATTCTGCTCAAACTCATTCAGGCCGCCGACTACGACGTCAAGCGCGCCGAGACCGGCATCATCTACATCGACGAGGTCGACAAGATCGCCCGCAAGAGCGAGAACCCGTCGATCACCCGCGACGTCTCCGGTGAGGGCGTCCAGCAGGCGCTGCTGAAGATCCTCGAGGGCACCCAGGCGTCGGTGCCCCCGCAGGGCGGCCGCAAGCACCCGCACCAGGAGTTCATCCAGATCGACACCACCAACGTGTTGTTCATCGTGGCGGGGGCGTTCGCCGGGCTGGAGAAGATCATCTACGAGCGCGTCGGCAAGCGTGGCCTGGGCTTCGGCGCCGAGGTCCACTCCAAGGCGGAGATCGACACCACCGACCAGTTCGCCGATGTGATGCCCGAAGACCTGATCAAGTTCGGCCTGATCCCTGAATTCATCGGGCGGCTGCCGGTGGTTGCCTCGGTGACCAACCTGGACCGGGAGTCGTTGGTCAAGATCCTGTCCGAGCCGAAGAACGCCTTGGTCAAGCAGTACACCCGGCTCTTCGAGATGGACGCCGTGGAACTCGAGTTCACCGACGACGCTCTGGAAGCGATCGCCGACCAGGCGATTCACCGCGGCACCGGCGCCCGTGGCCTGCGGGCCATCATGGAAGAAGTCCTGCTGCCGGTGATGTACGACATCCCGAGTCGCGACGACGTCGCCAAAGTCGTGGTCACCAAGGAGACCGTGCAGGACAACGTGTTGCCGACGATCGTGCCGCGCAAGCCGTCGCGCACCGAGCGCCGCGACAAGAGCGCTTAATACCCCCGGTGGCCGGTGGGCCGCGGCCGACGGCCCGGACCCCGTACGCGCGCCGGCGTCTTCCGCTACGTGATCGCGATCCCGGAAACGGCGCAGGAACGATTGAGCGCCGCGCGCAGAAGTGACCAATACCACAGTTTTGGACGGTCCGCACCACCGCCCGCTCGCTGACATCGGCTTTAGGTGTAAAACCGCAGTACGTAATGGTTTAGAGACGCTCATTCTCGCCTAAGAGGAGTGCCATAATTGGTACTACCAGTGACACACAAGCTCGAGGGCGCGGGAGCGGCTTCAACGGCGCGTACCGTAAAGCTCCAGCGAAGTGCCTATCCGGGTGACTAATGGAAGGCGGATAAGTGGATCCGAACGGCAGCGGAGCCGGGTCCGATTCTCATAACGGCTCGAATGGATCCCCTTCCGGCGGCGGGTCCGCCCGTCAGCGCCTGGAACAAGTCGTCATTCGCTTCGCCGGGGACTCCGGCGACGGCATGCAGCTGACCGGCGACCGGTTCACGTCGGAGGCAGCGCTTTTCGGTAATGACCTGGCGACCCAGCCGAACTATCCCGCCGAGATCCGGGCCCCCGCAGGAACCCTGCCCGGGGTGTCGTCCTTCCAGATCCAGATCGCCGACTACGACATCCTGACCGCCGGTGACCGCCCGGACGTGCTCGTGGCGATGAACCCGGCGGCGCTCAAGGCCAACCTCGGTGACCTGCCGCGCGGCGGCATGGTGATCGCGAACTCCGACGAGTTCACCAAGCGCAACCTGACCAAGGTGGGCTACGTAACGAACCCGCTCGAGTCCGACGAGTTGTCCGAATACGTCGTGCATTCCGTCGCGATGACCACACTGACGCTGGGCGCCGTCGAGGCGATCGGCGCGTCGAAGAAGGACGGCCAGCGCGCGAAGAACATGTTCGCGCTGGGCCTGCTGTCGTGGATGTACGGTCGTCCGATCGAGACCAGCGAGAAGTTCATCCGGGAGAAGTTCGCCCGCAAGCCCGACATCGCGGAGGCCAACGTTTTGGCCCTCAAGGCGGGCTGGAACTACGGCGAGACGACCGAGGCGTTCGGCACCACCTACGAGGTCTCGCGGGCCGCGTTGCCATCCGGCGACTACCGGCAGATCTCCGGCAACACCGCGATGGCCTACGGCATCGTCGCGGCGGGCCAGCTGGCCGACATTCCCGTGGTGCTCGGCAGTTACCCGATCACGCCGGCGTCGGACATCCTGCACGAGCTGTCCAAGCACAAGAACTTCAACGTGATCACCTTCCAGGCCGAGGACGAGATCGGCGGTATCTGTGCCGCCATCGGCGCCTCGTACGGCGGTGCCCTGGGGGTCACGAGCACGTCGGGTCCGGGGATTTCGTTGAAGTCCGAAGCGTTGGGCCTCGCGGTGATGACCGAGTTGCCGTTGCTGGTCATCGACGTTCAGCGTGGCGGACCCTCCACCGGCCTGCCGACCAAGACCGAGCAGGCCGACCTGCTGCAGGCGCTCTATGGCCGCAACGGGGAGTCGCCGGTCGCGGTGCTGGCGCCACGCTCGCCGTCCGACTGTTTCGCGACGGCGCTCGAGGCGGTCCGCATCGCGGTGTCGTATCACACCCCGGTGATCGTCTTGTCCGACGGCGCGATCGCCAACGGCTCTGAGCCGTGGCGCATTCCGGACGTCAGCACGTTGCAGCCGATCAACCACACCTTCGCCAAGCCGGACGAGCCCTTCCAGCCCTATGCGCGGGATCCCGAGACGCTCGCTCGCCAATTCGCCGTTCCGGGCACCCCCGGCCTGGAGCACCGCATCGGAGGTCTGGAAGCGGCGAACGGCTCGGGCGCCATCTCCTACGAGCCGGTCAACCACGACCTCATGGTTCGGTTGCGCCAGGCCAAGATCGACGGCATATCCGTTCCCGACCTCGAGGTCGACGACCCGACCGGCGACGCCGAGCTGCTGCTGATCGGCTGGGGCAGCTCGTACGGCCCGATCGGTGAAGCCTGCCGGCGCGCGCGGCGCAAGGGTGTCAAGGTCGCGCACGCACACCTGCGCTACCTGAACCCGTTCCCGGCGAACCTGGGCGATGTGTTGCGGCGTTACCCGATGGTGGTGTGCCCGGAGATGAACCTCGGCCAGTTGGCCCTGTTGCTTCGCGGCAAGTACCTGGTCGACGTGCAATCGGTCGCCAAGGTCCAGGGTGTGGCGTTCCTCGCGGACGAGATCGGGCGCGTCATCCGCGCCGCCCAGGGCGGCACGCTGGCCGAGATCGAGCAAGACAAGACGATGGTCGCCAGAATGGCGGCAGCAACGGTTGGAGCGGGAGTTAGCGAATGACCGACGTGGTGGGAAATCTGGCGGGAGCGGACCTCGGGCTGAGCCC
The DNA here is from genome assembly GCA_963732835.1 of uncultured Actinomycetota bacterium. Taxonomy (GTDB): domain Bacteria; phylum Actinomycetota; class Actinomycetes; order Mycobacteriales; family Mycobacteriaceae; genus Mycobacterium. The sequence continues at coordinate 19,164 of CAVTBA010000031.1, forward strand.
GAGGTTGAAGAAGAACGACGGCGTGCCCACCACGGATCAGCCGCAGAAGGGCAAGGACTTCACCAGTGACCAGGAGGTCCGTTGGTGTCCCGGGTGTGGTGACTACGTCATTCTCAACACCATCCGCAACTTCCTGCCCGAGCTGGGGCTGCGTCGCGAGAACATCGTGTTCATCAGCGGCATCGGTTGCTCGAGCCGGTTCCCGTATTACTTGGAGACCTACGGGTTCCACTCGATCCACGGCCGCGCGCCGGCGATCGCGACCGGTCTGGCGCTGGCCCGCGAGGACCTGTCGGTGTGGGTGGTCACGGGCGACGGCGACGCGTTGTCCATCGGCGGTAACCACTTGATCCACGCGCTGCGCCGCAACGTCAACATCACGATCCTGTTGTTCAACAACCAGATCTACGGGCTGACCAAGGGCCAGTACTCGCCGACATCGGAGGTCGGCAAGGTCACCAAGTCGACGCCCATGGGCTCGCTGGATCACCCGTTCAACCCGGTGTCATTGGCGCTGGGCGCCGAGGCAACGTTCGTCGGCCGCGCCCTCGACTCCGACCGCAACGGACTGTCCGAGGTGTTGCGCGCCGCCGCCGAGCACCGCGGTGCCGCGGTGGTCGAAATCCTGCAGGACTGCCCGATTTTCAACGACGGCTCGTTCGACGTGCTGCGCAAGGAGGGCGCCGAGGAGCGGGTGATCAACATCCGCCACGGTGAGCCGATCACCTTCGGCGCCGACGGCGAATATTGCGTGGTGCGATCCGGGTTCGGCCTCGACGTGGCCAAGACCGCCGACGTATCCGTGGACGAGATCGTGGTGCACGACGCGCACACCGACGAATCGGCCTATGCCTTTGCGTTGTCCCGGCTCTCCGATCAGAACCTCGAGCACACCGTGCTGGGCATCTTCCGCGACGTCAGCAGGCCGACGTACGACGACGCGGCACGCTCGCAGGTGCAGACCGCGCGGGCCTCGAAGCCGTTTGACGACGCCGCCCTGCAATCGCTGCTGCGTGGGCGCGACACCTGGACCGTCGACTGACGTGGGCGAGGCCGTGTCCGAACCAGGTTCACTGGCCGGGGTAGTGCTCGCCGGCGGCGCATCGCAACGGATGGGCCGCGACAAGGCCAGCCTCCCGGTGCCCGCGTCCGCCGGCTCCGAAGCCGCCACGATGGTCGAGCACGTCGTCGCTGTCCTCCGACAGCGTTGCGAGCCGGTCCTCGTCATGGCCGCCCAGGGGCAGCCGTTGCCCGAACTGCAGGCCCGGGTCATGCGCGACGAACTGCGCGGGCTGGGGCCGTTGCCGGCGACGGGGCGGGCGTTGCGCGCGGCCGCCGATGCCGGTGCCCGGCTCGCCTTCGTCTGCGCCGTCGACATGCCGTTTCTGGCCGTCGAACTCATCGACGATCTCGCCCGCCGGGCGCTGGAGACCGGTGCCGAAGTGGTGTTGCCGTGGGATGGGCAGGACCACTACCTTGCCGCGGTGTACCGGACCGACCTGGCGGACCGTGTGGACGCGTTGGTGGCCGCCGGCGAACGCAAGATGCGCGCCCTGGTGGACGCCTCGGATGCCCAGCGCGTCGTCACGTCGGATTCGCGGTCGCTGACCAACGTCAACACCGACGTCGAACTGCGCGCCCTCGCACAGCCGCGCACCTGACGGCGATCCGCAAGCGAGCCCGTCGCGGATAACCGCGCCGGATAGTTCACGTAAATCGTCGTGCGCCGCGCCCCGGCGCGAGAACCGGCGCATCTATTCGACATGAGACGAGTTTCGCCTTTCGCTTTCAAGAATGGCTGATGCGGGTCCGCCGTGGGCGGCAGTACGTAAATTAGGCCGCGGATCGTGATCTGTTGGTGCACCCGGGTTTTCGGATCAATTGACCGCCGCGCCGTCCTGGTCGGCACGATCGTTGCGTTTGCCCTCCGCCGGGATGCCGGATCCCATGAGCAAATTGGCTTGGCTGAGTCGGAAGCCGCCGAGGCGGAGTTCGTCGATCATGTTTCGGTGACATCATGGCCTGTCGTCCTTCGCGCCATGTGAGCCGAAATCTCTTTACCAGAAGGGTATTTCGTCTATCGAGTGGTCGACACACGCGCGATGCGAACACGCGGGTGCCATGCGCCGTGTGCGCTATTTGAACGAAGTAAGTTAGCCAGCAGCACAACGCAATTCGCCCACATGGCCGGGCGTGGCGTATGACAAATCTGCGGAACTTGTTGTAAGCTACGCCGCTTCGCCACTGCGGACCCGAGTCCGTCAGGGCCCCAATGGCCTAAACGCGTCGGCGCAAATACGTGGGCCAGTTCACAAAATGGGCGTGATTCGGCTCACGATTTGACAGCATTCGCGATTGTTGGGTACTTGCCGGAATCGCCTAGTTGACCTGCCGATATAGCGACGCGATTGCGTTGTGATCACCCCGTTACCGAAACGAGATGTCGTTTTTCTGAAGATGACGAATGCGTCCGGGTCTCGTACGGTCCGTGTTAGCCCGAAACGGGTTACGGAAGAGTAACTGAAAATTGAATCCACGGACCCGCGTGTGAGCGGGGCTGCGGACGGCGACAGCCGGTCCGTGGCCGGCGGGCAGCAGCCCGCCGGGCGACTCGAGCCCACCGCTGTCGTGCCGGAAGTCGGCACGTTCCAAAGCAGGTTTTCCGCATCAACCAAAGACCGTCAGCCCACCCCGGTGGGCTTGCTTTGGCGCGCGCGCACCGCGAAAGGAAAGATATTGAAGAACGTCCGTAAGACGCTCGTTCTTGCCGCGGTCACGGGCACCCTCGTGACCATCCCGTCGGCCACCGCCAGTGCGGAACCGACGAGCTTTGACCCCAACATGGCGCCCGCCGGGGCGCCGGACGCACCCCCGCCGCCCCCGGCGCCGGACGCACCCCCGCCCCCGGCTCCGGACGCCCCGCCGGCTCCTGACGCGCCGCCGCCGCCCCCGGCGCCGGACGCCCCGCCGCCGGCGCCCGCGGGCTTTGACCCCAACGTGCCGCCGCCCCCGGGCCCGGACGTCCCGCCGCCTCCGCCGGTCAAGGCTTACAGCGTGAACTGGGACGCCATCGCGCAGTGTGAGTCCGGCGGTAACTGGGGCATCAACACCGGCAACGGCTTCGCCGGTGGCCTGCAGTTCACCTCGAGCACCTGGCACGCCAACGGCGGCAGTGGTTCCCCGGCCGGCGCGAGCCGCGAGGAGCAGATCCGGGTGGCCGAGAACGTGCTGCACTCGCAGGGCATCGGCGCGTGGCCGGTCTGCGGCCGTCGCGGCTGACCATCGGGTCGTAGTAAGACGTAGTAATAGGTAGTGCCGGGCCATGGCCCGGCACTACCTATCTGCGGGTCGGGTAGCGTCGGGCCCGTGACCGCAACGCCGCGCGAATTCGACATCGTGTTGTACGGGGCGACCGGCTTCGTCGGGAAGTTGACCGCCGAATACCTGGCCCGCTCCGGGCCGGGCACCCGGGTGGCGCTGGCCGGCAGATCAACCGAGCGTTTGCGGGCCGTCCGCGAGACTCTGGGTGAGTCCGCGCAGTCCTGGCCGCTTGTCGCCGCCGACGCCTCGTCGCCGTCGACGCTGAATGAGATGGCCGCCCGCACCCAGGTCGTCATCACCACGGTCGGGCCGTATACCCGTTATGGGCTGCCGCTGGTGGCCGCGTGCGCGGCGGCGGGCACCGACTACGCCGACCTGACCGGCGAGGCGATGTTCGTCCGCGAGAGCATCGACCAGTACCACAAGCAGGCCGAAGATACCGGCGCCCGCATCGTGCACGCCTGCGGATTCGATTCCGTCCCTTCGGACCTCAGCGTCTATGCCCTGTACCGCGCGGCCCGAGACGACGGCGCCGGCGAACTGGGCGACACCGACCTGGTGGTCCGGTCGTTCTCGGGTGGTGTATCCGGCGGAACCGTGGCGTCGATGTTGGAAGTGCTGGATACGGCCTCCCGCGATCCCGACGCCCGCCGCCAACTCGCCGACCCGTACACGTTGAGCACCGACCGCGGCGCCGAACCGGAAATCGGCCCGCAGCCCGACCTGCCGTGGCGCCGTGGTCGCCAGATCGCACCGGAACTCACCGGCCTGTGGACGTCGGGGTTCATGATGGCGCCCTACAACACCCGTATCGTGCGGCGCAGCAACGCATTACTGGACTGGGCGTACGGCCGCCGGTTCCGCTACACCGAAAGCATGAGCCTGGGGTCCTCGCCGCTGGCGCCCCTGGCATCCGCCGCGGTGGGTGGGGTTGCCAACGCCACCTTCGGATTGGGCAGCCGCTATTTCCGGCTGCTGCCGCGCCGGCTGGTGGAACGCATCGTCCCCAAGCCCGGGACCGGCCCCAGCGCGGCGGCGCGCGAACGCGGCTACTACCGGATCGAGACCTACACCACCACAACCGCCGGCGCGCGCTACGTCGCGCGGATGGAGCAGCGCGGGGACCCCGGCTACAAGGCGACATCGGTGTTGTTGGGGGAGTGCGGCCTTGCGCTCGCATTCGACCGCGACAAGCTGCCGAATCTGCACGGGGTGCTCACCCCGGCGGCCGCGATGGGTGACGCCTTGCTGGCCAGGTTCCCCGCCGCCGGTGTGACGATGCAGGTCGACCGGTTGAGGGAGTGACCCGGCTCACCTGCGATTTGGCCACTTACATCGCGGTGAACGGCGCTCCCTAGAATTGACGGGTGACCGCCAGCCGCAGCCCCGCCACCGACCTGCCCAAGTCGTGGGATCCCGCTGCGGCCGAAGGCGCGATCTACCAGAAGTGGCTCGACGCGGGCTACTTCGAGGCGGACCCGACGAGCACCAAACCCGGGTATTCGATCGTGCTGCCGCCGCCGAACGTGACCGGCAGCCTGCACATGGGCCACGCGCTGGAACACACCATGATGGACGCCCTGACCCGTCGCAAACGGATGCAGGGTTATGAGGTGTTGTGGCAGCCGGGTATGGACCACGCGGGCATCGCGACCCAGAGTGTGGTGGAAAAGCAGCTCGCCGTCGACGGCAAGACCAAGGAGGACTTCGGCCGGGAGCTGTTCGTCGAGAAGGTGTGGGACTGGAAGCGTGAGTCCGGCGGGGCCATCGGCGCTCAGATGCGCCGGCTCGGCGACGGCGTGGCCTGGAGCCGCGACCGGTTCACCATGGACGAGGGCCTGTCGCGGGCGGTGCGGACGATCTTCAAGCGGCTCTACGACGCGGGACTCATCTACCGGGCCGAGCGCCTGGTCAACTGGTCCACGGTTCTTCAGACCGCGCTCTCCGACATCGAGGTCACCTACGAAGAGGTCGAGGGGGAGCTGGTCTCGTTTCGCTATGGGTCGCTCGACGACGACAAGCCGTACATCGTGGTCGCGACCACCCGGGTGGAGACGATGCTCGGCGACACCGCCATCGCGGTCCACCCCGACGACGAGCGCTACCGCCACTTGGTCGGCACCACCTTGCCGCACCCCTTCGTCGACCGGCAGCTCCTCGTCGTCGCCGACGAGCACGTGGATCCCGAATTCGGCACGGGCGCGGTCAAAGTCACGCCCGCCCACGACCCGAACGACTTCGAAATCGGGCTGCGCCACCAACTGCCGATGATCTCGATCATGGACACCAAGGGCCGGATCGCCGACACCGGAACACAATTCGACGGCATGGACCGCTTCGAGGCCCGGACCGCGGTGCGCGAGGCGTTGGCCGCCCAGGGCCGTGTCGTCGAGGAGAAGCGGCCCTACCTGCACAGCGTCGGCCATTCCGAACGCAGCGGTGAGCCGATCGAGCCGCGACTGTCGCTGCAATGGTGGGTTCGGGTGGAATCGCTGGCCAAGGCCGCCGGTGACGCGGTTCGCAATGGGGACACCGTGATTCACCCCGCCAGCCTGGAACCGCGCTGGTTCGCCTGGGTCGACGACATGCACGACTGGTGCATCTCGCGGCAGCTGTGGTGGGGCCATCGCATCCCGATCTGGTACGGGCCGGGCGGCGAGCAGGTGTGCGTCGGCCCGGACGAGACGCCGCCGGAGGGCTGGGAGCAAGACCCCGACGTGCTGGACACCTGGTTCTCCTCGGCCCTGTGGCCGTTCTCCACGCTGGGCTGGCCGGAGAAGACCCCGGAGTTGGAAAAGTTCTATCCGACAAGCGTTTTGGTTACCGGCTACGACATCCTGTTCTTCTGGGTCGCCCGCATGATGATGTTCGGCACCTTCGTCGGCGGCGACGAGGCCATCACCCTCGACGGCCGCCGCGGCCCGCAAGTGCCGTTCACCGACGTGTTCCTGCATGGGCTGATCCGCGACGAATCCGGCCGCAAGATGAGTAAGTCCAAGGGCAATGTCATCGACCCGCTGGACTGGGTGGACATGTTCGGTGCGGACGCGCTGAGGTTCACGCTGGCCCGCGGCTCCAGCCCCGGCGGTGACCTGGCAGTCGGCGAGGACGCGGTCCGGGCGTCACGCAATTTCTGTACCAAGCTGTTCAACGCCACCCGTTACGCCTTGCTCAACGGCGCCCACGTCGCGCCGCTGCCGGCGCTAGACGAGCTGACCGACGCCGACCGTTGGATCTTGGGACGGCTGGAAGAGGTTCGCGCCGAAGTCGATTCGGCCCTCGACGGTTACGAGTTCAGCCGCGCCTGCGAGTCGCTCTACCACTTCGCGTGGGACGAATTCTGCGACTGGTACGTCGAATTGGCCAAGACACAGTTGGCCGAGGGGAACGCACACACCACCGCCGTGCTCGCCGCCGTGCTGGACACACTGCTGCGGTTGTTACACCCCGTCATCCCGTTCCTCACCGAGGCGTTGTGGCAGGCGCTGACCAGCCAGGAGTCGCTGGTGATCGCCGACTGGCCGGAATCTTCGGGCATCGAGCTGGATTCCGTTGCTGCCCAACGGATCAGCGATATGCAGAGGCTGGTCACCGAGGTCCGCCGGTTCCGCAGCGATCAAGGCCTGGCGGATCGGCAGAAAGTGCCGGCCCGGCTGGGCGGGGTGGACGGCGCCGATCTGAGCGCCCAGGTGGCCGCGGTGACGTCGCTGGCCTGGCTCACCGCGCCGGGCGACGATTTCGAGCCGTCGGTGTCGCTGGAGGTGCGGCTCGGCCCCAACATGAGCAGCACGGTCGTCGTCGAACTCGACACCTCGGGCACCATCGATGTCGCCGCCGAACGCCGCCGCCTGGAGAAGGACCTCGCCGCGGCGCAAAAGGAACTGGCGTCGACCACCGCCAAACTGGCCAACGAGGACTTCCTGGCCAAGGCCCCGCAGAACGTCGTCGACAAGATCCGGGATCGCCAGCGCGTGGCCCGGGACGAGACCGACCGGATCAACGCGCGGCTGGCCGGGCTGCGATGAGTGTTCGATGACCGAGCCCCCCGACTGGCCCGAGCGCGGCGAGGCCACCAGCCTGGCTCCCGCCCCGGACGAGATCGCCTCCCTGCTCCAGGTCGAACACCTGCTGGACCAACGCTGGCCGGAGACGAAGATCGAGCCGAGCCTGACCCGGATCAGCGCGCTGATGGACTTGCTGGGCTCACCGCAACTGGCCTATCCCTCGATCCACATCGCCGGCACCAATGGCAAGACCTCGGTGGCGCGCATGGTCGACGCGCTGGTGACCGCGCTGCACGGGCGCACCGGGCGAACCACCAGCCCGCACCTGCAATCGGCGGTTGAGCGCATCGCGATCGACGGACGGCCGATCACCCCGGCGCAGTACGTGGCGACATACCGGGAGATCGAGCCCTTCGTGCAGATGGTCGACGCGCAATCACAGGCCGCCGGGGGCCCGGCGATGAGCAAGTTCGAGGTGCTGACCGCCATGGCGTTCGCCGCGTTCGCCGACGCGCCCGTCGACGTCGCGGTCATCGAGGTCGGCATGGGCGGGCGGTGGGACGCCACCAACGTCGTCAACGCGCCGGTGGCGGTGATCACCCCGGTCGGCATCGACCACGTCGAATACCTCGGTGACGACATCGCCGGCATCGCCGGCGAGAAGGCCGGCATCATCACGAAGGCTCCCGACGGCGCACCCGACACCGTCGCGGTCATCGCGCGCCAGGCGCCGGAAGCCATGGAAGTGCTGCTGGCCCAGACCGTGCGCGCCGACGCCGCGGTGGCCCGCGAGGATTCGGAGTTCGCCGTCTTGGAGCGTCAGGTCGCGATCGGCGGACAGGTGCTGCAGCTGCAGGGCCTCGGCGGCGTGTATTCCGACATCTACCTGCCGCTGCACGGCGAACACCAGGCGCACAACGCGGCGGTGGCACTCGCGGCGGTGGAGGCCTTCTTCGGCGCCGGCGCGCAGCGGCAACTCGACGTCGAGGCGGTGCGGGCCGGATTCGCCGCCGTCACCAGCCCCGGGCGGCTCGAACGCATGCGCAGCGCGCCCACCGTGTTCATCGACGCCGCGCACAATCCGGCCGGTGCGGCGGCGCTGGCGCAGACCCTGAGCGACGAATTCGACTTCCGATACCTGGTCGGTGTGCTCAGCGTGCTGGCCGGCAAGGACGTGAACGGCATCCTCGCCGCACTCGAGCCGGTGTTGGACTCCGTCGTCGTGACCCACAACGGGTCACCGCGGGCGCTGGACGTCGAGTCGCTGGCGCTGGCGGCCGGGGAGCGGTTCGGGCCCGACCGGGTCATTTCCGCCGAAAACCTGCGCGACGCCATCGACGCCGCGACCGCGCTGGTCGACGACGCGACGTTGGGCGGGGAAGCCGAAGCCTTCTCCGGCACGGGGATCGTCATCACCGGCTCGGTCGTCACTGCCGGGGCGGCACGAACCCTGTTCGGTCGTGATCCGGAATGACCGACCAAAACCCCGCCCCGCCGGCCGACCCATGGCGAAGCTTCGGCGCGGTGATGGCCGCGACGCTCCTTCTGGAAGCGATCGTGGTGCTGCTGGCGATTCCGGTGGTGAGCGCGGTCGGCGGCGGGCTGACGCCGGTGTCGCTCGGCTATCTGATCGGCGTGGCCGCTCTGCTCATCCTGCTTGGCGGGGTGCAGCGCAAGCCCTGGGCGATCTGGGTGAACCTGGGTGTTCAAGTGCTCCTCCTCGCCGGCTTCGCGGTGTATCCGGGCGTGGGGTTCATCGGTGTCCTGTTCGCCGGGTTGTGGGCCTTGATCGCGTACTTCCGCGCCGAGGTACGGCGCCGTCAGCGTGAGGGGCAGCCCCCCGGAGGCCCTCGGGCGTAGTCGCCGCCCGACCGTTCGCCGCCCCGTTCTGTACGCTGTCCGCCGTGACCGAACGGACCCTGGTACTGATCAAGCCGGACGGCGTCGAGCGGCAGCTGGTGGGGGAAATCCTCGGCCGCATCGAGCGGAAAGGCCTGACCATCGCTGCGCTCGAGCTCCGGCGCGTCAGCGAGGACCTGGCCGCCGAGCATTACGTCGAGCACGAAGGCAAGCCGTTCTTCCGATCGTTGCTGGAATTCATCACCTCGGGGCCGGTGGTGGCGGCGATCGTCGAGGGGCCGCGGGCCATCGCCGCGTTTCGGCAGCTCGCGGGCGGCACCGATCCGGTGGACAAGGCCGCACCCGGCACCATCAGGGGCGACTTCGGGCTGGAGACTCAATTCAACCTGGTGCACGGTTCTGATTCGATCGAGTCGGCGAAGCGCGAAATCGCGCTCTGGTTTCCCGACGCATAGCGCCCCAGCAAACGGGCTGCGCCACGCCTCCGACGGCGTATTCGCTCAGGGGCGGGTGGGCTCGCCGAGTGATGTGGGATACTGACGAAGGGTGAACGTCGCCGGACCGGCGTCGGACACTCGAATGAAGACTTAGACAAGCGCGATCATCGCCACCCGCGTTGGTGCGCGGCATGTCAGGCCGTCATTCAGCACGGCGCCGAGTGCGTTCCCCGCGAACCGCTCGGGGCGAGACCATCACAAGCCCGGGGGAAGTAACCCGGGTCCATAGCGAAGCCCTCGCGTGGCCGCGTCGCAAGGACGCGCCCGGGGGCTTGAGGAGAATACGTGGTAGACGGTGCACCATCTGCAGAGTCATCCGAAGAGCCGACGCGGCACGACGAACTGCCGGACCGCCTGAGAGTTCATTCGCTGGCACGAACGCTGGGAACCACCAGTAAGCGCGTGCTGGACGCCCTGAGCGCACTCGACGGGCGGATACGCAGCGCACACTCGACCGTGGACCGCGACGACGCGGTGCGGGTACGCGATCTGCTGGCCGCCCAGCCCGAGACAGGCGCCGAGAATGCCGACGCCGACGCCGAAAACGTCGAAGCCGCCACCGCGGAACCCGAATCCCGGCCGATGCTGGCGGCCCCGGAGAACGCCGCCGAGCGACCGCATTACATGCCGCTGTTCGTCGCGCCGCAACCGATAAAGGCGGACGAAGACGACGCGAACGCCGACGACAGCGCGGACTCCGACGACTCCGATGATGCTGACGCCGACGACGAAGACGACGAGCAGACCGATCGCCCGGCCAACCGGCGGCGACGTCGAGGCCGCCGCGGCCGCGGCCGCGGCCGCGGCGATCAGGGCGGACCGGACAATCCAAACGACGCCGGTGACGACGACGAGCCGCAACAGCGGCGCCAGAAGGGGAACGGGGGCGACTCCTCCGACGCCGAGGATGGCGACGACGACGAGGGTGACGACTCCGATGACTCCGACTCCGGTGACGACGGCTCGGCGGAGGGCGCCAGCCGTCGCCGCCGCAGGCGCCGGCGGCGCAAGTCGGGCTCGGGTGATGACGGTGACGAAAGCCCGTCGCCCGACGACCCGCCCAACACGGTGGTGCATGAGCGCCCGCCCCGCGGCGGCAAGAACGGCGGCGATGGCGGTAACGGTTCGTCGAACGCCGAGATCAAGGGCATCGACGGCTCCACTCGACTGGAGGCCAAGCGGCAACGCCGCCGAGACGGCCGCGACGCCGGACGGCGCCGCCCGCCGGTACTCACCGAGGCCGAGTTCCTGGCGCGCCGGGAGGCCGTCGAACGGATCATGGTCGTGCGCGACCGGGTCCGCAGCGAGCCGCCGCATCAGGGGGCGCGGTATACCCAGATCGCGGTGCTCGAGGACGGGATCGTCGTCGAGCACTTCGTGACGTCGGCCGCTTCCGCCTCCATGGTGGGCAACATCTACCTCGGGATCGTGCAGAACGTCCTGCCCTCGATGGAGGCGGCGTTCGTCGACATCGGCCGCGGCCGCAACGGCGTGCTCTACGCCGGCGAGGTCAACTGGGAAGCCGCGGGACTGGGCGGGTCGGACCGCAAGATCGAACAGGCGCTCAAACCGGGCGACTACGTCGTCGTCCAGGTCAGCAAGGACCCCGTCGGCCACAAGGGCGCCCGGCTGACCACCCAGGTGTCGCTCGCCGGCCGGTATCTGGTGTACGTGCCGGGCGCGTCCTCGACCGGGATCAGCCGCAAGCTGCCCGACACCGAGCGGCAACGGCTCAAGGAAATCCTGCGCGAGGTGGTGCCATCCGATGCCGGGGTGATCATCCGCACCGCGTCCGAGGGCGTCAAAGAGGACGATATCCGCAGCGACGTCACCCGGCTGCAGGAGCGCTGGAAGCAGATCGAGGCCAAGGCGACCGAGATCACGGAGAAGGCCGCCGGCGCGGCGGTCGCGCTCTACGAAGAGCCTGACGTGCTGGTCAAGGTGATCCGTGATCTGTTCAACGAGGACTTCGCCGGCCTCATCGTCTCCGGCGACGAAGCGTGGACGACGATCACCGACTACGTGAATTCCGTTGCGCCCGACTTGGTTTCGAAGCTGAGCAAATACGAGCCGCCCGGCGGCCCGGACGGTCAGGCGGGCCCCGACGTCTTTGCGGTCCATCGAATCGACGAGCAACTCGCCAAGGCGATGGAGCGCAAGGTGTGGCTGCCCTCGGGCGGCACGCTGGTGATCGACCGGACCGAGGCCATGACGGTGGTCGACGTCAACACCGGCAAGTTCACCGGGTCCGGCGGCAACCTTGAGCAGACGGTCACCAAGAACAACCTCGAGGCGGCCGAGGAGATCGTCCGCCAACTGCGGCTGCGCGACATCGGCGGCATCGTGGTCATCGACTTCATCGACATGGTCCTCGAGTCCAACCGCGACCTCGTGTTGCGGCGGCTGACCGAGGCGCTGGCCCGCGACCGCACCCGCCATCAGGTGTCCGAGGTCACGTCGCTGGGCCTGGTCCAGCTGACCCGCAAGCGGTTGGGTACCGGGCTGATCGAGGCTTTCTCGACGTCGTGCACCCACTGCGGCGGTCGCGGGATCCTGCTGCACACCGACCCGGTGGACTCGGCCCCCTCGAACGGGCGCAAGTCCGAGTCGGGTGGTCGCCGCGGCAGGCGCTCCAAGAAGAAGGGGGCCGAGGAGCCGGTGGTGGCCAAGGTGCCCGCGCACGCTCCCGGCGAGCACCCGATGTTCAAGGCGATGGCCGCCGGCGGGTCCGCGCAGGCCGCCGAGGACGATGAGGAATCCGACGAGTCCGCCGAGGCGGCGGCCGGTGATCTCGACGAGCAGAAGCAACGCGACGTGGCCGACGTGGAGGACACCGACCAAGAAGACTTCGAGGAGTCTGACGAAGACACCGACGACGACTCTGACGAGGACACCGACGACGACTCTGACGAGGACTCTGACGAGGACACCGACGACGACGATCTCGACGAAGACGAGGACATCGACGACGATGAGGACCTCGACGACGATGACGACGACCTCGAGATGGACGACGACGACCTGGACGTCGAGGATGATTCCGACTCCGACGATTCCGACGACGGGTCGGAAGCGTCCGTCGGCGCCGGATCGGGTTTCGGGCGTCCGCGGCGGCGCCGTGCGGCGGGAAGGCCGGCCGGTCCGCCGATCCACGTGGACTGACTGCCCCGGGTTTGACCCTGTACCCGCTGGTCAAGTACCCTAGGACAGTTGTCGCCAGGCCGTGTGGACTTTGGCCGGCGACAGCGGGACTCCCGAGCAGTCGGCGCGGACCCGCAACCCAGACCCACCACGCGCACCCCGGTGGCTCGCGCGCGAAGCGCGACGAAGCGGTTGAGCAGAGGAAAGAAGGCAGGAGCAACGATGGCGACCTACGCAATCGTCAAGACGGGCGGCAAGCAGTACAAGGTCGCCGTCGGGGACGTCGTCAAGGTCGAGAAGCTCGACTCCGACCCGGGCGCGAACGTGTCGCTGCCCGTCACCCTGGTGGTGGACGGCGCGAAGGTGACCACCGACGCCGCCGCGCTCGCCAAGGTGGCGGTGACCGGCGAGGTGCTCGAGCACACCAAGGGCCCCAAGATCCGTATCCACAAGTTCAGGAACAAGACCGGCTACCACAAGCGTCAGGGACACCGTCAGCAGCTGACCGTCCTGAAGGTCACCGGGATCAAGTAGCAAAGGCGACAGACATGGCACACAAGAAGGGCGCTTCCAGCTCGCGCAACGGTCGGGATTCCGCCGCTCAGCGGCTGGGCGTGAAGCGATTCGGGGGCCAGATCGTCAAGGCGGGCGAAATCATCGTTCGCCAGCGCGGCACCAAGTTCCACCCCGGTCTGAACGTCGGGCGCGGCGGCGATGACACGTTGTTCGCCAAGGCGGCCGGAGCCGTCGAGTTCGGCACCAAGCGCGGACGCAAAACCGTCAGCATCACGCCCCAGGTCTAGGCCTCGGAGCCGGGGGCACCACACCGCCCCTGAGCGGGGAACAGCCGCGGCGGCTTCGCGAGGTATTTTCGCCCTGGCGTGACTTTCGAAGGGCTGGTATTCGATGCCTCGATTTGTCGATCGGGTCGTCATCCACGCACGTGCGGGTTCCGGCGGTAACGGCTGCGCGTCGGTCCATCGCGAGAAATTCAAGCCGCTGGGCGGTCCCGACGGCGGCAATGGTGGCCGCGGCGGCAGCATCGTGTTCGTCGTCGACCCGCAGGTGCACACCTTGCTGGACTTCCACTTCCATCCGCACGTCACCGCGCCGTCGGGCAAACAGGGGATGGGCAACAACCGCGATGGTGCGGCCGGCGCGGATTTGGAGGTCAAAGTCCCCGACGGCACCGTCGTATTGGACGAAAACGGCCGCATGCTGGCCGATCTGGTGGGTGCGGGCACCCGCTTCGAAGCCGCGGCCGGTGGCCGCGGCGGCCTGGGCAACGCGGCACTCGCGTCGCGCGCCCGCAAGGCCCCCGGCTTCGCGTTGCTCGGGGAGCAGGGCGAAGCGCGGGACCTCACGCTGGAGCTCAAGACCGTCGCCGACGCCGGCCTCATCGGGTTTCCCTCGGCCGGGAAATCGTCACTGGTGTCGGCGATCTCGGCGGCCAAACCGAAGGTCGCGGACTACCCGTTCACCACGCTGGTGCCCAACCTCGGCGTGGTGTCGGCGGGCGAGCACACCTTCACCGTCGCCGATGTGCCGGGCCTGATTCCCGGCGCGTCGCAGGGGCGCGGCCTGGGCCTGGATTTCCTGCGGCACATCGAGCGCTGCGCCGTGCTGGTACACGTCGTCGACTGCGCCACCGCGGAGCCGGGCCGCGACCCGATCTCCGACATCGATGCGCTGGAAGCCGAACTCGCCGCGTATACGCCCACCCTGCAAGGCGATACGACGCTGGGCGATCTGGCCGAGCGGCCACGGGCGGTGGTGCTCAACAAGATCGATGTGCCCGAGGCGCGGGAGCTCGCCGAATTCGTCCGCGACGAGATCGCCGAGCGCGGCTGGCCGGTCTTCCTGGTGTCGACGGTGTCGCGGGAAGGTTTGCAGCCGTTGGTCTTCGGGCTCTGGCGGATGATCTCGGAATACAACGCCACCCGGCCGCAGGCGGTGCCGCGGCGTCCGGTCATCCGTCCGGTTCCCGTCGACGACAGCGGCTTCACCGTCGAGCCCGACGGTGAGGGCGGCTTCGTGGTCACCGGTGCCCGGCCTCGGCGTTGGGTCCGGCAGACCAACTTCGACAACGACGAAGCCGTGGGCTATCTCGCCGACCGCCTGGCCCGATTGGGTGTCGAGGACGAATTGCTGCGACTGGGCGCGCAACCCGGGTGTGCCGTGACCATCGGGGACATGACATTCGACTGGGAGCCGCAAACGCCCGCGGGACAACACGTTGCGATGTCGGGCCGCGGAACGGATGTGCGGCTGGAACGCAGCGAGCGCGCCGGCGCCGCGGAGCGCAAGGCGGCCCGCCGGCAACGGCGCGAGCGCGGTGACGAGTCGTGACCGCCGGCGACGATGCAGTGGGGGCACCGCCCGCTTGCGGGGGACGACGCGATGAGGGGCGGCGCATCGTGACCGCTCATCGTGAGGCCATCCGGACCGCACGCAGCCTGGTGGTCAAGGTCGGTACCAACGCGCTGACCACAGCCTCCGGGGTATTCGACGCCGGCCGGTTGGCCGGGCTGGCCGACGCCATCGAGTCGCGGATGAAGGCGGGCACCGACGTCGTCATCGTCTCTTCGGGCGCCATCGCCGCGGGCATCGAACCGCTCGGATTAACCCGTCGCCCCAAGGATCTGGCGACCAAGCAGGCCGCGGCCAGCGTCGGGCAGGTCGCGCTGGTGAATGCCTGGAGTGCGGCATTCGCGCGGTATGGCCGCACGGTCGGGCAGGTGCTGCTGACCGCGCACGATATCTCCATGCGGGCCCAGCACACGAACGCCCAGCGCACCCTGGACCGGCTGCGGGCCTTGCACGCGGTGGCGATCGTCAACGAGAACGACACGGTGGCCACCAACGAGATCCGGTTCGGCGACAACGATCGGCTCTCGGCGCTGGTGGCTCACCTGGTCGGCGCCGAAGCCTTGGTGCTGCTCTCCGACATCGACGGTCTCTACGACTCCGATCCCCGAAAAACGCAGGGCGCCCGGTTCGTTGCGGAGGTCGCCGGCGCGGCGGACCTGTCCGGTGTGGTCGCCGGACCCGGCAGCGCCTTGGGCACCGGCGGAATGGCGTCGAAGATGTCGTCGGCATTGCTGGCCGCCGATGCCGGGGTGCCGGTCCTGCTGGCCGCCGCGGTCGACGCCGCGACCGCGCTCACCGACGCCTCGGTGGGCACGGTGTTTGCCGCACGGCCCGCCCGGATGTCGGCCCGCCGGTTCTGGGTGCGGTATGCCGCCGAGGCGGCCGGCGCGCTGACCCTGGACGAGGGCGCGGTGCGCGCGGTGGTGGCCCAGCGGCGCTCACTGCTGGCCGCCGGTATCACCGCCGTATCGGGCCGGTTCTATGCCGGCGACGTCGTCGAATTGCGCGGCCCGGACGCGGCCATGGTGGCCCGGGGCGTGGTCGCCTACGACGCCACCGAGCTGGCCACCATGATGGGCCGGTCGACGTCCGAGTTGCCCGCTGAGCTGCGCCGGCCCGCGGTGCATGCCGACGACCTGGTGGCGGTGTAGTCCGGCTAGCTGAACGGGTTGCTGTTGTCCTGCCACGCCGCGGATTCGGGGCGCGGCCCGAACCGGCGGGCGTAATCTTCATGCATCTTGGCTTGTTTCTTGTTCTTGATCACATCGACCAAGTTCGGGTCGAGGCCATGCTGCGCGAGCCGGTGCCGACGCCAAACCTTGTTCAACGCAAGCGAGATCAGCAGGGCCCAGGTGTAGAGCGGCACCGTCATCTCCGTATGCACGTACAACGAAGCGGGCAGCAGCCAGAAGGGTGCGAGAACGAACAGCGGTGGTATGGCCCACCGGATCATGTGCCGGCGCACGGCCCCTTTGCCGGCCAGATCGTTGGCGACCCAGTCGCGCATCGAGCTGGGTAGGCATCGCCCGTACGAGTACGCGATCTGTTGCCAAATGTTGGGTTTGGTGCTGGTCATGGCGGCTCCTATGGGCGGACGAATTCAGACTGTAATGCGCCCGCTGCCAAGGCGGCCACGTTGATGCGGGTGAGCACCTGGTGCAGGTGTTGAAGTTCCCCGATGTCGACGCCCAGACGCTCGACCACGGCGGGCGGAATGCTCAGCGCGCGTTGACGCAAGGCGGCGCCGCGGTCGGTGAGTTTGACGTCGGTGGAGCGCTCATCAACGGCGCTTCGCGTACGGGTGATCAGGCCGAGCGCCTCCAAGCGCTTGAGCATCGGCGACAGCGTGGCCGATTCCATCTGCAGCGTGGTCGCAATCTCCTTGACCGACAGCGGTTTCCGCTGTCCCGTTGCCGCCTTCCGGTGATCCCAGAGTGTCAGCATCACCAGATATTGGGGATGGGTCAGCCCCAACGGCTCCAATAGCGGCCGGTAGACCGCCAGAACGGCGCGGTTGGTCACGCTCAGAGCGAAACAGACCTGCTGTTCGAGGGAAAGCGGGTCGATCTCCGGTGCGGTCGGCGACGCCATAGTTTAATTGTACGCTAATAGTTAGGGTATTAATTATGTTGTTCTCGTCACAGGCGGCGGTTGCCGGCCTTCCCGTCCATCAGCGCACCGATGCGGGCTTGAGATACAGTGCGCCCCAAATGATCTCGGCCAGCGTGGCGGCCAGTTCCGCGTCGTAGTTGCGCGGCTGCACCGGCAGGTTCTGCTGGCAGGCCCGCTCGACCATCCACGTCAGCGCGCTGGCGGTGGTGGCCGCCGTCAGGTCGGGGCGAATCGAGCCATCGGTCTGGCCTTCCTCGATGACCCGGGTCATCCGTCCGGTGACCGCGGTCAGCAGGTTGCGGTAGGTCGCCGCGACCAGCGGGTCGTAGCCCGCCATCTCGTTGAGCGCGACCAGCACCGGTTGGTGACGCCGATAGCTGGCGATGATGCCGCCCATCGCGGCGCGGACGTCCTCGGGATCGTGCCGCGACGACACGCTCCACCAGCGTTCCGCGCTGTCGGCGAGGTCGGCGAACACCTGGTTGGCCAGGCGGCGCAGCAGGTGGCCTTTGTCCTCGAAGTAGATGTAGAAGCTCGCCCGGGAAATGCCGGCCTCGGTCGACAGCCGGTCCACGCTGAGCTCGGTGAAACTGGCGCCATCGCGCATCAGCCGCTCGGTGGCGTCCAGCAACCGTCGCTCGATCTGCTCGCGTCGCTGCTGGCGTTCCTGTTCGCGGTTGGTCTGCGGCTTCCGCGTGACCGAAGGCATTCTCCCAGCATAGACCGCTGTTTGACGGCTTGACTAGACACTATGTCTAGGAATAGTGTCGGTGAGAATCTGTGACCGAGGTCATACCCAACGGAGGATCACCATGACCGTCATGACCGGGATGTCGGGCACCGAGAAGCCCGGCCGCGCCTACGACCCAATCGGCCTGTCCTCCCGCGCGTTTTGGTCCACCACGGCGGCGGAGCGGGAACGTTCGTTCGCGGTCCTGCGGGCCGAGCGGCCGGTGAGCTGGCACCCGCCGGTAGAGGACGCCCTGATGCCGGACCCCGACGATCCCGGCTATTGGGCGGTCACCCGGCGCGCCGACATCGTGGCGGTCAGCCGCAACAACGAGGTGTTCCTGTCCGGCAATGGCGTGATGTTCGAGAACATCCCGGTGGAACTGCTCGAAGCGTCCCAGTCGTTCCTGGCGATGGACCCGCCGCGACACACCAAGCTGCGCAAACTCGTCAGCGCGGCGTTCACCCCGCGGCAGGTCCGCCGCATCGAGGACTCGATCAAGGCGAACGCCAAGACCATCGTCGAAGAGCTTCGCGCCGCCGGCAGCGGGGCGGACTTCGTCGACCACTGCGCCAAGGAGCTGCCCATCCGCACCCTGTCGGACATGGTGGGAATCCCGGAATCCGAGCGTGAACACATGGCGCACGCCACCGACGCCATGGTGTCGTGGGCCGACCCCGCCTACCTCGGCGGCCGCCACCCGATGGAGGTCTTGGTCGAGAACCAGACTTACGTGCACCAGGTGGCCGGCGCGCTCGCCGCCCAGCGCCGCGAGCATCCCGGCGACGACTTGATCAGCGGCCTGGTGAACGCCGAGGTCGATGGCGGCCGGCTGACCGACTCAGAGGTGTCGGCCTTCTTCGTGCTGCTCTCCGTGGCGGCCAACGACACCACCCGCCAGACCACCAGCCACGCGATGAAGGCGCTCACCGACTTCCCCGGCCAGCGGGCGTGGCTGCTCGAGGATTTCGACAACCGGATCGGCACGGCCGTCGAGGAGTTCGTCCGCTGGGCCAGCCCGGTCATGACCTTCCGCCGCACGGCCGCAACCGATTTCGAGCTGGGTGGCCAGACCATCCGCGCGAGGGAAAAGGTGGTGATGTTCTACCCATCGGGCAACTGGGACACCGAGGCTTTCGACCATCCCGAGCGCTTAGACCTGAGCCGCAACCCCAACCCCCACGTCGGCTTCGGCGGCGGCGGGGTGCATTTCTGCCTGGGCGCCCATGTGGCCAG
This sequence comes from uncultured Actinomycetota bacterium, assembly GCA_963732835.1. GTDB lineage: Bacteria > Actinomycetota > Actinomycetes > Mycobacteriales > Mycobacteriaceae > Mycobacterium. The sequence continues at coordinate 38,435 of CAVTBA010000031.1, forward strand.
GGCGCAGCTGCGGGCCATCTTCGGCGAGTTGCTGCGGCAGTTGCCGGACATTCAGGCGGGTGAGCCGACGTACGTCGCAGGCAACTTCGTGCACGCCGTGCGCAGCATGCCGTGCACGTTCTAACGCGTCGGTATCGGCGACAATTCGTCAGCTAGCAGGGTCAGCAGCTCGGAGCAGCCGCCGCCGACCTTGACCGTGGCCAGGTCGTCCCCGCGGGTCCGGCCCCGGTTGATGATGGCGATCGGCATGCGCAGCGCGGCGGCGTGACGCACGAACCGGTAGCCGGAGAACACCGTCAGCGACGAGCCGGCGACCAGCAGCGCATCCGCGTCGTCTACTAGCGAATATGCTTGGTCGACAACCTCTTTGGCGACGTTTTCGCCGAAGTAGACGATGTCAGGCTTGAGCATGCCGCCGCAGCGCGGACAGTCGAGATAGCGGAACGACTTGGTGTCGGCGATGACGGCGTCGGCGTCGGGGGCCACCGCCAGACCGCCGACCGCTTCGGCGCGCTCGATGAATTCCGGGTTGAGCGCCTCCAGCCGTCCGGCCAGCGCGGCGCGGCTCATGGTGTATCCGCAGCCCAGGCAGACCACCTGCGCGTAGGTGCCGTGCAGATTGACGACGTTTCCGCTGCCCGCCTTGGTGTGCAGCAGGTCGACGTTCTGGGTGATCACCCCGGTCACCACCGAAGCGCGCTCGAGCGCGGCCAGCGCCCGGTGCCCGGCGTTGGGCAGGGTGTCGTCCATGTGTCGCCAGCCGACGTGGTTGCGTGCCCAGTAGCGCTGCCGGAACGCCGGATCCGAGGTGAACTGGCGGATCGTCATGGGATTGCTGGGCGGCGAATCAGGCCCGCGGTAGTCGGGGATGCCGGAGTCGGTGGACAGGCCCGCGCCCGTGAGCACCGCGATCCGAAGACCGGCCAGCAGCGCGACCAGTTCCGGCGATTCGGCGCGGCGCGTGGTCACCCCGTCCAGCGTACGGGCCCACTGCTCCACCCGAACGTGCGTGTTGGTGCGGGACACGCCGACAGAGCGGGCGTTGTGCGCACCCGCACGGCCGACGTCCTAGCCGAGGCACTCCGCGGCCGTCGTGAGCTCCGCGGACATGTTCTTCTCCATCATCTTGCACGCCGCCGCGCTCAGCTCGGCATCGATGCCGGCGACGGCGTCGGTCGCGATCACAACGGGAAAATGACGCACGTAGGCGTCGAGCGCGGTGTAGAGGATGCACTGCTCGGTGACCTGTCCGGCGATGATCAGGCGCTTGGTCTCGAGGCGGTTCAGCAGATAGGCCAGCGCGGTCGCGTAGAATGCGCTGTGCCGCACCTTGGTCAGCACGCGGCAGTTCCCGGCCGGCACGATCGGCTTCACCAGATCGGGTCGCGCACCGTCGAGCGCGTTGGCGACGATGTCGGAGAACTGGGCGGCGAAGTCGCCGTAGTTGTCGTTGACGTACACCAGGTCGACGTCGGATTCGCGTGCGCGCCGGACCAAATCGGTCAGCGGGTCGATGATCTTGCCGACATTGGGTATCAGCTCTTCAGCATCGGGATGCTCGTAGGTGTTCATCATGTCGACCACCACCACGGCAGTATCGCTCATGATGGAGGGGATACCCGGCGGCCACGGGTTGACACCGGGCAGGCGACAATGGAAGGGCGATGGACTTTTACAACGCTTACAGCCAGGGCTTTGTCCGGGTCGCCGCGTGCACGCACCACACCACGATCGCGGACCCGGCGGCCAACGCGGAGTCGGTCTTGCGGTTGGCGCGCGAGTGCCACGCTGACGGCGTTGCGGTGGCCGTGTTCCCGGAGCTGACGCTTTCCGGATACTCCATCGAGGACATCGTCATGCAGGACCTGCTGCTCGATGACGTCAGAGCCGCCGTCGAAAGCGTCGTCGCGTCCTCGACCGATCTGCTGCCGGTTCTGGTTGTCGGCGCTCCGCTGCGTTATCGGCATCGCATCTACAACACCGCGGTCGTCATCCACCGTGGCGCGGTGCTCGGGGTGGTGCCGAAGTCCTATCTGCCCACCTACCGGGAGTTCTACGAGAGCCGCCAGATGGCGGCCGGCGACGATGAGCGCGGCACCATCCGGATCTGTGACGCCGACGTCCCGTTCGGCCCCGACTTGCTGTTCGCCGCATCGGATGTTCCCGACTTCGTGCTGCACGTCGAAATCTGCGAGGACATGTTCGTGCCGATCCCGCCCAGCGCGGAGGCCGCACTGGCGGGCGCGACGGTGCTGGCCAACCTGTCCGGCAGCCCGATCACGATCGGCCGCGCGGAGGACCGCTGCCTGCTGGCCCGCTCGGCGTCGGCGCGGTGCCTGGCCGCCTATGTCTACGCCGCCGCGGGGGAGGGCGAATCGACCACCGACCTGGCCTGGGACGGCCAGACCATGGTGTGGGAGAACGGCGCACTGCTGGCCTCGTCGGAGCGTTTCCCGAAAGGGGAGCGACGCAGCGTTGCCGACGTCGACATCGATCTGCTGCGCTCGGAACGGTTGCGGATGGGGACATTCGACGACAACCGGCGCCACCACCGGGTGCGGGCCGACTCGTTCCGGCGTATCGACTTTCGGCTGGACCCGCCGGGCGGCGACATCGGATTGTGCCGTGACGTCGAGCGTTTCCCGTTCGTCCCCGCGAACCGCGAACGCCTGGAACAGGATTGCTACGAGGCCTACAACATCCAGGTGGCCGGGCTCGAGCAGCGGTTGCGGGCGCTGAACTACCCGAAGATCGTCATCGGGATTTCCGGCGGCCTGGATTCGACGCACGCGCTGATCGTCGCGGCGCGCGCGATGGACCGTGAAGAACGGCCCCGCAGCGATATTTTGGCGTTCACCCTGCCGGGCTTTGCCACCGGCGACCGCACCAAGCGCAACGCAATCGAGCTGTGCCGCGCGCTCGGCGTCACCTTCTCCGAAATCGACATCACCGAGACCGCGATGCGGATGTTCAAGGAGATCGACCATCCGTTCGGGCGAGGCGAAAAGGTCTACGACGTCACGTTCGAAAACGTGCAGGCGGGCCTGCGCACCGACTACCTGTTCCGGCTGGCCAATCAGCGCGGCGGGATCGTGCTCGGCACCGGTGACCTCTCCGAGCTGGGGCTGGGCTGGTCGACGTACGGTGTCGGCGACCAAATGTCGCACTACAACGTCAACGGCGGTGTCCCCAAGACGCTCATCCAGCACCTGATCCGCTGGGTCATCTCGTCCGGCCAGTTCGAATCCGACGTCACCGACGTGCTGCAGTCGGTGCTGGACACCGAGATCACCCCGGAACTCGTTCCCGGCGGGGAAGAGGACGAGTTGCAGAGCAGCGAGGCCAAGGTGGGTCCGTATGCCCTGCAAGACTTTTCTCTCTTCCACGTGCTGCGCTACGGATTCCGGCCCTCGAAGATCGCGTTTCTGGCCTGGCATGCGTGGAGCGACCCGGACCGGGGCAACTGGCCGACGGGCTTCCCCGAGGACAAGCGACCGGTCTACTCGCTCAAGGAGATTCGGCATTGGCTGGGGGTCTTCGTGCAGCGGTTCTACTCGTTCAGTCAGTTCAAGCGCTCGGCGCTGCCCAACGGCCCCAAGGTGGCGCACGGCGGCGCGCTGTCGCCGCGCGGCGATTGGCGCGCCCCGTCGGACATGTCCGCGCGGATCTGGCTCGACGAGATCGAGCGGCAGATTCCCGAGGAGTAGCGGGCGCGCTGATGAGCCCGCCCGGGATCGGCGGGCGGGCCCACGCGCGTCCGGCTCACGCCCTCGCGCGGCGCCAGCCCTGGTATTGCAGCTCCGCGAACACCAGCGTGTAGGCGCCGGCCGCCAGGTTCAGCGCGACACCGGCCGACGTCAACGGGAAGACATCCGCGAGCACGAGAACGACGGCGGCCACCGTGTACGCCAAGTTGGCGATGATGACGCCCATACCCGCCCGGCGCACCGACGGCAGGGCGGCCAGCCCGAACACGACCACGGCGTAGCCGATCAAGAACGCGGCCATGGCGTACTCGAACGCCTTCGTCGTCCCCGAGAGTTCGGCGAGCCGGCCGGCCAGGGGGAGACCGGCCAGGCCGACCAGTCCGCTGATCGCGGCGTCGGCGCGCATGGCCAGGCGAAGGAGGCCGTCCCGGGTGCCTGTGCGGTCAATCGTGGTGGCGGACATGATGTTCCTTTCTCGATGGCTGACAGCGATCGCCACCGACCCTGCCCGCAAACCACTGCCAGATCGACGCCAGACGCTGCCAACCACTGCCAACCGCAGGTCAGGCGGGTGATTCGAGCGCCGCGTCGATCGCTTCGGCATCGGGGGCGCAGTCGCCTGCGCCCGGCACCAACGTTGCCAGCGCGCCCGCGGCGCAGGCGCGCCGCAAAGCGCGCAGCCGCTGGGCGGGCGAACCCGGGCTGGCTGGCCAGCTGCCGGCCAGCACTCCGGCGAACACGTCCCCGGCCCCGGTGGTGTCCACCGCGGTCACCGCGGGAGCGGGCACCACGAAGTCGCCATCGGCGCCCACGTACCGGGCGCCGCGCGCACCCAGCGTGGTCACCAGGTGAGTCGGGCTCCACGGCCACTCGTCGGCCTCGGCTTCGTTGGCAATCACCACGTCGGCCGCGGCTGCCAGGTCGGACAACGAGCCCCGATGCTGCCCGGCGGGTGAGGCATTGATCATGACGACCGCGCCGGCCGAACGTGCCCGCTGTGCCGCCGCCACCGCCGTCCGCACCGGAATTTCCAGCTGCGTCAATAACACGTCGCAGCCGGCGATGACGCTTCGGGCGGCCGTGCCGTCCAGCGTCAGCCGCCCATTGGCGCCCGCCGCGACCACGATCGTGTTCTCGGCGTTGGCATCGACAACGACGATCGCCGTGCCGCTCGGTCCGGGCGTTTCGGCGGTGGCGTCCAGCCCCACGCCGTTGTCCAGCAGGTGGGCGCGTAACTGTTCGGCGGCCGCGTCGTCGCCGACCGCCCCCACGAACTGCACCTGCGCGCCCGCCCGCGCCGCCGCCACCGCCTGATTGCCACCCTTGCCGCCCGGCGCGTAGGTCAGCGACGCCGCCAGCACCGTCTCGCCGGGCCGGGGAAGGGTGTCGACGCGCAGCGACATGTCCATGTTCACGCTGCCGACCACACAGACTCGTGCCATGACGTCGACGTTAGTCGGTTGCGACTCTCCGCGTACGGATACTTCGGGACGGGCCAAAGCGTATGCGGCGCCGTGGTTTTGGCGCATGCGTCAGCATCCGCATTCCTCGCCACGCCACGCCTCGAAACCCTCCCGCACCGCGAAGCCGGCGACGACGAACCCGACCGTCGGGTCCAGCCACCAGCCGCCCGGCCAGACGGCCATGACGGCCAGCGCAAGCAGCACCACGGCGGACTGCGCGGCGCACAAATAGTTTTGCGTGCCCTCCCCGGCGGTGGCTCGCGAATCCAGGCGCGTACCGAGTCTCCGCTTGGCCCATCCCAGAAGCGGCATCAGCACCAGCGCCACGGCGGTCAGGACCATCCCGATCCACGTGGTCTCGGGGCGGGCCCCGGTGAGCAGATTCCGGACCGATTCGAAAGCGATGTAAGGCGCGATGAGCCAGAACGAGACGGCCACCCCGCGTTGCGCCCGCCGCTCCGAAGTCTCCGACAGCGTGCGCGAACCCGTAAATCGCCACACGACGATCGCACTCGCCAAGCCCTCGACCGCGCTACCAAGCGCCCAGCCGATCAGGGAGATGGACCCGACGGCGAACCCTTGCCACAGGCCGAGCGCGCCCTCCGCGCACATCCACAACAGGCTCGCCCACGCGAGCCGACGCGCCAAGCGCGCCGCCCGCTCCCATTCGGCGTCGCGCGCCGGACGTCGGGTGGTTGCGATGTCGGTCGACTCGCAACCGCAACCCTCAGTGCACCCATCGCCCATAGCGCCAAGGATAAGTGCGCGGCGCTGCGTGAATTAAGGCCCAAGCATTCTTCACGTCGGACGTCGCAATGGCCCATATCTGCAGACGCGCGCGCTAGTGTGCTGCGTGAGCGATGCTGCGTGTCCGAGGAAGGGCGAAGTCGAGTGACATCGAGCGACCTACAAGACGCCGAGCCGGCTTCCCGAACCACACCGGAACCCGCCCCGTCCGAAATGGCGGTCACGCACGAAGGCGAGGCTCGCAAGGGCCATAAGTGGCGCCGTCGGCGGCTTTTCCGGATCGGCCTGCAATCCAAGCTGCTGCTGACGCTGCTCGTGTGCAGCATCCTGTCGATCGGGGTGATCGGCTTCATCGGGGCGTCGTCGGGGCGCAACGCCCTGCGCCAAGTCGAATCCGAGCGACTCACCGAGCTCCGCGAGTCGCAGGCGCGGCAGGTGCAGTCGCTTTTCAAAGAGGTGACGAATTCCCTGATCGTCTACAGCAGCGGGTTCAGCATCGTCGAGGCGGCGACGGCGTTCACCGACGGGCTCGCCCAGTTGTCGAACGCGACGATCACGCCGGCCCAGCAGCAAGCGCTCGTCACCTATTACGACAACAACATGATCAAACCGATCAAACGGATCACCGGTGAGGAACTCGATCTCAACGCGATCTTCCCGAGTTCCAACGCGCAGAAGTACCTTCAGGCCTACTACACGGCGCCGTATCCGTCGGTCTCCGAGGCGAGGAAGGTCGATGACGCCGGCGACGGCAGCGCGTGGTCGGCGGCCAGCGCCCGTTATGGCTTCTACATGCGCGACATCGTCAACCGTTTCGAATACCCGGATGCACTGTTGCTCGACATGCAGGGCAATGTCATCTTTTCGGTGAACAAGGGCCCGGACCTCGGCACGAACATCCTCACCGGCCCCTACCGGGAATCCAATCTGCGGGATGCATACCAAAAAGCATTGCGCTCCAACGACACCAGCTTCGTCTGGATAACCGACTTCCAGCCATATCAGCCACAGCTCGACACCCCCACCGCGTGGGTGGTATCGCCGGTGGGAATGAACGGCAAATTCAACGGCGTCATGGCCCTGCCGTTACCGATCTCGAAGATCAACAAGATCATGACCGCCGACAAACACTGGGAGGCCGCCGGGATGGGGCCGGCAACCGAGACGTACCTGGCCGGACCCGATAACCTGATGCGCTCGGACTCAAGGCTTTTCCTGGAAGACGAGGCTGAATACCGGCGCGAGGCCGTGGCATCGGGCACCCCGCCCGACGTCGTGGAAGAAGCGATCCGGCTCGGTGGTACGACGCTGGTGCAGCCGGTACCGACCGCGGGTCTTCGTGCCGCCCAACGCGGACAGACCGGAGTCCTCAGCGCCACCGACTATCTGGGCAATAGGGAGTTGGAGGCCTACGCCCCGCTGACGGTGCCGAACTCCGATCTGAACTGGTCAATCCTGGCGACGCGGGACAACTCCGACGCCTTCGCGCGGCTGGGCAGGTTCAGCAGGACGCTTGTGCTGGCAGTGTCGATCATGATCTTCGCCATCTGCGTCGCGTCGATGGTGTTGGCTCAGCTGATGTTGCGGCCGATCCGTCGGCTGCAGGCCGGCACCCAGAAGATCAGCTCCGGAAACTACGAAATCAACATCCCGGTGACCACGCGCGACGAAATCGGCGACCTGACCGCAGCTTTCAATGAGATGAGCAACAGTCTGGCGATCAAAGACGAGTTGCTCAACGAACAGCGCCGGGAGAACGACCGCCTGTTGCTGGCGCTGATGCCCGAGTCTGTCGTTCAGCGATACCGCGAGGGTCAGGAGACAATCGCGCAGGAACACCAGGACGTGGCCGTGATTTACGCCGAAATCGTCGGCCTGGACGAGGTTTCGGTGGATCTGTCCGGCGACGAGTTGGTCGGGATCGTCGACGAGCTGTTCCGGCAGTTCGATTCGGCGGCCGAATCTCTGGGCGTCGAGCGGATCCGCACCTTCCACAACGGATATCTCGCCAGCTGTGGGGTGGTCACGCCGCGGCTGGACAGCATTCCCCGCAGCGTCGACTTTGCAATCGAAATGCGCCACAGCATCGAGCGGTTCAACAGCCAAACCGGCCACGAGCTACGCCTTCGCGTGGGCATCAGTACCGGCGATGTCATCAGCGGGCTCGTCGGCCGCTCCGGGCTCGTCTACGACATGTGGGGCGCCGCGGTGAGCCTTGCTTACCAAATGCAAAGTGGCGCAAATCAATCGGGCATTTATGTCACCGCGCAAGTGTACGAGGCGATGCGCGACATGCGGCAGTTCGCGCCGGCCGGCACCATTTCGATCGGCGGAAGCGACCAGGCGATCTACCGGTTGTCGGAGCGATCATGAACTTGTTCCAATCATCGTGGTTCTACTGGGCCATCGGCGTCGCATGTGGATTCCCGGTCGGCTTGATCCTGCTCACCGAGCTGCATCGCACGCTGGTCCGCCGAAATAGCCACCTGGCCAGGCAGGTAAGCCTGCTGCGCAACTATTTACTGCCGCTGGGTGCGCTGTTGCTGCTTCTCGTCAAGGCTTCGCAGGTGCCGGCCGGACAGGGCTCGGTGCAGATCCTCACGACGGTGTTCGGCCTGCTGGTGCTGGTGCTGGTGCTGTCTGCCCTGAACGCCGCCGTGTTCGAGGGCGCGCCCGAAGAGAGCTGGCGCAAACGACTGCCCACCATCTTCATCGACGTCGCCCGCTTCGGAGTCATCGGCGTCGGCCTGGCGGTGATGCTGTCCTTGATCTGGGGCGTCCGGATCGGCGGCTTGTTCACCGCGCTGGGCGTCACATCGGTGGTCATCGGCCTGATGCTGCAGAACTCCGTCGGCCAGGTCGTCTCCGGCCTGTTCCTGCTGTTCGAGCAGCCGTTCCGGATCGACGAATGGCTGGACACGGGGACAGCGCGGGGGCGCGTCGTCGAAGTGAACTGGCGCTCCGTGCACATCGACACCGGCTGCGGAATCCGCATCATGCCCAACTCGATGCTGGCCAGCACCTCGTTCACGAATCTCAGTCGCCCGCCCGCGCGTACGACTGCGCGATCACAACCAAATTCGCGGCCGGCGATCCGCCGGACAACGTGTGCGCGATGCTGACGCGGGTGGCCGGGGCGCTACCCGCCCGCAAACCCGAGATCTCGCCCGTCACGGTCGCCCTGGGCGGCGCCCAGTACCGCACGACCATCCGGTTGACGTCGCCCGCCGACGCCGAAGCCACCGAGGCCACGTTCCTGCGCTGGGTTTGGTACGCCGCACGGCGGGCGCGCCTGCGGCTCGACGGTGCCGACGACAACTACTCCACCAAGCAACGCGTGGAGAAGGCGTTGCGCACGGTGGTCGCGCCGGCCTTGCGGCTGAGTCACACCGATCAGCAATCGCTGGTGCCGTACGCGAAAATCGTCCGTTACGGTGCCGACGAAATCGTCGAGTCCGCCGGTCAGGTGCCCCCGGGATGACCTTCTTGGTGGCGGGCCGCGTGCGGTTGACCGCGACGACCGACGACGGGTCGGTGGTGCCGGTCACCACCCTGGACGAGGGATCGTTCCTCGGCCTGACCGCGCTGACCCGTCAACCCAACCTCGCCGGCGCCTACGCGCTGGACGAGGTGACGGCGTTGCAGATCGATCGCGAGCACCTCGAGCACCTGGTGATGCGTAAGCCGTTGCTGCTCCAAGACTTAGGCCGACTGATCGACGAACGGCAAACCAAGGTTCGACAGGCGACCCGCCATGAGCGGATCGGGCCGGCGCGCATCGAGACACCGGAGTCCGCGAAACCGCGCCGCTGACCTACGACGGTCGCAATGTTGATCGCCCGGCGCGTTACGCGCGGAGCGGATGCCGTAATACCCGGGCCGCCTCACCTGGCCAGCCAAGGCCCGATACCCTGGTTCAATGAGTCTGCAAGCACCATTCCGCAGCGGTGGCGGTACGCCCCCGGAGGGTGGTACCCCCACCCGCCCGCAGGG